>NZ_CP073315.1:0-1433992 GCF_018140925.1 Psychrobacillus sp. INOP01
ACTTTCACTAGTAGGTAAACGAATTGGAAAAAATGAAGATACAGGTGCAAAAGAAATTAATGACTACGCATTTGGCGCATTTACTAATGCATATGAAGTTGGATCCACTGTGAAGCCAGGTACTATACTTACAGGTTATCGCGAGGGGGTGTATCCAATCGGAGGCTCATTAGTGGATGAACCTATCCGTATAAAGGATTCGCAACCAAAAAGCTCTGTATTTAACCGATTCGGAAGTGTACGAATGAATGACTTACAAGCGTTAGAGCGTTCTTCCAATGTATATATGTTTAAAACAGCTTTTGGAGTTGCCGGCAGTACTTATAGACCAAACCAATCTATTAACTTTGGGACAGATGCCTTTCTTAAAATGAGAAGTGGTTATGCTCAACTTGGACTCGGAGCATTAACAGGTATAGATTTACCTGGAGAAGTGAACGGAAGTACAGGTGGATTTGAAGATGGTAAGCTGCTAGATTTAAGTATTGGACAGTTTGATACGTACACTACATTGCAACTAGCTCAGTTTGCTTCTACTCTCGCTAATGGGGGAAGTAGAATTCAACCTCATGTAGTTAAAGAAATTAGAGAGCCTTCCGAGGATGGTGTACAACTAGGTAAAGTAGTAAAAGAAATGACTCCAACTATATTAAACACAGTAGATAACACTCGTGAGGAGATTGAACGTGTTCGTCAGGGTATGAGACTTGTATATTTTGGTGGAGGAGGAACGGCGAATAAAGCCTTTGGAAATGCTCCATTTACGGGTGGAGGAAAAACAGGCACAGCTCAATCTAGTTACTTTGATGCAGAATTATGGCAAACATTTAATACTGTAAACTTAACTCATGTTGGTTTTGCACCATATGACAAACCGGAAATATCATACGCACTAGTTATCCCGCATGCTTCGTTGGAATCATCATACAAAACAAATTTTTCTACTCCAATAGCACGAAGACTTGTAGATAAATATTTTGAGATTAAGCTAAAAAATAATGTGACATCAGTAAATGATTCAACTTCAATTCCACTTATAAAACCAGCCTTTACAAATGCTAAAATAGATGAAGAAGAAACAGAAGAATAACTCTCCTAAAAAGGAACGGGTGCTTTAGTAAAGTAGAGCAACGTCTTTTAAGCCGTTGCTCCTTTTACATTTAAAAAGTACTTCTGTACTTCTGATAATACTCTTTCCTTAACCTTCTGCTTAACTGAGCATAGATCTTGGCATTTTCACTTTTCTCATGCCATAAGACTTTGTATGACTTAAATAGGAGCTCCAATTTACATCAAATAAGTTGCGTAGCTGTGTCTAAGTTGGTGTAGATGAATCTTTCTTTATTAATTTCCACACGATTGGAGCTCCGCTTGATGATGTATCGCATGTGGGCGACACTCATTTTGTGTGGCTGTCTGGCTTTTACAAAGATGGCGGGATTATGGTCATCACGGCTTTCCATATAGCGTTTAAGCCATATGTCACAACGTGTATTAAAATAAACTTCTCTTTCCTTATCGTCTTTATTGGACCAATTAATATGATTCTTTTCTAACGCAACTATTTCTCCAATTCGACAGCCGGTAGAAAACATAAATTCAAAAATCGCTTTTTTCACTGAAGAATGACAGGATTCACGAAGGTGTTCAATCTCCCGTTCGGTTAAATACTTGGGTATCCGCTTCCCTACTTTAGGTTCTTTCATTTTGGAAGTTGGATTCTTACTCAGGTATCCAGCTTCATGGGACCATCGAAAAAATGATTTCATAAAGCGGATACGATGTGCAAGACTGGCCGGTTTAAATGCTTGCCAGGTATAGCGAGATATTCTTTCAGTTGATTTGTATCCAGTAATTCCATCTCTACATCCTTAAAATAATCAATTAGTAGCAAAGACTGTAACAGGTAGGCCTTCAACGTTTGTTGCGAAAAGCCTCCTATTCGCTTATCAGCTTCAAACGAAGCCCATGCTTTTGACTGTAACATTTCCATTCCCCCTAAAATAGTATAAGGATTATTGCCAATTTAATAGAATTATAGACATAGGGTGTATCTTACTAACACTTATTAGTTGGAGGTATAAATGAAACTTTTACGGTATTTTTGTACAATTTTAATCTTGTTGAGTTTTATTCTCTTAATAACTGGATGTGCAGAAAATAGAACCACACAGAAAGAGGATGATTTGAAGATAGAAGGTTATATACTTGAAGTAGATGAAGGAAGAATATTGGTTGCAGAGGGCATGACTTCAGAACAATATGAAACACTTAAATATAAAACACTTCAAGAGTTGGATAATGAAAGTATTTCTCTTTTCTACTTAAGTTATGAAGATACCAGTGGATTAAGGAAAGGTTACAAAGTGGATGTATGGATGGATGGTGAAATTGATTTATCTAATCCTGCTCAAGCTGGAGCAAAAAAGATTGAGTTAAAATAATAATATCTTATTGAACTAACGCAGCAGGTTAGTTCAACAAAAAATGGAATAATCGTCTACTGTAAAATATAATTAGAATCATTAATGTTATAGAAAATCAATTGAAATTTAAGGAATTATCTATTGTGCAACAAACTTATTTATCGAGATGGAGGACTATTATGAATGTAAATTCCGTTGAACAGAATAACATTTCAATTGCTGTTATAAGCAGTAGTGAGGTGTTATAAGATACTGACATACAATCGATTTAATATAATAAATCCAGTTTAAATGAGTTTAAAGTTCAATTTTTATTCAGAAAATTTATGGTACAAAATTATAGGGAGGGACAGCAAATGATTGAGAGAAAGATACAATCATCAAGAGGAACGGTCTATTACTGGACGAATGGAATAGTTTCTCCACAAGAATTTGCTATTGTTTTTTGTCATGGATTAACAGCAGACCACACGCTTTTCGATAAACAAGTTGAGCATCTATCTGCTGAATATAAGTTGATAACTTGGGATTTTCCTTTGCATGGAAAATCAAGAC
This sequence comes from Psychrobacillus sp. INOP01, assembly GCF_018140925.1. Classification (NCBI taxonomy): domain Bacteria; kingdom Bacillati; phylum Bacillota; class Bacilli; order Caryophanales; family Bacillaceae; genus Psychrobacillus; species Psychrobacillus sp. INOP01. The sequence continues at coordinate 2,982 of NZ_CP073315.1, forward strand.
CCTATGAAGATTTCTCTTTCGCAAATGTAAATGAAGAGATGTTAGCTATACTCGAACAGGAGAATATAGAAAAAATAGTCTTAGTGGGGCAGTCAGCAGGAGGTTATATTGCTCAGTCCTTTATTCATGAATATGGGGACAAGGTAATAGGGTTTATAGGAATAGGCACAACTCCTTTTGGTAAAAGTTATTATAAAAAGTCGGAATTGTTTTGGATAAAACATTATTCTACAGTTGCCAGACTGTACCCATATAGCTATTATTGTAAAGCAGGTGCAAAAGCTATTACGATAATTGATGAAGCAAGGACAAGTATGTACAAAACATTAGTTAGTTTGGGTAAAAAAGATATGTTGAAAGTGACTAGTGAAGTTTATGGTGAGTTTTTGAAGATAGAAGATGAAGTTCAATTTAATTGTCCAGTTTTGATTACTTATGGAGAATATGACAATACAGGTTATGTAAAAAAATACTGTAATAGCTGGGCTGAAAGGACGAGGTATCCATTGAAAATTATATCTAGTGCCTCTCATAACGCAAATTATGATAACTATGAGGAGTTTAATGGACTACTAATTTCTTTTGTTCAATCAGATATATAAATGACCATATGTCTCATATTAGATGGCACTTTATAAACAGAAAACAGGAAATTATGAAGGAATGTAACTAAAGTAAAGGGCGCTTGAGTTCAAGAACATGGAGCTTTGAGCTCTTTTTCTTATTAAACTAAAGTAGCAGTTTAGTTTAATAAGAGACAGTAGATTTTTAATTATAAACAAACTAAACCACCATATGATGGTTTAGTTTGTTTATTTATAAGGATTAACATATAGAGGATAATGATTTCCTTCAAGAAGCACCTTTTCGGTTACGGCATCTATTACTACAAATTTGTGCCATTCTTCTTTTTCATTTTGGTGAAAAGATGCCATAAAATATACTTGTCGATTGGGATGAATATGATGCAAGTTTGTAGGATTCATTTTTTCTCCACTCAGTTTGGTTTTATTTTATATGTTAGTTCTGCAACTGGTACTTCATTAAAGGAGATTTTTTCCTCATACTAAATGCAGCATTTTTATACTCTTCGTAAATATTTTTATCTAATTCATTATAAAATTTATCTTCTTCAATAAAAGATTTACTTTGATTATCTGGGTACTCTAGCTTAGGAGAAGAGGTTTCAGAAGCGACTGTTTTTTGAGATGAAGTCTCGGAAGGTGTCAAAGACAGGAAAAGAAAATGAATAAGATAACTATTGTCAGTAATATAATTCCCTAGATTTTGATATTTATGATAATAATTAGATTAACGTTCACTTTGCTATGTCTCGTGACGGAAAGATAAATTTTGATATAGAAAAAGTGATACAGGAAGATGGGGCTTGATTACCTTTTTCAACTAACGCGGCAGGTTAGTCGAAGAAGAAAATGGGAGTGAAAAAAAGATGATCAATAGTATTTTTAGATTTATTGGTTTACTTTTAATGGCTAGTCCAGTTCTCTTGTATGGACAAAATTTTGTTGACGAAAAAGTGGCTATTATGATTCTTATTGTAGGTATAATAATTACATTTTTATTTAGAAAAAATAAAAAAATACAAAGTAAACGATGAAGTAAACTATGGACACATTTCGACCATAATGAGAATAAATGAGAAGGTGCTTATTCAACTAAAGGGTGCTTTACTACAATAAGGAGTAAAGCCTTTTTTCTTATTGAACTAAAGCGGTAGGTTAATTGAAGAAGAAGGGATTCCAGAAGATCGCCATAAGAGTCGATCTTTTTTCTTTGTCATGTTTCAAATAAAAGAGTTACTATTTGAAGCACGTTGGAACCTAATTTAATGTGATAATATTTTATGAATTGGAAAAGATAGTCTTAGGAAAGGAGGAATTGCGAATGTATATGAAAAAGTGGTTAACTGGATTGGTCGTTTTGCTTGCGATGATTGTAGTTGTGACAACTCAAGGCTCACTAGGTGTATTTGCCGAGTCCGGCGTCGTAACACAGCCAATTGAGTCAGAGAAAGCGATTGAGGTTGAGTTGAACAATAATTACTTTAATCCGAAAGTCATCACTATTCCTAATGGAAGAACGACAACGTTGATATTGAAAAACAAAGGTACTAATAAGCACACCTTCACAGTGGAAAAGCTCGGAATTGACGTCGAAGTCCAGCCGGGAACAGAAAAAAACATTACCGTGAAACCAATAAATATTGGTACATATGATCTGATATGTCGGTACCATTTCCAGGAAGGAATGGTTGGAAAAGTAACAGTCAAATAACAAGCAGGGCCAATCGGGCCTTGCTTTTTTTAATAGGCAACGGTAACTTATTTATTATTACCCAGAGATCATCATAACAGCTAACTTTCCTCCACAAACGAATGTTCAGTAAAGAAGTAGGGTTAATAGTACTGAGAAATTGAATAAAATAGGTAGATGGAATCAATGTTGAAGAAATCATAATAGTTCTATGTTTTTGAGGAACAATAAATTGAAAAGTAATAAAATAGTTATAAAGCGAGGGGTTTTATGAAAAAGGTTGTAATGTTTTTCCTATGTCTTCTTATATTAATTCTTCCATCACAAGTTTTTGCTCAACTTAAAGTACCTATTTTAATATATCATTCGATTGACGAATTTAAAGGGCATGGTTCTAAGGAGTTATATGTAACACCGAAGAATTTCGAGAAACAAATGATTTATCTAAGAGACCATGGCTACACATTATTAACTTTTGATCGATGGCAAGACATTTATAAAGTAAACAAACCCATTTTCATCACCTTTGATGATGGGTACAAAAACAATCTGAATGCATTTGGTATCTTTCAAAAACTGAAAAACGAAAGTTTTAAACCAACTGGTACCATTTTTGTTATTTCTGACTTTATTGGTCGCTCCAACCGATTATCAAAATCGGATTTAAAAATGATGGCTGATTCAGGGATCATCTCAATTCAGTCTCATACTGCTACACATCCTGATTTGACGAAAATAAAAAATTATGAATATGAACTGAAAGGGTCCAAAGATAAAATTCAAAAAATAACGGGCAAACCAGTTAATGTTCTTGCGTATCCATACGGAAATTTCAATAACAAGGTCCTAGCAGAAACGAAGAAATACTATTTGTTTGGACTTACGACAACTCCTGAACTATTTTCTGAGAAGGGCATAAAAGACGAATTCTATCTTTTACCACGGATCTATATCAAGTATTCAACTACTCTTGATGACTTTGCAAAGATCGTTGACGGAGAATGAAGACGATTACTATACCAGGTAATCGTTTTTTCTTTTGGAACCAACAAAGCGCAAAGTTTGTGAATAAATGCACTTAAACTAACGGGTGCGCGCGACAAGTTCTGTTATAAGCGCTTTTAAGCGTGAAAATACAGGAGATTTATAAAAAATAAATTTTAACTTTACAACTGCCAACAACATCGACTTCAGATTACTATGACAAATTACCGGCAGGGACGTTCGTTCAAGAATATATGCCAAACCCGTGGAATGATAAAACGCCATATGCGTTCATTCTATACGGTGACAACTGGGGTTTTGTGAATCGCAATGATGTAACAGTAAGAATTCCTAATACCGGCGGCTCTCGTCATTTCAAGAACGTTGGGGAACATGGGGAATTTGTATTAACTGATTCAGCTCTACTATACCAGAATGTTAAAAACGACTTAGTAATGTATGCTGCACCAGGCAAATTTGTTAAGCGTGTATTTACACCTGGTGAAACGGTGTATGTGTATCCAGCAACTATAGTTAACTATACGTTAATTTCAAAAAATGCTGTTTTTGGTTATGTTGAAACGTCAACCTTATATGATTTGGATGTACAAGTCACAGGACCTTTTTCACCACCAGTAAACGCAAATATTACCTTTCAAACTGCTAATATCGATGCAAATAGCCTTCAGTCGAATCTACTAACTTATGATGGAGATCGATGGCATTTACGTTATGATTATTCTGCTAAGTCAGAATTGAATGTTAGTTTTGGTTATGTAGAGATTGTATCAGAATTCTCCATAAACATTAGACAACCAGATGTACAAGACGAAACATTGTCCATTGCATTGCCACTTAAGCTTGGATCAAAATCAATAAACGGGCAATGGCAAGTATATGCAATTTATGCAACGCTTGATACACCGGCAGGGCAGTTGAAAAATGTCGTTCATGTAAAAAATAAAAAAACAGGCATGCAGCTCTTTATCGCACCGAACTATGGTGTAATAAAACTAGAGACAAAAGATGGCGTTGCAACGTTTATGAAGACTTTAATAAAATAAACAAATCACTCGCTTATACAGCGGGTGATTTGTTTAAGGAAACTATTCTCTTTGTACGCTAAAAAAATATCAGACATTTGGAGACGTAGAGATAGAATGCGGTTTGAACAACAAGATATTGTTGTAACTCAAGAATTAAATTCTATTTCATTAAATCTTAATTAATATAATCAAGGTGATAATACTACAAGTACAAAGTACCAAGTTAACTGGAGAAAAGAAGAACTAGTAGAAAAAGCTAAAGGATGGATTAAGAAACCAAGTTAAACAAGACCATCATTTTTTGATGGTCTATTTTTAATCCAAAACATCAAGTAAATCTCAGTAATCCATTGTGAAATGTTACACTTAATCTAACGTAGCAGGTTAATTAATTTAATGGAGGTTTTTTATGAAAATGATAGAAGGTAGATAGCAAAGTGATTATAGATGACTTTGAATTTTATGGTCAAATTGAACAAGAAAAATTTTGTTTTAAATGCAAGTCTAATTTAGTATATTATGATGATTTCGATACTTATTTTTGTCCTAAATGTAATAGTTGGATTGAATCAAAATGTAGTGACCCTCATTGCAAATATTGCCCTAATAGACCAGAAAAACCTTTATCCTTTAAATAGTGTAATTGAACTAACGGGTGCTTTACTTCAAGATGGAGTAAAGATTTTTTTTATCGAACTAAAGGGGTAGTTAACAAGGAGTTTAAAACAAGAATATAGAAATACCAGTAGGAGATTAAATTTTTTAGGGGGTAAAATGAAAAATAAAAACATTTTAAAAACGATAAACTGGGCATCTTTCACAACCATTGTATTGGTGAGTGTTGTTACAGCAACAATTACACTATATGACTTAAATACACACACTACTTATGGTGAAGAAGGACAGTCTCGTGCGAAATTCCGTTGGGGCTTGTTCGACACAATCATTTCAGTTGTTATACTATTTATGTCATCTTTTTTAGCTTTGTGTTGGAAACGATTATTTCCTTTTAACGTACCTATTGCAATTATAATAGTCGGTTTTTGTTATGTACTATTTTTCCTTACATTCACGGTTGGATGGGTAGCTTTTCAAGGAATATTTGGTTTTTTTATTGCATTTCTAACTGGTGTAATCTTAATAGTATGTTACTCAGTTTTCTATTTTCTTGAACGTCGCAAGACCAATAAAATTTAACTGGTTAGAAGTGTATGAAAAGATACTTGATTAACTAATAGGTGCTTTAGTTACTCAAGAATAGGGGGAATTTATGATTAAGTCTATAAAAGGGCAATTTATCTTATCTATATTCGTTGCTATTGGCTTTGTTTATGTTAATTTTTCTAGTATTGAGTTTATTATTGATAAGAGGGATCCAACCGTTCGGGTACTATTTTTCTTCATCATGATTTTATCCGTGTTTAATGCGGGATTATTGACGGAAAAATACATTCAAACAAGAAAGTAGAAAAAACTCTTATTCAACTAACGGGTGCTTTACTTCAAGAAGGGGTAAAGCATTTTTCTTATTGAATTGACGATGCACTTTAGCTGAAGAAGGAGAAGGAGGAATAGAGAACCACTTTAAAGAAGTAGTCTCAGCAAGTAATTAGTGGAGGGGATTAAATGCAGGTCGAAAAAATATATGGTGACTTACCTATCTTAGAAACAGAACGTCTTATTCTTAGAAAAGTCACTTTAGAAGACATTGAAGATATGTACCTATACGGATCAAACGAAGAAGTATCTAGGTATGTAACTTGGAATACCCACGAAACCATTTCTGATACAAAAGGTTTTGTGGAATTTATATTGAACAAATATGAAAACAAGCAGGTTTCACCGTGGGGAATTGAATACAAGGAAAATGGGAAATTCATTGGAACTATCGATTTTGTTTGGTGGCAACCTAATCATAAAACTGCTGAAATTGGATATGTAATTTCTAAAGACTATTGGGGAAAAGGTTTAACTACTGAAGTAGCAAAGGAGATATTAAAATTCGGTTTTGAAGAAATGGATTTAGTACGTATTCAAGCAAGGTGTGATGTAGAAAATATCGGTTCAGCACGAGTAATGGAAAAAGCAGGAATGTCTTTTGAAGGGATAATTAGAAAAGGTATGTTTGTGAAAGGAAACCATCGAGATTTAAAAATGTACTCAATCTTAAAAGAAGAGTTTTAAATTATTTCAATGAAATTCGAACTTGAAGATAAGATTTCTTTTTCAACTAAAGGGGCAGGTTAGTTGAATAAGCTGATACCAAATTTAGTGATATGATCTTGAAGAATACAAATATCTATTTATTCCAAATATTTATACACTTTCTTTATAATTAGGTTATGTGTAGAGGTATTACTTGGAACTATCTTTTTAGCAGAGTGTAGTGAAAATGAAGAAACTACGGAAGGTCTGCCTGATAGACAACCAGTAGAAGTTGAGGCTTTATCTGAGAAGTAGCGTTGGTAAATTCTTTAGATTTAACACAAGAGCAAAAAGAAGACTTTTACAAGCAATATTTAGTGATTATAGAAGACTTAAAGGCTGAGTATCAAGCACCGAGTTTGGAACTTTCACCTTTTGACGAGATTCTTGAGGAAAATTGGATTGAACCAGAGGAATTAAGAAAAAGAATAATTGCTAGTTTGGAAAATCATTAACATTAATAAAAAAACCTCATCAACTAACGGGTGCTTTAGTTAAGTAAGATCATCATTTTCGATGGACCATTTTTTTGTCCAAAACAACTAGAAGTTCTCTGCGTTCCATTGTGAAATGTTACACTAAACTAAAGCGGCAGTTTAGTTGAAGAAGGATTATCCTTCAAGATTTTCGAATTGATATATGAGTAGGGGTGTAGAATATGAAATTATTTATAGAAAATATGAATGAACAAATAGCAAAAGATATACTTAGCTGGGAATATGAAAAACCATATGATTTCTACAATAATGAATTAACAGATGAAGAAATGAAGGAAAGACTCGATGGCTCATACTATGCACTTGTTAATGATAAGAAAGAATTATTTGGATTTTTTTGTACTGGAGATAATGCTCAAGTTCCTGTTGGGAATAAAATTGGTGTTTATTCAGATGACTCAATTGATATGGGACTAGGTATGAACCCTAAAATTGTAGGTAAAGGCAACGGTTTTGAATTTTGTTCGTTTATTCTTCGTTGTATTGAAAAAAACTATATTGGTAGTCCAATTCGATTAACTGTGGCAAAGTTCAATCAAAGAGCTATTCATCTATATGAAAAGCTTGGTTTTGTTAAGAAGGACGAATTTAGTACGGATTTTGCAGAATTTATGACGATGGTTAAAAAGACAAATTATAGGTAGTTAAACTGCAATTCATATTAAACTAACGGGTGCTTTACTTTTAGAAGGAGTAAAGCCTTTTATGTTATTGAACTAACGAAGCAGGTTAGTTGAAGAAGGTATCCCTTTTTTGGCTTTAATTAAGGCAAGATATAGTTAATAAAGTTTAGGAAGGAAAATTATGAACAGTAAACAAGTTGCAGAAATGTTTGACTTATCGGTCGATACTCTTCGTTACTATGAACGTATCGGTGTAATACCACCAGTTACGCGTGATAAAAATGGTTATCGCAATTATCAAACCGGTGATTTGAATTGGATTTTTCTTGCAAAAAGTCTTCGTTCAGCAGGTTTATCTATTGAGTCATTGATTGAATTTGCTACACTTGCGGGGCTTAGTGACACCCAAAACGTGGATGATGCTCAAAAACAAATATTGGTAGACCAGTTGGAGGAAATTGAAAAAAATATAGAGAAAATGAAAGAAGTACGTGCTCTTTTGCAATATAAGATTGACACCTATGACGATCATTTAGCCAAGTTTAAAAGTGGTGAACTAACCCAAGATAATGTTGAGAACTTATGGGAGATAAAGTATTACAAAAAAGATTAGTAAAACTCTTGCTATGGAGTCGACTCCATAGTTTATAGTTACAGTGAATTAACTAATAAGGAGGCGGAAAAAATGAAAACTGTACAACTCAATAATGGTGTTGAAATTCCTATTTTAGGTTTTGGAGTATTTCAAATACCGGCAGAAGATACTGAACAAGCAGTGAGTGATGCCATCAAAGCGGGCTACAGACATATCGATACTGCACAATCTTATATGAATGAAATGGAAGTCGGCTTAGGAATTAAGAATTCAGGTGTAGTTCGTGAAGAGCTTTTTGTTACAACAAAGATATGGATTGAAAATGTATCGTATGACGGTGTAATGAACTCTTTCCAAGGTTCACTTGATCGTCTTGGCTTAGACTATATTGACTTATTACTTATACACCAACCTTACAATGATGTTTATGGGGCATGGCGCGCAATGGAAGAGCTTCATAAAGAAGGGAAAATTCGTGCTATTGGTATTTCAAACTTTGCAGCCGATCGTGCAGTGGATTTAGCATTATTCAATGAAGTGATCCCAACTATCAACCAAATTGAAATTAATCCATTCAACCAACAAACAGAAGCTCTTGAAGCACTAAAAGCTGAAGGGATTTGTGCAGAAGCATGGGCTCCATTTGCAGAAGGAAAAAATAACATTTTCCAAAATGATATTCTTAGTGAAATAGGTAAGAAATATAATAAGTCAGTTGCCCAAGTCATTGTACGTTGGCTTGTAGAACAAGAAATTGTAGTATTAGCAAAAACAACAAAACGAGAACGTATGGCAGAAAATATTGATATCTTTGACTTCAGTTTAACAGATGAAGACAAAGTAACTATTGCAACCTTGAATGTTGGAGAAAGCCAATTCTTCTCACATGCTGATCCAAATATGATTAAGATGCTTGCACAAAATAAATTAGGTTTATAAGAGAGATTCTTTTAGTGAACTGTAGAATAGTAATCGCTTGAAATTAGCTCATCTAGAGCGTTGATTTCATGCGATTATTTTATTCCCTCTTAAAGAAAAGCAATCAATCCTTTAATAAGTTCACCACCTTATTTTAAAGAGCATTTTAAGGTTTATAGTAAACCCAACCTAAATAATTCTTCTTCAACAAACGGGTGCTTTAGTTAAACAAGACCACCTTTCGTGGTATATTTTTATGTCCAAAACATTGTGAAGATTTCGGCTATCCATTGTGAAATGTTACACTTAAACTAACGCAGCAGATTAGTTGAACAGTGTTGTTTAACTTGTGTTCAACTATCGGCTCAAATAAGTTAAGAAGGTCGACTCATAATAATTAAAGGGGATATGCACTAGTGAAAAATATTTTTAATCATATGCATACAGCAGAAATTTTAAAGCGTATTGACAAATTGAGTCCAAATTCACAACCGCAATGGGGTAAAATGGATGTTGCCCAAATGCTAGCGCATTGTTCATCTTTCCAAGACATTGCAATGGGAAATTCTTTCCCACCAAGGAGTTGGTTAGGAATAATAGTAGGGAGGTTTGCAAAACAAATCATTTACAATGACAAGACATTACCCCATAATATGTCTACTATTCCAACCATTTTGATTGCAGATGCTAGAGAATTTAACACAGGAAAAGAAATGCTGAAACGATGTGCATCGTTAGTAAAAGAAAGTATCTCTAAGCCTAATTACTATTCTCTATCATAAGATGAACAATGCTTAGATTTACTCTCAATTACTATTTGAAGCAAACAACAGTATTTCTTTTTATTATCTATTGTTTTGCCTTAAACTGGCTCGATTGTTGAATAAGCTTCATTTTTTCTGTTCAACAATCGGGTGCTTTACTTCAAGAGTTGCTTGGTTTCCCCATATATTACCACAAAACAATATAATTGCTTTTTGAGACTAAAAATTAGAGGTGTTTAGAGTGAGATTACTATTTAGTGTATTAAGAAATATACTGGAGAAAGAGTCTTTTTCACACAAAACATACAATATTAATGAACCTGAGTTTAGGGATTTTCTGAATATGACTATAAAGAGGGATTATATTTCTGTCCTAAAGGGTCGTATTGAAAATACATATGCTCTTACAGAAAAAGGATTAGAATTTCTGAAGTCTAATATGCGATTTAATATGGAGATTCCAAATGATCTTAAAGAGCTGCCTCAATGGGTCCGGTTCGAAGGGAAAGTTTATATAATAAAAAACAAAAAACCAGAGCCGGAACAGAATAGGTATGAATCAGAAACTTTCGATTATTTTCCTTGGAGTGAAACTCTACATTCAACACTTAGTTCCATTAAAAACAAGGGTGGCAAGAATTGGCCAAGAAGGTAAACGCTTAATTAATATACAATTAATTAACGGTACAAAAACTACAGTCCAATCTTCTTGTTGTCCATAGCTCATTCCTAACATAGTCATTCAATTATTTTTTTCCGCAATTCCTCGGCTGATAGTAATGCTCCTGCATCTTGATAGATGTCTTCAGGTTTGTTCCCATTTCCAAGAATATACCCCGCAAATTCGATTCCTATAAAATCAAAAATATACTTAAATTGTTGAATCATAGGCAGTCCTTTTATGAATGGTTCATCTCCTCCGACTGCAATCACAAATACTTTTTTTGTTGCCATTTTATCTTTGAAATCAGGATATTTAGGGTCTTTTAAAGTTTGGGACCATCTATCAATAAAGTTCTTCATAATTCCTGACATACTGTACCAATAAATCGGAGTAGAAAATATTAAGATATCATGCTGGAGAATATTCTCTATAATTAAATTATAATCATCATTTCTATCTTGAAACCCATTTTCGGAGTGTCTCATGTCTATAATTGGCAGGATATTATAATCCCTTAAGTATACTCTCTCTGTATCTATGCCTTGAATTACATGTTCTGTCAGGATATCTGTATTTCCATTTTGTCTAGTTCCTCCATAAATTATGGCGATTGTCATGAAAAACCTCTCCTTTTCTAATATCTAATTTGTTTCCTAATTACTTGTATCTTATAATAAAATTATAAAACGGAAAAGATGATTTATTCGATTGAATCAATCGAATAAAACGATTACTGTGAGGTCTAATTTATGGAAATTAAACAATTGATAACTTTTAAAAATGCAGCAGAAAATTTGAATTTCACACAGACTGCAAAAATATTAAATTTTGCCCAATCAAGTGTAACAGCACAAATAAAATCTCTTGAGGCTGAAATAGGTAAGCCATTATTTGAGCGTTTAGGAAAACGGTTAATTTTAACTGAAGCCGGGCAACAGTTTAAACTATATGCTGAAAAGATGATCATACTTAGTGAAGAAGCAGTAATGGTAGCAAATGGCGAAGATGAACCAGTAGGTACTCTTACAATAGGGGCACAGGAAAGCCAGTGTACATACCGATTACCTCCAATTCTCAAAGAGTTTAAGGCAAAATTTCCAAACGTTAAGCTTGTTTTTAGACCCGCAAATTCCGACGAGATGGCAAGAAGGCAGTTAATGGAGGGTATTTTAGATGTTGCTTTTATTATGGACACAAGTAGGCCAGAAGAATCTTTAAGAGTAGAGAAGCTTATTGAGGAGGAGTTGAAATTGGTGACCTCGCCAAACAATGCAAAAAATGTGCTTTCGTTATCAGATCTTAAGCATGAAACACTTTTGTTAACAGAAGCTGGTTGTTCATATCGAAGAATATTGGAAGACTCTTTAAACTCAAAAGGAGTATATCCGTTAGATAAAATAGAATTTGGTAGTATAGAAGCAATCAAACAATGTGTATTAGCAGGACTAGGTGTGGCACTATTACCAAAAATGGTAGTTGAAAAAGACATTAAAGAGGGAAGAATGAAGGTATTACCATGGAATACTTCTACAACTCCACTTTTTACGCAGATTGCTTGGCACAAGGATAAACGCATAACACCTCCTTTGGAGGAATTTATTAATTTAACTCGTAAGACATTTTTATCTAAATGATTTTTATTTTCAAATGAATTGTTATATTGTGTTATTCAACTCCCATGAAAATTAAAAAATACTCAAAATCTATAAAATTGCATAACAAAAGAGACTCAGAAAAGGCTGAGCCTTCAGAATGATTATATTAGGCTGAAAACTAAATGGAACCAACTCCAATCTTGTTAGAATAAAGGCTGTCTGGTGCTATAACCAGAGTAGGGTTAATCTCCCATGAGTGCTACTTGGCGACAGTCTGTGATGCACCGTGGTCGTTGGAGTCAGACTAACGGATGGGCTCAATGGCACCATAGTTGATCGACCTTCTTAACCAACCGTAGAATCCTATAGCCGTTTTTCACATTTTCATTCTTTGTTGTGCAGCGTTTTTTGCTGCATGGATGGCTAACGGTTGCTTAGTTAAACAAGTGGCTGTCTGAAATGGTAGCTTTTTCTTCTTGAACTAACGAAGCAGATTTATTTAACAAAAACATTCGTTTTTTTATGGTAATTTGGAGGAATTTAAGGGGGATGATTTAATTAATGAATAATGATTTTATGTCAAAGGTTAAAAAGTTTTTAGCATTTTTATTAATTGCAAGTATTCTTTTTTGTGTTTCATATCTTTTTGTGTACAAATTTTCATTTTTACCAAATGGATTTGATATTGAAGCAGTACAAAAAGATAATGTATCGCTAAAATCATTCAATTTCTTAGGAGTTGAAAAAGATATAATAACTCTGTCCTTTTCTGGGAATGACACTTGGAGAATTGATGAAATTGAATATGCAGTAAATAGACAAAAGGAATTTTTATGGCTGTTGTTTTCTTTTGTTACTGTATCAGGATTTTTGTTAATTTATAAGGTTCTTAACGGATTGAAATTATGGAAAGCATTCTTAGAAAGTAATATTATTTTTGCTGTTTTATTGCCACTACTTCCTGTTATTAACTCATTGAATAGGATATTTGACTTAATATCCTGATCACTCAACTAACGGGTGCCTTACTTCAAGAAGGAGAAAAGCTTCTTATTGAACTAATGCAGCAGTTTAGTTCAATAACGAATGGATGTTATCCTTTATAGGAGTCATAAAAATTCGATGTTCAGTTATTTAATTTAAGTCTAAAAATATGTTAGTGAGGTATTTAAAATAATGATGAAAATAGTACCCCCTAAGCTTTTTTTTATAAAGGTGGAGAGAAAGCCGTTTTACTATTACATTCTTTTACAAGCAATACGAATGATATGAAAAAGTTAGGGAAGTATCTGCAACAGAACAATTATTCTTGCTATGCACCATTATTCAGTGGACACGGTTTAACAGCAGAAGAACTTCTCACATATAGACCGTCAGATTGGTGGCAAGATGTACTGAACGGTTACCAGTTATTGAAGGATGAAGGTTTTGAAAAAATAGCTGTGATTGGTCTTTCTCTTGGTGGTGTGTTTGCATTAAAAGTTGGTCAAGAGTTGGAGATAAATGGTGTTGTGACAATGTCAGTGCCAATACATAGGGAAGCTACTTTTCTACAAAAGCGTGTCTTTCATTATGCAAAAGGATACAAACAATTTGAAGGGAAAAATGAAGAACAAATAAATTTTGAAATGAAACGTTTTCAAAATATGTCTATCGATTCATTAGTTGAGTTCCAACAGCTAATTGATACAACGATGGATAAATTAGCACTTTTAACGTCACCAATTCGTATATTATACGGTGAATTAGATGAACCATTGTATAAAGAGAGTGCAGAGGTAATTTTTCAAAGCGTTGCGACGAATCAAAAAACAATGAAGGGTTTCCCAAACTCTAAACATTTAATGACATTAGGCACGGACATTAACGACGTGAACCAAGATATTCTTACATTCTTAAATGATTTAACTTGGTAGTTTTAATGAATCTTCAACTAAAAATAGCTTTACTTCAAGAAGGAGTAAAGCCTTTTTTTCTTCAACTAACGCGGCAGGTTAGTTGAAGATGAATGGGAGTTTTTATGTCGCATTTGACATATTATATGTACTAAGAAAATTAAAAAGGGCAATCAAATATAGATTGCCCTTGGAATTATTATTGTTTATCTGGAAAGTCTACATGTAGTGGTGGAGGAACAAGCCAACCTTTACTTTTATTCAATCGTAACAATTTGGCACCTAGTTGAACTTTATTCAGATGGAATTGACCATACATTAAACCGATATCTTCTCTAATGGACATTCCCATAGCTTGACTGGAAGCAACTAAACCGGCAGCTACATTCATTGAAAGTGAAGCGCTGATTTCAGGATCGTAAAATCTTGCACCAGGTGGAATGTCCTCTAATCTAGCTTCCGGACGTTCAGGTGGTGCTGGAGGAAGCCCGACGCCATTTACTTTTAATATCTTTTCTAATTGCTTATTTTCGTCTTTCATACTGAGAATAAATTCTTCAATTAGTTTTGCTAAATCTTGGTCACCAGTGTGGTTAATAAACGTTTGATATGCAGCAATCAATCCATTGTTTGTAGCCAGATTTGTCCAGACACCGAACACTTCACCATAATGTAACGGTTCATCTTTTGGATTTCCACTTAATATTCCCATAATCGCACTCACTCCCTAACTAATAGTAATTTTTTTCATACAGTTACTAGGATGTCCAGAGTATAAAAGATTATTCAATTGTATGGAAAATTTAAGTTATATGTACAGTAAAGTTTAATTCGTTGTTCGAACATAATGTGTAATAAAAGAGAAGGTGCTTATTCAACTAACGGGTGCTTTAGTTAAACAAGACCATCATTAATCGGGCCAGATTGAGGAGTAAATATAATAAAAATTTGAGTTTTATTATTGAAATTATTGAACTCGGCTGAAAAGGTTTAAGAGCAGCATTCAGCCATCCAATAATTCTTTTTGGAATTCAAAGCAATCAAGGCATGAGTCCAGTTGAATACCGAACACATGCCCCATAAAGACAGACTTTTATAACTGTCTATTTGACAGGTAAATATTTAGTTATAGCCAGGCTTTGATGAATTATTCATATTTTAGTTCTGTATAGTGCAAGACATTTGGATAATTATCATAGAATCGTCTAAGTATCGAGTCCCATTTTTTGAATTTTGGACTCCCTACAAAGCCATCTAGATGATCTTCTAAATTCCTCCAATTAACAATGAGTAAAAAATGAGTTAGATTCTCCTTATTTCGAAGAAGTTTGTGAGATAAGTACCCCTCAGAGCTACTTAAAATAGGGAATGCTTCGTTAATTGTTTGTATAAATTCCTCCACTAACTCTTCTTTGATGATTAAAATGGCATGTTCAACAATCATTAGTTCATAAACTCCTTATTTCTTTAAGAAACGTTTTACTCCCTCGACAGCATAATCGTGATCAAGTTGAGGTGTAAGTCCTGCTACTGTTACACTTCCAATTACACCTATGTCTTTAATACGTATAGGGAAAGAACCGCCTATCGCTTGATAATCAGATGATTGAAGAAGAGAGCTTTCACCATGAGTCGTTCCTAGCTTTTCGAATCTCGCTCCAATATAATGTGAGCTTCTGTTGTAATGATCCACTACGCGTTTTTTTCGATATAGCCAAAATACATTTTCTTCTGAAGTACCATCCATTAAATGGGTGAATATAGGTACTCGATTACGCTCAATATGAATAGCTACAGCTTTATTATTTTTTTTTGCATAATTAATTAATGTCATACCAAGATTTAAAGCATCTTCATTAGTAAATGTTTCAAACTGCAATTCCTTTTCAACGTTTTCTAGTTGTTGTAAGTTCATAAATAAACTCTCCCTTAAAATAATCTTTGTTTTTTATCAAATTTATAATTCAGTACAGATAGAAGAAATGCGAATGCCACCATTATCGCACCAACCCATGCAGTATCTAAATACGTTAAATAGTCTATTGCTAATCCACCTAAGGTAGATCCTGCAGCGATCCCTACATTAAAGGCTGATATATTTAGTGCAGATGCAATATCTTTTGCAGAAGGAACCAATTTTTCAGCAAGCATTACAATGTACGCTTGAACTCCTGGAGACATCATAAATGAAAATAACCCTAACAAAATAATAGATAAAATACTTAATTCTTTACTTGGTAGTAGTATCATTTGTAATAAAAGTACGAACCCTTGAAGTAAAAAGACGAAGCGTAATGATTTAACTGGATGCTGATTGGCCATTTTCCCACCCACTATATTTCCAATGGCAACGGCAACTCCATAAACTAAAAGCAGCAATGAAATAGATCCAACTGAGTACCCACTGATTTTTTCTAGTATAGGAGCGAGGTAGGTAAACAACGAAAAAGTTCCACCAAAACCTAATGCAGTCATTAATAGTGCTAGTAGGATTCGTTGATTTTTCACAAGTTGCCATACATCTTTAAGAGTAGGAGGATCTGTCTGTCTATACACTTTATCAATGGCAAATACGTTTACGATTAGCCCAATAATGCCGAGTATAGCTACAGCACCGAATGTAGCGCGCCAGCCAAACTGTTGTCCAATATAAGTTCCCATTGGAACACCAGCTATAGTTGCTACTGTTAATCCGGTAAACATAATTGAAATAGCTGTACCTTTTTTGTTTTCTGGTACGATATCGGCAGCGACTGTAGTTGCGATTGCAAAAAATACACCATGTGCGATAGCAGTAATAATTCGTGAGAACATTAATACTTCATATGTTTCTGCAATGGACGAAATTGCGTTACCTAAAATGAAAACCATCATTAAGATTAGTAAAAATCCTTTTTTCGGAATACGCCCTGTAATTGCTGTTACAATTGGAGTTCCAACAGCAATTGCTACTGCATAACCAGAAATTAAAGCGGCAGCTTTTGTCACCGGAATAGATAGATCATCAGCAACTGTTTGAAGTAAGCCTACAATGACGAACTCGGTTGTTCCAATGGCAAAAGCACTGATGGCCAAAGAAAATAATGCAATGTATACTTTTATTGACATCTCTTAATCTATTCTCCTTCCTCAAACTTTAGAGTGTTTTCCATCAAAGCATTTTCGATATACGCGAACTACATTGAATAAGTTTTTTACTAAAAGTTTTATCAAATTTTTTATTTAACCGAAGGGCTGGACCAGCTATCGCAACAGCTGAAATCATATTTCCCTCAAAGATGACAGGAGCAGCAATACAGCGTAGACCTATTTCCGTCTCTTCGTCATCTACTGCGTATCCTTGCTTACGAATGACCTTTAGGTGTTCTTTTAATAAGTGTAAGTCTACAAATGTATTTTTTGTATTTTGCACTAAAGTTAATTCATTAAGGATTCCTACGAGTTTGGTTTCATCTGAAAAAGCTAATATGACTTTTCCTAGAGCGCTTAAATGTACAGGGGCCCGGTCACCAACCTCCGAGTGTGCCCTCATTGAATGAGTGCCATCAACAACTTGTGCGGTAACTACTTCCGTACCATAAAGAATTCCAACATAGGCTGTTTCTCCAACTTCTCTACTCAACTCATATAAAGGTGGAACTGATAACCAATTTGCTCTAGAGTTAAAGGAAGTAGATAAAGATCCCATCTTATTAGTAAGACTATAGGAATTATCATTTTTTTTGACATAGCCCATTATTTCAAGGGTATATAACAAACGAAAAACTGTTGATTTATTAAATGAAAATATTTGTATAACTTCAGTAAGTGTCATATCTTTTTCTCGCAAAGCATCTAAAATTAGAAGTCCTTTTTTCAATGTAGCTACTTCGTATTGCTTCAATGTATTACCTCTCTTTCGTACGTTGTTCATAATATAATGTGGAGAAATAAAATTCAAAAAAAGAGAAAAAGTTTCTATATTTGAAACAACACCTTTAAATAAGGATAGTATTACCAAACATTTTTCTATTTATATGTAGTATTCACAAAATATGAAATGAAATCTTCTTTTCGCTCTTGTTCAGCTTTCTTTTTTGTTTTTAATTGAACTTATAAGTATGGTCAGATTTGAGCTGTTAAATTAAAGGACGCGATTTTTAATGAGCATCTCTTTTTTCTTGTTCAACTAACGCAGCAGGTTAGTTGAACAAGGATTATCAAACCAAGCTATTGAGGAGACTCGTATTATCAAGGGGGATTATTATGAAAATAAAATTGATTATCCAAAAATGGATAAGATTGGATATATAAATCGAATTTATGGGGTGGTTAAATGTGAACCCAGTCACGTTAATTGATTTACCTTCCGAATCCTTGTTGCCACTAGTAAGTTCTCCCAGGGGATTAGGCATCATATTTTATTTTTAATAGTATGTTACTGATTTATAGCTAGATCACCACATATTACTTTGATTTGTTACTTAAAAATATCATCCTGAAAAAATTATTGACAAATTTACTTCTAATCCGTATAGTATTGGATATTGTTAAAATTTTTCAGATATAATTTTAAAAACGCAAAGATCAGGAGTAGTAAAAGCTCATTATTCGGTAAAGAGAGCTGCGGGTTGGTGCAACGCAGTCCAATGATACTTTGAACTTGCCAGGGAGTGGTAAAGCTAAAGATTAGGATTTAATCTATTCTCTGGTTTTAACGATTGACCTTCGTTACAAGGTTTTTAAAGCAGGGTTCGAAGAGAACCAATAAGAGTGGTACCGCGGTAAGCTTAAGGCAAATCGTCTCTTTCTTCATTTGATTATGAAGAAAGAGACGATTTGCCTTTTTTGATATATTGGGAGGTTAGGATATGGAAACTGACAAACGGAATTTACAGAGGACAATGACTTCAAGACATATTACAATGATGGCATTAGGCGGTGCCATTGGGGCAGGTTTATTTAAAGGAAGCAGTTCAGCAATTGATATGGCTGGCCCATCCATACTAATTGCTTACTTGATAGGGGGCATCATTCTATTATTCATCATGCAAGGTTTAGCTGAAATGGCAGTCCGCAATAGCGGTGCAAGAACATTCAGGGATCTTGTCCAATCTATTTTAGGAAAGTATCCTGCCTATTTCCTTGATTGGATCTATTGGAAAATGTGGGTATTAAACATCACGGCCGAATCAGTTGTTGCGGCTATTTTCATTCAATATTGGCTGCCTGAATATCCAATCTGGATACTGGCATTAGCTGTTTCAGTGTTAGTTACAGCAATCAACTTGCTATCAGTAAAGGTTTTTGCTGAAACGGAGTACTGGCTTGCTTTAATTAAAATTACCGTCATCATTGTGTTCATAATGGCAGGATTATTGTTACTGCTCGTGACTTTTGGTGATCATACAGCTGTCGGTTTCTCTAACTTAACTGACCATGGCGGTTTCTTTCCGAATGGATCAACAGGTTTAATCACGGCGATGTTGGTGGTAATTTATTCATATGGCGGTACAGAAATTATCGGGGTCACATTGGCAGAAACGAAAAATCCCGAAAAAGTGGTTCCAAAAGCCGTTCGCAGTACATTGATCAGGATCATTTCTTTCTATATCATTCCATTTTTCATCATCGTTAGTTTAATTCCTTGGAACGAAGTAAACGGGGTGCCTGAAAGTCCGTTTGTGATGGTCTTTCAAATGATAGGGATTCCAGGTGCAGACCATATTATGAACACCGTTGTTCTACTGGCGATCATTTCATCGATGAACTCTGGATTGTATGGTTCATCACGCGTCCTGTATACACAAGCCGTGGACGGTCGCATTCCGAAAATTTTTTCACGTTTATCCAAGAAGAAAGTTCCTGTTTACGCAATATTAATGTGTACTTCCGCTTTATATGGAGGTGTACTGATTTCATTATTTGCTGGAAGCAAGACCTTCGAATTCCTGATGGGATCGCTGGGATATACCGTATTATTCATCTGGTTGATCATTGCCTTAGCCCATTTGAATTCACGTAAACAACAGCCCGGAAAAACAAGTTCCTATTCAGTTAGATGGTTCCCGTATACGACTTGGGCAGCAATCATCGCTTTAATAACGATCCTGATTGGAATCATTTTCACGACATCCATCATCGTAACAATCATTACACTTTGCATCTACATCTTTATTACCTTAACGTATGTATGGCAAAGACGCTTTAATAAAATCTAGAGACTTCCCTAGTGTATTTTGTAGACTACATAATATGGATCAGATTCTTTATGATACCGAAATAGATGTTGATTTTCTTATAGACACGGACACAGAATTTCTACACCCTCTTATTAAGCAAACGGGTACTTTAGTGAAACAAGACCATCATATTGATGGTCTATTTTTACGTCTAAAATATTAAGAAGGCTTCAGCGTTACAATGTGAAATGTTACACTTAAACTTACGCATCAGTTTAGTTGAAGAAGAAAATGGGAGTTTTTATATCGAATTTGACACAAATTTCGAAACAAAAAAATGAACTGTGCCAAAAGGACAGTTCAATCAATAGGTATTATTTTACATTCTTTAGAGGAGAAATGACATTGTTATAAAAAAATCTTTCCCATTTAGCTAACAAACCTTTCCCATTTTCACCACGTTGTATTTCAATTTCGTGGTTTTTATGAAATTCTGCTTTTCGTTTATTATGATTTTTATGCCATTGATGGATAGCAGCTTGTTTCATTTTTATTCCTCCTCCGATTATTCCCATAATTATATCTCTAGGATTGATAATTACAAAGTTATTTTAACCAACAAGTTTTGATAAAAAGAAGCAAAAATTACGCAACGAAAAAGGGAGGTGCGTTATTGGGAATAAAACGCTGAAGAAGAACAATGTCGTAGTACGACCATAATGTGTAATAAATGAGAAGGTGCTTATTCAACTAACGGGTGCTTTACTTCAATAAGAAGAATAAAAAAACCCAACAATTATGTTAGACTTTTTATATTTGTTACAAATTTTCAAATTGGAGGTATTCTAAAATATTTCCGAAGGGGTCTCTAAAACTAATATATTTTCCTGGAGGGCAATTAGTTGGTTCGTCTATAATAAAATTCACTTTTTTCTCTTTTAAGAATTTAACTTTTTCATAAATATCTTCAGTTCGCAATCCTAATACAACTCCTGAAATTTCTTGATTATAGGTTGCATTATCGTTCTCTTCTAAAACAAGTGGTAATTCTCCGTGTACAAGTGATATAAGCTTAGGGCCATACTGTTTGTCTAATTCAAAACCTAAAGTATTCGTATAAAAGTCGACTGCTTTGTTTAAATTTGGCACGTAAATGCTTATAACACAAACTTCACTTTTCATATTAATCCCCCCATTTTTGGTATTATCATATATATTCTACACTCTCTAACAATCGTCCTTCTTTAGGAATAAAATTTTAACTTGATTCTATTATTAAACTAACGCAGCAGGCTAGTTAAAAAAGAAGGTATTTTTAGGAGGTTAGCGAAGTAGAATAAGGATTTCAAGTGAAGGGTAGATTACTTCAAAATTTGGAGGGGTAACTTGAAAAAACAGAAAGCTTTGTTTATATTGTTTTATTTGATTTTTTTATTGTTGATTGTTGGTTGTACGAATAAAAATGTTGCTTTAACTGATTATGAGAATGATATAAATAAATTAGAAAGTGGAATTTTGGAACTGAATCAAGCTATGGAAAAACAACAACTTTTACACGAGGAACTAGATATGAAAATGAGAACACTTGAGGAGTCATCTATAGTTCTTCAAAATAATTTTTATGCTATGAATGAAATAGTTAACCTCACTATAGAATCCAAAACTGCTATGTTAAATAATGCAGAGATTAAAGGAGATATACTGAATTTAAATATTACCTTTACTGAGAAAATAAGAGATCAGAATGCACCAAATGGATTTCGTTTAGAGGTAACAGAGGGAGGTACTCAAACCTTAAGCATTTCTAGAAATATTCCTATTTTTTTGGTGGAGAATGCTACTTCAATAATCCAAGTAGATTGGGAAAAGGTTGTTACTCATAGAGGCTTGCTTCAACTATTCGAAAAGAATGGAGAAGT
Organism: Psychrobacillus sp. INOP01; assembly: GCF_018140925.1. Taxonomy (NCBI): domain Bacteria; kingdom Bacillati; phylum Bacillota; class Bacilli; order Caryophanales; family Bacillaceae; genus Psychrobacillus; species Psychrobacillus sp. INOP01. The sequence continues at coordinate 25,122 of NZ_CP073315.1, forward strand.
TGTTTTCATATCTGAAATCTATCTACCATAATAAATATACAAACGGTTTGTTCTTCAACTCCCATGAAAATTCGATTGTTCTTTTTGCTTGTCAAAGTAATCTTCACCTAAGTCTAAGTACATTTCTTTGCGTGTTAGGAGATAATAGGTGATTCTTAAAATACATGAACAACTGATATCCCTGCACGCTTCTTACCTTTTCTTGATGCGGTACGCCTATAAGGGCACCCAAATAGTTTTGGATCCTTTGACTTTTTTCATATCGTGCTAAAGCAGCAGAATAGTTGAATAAGAGAAGGGGAGTTTTTATGTCGCATTTGACAACAAAATGTGAAATAAAAAAGATGCCTTTTGGCACTACAGAGATAAGAATCTAATATCTATAAGCACTAAGCCAGTCAAATAATTGGTCATAGTTACTTGAAAATTTTACGTTGTCTTTGGTATTGGTATGTTCAAGGTGACTTAGAATGTCCCCTTCTTCTAATAAAAAAGCGACCGCAATAACGTTCTCTAGTATATTATTTGAGAAAAATTTGTCTTTCCACAATTTTTGTACAGAAAAATGTTCTGGGGTATAACCTTTACGATTAACTAACAACTTATACTTTTTTCCTTGACCAATAAAAGAATAGCATGTTTTCTCAAATGAATTAAACCACGTATTTACATCAGTAATGGATATGTAACCAGTCAAATTAGTAATAATAATATCTTCATAGATGGTTGTACTTAGATCTTTAATATTCAACAAAAAAATCAACCCCTTACTATCATTATAAATTAAATAATGGGAAGGTGTAAAAAGTTTAATGTTAAATTACGCATTTCGAACAGAAGGTGCTTGTTCAACTAACGGGTGCTTTAGTAAAATAGACCATCATTTCGATGGTCTATCTCTTAGTCCAAAACATCCATAAGATTTCAGCGATACAATGTGAAATGTTACACTTAAACTAACGCAGCAGGCGATTTAAGCAATAAAGAACGTTATGATGGATAGAATAACAGATGTAATGCTCATTGCAATTAATGGTCGTAATGCTTTTGTCCGAAGATCTCGAATACTAACATTTAAGCCGAGACCCACCATTGCTGCCGTAAGGATAAATGATGTGAAAGTTGAAATTCCGTTTGAAACACCATTTGAGATTGGAATGTAATTACCAAGAACATAGCTTCCGAATAGACTCATAAGAATAAAGCCTATTAGAAACCAAGGAAATTCAATATTTGTTTCTTCTGTGTTCTCGACATTATTTCTATTTATCCAATACATTAAGATAAAACTAAGTGGTACAAGGAGAAGAACACGGCCTAATTTCGCCAACAGGGCTATAGCTAAAGCATCTTGACCTGCTGGAGCCGCTGCCAACGCAACATGGGCAATTTCATGGAGACTGATTCCACTCCATATCCCGTAATGGATAGCAGTTCCAGGAAGAAGAGGCAGCAAAATAGTGTAGGTTATTGAAAAAATGGTTCCTACAAGTGCGATAATACCTGCACCGATAGCTGTATCATCATCTTTTGCTTTTATTATAGGAGAAACAGCTGCTATTGCGGCGGCTCCGCATACTCCTGTTCCGATTCCAAGTAGTAATGATAATGATGAATTAGCCTTCAAAAGTTTCCCTAACCATACAGTCACCAGGATAGCAAACACAATAACTCCTACATCCCGAACAAGAAGACCTATTCCCTGATGAATAACAACATCAATATTTAGTTTCAAGCCAAATAATATAATAGCAAAGCGTAAAAAACGTTTGGCAGAAAATTGGATGCCGCTACGAATCGCTTCAGGGTAACCAAAAATTTGCCGGTACACGACCGCAATTATGATGGCAATCGCTAAAGAACCTACACGATCAAATCCTGGAATTGTAGATAGCGCAAAACCAATTGCCGCAATCACACATGTAAAGGCAATACCTCCAAACCATAAGCCTAAAGTAGAATTTGGCGAAGGCTTTTTCCTCGGTACGCCAACCTTATCTATCTTGGCTAAATTTTGACTCACCATATCATCACCTCAATTTACTTTTTACAATTTCAGATTACTCTTGTTTCCTGGATAAGGAAAATAACAAGTTATAATGAGGATGATAAGTTAAATCGAATAAATCATTTATTTAAGTTGAACAATCAAGAGTAGTTACTATGCCTGCCTAAAGTCTCGTATTTTACTGCATAACTTTATTATTTCCAATAATATTCACTTTTTTAATAGAAAAGTAAAAAATCATTGCTATAATGTAAATCAAAAATAGGAATTTATTGCAAGGGGGTATTTTATCTGTGAATTTTCATTTACAAGTATTTGTTATGGTTGCAGAAAAGAAGAGTTTTTCAAGAGCAGCTGAAGAACTTCACCTGACACAACCAGCGGTAAGTCAATACATACGTGCATTGGAAGATTCAATAGGGACCAGGCTATTGGAGAGAACTAATAAATATGTTCGATTAAATCAGGCTGGAGAGATTGTATTTCTTCATGCAAAAGAAATATTAGGTCTTTACACAAAAATGCAGTGTTTAATCGATGACTTAACACATAAAGCAATAGGTTCCATTTCCATTGGCGCAAGCTATACGTTTGGAGAATATATTTTGCCACATATTATTGCTAGACTGCAAAATCTATATCCAGAGATAAGTCCATCTATCGCGATACATAATACAAAAGAAATCATTGATCTAGTAACGAACCATCAGTTGGATATTGGAATAATTGAAGGGCATTTTCAAGGGGAAAAGTTGGTTACCGAGATAGTAGCAGAAGATAATATGGTCGTCGTGGCCTCTCCTGATCATCACTTAATAAAAAAGAAAAGGGAAATTAAAATTTCGGAATTAGAGGAAGAAACGTGGATTGTAAGAGAAAATGGCTCTGGTACAAGAGAAGCTACAGAAAACCTATTTCGAAAATATGAAATGACACCGAAAAAATTAATGGAGTTCGGCAGTACCCAACTGATAAAAGAATCTGTTGAAGCTGGACTTGGCATTTCTCTACTATCCAACTGGGCTATTGAAAAGGAGCTGCACAATCATTATATTAAAATTATTAAAGTAAAAGGATTACCATTTAAACGTAATTTTTCGATCTTAACAAATACCACCTATGAGACTAAAGTATTAAAATCATTTATCGAAACGCTTCATCAATACCTTTCTCAACAAGAACGTTTTTAGGATAAGAAATTTTAGTGCATCTTTTGTTCCTCCTAATTAGAAAAGAAGCCAATGATAGAACATGACTTCTGTAAAGCAATAAAAAAGGTAGTTCAAAATAGAATCTAAAAAGCCATTTTCATTTTAAATGTACCCACTATTTTTGTGTGGAAAAATGGTAAATAATAGGTGTGTTACATACCGACGATAAAAAACTGGGTGCTTTGTAGATAATTTAATGGGCTTTAACAAGACGAGTTTGAGGGATCCGCTTGATGATGTATCGCATTTCGGCGACACTCATTTTGTGTGGCTGTCTGGCTGTTACAAAAATAGCAGAGTTTTGATCATTACGGCTTTCTATATAGCGTTTAAGCCATATGTCGCACCATATATTAAAATAAACTTCCCTTTCCTTGTCGCCTTTTCCTCTAACGTTCGCAGATTGATTGAACCAATTAATATGATTCTTTTCTAGCAACTACTTCTCCAATTCGACAACCGCTAGAAAACATGAATTCAAAAATCGCTTTTTCCACTTGGGAATGACAGGGTTCACGAAGGTGTTCAACCTCCCGTTCGGTTAAATACTTGGATATCCGCTTACCTACTCTGGGCTCTTTAATTTTGGAAGTTGGATTCTTACTCAGGTATCCTTCTTCATGGGACCAACGAAAAAATGATTTCATAAAGCGGATACGATTTGAAAGGCTGAGTGTATATTCTTTTTTCAAGGTGATTTTTAATGAAATAAAATGGTAACCGCAGTATAAACAAGTAACAAAGCCATGATGGTATTGAAAACGGTCTGATATTTAGCAATCAACTTCTTGAATAATGACCCAAACAAACTCCAACTGAATGTCCCTATGAATCCAATCACAGCTAACAAGATCACAAATAGAAACTGAGTCAAATAATGGTGATAAAAGGGTGTAACGAATGTGGCCGTGACTGTAATGGCATAAATAGTTGCTTTAGGATTGATGAATTGCAACATAGCGCCTGATTTTAAATTATTATATCGATTATTAAATTGTTGTTCTTTACTAACTTTGCTCGTAATTATTTTATAAGCTAGATAAAGTAAATAGAGACAACCAAATAATTTCATAATAAACTCAACTTCTGGAAAAGCGGTATTTAATGCAACACTAAAATAATTAGCGAATAATAGTAAAATAAAAAATCCAAAACCTACCCCTAAGCAAAATCTGAAAGTCTGTTTCAAACCAAATTTATTGGCGTAATACAACGACATAATATTATTAGGACCCGGTGTGAAACTTGCGACAAATGCATAAACCAATAGTGACAACATGGACATAATGACTGCACTCCCTGTATGTTATAAAGCACAAAAATGCTTTATAGTGACTTGTGCTTTATATTGTACAATATAGACGTTATAATGTAAATGAAAAATAGGGGACACGATTTGAAGGAAGTACATGTGGTGGTAGCTAAAAATATGAAGGCATACAGAAAGGCTAATAAATTAAGTCTGGATAAGGTTTCAGAAATAACAAGCGTCAGTAAAACAATGTTAGGCCAAATAGAACGAGGAGACTCTTCCATAGCATGACATTTTTTATTTATCATGTGTTCCTTGGCAGGAGCAAATTAATTTATGAATTCTAAAAAGTAGGGGCTAGTGCATCACTTGGAGTCCTGGCGAGAAATCCCTAATTTTGAGGAGAAAATTCTAACGCAATTACATTCCTATAAGCTACAGAAATTACTGGAACAACAGTTAGATTATTATCATCAACGGCAATCCATTGTGAAATGTTGCACTTAAACTAAAGCAGCAGTTTATTTAAGAAGAAGGTATAAATGGAAGGTAATCGAAGTAGGTATTATATGGGGAATATCCTTTATTGAACTACCGAAGGTTATTGCTTAAAAAGTGCACTCGCCTATTAGTCTATTTTGGCAGAAATATTAAAGTAGTTGGTAGGTTTCTTTGAATGTTTTGGAGATTTATATTGTTTTTTAACGGAAGGCGGAACTATAATTTTGATTGATTATTTTGAACGTAAAATAAGATTAAAAGACTTTGAAGTTTGGAATGTCCGAATTGGCAAACAACACTATCCTTTAGTCATATTAGATGAATTTCGACCTGCAACATTTGAAGATTTTGAAATGCCAAAGCTAATTTATGAAGAAGATAACCAACGTGTTAATTATGTATCTGCTACATATTACTCAAAAGAACCTATTAAAGATGAACATAGAGAAATACTTGGTGAATTTGCACGAATGCTTACAGAACATTTAGCATTGGCACATTGTGAAGTTATTATAAAGATGTATCAAGAAAATCCTGAACAAGCGATAGACCGAATTATGTTAACTAAATATGGTTTCAAAGAGTCTGATATTCCTTTAGAAAAGCTATGGCACTTGAATCAAGAATAGAGGTTCAACCTTTACACTAACGATGCTTTTGTTAAACAAGACCATCATATCGATGGTCTATTTTTACTTTCAGAACATCAACAAGGGTTCGGCGATACAATGTGCTGTTTGTGAGATAAGTACCCCTCAGAGCTGCTTAAAATAGGGAAGGCTTCGTTAATTGTTTGTATAACTTCCTCCACTAACTCTTCCTTGATGACTAACATGGCTTGTTAGACAAACATTCATTCATAAACTACTAAACTTCTTTATGCAATCTCATTTTGCATCTTCTCTTTTAACAAAGTGATCTTCCCTTAAGTGTGAGTTGGTTGCTTTTTTCAATTGAAAAAATTTGAGGTATCCGTAACTTTCCACTACTAGTACATCCTTGAGCTTTTAGAATACATACGTTGGGGATCTACTAAGGATATCCTCTTTAATATCCTTATTAAAACCAAATTTATCACCGAAGAAGAATGAAGTTGAAGGGAAAAGTCATCAATATGTTTATCGGATTCAAATACTTTCCATGTCAGTTGTTAAATTTTGGATTAGAATTATTTAAATATGGTAAAGATCAACGATTACTATAATTATCAAAACTTACCTATTGAGTTATAGATATGATTTAAAAGCATACTATAGCTATATTAATAATAGGAGGGAAATTCAGTGTCTAATGCTTATTTAGATTTATTGGCTTATTTAGGAATTGGTGGTGCACATCCTGGAGGTTTTAGTCTAACCAAATCTATACTGGAAGTTGAAAAAATTCAACCAAATGAATCTGTGTTAGATATAGGTTGTGGAACAGGACAAACTGCAGCTTTCATAGCAGAAAGATTTAATTGTCAAGTGATAGCGATTGATAATCACCCAATTATGGTAGATAAAGCTAGGCAACGATTTTATAAAAATGAAGCAACAGTCAAGGTGATTAAAGGAGACATACAAAATATGGATTTTGTAGATAATTCCTTCGATTTAATTATAGCCGAGTCTGTTATCGTTTTTACTGATATTTCGAAGACGTTAAAGGAACTTTTCAGAGTTTTAAAAAGTGACGGGACTTTAATCATGATTGAAATGACAGCTGAACAATACCTGCCAGAAGAAAAACAAAAAAAAGCATGTAGTCTATACGGCATCAATGAAATATTAGAGAAAGATGAATGGATATTGCGGCTACATCAAGCTGGATTAACTCAAGTTGAAATGATAAGTACTCCATCTGAGCTTATACAAAGTGAAATTAATGACATAAATTCATCGAAGAACATAAATATGGAACTCTTTGAGTTATGGGAGGAGCATAACGAATTTATACTCCATAACCGGGATTTCATCGGTTACCGTGCATTTAAATGTCGCAAAACATAAGGAAATATTATTCCTACTACAATGACTGTTCCTCCCATAATCAACAAATTTAAAAGACAATTCTGTTTTTGGAATTTCTGCAAGCATCTCTGCCTTGTTTTACAAAACTGAAATTACCTTCAACTTTCATTCTCTAGACGGTTGTCTGATACACAATTTTATCAACTGCATATGTTATATAAGGACACGTCTGTAAGTAGTCTTGAAAGGAGGGTAAAAATGAATCAATCTGTTTTATATAATCAATGTTGTAGGTTTCATGGTCAACGAGTGAGAATTACTTGTAATGATGGTAGGGTTCACGTGGGGGAAATTACTAGAGTTAGTAGAAATATGGTCTGGATTCGACCTGATGAAAACCTTGGTGGCTATAGCTTAGGATTTTTTGGTGGGTTTGGAGGATCCGGATTTGGATTTGGTATCGCTCTGGGTGCAATTGCTGGAATCGCTCTAGCTTCCGCATTTTTTTGGTAAACATATCCTATCTTATTAAAATTAATTTACTATTCCACTAGTATAGTTTAACATTTACAATTGACGATTTTGACTCTGAGAAAAACTGTGCTGGTGGAGTAACATCAACTAGATGAATGCCAACAAGAGAGCCTTATATTATATACAATTATTATGAGGGAGAGAATTTCCGTATTTATCAAAGGTCCAATTTTTTCAACTGTTTACTACAGTAAACAATGTTGTCAGATAAAAAATTAAAGCATTTTTCATTGTCTTGTATCGAACATAAGGTTGACATTATTTCCAGCAATGAACCAATAGTTACACTGATTATTCGAAAGATTGTCAACGAAGTTAATAAGTGGTGAGCTGCTGTATTTTCTATTTTCTCATTTAAGTAGAGCAGCAGTTTAGTTCAACAAGTCAAATGCAAATAGGTGGAATTGTTACGGACTTCACTTAAACTAACGAAGCAGGTTAGTTCAATAAGTGTGTTGGAGGTCTGGATATCCTAGAGGGCTAGAAGCGTTAATCCAATAATGGATTAATGCTCTTTTTGTTTGTATAATCATAAATCTTGATGAGATGATAAAAATTATTTTCAACTCTTAAATAAGTTTTTTGAAAAACGTGACGCTTTCATTTTAATTTACGTCTAAGTATATAGAAAGAGGTGAACGTTGTGGAGCAAGAAGAATTAACTAAATGGTTTGATGAATATGGCGAATCCATTTTAACCTACATACTATTAATATTGAAAGACTACCAACATGCAGAAGATTTAACGCAAGAAACTTTTATAAAAGCTTATAAAAATCAACATAAATTTGAACAGAAATCGACGGTGAAAACGTGGTTATTCTCTATCGCTTTTAATGTGATAAATGACTACTTTCGAAAAAAACATCCGTTACAACATTATTTGGGTATAACATTAGCAGAACAAGACTACAAACCAATACCTGAACAAATTGTAGTAATGAATGATCAAACTGAACAATTATATAGGTCCATTCAACAATTAAAACCTTCTTACAGACATGTGATCATTTTACGGAAGTTAAAAGAATTCTCTACGGAGGAATCATCTATCATTCTAAACTGGTCTGAAAGTAAAGTGAAAATGACTTTAAAAAGAGCTTTAGCAGATCTTAAAAATGAATTATTAAATGGAGGGTTTACCTATGAAAACTTTCTTAGATGAACAATTTAGTGAGTTGGAACAAGAATTAAAGATGACAAACAAATCCAAAAGTCTATTAAGAAATAAAGTATTGCAGAATACAGTTATAATCAAAAAACGTGATCTTAAAAATAATCGTGTTTGGCAATACAATACTATCACTGTCATATTAATAGCAACTGTCATAATATTTCTTGCTACACAGTCATTAGATACTTTAAGGCATACTACAAATAAAGTGTCATATGGCAATGAGATATTTGAACCATCAGAAGTTAAAATGAAGGATAAAGTAGTAGTACAAGATTATATTGAATTTACAATACAAAGTAATGAATTGGGGGAAATAATTTATCCATCAAATTTAGGAGTTGCACCTATTACTCCTATGTATATGTTTAATGGTAACAAGGGTGAAATTTGGTTAGATATATTAGTAACTGTAAGAAATACATCATCTACTGAGTTATCTGAGGCAGGTGATTTTATGGATATTAAAATTATCTATGATGATAGAGAAGAATTTAGCTCATTTACTAGGTTTGAAAGAGTAGGAGAGAGTAAATTCACTAGTTTGAATAACTCGATTATTAAACCATTGCAGACTAGAGTGGTTCATTTTTTAACCTCTGTTCCAGCAAGTATAGAAAAAGATGGTAAACCATTGAAAGCAATAATAACAGCCAACGGGGAAAATTATGAGTATGTAATTCGATAACGTAAGAATAAAGTATAATTTGATGATTTTAAAATCACGTTCTTAAATTAACGAGGCAGTTTAGTTGAAGAAGGATTTTCTGTTCATATTCACCACAACCGTCCGTACCACTTAATGAAACGAATTAGACGAGGAATTTAGCCACTCTTTGTATTGAATGCCACAAAAGGATTCACAACATAAGAATTATGACAGTGTATTGAAAATGTCAGTTATCAAGAAACTAAGCGAATACCTAGAAAAGCTAAAAGAAAGCGACAGAACCTGATAAATAGAACACCGTGGGAAGGGAAACTTTCGCGCACGGTGTGGAGGAGGGGGAAAAAGGGACAGAGTGCTTTATAAAAGTAAAAGACCGCTTTTATTTATTCCTAGGCGCATGAATTCATTCATGCGCCTATTCTATTTTCATTTAGTGAGAACGTATGGGCTATTTGGTTATTTAACCTATGTAAGTTGAGTAAATGAAGCGAATGCGCCGTAGCAGAATCAATGAAATGTTTACAAGCCGTTCTGCACTTTTCTTATATACGCATTTGACTACATTTATCAGGCGTCTTCATCACTTATAAAAAAATACGTAAAATGGTGAAACGAAAGAAGCCTTCGTTCGTCAAATTAGCCGACAGTCCACATAGTGGTAAGTTGAAAAATAGAGGAGGAACTTTCTTATGAAAAAAATGCTTGGAATATTGATAGGTGCACTGGTTGTTTTTGCAATGGTGGGCTGTTCAAGTACAGGGAAAAATGAAGGTGGAACATCTACGCCTGACGTCAAAGTCAAAGACATAATGGTTAGTATTAAGGCACAAATTGTACAAGATATAAAAGATGCAGGTTTTGATGATGGACAATCAGATGAACAAATTCTTCAAGGGTACGTGGAAACAAATTTAGTGGATACTGCAACTGACGATCTATTTGGACAAATGTTTTTTGAACGAACTGGGCTTGATAAAGAGTTGCTTGCAGAAGGTTCAATGTATATCTCTATGTTTAATATCAATGCAGATGAAATCATCGTTTTAAAAGCAAAGGATGATAAGAGTGTGGATACCCTGAAGGCGTCGTTGCAAAAAGAATTAGATGCACAAATTCAAACCTGGGAACGCTATCTCCCGGAGCAATATGAAAAAGTAAAAAACAATGTGTTAAAAACCAAAGGGAATTACATTCTATATGTGACCTATGACAATGTAGATGCAGTAGAGAAGATTTTTGATGAAAAAGTAAAATAACCTTTAAAGGCGCTAAAGAAGCACCTTTATACATAACATAGCAGAAACTAAGGAGTGGTTGTGTGGTATTCAGTAGCATATTATTTCTGTTTTTCTTTTTACCAACTACATTGCTCCTTTATTTTTGTGGTTCAAGAAAGATGAAAAATGGTATTCTTCTTGTTGTGAGTCTGTTTTTTTATGCCTGGGGAGAACCTATTTATATTTTTTTAATGATTTTTTCGGCTGTAATAGATTATCTTCACGGGTTGTTTATTCAAAAGTATCGTTTAACGTCGCCGTTCAAAGCAAAGCTCGGTCTATTGTCGTCGATTATTATCAATCTAGGTATATTATCTTTTTTCAAATATGCTGATTTTCTTATTGATAATATAAACAACTTAATGGGTTTGAAGCTAAATACACTCGATCTTCCACTACCTATTGGTTTATCTTTTTACACGTTTCAAACAATGTCGTATGCAATTGATGTGTACCGTGGAAAAGTGAAGGCACAACGAAATCCGTTCACGCTTGCGTTGTACATTTGTTTATTTCCACAGCTTATTGCGGGACCTATTGTCCGCTATGAAATTATTGAACACGAGTTGAAAAATAGGAGAGTCACTCTGGATCAATTTTCAGATGGTGTTAGAATCTTTTTAATTGGTCTTGGAAAAAAGGTATTGCTTGCGAATAGTATTGGATTTCTATGGAGTGAAATTCAGCAGCAAAGTCCTGCCGAATTATCAGTACTGTCAGCGTGGATGGGGATTGCAGCGTTTGGATTACAGCTCTTTTTCGACTTTAGTGGTTATTCAGATATGGCGATTGGTTTGGGGAAAATGTTTGGCTTCAGTTTTCCGCAAAACTTCAATTATCCGTTTGTTTCGAGAAGTATCACGGAGTTCTGGCGAAGATGGCATATGACACTTGGTACCTGGTTTCGAGACTATGTGTATATCCCGCTCGGTGGCAGTAGAAAAGGGAAGTACAGACTCTACCTAAACTTATTCATCGTTTGGGGTCTGACGGGCTTATGGCATGGTGCCTCTTGGAATTTCGTGGCTTGGGGTCTGTACTTTGGTGTAGTAATTGCGATCGAAAAGGCAGGACTGCTGGTGCTGCTTGAGAAAATACATCCAATTTTTCAACATATTTACGCGTTTGTCATTGTGATGATAAGTTGGACATTATTCGTTTTTGAAGACCTTTCCATGAGCCTGGCCTATTTGAAAATCATGTTTGGTTTTTCGGGACAAGCATTGGGAAATGAGAGATTCATGTATGACATATACACCAATGCAATCCTTTTCTTATTGGCGTTTTTGGGGATGATTCCAATTTGGAAAGTGTTGAGGACTAGACTAAACCGTTGGCATAAAATAATTGACGATATTGTGATTCCTATATTTTATTTAGTTATTCTCGTATTATCGACTGCTTATTTAGTGGATGATTCGTACAACCCATTTCTTTATTTTCGTTTCTAGGAGGTAATGCATTGACGATACGTAAAAGAATATTTGTAGGTGTGTTTCTTCTATTTATTTTTGGAATTGGGTTATTCAATATAGTGTCTAATGACCGTTCTTTTTCAGAGAGGGAAAACCGTCCATTAGCACAAATGCCTGAATGGACAGTGGATAATTTTATTTCTGGTAAGTTCACGACGCGTTTTGAGACATATCTGTCTGATCAGTTTGTCTGGAAGGATAACTGGGTGAAGCTAAAGGCGATGGCGGAAAGGGCTTCCTTGAAAAAAGAAAATAACGGAGTGTTCTTTGGCAAAGATGGAATTCTCATTGAGTCGTTTGAAAAAACTGGCGATCAGTTTGATAAAAACATAGACTACGTGAAAAATTTTGCAGCCTATGCGAAGGGGATACAGTCATATGTATTGTTGGCTCCAACCGCGGTTGCATTCTATGAGGATAAGTTGCCGCTTTTTGCACAAACTGCAAGCGAAGTAGATGCATATGAAACCACAAAAGAAGAACTAGCTTCTTTTGTGGAAGTGATTGATGTATACGATGCGCTCAAATTACATAGCAATGAGGAGATTTACTTCAAAACTGACCACCATTGGACGATGCGTGGTGCCTATTTTGCTTATAGGGAAGCCGCGAAAGTCATGGGCATCAAACCGTATGAAGAAGATGATTTTCAGATTAAAACGGTATCGGACAGTTTTTATGGCACATTGCACGCTAAGGCCAATACAATTGACATTAAGGCGGACAAGATTGATGTCTATTTGCCAAAATTTGAGGCTACTCAAACGGTGACTTATGAAGATGGCAAGCAGTCGAATTCACTGTATGAATGGGATTATCTCGATAAGAAAGATAAGTATTCGTTATTCCTTGATGGTAATCATACGCTTGTCACGATCAAAACAGGAGTCAAGAATGACCGAAAGTTAGCGGTAATTAAAGACTCTTATGCACATGCGTTCATCCCTTTTTTAGCGAATCACTTTGGGGAAATCCATATAGTTGATCTCCGCTATTATCATGGGGATGTGCTGACGTATTTGAATGATCATAAGATCTCAGAAGTGTTATTTTTGTACAATGTAGCTAATTTTACCAAGGACCCGAATGTGGTTTGGCTATCGCAAAGTATATGGAAATAGTTTGTTTGTCGATAAGATGTCGAAACTGTATAATAATAAGAAAAGTAGTTACTTTACTCCAGCAGAGTAGAGTAACTACTTTTGCGCTTGGCTCGCCTTTATCTAACGGGTGAAAGTCCCATATGCCGGAGTGGCGGAAATGTATAGCAGACTGGTATTGATATCGCGAGGTTCTGTGCGGAGGACCAAAAGGCACAATAATCCCAACAAGAGATGATTATTGAACTAAGTGCACCAGTCATTAAATTAAAGAGCACCACAGCTTTGTTACCACTAGTTGGAGAAATTGACACAAATAGAGCCAAAGTAATTTTAGAATCAACACTAAAACAATGTGCTAAATTGCAAATCAATCACTTATACATTGATTTGTTAGGTGTTCCAGTTGTAGACACAATGGTTGCACATCAACTTTTTCAGATGATCAATGCGCTAAAATTAATTGGAGTAAGTACATCATTATCAGGAGTGAGTCCAAGTATCGCACAAACAACAATACAACTAGGGATTGATTTTAAGGATATAAAAACTTATTCTAGTATTGAACAAGCTATGAGTACACATAATAATCATTGATAAAGGCGTTCCATTAGGAACGTTCTTTTTATTATGGAAATTTAACTAGTGAAGTTGCAATCGCCACTCCTTTACATTATAAGGAGTGGTTATTTGGAAAATAAGTTTTTCGTGGGGCTATTTAACTGATTAATTTTCAGTATTATATTGTGGGCTTTAATTTTTGGAATGATTCTTATTCAAAAAACAATTTATTGATTGGGCTGCTTGGTTGTCTGATTGAGAGTTACCTTACATATTTTTAAAGAAGATTGCGAAGTGGATCATTGGGTTGCTTAGGCGACTCTTTTTTTCTTAATAATCTATAGCAGCAGGTTAGCTTAACAAGAATCGTCGGCTAAATTGAGAAACAAACAGGGTTAATAATTCCATCAGATTGTAAAGCGTTTCTGAAAATAACTAATTGGTGTCGATTATTTAAATGATGGAGGAGAAATCAAACTTATAGCTTAAAACAAATTATCGAATTTAATGAACACTATGACCAATCGCATTGAACTAACGACACAGTTTACTAAGTGAAAATAGTTATGTTTTTAATAACATACAAGACAATGAAGGTGTAAAATATATTTGACACTTTATTTGTCTTGTTTTATTATTTAGGTGTAAAAGGTTTTTTACACCTTGAGAATATGGCGGTGGAATATGGAATGGAAAATAGAATTAAGGAGTACAGAGAAAAAAACAGTTTTTCACAAGGGAAATTAGCAGAGTTATGTAATGTAAGTAGGCAGACGATTAACGCTATTGAGAACAATAAATATGATCCAAGTTTGCAGTTGGCATTTGATATTGCAAAGTATTTAGGAATCACTATGGAGGATTTATTTATACCATTGGTGAATGGAGGAAAAAAGAATGGATAAATCAAAAAAAATCATTGTTATTTTAAGCTTTACGTTATTTTGTATATTAGCGGGAACCACCATATACAGATGGGGGCGATATGGAACTATAGATGGTAATTCTATATTCTTTAGTTTTCTTGCCTTAACATATTTTTTTAATTCTCTTAATTGGGGTAATCACGAAGGTGCTAATGAGAAAGACGAATTAGACAAGCATATTGAAACCCAAAGTGCAAAGATAGGTTATTTTGTGTTAATGGTGTTGTCAGGTTTAATTCTTTTTATCTCTGAAGGAGTAACTAATTTTAATGATATTGAGAACTTTCCATTGCTTATTGTGGTTGGTCTTACATTTGTAACACTTCCGATTACAGAGTTTGTATATTCCAAAAAGTATAAATAATATAACCCTCTAATATTGAAATCCCTTGTTAAACTAATGGAGTGCGGCTGATTTTTCTTGTTGAACTAACGCAATATAATACTTCAACATGAACTATGGATTTTCATGGTAAAGTTAGATAAAATTATGTGACGAAATTTGTACAAAAAGGGGTTTTTACATGGGAAAACGAAAATTATCAATTATAGTATTTTTATTAAGTCTTTTTTCATTACTTATTTCGGTAAAATTATTTTGGAATTTAGGTATTTTTGTTGATGAGTATGGTTTAAGCCCTGATATTGTTGATGGCGGAGGCTTTTGGCTTACAATGGATTGGCTAAGGTTATTATTACTGTTATTGCTATGTGTAGTATCTGGTATTAGTATTTTTAGCGCTACACAAAATAAGTGAAACAAACGTAAATAGGCTAGGTATTATATTACTGCTGAAGCTGGTTTAACATTAGAGTTTCAAAAAATAGGAGAACGAATTATAGTTGATGAAGAAGGAATGGAATATTTTACTTCAAAATATCCTGAGTAATAATATTAAAGTGAATTCCACATAGTTCTTATTGGACAAAAGCAGAGGTAAAATTCAACAATGTTCATTTAAGCTGTGAAATATGTATATAAGAGAGGTTTTCTTAAATGATATTACCCATTTTTATAATATTAGCACTTGCAATTGTTTGTTTATCTTTGTATCTAACTAAGAGGAATAAGTTAAATAGAATAATAAATGGTATTATATTGATATTATCGGTTTTAACGTATCCTTTATTTTTACCTTTGTTACATGAAACTAAGGTGCTTCAAGGAATAGAAGGAACAGCAACTTTAATGCTTTTTTATTTTATTATATTGTTAGGTGGAATTATCACAGTTATTGCAGGCCTTTTCACAAAAACGAAATTAAGTGAAAGTAATAAATAAAAATCCAATACAAGCAATGGGTGGCTCAGTGAAATATAGAGATGATAATATAGCTCTCTTTTCTTGTTTAGCTTAAGATCCAGGTTTGTGGAAGAATATGCGATTAAGTTGGACTGTTGGAAGTTTATTAACTGTTCGCTATTTGGTGAAAACTTGAAAAAATAAAAGTGAATTATAGGAAGTGCTGAAAAATGTTTAATGATTTAAAGTCGGATTGTAATAATTGCTTTGGATTATGTTGTGTAGCCTTACCTTATGGAAAATCAGCTGATTTTCCTTTTAACAAAGATAGTGGAAATCCTTGCCGGAATTTATGTTCAAATAACTTGTGTGCTATACACTACCAATTAAGGGAGAAAGGCTTTCGTGGTTGTGTTTCTTATGAGTGTTTCGGTGCTGGTCAGCATGTTTCACAGTCTATTTATCATGGTAGAGACTGGCGTGAAGATGCTGAATATGCCGAAGAAATGTTTGCTGTATTTCCACTTGTGCAACAACTACATGAAATGCTCTGGTACCTTAAACATGCCTTGACTCTAAAGGAAACCCAATCAATACAAACCAGTCTGCAAATGATTTACGAAAAAACAGTTGAGCTAACTGAAAAAAGTCCAAAAGAAATTTTAGAAATAGATATCGTAGCACATAGAAGCAATGTCAATGCTCTATTAGTAGAGACAAGCAAAATGTATAGAAGTGAGATCAATAATAGAGGCAATAAGAAAAAGATCAAGAAAGATGTAGAATATTTAGGAGCAAATTTAAAAGGGTTAAACTTACAAGGTGAAGATTTTCGTGGAAAGTTAATGATAGCATCAAACTTAAGAAATAGTAATTTGAGAAAGGCTGATTTTATAGGGGCTGACCTTAGAGATGCAGATTTAAGTGGTGCTGATTTAACATATGCTCTCTTTCTTACACAGTCACAAATCAATTCAGCAATTGGGGATATTCATACCAAAATTCCAAATTATTTAGAGAAACCAAGACATTGGTGAAACAAAAGCATTTTTATTTTATTCCACTAACGGTTTGAGACCATCCTTTTGTACTGCACTCCAATTGTTAGACAATATCTAACAATTGGAGTGCAGTTTTTCTATGACCAAATGTTACACTTAAACTTACACAGCAGTTTTGTTAACAAAATGATTCATTATGAGAGGGTGGAGGCTATGCCTTGTGTTCATGAATTTAGGATACTTGATGGTTTAGACAAGTGGAAAGATTACATTGATTATGAACCACACAAATACAACTGTATTTCTGTTGATGATGATATTATGAACAGTGTAAATAAACATTTATCTATCATGAAAACATACTTTCATTCATTTAATCGCCCAGAATTTGGTTTATCTTATTTCGGAATTACAATTATTCCGCCTGAGTCATTATCATTATTTTATGAGATTGTCACGTCTTCAGGGCATTTTAAAGAATCTGTTGAACTTAATATACTGGCTTCGAAAATTTTACAAGCAACTGAACAAAATAAATTTATGATACATTTTGGAATTTGAACTTAATGCTATTGTGTGATTATTCGACTAACGGTGTGCATTAGTTAAAGAAGGATTACTCGAAATGTTCAAACCATTTTATAAAAAATTCTTGATATGATCAAACTATAGGATCCATTTTATTGGAGATAATAGCTAAGTAGAAACACAGTAAATAGTCTCAATTGAAGAGGTAGGGGATGCAAGGAAATATATTAGTAAAGAAATTCTACACTTTTTTTAGACATTCTTGCCCTTGTAAATTTTGTATAAAGGGGAAATGGAAATGCATTCGTATTAAATAGCTGAAATAGAACTGAAACACAAGATGAACATAAAATTTATTTTATAAATGATTTTGCTGCTAAATGAAAAGATCTTGTCATGAAATTCAATTAATTCTTGAGTCTGTGCATTATTATAATGAAGACAAAAGATTAATTTTTATCCTTTTTAAAATACATTTTGTCTTTGCACTAGTGAAAGGAATTTTTAGGCCATTTACAAAAATTTCTCTTTTATCTCACTGTTTCTAGTATACTTCTATAACGAAACGTAACTTAGTATAATATATATTATGACCACATCCCTTTTTTATGATAAAGTAATAGTACTCTTCTTCACTCCTTTTCTATCCTATATCTCCAATTTGCATGTTTTACATTATTTTGATCTATGTACGGAATACTCGCTTCAATTACATCATTTAGATTCAACTTATTGTTTTTAGCTAGTAACCTTAGACTAGCCAGTGTGTCCTTATCACATGTTGTTCGAAATTCTACACGATCTTTTGGTCTATTTTTCTTATCATAAGTTATTGCACTTTCACTTAATATATTTTTAAACCCGTTTTCTAATAAATAGCTAATATGCGAATTTGATTGTTCTGCCATTATTTTAAGCTTTTTTATTAAACTAGCACTTATTCGAGTTTTATATTCTGTTCTAGTTTCATCGACTGTTTGTATTAACTTTCCATTTACTACTTTCCACATGATTTTCACAACTTTCTAATGTTAGATGTTTTTACGCTATATCTATCTATTTGACCGCTCTTATACATATTTTTAGACTTAACCCAGCTTTACTGCTTAAACTGGTCTAAATAGCGATATAACGTGGATTTACTAATACCTGTTTCTTCTTTGATTTGCAGAAGTGTATATTCTTTACTTTCATACATGAAAAATGCTCGATTTAAATTATCATCAGACTTTTTAGGGCGTCCTATTATTTTCCCCTTCTTTTGTGCCTCACGTACACCAAAAATCGATTGATGACGTTTGATTTTTGTTTGAAGTTCTGTCATTAACTCTAATACCTCTATAAGATTCATTGATAAAATATCCTTACTTTTTATGTTTTCATCAATAAATATTACAGTAACTTGGTCTCTTTCAAATACACGCAATAAATCTTGAAAATGTGTTAGAGAATCCGCTAGTACAACAAAATTTTGTACATATAGTTGATCACCATCCGAGAGCTTCATGACTAAGGCTTCTAATTCATGTCTTTTTTTCGTATATGGATGATGCTCTGTGTAGGTTTCTATATTTGGTATATCTTTTAGTTGACACTTCGAGTCTTCATCATTTGTTAATGGTCTTTTATATCCGTATTTCATTTTTCTCCTCCAATTTCCCAAAAACATTCCATTTTAGGAAAAGTCGTGTTATGATATGACAGATTGTCCTACAACTAAGACTTTTGGGACATTATAATTGACTATATCCGAAGGAGAACTTTTATGCAAACATTACAACAACAATGGTTTGGAAATATTAGAGGCGATATTTTATCAGGAATCGTTGTTGCTTTAGCACTTATTCCCGAAGCTATTGCTTTTTCTATTATCGCAGGTGTTGACCCAATGGTTGGTCTTTACGCATCTTTTTGTATTGCTGTTATTATTGCCTTTGTCGGTGGAAGACCTGCTATGATATCAGCAGCTACTGGTGCCATGGCGCTTGTTATGGTCAATTTGGTAGCCGATTATGGCCTAAACTATTTACTAGCTGCAACTATATTAACTGGTGTTATACAGATTCTATTGGGCATATTTAAAATTGCAAAACTTATGCGCTTTATACCTAATTCGGTCATGATTGGATTTGTAAATGCTTTAGCCATTTTGATTTTTATGGCACAAGTCCCTCATATTTTAGGAGAAGGAATCATTACTTATATTTTTGTCGCTGTTACTTTATTTATCGTGTATACAGTCCCCCGCTTTTTTAAAGCGATACCGGCTCCGCTAATTGCCATTATCATCTTAACAGCGATTACATTTATTTTTGGAATAGAATTGAAAACAATCGGCGATTTAGGTACCATTACGCAAAGTTTACCAAGTTTCTTCCTACCAGATGTACCGTTTAATATAGAGACGCTTCAAATAATCTTACCTTATTCTCTAGCTCTAGCAGTCGTAGGTCTTTTAGAATCGTTATTAACCTCTCAAATTGTGGATGATATGACGGATACTAAATCGGACAAAAATCGGGAAGCTCGAGGACAAGGTATTGCCAATTTTATCACTGGATTTTTTGGTGGAATGGCTGGCTGTGCGATGATTGGTCAATCCATGATTAATGTTAAATCTGGTGGGCGTGGGCGTCTCTCAACTTTAGTCGCGGGTCTGTTCTTAATATTTTTAATCATTGTTCTGGGAGATTTAGTTGTAGATATTCCGATGCCTGTGTTAGTTGGTATTATGGTTATGGTATGTATTGGAACATTTGATTGGGGTTCGTTTAAATACGTGGTGACGGCACCTAGGACAGATGCTATTGTCATGCTTGTTACCGTTGCAATTGTTGTGTATACAGATAATTTAGCGATTGGTGTTGTAGTTGGAGTTATTTTAAGTGCACTGTTCTTCGTTGCTTCCATTTCAAAGGTTAAAATAACTGAACAAGATGGGACATATATTATTGAAGGTCCTCTCTTCTTTGCTTCTACTCAGCATTTCGTCCAAACAATCGAACAAGCAACTGCTGATCATATTACAATAGATTTATCTAGTAGCCATTTATGGGATGAATCCTCTGTTGGAGCTATCGTCAAAGTAGTTACGAAGTTAGAAGTACAAGGCAAAAAAATTACTGTAAAAGGTTTAAATCCTGCAAGTGAAACACTTTATCAAAAGTTATTAGGTATATCTACTTCACATTAAGGAGGAAATGCCATGTATCAACATATTCTTTTGGCAGCTGATGGCTCAGAAAACTCTGTTCGTGCTGCATTAAATTAGCAAAAAACTCAATAAATTCTATTTTAGAGTTAGTGATGGTTGTGGATATTGAGAAATCTAAACAAGATGTTCTTCATTCCAGGTCCTCTGAATCCTTATTAATTGAACGTAGACGTAAAATTGCTAACCTTGAGCAATTATTAATTGACGAACATTTAAATTATAAGATAACTATATTAAAAGGGGCACCAGGACCAGAAATTGTTCGCTATGCAAATGAACAGAAAGTAGACATACTTGTAATCGGAAAGCAGAGGATTGAATGGATTACAAGAAATGGTACTAGGAAGTGTTAGTCATACAGTGATGAAACGTGTGCATTGTCCCGCATTAATAGTTAAATAATTTTTCGTTTTTATGTTTTTTGAAAAATACCTTGTATACTTTAATGATAAATAGTTCATATTAAGTTTTGTAAGTCTTCTTCTATTCCAGAGTAGCTCAGTGGTAGAGCAATCGGCTGTTAACCGGTTGGTCGTAGGTTCGAGTCCTACCTCCGGAGTAAATAACTAAAAAAGAATGGTTGGTCGTGATATGTTTCACGA
The DNA here is from genome assembly GCF_018140925.1 of Psychrobacillus sp. INOP01. Lineage (NCBI taxonomy): Bacteria > Bacillati > Bacillota > Bacilli > Caryophanales > Bacillaceae > Psychrobacillus > Psychrobacillus sp. INOP01. The sequence continues at coordinate 46,351 of NZ_CP073315.1, forward strand.
TCAATCATTCTTTTTTAGTCATAAGAAAAACCGTTGATTTCCCCTACAGCGGATGCTTTTCGCTCAGTCGATGTAGCGCTCTGCGCCTTTGTTCTCGCATGGACCTCTCTAAGAATTATTAAGTATTGCCCTCCCTTTATACTTCCCTCCTACTCACCTCAAGTAAATTAAAAAGTTCCTTATAAAAATAGAATAAAAGGCAATACTTAGTATAGCTATTTTGAATGGGAGGATAACTATGAGCACTGAAAACAATAAAGTATCGATTTTCGCATTAGGTGGAATAAATGAAATTGGGAAAAACATGTATGTCATACAAACGGATGACGATATTGTTGTAATTGATTGTGGGTCTAAATTTCCAGATGAAACTTTACTAGGAATAGATTTAATCATTCAGGACATTTCCTATTTATTGGAGAACGAGGATAAAGTAAGGGCTTTAATCATTACACATGGGCATGAAGATCATATTGGGGGTATTCCCTATTTCCTTAAACAACTTAATATCCCGATATATGCAACCAACTTAACGTTAGGTTTAATTGAAATCAAATTAAAGGAGCATGGATTATTAAGAAATACACAACTATTTTTAATAGACTCGGACTCCAAGCTAAGACTTGGAACAATAAAAACGTCCTTCTTCCGTGTAAGCCATAGTATCCCAGATTGTTTAGGAATTGCTTTTCATACCTCTCAAGGAACAATTGTACATACAGGAGATTTTAAATTTGATATGACACCTGTAGATGAACAGAATCCTGACATTCATAAGATGGCAGAGCTCGGCCAAAATGGCGTATTATTGCTCCTTTCAGAAAGTACTAATGCAGAAAGACCAGGCTTTACTCCATCCGAACGTAAAATTGCTGAGCATGTAGAAGAAGCGTTTAGAAAAGCACCTAGAAAGATTTTCATCTCCACGTTTGCTTCTAATGTACATCGGGTACAAACAATAGTGAATGCAGCTATCAAGACAAATCGGAAACTTGCTTTATTGGGTAGAAGTATGGTCAATGTAGTGTCCGTAGCTATGGATCGAGGATATTTAAATATTCCCGAAGGAATGCTTGTTGATCAAAATGAAATAAATACAATGAATCCTGAAAACATTGTGATATTATGCACGGGAAGTCAAGGAGAACCGATGGCAGCCTTGTCTCGTTTGGCAAGTTCAAGCTACCGTCAAGTTGAGGTACTTCCCGAGGATACAGTGATTTTCGCTGCTGGGCCAATCCCTGGCAATGAAAAGAGCATAACCAGAATTATTGACAATTTATATACGTTAGGTGCCCACGTTATTTATGGTTCCGGTAATGTCACAGGTATGCATGTTTCTGGTCATGCCTGTCAAGAAGAGCTAAAACTTATGCTCACATTGATGAAACCAAAATACTTCATCCCTATCCATGGTGAATATCGGATGCTACATCATCACCAACTTTTAGCAGAATCAGTTGGCGTAGAACGCAAAAATATATTTATCATTCAAAATGGAGATGTAGTAGACCTTGTAAATGAAAAGGCTGTCCAAACAAGAAGCGTTGAAGCTGGAAATGTGTTTGTTGATGGATTTGGTATTGGAGACGTTGGAGAAATTATATTACGTGACAGAAAATTGCTTTCAGAAGATGGGATGTTAGTTATTGTTACTACATTAAGTAAAGCCAATGGCAAAATTATTTCAGGCCCTGATACTATCTCACGTGGATTTGTATATGGACCTGAATCTGAGGGACTTATACATGAAGTCAATCAAAATGTTCGGTCCACCGTGTCAAAAACAAGAGATACAAATAGAAACCAACGAGTTTTGAAGCAAAACATTAAAAAGTCCCTAGAAAAGCTTTTGTATAGTCGCACGAAACGAAAACCTATGATACTTCCTATAATTATTGAAGTGTAAGTAAAGGAGGTAAAGCAGTGGCAGACACAGAAGAAAACTTAGTTAAACAAGGTTATAAACAATATCATGGGGATGAAATAGACATATACTTTCATCCAACAAAATGCACCCATGCTGCAAACTGTATTAAATACCTCCCTTCTGTTTTTAACGTAAACAAAAAGCCCTGGATTTATCCAAATGGTGCACTTAGAGAAGATGGCAAAAGGGTTGTTCATAATTGCCCCAGTGATGCACTAAAATTTATAGATAAAAGAACCGTTCATTAGAGGGATTCTCTAGTGAACGGTTTTTTATCTATAAAGTATATGGAAAGTAAACACTTGTTTCATCCTACGTTAACAAATGAATAATCCTGTGATTTCCGTTTTAGGCGGACGCCTTCCACGGGGGGAGCGATGAACCATCACCGTAGCTAACGCGTTGTTTGTGATGTTTCATCTGTCTCGCTCATCCCGCCGGAGTCGCCGCTCTTTACTACAATCAATGAAGTGAGTAGTACATTTAGTGAGATTTAGCATAGCCTATCGCTTAGAATGAAGGGATAATAGCAAACTGTATTCGTTGTTGTCATCTGTACTAATTGCCCCTAGCTTCGGTGGCAATTTCTGTATGAATAGATTCCGCCGTAGCGGAAATCAAGGTTGTTTCTATGGCTACTCTCCTTTAAAGGTCCAGGTTTCTTTTTCACCAAGGTTTTTTATTTTCAGAAAAAACATATTATTTTAGTGGGATTCGTTATATATTTATTAAGTGAATTAATTTCATAAAAGCATATTAAAAAGTGAAATCCAAACAAAGTTGATTTCTGCTCCAACGCCTTTGCATTTTTCGAAGCTAGCGTAGCGATGCAGAAACAGGCGGATGCTTTCCACGGCACGGCCTCAATCAAAAATATCGACATTTTGAAAAACGATTAAATAATCGTGATATCACATTTTTTATTGAAACAAGTAATTATGAAATTGTCTCAAAAACATTATTGTTCATAAAGGAGTATCTATGTTAACTACAAAACAATTAAAAGACATCGAAGCACTACAAAAAGAATGTGAAATACATGACAATATTCAGCTTAAGTTAAATTGGGATATGCTAAAAAGTCGTTCCGACAATAATTATGATTTCCTCGTGTATGACCAGGATGAGCTGATCGCTTTTCTGGGTTTATACCCCTTTGGTACGACTGTGGAGGTTTGTGGCATGGTAAAACCACGAGAACGTAGAAAACACCATTTCTCCAAGCAATTTACACAAGCTATAGCTTTTGCAAAGTTACAGGGCTTTCATAAAATTTTGTTAAATGCTCCCGCAGGTTCCGAAGAAGCAAAAGCATTTTTGGAGGCCAATAAAGCAGTTTATAGCTTTTCTGAGCATCAAATGAAATGGGAACAAAAGGATTTAGAAGAAGTTACGGGCTTCGCTTTACGAATAGCTGAACAAAAGGATCTTTCATTACGCATTCAGTTGAATGTCGAATCTTTTGGATTAGATGAAAAAAGTGCTTTAGAAATAGAAAATAGAGTAGATACTGAAATGGACAATAGCGTGTACATTATTGATGTTCAGGAGGATTCTGTAGGTAAGATACGAGTAAAAGTAGAAGATAACGAAGCTTGGATCTACGGATTTTGTATGCTTCCCCACTTCCGTGGTAAAGGAATTGGACGTAAAGTACTGCAATATGTAGTTAAAAAATATTCAACTCTAGGTAATACTGTACATTTAGAAGTAGAAACAGAAAATACACATGCTTTAAAATTATATGAATCAATTGGATTTCAAATTGTTCATGCCCAGGACTACTACACGTATAAATAATAAAACCCTGATGTAGCATTAGAGCTGTTACATCAGGGTTTTATTTTACTTTTTCCAATCACTTGCTAGCATTCCATAAACCACATGATCGACATAATGGTCATATAGCCATTCCGCTTGCCTTACACATCCTTCTTCCTTGAAGCAAAGTCTTTCAGGGATAGCTCTACTTTTTTTGTTTTGTACAGCTGCGCGAATTTCTACGCGGTTTAATTGTAATTCTAATAATGCATAATCCACAAATGCTTCCACTGATTTTGTCATTAATCCTAATCCAACGTAATCATTTCCTAACCAATAGCCTATACTGGTTGATTTGTTGTTCCAATCAATTTTATGGAATCCAATTACACCAGCAAGGCTTCCATCATACCAAATCCCAGCCTGAAAACCGTTATTATCACTAAATTGCTTCATAGTTGATTGGATGAAATTCTTCGTATCGTCAGAAGTCCTCGTAAAATCAATAAATGGAAGCCACTCTCTTAACGTATCCTTAGATTGAATAGTTAATGCGAACACATGTTCAGTGTCCCGTAAATCGAGCATTTTTAAGTAAGTTTTGTCATTTATTTTGAATGAAAACATAGAAATTCTCCTTTTACGCTACATTTTGTTTACATAATAATATTATATATTTATTTTAAGTATATGTACTTCCAACATTTAGGTCTTAACTTTTATTTATTAGGTGCTACATCACATGATTGTCTTACAACTAGTCTATGAGGTACTATAATTCGTTTAACTGGTTCATTTTCATTTTTTAATAATTGAATTAAACTACTTGCCGCTTGGTAACCTAGTTCTTTAATATTTATATCAATAGATGTAAGAGGTGGTCTGGACATCTCTGCAAACAATGCATTATTAAAGCTAACAATAGATACTTCAGCTGGAATATCGATTTGCATTTCAGTGAGTGAATTCACTACACCAACCGCCATCAAATCATCCGTAACAAGTAGGGCTGTTGGGGGAATAGGTCTTCTTAGAAGTGCTTTGACAGCCTCCTGTCCACCTTCACGTAGAAAGTCTTCATGAATAATATAATTCTCTTGCAAATCTATATCAGATGCCTTTAAAGCCTCTTTGTACCCTTGTAAACGGTCTAATGTAACCGTTAAACTTGGACTTCCTCCTATAAAACCAATTTTTGAATGACCAAGTCCTATTATATATTCGGTAGCTTCTTTTGCAGCCATGTAATTGTCGTTATCAACGTGGGTAATTTTATCAACTAGATCATACGGTTTTCCGATTACAACAAAAGGAAATTTTCTTTTTGTTAAATACTCCATAATTTTATCATTAATCATGGAGTAAAGGAGGATAATACCGTCTACTCTTCCACCTTGAACCATTTGAACGACACCTTCATAGGAATCGAGCTCTGTTTTTCCACTAGTCATCTGTAGTGCGTAGTGATTATCGTGTACACCCTCGCTTAATCCTTGTATGACCTCTGAAAAGAATGGGTTTTGAAAAAATACGCCAGATGAGTGAGGTAAAACTAGACCTATCACTTTAGTTGATTGACTAGCTAGACTACGGGCGATAAAATTAGGATGATATTTAAGTTCATCCATTGCGTCCCTTACTCGTTTCTTTGTGTTTTCGCTTATACGGGGGCTGTTAGCAATCACCCGAGAAACAGTCGAAGGAGCAACATTGGCCAGTTTCGCCACATCTTTGATTGTTATCGCCATTAGAAATTCCTCACTCTCTTTCATTTCCTTTAATCTCTTTAATTCACTTATATAAGTATACTCTTACTTCATATGGATTTAGAGAAATAGTCTCTGATAGCTGCTCCGGTGCATCTTTATAATTATATAATAATAGTTCAGTGCTGCGTTGTGGAAGATGTTTTAAACTAAACTCCGAACTATATTGTCTAAAGTTGCATAAAACAATCGCAAACTGATCATCCAGTACACGTGTGTATACATATACATCAGGATGCTCTTCTTGTATTACATCATATTCTCCATAAACAAATACCGGATTTTCTTTTCTTACTTGAATCATTTTTTTATAGAAATGATAAATAGAGTCCTTATCCTCTAGCTGATTAGCTACATTAATCGTCACATAATTCGGATTAACCTTCATCCATGGCACACCTTCTGAAAATCCACCGTTTAAAGAACTCTCCCACTGCATAGGAGTTCTTGAATTATCACGGCCATTACGCCAAATGATTTCCATTACCTGTTCATGCGGTTTACCTTTTGCTATTTCTAAATCATAAAAGTTCTTCATGCCAATATCATCGTAATCGTGAATAGATGGAAACTGAACATTTGTCATTCCAATTTCCTGTCCCTGATAGATAAATGGAGTTCCTTGCATAAGGAAGTAGCAACCCGCTAGCATTTTAGCACTTTCACTCCAATATTCTTTATCATTTCCCCAGCTCGAAACACTTCGAGTTTGATCATGATTTTCAAGAAATAGAGCATTCCATCCTTTTTTGTGCAACCCTTTTTGCCATTTCGTAAGAACTTGCTTCAAAGCAATAACATCTACTGAGTTATTTAGTGCCTTGTTCCAAAGGCCGAGATGTTCAAACTGAAATATCATATCAAATTTCCCATTCTCTTCACCAACCCACTCATCCGCCTCGTCAATCCCTACTCCATTTGCTTCACCGACTGTCATAATATCGTATTTAGCAAAAGTCTCATCCTTTAACTCTTTTAAATACTCTTGTATACCAGGTTGGTTCGTATGCATCTCAAATGACGAAACATATTTTTCATGATTGGGATTTGGCATATCCGGCAATCCATCACGCTTTTTAATATGGCTGATTGCATCTACTCGGTAACCATCGATTCCTTTATCAAGCCACCAATTGACCATTTTAAAAAGCTCATTTCGAACGTCCGTATTTTCCCAATTCAAGTCCGGCTGTTTCGTTGCAAATAAATGAAGATAGTATTGATCAGTCAGCTCATCAAGCTCCCATGCGCTACCAGAGAAAATACTTTCCCAGTTATTTGGTTCTTGATCACCCTTACCATCCTTCCAAATATACCAATCTCTTTTAGAATTTTCTTTAGAAGAACGTGATTCAATAAACCAAGGATGCTCATCGCTTGTATGGTTGATAACCAGGTCAAGAATTAGTTTCATACCTCTTGCGTGTATTTCTTCTAATAACTCATCAAAATCATCTATGTTTCCAAACTGCTCTGAAATGCCCTTATAATCACTAATATCATATCCATTATCTGCATTAGGAGACTTATAAAACGGGCTGACCCAAATAACATCTACACCCAAGTCCTTCAAGTAATCTAATTTAGTAATAATTCCTCGTAAATCACCTATTCCGTCACCATTGCTATCCATGAAACTTCTTGGATATACCTGATAACTGACAGCTTCTTTCCACCATTTTTCTTTCATGATTGAAGTACCCCTCTCGTGCAGCTCTTTCTTTTGTCTGTCTTGACAACTATTTGGTTCGAGTATATCTAATCAGTCTCTATTTCACCTTATTTCGTTTTGATCGATTGAACCAAATGAAAATGATCAATAATAATAAAATAATACTCGCCAACAAAATGCCTGCAGTTAACCGATTGTCATTCTGTTGATCCACTAGCTTATATATTTCGGACTGGCCACTTTCCAAATGAATCGTATACCCATCCTCATCTGGCATAACTAGTCCGCCAGCTAATAATTCTTGTAACTCTTTTCCTGATTCTATCTCTTTCAACATTACGTTTTGAGCTTCCGAGGTATTGTTGATTGCTATTAATATCGTTTCATCAGTATAGGTTCTTTTATAGACAGTCCACCCAGCGTCATCAACTAAAAGCTCCATATCTCCTCTAGTTAGTGGCAGCTGCTCCTGTCTTATTGCACCGAGTTTCTTTATATACTCCTTCAACTCATCATCTGCCTCAAAATTCATCATTCGACGATTATCTGGATCAGTTCCTCCGTCCAAAGCGATTTCTGTTCCATAGTAGATGATTGGAATGCCTGGAGCAGAATACATATAAGTTAAACCAAGCTTTAACCTTTCTATTGGCTCCTGATTTTTCAGGAGTGCTAAATTAGTGAATCGTTGCATATCATGATTGTCGATAAATTGACCAAGCAGTTCTGGACGTTCAAACAATTTATTATTTCGCTCATTATTTGAAAATAACCAACCTAGTGATTGATTGGATTTTTCAAAAGCGGTTCTTAGAGTTCCATTTTGGGAAAAGTCCATAAAACCATCGATACCAGTATCCTGATAACTAACTATGATATTGGGATTATCATGCCATACCTCACCTATCAAAAAGAACGATTCTTTCACTGATTTCACTTCAGTTGAGAATTCTGTCCAAAATTCCTTTGGAACATGTTTTACCGTGTCTAGTCTATAGCCATCGATGTCTGTTTCTTGAATCCACCATTTTGCAGCATCTAATAGATACTTACTAACCTCTGGATTGTCTTGATCTAAGTCGGGCAGATCATATAACCAACCAGTTTCTACTTCTTGTTGGTCATTCCAATTGGAAATGGACTTGTTTTCATGAAACCACTCTTTTTTAGTAGGATCATTAAGCCACTCGTGATTTGGTCCAACATGGTTAACAACAAAGTCGAGAATCACTTTTATATCCAGTTTGTGAGCTTCCTCTACAAGCATTTTAAATTCTTCCATCGAACCAAAATACTCATTTGTTTCATAAAAATCCTTTATCCAATAGCCGTGATACCCTTTATCCATATTCTTGAAAATGGGTGTCAACCAAATAGCTGTAAAACCCATTTCTTTAATATAAGCAAGTTTCTCTGTTATTCCTTTAAAGTCTCCACCATGATACGCAAGTGGATCATTTATATTAGCATCGTGATCATTTCTCGTATCTCCATTATTAAATCGGTCCACCATAATACTGTAAATAACCTCATCCTGCATCTTTCGCTCCTCACTTGCGAGAGCTGTCAGTGGACTTAAAATGGCCATTAAAAGCAATATCAAAACGAATATCATTCCACTTTTTGTCATGGTCATCCTTCGCAACTTCTTTCCTTTATGGTTATTAACCTTTTGTACCCCCAGCAGTAAGACCAGAGATAAAATATTTTTGGAATGAAAGGAAAAGTATAGTAATTGGAATAGCGATCAATACGGACCCCGCAGCGAAAGTAGTAAATTCATTACCAAATTGTTTAGAAATCAATTCGTATAAACCGACACCCATTGTAAATTTTTCTTCCGTGCGTAGCATAATACGCGCGAGTATGAAATCACCAAATGGAGCGATAAATGAAAACAGTGCTACCACTGCTATGATTGGCTTAGCTAAAGGTAAAATGATTTGCCAAAAAATTCGTAAATGGCCAGCTCCGTCCATACGTGCAGATTCATCCAGTTCTTTTGGAATTGTATCCAAATATCCTTTCATCAACCAAGTATTCATCGGTATCTGGCCGCCTACATAAATAATTATTAGCCCGACGTGTGTGTCTAAAAGTTCGGTTCGTTGGGCAAGTACAAAGATTGCAATAAGCGCAGCGAAGTTTGGTATCATTTGTAGGACTAGAAAGGTTAGAAGACCATTTTTTCTTCCGATAAATCGGTAGCGTGAGAATGCATAACCAGTAAACGCTACACTTATAACCGCAAATACCATTGTTATTAAACTAATTTTCATCGAATTTAAGTACCATAAAATATAATTTGAGTTTTCAGTATCAAATAAGTTCATATAGTGCTTAAATGTAGGATTATTAGGAAACATCTTAGATCCTGAAAGACTTTGCCCTGGGTTAAAAGAAGAGCCTACAACCCATAGCAAAGGGTAAATAACTATTATCACTGCAATTAGAAGAATAAGATAAGAAACTGACAGTCTGATAATTTTTTCAGTCTTATTAGTCATTACATCATATCCTCCTCTTTGAATGAATTAGTTCGTTTGAATTGCCATAATGCTACTGCTACAACGATAAGTGATAGGAGCATTGTAATTGCTGCAGCTTTCCCATATTGTCCAGAAGTCATCGTCAATTGATAAATCCAAGAGATTAAGATATCTGTTCCACCAGCATTTTGCCCTGGTATAGCTGGACCTCCACCGTTGAAAAGGAAGATGACATTGAAATTATTGAAGTTAAATGTATACTGTGTAATGAGAATTGGAGCAGTTGCATAAAGCACCATTGGTAAAGTTATACCACGGAATTTCTGGAATATAGAGGCACCATCCACATTTGCAGCCTCGTATAGTTCATCGGGAATTGATTGAAGCACCCCAGTTGTCATTGCAAATATAAATGGGAAGCCTAGCCATGATTGTATTAGGATCAGTGCCAATCTAGTCCATAATTCTTCGGTCATCCAAGGAATAGCGTCAATGCCTAGCATACTGAGTATTTGCGTGTTAATGACACCAAAAGATTCATTGAACATACCTGAAAATATTAAAATCGATACAAATGCGGGTACTGCCCACGGTAAAATTAATATAGTACGGAAAAATGCTTTTCCTTTTAAATCTTTTTGATTGATCACAACTGCGAGAAAAACTCCAATAGCAACTTGTAATGTCGTTGCTCCAAATGTCCAAACAATTGTCCAACCTAGTACACCGAAGAATGTTGATCTCCAAAGATCTAATTTGAATATATCAATATAGTTCTGTATGCCTACCCAATCTACCAGTTTTGCAGGTGGAGAATGATATAAATCATAGTTTGTAAATGATAGTAGGATTACAAAGATAATTGGGAAAATAACTACGAAGATTAATAATAAAAATCCAGGGGAAATCATTAGATAAGGAAAACCGTTATCCAATAGATTATGATACTGCTCCCTCACGCTATTTAATAGGAACCCTTCATCTCGTTTTTTTCCATTGTTATAAGCATCATAAATATTAAATGCATAAATTCCAAGACCGATGATTGCTACCAACAATGCAATAATGCCATCGATTAATAAGAATATGGAATGATCAAGAACCGGTATTTCTCCAAGTGTGATCAGGCCCCAGAATCCCCAGTTTAGCGTTTGAGAGAAGCTACTGAAGAATGCGACCGTTAATACCAAGAAAATGATTCCTTTTATAAACTGTTTATTATAAAATTGCCCAAAGCCTGGGATAATAGATAATAACCCTGCATATTTTCTGTGTTTGGTTGTGACATTACTATTCATCGTAAATGCCGCCTCCTTCTTTCCTTTGAAAGGAGAATACTCTCATATTTTCATGCAAATTTCCTAAAGTACTAATTATAGAAGCAAAGCCATGCTCCCAAAAAGGAAACATGCCTTTGCCTTGATAGAGAATAAGAACGTTTATGTTTATGACATGGTATCTGTCTAGCTTCAGCGCCTAGCCCGCCTGATTCGCTTCAAGATTTCAACGCTTGTCGGAGCTTGATTAGGCGCTTGCGCTTTTGTAGTTAATTCGGATGATTAGTTTCTATATTTGTTTTAATCGTTTTCACTGCATCATCCATTGCAGCTTTCGGTTCTGCTTTACCAGTAGCAATTGTTTGAAGTGCAGATGCTGCAGGTCCCCATACTTCTCCCATTTCAGGAATATTAGGCATAGGAACCGCGTATTGAGATTGTAGTGCTACTGCTTTTGCACCTTCATTATCAGCAATAATTGGATCTTCAATCAATGTTGTAACTGGTGGAATTTCTTGCGTTAATTCGAAACGAATTTTTGCATTTTCTTCATTTGTTAACCATTCCACTAATTTTGTTGACCAGTATTCATGTTCTGTAAAAGCTGACACATGCCATCCCTTTACTCCCATAAATGTTTTCATATGCTCTCCGTTTGGAAGAGTTGGCATTGCTGTAACCCCAATATCGATTCCAGCGTCCTTCATACTTTGGAAAGCCCAAGGACCGTCCATTACAGAAGCGACTTTTCCTTCATTGAATAGACCATCTTTAGCTGAACCGCCGCTTTCCCCAATAATTCCTTTAGGGAATAAACTTTCTGCATACCATTTTTGAATATATTCTGCTCCAGCGATTGCACCTTCATTGTTTAAACCAATATCATCTCGGTCAAGTGCTCCATCATTTTCTTGGAAGACGTACCCGCCCATACCTCCAATAACACCATGAGCAAAGTAGAAGTTATCCCATAACGCTAGGAATCCGAACTGTTTCCCATCTGTGAAATCTTTTGAAAACGCGTATACATCATCCATAGTCTCAGGTGCTTCAGTCATTAAAGCCTTATTGTAAATAAATACAGGTGTTTCTGTAGCTTTTGGTAATCCATAAAGCTTCCCATCATATTTTTGTGCAGTTACTGCTGATTCACTAAAAGTAGAAAGTATTTCGTCACTTACTTCAATTTCTTGAATCAAACCTTCTGTAACAACTTGACCAATTTGATCATGAGGTAAAGTTACTACGTCTGCACCAGTTCCCGAAGGGCCGTCTAAACGTAGTTGTTCACGCATTTTATCTGCCATACCTAATTCTTTAAACTCAACTTTAATACCGTATTCTTTCTCAAAAGACTCGATTGCAGGTTTAAGAGCGATAGATTTATCTGTGTCTTCCCAAACAATAAGCTTTTCCGGTTTTGCAGGTTCTTCCGTTGATTCTGCTCCTGTTTCTGGTTCTTTTTCATCCGTGTTCGCTGGAGTTGTTTCCTCCCTTTTCGGTCCACATGCAACAAGTAAAACAACCGTAATAATTAGCATGAACAACAAAGTTAATGACTTTTTCATTTTTAACCCCTCCTACATTTTTGTTTGAACACTACATCCCAAAGTCGGACAACCGTTTGCACAATTAAATAAAAGAAAGCGCTATCATAAATATTACTTAAAAATCTTCTTTTGCATCTACTAGTGGTCTTTATATGAGATTTGAAGAATAATACTAGCAATAATTTTATGAAAGCGATTGCACAACTTATGGTTTTATTATACATTTATTTGAGAAGGAAACAATCTATTTTTTATAAATTTTTTAAATATTTTATTTATAATTCTCTTTCATCTTGTATCGTGATATGTTGTGCACAAGTATTTGAGTTAAATAAACGTCAAAAAATTTGTTTAATTAGGAGATGTATTATGGAAAAAACAGCTATTTTTCACCGTTCGACTGATAATTTCGCTTATTTACTAAATGATCAAACGCTTCAAATACGGCTCAAAACAAAGCAACATGATGTAAATACTGTGACATTAATAATGGGTGATCCATACATTTGGAGTAATGGGCAATGGCAGTTTTCGGAAACACCCATGAATTTAGTTGGAAACGATGGTTTATTTGACTATTGGGAAACGGAAGTATTTGCAGCAACTAATAGACTACGATATGGCTTTAAGTTGAATTCATCAACAGAGGAGATAATTTATACCGAAAAAGGATTTTATGACAGCATACCAGTAGATAGTGATTATTATTTTTGCTTTCCTTATTTACACGAAAATGAACAGTTCCAAGCTCCAAAATGGGTGAAAGATACTGTTTGGTATCAAATATTTCCAGAACGTTTTGGGAATGCCGATCCTTCAATAAATCCCGATAATGTAAAGGCATGGGGTAGCGAACCTCCCGCAGTAGATAATTTCTTTGGCGGTGATTTCGCCGGTGTTACTGAACATTTAGACCACCTTACTGACATAGGGGTAAATGGCATCTATTTTACTCCAGTCTTTAAAGCTTACTCGAATCATAAATACGATACGATTGACTATATGGAAATAGATCCTCAGTTTGGCGATTCAGATGCTTTAAAAGAACTTATAGCACAATGTCATAACCGAGGTATTAAAGTAATGCTTGATGCCGTATTCAATCATAGTGGTTATTACTTTCCGCCTTTTCAAGATGTCTTAGAAAAGGGAGAAAATTCACCTTATAAGGATTGGTTCCACATCCACGACTTCCCGGTAGTTGGAGGAGAAAAGCCAAACTATGAAGCATTTGGGTTTGTAGAATCTATGCCAAAGTTGAATACTGCTAATCCAGAGGTGAAGAAATATCTGCTTGATGTAGGCACCTATTGGATAAATGAATTTAATATTGATGGATGGAGACTTGATGTTGCAAATGAAGTAGATCAGCCTTTCTGGCGCGAGTTTAGAAAAATAGTAAAAAAAGCAAAGCCTGATATATATATTCTTGGGGAAATATGGCATGATTCCATGCCGTGGCTTAGAGGAGATCAGTTTGATGCTGTGATGAATTATCCGTTTAAAACGAACGTACTCAATCTTTTAGCAAATAATAGTATTAACTCAAAGCAATTCATAGAAAATATGAGTAAGGTTTACTATAGTTACCCAAAAACTGTGTTTGACTATACGTTTAATCTTGTAGGTAGTCATGATACACCAAGAATACTTACGGAATGCGAAGGGAATATTAATAAAACGAAGCAGGTTTTTACTATTCTTTTAACATTCATGGGCACTCCCTGTATTTATTATGGGGACGAAATCGGTCTCACAGGTGCCCAAGATCCTGGATGTAGAAAATGCATGGACTGGAACGAAGAAAATCATCAGCAGGAGCTTAAAAATCATATTCGGACTCTAAATGCACTTCGGAAAAAAGAAAAACTGCTAGCTAATGAAGGCTCTGTAATTTTCCTGCACCCTACTGAGGCAAATGGTATATTTGGTTATAAGAAATATAGCGCTAATAAAACTATTTTAGTCTTAATTAATCCTGGCCCTAGTAAACAAAATTTTACACTTGAAAAAGACCAAACTTATAACATCCTCTATAGTTCAGATGTGGAAATAGAAGCTACTCAAGTTAGTATCGAAGCGGATGGATTTGGAATCATTCAACTTACTCATTAAACGAAATAACCAATTATTCTAGGCAAGCAGGTATTCTTGCCTAGAATAATTTTCACTACAAATCTAGTTTACATAATATTATTATTAGAATAAATTTATTAATTTGTATAAAAACACATATATTTCATTATTGATGGATCAAAGAAACATCGATAAACTAAATTTATAGGAAAAATGAGGTGAGAGAAATACAGAATATAAATACGAGCAAAGAAAAAAGGACGTTTTTTCAATGGTTAAATTTTTTGATTCCGTACTTTTATACAGCAGGAATCACGCTTATATTATCGTGGATGATTGTTGCATCAATACTAATTGGTTTCACTACATTGAAAGATAATCCGAAAGCTTTTTTTCTACTAACTGAAAACACTAGCACTAACGATTCCTCTATTAATAGATCAGAAACAGATAAAATTGTTAGTAATACACAAGAAAGTAAAACAGCATTTTCGATAATTATTCAGCCTTTCGTAGAGTCCAATTTTAATCAAATCATTTTTCGGGGACTCTTTTTACTTTTCATTTGGCTGCTTTTATTTCTAACAATACCGGTTGCATTTAAACGTTTAAAGAGATTTAAGTTTTTAAACCTTGAATTTGAGGTAGATAATATTGAACAGGCTGCAATAGAAACAGTTGAAATCAGCGGAACTAAAGCAAGACTTATGGCGTACTTCACTGGGGATGATGCTTCCGGAAGAACTTTAGATTTTTTGGCTGAATCTACGATAGAGTTTAAAGAAGTATTAGAATATTTTCTAGCTGAAACTCAACTAGGATACAAAAATCATCCAATTAATGGTGTCTTTACTTATAAAATATACAATGGTACCGCACCTGAAAAATTGTATGATCTAGTGGAGGAATCTAAAGAATCTGGGGAATCCGCGGTTTGTAACAAAATCGATGAGGATAATTTATGGAAGAAAAGCTATCTTGTGTTCTATTTCCCCTATAATTATACTGAATACATTACTGTAATAGAAAGTTATTCCTATTCATTTGATATTTTAGACAAGTATTTATTTGAACTGCTCCATAAAACTATTAGTAAAAACCTAGAAAATATTGAGTATATGGTCGCCTTGACTAACGACGAAGAGGATACGAACGTAGATACCTTCTCTTGACCTAGAGTTAAAAAATCATGTATCATTGAGAAAAGGAGTGATTAATATGGTTAGTGTAAAAACTCCAATCAATACCGAAAACGTTAAAGAACGTGCAGCAAGAAATTTAAGCCGATTTAGCTCAAGACAAAGAAATAAAAATGTTAAAACTATAACTGGTGATATCGTTAAACCAATACATCTAAGTAAATCAGAACCGTTAGTAAGGAGAATGACAAGTTATCAAAAAAATAATTAATGATTACCCGCTTTCTTCAAAGCGGGTATTTTTTTTTGTATTTTAAACTTTTTGAGTGTTTCTTAGCTATTTCTTGCATAATTGGCGAAGATCCAACTAAATCCGCCGCATGTTTTATAGGCAAGCTTCGTAGGTTTAATTCACTAATGCTTTTAAATTTTTCCCCATTTAAATACCTTTTGTAAATTTCCGATATTTTCAAGTTGTATTGCCCCCTTTTACACCACCGATTCCGTTTGCGTATATTGTAGTATATTCCCATCATTCAAAAAGTTATTCAAATATATGTGAAAAGCCTTCATATAGAGCATCTTGTTTCATCATGCTTTACTACAAGTGAAATTGCTCATACAATTTTCATTTAGTTACCATAATAATATTATGTTAACCTAATTGATTGAAAGGATTATTTTCTATCACTCGTTCAATTTCTTTGTCTTCCACATGTGTATAGATTTGTGTAGTTGATACACTGGTGTGACCCAAAATGTGCTGTAAACTTCTAATATCAGCACCACTTTTATACATAATAGTTGCAGATGTATGCCTTAGCTTGTGCGGTGTTAGTTTTTCTTTGTTTAAGCCAGAATCCTGGTTGATTTGTTTGATGATTTTTGCCACGGTTTGCCGTGTTAGTCTAGTTCCTTTTTGTGACAGGAATAGCGCTTGATTTGTAGATGCATCTTGTATGTATTGGCGTTCTTTTTCCATATATTTATGTAGTGAAACGGTACAAGCTTTGTTTAGGAAAACGGTACGTTCTTTATCCCCTTTACCTATCACATGCAATACATTGTCTTGAATAGATGTAAGGTTTAAACTGCATAGCTCCGAGACACGAAGACCTAAATTTAAAAAGAACATGATCATACTATAATTTCGATAGTAATGATTACTTTTTTTTATTCCTCTTATAAATATTTCTGCCTCTTGTTGATCCATATAAATCGGCTTTTTCTTACCGATTTTCGGTGTTTCCAATTCATCCGCTGGATTTTCGTCCAACATTCTTCTTTTCCCCTTCAAATATTTAAAAAAGGATTTAAGCGTCGCTGCCTTCCTTGCACGAGAAGCAGCACTATTACTGCGCTGTATTTCACAGTATTCCAAAAACAAATACATATCTTCCAGTGAAATTTCTTTTATAAAATCAATCGTTACATCTTTAATAATGATTTCATCGATTTTAGTTATATCCATATCATTTTCCGCTGCTATTAGAAATCTTAAAAATAAAGTGATGTCATACTCATACTCTTTTCGTGTTCGTAAAGATTTCCCCTTAATAGTCGTTAAATAGACCAGAAAATCTTTTACTATTTTTGGTAATTCTCTTCGCATTGCTTCCACCTCTTCTACTCCCATTTTATCACAAAATAAGGTTCCCAAATATGTATTTGGGAACCTTATTAAAAATATCGTAGTTTTCTTAAAGAAAAAGATAGTTTAATCAAATATTCACAAAAAATCACCATGCTTCAGATTGGCTCTGAGAGTATTTTAGATTTTGTTTTGTGTGTCATCGTGCGTAACTTCACTCTAAATGCAAATTCGCTTTTTGATGAACCACTTCACCAGTAAAGAGTTTTGAAAACATATTATAATACTATCTTTTCGAACAACAAATGTTGTATGCTCCCTTTTAATTACTGTTGGAGTATATTTTCGTAAACTTGATTTCATCTAGCTCTAGTCTTGAAATAAATAGAAAATTGAGCATTTCCTTAAATCTATCCTGTAAAATGTCGATTTGAATTTCACAGGTGGAGAATGCTCTATGCCTTATATAAACAAGATTAAAAATTATTCCGTAAATAGATGGGGTAAAAAATTATTGTGCTTCGTTATTCCGAAATAGTTTCTCTGAATGATCTTCTTCCTGAATTAACCTTACTAATATTCACTGTTAGGTTTCTTATGGAGTTTTCTGTCAATTCAACCTTACCTTCTTTTTGAACCTTTTTCCACACTTTAACATTGTCTCTATACAAGTATTCCGATAAACGATAAATATCAATGTCCTGTTTTAATGCTTCTGTATAAGTTTCTTCAATTTCTTTCTTAACTTCTTTTCCTACACCTTTACGAACTTCTGCTTCTGTTATTTTACTTATAAATCCACTTACTGTAGCCTCCATTTTTATATTAATATCAAACATCACTTCACCTTTATCAGTAACTGGTTTTACATTCACCTCGATTTTATCTAAAGCAACAGTAAGATAGTTATCATTATTCAAATTTAAATTGACTGTTATTTCTCCTCTTTTTGTTTCATTAGTCATCCACTGTAATCCTCTGACTTTGTCTAGCATTATAGTTTGCTTAAAGCCCTTCGGAGTGATCACACTAACTCCTGTCATGGCTGCAACTTTATCAGGACCTTTTTCCGTTTCCCAATTCTCTTTAATAGATACCAACGGAATATTTACTTCATGGCTTGGCTCATTCAGTCTTATAATCATCTTTCGTAAATTGATTGGTTCAATAAAGGATTCTTGTTTATATGAATTCATTGGATCAGCAATTTTAGATTGCGAAATTGCTTTATTTAAGATCGGAGTTAGTAACATAACTTCTTTCACAGAATCTTGTGTACTATACACCCAGGTTTGATATCTAGTTTCTCTATATCGAACAAAAGTGTTTACAATCGGATTGGCATTACCATTTTTGAGCACTTCTTCTGATAAAACAAGATACGTCAAGTGCCCCCAAAAGAGCTTTTGATCCATTGAATGATATAGCTCAAATAACGCTTCATCTACAGTTTTACCAGAAGCATGACCCACTTCAGCTTGAGTAGCCTGAGGATTAGGTTGTTCCGTTTTTGCCAACATAGTAAAATCAATAATTTGAGCATATACTTCATACTTATCATCTTTATAATCTATTCCTAAACCATATATATAAAGCATTCTTTCAGGCTCGTTCTCATCCCAACACCCTGAAAGAAGGATTAGAAGCGAAATAAAAATGATTACTATTTTTTTCTTCATTTTTGTACCTCTTTAGTTCGTGTATCGTCTTGAGGATCTAACACCTTCGGACGCTTATTATAATATTTCGAAGGCATTCGGAATAATGATTTGGATATAGTTGACCAACTTAAATCTGATGCAATATTCATGTAGGGAACGCCAAATATTCGAATATTCGATAAATAAATAATTGTAAAGTAAAATCCAATAAAAAAGCCGAACAAACCAAAAAATGCAGTAATAAAAATTAAACAAATTCGTAATATGCTTACCGCTGTTACTAAAGATTGATTGACCAAAGTAAATGTTGATATGGTTGAAATAGCAATAATAACGATCATTGCAGGACTCGTAAGACCTGCTCGAATTGCAGCGTCACCAATGATTAATCCTCCAACAACACTGATAGTACCACCAATGACAGACGGCAGTCGTAGTCCTGCTTCACGGAACAATTCAAACATAGCTAACATGAGGAGCATTTCAAGCACAGAAGGCAGAGGGAGACCTGTATTTGCTTGCACGACTGTTGCAAGTAATTGGAGTGGCATTTGATTTTGGTGATATGATGTTAATGCTAGCCAAAAAGCAGGTAGAAACAAACCAATTAATATGCCTGCCACACGGAGTATTCGTTCAAGTGAACTGAAAATAACGGGATATTCGTTATCCTCACCTGACTTTAAAAGTAAAAATAAATTCACGGGAGTGATTATGGCATATGAAACCCCATCAACAAAAATGAGAAATCTACCTCTCACAAGAGCTTGGATAGCGTAATCTGGTCTCCCTGTATAATCATTTCGAGGAAATATTTTAGCGCTTTTGTTGACCTTTTCCATCAATATATCCCCACTGAAAATAATATCTGTGTCAACTTTTCTTAACTGTTCTTTTATTTCAGTTAAAATGTCTTTATTTGCGATATCGTCAAAATATAGTATTGCAACCGACGTTTTTGAACGTTTTCCCAAAACGAATTTTTCCACGCATAGTGAATTTGTTGGCAATCTTTTTCGTATTAAGGCAATATTCACAGAAATATCCTCAATAAAATTGTCTCTCGGTCCTTTTATTAAAACTTCCATTCTCGTCTCTTCAGGATTCCGATTCGGTTTTTTCGCAATATTGCTCGAAAATAATAGGTTTTCAGCATCAAAATAAAGTAACAAATGCCCTGTATATACAAGTGAAATAGCTTCAGCCTTGTCTTCCACTTTTATTAAATCTGGAATGTGTAATTGGGCAAACATAGCTTCTTCCATCGATTTATCCACCACATTTTCACACAATAGTTGAACACGTTTAACAATGACATCATTTAATAAATGCTGGTCAATCATTGCGTCACATGTAATGAACATAACTTTATGCTGTTGGAATGTATACTCTTGGAATTGTACATCAGCGGAATTCTTAAATAACTGATGCAAGGTGTTAGATTCAATTGTCTCGACATCTGATTGCATCCCTATACACCACTTCCCTTGTGAATTTCCTATTTATATCTTTTTAGAAGACTTTCCTGAAATCCAAGCAACACTTGCAAAAAAGATTGACAATATGAAAAAGAAGAAGAACGTAGTTACTAAAAAATAATTCCTTTTAATCTCAAGAAAAAGACTTTCACTTAAAAGAAATAACAATAAACAAGTCAAGAAAAAAGCTGGTAAAAGTATGATCCAAATTTGCTTTTTTTTCCTATTCATTTTTAACACGTCTGCAACAATAAATAAGATGAATCCTACTCTTATTAGTGCACCTGTAAGCCATTGATAAATAGAGAAAAAATCCATATGTTCAAGGTAACGGCCTATTGATACAAGTCCCCATTCTTCATAAGCAGGATACCTTTGCTTAGCCGCTTCAACTGGACCAAACTCAGTAATTGCACCCATGAGAGGACCAATTGTCAAACCCATTAAAATAAATAGCATTAGCGCATAATGGAACCATTTAATGCGTTTTTTGAAATGATGCTGTAGGAATAGGAGCAGTAGCAATTCTACAAATCCAGATGCGGGATATACCATTCCGTCAAAAACTGGTTGAAAACCATTTTCAAAAAAAGGGCGCAATAAATTGTAATCTTTCACTTGAATATTCACAAACGCTACAAAAAAACCTAAAACAACTACTCCAAAAAGAACAATTACGTTAACTATCGCAATTGTTTGTATGTTTGTTGAAGCTAATAGAATACAAAGTACTGTGTAGATGATTAATAACAAAAACGAGGGTGTTTTTGGTAAAAAGGTTGTAGTTACCCATTTCAATGTTTCAACCATCGTAAATGCTGCAAGTATAACAAGATAAACTGCAATAATATTTAGCACAATGGTAGAACCAACCGTTCCAATTACCGACTTTAACCAATCTCCAATCGGCGCTTGTTTTGATTTGTGCTGGACATAAACTAAAAGAAATAACCAAGGTGCTATTGCCATCGCAGCGAATAGGACAGATACCCATCCATCTCTACCTCCGACAAGTAAAAGTGGTGGAAGGATAGTTACATGATTTTTTAAACCGATAACCGTCATCGATAAGAAGATGACATGTAATATACTAATTGGTCCAACGACTTTCAAATTACAACCCTCTAACATTTATTGATATTGCATAGTATTGACAATGAAACCGAAGATTATAAGTGAACCATTTAGATAATTGATGTATTTTAACTTCCAGACAAGAAACTAATTTTGTTGGATATAAAATTCCTTGTGATAATATTTTCAAGTAATTATAACCCTACTTTATAGTCAAAAAAATACCAAGAGTCTATTAAACTCTCGGTACATTTTAATACTTATATTGTTAAAGAAATTGCTTCTTTTTGATATACCATCTTGCCATGGTGGTAAGTTTCTTATAAGTAAATTTGGTCAATTTCTTCACATACTACTTTTGTTACAGCAAATTTTATGCCGACGAAGGATGTACTCGTTCAGCCCATGCAGTTGCTGGTGCATCAGAAGAAATTTTTAAAATTCTTAATTCATTGAACCTCCACAGAATTGATAGAATGCGATGCGTTATTTTTTTTCACAAAAAACTTATGAATTATACTTCCTACAACAAATCCAACAATTGCAGGTACTAACCAACTGAAGCCATTTGAACTTAGAGGTAGATTTGCAATAATATTTGTCACAAAAGGTATTGATAAACCAAGTGAACCAACAGTTTCAAAAAGACTAACAATGAACGTTAACAAAATAGCTCCTTGATAAGATCCTGGATTTGGAACAAAATTACGGAAAGTACCTAGAATTACTAATACAATTGCCACCGGGTATAATGCCGTGAAGATTGGCATTGCATAAGTGACGATTGCTCCAACTCCAGCGGATCCTATTACACTACCAACAATACATACAATAGCAACCCATAGCCGATAGCTTAGTTTGTTTTTCGTTAAGTCATTCAAGAAGTCTGCAATTACTGCAATCACACCAATAGCTGAAGTTAAACACGCCAATGCAATCGCAACAGCTAGAGCTATAGAACCAAAATTACCGAGTGATATTTCTATTAGGTTGGAAACTAAAGCAGTGTCTTCAATTCCAGTTTGAAAAAGACCACTTCCTGAAGCTCCGAGATATAATAATCCTCCATAAACAATTAGTAATCCTATACCAGCAATTAGCGTTCCTGTTAATGCCATCGAACGAGCTTGCTTACCTTTATAACCAAAAGCCGTTATTGCAGCTATAAATATTGGTGCACAAAAGATTCCAGTTACTACGTCCCCAGTTTGATAAGCACTTATGAAAGCATTTGAGAAAGAATTTTTTATCTCAGTTACAACAGGTACACCGATTGGATCAAAAATACCTTTTCCAACGATGAACAAAAGAATAATTACTAACACAGGTGTAAGAAATTTACCTATTTTATCTATAACATTTGATTTATCCATTGCAAAATAAAAACAAATGGCAAAAAACACGACAATAGTGACTAAAGAGGGCACCTTTGGAAACAACTGGTGAACCCCTAGCTCATGTGTTGTTGCTGACATCCTTGGAATAGTTACTAGCATTCCAATGCCGACCATTAATAGTAAGTTAAAAGCTTTATAAAACCATGGGCTAATCGGTCTTGTTAAGTCTTCAAACCTACCTCCTGCATTTAAGATTGCAACCACTGCTAAAAGTGGCAAAACAATGCCTGTTACACAAAACCCAATTAATGCGGATACCCATTCAGATCCCGAAACATTTCCAATGGAAGGTGGGAATATTAAATTACCAGCACCAAAAAATATCGCAAATAATGCAAAACCTACTATCATACTATGTTGAATTGGTTTTTTCATACGTTTACCCCTCTTCTCGTTCTTTCCCTATTGAAAACCCTTACAAAACAAACGACATTCTAAGCATCTAAATGTATAAATCAATGTTTTAATTTTCTAATAGATGCTTTTATCATAATTAATAATGTCAAATAAAAAAAGGAGGTAAATTTTTCACCCCCTTTCGTAAAAATATTTTTACCTTAATTCGTATTTTTCCATTTTATATTTTAATAATTGCTTTGAAATACCTAACCTTCTAGAGGTTTCTGCAAGTTTTCCTCCAGTGATATTTAGTTCTATCACAATTAGATTTTTTTCATATTCCTCCACTTTATCTTTTAGATTAAAGTTATTTTCGGTAAAACTTTTTTTCTCTAATACACTTGAGTAGTTTCTTATTTTCGCTGGAATATCATTTAAGTTAATCTCTTTCGAGCTTGCATTATTATACGCTGTTTCTATTGCATTCTTAAGTTCTCTTACATTACCCGGCCAATTATATTGTTGGAAAGCTAGTTTTACTTGATCATCCAATTTTTCAATTTTAATCTGCATATGTCGATTATAAAATTCGATAAAGTAATCAATAAGTGGAGTAATATCTTCTTTCCGGTCAGATAATCGTGGTAAATCTAATTGAAAGACACTTAATCGATAATACAAGTCTTCACGTAATAAATTTTCTTTCACTAATTTATCAGGATTATCATTAGTAGCGGCTATTACACGTATATTTAAGTGAATATCCTGTTTTCCACCAACTCGACGGATGAGCTTGTCTTCAATTACCCTCAATAGTTTAGCTTGAAGTTTAATATCGAAAGCACTAATTTCGTCCAAAAAGATAGTTCCACCATTTGCTTGCTCTAAAATTCCAAGGAAATCAGGTGTTCCAGTAAAAGTATCTTTTTCAGTTCCGAATAGTATATGTTCTAACAAAGAAGAAGGTATTTCAGCACATTTTATCGAAACAAATGGTTGAGTATACCGATTACTTAAATTATGAATGGACTGTGCAACAATTTCTTTTCCAGTTCCCGTTTCCCCGTTTATTAAAATTGTGGAATCCGTACTAGAAACTTTTTTAATTTTATTCTTTATTTCTTCCATAATATTACTTTGAGATACAAGATTGTCGATTGTATAAATGGTATTATTTTTGCGATACATTTTATGGCTAGCAAACTGGTCCAGTAATTGTATATTTTCTTTTTGATAGTAGTGCTTTGAAAATTCTATAGCTCCTACGATTGAAGTTCCATTATGAAGAGGAAAAGTAGAACTTTTCGAAATATATGTAAACCCATTATTGGATGTCAGTTGTTGTTTGATATTCCATAAAGGTTCACCGGTTTTTAAAACTGTCATTAACGTACTTTCTTCAATTGGTAAGTTTTTATAAAAGGATGTAACGCTTTTTCTTAAAAACTCTTCTGGTTTGAGCCCAATATGCTTCAAAATATGTAAATCAGCTAAATCGTAGAAAATTGTAATACCATTTTGATCTACAACTAACACATTATCATACTCAGGTAAATGTTTGAGTTCTTTGAAATTCATGTGTCTATCGATCCTTTCTTTCGCTTCAAGTAGTTCATTAAAGTGATGTACACATTAATAATTATCAACCTAGCTATTAGAATCATTATCTTATACATCCTAGCTTAGCATCACTTTCTCATAATATGAATGAACTAATTGGATAAAATCCTGAAAAATTCCAAGCTCTTCTTTAGGATTTTACTTCAAAAAAGGTACGAAAGCTATTAACCAATCCTGAAAAGTTCGACTACATCTACCTTTTGTATTAGAGAAATAATAAATGTATGGTTTTCCATTGTGTGAGTAGATATATTGAAAAAAAGATTATAGGCAATATTTACTTATAAAGCTGTTAACTTAGTCAATTACCCTGATAATCAACTAAGCACAAAATATACCCTACCAAATTAAAATCGCAGGGTATTTTAGTGTAATATTTAGTTACGAAGGTTTAGCTTCCTTTTTTAATTGTTTTTTTCGTACAGAATATACAATTACCATCAAAAGAGGTAAAAGAAGTCCTATCAACAATGAAAAATAAATAGATGTAGTCGAATCAAAAGTATGTTGCTCCACAACATTAGAAAAAACGACAAGCGATAGGACAACGACAATCATCCCTAACGGATAAGTTAAGGGACGATAATCTTTCAAATTTAAAATTTGCGCCAGCCCAAAGACAGATGCGAAAAAATATAGAACCATCTTAAAAAAGAGACAAATAATCCAAAGCGTAGCCATCAGTACCTCTATGCGATTTATAAAATTCCCAATGTTTATCTTTTTGGCTAATCCGTAGCTTGGATACATTTGTCTGTCAGTCAAATCAGAGCCTAATACCAAAACACATAAAAGTGTGATGATAATAATGACTATTTCACCTATTAAATTTCCAATAAAGAAAGATTTCTTAGCAGATTCAGGTTTGTTGATAAAGGCAGGAAAAACCATTAATAAAGCCACTGCATTGATGGAAGAGATAACGGTCAATGATAAGGTTCCATGAAAGAAACTTTTAATGTCTGCCTCAAATACAGGCTGAATGTTTTTAATTTCGATTTCAGGTGCAATAAAGACCACTAAAATAATAAATAGTAGGAAGAAAACACCTATTAAGATTTCTGCAGAACGAGCAATGGTCTCAATTCCAAGACGAACAGCCATTACCAATATAAACGCCATAAGAATATTAGTGGCTGCCATTGGTGTATTTGGTAACACGTGTGTGGTAAGGAATGAACCAGAATAATACAAGAGAATAATAGTAAATAGAAGATTAATGAATATAAATAAGAAAGAAAAGGCTTTACCTAACCATTTTCCAAAAAGTGTTTCATTCATTTGGATAATAGTTTGGTTAGGAAACCAAAGACCTATTTTTGTGAATAGCCATATTATCAAAAGTCCAATACTCGTACCAAATACTGCGGCAATCCAAGCGTCTTGCTTCACATCAGCAGCTAAAACTGATGGTACAACTAAGATTCCCGTACCTATCGTAAATAAGATAACTAAAACTAGAAATTGGTACGAATTTATTTTAACGTTTTGCATCTTATAATATTTCCACCTCACTTTTTGTTCTAATTCACCTGACGAGTCAGCGCATCATGTAATGGTTTAATAATGAAATTTAGAAGATCAATTGGATTCGGAATAGATTTTCCAAAACTATATGTAATACCTAGCCCAACTCCAAAAGCAAGAAGAATCAAAAATACAATCAACTCTTTTTTATACTTTTTTTCCAAAAGAGATGGAACTTCAATAAAAAGAATGACGGCAGCTACTAGGAGTATTCCTACGCTTTTCAGCATAATTAGTTAGTCCTTTCTTTTTTCTACTACAGAATTATCCACTGTACCAGTTTTCACAATTCTTGCGTTAATTTTTACATTTACAGTTAATTCAGTAAAATATTGATCCCATTCCTTTTTCATCTTTTTCCATTCTTTCGGATTTGAGCGATGTATAGCATTTCCAAAACCAAATATGTCTGTCTCGTATTTTTCTTGTACACTGTCAATAGAATTATTAATGGTTTTTTCCACTTGTTTTTCGAGAATTTTTTCTAGTGCATCAATTGATTCTAATTTAGTAATATCAATTGGACATTCTAGCGCCCCTACATTTGCCTCAATCTTAACATTGACATCCACTTCCGGTCTTCCATTTATAACATTGCCTTTAACATCTGTTTTGAAACTAAGAAGTTCCATAGAAGCTTTTCCTTCTTCTGGACAAGATATGGAAGTCACTGTATTTTTCACATGATTTATTATGTCATTATAGCCTCTACTTTCATCTTCTGTTAACCACCCTACAAGTTTATCGGCTTTAAATACAGCTAAATCATCATATCGAATTGTAACAGAGGGAGTGATTGTTTCCACATTCTGATTGCTTGATCCTGATTCCCGCTTTCCTGTTGCTAAAATCCCTGTTAATACCGCTTCTTTTCCTTCACTTCGTAAATCTACTATAAGCTGATCTAATGTAACTCCTACCGTAGCTGCCCAGTTTTCTTCTGATATTTTAAGTGTGTTAAACATTTTATTGGCTGGTATGCTTTCTAATGGAGTTTGAATGTTCAATATTTCTTCAGCTGTAGATTCCTTAGCTACAACAACATAGAAATCAGATCGTAATTCCCAATCCCTTGATAACAAATCTAAGGAATCTCCAATTCCTTCTTTGGCTAATGATTCACTTATTACAAGCATTCGTAGATGTCCAGGATATATTTTTCTAGGCGTTTCTTTTGTCATTTTACGAATGGCTTCATATACAGTCTCTCCTCGGCCATTTACTAGAGTAACTGGTGATTTCCCCTCACCTCCGCTCATGGAGGCCTCTGAAGGTACAACGATTTGCGCTGTAACTAGGTATTCGTCATCTGATTTATCAATACCTAAGGCTAGAGTTATGGCTAGCTCATTTAATTCCCTTCGATTCCAACAACCTGTAAGTAAGATGCTAAGAATCAGTAATATGAAGATGCCTCTTTTCATTGACTAATCCCCTTAACTTCTATCATTGGTCTTTTTCTGGTCCCGGCTTTGCAGCAGTTGGATTTTGCTGTCTCTTTATATTTTGCTGACTGATAAGACGAGGACGAGTAAACATTTGCCATATTGGTACTGTAATAAATGTATCCTTTTGATCTGAAATATTAAACGGAGCAATTGGATACATATATGGAATGCCAAAAGAGCGTAAACTGCATAAATGCAAAATAAGCGCAATTAAACCAACTATAACCCCAAACAAACCAAACGAAGCTGCAAGTCCCATAAATACAAATCGCAAGATTCTGACAGACATCGCTATGTCGTAAGTAGGAGAAACAAAACTAGCAATAGCTGTTATGGAGACGATAATAACCATCGCAGCAGAAATCATACCTGCTTCCACTGCAGCCGTTCCAATAACAAATGCCCCTACAATTGACATAGCTGAACCTATAGCTCTTGGCATTCTTAAACCTGCTTCACGTAAAACTTCAAAGGTGATTTCCATTATAACTGCCTCTATAAATGCAGGGAAAGGGACACCCTCTCGTTGGGCAGCCAAGTTAATGAGAAGTGCAGTCGGTATCATCTCATGATGAAAAGTAGTTGCCGCTATAAACAGAGCTGGAGCAAGTAATGCAATTACAAATGAAAAAAATCGAAGGACTCGAACTAAACTGGTAATATCAGAACGCTGATAATAGTCTTCTGAAGATTGGAAAAATTGAACAAATAATGCTGGAACGGTTAACACAAAAGGTGTACCATCAATTAATATGGCTATTCTGCCTTCTAAGATGGCCGCAGCTACTACATCAGGACGTTCCGAATGATATACTGTTGGAAAAGGCGATTTTTGTGAATCCTGAATCAATTCCTCAATATTGCCACTTTCTAGTATTCCATCAATATCAATGCGATTCAAACGCAACCGAACTTCTTCCACAATATCGTCCTTTGCAATGCCTTTGATATACATGACTGCAACATTAGTTTTCGTGCGCTTTCCTATTATTCTGCTTTCAACCCACAGCTGAGGATCTTTAATTTTTCTGCGCACTAAGGCAGTATTAATACGTATATTTTCTGAGAATGCTTCCCTTGGACCTCTTATTACTGTTTGGGTCGTACTTTCGGTAACTCCACGTTCAGCCCAACGTTTATTACCAATGATTAGTCCCTCCGAATAACCATCAATCAAAAGAATGACATCTCCTGATAAAAGGGAAAGAAATAACTCATCGATATCGGTAAAGTCTTTGATTTCGCCCACGGTCATGGCAAAATCTTTTAACGTTTTCATAAGGTTCGGACTAAGACTAAGTTCGTTTTCTACATCAGTATCTTTGATATCAAGCATTAAAGACTCCATAATAAAGTTCTGTATAGCAGGTGCATCGCTTAGACCGTCTGTATACATTATTCCTGCCTTTAGGACTCCTTCTTTACCAATTTGAAACTCTCGAATTACAATATCAGTACTTTCACCGAGCGTATCTTTAACGATTTTTATATTATCTTGGAGGTTAGTTTGTAATGTTTGTTTTTCAAATGATTCCTTCGCTTGGCTAGTTGAAGGAGTAGTGGATTCTAACTGATTTTTATTTTTTTCATAAAAAAATCCCATAGTAACCCTCTTTTTCTGTAATATGATTTTATTTACTTGTTAAGTTTGCCCAAAAATCGGCAAAAATATCCCTTTCATCAAGAATAAGAAAAACCGGGCAAGAACAATGCCCGGTCCTTTAAGGTCATAACCTGTTTCTACCTATTTCAGTAGGCTTTGGGCAGACTTGTTGCAATATTATTACCGATTGATTTTTAAGAGGCTTGTCTTGACCGCAGTCACGACAAGCCTCTCTTTTCTCGGTAATCTTATTGCGTTTTTCTGTCCCTCGCACTCCAACAACTTTTGGAAACTGGTTAGTTCGTTATTGGATAATTAAGCAGTAATTTTACCTACTCAAATTGTAAACACTCGAAGAAAATTTCGGTCCCTTCTCTCCTTTATTGTTTAGACACTTACTATTTCTTTAAAATTCCACTAGTATAAATTTAAATCTACATTTTATAAATCGCTACGGAACGTTAGTTAATGACACTAACCCGCTATCATCTTACATCTTAGATTAAATCTCCTTATAAGATAAGTACTCTTCACTTGATTGCAGTGTAAAGCGGTAACTCCGGGCGGGATGCGGGAGATTAGATGAACCACCAGAACCGACGATTGAACGACTGATGGTTCATCGTTCATCACGCAGAACGCGTCCGCATGATACGGAAATTTGCAGGAGTATTCATTTGATAAAGTAGCGTTAGATCAGGTGATCATGCTACTTTCTTATATTTTTAAAAGCCGATATTCCTAAATATAGGAATATCGGCTTTTTTGTGAAACTATCATAACATTTAATTTTTAGCGAATTCACCAACGACTTCAACCGTCTCATATATATTGATAAATGCTTTCTCATCATGCTTATGAATAATTTGCTTTATTTGCAACATCTCATATCGAGTAACGACCATCATTAATATATGTTTTTTTTCAAGCGTGTATCCACCATATCCTTCTGTAACAGTCACCCCACGATAAATGCTTGCTAATAATTCCTGGCGGATTGGTTCAGCTGCCGTCGTTATTATTTGCATCGTTAATTTTTCATGATTGGTATAAACTGTATCAATAGCTTTTCCAGTTAAATATATTGATAATAAGGTATATAGTGCTATTTCCCAGTTAAATACAGTTCCAGAAATTAGCACGATCACACTATTCATCCCTGTAAGTAATAGACCTACACTAAAATTACTCGAGCGAGAAATAATAATAGCTATTATATCCATCCCACCAGACGTACCAGAGTATTTCATAATAAGTCCTATTCCAAGACCTCCAATAGCTCCGCCAAATATAGCTGAGAGCAATATATTATCTGAAATAGACTCCGCTGGAATTACATATAGAAATATGGATAACGATAAAACACATACAAGCGTATTAAGCGTAATTTCTTTCCCCAGCTTGTAATACCCTAATATTAAAAGAGGTACATTCATAACAAAGTTAAGTATACCTGTATCAAAAGGAGTAATAAGTCCTAACAAAATAGCTATACCACTAATTCCACTGCTTAAAATTTCATGAGGTACTAAAAATGCATTAAACGCAAAAGCAATTACAAAGGAGCCAACAATTACAATTAGATTTTTTACCAAATGACTGCTCCTTTCTTCCATAAAAAAACTCGCCCATTAAGGACGAGTTTTTCTTCTACTAGAATTTTCTCTTCACAAATGATATAAGAAACAATTTAACAAAGATTAAGGTACTAGTCAATATATTGCTTGTATTTCTTTTTTAATTTCCCTTTTTCACCGAAATTACCCCATTATCCGTTTTTATACTAATCATATTCTTACCATTTCCAAAAATTGTTTCTTCGTTAGAAGAACCAAAAATATCAATTCTACCGTTATCTACATCGGCATGAATTGTTGCGTTCTTTGGTTCATTGGTCGAACGAATACTAATAAGTCCATTATCTGTTTCTAAGGATATGGATCGGTCTAGGTTATCCGTCACCATCGAAATTTGACCATTATCAGATTTGGCTTCTATATCACCAGTTACATTGTGAAAATCCATTTTCCCATTATTTGTTTTTACATTGACCTTCTTACTTTCCAGATCCTCTAATACGATTTTCCCATTATCTGACTTAATATTGACTGATTCAAATTGGAGATCGCTTGCGATAATTTGACCATTGTCTGTTTGCGTTGTTAACTCCTCGTATTTTTCATCCGGAACAGTTACGACAATTTTGTTACCTGAAGCATTGAATCCAATGTTGAATCCGTTAAAAAGCTTCTTTTTCATATCCACATATAAAGTATCGCCTTTAACATATGCTTGCATTTTACTACGTGAGCTTTTTTTGCTTATAAATTCAACTTTCCCATTAGAACTAGATGTTCGAACAACTTCAATAGCTGTGTTATCCCCTGTAATATCTACACTCGTAAACTCTTCCACTATCTCAATTACTTCTGTATTTTTGACAAATCCACCAGCTATACTCATCCCAACATTTAAAGCTGCTCCTAAAATTATTACAATAATCGCGATGATACCAACCTTTTTTATACTCACTGCTGTAACCTCCCATTTATTTACCTTATACACTTCATTATAAAGAAATGAATACCAATTCCTATGGCCCTGAGATGGGAAGTTCTCTAAGTCTTAAGATGTATAATCATTTAGGATAAAACTGATTAACTTGTACATTAAAGTATGTAATTCAAAGGCACTGATTTCTATCAGTACCTTTAAAATGAAAATTATGCTCTCACATTTTGTAATACGTTAATAGCGAACATGATTACACTAAACACTACTAAAACCCCGCCTATCGCAACAAATATCGTAGCTTGCTCGGCTTCTGCTAATATTAAAACAGTTAGCCCAATCATCATTAATGGAATACCTATATTTCCACTCCAAAAATGCAGTTTTGCATACATATTTTTAGAAATTGCAGGAAATAGATGATATACAACCCCAGCAAGTGCAAACGAAACCCAGCCTAATAAATTTATGTGTACATGAACACCTGTTAATGCATAATCATGAGCCATAGACATGTACATTCCTAAACTAACCCCAATTGCAAAATAAACAACCGAAATTTGAATCAACCTTACTGCCATTTTCTTCTCCCTTCGAATAATAGAATTATTAATGCTCTATATTCTATGCAAAGAAGAAATTTATTACACCCTACAATATATGAGGTTGTTAGATTAGGAGAAAGTATATGGAATGCGTATGAATATTACCTTTAATCCTCTACCTTATTTCCAAACCTCATCAAGATGGTTAGAGTAAAATCTTAATGCTTTTTCGTAAGCAAGAATCTGTTTATCATCAGTCGTTTCCAATATTACATCCAACAATAACTCGGTAGCCTTTGAATGTTCGCTAAGATTATACAAAGTGATGGCGTAGAATACTTGAATAGCTTTATTATTCGGAAATAGTTCCATCCCTTGCATAAATACTTGCTTCGATTTCTTATAATCACCTAGTGCTCTATATGTGCTACCCAATCCAATTAGGGCCCCTTCCATTTCATCCTTTGGAAGGCCGAGTTCAATCGCTTTTTTGTAGTATGGTACAGCTTTTGTTTCTTCTCCTAAAACATCAAAGCTCCAACCACATTGGTAGAGGATATTTGCGTTATTTGGGTATTTTTCTACTAACTGTAGCAGTAGTTCGTTTGATTGTTTTTTCATTCCATTATTCCTCAAAATAATCGCTTGCTCTATTTCCTTTTGCATAAATGAATATACCTCCCTATAAAGGTATTTGTTGTTAGATGTAGAATTCTATAATGAAAGGAGTGTTTTTGATGGATATAGCTAGTATTCTATTTGGACTTTTTTTTATTGTCTTGATTGCTCGTGTAACTTATCAACTGATCAAGAAGAAACGTTTTCCTACTGTGAATTATCAACCTTTCGATGATGCAATGTCTGGCATCGACCCTGAGGAAAAGCATAACAACCAAGTATTGAGAGATACCAAGCATGAAAAGAACTATGAAGAACGAACTTCTCGATCAGACTAATTTTTTTCTATCTTTTATATGCAATCAGAGTATGTTTTACTTGAAATCCAGATGCCATATATAGAGCAATTGCAGCTTTGTTGTTAGCCCCTACACTTAATGTAATTTCATCGATTGTTTCAAATGAAAATAAATGATGAAGAGCAGCTTGCATTAACTTTGTTGCTATTCCTTGACCCCGATAATCTGGCGAAACAGCAATAAATTCAATTGCTCCTTCTCCGTGAAGTGGAATAGCCTCCACATAAACGTATCCTTTTACCACATTGTTGTCTTGGATGACGAATAATTGATTGTTTTCACTAATTCGCGAAAGAATCTGCTCACTACTATAATACGTATTTGGAAAAGCAAGATTATGAAGGTCGCTAAAAGATTTGTGAAAGGAAGATTCATAAGTTTTAATATGTATATCTTGTCCATTCGTTAGACTATTTCTTTCTGCCTTTAAGATAAGATGATGTCCATTTTCTACTCCATTTTTATTTTCAATAAATTGCCTAACTGAAGTATTTTTTTCATTTACAAAAAACTGGTACTCGTTTAGTTCAAATGGAATAGTATCCTCTAATGCTTCCCATAGATCATTTGCTATTTGAGGAAATATTTCACCATTTTTAATAAACGGACCCCAAACCTCAGCACTTTTACTTTCTTCATCTATGTCAAATCCAAGTGCACCTATTATATTGTCATCAACACAGGCAACTACAAGGGATTTCATCAAGTCAATATCTGAGAAATCGTTTGTTAGAGTTTCATAAATTTCCTTTTTATTTTCCCCGCAATATCCAATATGGGAGTAGTCATCTTTGTTTATAACCTCTAAGAAAAAAGCTAACTCCTCTAAATTCGTAGGGGGGCTGATATAGATTTTCATATAATTCTCCTGTTCAAAAATACAATTATCTAAATATTTTAATATTAACAATTGTAATAATAAACACAAATGGTAAAAAAATCAACTCATTTCTTTAATAATTTGGCTATAGATACTACGGCTGGGAGAGGAAGCTTGATAAACTATCATGCCATAGAGTACATCTGTTAGTCTGCATCAAGAAGATTTTGAACAGAAATTCCCTACATTGCTCCTATCTTGTAAATAAAAAGTGAACTTCAATAATTATTCTATAATTAACTAAACTGCTATGTTAATTCAATAAGAAATATCTACCCATATATGCAGCCACTTGTTCAACTAGAGGAACCAATAGTTTAGGTACATATTTCACAAACTTCTCCTTTCCGCTTCTTTTATATAGACTTTGCAATAACTTCACATTTTTTTATAGCCCAAATGTAATGATTGGTAGTGTTTGCTGCAAAATAGCTATATAAATTACTTGTTTTTGTCCACTTATAGTATTTTTTTGTCATGATTTCTTCATTGGTATGTGATTTAATTAAATCCATTATCCTTTCATGGCTTAACATCAATTTTTTTATAGCTTGGTTTAATGTTACATTTTGATAGTTTTCCCAAATTTGCATATTTAGTAACTTGATAGAACTCCATTTATAACCTGGTGCTGGCATAAAAGGAATATCTCCACTCATACCTTCCCTATACCATCTCTCAAGCATTACATGCCATTCATACAGATGCATTAATACATCTCGAAAATTCTTATCTCTTTCTTGAGTTTCAATAGAAGTGCCCCTTTTTCTGCTGGGTACAGATTCAATTATTTCAAGTAATGATTTAAAATTTTTGCCGCTATTCAGTAATAGAATTTCTTTTTCACTTACTGCTATCATGATTATTTCCTCCATTTTTCTATGTATCAACATAAGAATATAAGTTCTTTATTAAATTACAGAATAATTAGAAGTACAGTTAACATATTGTTGATCTGAGTCAATTTCATATTTTGTTTTTAATCTGCACATTCAATTTAAGTGTAACTTTTCACACTGGATCGCCGAGATCTACTTGTTGTTTTGGACGTAAAAATAGACCATCGAAAATGATGGTCTTGTTTAACTAGTGCACCCATGAGTTAAACAAAATCTATTTCTTTATTGGCATAAATAAAGAAGGATTTAACTCAACACTTTCAATTACAATAGCATTTAACCCATTCTCTGATTTAGTTTCATGCCATTCATCTTTTTCCCAAAATACAGCATCTCCAGGCTGAACTTTTATATAATTTTCCTTATCATTGCAAACAAGCCCTTCTCCATTTATAACAACCAAAAGTTGAGGTACTACTGCTTGGTGGTACCCTACAATCCCATTTGCGTCTAAGTGCATATATCCTATATTAGTTGCTTGATCTGTTTGAATAACACGAGACATAATAAAATTTGAATTGAACTTTGAAATCTTCTTACCACTATCTTTACTAAAATTATAAAACTCCATTATATACCTCCAAAATATTCGTATATACAACACTTATTCAACCACGTAGAACAAAAACCCTTTAATTTTTACTCGGGCGGCTCCTCCACTAACTAACTGTCTACTACAATGTAGGCTTATTAGCTTCTTTCTTCTGTTTCCTTCGGTTAAAAAAGCGCCATATATAAAAGATAGTCCATGCTATTACTAAGACTAACAATCGAACATACTGATGCTCTTGTTCACCATAAAATATAATGATGCATCCTATAACAAACGTTGGGACTGCAAAATATATCCCGATTCTTACTTCCTTGTTTTTTAAACTTAATTCAAACCGTTCACTCATATACTCCACCCTATTTATCGTTGTGCAACTAACCTGCCAAAACTCTAATACGTTTGAAACGAATATGTATATTTTCCATTTGAAATTAAGACATACATTTTCCACTATTAAGCTAAAATGTTATGTTAGTAAGAACATACCCTTTGTTTATAATTCTATTAAGTTGGCAATAATTCCTTTAATAAAAATACTATTTTAGGTGGAATGGAATTGTTGCTGTCAAAAGCTTGTACCTCGTCTGAAGCTGAATAAAAAAGGCTTAAGTCCGATTATGTATGGACTTAAGCCTTTTATTTATTCATATTGAACTTTCACTATTATTATTGAAGTAACTTTAACTTGTCTTTTTAGGGGTAAACCATGTGATAACGAACGCTATCATAGAGATAACAAACATATAGAAGTACGTTTTACTCGCAGCACTAATATAACCTGTCATAGATTCTAAAGAAACATTCAATAATTGAATAGTATAAATCGTCATAATAACTGCTGTACCAATTGCTCCAGCTAGCTGGCGCACTGTATTATTAATCGCCGATCCATGAGAGGCTAATTCTCTAGGTAATGCATTTAAAGCAGCTGTGTTTAACGGCATCGTAATAAACGCTAAACCAATACGCAATAAAATTGTACGAACTAAAATATATGCTGTTGTTGTTTCTGTTGATAAATCAATAACTGCAAGCATCGATATCGCGATTAAACCTGTACCTAGTATGAATAATGGTTTTGCCCCAAATTTATCGAATAGCTTACCGGTTACCGGGGAAAGCATAGCATTGATAATGGCACCCGGTAATAATAACAATCCAGCTTCAAGTGCTGTAAATCCTCGTCCATCCTGCAAATAAATCGGCAGTAATATTAAATCAGCATACATTAAAATTGTAATTACAATATTAATTACCGTCGTCATCGTAAATATTTTAAATTTGAAAACATTTAAATTCAATAAAGGCTCAGTAGACTTTATTTGTCGGTGACAGAACAAAATCGTTACGAGCAAACCTCCAACAATTGATGTAACGACGATAAAATCATCCCATCCTCGGCTGCCTGCACTACTAAAGCCAAAAAGAACAAACCCAAAGCCAATAGTTGAATAAATCACACTTACTATGTCTAGCTTTACTTTTGACGTTTCAGTTACATTAACTAAATATTTTTTAGCTAGAATGATAATTACTGCTACGAATGGAATCATGATGATAAATAACCATCGCCAAGATAAATACTCTAGAATAAATCCCGCTAATGTTGGTGCAATTGCTGGTGCAAAAATAATTGCGAAGCCAATCTTTCCCATAATCTCTCCACGTTTTTCAGCCGGGTATAGATAAACTATTACAGTCATCATTAGTGGGATAATAATTCCAGCACCTACTGCTTGAATCATTCTACCTGTTAATAATATGCCGAAATTATTCGCACATGCTGCAACAATAGAGCCTATTAGTAAAAATAACAATGAACTTATAAATAATTGACGTGTCGAAAAACGTTTCATTAAGAACGCTGTAATAGGTACTAACACACCGTTTACAAGCATAAAGCCTGTTGCTAACCATTGAATCGTTGCGGTATTTACATCAAAAACCACCATTAAATCACTAAATGCAACATTTAACAATGTTTGATTTAACGTAGAAAAAAAAGTCCCCGTTATCATTATGATAAGAAGCAATTTTTGGGTACTACTCGATATTTCATTTTGCATAAAAAATTCCTTCCCTTATAATATATATTATCGACAAAGTGTCTAAAAAATATAATAGCAGAAGAATTTAAACGACCATATACAATCAGGACGTTTCTGTCGATTAATGAACAATTTAATATTAAAAAGGAATGATTTACATGACTTTGAAAGAAGATCCTCGTACCATTCGTACACAGGAAATGCTTAAAGATGCCTTACTAACACTATTACAAGAAGGTTACTCGCTACACCAAATTTCTATTCATAAATTAACGCAGAGAGCAAAATTGAATCGAACCACCTTTTATTTACACTATCAAAATATTAATGAGTTAAAGGAACATTTAACAAATGATATTTTACAAGTGCTAACTGATAAAATAGAAAATTTGACTTCCATTTTTGATAGAAATCGAAAAGAGCACTTAATACAGCTTTTGGATTATCTTCTTGACCAAAGGAATCATATACTTGCTTTAGTACAGTTTGAACAAATTGAGAAACATTTACTTTTTTTGATGAAAGATTTAATAGTAACCCGCAGAAATCAATCTAAGAATATAGGAAGAAAAATCATTGTTGATCCAGATATTAAAACTGCCTCTATTATCGGCGTCATTATGTGGTGGTTAAAAGATGGCTTACACCTGGATTCATCATATATTGCAGAGCAGATTAATCTTATGTATCGATCATAATTATAATTTCAAAATTGAAATTTAAATTGCCAAAACATTGTTTGCACAACGTTTTTACACACTATACGAATTTATATTAATATCATACAAATGTTAAATAAGTGTTTTGGTCATTATTAAGTCTATTTGTTCATCATCACCCATATAAAAAGAGTGGGAACCATTTTGAACAAACCCCATTTTCTTATAAAAAGCTATAGCATTTTCATTTTTCTCCCAAACGCCTAACCAGATTTTCGCTTTACTACGTTCCAACGCAATTTCTATAGCTTTACTTAGCAGATATTTACCAAGCCCATGTTTTTGAAACTCGTTCTTTATATAAATTCTCTCGATTTCAAGTGATTCATCACCCATTTTTTCAGACTGAGCAGCATTTGTATTGACCTTTAAGTATCCAGCGATTTCCTTATTAAGATAAACTAAAAAGAATTCCGAATAAATGTTGAATAATTCTTTTTCTAATTGTTTTAAGTTGAATGCCCTTTCCAAATAGGCATTCATATTTTCGGATGAATTCTGATGCTTAAATGTCTCATTAAATGTTTCATAACTAACTTCTTGAAGTTTACGTGAATCTTCCAGGGTACACTTTTGTATATACATAGTCATTTAAATATGTCGCTCCTTAATATAATTAATAATTTCTTTTGTTTCCTTTTTTTACAAATTCCCAGTCTTTTTCTATATTTCTTCTTACTCTATATAGAAGATTGAAAATGTTCTCTACTTCTATCTCGGAAAATCCCTCTAATGCAACGATATTGGAATAATCATTTTCTCTTTTTATCAGAGGGTAAACATTTTTCCCTTTCTCAGTTGGAAATAGTTTTTTAATTTTTTTGTTATGCTTATCTTCTTTCTTTTCAATAAAACCATTAATTTCAAGCTTCTTTATAGCGCGAGCTGCTGTTGTCCGATCGACTTTTATCATCTCAGCTAACTTTTCTTGAATGATTCCTGGACATTCACATATTCGCACAAGGTACAAGTATTGCCCTTTTGTAAGGTCGAATTCTTTAAATTCTATATTACTTACAGAATCTAATGCCCGTGCTATCATTCCAATTTCTCGAAGAATTTCCTTCATAATATACTCCTTAGTTCATATTTTTGTTGCAAATGCAATAAAATTGAGGTGCATTAAATTTAACATGAACATGTTGCATTTGCAACAAAAAACCAATAAGGAAGGTCCTGCTTACAAACACATATATTTTGGTATTCTAATATTGACTAAGAGATAAAAACATGTACTATGTTCCGTAATTTACAGACTGTTACGCTTAGCAAAACACGGGAGATGAATCCTACTCTGGGTCTTGCACTAGCCTTGCTTTTTTCTAGTAGGTATGAAGTTGCTTCCTATTTTACCTATCAAATCAATATAAGTATTCTGAAGACTAAGCCTTTGTTGTACAATTTTATATATTTTGAAATAGAAAAAACTCATTTGCAATGTTTATTGCAAATGAGTTTTTCTTCACTGACCGACAGCTAGCTCTTCACTTAATTATCACTTTTTTATTAATTTAATTATTTTGCTCCAGGCACTCATAAACCGCCATTAAATCTCGTTTATTTAACTCACGTATGCGATTGAAGATTGGTATATCAGCAACTTCCTCTGTATATAAGCTTTCATCAACAATATCACTGACTTTACCATTTAGCCATGTCTCTACTGAAATGCCTTCAACAACTTCCTGAAGTCCCTCATCATTGATTCCACCTGCATTACAACTCACACAAGGTATCGTTAATTTATGCACGCCGTCATGTAGATTATCTTCAGTTATGACTTTCTTTCCTTTACAGAATGGGCATGGATCACTTTTCTTTATTTTATTAATTTGAGTAACAAGTTTTTTGTAACCAAATGCTTCATAAACATATGTTAGTTTTTTGTATTTTCCATTTGTGAAATACTTATCAATAATGTTTTCTCTTGTCTCATTGATATTGTCAAAATCACAGATGCTTACCAGGTTATTAGTACAGATAGATTCAATATTGCCTTTGATGCTATCCCAGAATGGTAATACGTTTTGCAGAACCATTTCATAGCCAGCAAAGCTTGCTAGTTCTAATTCAAGCATTTTCAGGGCGACTTGTGTTTCCCTTTGCAACAGTGAGACATCTTCCGTTAAAGCCATATCGCCGCCTACAATAGCCTTCAATTTTACCAGTTCGGGTAACGCTCCTACTGTTTTCAAAACTTGGTCAATCGGCTGCTTTATAATCTCACGAATATCCGTATCTCCAAATCTGAGCTGTTTATGATGGTTTAACATAGAACCTTCGCAAATCGGACATGTAATCATCTCTTTAGATGCTTTCATTTGCTCTTTAATAATCGATTTTGAAATGAACATATACATCCCAATTATGTTATTAAAGCCTGCCCATGTCCTCTGTGTCTTACCAGCTTTATCATAAAATGACTTGTCCCAATACCCGTATAAAAACGTATGCTTTTCTTGTTCTGTCATGTCATTATAGGCCTTACTAATATCTTGACCAAGTTCATTTTTTATCTCTTCAAATAGGAACTCTAATTTTGGATATTGGTAATATTTTAATACCTCCATCACGTCACGATGCAAAAGGCCTTCCCAGAATGGTA
This sequence comes from Psychrobacillus sp. INOP01, assembly GCF_018140925.1. Taxonomy (NCBI): domain Bacteria; kingdom Bacillati; phylum Bacillota; class Bacilli; order Caryophanales; family Bacillaceae; genus Psychrobacillus; species Psychrobacillus sp. INOP01. The sequence goes on from NZ_CP073315.1 coordinate 87,486, forward strand.
CGGTCTTGTCCTGAATAACAACATCAATATCAAATTTTTCTATCACACCGCGGCCAGAACAACTTGGACAATGATTCCCTTGATAATAGAAATCGAAGCTCCTCGTATCTTTATTGGTCGGATGCGCTGCCACAATATGGTTGATAAGACCGCCGATTTCATAGAGAAAACTATATTGACTATACAAGTGACGTTCCAGATCAATGGCGATGACAGGTGCAATTGTTTCAGATTCATATTCACCATATATCAACCGAGCCATTGATGATAAGCTTTTTAATATTCCGCCCTTATAGACGTTTTCTGCATTTTTAAAATATGCAATATGATTTTCTTTTAGGTAGTTAATTCCATTTTGTTGATTGATAGTTGAAGAAATTTGCACTGTAGCAACGCTATCCTTGTTGTTATGTTGACGATAATAATCTTCATGACTAATTACGTCAAGATGCTCCACAGGTGCAAGCTGTCTTTTACCAAAATCAACGATAAAATCAGCGTTTTCTAGCATATATGGATTATGTTCAATCATTATTATTGATACAGATTCATCCTGCAGAATTACCCTGACACTATCAATGAATTGATTTAAAATGTTTTGTGATAAACCTTTTGAAGGCTCATCAAATATAAAAAGCGTATGTGGGTTTCTAGAGTTGGCAAACAGCTCAGAAACTAAATGAACACATTGAAATTCACCATTCGATAAGGACTGTGTTTTTCTTTCCAACGTCAAATAACCAAGTCCTAGTTTGATCAATAAGCTCAAGCGTTTATGAACGATGTCTTCATTTGGCAGTTCATCAATAATATCTTCAATCGAGCGCAGAAAAATATCATCAATATCATCACTATATTTTGTGAGTTTCCTTTTAATATCAAGAAAAGTTGCAACTGTTGACCGACTGGTAATCGATTGGTTTCGATTTTGCCCCACCATTACAAGTTTATCTTTTGGATATCTCTTCAGAAAATCTTTGGCTATACACTCATTGACAAGTGTAGATTTACCACATCCAGACTCTCCCGTAAAAGTGACAATTCTATTTTTGGGAATTTGAATTTCAGCCATTTGAATATTACGACTGTAAAGATCATGAAAATGATAGTATTCTATTGGCATTGCCTTATTTCGTTCCAAAGTGATTGGTTTTGGACGTGGGGATTCTTCCACAATTTTCCCACCGTATTTACCACTACCTGGCCCAAAGAACAATTGCTCATCTGTTGTGTCGAGGACTATGTCTGAATGATCAATGAGCCAAATTTGATTTTTATAGCCTAATCGTTTAATCTGTTCTAAAATTTTCAATAGTGTTTGGTGATCAAGACCCACTGAGATTTCATCGATTATAATAACTGTATTTTCACTTGCTGCCATGAATTCAGCCAAGTAAAGTCTTGTTAATTCTCCACCTGATAATGTACCCATAATGCGATTTAATGTTAAGTAACCAATATTCATATTGATAATATTTTTAAGGATATGTTGTTTCGCTTCGCTAATATGTAAAACTTCTGCTAATGAAAGAATTGACTCAATACTTAAGTTGTTAATATCAGAAATACTATGTGGTTGATCCAATAATTCTATTCTTTTTTGCAGAACTTCTGGATTATAGCGCTTCCCCTCACACTTTTTACATTCGACATTTTTGGTAGTACCTCGTCCTTTACACGCAGCACACCAACCTAATTCATTATTAAATGAAAAAACTTCTGGAGAAAGATTGAATTTTTCAGCAAGCGTATCACGAATATCTTTAAATACTCCAGTATGCGTGCCAATTGTTGAACGTGGATTGGAAGAAATGGATGATTTTCCAAGAAAAAGGACTAAAGGCATTTCCTCCATCTTGATAGCACTAAAATTAGTTTCCATAATATTAGGAAATAAGTACTGATATTCTGCCTTTGGCAATAATGAAACGAGACGCTTCTTGGATTCTTCACCAATAGTTTGACAAAAAGTTGTCTTGCCAGATCCAGACAAACCAGCTATTCCTATCGATTTATCTACTGGTAGTACTGAATCTAATTTGTTAATATTGTTAGCAATTAATTGATTTATTTTCATAGTGATATCCTCTCCATTCTCTAAATGTAGCATTGTCATATTTATAAAACTTAAATGTTTCTTTAGAAAAGCACCCTTATCATAATGAAAGAGCACAATTCTTGCTATGGAATTGCACCCCTTTGAAGAATGTATTAATATTCATGTACCAACTGAAAAGATTTATCTTGAAAAAGTAGACAACTTAGAGGATGAAGAAAACATTTTACAGTTCTGCTAACACTTTTTCGAGCTTGTCAGCCATGTTGGTCCAGCCATATTTAGCTCCTTCTATTGCTCCTTCGCGAGCTTTTGTTTCTTCACTGAAACCAGTTTGATCAAGATGTAGATTAATAGTTCCATCTGGACCTTTACTCAAAGTCCATGTCACAGTAGTGATTTCACCGGCACTTATCCATGTGTAAGATAATTTATGTGGCTCGTCCACTTCAAGTACTTCACCATCTACAATGCCATCCCACCATTCACTTGGCTCTGCTCTGAATTGAAACTTCTGTCCAACAACTGGCTTAAAATCATTTTTCCATATCCATTTTGTAAGTGTATCCGAATCTGTTAAAGCGCTCCACACCTGCTCGATTGAACTTGTATATTGAAAGTCTAGTGATACATCTGGTTTCATTTTTTTTCCTCCAATAAAAGATTTAATTTAATCATTCTTTCTTTCCAGAATCCTTCGTAAAAAGATACCCAGTCTTGTATTTCTCGAAGCGGAGTGGCATTCAACCGATAACGCGTTTCTCTGCCGACCTTTCGGTGTGTTACGAGACCTGCATCTTTCAGGATTGCCAAATGCTTAGAGACAGCTGTACGACCCATTTGAAAATGGAACGTTATCTCATGTAGGGGTAATTCTTCAACATCTGCCAACATCCGAAGTAATTTTCGCCTTGTTGGATCGGCAACAGCCTCATAAACATCTCTGATTGGTCCTGTCCCGTTCAAAATCACTCTCCTCCTGATCTTCACTTCTACAAACGACACTTGTTGGTGTCCTATTTCTTTATTTAGAATATAACACCACTTGGTGTCTTGTCAAATATTATTTTCGTCATGAGTTAACCATTCTATTCATTTGTCATCATATCATTTTTTAAAAATTCCCTTGGTCAAAAGGCCCCTTCTATTTAAGAAAGGCATCCGTTAATCCAACTCAAAAGAAAGATTTTTTTGATTGGGCTAAATATATCATGTACACAAAAGTCCAATCCCGAAAAAATCAAGTATGTTAATTGTTTCTCATATCATCTATCTTCTATTATTTAATATATCGCTATTCCATAAGTAAATATAAAAAGTCCAACTTCTCAGCATGAAAATGAGAAATTGGACCATTATCGTTCCTTAGTAAAGGCCCCCGAATACTGAAAGGCGTAATTTATTATTATTTAATATCATCAGAAATACAGAATTCCATTTCAATTGGAACTATTTGATAAGGAACAATGACTCTTGTGTTCACTACTCTATTGTTATATTCACTTAATCTACCTTCAAAAATCAATTGAAAATTTGCTGAATGTGGCAAGTCACTTGGTTCAACCAGTGAAAGATCTCTTTCGAAGCCAATGACCTGACTTTCCTTTAGTACAGATGCCACAAACTGAGAACAGAAGAAAGCATTCTTTCTTTTTATCGGTTTTTTAAACAATACCCCAAATAATCCTATAAAATTATAGCGATAATGCTCCTCTTTATCAGATATTTCTTGTATATATTGATCCATCTTTTGAAATTCTTCATTTGTTATGGTTAATGAATAGATGGCACAATATGCTTGTTTAAATAAGACAGAATTAATATCTTCTCTAACAAATCCCCCAATGAAAGGATTTTTTGCTGTTTTTCTCCCAAAACTATATATCTCAATCAATTCATCATCAAAAGAGATGGAGGCATGATTATAGGGTTTTTTAGTATAGGTCTTAATCATCCTTGTTAAAACAGTTCCTGTATCAGTTAAAAGGATATAAATCGTTTTTTCTCTGATCATATTACTCTCCTTAAATCTAATTAAATACAATTTATGGAAAGTGGGATTCAGGTCGTATTTAAACACCTGTTTAGTAATTATCCTTGAGTGTCTTCTTCTCCGTTGTATTCTAATAGATCTCCTGGCTGACATTCTAGGGCTTTGCAAATTGCCTCTAATGTGGATAATCGAACAGCTTTTGCTTTTCCATTTTTCAAGATAGAAAGGTTAGCCATCGTTATCCCAACTCTTTCTGAAAGCTCCGTCACACTCATTTTCCGTTTAGCGAGCATCACGTCAATATTGATAATAATTGCCATATTATTCACCTCAGCTCAGACTATTAAATCATTTTCCTCTTTTATATCTATGGCATCTTTCAAAAGCCTTTGAAGAACAGCAGCAAAGACGGAAACCACCATGGAAGCAAAAATAGGTATCATTCCGACGATTATTAGACCTGGGGCGTCATCCACCTCTGCCATGATATAGACGAATGGGAGGGCTACCACATACAAGCCACTTATTATGATGGCACAGTTTTTTATTTTCCATAGAGCTCTTACAGATAATTCCGAGAAAGCATGGTTCTTGTCAATAAAGCTTAAAAGGTTAAAAGATTGATACAGAGCAAAGTAAAATGGGACAGCCGAAACATACATAACCATTAAAATACCATATACTACAAAAGCCAAATCTGAACCTCTCTCAGCTGCTTCATTTGCTTCGTTAGCTATCTGAGGCAACAGAAAAAGACACATAGCAAGAACGGGGATTCCAATAAGAATAACAGCTACCTTTAAAAAAAGTGTTGATCCTCGTTTCATAAAAAGTACCTCCAACATTTATTATATATTTTATGTTAACAGATTGTTTATCGATTATCAATATATTATTATTGGTTGTCGTTATTTTTTTATTGCGATTATTGTCTGAATAAAAAATTTTGAACAGTCATAAAAATATAATTAATACCCAAAACGCTTGAGGTTTTTAGGGACCTTGAGCGTTTTGACTTTAGATTGTTGGACTCGTCAACTAGCCTATCCCACGTTAGTTGAAGATTGGCAACAATCTTGACTGACTTCCTCATTGTGATCATGTCGGTATACCGACGGAATACTATTTTGTACAAATTTCTATTTAAAAGGTAATGAAAAGTATAGATTCTCCTTCTAAAGCGCATTCTATAAAGTAAGTTATAAATGAGAGGAGCCTACTATTCAAGATGAAGTTTAAACTACCTTTCAATAAGAAACAGACAACTATAGCAATAGATTCAATTAAAGAAGATATAGGTACGATTACTCCTTTGAAAATTGATTTTATTAAGTCCATAAAAGATGCCACCCATAATCCATCTGATTTAATCGTTAAATCTATCCCCCCGAATATTACCCTTATTTATATAAATAATTTAGTGAATGATCAGATTATGAATGATCATATTATATCCGGTTTACAGAATAAACCAAACGAAACTCCTGAAACTATCAAGACTGCTCTTTCCATATCGGAAGTAAATATATCTACACAATTAAAGAAAACTGTAGAATCGATAGTAAATGGATTTGTTCTTATCCATGTGGAAGGATACTCACAGGTAATATTAGCCAATATTGCTAAAGGTGAATCCCGGAGTTTGTCGGCACCTGAAAACGAATCACAAGTAATCGGAGCACAAGTAGGTTTTAATGAAAGCCTTTCAACAAATATTTCCTTAATTCGTCGCTATATAGTGAGTCCCGATCTTTGTAACGAAGAATTAAAAGTTGGAAAGCACACAAATACTTCAGTCAACCTGTTATATATGAGCGGTATTGCCTCTGATCAAATGATTAATACACTGCGCGAAAGAATCACCAATCTAAATTTAGATGCGCTAATCGATAGTGCTATTCTTTCGGAAATAATTGACGATAACTCATTATCTCCGTTTCCACAAATGCTTCTGACCGAAAGACCAGACAGATTTTGCGCTAGTCTATTAAATGGGAAATTAGGGGTTATTGTAGACGGTAGTTCCATGGCTATCATTTGCCCTCAATCGTTTATTGAATTTTTACAAAGTCAAGAAGATCAAAATCTAAGATGGCTAATTGCTACATTTGCTCGATTATTAAGATTTACTGCTATTCTTTTATCCGTTTTTTTGACACCAATATATGTAGGAGCGTTGACATTTCATTATGAAGTAATTCCTCAAGCCTTCTTGGTTCCGCTTAGTGAATCGAGGGCTTTAGTTCCTTTTCCACCTGTATTTGAAGCATTGCTTCTTGAATTTATTATTGAATTACTAAGAGAGGCTGGGGCAAGATTACCAACAAAAATTGGACAAACTATTGGAATCGTTGGTGGTATCGTAATTGGAACAGCAGCCGTACAAGCTGGAATTACAAGTAATATATTACTAATATTCGTTGCATTGAGCGCCCTCGCATCTTTCACAACACCAAGTTATCTGATGGGGAATGTTATTCGACTCATTCGTTTCCCAATTATAATACTTGCAGGTTTTTGGGGTTTTTATGGAATTATGCTTGCTTTTTGTTTTATACTCATTCATCTATTGCGACAATCTAGCTTGGGAGCTCCATATTTGTCTCCTTTTTATCCCCCTAGGTTGAAAGATATGCGAGATAGTATTATTAGAATGCCCTTTCCATATACAGCGAAAAGACCTGTCCTTACAAGACCGGCAGATCAAGATAAATTCAATCCTGAACCTGTAAAACCTGATAAAAGTTGAACTGAAGGTGAAATGAATGAAAAATTCTATACAACTTAGCCCCAAAGATATGATTAATGCTTATTTGCTTTTTTTTGTAATTCATAGCACTCAAATTGGGGTTGGAATACAGGGGTTTCAACGGATTGTGTACCAAGATGCAAAACAGGATGCATGGATTTCAGTTTTACTTGCAGGTCTTGCCACACATATCGTCGCTATTTGTATGATTAAAACGTTAGAGGTTTACGGTTCCAATGACCTTTATGGGATCCAACAAGATATTTACGGAAAATGGATTGGCAATTTTTTAAATGCCCTTTATATATTGTATTGCTTCGTAGGATTCTTTTCTGTTCTACGGAACTATATTGAAGTTATACAAGCATGGATTTTCCCTGATATAAGTACTTGGTTTCTTTCGGCTACTTTACTAATAATCGTCATATATGCGTTTACAGGTGGACTTCGAGTGATGGTTGGTGTTTCTTTTTTTAGTGTCGTACTCGCTCTTTGGATTTTGCCTATGTTAATATTTCCAATGAAGTTTTCAACCGTAGACAGCCTACTTCCTATTTTGGAGGCAAATATTAGCTCCATACTAAAAGGTACCCAATCCATGACTTTTACAATTATCGGCTTTGAAATACTTAATGTGATCTATCCCTTTATAAAAGACAAGAAAAATGTAAGGAAACATACGCATTTAGCTTTGTTGGCTACGACTTTTGTATATCTGGCTTTCATGATGGTTTCAATCACCTACTACAGTGAAGGAAAGTTACTTAAGACGATATGGGCGACATTAACATTATTTAGTTTCATCAGTTTCCCTTTTATGGAGAGATTTGAATTTGTCGCTATTTGTTTTTGGATGTTGATCATTTTGCCAAATCTTTGTCTTTATTTATGGGCTGCTTATCGTGGAACTATTCGATTAGTAAAAATAAGCGGAACGACATTCGTTTGGATATTCTCTCTTTTCGCTCTCATTGGTACACTAATCTTTCAAACGCGTACCCAGATAGATACGATTAACACTCAATTTGGAAAAGTGGCTTTTTATATCGTGTTTGTTTACCCTATTTTCTTATTTATAATTACCATGCTGAAAAGAAAATTCACATCTCAGAAGGAGCAAAAAAATGAGGAAGTTTAATATCTATTTCATTCTTCTTTTTTTAGTTGGTATATTAACCGGATGTGCAGAAACAAATATTCTTGATCGAGTAGGGTTAACCACTTTAGTAGGCTATGATGTGGGAACCGAAGAAAAAATAGCCACTACCGCGGTTATTCGCGAAGTAAACCCTGAATTTCAAAGTAATGTGGAAATTGTCTCAACTGAGAATAACACTAGTAAAGGGAGTCGGATGAAGTCTAATCGTAAATTATCGAAAAAAATCACCGTCGGCCAAATGAGGGTTGTTTTGTTTGGCGAAGAGTTGGCTAAAGATAATCTTCATTATTACATTGATACACATTTAGAAAACGCTAGTGTAAGTAATAGTCTTTACATGGCAGTTGTAGAAGGCAAAACAACTCCATTACTTGAATACGAATATAAAAATATTGATGATATTGGGCAACATATATTTAGGCTACTCGAACAAAACATAAAACAGGAATATATGATTTCGGCAACTCTTCATGAAATTGCACACGATTATTATTCGGTAGGAAAAGATTTCGCTATGCCAATTATAAAAAGAGATGAAGAATTCGTTGAAATAAGTGGAATAGCTATATTTAAAGGTGGCAAAATGGTAAGCACACTCCCAGTTAAGGATAGTTTTTACATCAAGCTTGTGAGAGATAGTTTTAAGTCAGGATTATTCGAAACTATCCTAAAAGATCAGGATATTCCCACCGACATACTAAAAAATCCACCTGAACAAATTCCAGTAGCTTTTGATGCCATTAACTCAAAAAGAGAATTGAAATTAGTTGATGCTTCTACTCCAGAATTTGACCTAAATCTGAAAATAAAAGCAAGATTATTAGAAGTATATCCAGATGTTAATCTAGGGGATCCTAAAGTTGTTGCAAAACTTGAAAAAGCGGTTAGTAAAAATTTATCAAGAGAAATATCCAGGATAATTGCCCAATGCCAGGATGTAGATTCGGATATTTTTGGCTTCGGGGAGAAATATAGAAGCTCTGTGAGAAACTCTAAGCTGACGAAGGAAAAATGGCATAAGTTGTATAAAGATATGAAAGTAAATGTGAATGTAGATTTTGTTATATTAAGAAATGGTGTTTTTGAATAATATCTATCGCAAAGAAAATCGTGTTCAAATGTTTATTTTCTCAGTAAACAAATTCCGTACTTTAATCATTATTTAGTTGTTGACCGGTCATAACAGACAAAAAGTTATGAAAAAACGTATCATAGTTAATATCAAACGCAATACGATGTATTTTTTCCCCATTATTTTGTTTTTCATATGGACGGGTTTCAGCAATACTTTGTCCTCTTGCTGGCCCATCTAGGTCATCGACAACTCTAACAGGATAAGACTCAAAAATGAACATTTCAGGGTGAATCGTCGCCATAAGGGTCAGGGCATCATGGATGGGACTTCCATGAAGGGATGGATCACGTTCTTTATAAAAACGTGTATAGTATTCCATCAATGGTTTAAAAATTTTAGTTTTCCCAAATTGTTCAATATAGTCAACCATGCCAGGTGTGACTATTGCTTTTTGCGTTGCATTCAATGGAAGAATAGTAACATTATTTCCGTATGTTAACACAATATTCACCGCAATAGGATCCCCGTGGAAGTTCGCTTCTGACACTGTAGTGACATTTCCTGGAATCCAAAAGGCTCCACCCATTATATAAAATTCTTTCACATTACTCATAAGGTCTCTGTATAGTATGAACATTGTAGCAAGAGAAGTAAGGCGGCCAATATTTACAATTATTAGTTCATCCTTATAATTTTCAATTATCTTCACTATTTCCAAAAAGTTTTCGATTTTTAAAGTGTGATTATCGTCCGGTATGATTGGTCCAAGCCCATGTTCTCCATGTATTTCTGGATAGAAAGTAGGTTGTTCACCTGTTAAAGGCACTTCTGCCCCCCGGATAACAGGAATTCCTTGTGGAAAGTCAAATAATGTCATCAAATAATAGATATTGGACACGGCATCTTCTCTAGATACATTACCGTAATCTGCAACTATACCAACGATTTCAACTTCCTCACTTAAACTAGCGTAGATTAATGCAACTGTATCATCAATACCAATATCCCCGAATAAAAGCAGTTTTTTTACCAGGGAAATCCCTCCTTTTTAAATCCCGATTTAAGTACCCTTATATTATGGATTAAAGTACTAATACGACACTTTCATCTACTATTGGAGAATAGAATAGTTCTCCTTTAAGCATCGATATTTGTAGTTTATTTAATAATGTTCTTAAATGCACTTTTCAATATTAATTATTACTTACCAGATGCATAATTGGTATCGTAGGAACAGTGAAAATATATAAAAAAACGCTTAGATGTGGTTGCATCTAAGCCGTAAAATATACCAGTTCCCTTCAAAGGGAACTGGCAAGTTTGAAAAAGTAATCCATGAGCACTAACTCATGGATTACTTTTTCATGTCATTAAATATTTAATACACATACTTTCTTACTATTAAGTAAATATCAAGTTTTTATTCAACTCCAACTACAGTGCTTCTGCGCTCAAGTAATACTACATCACGCCAAACTCCATTTAACTTCCCTAATTGTTTTCTTGTTCCTACTTCTTCAAAACCAAATTTTCGGTGTAGATATATGCTCGCAGCATTTTCAGGGAAAATCATTGATTGGATTGTCCAGATTTTGTTTTGCTCGCTGGAGTCAATTACTTGTTGGAGCAATCGACTACCAACTCCCTTTCCAGCTACACTAGAAGCAATATAAATACTAACCTCTACAACTCCTGAAAATGCATGCATACTAGAAATTGGGGTTAGTGCCACCCACCCCACTACTTTTTCATCCTGTTTAGCAACAAATCTGCAAATATTTAAATGATCTTTATCCCATTCATCCCAGTTTGGAGCCTCTGTTCTAAATGTGGCATTCGCAGTTCGAATACCCTCTATAAATATCTCTCTGACTCGTTCCCAATCAGAAGATATCATTTCATTAATAATTATGTCTTGGTTCATCTGAATTCCTCATTTTCCTATAATTAAAAACAGCACTTCCAAGATGGATTATACACCGCCCGCAATGCTTTTAAAAGGGCTCTTATACAATTTGAATACTAAATAATAGTCCTAAATATGCCGCTATAACGACGAATAGACTCATGATAAAGGAAAAGATGGCCGGCATTCTTTTAACGAACGAGAATAGACACATCACAAGAAAAACGGCAGATATACATAACAAGAGTAGTCCATCAAGATTAACTACTAGTTGAACAGCTATGCCAGAAAAACCAATCCCATCATGAAACAGCAAAAATAAAGAAGAAAAACCTTCACTATTTATTGTTTCAAACAGATTATGTGGTGGTGATTGTTGACTCATAGCACCAGTAGCCCCGAAAATTAGTAGAAGTATGAAAAACTCTACTTTTGCCCATGGACGAGCATCGAAATAATCTTTTTTTAGTAACCGTTTTTTCATGAGAATTCCATTTATAAATGCATATGCAATTAGTGGAATAATAAGCAGATGTTTGATGAGTAGGCTTTGACCGTATGAAACCATCCAAGTATCAGGATATGCATCCAAAGGTGTTGAAAAACTCATCAAAGAAAATCCTGTTATCATAATGATCCCAAAACAGTATAGTGCAGTTATATGAAACCACTTTAAAAAGGATAGCCAGTTATTCGTATTTTGGGAAAACCAAGCTATTACTAACAATATACCTACCCAAATAACTACTGATGTAAAGTGAGTGAAATGAGTGATTAACCCTTTAAAGCTTTGAATAGAACTTGCATGGCTTGACCAGCTTACACACATGATAAGTACTAAAACTAGTAAAATTCCGATAACCGAATAATAGATTGATTGCTTATGTTCAAAGAATAGAATATACAATCCTAAAAATACTGTTACGATAAACATAAATAACCATGATTTACCTACCTCGAAGGTCAATAAAATGGATTGTAATGAATCGACTAAACCATAGTCTTCATACAAATACATGATTAAACTAATAAGTGGCACAAAAGAAAAAATTGCAATGCCAATTACTGCAACTAATTTCACTTTTCTCGGTACAATAATAGTAGGGATTAAATCGTTTGGGAATAAAGATAGAATATAGCTTCCCATCAACAAAGCGAAGCACACATAAAGAAGTGCCTCGCTAATAGTTGTCAAAATAAACATCATTTTTTATTTCTCCGAGCCATCCACCAAGCAGCTAGTGCCACGATAATAACTAGAACTATAATAATTCCTACTGTAGAATTGGTGCTCTCTTCTTCTTCATCATCAGCTTCTACTGTTGTTTCCAGTTCTTCGGTGTTGGATTCATTTGGTTCTACTTCATCACTCGGTTCAGTAATTGGTTCTTCCGCTTCAACCTCTTCTGGCGCATCTAGTACGAAATCAATTACACCTTCCATTGGATGACCATCAGCCCCGATTATTTTCCAATTGATTTGATATGCACCGTTTTCCAAGCTTTCAATCACATTCCCAGTCATTATATGATCATTTACTGTAATACCTTCTACATCTATCGAATCATTCGATGAATTCGTTAGTGTGAATGAGCTTGTTTCTTCTATCTTTGTTAAAAATGTAAGTGTAATCTCATTTACCTTTTCTGTTACCGTACTCCCTTGAGCTGGAGTTGAGCTTTCCAAGCCAGTATGTGCTAGTGCGCTGTTACTAAACAATAGTACACATGCAATTGTCATCCATAATATTCTTTTCATAATTACCTCCAAAAATTTGTACATACTTTTTACTGTCACTATACTTATACCATAAAGCTATGAAGAAAGTGTGAAGTTTGTAATTTTCGTTAGCATAGTATACCCTTAAAGGGTAAAAACAGATCAAATAGGAGTGATTTTAATGGCAAAATCCGCTGCAAAACGTAAACGGGAACACCTATTACGTAATCTAGGCAAAGATGTTACATTAGCAAGAAATGAGGTTGACTTTAGTACACATGTCCGAGTGACTAAATCGAAAAAAGCGAAACAACAACAACAATATACAAAATACGAAAAGCATTTCACAAAAGGTATGATGCCTGATGGAAATGCTTTTTATTATGATTTTGCTCTATACACCATACCCATACCGCTCATTTCTGTTTCAGGTGGGTGGACGCTTTCCGCATGGTGAGTAAGAAGACATCACTGCCACATAATTGTAGGAAGGCGACGAACAGTTAAATGCCATAAGATTAACGAAACTAACCGGAAATAATATAACAAATTCTGTCCAAAGACTTCGAAAACGATAGAAACTGGTTTTGACTCTAAAGTGCACTTGCGCATTTCTTATTTATTATTTCTCTTCTTTTGGTTGCTTCCACACTCGAACTAAAGGACCATCTTTTTCTGTGTCAATGACAAATGAACCATTAGAATACCTATCCGATGGACGGAATGATTTTACTTCTATCGATTCCTGACCTTTCTCCGCTTCAATAATAAGTTCGTCATTTTTTTCCACTAATAATACATCAAACACGCGATGAGGATTCGATTTAAGCTCTCTTAAAGTAAGAACTCCACGCTTAGCTCTACCCCCAGCTTCGATTTCGTTTAATGCCATCTTTTTAACGGCACCCCTATGTGTGATAAGCATAATATCTTCGTTGCTCTGTAGGGCAATCGGATTCACACTTACTACAAAATCTTCGTCTTTTAGATTAATTGCTTTAACTCCACCAGTCTTCACACCAGTGATTGGCACTTCATCTAAAGAGAAGCGTACTGAGTAGCTAGCATGGGTCGTGATTAATACATCGTCAGATGGTGCAACGAGTTCTGCCATTATTAACTCATCGGTTTTCTTCAGGTTGATCGTTTTAATCGGTCTTGCGTATCTTTGTACAACATAATCAGAAAGTAATGAACGTTTAATTTGACCATCTTTCGTTGCTGTTAATACGCTTAAATCTTTGTCGAATGAATCTATTCCCATAACTTTAATAATTCTTTCTTGAGAATCTAGAGGCACAATACTCGAAATGTGCTGTCCAAGATCTTTCCAACGTATATCTGGTAATTCATGTACAGGTTGGTAAATATAATTACCTTTAGAAGTAAATAATAATAAATGATTCTGCATATTAATAGGTTCTTTATAGAGTAAATAATCCGAATCCTTAATGGCGAAATCTTGTCCATTAGATGCTGTATAAGAACGTGTACTTGTCCGTTTAATATAGCCGTCCTTCGTTACAGTAACATATACTTCCTCGCTTGGGATAAGGACATCCAATGTCACTTTAATCTCTTCAATTTCATCTTCAATTTTTGATTTTCTTGGCTCTGCAAATTGTTTTCGGACTGTTAAAAGCTCTTTTTTAATAACTTTTAAAAGAATGGATTCTTTTGCAAGAATGCTCTCTAAATCTTTAACTAATTTATTCAGGGTTTCTTCCTCATTTTGAAGCTCTGTAATATCTGTATTAGTTAAACGATATAATTGCAAGGAAACAATTGCCTCAGCTTGAGCTTCTGAGAAATTAAATAATGATATTATGTTATTCTTTGCATCCCTTTTATCTTTGGAAGCTCTGATTGCTTTAATAACTTCATCTAATATAGAAAGAGCCTTCATGAGACCTGCTACAATATGTAGTCGATCTTTGGCTTTTTTCAAATCAAAAACTGTTCGTCGAGTCACTACCTCTTTCTGATGTTCAATGTATGAATCTAACAGAAGAGGTAAAGTCATCATTGTAGGTCTGCGATTATGAATAGCAATCATATTGAAATTATAGGTCACTTGTAAATCAGTATTTTTTAATAAATATTGAAGAATACCATGTGCATCTACTTCTTTTTTCATTTCAATGACAATGCGTAAACCTGTACGGTCTGATTCGTCACGGACATCTGCAATTCCTTCCAGACGTTTGTCATGTCTTTGTTCATCAATTTTCTTCACTAGGTTTGCTTTGTTGACTTCAAAAGGAATTTCGGTAATAACAATTTGTTGCTTACCACCTTTTATAGTTTCAATCTCCGTTTTGGAACGAACTACAATTTTACCTTTTCCTGTTTCATATGCCTTTTTAATACCTTCAACACCTTGAATTATCCCACCTGTCGGAAAATCTGGGCCGTTGATGACGGTCATTAACTCATCTACTGTTGCAGCAGGATTTTCAATTCTCATCAGTACTGCATCAAGAGCTTCATGTAGTGCATGAGGGGGAATATCTGTTGCGTAACCAGCTGATATACCTGTAGATCCATTTACGATTAAATTTGGGAATCTAGCTGGTAATACTACTGGTTCTGAATCAGAATCATCGAAGTTTGGAATATAGTCAACTGTATTTTTATTAATATCGCGAAGTAGTTCATGAGAAATAGCAGAAAGTCTAGCTTCCGTATAACGCATCGCAGCAGGTGGATCTCCATCTACAGAACCATTATTACCATGCATTTCTACGGTCATATGGCGTAGCTTCCAATCTTGACTCATACGAACCATTGCTTCATAAACTGAACTATCACCATGTGGATGATAGTTACCAATTACATTCCCAACTGTTTTAGCCGATTTTCGGAATGGTTTATCATTTGTATTACCTTCTTGGAACATGGCAAATAGAATACGACGTTGAACTGGTTTAAGACCATCTCTAGCATCGGGTAGTGCACGATCTTGAATGATGTACTTGCTATAACGTCCAAACCGATCACCGATCACCTCTTCTAATGGCAAATTTTGATAACGTTCGGTTTGTGTCATGCTAGTTCATCCTCCGTGTGTAATCTGTCATTTTCTAAAATATTCGAATCGTCTTCTAAGCTGAAGTTGACATTGGCTTCTATCCATTTTCGACGAGGTTCTACTTTGTCTCCCATAAGAGTTGTCACATGTCTTTCTGCACGTGCACCATCTTCAATTGTCACTCGAATAAGCGTTCTAGTATCGGGATTCATCGTAGTGTCCCATAATTGGTCAGCATTCATCTCCCCGAGACCTTTGTATCGCTGAAGTATGTATCCTTTACCAATTCTCTCAGAAGCAGCTTCTAATTCTTTTTCCGTCCATGCATATTCGAAAACTTCTTTTTTACCTACCCCTTTATAAATTTTGTAAAGTGGAGGTAAAGCAATATATATATTCCCATTTTCAATTAGTGGTTTCATATAGCGGTAGAAAAATGTTAATAAAAGCACTTGAATATGTGCACCATCAGTATCGGCATCTGTCATGATGACGATTTTGTCGTATGCAATATCATCAATTTGGAATTCGGCCCCTACACCGCCACCAATAGCATGAATAATAGTAGCAATTTCTACATTTTTCATAATATCTGCCAGATTTGCTTTTTCTGTATTAATAACTTTACCACGTAGAGGTAGAATGGCTTGGAATGTACGATCTCGACCTTGTTTTGCAGATCCTCCAGCAGAGTCTCCTTCGACTAAATAAAGTTCATTCTTCGCAGCGTTTCTAGATTGGGCCGGAGTTAACTTACCGGATAATAGTTCAGAAGGTTTCCGTTTTTTGCCGTTACGCGCATCTTCTCTAGCCTTTCTCGCAGCTTCCCGGGCTTGCTGTGCACGAAGTGCTTTTCGTATTAGCGAAGAGGCTAGCTCTGAATTTTCTTCTAAAATATATTGTAATTTCTCGGAAATGACCGAATCTACAGCGCTTCTAGCTTCACTTGTACCAAGTTTTCCTTTCGTCTGTCCTTCGAATTGTAGTATATTCTCTGGAATACGAATAGATATAATAGCAGATATACCTTCTCGAATATCTGAGCCTTCTAGGTTTTTCGCTTTTTCTTTTAACAAATTAGTTTTACGAGCGTATTCGTTAAAAACTCTAGTTAAAGCAGCTTTAGCTCCTGTTTCGTGTGTTCCACCATCACGTGTACGTACATTATTCACAAATGATAAGATGGTTTCTGAATATCCATCATTAAACTGGAATGCAAATTCTACTTCAATCTCATCTTGTATGCCTTCCATGTAGAATACAGGGTGCAAGACATCTTTTTCTTCGTTCAAATAAGAAACGAATGCTTCTATACCCGTTTCATAAAAGAATATGTCATGTGCGTCGGTGCGTTCATCTATTAATTCGATTTTTAATCCTTTTAATAGAAAAGCAGATTCTCTTAACCTTTCACATAATGTTTCGTAATTGTATTTGGACACAGAAAATATAGTGTCATCTGGCAAGAAACGAACGGATGTTCCAGTTTCTTTCGTTGTTCCAACTTGTTTTAGTGACTGAACAACTTTACCGCCATTTTCAAATCGCTGATGGAATTTTTTACCCTCTCGATGAATTTCTACATCTACATAGGTAGAAAGTGCATTTACAACAGAAGCTCCTACACCATGGAGTCCGCCGCTTGTTTTATATCCACCTTGTCCAAATTTACCACCGGCATGTAAAACGGTAAAAATTACTTCCGCAGTTGGTATTCCTGTTTTATGTGTACCAGTAGGCATTCCACGGCCAAAATCACGCACTGTAATACTTTGATCTTCATGAATTGTTACGATGATATGATCACCAAATCCGGCAAGGCTTTCATCTACTGCATTATCTACGATCTCATACACTAAATGATGCAATCCTCTTGCATCTGTTGAACCAATATACATACCCGGTCTTTTACGAACGGCTTCTAAGCCTTCTAAGACCTGAATATCATCATCACTATAGCTATTTACTGTTCCAACTTTACTCAAATACTTTCCCTCCAAAACAAAACATCTGTTCTTTAGTCTTTCTTTAGCGTACAAATGGATCCTCATTATGTCAATTTTTTCAGTAGTTAATATCAGAATTTAATTGTAAGGAAAGATTTATTATAATGCAAACTCCCTTTTCAAGCATTCTATATTTCGTTACACTATTCCTTCTTGACTATTAGAGATTAAAGAATAAAAAACTGGAGTTAGCGCATTGGCTACTCCACTTACTCTACTTTTGATAAAGTGAAGCTTCCTTAAATGGTGGTTCTTCATCCCCCATTTATGGAGAAATTAACCTCTGGCCTAATGCCGCGTCGTGCGGCAATGCCTGAGTGACCAATATCCCGTTGGACTAACCAATCGAGGATTTACAGGCTGTTTGTCCTCCACCTATTATTCTCGATTTTCTCTCACCAAAAGTTGAGGTGGGCTATTACAGCTTGTTAATCCGGGATATGTTCGACTACAAATGATTATAACCTAATAATAATAATTTATTTGGTTTTATGTATGTTTCGTTCTTCTATCTCTCCAATTGTATCATGTCTTAATAAAAGATTTGAAAAACCTTTCTAGCTAGGGCATTGAATACTTACAAATGTACATGGTACACTTAAAATTGTTAAAGATAATATTAGATTTATATTAAAGGAGTATTCTATGATCATAATTCTTTTACTCTTACTCGCTTATCTTATTGGTTCCCTTCCATCTGGACTATGGATTGGCAAACTATTTTATAATATAGATATACGAGAGCATGGTAGTGGTAATTTAGGTGGTACAAACACATTTAGAACACTCGGAAAAAAAGCCGGATTAGTTGTCACAATAATGGATATTCTTAAAGGGACAGCTGCAACACTTCTAGGTTCTTTGGCCATATTCGAATCAACAAATATACATCCACTAATTTTGGGTATTATAGCAGTGGTCGGTCATATGTTCCCGATTTTTGCTGGATTTAAGGGTGGAAAGGCTGTAGCAACCTCAGGTGGTCTTTTACTAGGATATAATTGGCCTATTTTTGTTATCTTAATTATTGGTTTTTTTATCATCTTGAAATTGACGCGGATGGTGTCCCTTACATCTATGATTTTAGCGATTGTTGCTGTCATTTATAGTGTCATCTACTACTTTACTGTAGATAAAGATTGGCCACTTATAATTATTGTTCTGTTACTGGCAGTATTTATATTTTATCGTCACCGTGCAAATATTAAACGCATTAAAGATGGTACCGAACCAAAAGTAACTTGGATCTAATCTAATGAAAGTATGGTGGTACGTATGAAAATACTTATTTCTTCCGATGCAATGAATTGGTTTCATGAGGAAATGGAAGCGGTAAAAGGCGATACAATTCGTTTTTTTGCCCGTTATGGAGGATCAAGCCCTATTCATGAAGGTTTTTCTTTAGGTGTCACAAAGGACACCCCATTCGAGCCTACAGTTACTTATAAAGAAGAGGATATCCTTTTTTTCATAGAAGAGCGGGATGAATGGTATTTTGACGGACATGACCTCTATGTAGATTTTGATTCTACACGAGACGAATTATCCTATGCATACAAAAAAGCGTAACCCAGTGGGTACGCTTTTTTGTTTACTAAAGGAATCAATTTCATAATAAAGTATTCAGTACTAAATCCGAACAAAGTTGATTTACACTTCAGGCGGACGCTTTCCGCGGGGTGAGCGATGAACCATCACCGCCCCTACGGGTACGATGTGATGGTTCATCTGTCTCACTGCTCCCGCTAGAGTCGCCGCCTTGCGCTCCAATCAACGAAATCCACTGTAAATAAACGGATAATTTAATATAACTCCACATCAATATTCGTGTTTTAAATTAAAATAAGTAATTATGATATTGACTCAAGAAAAAGTATAAAATCACAATAATAACATTTTATATTTTTTTATAAAAGAGATCCCATACATATGACTTAGCAAAACAACAACACGAATTTAAAAGAGTGCTCAAGATAAAAAGTAGGATTTGCATGTTTAGAATAAAGAATTACAAAAGTAGAATATAAAACGAGCCTGTGATTTTATGAATATTTACCGATTAAAGGGTTTTTTAAATCTGTCTAGCTGCTCCTTCAATCCTTCTTTTTCCATAATATCTAATTCATATTTGCCAAACAAATCAAAATGGGGATATGCTTCCTTATAGTCAATCCATTCTGCTTGTAAGCCATGTTGCTTGCCCCAATCGATTAACTTTTGCACGTCATTGCAGCCAACTTTAGTCACCGTGTTACAGCCAGGAAAACGTTCATCGATCCAATAATGAGTTAAAAATGCTATTTCCCCATTCTGGACATCCTGCTTCCATTCATTCAACTCGTGACGTTTAATACCAAATGCCATTAAACATTCACCTTGGCTATTTCTACATATTTTGCATCCCAGGCCTCATGAACTCGCTTAAGAGATACAGGACGGAAGTTATCTTTCTTTACTATTACATGTTCAGATGTAGCGGTAGAGGCAACTGTGCCATCTTCATGAACAATTTCGTACCCGTATGTTGTTCGTAGCTTACTGTGTTTTTCAATCCATGTTCTAATCATTACAGTTTCTCCGTATTTTACAGGAGTTCTATAATTCACGTTTACATTCGTTACTGGCGATATGTATCCGTCCTGCTCTAGTCCAGCATAGGAGAATCCTAAGTCTTTAATAAGCTGGGTTCTACCTATTTCTAACCAAATGACATAGTTTGCGTGGTATACCACACCCATTTGATCCGTTTCGGCATAACGTACTTCAATTTCTTTTTCACTTAAAAACATTTATGGTCACCTCAGTGACTATTATACTAAATAGAATATAAAAATACTGTTTAGGAATACTTTACAGTTAAAATTCATCCCTTTTCAATATGATCCCTTTCTTAATATCTTCTAGTATTTTAGGCAAATCATTGATTGGTAATAAATCAACTTCATTAATAAATTTTTTAAATTCGATTTCAGCTATTTCAGTACCGAGTGTATATTCTCCAATGACTATCTCAAGCAGATCAAGAACTACTGCATAATAATTATCATTTTTTTCCTCAAAGCCTTTAATATATAAAGAAAGAAAAAATGCCTCACGTTCCTTTTCATACATATAGTCGAAGAAGACATCATCTCGAGTAATTTCAATATCATCGCTTGTCGTTCCATGTTCATCATCATTGCGTTGGTTGAACGCGATGATTGTAAATCTCTCCATTTTAGGAGCAGCCTCTACTAAACGAATTACATCTGGAAAGTTTTTTCCGATGCCCGAACCACTAATTGTAAATTCTCGTTTATCATCGAGCAATTGTTTTGGCATTGAAAACACAAGTTGGTTGTTTACTTTCTTTATCAATCTATGTAACTCACCAAATAATTTATCTATGTCCTCATCTCGGAAACTATACAGTTCTTTTTCGTGTTCTTGAAAGTATTGCCAAAATGCCTCAATAGGATCTTTCTTTTTAAAGAAATTTAAAAACATGAAAACGCCTCCTTTTGTTCCTTTAAGTATAAACTAAAATTCCATCTTTGTTTATAATAAACAAAAGCAATAGAGTCTAGACGAAAAATGACTTGTAGAAAATTTTCCACGTGACTAAATTTTATTATTTCCTTACAATCTTAAAAGGGCCGGCAATATTACTCCGAACCCCTCTTTGTTAAAATTATATTTGAGCTTTCTCCAGCCAGCTCGTATAACTTCTTTTTATCAATTTTCCCTACATCTGTTCGGGGCAATTCATCTACAAAGATAATCTTTTTAGGAACTTTAAATCCACCTAAATAATCTTTGCAGTGTGAAATTAGTTCTTCCACAGAAGAAAGTGTATGTGCATTATTACAGATAAAAGCTGTGACACATTCTCCCCATTTTGTATCTGGAATGCCGATAACGGCTGCTTCTCGAACACTCGAATGCAAAATTAGACACTGCTCCACTTCTTGTGGATAGACATTCTCTCCACCTGTAATAATCATTTCCTTCTTTCTACCTACAATATAATAGTCACCATCTTTATCGAATCTTGCTAAGTCTCCGGATTTTAACCAACCGTCTTGAAGGGTAAGCTCCGTCTCTTCCTCATTGTTCCAATAATGGCTGAATAGGTGTTTTCCTGAAATATAAAGCTCTCCTACTTCATCTACACTGCATTCTCGACCTTCCTTGTTCATTATCTTTACTTCATTAAACTGCATACTCTTCCCAACCGAGCCTTTTTTGCTATATGCAATTAATGGATCAACATAAAAATTATTTGGACCTGCTTCAGTTAATCCATAGCCTTCTTTAAATAAGATACCTTTTTCATTGAACTTATCATAAATAGAATGAGGACATGGCGCTCCTCCAGCTAGAAATACTTTTACAGTTGGAAAAGAAGCAGTTTTTATATACTCCGTTTCAAGCATCGCCTGATACATAGTTGGAACGAAAAGTGAAATTGTAGTCTTGTATGTATTTATTGCTTTCAAGGCCTCTTCGGCTCGAAAACGACTACCTATGACGACCGTTCCACCTGCCATCAATATAGGAATACAAAGTGCATTAATGCCCCCTGTGTGAAACATAGGCATATAATTTAAAGTACAATCTCTGTCACTAAGTCCCCAGCTGATAATAGTATTCATCGCATTCCAATTAACTGCATTAAATGATAAAACCACGCCTTTTGGTTTTCCTGTAGTTCCTCCTGTGTAAATAATCATCCAAGGATCCGCCGAACTCCATTTATAATTAATAAAATGATTGGTTGATATTCCTATCGTCTTTGTGACTAATACTAACTCTACATCCGAAAAAGCTTCACCAGCTTGTTGATGCTCCTCATCACAAATAATTAGTACTGGCTTACAATCATCCAATATATACCGTAACTCGTTGCTGCTTAAGCGGAAATTCAAGGGTACATAAATGAGTCCTGTCATACCACAAGCGAATAGAATAGCAAATAATTCAATCCTGTTTTCGGACAAAACTACGATACGATCGCCTTTTTCATAATCTTGTTGTTGAAAATAATGAGTCCACTGAGAAACCTGACTGATCAACCTTTCATAGCTCCAATGTCTTCCTGTGCAACTATCGATAAGAGCAGTCTTAGTTGGCGTCAGCGCTGCACGTTTATATATCCATGCTTGTTCTGTATACATATGGTACAGCCCCCTCCATCACATCATAATACCGCCATCTACTTGTAATACATGACCATGTACATAACTAGATTCTTCCGATGCTAAAAACAGATAAGCGTTTGCTATATCCCTTGGATCACCTAAACGCTGCAAAGAAACGACGGATTTCATTTGGTTGATGATCGTTTCAGGCATTTTCGCTACCATTGCAGTGCTCGTAAAACCTGGTGCAACTGCATTGACATTTATACCTTTTCTCCCTAACTCTTTTGCCCATGTTTTGGTCATCCCAATTACAGCAGCCTTGGATGCTGCATAATTTGTTTGCCCCACATTTCCATACACACCACTTACAGAGGAGGTATTAATAATTTTACCGTGACCTTGCTTCACTAGATGTGGTACAACAGCCTGAGTGCAGTTAAATACTCCGGTTATATTTACATGAAGAACGCTTGAAAAGTCATCCTCAGTCATTTTTGTTAGCATGGCATCCCGAGTAATACCAGCATTATTAATAAGAATATTAATCTGCCCAAAATAATCCATTGTTTGTTCTATAAGAGCATCCACACTATCTCTTTTTGCAACATCCACTTGAATAAACTTAACATCATAGCCTAGTTTGTTTAGTTCTACTTCTTGTGTTGCTCCTGCCTCAGCATCATAGTCCGCTAATACAACCTTTGCCCCTTCTTCCGCAAAACGTTGTGCAGCAGCCAAGCCTATTCCATTCGCTGCTCCTGTTATAATGGCTACTTTATCCTTTAATCTCATAGTTTCATTCCCCTTTATACCGGTTTTACGGCTGTTTATCCCTGATTGGTTCAACTAACAATCAGAGGGGATGAAGATCCCCCTAAGATAGAAGTTTCACTTTATAAAAACGCTTCAATTTTATCCGTTAGCTGCTCTAAGTCATCTATTAGTGGTGAGTGTCCACTATCTATTAAAGGAATATACGTGGCATTTTCTCCTAAATCTGCTACGATTTCTTGAGTCATTTCTTCTGAAACGACATAGTCCCTATCTCCTCTTAAGATAAGAACTGGTATTGTAATTTGCTTTGCTTGGTCTGTACCTTCAGAAAGTCCGTTATTGGTTCCGCTAATATTGAAAGTATTTAACGCGTGATAGACATCAGCCAAATTTCGCTGTGTTAGCATATCGTTCACATATTCCTCATAAGCGGTTTCATCAGGCTTTTTATGGGTATAGATTGCTGCATTCCAGACTGCTTTTAATCCTTCTTTATTACCAGTATCATATAAACCTTGAATGGCAAGAGTCTTTGTTGGATTTTCTTCTATTTCCTCGATTGTTTTTAGTCTTCTGTTTAAGTCCGGTGTCCCGTCTTCTTTTACCCCATAAAACGGATAGCCTCTAGTCGATGCAGATGCAAGCAATACTAGCTTTTCACAGCGACCAGGATGGTCCACTACATATTGCATACTAATGGCGCCTCCAGTAGACCAGCCAATTAAATAGAAATTCTGTAAGTCTAATGCATTCACTATCTCACTTAAATCATTCGCAAAATCTTTAATTCCTTGAATTCTATTATGATAAGTCGATTCCCCGAAGCCTCTTAAATCAATAGCATATATCGAAAATCTTTTATCTAGTCTTTCTAGCAAAACATCCCAATGCTTAGATGATGTCATATTCCCATGGACGAGCACGATTGTTTCCTCTCCACCAGAACGAACACGGTAAGCAATACTATCGCCACTTGAAAGCTGAATCTTAGGTAAACTCATATACACCCTCCTCTTAATTTCCCCATTTAATTGCAACTGCTCCCCACGCATAGCCAATACCTGCACTTACTAGAACAACTAAATCTCCATTTTTTAGTTTCTTTGCTTCTTGGGCTAGTTCTAAAGAAATAATTTGATCCATCTGTCCAATATGTCCGTAATCACTCAAATAAATAGACTGATCACTCGTTAAACCCAATTCATTTAACACAAAGTCATGTGCAGATTTTTTCATATGAAGAATGCCTAAATAGTTGATATCCTTCTCGGAATATCCACTTTTCATTAAAGCATTTCTAATAACTAGTAAAAAGTTTTGCATGGATTTTTGTTCTAGTCTTGCTTTCATTCCTACAGGATCCATTACGTCCAAACGATAAAGTCCCTGCTCTAAATGGATAGATGTCAAAGGCTCTTTTGTTCCTCCAACAGGTACTAGTACATCTTCAGAGAAGGATCCATCTGTGATTAAATCTGATTCTAAAAGAGTATTTTCATAGTAATTTTTCTTTAAAATCATTGCTGCTCCACCAGCCCCTAGATTAAACATGAATCTAGTTCGTTCATTTGTATAATCTATCAAATCACTGTTTCGATATCCTCCTGCTAAAAGTACTGTATTTATAGTCGGATCTGATTCCATTAAACTTTTTGCGACCTTCATGGCCATGATAGTGGTTCCACAGCGTAATGCAACATCAAACCCCCATGCATGATAAGCGCCGAGCTCTTCTTGAATTTTAATAGCAGCTGTCCACAGAGGATATTCCTTATGTTCTTCGCCGATGTAAATTATCAAATCAATTAATTTAGGATCTATACTTCCTTTTTGCAATGCTTTTTCAGCAGCTTTTATGGCCATGGCTACAGTATGATCTTCTGGACCAGGGATTGGTTTTTGTGTTATTCCCATTTTGTTTTTAACTACTGACAGCGGAAGTCCGGATTTCTTGACAATATCTTCTGCTGTCATTACATTTTCGGGAATATACACACCTGTACTTGCAATTCCAATGGTCATTTAGCTAACCCCTTTCTTTTCGGGGAAATAGAAATTTTTATAGGATTCTTTTTCTTCCAAAATAAATGTTTAACGGTACCAACAATACCTCTAGGAAAGAAAATAACGGCTAATATATACACTATTCCAAAGAAAATAATCCACCGCTCAAATATAGGATGCTCTTTTGCAAGGCCAGATAAGTAATGTTGAGCTAGTTCTATTACACCGGCACCTATAATCGGCCCTATTAAAGTACCAACTCCTCCGATGATTGTCATGAGGAGAGCATCTAAGGTTATATCCATCGTCAGGACACTCGTATTTACGAATCTCAGCGAAACTGCGTAAAGTGATCCTGCTAAACTTGCTATTACACCAGCCACCACTGACGCAATTACTTTATAGTGCAACGTTTGAAAGCCCAATGATTTGGTACGCTGTTCATTTTCCCTAACTGCTATTAAAACTCTACCTAATGGTGAATCTACAAATCTACGTAGACAGAGGTACACTAATACCAAACAGCCAAGAACGAGTAAATAATACATCATGCGATCTTTAAAAAACTCTGGTGCTCGAAATGTAAATCCATCGTTGCCAAACGTTAAGGTTCTCCATTTCTCTGCTAATACTAAAAACAACCCCGAGACTGCCATTGTCAGCATAGCGAAGAAATGACTTTTTAATCGCAACGTTAGCAGTCCGACTAAAAAGCTAATGATTCCTGCAATACACATTCCAACAGCTATCGATAAAACAAACATTCCAACTGTTGGTTCAAAACGATCGAGCATAATAGCAGTAGCGTAAGCGCCCATCCCGAAAAACATCGCATGACCAAACGATACAATGCCGGTATATCCTAGTAATATGTCATAGCTCATTGCTAGGATGGAAAAGATAAATATTTGAGTCAGTAATATTGTCCATGTACGTGAATCGGATACAAAAGGAAAAATGGCTAAAGCGACGACAATAACAAATAATATAATCTTATTAACTTGGAATGTTGACTTCATTTTGTATCATCCTTTCGCCGTGAACAAGCCTTGCGGACGGAATATTAATACGATTGCCATAAGCATCATATTGACCGCAAGCGATAAAGCTGGGACATAGTAAGCCATGAAGCTACCAGCAAGCCCTACTAATATTGCAGCAAGAAGTGAGCCTGGAAAACTACCCATTCCACCAATAACTACAACGATGAAAGCGAGAATTGCAAATTCCATTCCCATCTCTGCGTAAATTACTCCGGAATACGGTGCCATAAGCACCCCACTTAACGCAGCTAGTGCAGCGCCAACCATAAATACATATAAAAATACTTGCTTAATATTAATACCGAGTGCCTGCACCATCTCTTTGTTCATTACCCCTGCACGAACGATTAATCCAATTTTTGTACGCTTCAAGATGAACTGAAAGATTCCAAACACGATAAATCCAATGATAATAATAAATAACCGATACTTGATAATGATTACATCACCAATTTCCCAGCTCCCCGATAAAAGGGGTGGAGTTTTAGCAGCAAGTTGATTTGGTCCAAAAACGACCTTTAGCATTTCGGATAATACGATCATAAAGCCAAGTGTGATGAGTATTTGCTGTACGTGATTTCCATAAACTGGCGTTATAATTAGTTTTTCAGTTATAAATCCAAGAACAACTCCTGTTAATATCGCGCCAAGTATTGCTAGGGTAAAACTATCTGTTACACCGTAAAACCAAACGCCTGAAAACGCACCCCAAGCAAATAGACCACCATGGGCGAAATTCAATACATCCATCAAACCGAATATTAACGTTAGTCCAGCAGCTAAGAGAAATATTAACATCCCCGTTGCCAAACCATTAATTAATAAGTTGATTAGTAACTCCATTTAATAACCTCCTTAGCCAATTCCTAGGTACTTACGCTTGAGCTCTTCATTTTCAATCAGTTCCTGCATAAGCCCGGACTGCACAGTTTCTCCATCATCGATTAGTGTGTATGTATCACCAATTTTGCTAGCCATCATAAAATTTTGTTCCACTAGAATAATTGTTGTTTGTTTTTTCATTTCAATGATTGCTTCCATTACTTTTTCTATTACGACAGGTGCTAGACCTTTGGAAGGCTCATCGATTAATAGCAGTTTACTTTCATTTACGAAAGCTCTTGCCATCGAAAGCATTTGCTTTTGACCTCCGGATAAATGTCCACCATCTTTTTTCCAATACTTTTTTAAATCTGGAAATAGCTCTAGTACATATTCCTGTCTCGCTAAAGCGGCATCATCTTCTTTTCTGATTGCCACTTTAATATTCTCTTCAACCGTTAATGCACCGAAAATCCCTTGATCTTCTGGTACATATCCAATACCCTTTGAGGCGATATGGTGGGTCTGTGTTTTTGCAATAGATTTATTGTCAAATGTGATTTGACCTGAAGTGGCAGGGGTTAAACCCATAATTGTTTTTAATGTAGTTGTTTTCCCCGCACCATTTCGACCAAGTAATACACTGACTTCACCAGCTTTTGCCTCGAAGGAAACGCCTTGTAAAATGTGATATTGACCTATATGCGTATGCACATTCTCTACTTTAAGCAAGATGCTCATCGTATAATCCCCCTAAATAAGCATGTTGAACGGTTTCATTATTCATAATTTCCATAGGTGTACCGTCCGCTAGTAATCTACCATTGAACAAAACCATGATGGAATCAGATAAATCCATAATCATATCCATTTTGTGTTCGATCAATAATATCGTTCTTTCGCCCGTTTGCTTAATCTGTTTAATAACATCCAAAATAGCTGGTACCTCTTCTAATGACATCCCTGCTGTAGGTTCATCTAGCAGTAAAACCTCTGTGTCTAGAGCTAGCAACATTGCAATCTCTAACTTTCTCTTTTCACCATGCGAGAGTTGTGTGGCAAATGCATTTGCTTTGTTAGAAAGTAGAACGATTTCTAATAACCTTTCTGCTTGTATTTCTAAATCTTTGTATGAGGTAAAATGTCGGAAAATTTGATATCTAATTTTCTCTTTAGACTGAACTGCTAGGCGAACGTTTTCAATGACGGTTAAATTAGGAAAAACATTGGTTATTTGAAATGACCGTCCAAGTCCTTTCCGAGTACGAGCAACTGAGGATTTTCCAGCCAGTGATTCCCCACGAAAAAACACATCTCCACTAGTCGGTTTTAGTTCCCCACTTATAAGATTAAAAAAGGTTGTCTTGCCTGCCCCATTTGGTCCGATAATAGATTTAAAATGTTTTTCTGGCATCTCAAAATTGACATTATCTACTGCGGTTTGCCCACCAAATTTTATCGTTAAGTTTTCTGTACGCAATATTGGTTCCATCCTTTATACCCCTTTCCAAAATCACTCTCCATAGGATAGAGAATTGTTCTATCCTATGGAGAGTGAGCGACCCAAGATAAATAGGTCGTCACTTTACCATTATTTATTATTTAATATTGGTGGCTCCGTTTCTTCTGGGGAAAGCTCTCTTATTAGAACAGGAACTGGATAATCCACACCATCTTGTTTTTCTAACTTGATCGAATATAGCGTTTGCAATGCTTGGTGATCCTCTGGACGGAAAGTCATTGTTCCTTTAGGTGTTTCAAATGACATTCCTTCCATGATCTTAATCATTTCATTGCCGTCTGCATTTCCTCCTGATTTTTCTAGTGCCTCCACAATGGCAATTGCTGCTGTCATACCGCCAGGAGTAAATAAATCAGGCACTTCTCCGTTAAAACGTTTTTTATGTTCTTCGACTAACCAATCATTAATATCATTATCAGGTAGAGTGTGATAATAAACAGAGAATCCTTCCATTCCTACAAGTGGCTCCATAATAGACAGTGCTGGAATATCAGGAGCTCCAGTCGAAATTTTGATGCCATTTTCCTGTAGCTTCAAATCTGCTATTTGGTTCCAAGGTGAGTTAGCTCCTGCCCACACGACAAATAAGTAATCGGGTTTTGCTTGAATGATTTTTTGTAGATTAGACGTAAAATCTGTAGCTGCAGGATCTGCAAATTCTTCTAACACTATTTCTGCACCTAGTTCTTCAGCTGCGTTTTTAAATGCAGCAACTCCATCCCAACCAAACGAGTAATCTGGAGCAAATGTTGCTATCTTCACACCAGGCTTGGCGATAGCTGCAGCACCTGCAACAGCATCTTGAGAAGAGTTTCGACCAGTTCTAAAAAGATAAGGATTAAATTCAGAACCAGTAATGCTATCAGCAACAGCAGGTTCGACAATCATAATTTTTTCGTATTCTTCTGCTAATGGGAGTACCGCTAACGTGTCACCGGAGCTAGAAGATCCAACTAAGAAATCAACCTCATCCTCTTCTAATAGTTTCGTAGCTTTTTGTACCGCTACTTCTGGCTTCGTTTCTGTATCTTCAAAAACAACTTCTATTTTCTTTCCTGCTACCTCCATTGTCCCGTCAGTAGCATATTCTAAACCTAGTTCAAATCCATTTCTTGTTTGCTTCCCGTAAGATTCCAAAGCCCCGGTTAATGAAGCAAGTACCCCAATTTTGATCGTTCCACCTTCTTCTGTAACTTCTCCAGAGGTGGTAGTTGTTTCACCCTCAGCTTCTTCAGTCGTACTTGCTTTATCACTACAAGCCGCACTAATGATAAGTAAAAATAAGAGAGTTAATAATAATTTCCACTTTTTAACCATGTTCATCCCCCTCAACATTTTTGAAAGCGCTATCATATTTCTGTTTCATCATACAAAATAGGAGTTACAAAAGAGTTACAAAGAAGACATTGCTCTAAAGAGCAATGTCTTCTTTGCGACGAGCTGTGCACAGGAGCAAAGTAATTTGAATTTTATTCTAGTTGGAATGGGATATTTTCCTAACCAAATAATTCAGCATTCTTTATACATAAGTAGAGTTAAAATTCAATTTCTCCTCACGTTGGAGAAAGAAAAAATAGACCTAACGGAAATCTTGAATTCTTATTTTATTGTCTAAATATAAAAAAGCAGAAAGAGTACTCTCCGCTTTTATTCGTAACCAGTAATCATTTCAAACATTTGAATGGTTGTAGACATTGGTTCTATATTAAGCTCCTTCTCTAGTACTTGCACGCAGCGATCATACCATTTAACAGATTGGCTTCTGTTTTGAAGCTGATAATAAGCAAACATTAATAAGCGGTAAGCTTCCTCCCAAGTTGAATCATATATTAATAGTTTTTCTGCCCAATAAATCGTTTTCTCGAATTCTTTTAATCTAGTATAGGTTTGGGAAAGTCGTTCTAATACCTGGATGAATAATTGCTGTACTTTATCTCGTTCCGAGTGAATCCATTCAATCATAATCCTATTTTCAAATAGTTCACCTTTATATAAATGGACAGCTTTTAGTAAAAGTTCTTTTGAAAGATGAGGAGACATTTCCTCCATTCCACTCTTAGCAAAATGATTAAAATCCCGAACATCACTTCCTACATAAGCATTCGGGTTTAACTGATACATCGACTGCTTGCGCAATATAAAGTAGGATTCTTCACGTGCTTGCCTATTCGGTTCAAGTACCTTTAATAAAGAATTCAACGTAACCTTGAAATCTCGGTCTAATTTTTTTGTATCGCTTTCCCCCCAAAGCTTTTGTATCAATTCTTCCTTTGGAACAAAACGGTGGTTCTGTAAGTAAAGGTATGCAAACAATTCCTTAGATTTATCTCGTTGCCATTTGCGATCATTTACTTCATCAGTTCCCATATATAACGTGAAAGGTCCTAAAAGACGAAGATAAAGTGTATAACCGGGATAATTGGTTTGAGTTCGGATATTTAACTTATTTACGATTTGTTGAACATGCTTATTGTCGTTATGAATCGTATAAACCTTTTGCAGAATAGGATAGTTTGTTTGTAGATCTGTCGGACCAAAAACAGTTCGGTTTTGTAAAAAGAAGTAATAATTATGCATAGTGCACAATTCCATAAAACACTTAGCGTGCTCACTGAACGAAGCTTCCTCATTTATCACATTGTAAATACGCATTAACCAATAATGCGAGATCATTTCTCCATAAACATCCTCACAATTAGTGAATAATTCATTTGCTTGTCTCAAATGCTCTAAAGCTTCTATAAACTCAGTTTTTTCCAAATAGACGATACCAAGACCCAATAATATATAGGCAGACAGCCAGTAGTCATTTACTTTTTTTGTCTCACGTAAACCTTTTTCTCCATAGTCAATTGCTTCTCGGAAAAACCCTTGACGGGATTTTAAAATAGAAAGTCCCATATATGGCTCAGCTTTCGCTCTAGAAACGTTCAATTCATCCATTTTTTGAATTGCTTGCAAATAACATACTTCCGGTGTTTCAAGATCAAAGGGATCAGTTAATACTTCAGAATGTCCCAGCCGGATCAAACCAACTGCTTCCACAAATCCAGACTTTTCCCGAATACCTGTTTCTATTCCTTTATTGGCCGATATTTTCGCTCGCTCAACCTGCCCCGTAAGCGAATAAATAAAGGATAATAACACATCCGTTTCACGATGAGAATCTGGCAAGCTATCCTCATCCGGTGTCCTGCTTTCTAGTAATAGTTGAGATTCGATCAGCTTACCGGTCCTTAATAAAATCCTCGCATCTAAATTTCCTTCGGTTAAGATAGCAGGATCTAGTTTCTCTTTTTCTATCCAAGTTTTTGCATCGTTCGCCTTTCCTACATTGACTAAATTCTCCGCCATCAAACGCTGTAAAAATACTTTTTCTAAAGCAGATATGTCTCTTCCCTTTTCAGCCCACTCGATAGCTTCTTTTAAATAAGGTTGTGCCAATACTGGTTGAATTGTATCAAGGTATATATGTGCGAGTCCTGCATTTGCTCTACTAATATACAAAATATTTTCTTTTTGGAATGCTTTCTCTAAAGCGGCTTCATAGGAAAGTCTTGCCTTTTCATAAAATGCTCTGTACCGATGACACTCGCCCTCATAATAATACAGTTCATAAAAGTGATTCCGAATAGCATTCGATAAATGGTTATCTAAGAGATCCAGCAACCAATCGAACTGCCCACCCTTGATCATTTTTGGTGCAAAGATTGTTAATAGCTTGGCTAAAAAGCGTTCATCATTTGCTTTTACCGCATGGTGAATTGCCTGAACGATGTTTTCCTTTTCCTGAAAATAACTAGCAGCCCTCCGATGAGTGTCATAAAAAGCATGAATATCCTTTTGTTTTGATTTGGTTTCTAAAAACTGTTGGAATAGTGCATGAAATCTAAACGTATTAGAATCGCCTAATGGTTGTATAAATGCATGACTATTAGCTAGTCGTTCCATATTTTTTGCTTCTTCATTATTAAAAAAATCCTGAATATCATTAGCAGTAAATAATGGGAAAACACTAAAATTTATAAGAGATTGCTGATCTTCTGCTGATAAAAGTAAAAACACCTCTTCTAGTAAATAGGAAAATAAATCGTTCAAAGCTGGGTTTACTAGCTGACTAATTTGCCTATTAGTCTCTGCCACTTGCATGGCTATCAATTGTATAGCGATAGCCCAACCTTCTGTAAGTCTCATGATTTCGGAAGCATCATGAACGGTAATATGTTTATCAAAATAGTCTTCAAAAAAGACGAGTATTTCTTCCTCTGTGAACATTAAATTTTTCTCTGTTATTTCAACCAACTGCCCACTTAGTTTTAATTTTAATAAGATGGACCATTTAGGTCTCAGCCTAGTGGAAACTACAATATGGATATTGGGAGGAAGAAATTCTATTATCTTTTCCATTATATAATTGATATGAAATACATGGTCAACAAGATGAAAATCATCTAGCACAATAGATAAAGGCTCATCAATATTAGATAGTTCATTACTAAATAGCGAATACAATTGTTGAAGCTCAGATTCTTTAGGATAAGTTGAAATTAGGTCTTTATCTTTAAAACCCCTACCGAATGTGGGGACAGTTTTTTGTATACTGCTAATGAGAT
Organism: Psychrobacillus sp. INOP01; assembly: GCF_018140925.1. Taxonomy (NCBI): domain Bacteria; kingdom Bacillati; phylum Bacillota; class Bacilli; order Caryophanales; family Bacillaceae; genus Psychrobacillus; species Psychrobacillus sp. INOP01. The sequence goes on from NZ_CP073315.1 coordinate 121,081, forward strand.
GACGAAGAAAAGGAAGTATACCATCATCTTCCTCCGTAATAGAGTACCAAGAATAAAGGCTTCTAGAATCTACAAAATATTGAGCAAGGGCAGAGCTTTTTCCATAACCGGCTCCGCTATGTAATAAAGTTAGCTTCTTATGTGTGTTCATTTTTAGTTTCTTCATCAATGCAGATTTTCTCATATAAGTAGAAGACGGTATTGGCGCACTTAATTTGGACAAAATTATGGTAGGCTGATCCATCTTTTACCTCCTATCGAATGACTATTATACGTTAGCCTAATCCTAACATAATAATATTTTGAATTAAATAACAATTCTTTCATTTCGATATATTACACAGAAAAAAAAGAGACTAATTCCTAAAAAGGAATAGTCTCTTTAAAGTATTTCTTATGCTTCTAACATTTTGTTACGTAATACCATTTGAAGGATACCACCATGACGGTAGTAATCTACTTCAACTTCTGAATCGAAACGAGCAAGTACGTTAAATACTTTTTCAGAACCATCTTCAGCTTTAGCTGTTACTTGTAAAATATCACGAGGTTTTACACCTTCTGCGATATTTATACTAATTTCTTCTTTACCAGTTAAGCCTAGCGTTTCAACGCTTTCACCTGGTAAGAAATTAAGTGGTAATACACCCATCATTACTAGATTTGAACGATGTATACGCTCAAAGCTTTCCGTAATAACAGCTTTGATACCTAATAGGTTAGTTCCTTTAGCCGCCCAGTCACGAGAAGATCCCATACCATAATCTTTTCCACCAAGTACAACTAAACCAGTATTCGATTCTTGATACTTCATAGCTGCATCATAGATAGGCATAATTTCGCCTGTTGGCCAGTAAGTTGTATATCCGCCTTCTGTACCCGGAGCTACTTGGTTACGGATACGGATGTTAGCGAATGTACCGCGCATCATAACTTCATGGTTACCACGACGTGAACCGTATGAGTTAAAGTCGCGGATTTCAACGCCATTTTCACGCAAGTATTTACCTGCAGGAGTATCTTTACCAATTGCACCAGCTGGTGAAATATGGTCTGTTGTAATCGAATCACCGAATTTAGCTACTACGCGCATTTTATCTAGTGATTGGATAGCACCAGGCTCTTTTGATAATCCTTGGAAGAACGGTGGGTTTTGAATGTAAGTTGACTTGTCATTAAATGAATATAAAGATTCAGTTGATGTCTCAATTGCATTCCATGCTTCGTTCTCATCAAATACACGTGCATATTCTTTTTGGAATAATTCACGAGTAACAACAGTTGAAAGCACTTCGTTTACTTCTTCCGTTGATGGCCAAATATCAGCAAAGTATACTTCGTTACCATCTTTGTCTTTACCGAATGAATCTTTTTCTAAATCAATATCTACAGTTCCAGCAAGTGCATAAGCTACTACCAATGGTGGTGAAGCTAAGTAGTTTGCTTTAACAAGTGGATGTACACGACCTTCAAAGTTTCGGTTACCAGAAAGAACAGACGTTACGAATAGATCTTCGTCAACAATTGCTTTTTCAATTTCAGGTAATAATGGACCTGAGTTACCGATACAAGTTGTACAACCGTAACCAACTGTATTGAATCCGATTTGATCTAGGTAAGTGTTTAGACCAGAATCCTCTAAATAACCAGTTACTACTTTAGATCCTGGAGCTAGAGAAGTTTTAACGTAAGCAGGAACTGTAAGTCCTTTTTCTACCGCTTTTTTAGCAACTAAACCAGCAGCTAACATTACATATGGGTTAGATGTATTTGTACAAGAAGTGATTGCAGCAATTGCTACAGCACCTGTTGGAATTGCTACATCACCTTCTGCAAATTGAGCAGTAGCTGTTTTGTCAAATTCTTTTTCAGATAAGCCGAAACCTTGTGTACCTTGTGGAGCTACAACTGATTCACGGTAACGAGCTTTCATATCTGTAAGTGGAATTAAATCTTGTGGACGTTTCGGTCCAGAAAGGTTTGCTACGATATCTCCAAGATTAATCTCTACAACGTCTGTATAAACAGGTTCTAGAGTTGGGTCAAAGAACATATCATTTGCTTTTAAGTAAGCTTCAACGACAGCAATATGCTCTTCGTCACGTCCAGTTAGACGTAAATAGTTGATAGATTCTTCATCAATTGCAAAATAACCACATGTTGCACCATATTCAGGAGCCATGTTAGCAATTGTCGCACGGTCAGCTAATGGTAATTTAGATACACCAGGTCCGAAGAACTCAACAAATTTACCAACAACACCTTGTTGACGTAATACTTGAGTAACTTTAAGTGCTAAGTCAGTAGCAGTAGTTCCGTTTGGAAGGTCTCCAACTAATTTAACTCCGATTACTTCAGGAATTGGGAAGTATGAAGGTTGACCAAGCATTCCTGCTTCTGCTTCAATACCACCTACACCCCATCCAAGTACTCCAAGTCCATTGATCATTGTTGTATGTGAGTCAGTACCTACAACTGAATCTGGGAAAGTTTCTAATGTACCATCAGCTTTTTCGTTCACATGTACGATTGGAGCTAAGTACTCTAAGTTAACTTGGTGAACGATACCAGTTGCTGGAGGAACAGCACGGAAATTATCGTAAGAAGTTTGAGCCCATTTTAAGAAGTTGTAACGCTCTGCATTACGCTCAAATTCAAGGTCCATATTAGCTTGTAAAGCTGATGCTGTACCATATTTGTCCACTTGTACCGAGTGGTCAATTACAAGATCAACTGGAATAGCAGGATTGATTTTGTCTGGGTTTCCACCCATTTCATTCATCGCAGAACGTAGTGATGCTAAATCTACAACTACTGGTACTCCTGTGAAATCTTGAAGCACAACGCGAGAAGGTTTAAATGGCACTTCTGCTTCAGTATTAGCATCCTTACCCCATTTTGCTAATTGGTTTACATGATCTTCTTTGATAACATAGCCATCGTATTGACGTAAAACAGATTCTAATAATACTTTAATTGAATAAGGAAGGCGTGAAACTTTTGCGATGCCGGCTTCTTCTAATGCTGCTAAACGATAGTAGTTATACTCTTTACCATTTAGAGAAAACGAAGTACGGCTATTGTGTAAATTACTTTTTGCCATTTGTATTCCTCCTAAGATCTATTGAAAAGTGTCTATCTAGTGACTTTTCTCCACTACTAATCATACTTTAATATACTTGATAAGTAAATTAGATTAAAATTATTATAAGTCATAATTATTATTAATGACCTTTTATCTTCTCGATTGTATTTTCTAATTGCTTCGCATGTCTCTTTTCGTGTAACCCCGTAAATGCAAACCATTGTATTAAAGGAACCTGTCCAAAAATAGGATGTTTCAATGATTTTTCTTTTAATATAGAAGGACTGTTGGATTTGTAAAGAGATAGGAGTTCCATTCTTGCTTGGTGCAATTGTGCTTTCATTTCTTCCGTTCTTTTATATTCACTAGACGGTACAGTATGAGTAGGAGCTTTTACTTTAACTATTCGCAATGTAGATAGTTGTATAGGTTTTTTCTTTGCTCTCGGACTCGTTGGATTCGCAAGCTCCTTTTTTATGCCTTTAATAATGGTAAGTTCCATCTTCACTAAATGATCTATAATTTCCTTAGGGGACCAAGACCCTTCATCTGGTTTTTCATTAAATTGTTCATTCGTTAGTGAATCGATTAGTTGAAACAAGTTCTTTCTTATTTCATTATTTTTTTCTATAAACATATAATTCCTCCACTCTTTAAGTTGTACTTTTTTTATACCCATTATGAACTACATACAAGCTATTATGTTCTGTTATTTTCTTTTCTCTCCAAATATGCGACAATATATTACTGGAAAGGAAGTTTAAATAATGATAGAAATGAAAACGATGAATCCAATAAACGATCCGTGGGAAGCATATCGAGACATGGAGCAGTTTGGAAAACTAACCTTAAGCAATATCGAATTTACGACAACTACTTTATGTAATATGCGCTGTGCGCATTGTGCAGTAGGGTATACATTACAAACGAAAGACCCTGATGCAATTCCAATAGAACTAATCCTCCAACGTTTAGAAGAGATTCCTCACTTAAAAACTATTAGTATTACGGGTGGAGAACCTATGCTATCCAAAAAATCCATTACTAATTACGTTCTCCCCTTGTTAAAGTATGCCCATAATAGAGGCGTTCGTACACAGATGAATTCCAACTTAACCTTAGAGCCTGAACGTTACTTACTGATTGCTCCATATTTAGATGTTTTACATATTTCCCATAACTGGGGAACAGTAGATGAATTTGTCGAAACTGGGTTTGCCATGATGGAAAGAAAACCAACCTATGAACAGCGAGCAAGCCTATTCCAGCGCATGATAGACAATAGTCGTATGCTTTCTGAGGCTGGTGTAATGGTTTCAGCAGAAACAATGTTGAACAAAAAAACACTACCCCATTTAGAGCATATTCATAGGCAAATAGTGGATGAGATGAAATGTGCTCGCCATGAAATTCACCCTATGTACCCTTCCGATTTCGCTAGCGCATTAACGACACTAACATTAGAAGAAACGCATAAAGCAATTGAACAAATACTAGATTTTCGTGATGAAAATGTGTGGATGTTATTTGGAACATTACCTTTTTATCCTTGCAGTCAAGATGAAAAAAGTATTCAATTATTAGAACGACTACGCCAAACAAAAAACGTTTCTACAAGAAATGACCCAGATGGTCGATCGCGACTTAATGTTAACATATTTACTGGCGAGGTTATTGTCACTGATTTCGGAGATGCACCAGCTCTAGGCAATATACAATCAGATTCTCTTCCAGCAATTTTCGATAAGTGGTTAGATACTCCTCTTTCGAAATCACTTAATTGTCATTGTCCTGCTGTTAAATGCTTAGGACCAAATATTTTAGTGAAAAATATGTATTATAAAGAGGAACAGTTTCTTAGTGGGTCTGTTAAATAAGAAAAATGCCCTGCATGTTATAAAGGCATGCAGGGCATTTTAAAAAGGATATGTTTACATAAATATATTAATTGCTACAGTTTAAAGGGCAGCTGCAAACTGCCCTTTAAACAAATATTAATGAACGAAGAAAAAATCAATTGTTAAATTTAAAATAATTATTGTATGGAGAATTGCTAAAAATACTCCCTGCTTATTTAGCCTTTTAGTAATGCGAATATCCATGTTCTCCACTCCCTTTTTTCAAAATTATAATACAACGAACCGTGAAATGCAAAATATTTCGAAAAATTAAAATAAAAATTTTGCAAGATATTTTGCTGTTTTACTTCATACCAAAAGTAGTTAAAGAGGAGGAGATTCATTCGTGAAAAAGGTGTTATTAGTTATTGGCTAGACAGTAGACTTTGTCTCAGATGAAGCGAGCTAAAAATTGAGGAAGTCCATTTAGTTGAAGTTTGTACAGATATTTGTATTCTTCACACTTCGGTAGATGCTTACAACTTAGGTTATGAAATTGTTGGATATAAAGATGCTGTGGCAAGCTTCAATTCCTCCGGTCACGAATTGGCTTTCGGCCATTTTTCCAGCTCATTAGGTGCAAGAGTTCTAAAAAATAATTGACATAGGTTTAATATTACTTATGGATGGATATATAAAGAGTGTGACGCAATAATTCATTTATAAGGAGATGGAAAAAATGGGATTCATTTTATACTTAATAATCGGTGGTATCATCGGTTGGTTAGCAGGACTTATTTTAGGTAAAGATATACCAGGAGGAATTATCGGTAACATTATCGCAGGTATCATCGGTGCATGGATCGGCGGATTAATATTCCCTGACATGGGTCCAGTTATCTGGGATATGGCAATTATTCCAGCATTGATCGGTGCAATTATCTTAGTATTAGTATTAAGCTTTATTTTAAAAGCTATGCGCAAAGCTTAATAATCCAAAAAGAGGAAGTGCTCATTGTGAGTACTTCCTTTTTTTGATGAAAGTATAAAATTTTCTGTTCCAGATAGGACCTACTAAATAATACTGCTGATTTGCGTTTCAGATGGACGCTTTCCGTGGCGTTGCCTCAGCCTCCTCGCTGCGTGGTCTTCGCCTAAAGCTTTTCCCACTGGAGTCCCACCTAGCACTACAATCAATATAGTAAGTAGTACCCAACAAATAGATTTGGCATAGCATATCGCTAAGACGACAGAATTAGTTTAAGTAAATGTAATGAAAATGATTCTATAAAGGTTTCCTAATTTCCAGGAGAGTATGCTGCTTGAATTTCTTTTAACTGATTTTCATACAAATTATAAAAATGCAGGACGTCCTTCACATATTTTTCACTATGATTATAATTGAAAATAGCTTTTTCAATTTCACCATCAGCGGCACCGCTTGCTGCGAGATAATTGGCTGCACTGTATATAGCATCCTCTAAATCGTATGGATCAGCTTTACCGTCATTATTAGCATCTACCCCATATCCACCATACTTTTCGATAATTGCTGGATTTATCTTATCCTTTTCAGGAATCTCTCCTTTTCCCAATCCCCCACAACTGGGGTGTGACCATCCTACAAAAGTACAAGGCATAAATTGCAAATGTCCTTCAGCTCCGGCTGGTGAAAGTAATGGGTCCATTGTCGAAAATCTAGTCTCAATACGATGATGAGCAGCTAGTAATGTCCAGGGGACACCATAATTTTCTTCTGCTTTTTTATACAAATCAATATATTCGGTAGGCACATCCAATTTGGCTGTGCTCTTTTGAACCGTTTCTGCCCATTCTTGTACAATGGGTATTTTTATTAACTCTTTCCACCCTATAATTGCCAGTATATAGATTGTTATGGTAAATGGAAGTAGTAATACAATCATCCAAACCTTTGATTTATAAGATATCCCTTTTTGTTTCTTCATCTACTTATTCACCTATTCTACTTATAGTACTTAATAAGATTATCTAATGTTAAAGGTTTACTGAAATAATATCCTTGTAGATAATGACAGTCCATTTCCCTCAAACTAGCCACTTGGAAGAGATTTTCTACTCCTTCAGCCAAAATCTTCATATCTAAGTTATGTGCCAGAGAAATGATGGATTGAACAATTGCCTTTGTTCTAATTTTTTCAATAGACTGTGTAAAGCTCTGGTCTATTTTAATAATATTTACCGGAAGCAATTCTAAATATTTAAACGAAGAATAACCTGTCCCAAAATCATCAATTGCAATTTGAAAGCCAAATTTTCGTAACTCATGCAATGATTCAATGACAAAATCAGTATACTCCATAATGATGGATTCAGTAATTTCTAGAACTATTTTAGCTGGATCTATATTTGTTTCTTTAATAATTTGTTTTGTTCGAGCTATATAATCTTTTTGATAAAATTGTCTGGCTGATACATTCACACTAAAGTCTAATTCTTTACCGAGGGATTCTTCAATTATTGGAATGTTAATACAAGTTTCCCGTAAAACTAAGTCACCGATTTCTATTATTAATCCACTTTTTTCGGCAACAGGTATAAACTCTCCTGGTGAAATAAACTGCTCCTCGTGAACCCAACGAATAAGTGTTTCTACTCCAATAATCTGATGTGTGTTAGTGGCAATCTGTGGTTGGAAGTTAAGAAATAACTCTTGTTTCTCTATTGCGTACTTTAAACCTTCTTCTAAATATAATTCTCTATTTGCTTTGTCAGATAATTCTTTACGATACCTTACGTGGGTTAACCCGCCATTTTTCTTTGCCTCTTCGGCTGCAATTTCGGCAAAACGCAATAGTTCAGAGCTCTTTGTCGTATCCTCAGGGTAATGAACTGAACCAATACTAATATGATTCACTATTTCATTACCTGCTATATGTATCGGAGCGGAGGTTTCTGCTAGTAAGCTATTTACAAACAAGTCCACTTCATGATCCGATTTATTCTTCAAAACAACAACAAATTCATCTGCAACCCACCTAGATATAATATCTGAGAATCTAATATGGGAATTATCACGTAATGTGTCTGAGACCTTCTTTAATACAATGTCCCCTATTTCATGTCCGTATAAGTCATTAATCATCTTAAATCGATCAAAATCGATAAATAACAAATGAAATCTTTCTTCATTCTGTAATATCATTGTTAGATTCTTCTGCAAGGAGCTCCTATTTTGAAGCCCGGTTAAATCATCCACATATTCCTTCGCGATCAGGTCATTTTGAACACTCCAGGATTGCTTCATCAAATACAAAAGTAAAAGTGCACTTAAGCTTATATAAATAATACCTTTCATCATCGATATAAACATACTTTCTGGGAAAAATCTAAATAATAATACATCAGATAATAATATCCAAAACAAACTAATTATTATATAAATAATTACAATACGAAACGATATTTTTCGATATGTTTTTTTCACCGTCATAAGCACACCACCTTGTATTTATTTATAAAAACAATAGCACAAATTCACTATAAACAATAGTGCAAATGAAGAAAATGTCGTTATATACAAAGTATTGAATTTTTTGTAGGATGTTAGTATGGAGGTGAAAAATATGTGGAAAGACTTTAAAGAGTTTGCCTTTAAAGGTAATGTGCTAGATTTAGCTATTGCGGTTGTAATTGGTACAGCTTTTGGAAAAATTGTTACTTCATTAGTTGAACATATTATCATGCCTACTATTGGTTTACTACTTCCTAGTGGGAAGTTTTCTTCTTTACATTATAAAGAAATTTTATTCGGAAATTTTATACAATCCGTTTTTGATTTTTTAGTTATCGCTTTTGCTATTTTTATGTTTATTCGATTATTATCTAAATTTAAACGTAAAGAGGATGTTGTGGAAGTTACGAAAGAAGCTCCTCCTGTTGATTCTAAAGAAGTATTATTGGAAGAAATTAGAGATTTATTGAAAAAACAAAATAACTTATAAAAAAATCAGCCTCTCCATTGGAAAGGCTGATTTTTATTTTCCATCTTCAATTAATGTTTCAACATCAATTACAATTTCCTCTTTTGGTACATCTGTATTACCACTATAGTTTTTTACAACTACACCATTTTGGTCTACTAAATAGAACGATGTGCCATGAATAACCTGGTTTGTATTCGGATCATCTCGAACTAAGGTTTTAAACGAGTCTGCTGCAAAGCCACTAATGTGTTCTTGTGTATAGCCAGTTAAGAGTTCCCATTTGCTTTCATCTACTACATCGTAATTTCCGATGTATTCCTGAAGTTTATCTGGGGTATCAACTTCTGGGTCTACACTAAATGCAACAATTTTGTAATCCTCTATACCCTTTTCACTTAACATCGCTTGAATGTCACTCATATTGAATGTCATTGGAGGACATACTGTTTCACAATTTGTGAAAATAAAGGTCGACAACCATACTGTGCCTTTTAAATCTTCTAAAGATACCGTTTCTCCACGCTGGTTATCATATTCAAAATCGGAAACTTCCCAGTTTGTCTGTGCTTCAAAATTACCACTGCTTCCGCAGCCAACAAGAACAAATAAGGAAATAAATAAAACAACAAATAATTTTTTCATTCATGAGACCTCGCTTTTCTCTTCATAGCCTAATCTTAGCGAAACAAGTTTCGACCTTCAACTACATTGTCTTATTTAATTCAACAGTTTTGTGAATAAATGATCTAATTTAGCGATAACAGTACGTTTTTTATTTCTTCTAGTTTTGTTTCCACTCGGTGCATCAAATAAAATGACACAAAGATTGGAAAACCTATATCTTGAATTACACTTAGCCATTGCTCCATATTATTCACATCCATCCATTTTTATTCTTTTAAAAAGACTCTCCTTTTCGGGAGAGTCTTTAGAGTGTTAAATAATTTCGGTAACTGTGCGGTCTACTACCTTGGCACTTTTAAAAACAGCCAAAGGAGATCCATCTGATTGAAACGCATTACTTGCAATAATTGCTTGCATTCCTGTTTGAATTTCCGTTCCTGTTAGATTGCTTTTCGGTTCATCTACTGATATTGTGACATTCTTTCCAAGTGCTGTTTCAAACTGTAGCTGTAGTGTTTTAGTCATTTTCTCCTGTCTCCTTTCTAGTTATTAGATTACTTGCATCGTTTCAATCTTTTCTGCTCCGATGTATGGTCTCTCGGAAAATGAACTAAGTGTTGTAGCAACAGTATCAAGTTGGTCTGCTGTTAAATTTGACCGAACATTACGATAAGATTTTGACTTTGTTATCATCTTACCGTCTTCGGTTACCTCTCCTTCGAAAATGAGTTTTAAAACTGCATGCTTATACTCTAGGTTTGCCATATGTGTATCCCCTCCTTTCAATTACTAAATAGAACTTTTTTAAAAGAAAGTATACATGGAGGATGAAATATTTTACGGAACAACTTATACTGAATATAAGAGAATGAGGTGAATAGTTTGCTAGAAGGTTGGTTTTTATGGTTTATCCTTTTTTGGGTTGTACTTTTAGTGATACTGATGGGAATTGGCGGCTTCTTTATGTTCCGCAAGTTTGGAAAGGCACTACCTAAGAAAGACGGTAAATCTGATTTAGATTGGGAAGAATACTATGTAGATCAAACAATCCATCTTTGGAATGATGAGCAAAAGCATCTGCTCAATGAATTGGTTTCTCCAGTTCCTGATTTGTTCAGACCAGTTGCTAAACAAAAAATAGCAGGGAAAATTGGACAGTTAGCTATAGAGGAAAAAGCAACATCTATTACTCGTGAGCTATTAATACGCGGGTATATCATTGCCACTCCAAAGAGAGATCATAAATTTTTACGCAAAAAACTTGCTGAATTGGACATTGATGTAACACCTTTTGACAAGTATTTCGAGCTCTCAGTGGACAAGACATCTAATTAAACCTTTTCAGTAGGGTTTGAACAGACTTGTTGCTACATTATTACCAAATTGACTTTTTGATAAGCTTGTCATGACTTACGTCACGACAAGCTTATCTTTTTTCGGGAATCTTATAGCATTTGTCTGTCAGTAACCCTTCAAAATCTCACTATAAGTACTACTCACTTCATAGTTTCTAGTGTAGTCCGGCACTCTGACAGGATAAAGGAGACAGACGATACATCAAAACCACGCGTGAGCGACCATGTTGTTTCATCTGTCTACCCTGCACAGAACGCTTCCGCCCTTCACTGCAAACAGCAGGATTATTCAATTGTAATAGTGCCAAGAACCCAGTGTTTATGCTATATTTTTTATGCTTTCTTATCTTATAGCAAAAAAAGTGAGCAATCCTATTTTATAGGACGCTCACTTTTTCCTTCTTATTTTGTATTTTTTTATATTGCAGATACATGGCAATTCTCCAAGGAACAATCATTCCAAATGCTAGTATCCAAAACATACCACTAAGTGCACCAATGTCTATTGTAGAACTCAGTATTATTTTGCCTACAATACGGACAATCAACAAACCAAACAAGATAAATATAAATGCCTTCGATTGCTTTAAATATATTTCTCCGTCTCTTCGTTCAAATTTAGATGTCCAAATAAGAACAATAGAGAATAGCATTCCTACACCAATTGCTTCTATAAATTCCATCAAAGTAACACGGAAATATGGAAAAATAAACATTAATGCACCGGTTGACATGAACATTGGTGGCAATAATATCTTTTTCACACTTGCTGGTCGCTTAGCAGCTTTTGCTCGAACCATTGTAACGAGTATTCCCATACCAATTGCGACCACTGTGGAAGCAATCAGCATCATATTTGGAGATATTTTATCTAACATTAGTAATTCCCCATATCTTTTATTTCTTCTGGTACTATACTATAAGTTCCTACATATCAGAAGTAACATTATGTAACACATTCACAATTTGATCTGGATCGAAAGGTTTTGTGATAAAATCTTTTGCTCCAAATTCCAGTGCATCCACGATTAACTTTTGTTGACCCAAGGCAGTAACCATCACTATTTTAGCATCTGGATATTCCGCTATAATTTCTTTTACAGCTTCTATCCCATTCATACCAGGCATCGTTATATCCATCGTTACGACATCCGGTAAAAGCGTCTTATATTGCTCTATTGCTTCTAGTCCATTAGATGCTTCGCCAACAACTTCAAACTGATGATTTTCTAGCATTCTCTTAATCGTTGTACGCATAAATATAGCATCATCTACTACTAATACTGTTGGCATTGCAATATCCCCCTCACGTTAAAATCCAGTGAAACCTCCAAAAACCGGGCTTAGTATACGTATGATATACGTTAAACCATCGAAAAATAAAATCAGTCCAAGTGCTATCATAATATAACCGCCAACTTTTACAATTAAATTACTATTTTTACGTATCCAGTTAAGGCGTGTGACAAAGAATGACAATACGAAAAATGGAATAGCAAACCCTAATACATAAGCAAGCATATACCAAATACCAGCGTCAGGATTTGATCCAGCCATAACTATAACCGCCGCTAAAATCGGTCCCGTACATGGGGTCCACCCCGCAGCAAAAGCCATACCGATTAGAACTGTTCCCAAATAACCAGCAGGTCTATTTTTAAATTGAATTTTCTTCTCTTTCATTAAAAACTCTGGTTTAAATATGCCTACTATGATTAAACCGAATATGATAATAAATATTGCTCCAATTTGGCGAAGTAGATCATCATATTGTATGAAAAATGTACCCACCAATGACGTTGCAAATCCTATTGCAACAAAAATGATAGAAAAACCTAATAAGAAGAATAATGTATGAAGCATTCCTCTTTTTTGCATTAATTTCTTGTCTGTTTTTATTTCTTCTAATGACATTCCTGTAATGTATGATAAGAATGCAGGATACAATGGTAGCGTACAAGGTGAAATGAAGCTTAAAAACCCTGCACCAAATGCCAGTAGGAAGTTTACATCTGTACTCACGGCAGTCAACCTTTCCGAATTTCTGTACCTATCGTATCAAATTTCTTTCTATTTGACCTCATAATTGCTTGTGACAGCTTTTTGACTCTTTAAAGCAATTTCAGATACAACTCGATATTAAATCATATATATTTGTTGATAAAGTTTTTTATAAGACTTTTTAAGTTTAGCAAATCTTCAACCATAGCGAAAGACTTGAATACTGAATTATTCGGGTTTATTTACTATTAAAAAAGCCTCTCAAATAAGTAAATTCTTAAGCGGCTGATTTTATTACTCAAAAATTATGAAAAGACTATTCTATTTATAAGCTATTTAACGCGACTTCGATTGATTGTGTCCCGTTTACTAAGTTAAATGCACGATGGTAGGTTTTTTCATTTTCCAATGTAGCAATAATTGTATGCGCTACGTCTTCTCGTGTGATCGTACTCGGCTTAGCTTCAGCTCCTACAGCAATTTTTTCGGTTGATGGCTCGTTTACAAGTCCACCAGGTCGAACTATTGTGTAATTTAATCCACTTGTTTCAAGCATGCGATCCGCATAGTGTTTCGCTACATAATAAGGACGCATGGCTTCGTTCCAATTTTGGCGTTTATCGGCATCGTATGCGCTGACCATGATATAACGATTTACCCCAACCTGTTTAGCAGCTTCCATCGTTTTAACAGCACCATCTAAATCGATTAATAATGTTTTGTCAGGACCTGTATGACCGCCTGAACCAGCTATAAAAATAACCGCTTCTGCTCCAGTAATAGCTTTCGCAAGATCATCGACTGAACCTTCTAAATCAGCTATTACTGATTGAATTCTATTCATTTTTAGTGTCTCTGCTTGCTCTTCTTTTCTCACCATCGCCTTAACCGAGTGATTGTCATTCTTCTGTAATTCCTTCACCACATGTTGTCCAATTTGTCCGTTTGCTCCAATTACTACTACTTTCATCAGATCGTCTCCCTTCAAAATTGTAACCCTCTCTATCCTTTCATAAGTGAAAAGTCATTACAATTTATCAGCTCGTTTTGAGAACTTTGAATCGAAAAGTTTCACCAACTATAAGATATAGTTAGTGAATTTCACCTTAGTATAGATTATTTTTCACTTAATGTTTTTTCAAAAGGATGTAGTGCATTTTTTAATTCATGAAGTGCTGCAACTAATTCTTCATACGTTGTTTCTACTTGTTGCATCACAACAAAGAAATGGTCAGTTGCTTGGTGATTTCCCTTGTTTTTCACCTCACAAATGCAATAAACCAGCAAGAGTCTTAACTCTTGCTGGTTTATTTGCGTGTAATAATTATGCGATATCATCCACCACATTGTTCTGTAATAGATACATTTTATGATATAAACCTTTTTGGTTTAGCAGCTCCTGGTGAGTCCCACGCTCTACTATCTCTCCGTGGTGTAACACAAGTATTAGTTCTGCATCTTGAATGGTACTTAAACGATGGGCAATTGCAATAGTCGTACGCCCTTCTCTCATTTTTTCTAAACTACTTTGAATAGCAACTTCCGTCTCCGTATCAATATTTGCGGTTGCTTCATCGAGAACCAAAATTTTTGGATTAGTAGCAATTGTACGAGCAAATGCAACCAATTGTCTCTGTCCACTAGAGAAAGTTGAACCTCTTTCTGTTACCTTTTGTTTATATGAGTTTGGTAGTTTTTCGATAAAATTATTTGCCTTTACAAACTCTGCTGCTTCTCTTACTTCTGTATCTGTCATATTGTTTGCATGAAGCCGAATATTACTTTCAATATCCCCATAAAACATGAACGGATCCTGCAAGACAAGCCCAACTTTTTCACGCATCTCTTCTGATTTGAAATCTTTCACAGAATGCCCATCTATTTTAATATCACCCTGTTCAAATTCATAAAAGCGCATGAGTAGATTAATGATAGAACTTTTCCCACTACCAGTATGTCCAACTAACGCTACAGTTTGACCAGGTTCTGCAGTAAACGAAATATCCTTTAGTACAGCGGTTTTCCCATCATACGAAAAAGTGATATTTTGAAACTCAATTTTTCCTTGTTCAATTTTTGCAGATTCATCGTTTTGTTGACTTGGGGCTAAGTCCTTCTCATCTAGTAATTTGAAAACCCTTGAAGCTGCAACAATTGCTTGTTGAAAAATAGATAGCCGTTGCATCACTTGGTTGATGGGCTCAAAGAAACGATCGATATACGTAACAAATGCATAGATAACGCCGACTTCTACAATATTATTCATGGAGGTAACCCCGAAATAACTAAGGACCATAATAATGGCCAAGGCATAAACCAAATCTATTGCAGGGCGAAGCAATAAGCTATCTAGTTTGATGTTCCGTTTTCCTGCGTTCCAATGTGAATCATTTATCTCATTAAATTCATCCTGCAAACGATCTTCCTGTCTAAACGCTTGAATCATCGTCATTCCTTGTAATGATTCTGCTAGCTTTGCATTTAATTGACTTAGTCGTTCTCTAAGGTCCTGGTAAACTACCGAACTATATTTGCGATACGTTAGAATAATGATAGCTAATATTGGCAACAAAATCGTAGTAACAAGTGCTAGTTTCACATTCAATATAAACATTGCGATATATACACCAATTACTAAAAAACCACTTTGTACAAATCCCACCAAGACGCTAACGAACATATCTTTAATCGCTTCTGTGTCATTTGTTACACGGGATACAATACTACCGGCAGGAGTTTTATCAAAGTAACACATTCCTAGCTTGTGTACTTTCGTAAATACATCAATTCGCATCTGTTGAATAATTTTCAGTGCTAGCTTTTGGAATGTTAGTAATTGAAAATAGCTGACAATTACATTTCCAATTTGTATAAAAATATAACCTACTGCAAGACCAACAAGCGGACCCGTTGGAAAATATCTCGGTGTTAAAAAATCATCCATATAGGTTTTGATCAAATAAGGACCAAGAATATCACCGGTTACAGTTAAAATTAGTAAAAGTAAAGCGATGCCAATTACTTTTTTATGTGGTTTCAAGTAACTGAGCAAACGTTTGAAAACTACCCACTGGTCTTTTCCTGTCAGCTGTGGTTGTTTTTCATCCATTATGATTCACCCCCCTGTTCCACTAATGACTCTAGCTGCTGTAGCTGATACATTTCATAATAAATTCCTTGTTGTTCCATTAATTGCTCGTGGGACCCTTTTTCTACAATAGTTCCATCATTCATCACAATAATCTGATGTGCGTGTTGAATCGCACTTAATCGATGAGAGGTAATAATAGTTGTTTCATCGCTACGTTTAGCTTTTAACGCTTCTAATATGGCCTCTTCCGTTTTAGCATCTACTGCAGATAAAGAATCATCTAAAATAAGTAGCTCGGGCTCCATCATAAGTGCACGTGCAATAGATATACGCTGTTTTTGCCCACCTGACAACGATACACCACGTTCACCAACAACCGTATTATAACCATTAGTAAACTGTAAAATATCCTCATGTATATAAGCCAATTTTGCGGCTTCCTCCACAGCTTCCATGGTGGCTTCTGCATTGGCAAATGCTATATTACCTGCAACTGTAGTTGAAAACAAAAAATGATCCTGTGGTACGTAACCAATCGCTTCGCGTAAACTACGTTTTTTATACATGTCAATCGCATGATCTCCGTACACAATTTCTCCTGTATATCCTTCAAATTCTCGCATTAAGAGCTTCAATATTGCTGTTTTACCTGCCCCTGTTTTACCGACAATCCCTAATGTTTCACCCCGTTTAAGCGTAAAATCAACATTATGTAGTGCAGCTCGATCATCTCCTGGAAATTTAAATTCCTCCATTTGAAAGCGAATATCTCCTTCCGGCTTTGCATCCACAGCATCAGGACTATCATCAATTTCTATTTTTTCATCCATTAGATTTTTGATACGATCATAAGATGCGCGACCACGCTCAACGATATTGAATAACCAGCCAAACGCAAGCATCGGCCAAACGAGTAATCCAAGATAAGACGTAAAAGCAAATAAATCCCCTATCGACATTTCTCCAGCAAGTATGTAACGAGTACCAAATACGATAGATAAGAAGAAACACATCCCAACAATTAATGATATTGTTGGATCAAATAATGCATCCACCTTTGCCACGCGAACGTTTTTATCTACTACTTCTTGCGATAATTGGACAAAATCCTCTGTATCCTCTTTCTCCTGTCCAAAGGTTTTAATGACTTTCACGCCAGAAATACTTTCCTGTGATTTGTCATTTAAATTGGAAAAAGCTTCTTGTGCATATCGAAACCGCTGATGTAACAGCTTGCCGTAATAGCTTGTTAAAATAGCCATTAATGGCAGTGGTAGCAATGCTATCAATGTTAGCTTCCAATTAATCGTTATCGCCATTGCCGCGATTACAAACCCTCCTGTTGCTAACGAATCTACAAGCGTCAGCACACCTGCTCCAGCCGTCTGTTGAACAGCAGATAAGTCATTTGTTGCATGCGCCATTAAATCCCCAACACGCTTTTTTTGATAAAAAGACGGTGACATTTTTGTAAAATGGCGAAACAAATTTTCTCTTAATTGTCTTGCTAAGAATATTGATGAACCGAAAATCATAATACGCCAATAATAACGCAAAATATACATTCCAACTGACGCTAGTGCTAAGACACCTAACCATTTCACTAAAAATTCAGTCGTTAACGTACTTTGACTGATCTCATCTACTATATACCCAATAATTTTTGGTGGTAATAGCTGTAGAAATGCAACAAACAGTAACATCAGAATTCCAATTAGATACTGCTTTTTCCTTTGTTTAAAAAACCAACCTAAATCCAAGAATACTTTCACTTTTGTTTCCCCCACTATATATATTAAGACTTTACTATTTTAGCAAATATTCGAACATTCCGATAGATGAAAAACAAAAATAATTCGGATTCTGAAATACTTTCATCAGTTCAACTTATAATTAGAAAGTTAACACTTTATTCACTTTTTAAATTAAATTACATAATTTTTAATATGTCAGGTTAAAAACCGTATATAATGGATAAATAAATTCAAATCAATATGATAGGAGAGTTCATCTTGAGTCAATCAAATCAACGCGCATATAACTTTAATGCAGGTCCTTCTGCACTTCCACTGGAAGTACTTGAAAAAGCACAACAAGAATTAGTTAATTTCCAAGGTTCTGGTATGTCTATTATGGAAATGAGTCACCGCAGCGCAACCTTTGAAGAAGTACATAATGAAGCTATTTCCCGTTTAAGAAAACTTTTCGCCATTCCAAACGATTATGAAGTTCTGTTCTTACAAGGTGGAGCAAGTCTTCAATTTACAATGATTCCGATGAATTTCTTACAGATTGGAAAAAAGGCAAGCTATATAATGACAGGTGTTTGGTCAGAAAAAGCTTATAAAGAAGCGAAATTATTTGGCGAACCTGTGCAAATTGCAAGTACAAAAGAAAATAAATACAGTAATATCCCTTCATTAGATGAAATCCATGTCGACTCAGATGAAGCATATGTACATGTAACATCGAATAATACAATCTACGGAACACAATGGTCCGAGTTTCCTGACACAGGTGAGGTTCCATTAATCGCAGATATGTCTAGTGATATAATGTCAAAACCTGTAGATGTTAGTAAATTTGATATGATCTATGCTGGAGCTCAAAAAAACTTGGGACCTTCCGGAGTGACTGTCGTTATTGCCCGTAAGGATTTTCTGGCAAAGGCAAACACAGAAATTCCAACAATCCTAAAATACAGCACACATGCTGAAAGTAACTCCCTATACAACACACCACCGACATTCGGCATTTATATGCTTGGAGAAGTGTTAAAATGGATAGAAGAAAAAGGCGGTTTAACTGCAGTCGCTAAACAAAATGAGGAAAAAGCAAAACTGATTTATGATGTGATTGATAACAGCAATGGCTTCTATAGAGGACATGCTTCCAAAGAAAGCCGTTCTCTCATGAACATTACCTTCCGCGTAGCAGACGAGGAATTAGAAAAACAATTCTTAGCTGAAGCAAAAGATGCAGGCTTTATCGGCTTAAATGGTCACCGCTCTGTAGGAGGTTGCCGAGCTTCTACTTATAATTCAGTTCCACTCGAAACATGTAAGGCTCTTCGTGATTTCATGATTGCTTTTCAAACCAAACACCAATGACTTTGAGCTTGTCTTTCGATGACAGGAATAATAAAAATAGTTGAAAATAGACCATCATTTTTTGATGGTCTATTTTCAACTAAATTCCTAATTTATTATCCTCGAATGTTTTCATCACTTTTATATTCTAAAATATCCCCTGGCTGACAGTTCAAAGCCCTACAAATCGCCGCTAAAGTTGATAATCGGATAGCTTTTGCCTTACCGTTTTTCAGTATAGAAAGATTAGCCATCGTTATTCCAACCCGCTCCGAAAGTTCTGTAACACTCATTTTCCTTTTAGCCAACATCACATCAATATTGATAATAATCGCCATGTTATTCACCTCAGACCGTTAAATCATTTTCTGATTTTATATCAATTGCTTCCTGTAAGAGTTTTTGGAGAACGGCAGCAAAGATTGCTATCACTATTGAAGCAAAAATAATGACCATTCCGATTACTATAACACCCGGGGCGTCGTCCATTTCCGCTATGAGATAGAAGAGCGGCATGCCTACCACATACAGGCCACTGATTGTAATTGCGCAGTATTTTATTTTCTTTAATGCTCTCACAGAAATTTTTGAGAAAGCTTTATTCTTATCAATATAGCTTAAAAGTTTAAAAGCTTGATACAGAGCAAAGTAAAAAGGTATCGCCGCTGCATACAAATTGATTAAAACTAGATACTTGATAAAAGCAATATCTGGATACAATTCTGCTGCAAAATTCGCTATCCCAGGCACCAAAAATATGCATAGAGCAAGAACTGGGATTCCTATAAGAATAACAGTAATCTTTAAAAAGAGGGTTGATCCTTGTTTCATAAAAAGCACCTCACTTATTTATTGTTATTTTGACTTTAACATGTATTTTATCGTTTCACAATAAAGTATTATCGTATATTAATTCATTATTATTGTTGTAGAAAGTCCTTTTCATTTCTTAAATAGAAAAAGAGCATTTCTCTTTACAAAGAAATGCTCTATAATTTTCCCAGACTCAGAAGCTATCAAACACTTCAAATTCGCCATTTTGTTTTTTAGCTAAAAACATGTTAGGTTTTCCATCTACTGAATAAATTTCAGTACCTTCTTCTAAAAAATTTGAAGTAAGCTCTTTTTTAGGAGCTATTCCTAAACCATACTTCGTTTCCACTTTTCCTATAAGATCTCCAGGTTCAACTTGAAAGTCTTCAGCCGTTTTCCCAATTGATTGCGTTTCTTTCCCATTAACGAAAAGCAGAGCTTCGTAGGTATTACTTGAGCTACCTTCTACCTCATCCTCTTCATTATTCGTTTCTGAACAACCTGTTATGACTAACATTAAGATTATCAATGAGGAAATATTAATAAATCTCAAGTTGTCTCACCTCTTTACGTTAGTAACATTTTTAAGTAAAATCTCTAAAAAAACAGGTTATATAAAACATATCCAACGATTAAAACAACAATTAATATACCTGTCCCTTTCCAACCCATACCACCTGTTAAATCAGTCAAGTTCCCATTACTTTCCCTATTTAATGCATCATGCAGAGAACCAGTGGGATTACTTTTTAATTCACTTTGTCTTAATCGTTCTCTTTTTTCCAGAGGTGTTTCATGTTGATTATTCAAATTCAGCGCCCCTTAAAATTTGAATTTTTTGCCTATAATTTCAACTAATTCATCTACGGTTCCAAAGCACTTTTCGATTTCGGGTAAATGATAAAATGTACTGGTTGTTTCAATATTATCTACTTCATTGTTTGGTGAATAGAGATATATTTTTTTACGATTCCCTATAGCAATACCTAGTTCAATATGACTTCCTTTTCCTGCTGGTAATAAAACCACAACTATATCAGCTTCTATTACAGCATTTTTCTCCTTTTCACCTATCACCTTTAGTTCTCCCAATGTTGTTACGTTTTCATTTACAGTCCAATCATATGTATGGATAAATCCTTTATTCTTTAACCTTTTACTAACATATCTAACCTTATCTATATTTTTGAGGCTAGATGCAATATAAAATTTCATCATTTCTCCCCCTTTTTATCGCATTTAGCATCATAGATATTACTATCCCATATTGGATCAATCGCCCGGTTGTTTAGATTTTAATAACTACAAAGTTCTATCAACGTTCCATCAGTTGACACGGGATTAATATAAATGAGCCTTCTTCCACGTGTGTTAGTACGGAGTGTCTCCTCTAGAAAACGGACTCCATTTTTACTTGCATCGAGTATTGCTTTGTCCAAATCGTCAACTCGATATGCAATATGATGTACCCCTTTTCCTCGTTGCCTTATAAACCGAGCCATTGGTGAGTTTTTGTTGGTTGGTTCTAATAATTCAATTACTTTATCATTAGTTTTAACAACAGCGACGTGTACTTCAACACCAGGTATATCACTTGTATAACGGTCCTCTAATAGTCCATTTAATACATTTAAATAAAAGGGAAGAGCGTCATCAATACTTCTAACCGCAATTCCTACGTGATCTAAAACATATTCCAATTTAGTTCCTCCTTCCCGTTATCTCAATGTAATCATTCTGAAGGCTCAGCTTTTTAAAAAAACAATTTCTAAGCCTCTTTCGTTATGAAATTTTATAGATTTAAAGTGTTTTTTAATATTCATGGGAGTTGAAGATTCGGTAGCTGAAATTTGTTGCACTCATCGAATATGATTGCCACTATTATAACTTAAATACAGTTTTAAGGTATCGGATATTCTTACTAAGTAACTTTAAAATTTATCCGGGTTCCTTAAACAATATAAAACCACTGTTCACACAAAAACAAGCATCTACGGAGAAATTAATTATTATTTTCTACCCTTAATTTGCCCAATTTTGTTTTAGTAGATGTATTTTGAACAGTACCTTTCTGTCTTTAAAAAGTCTCCCCTAGTTATAACTATTTAAATTAGCATAGTTAAATATCGAATTAATATAACTATTCTATAAATTGTCGTTATAAATTTTTTGCGATTATAGAACTCGATCCCTTTTTAGTTTTTAATAGCACGATAGATCCTTTTAATCGTTTCAATATGAAGGGCTTCGTGATAGAAACTGAATAAAAATGTTTCTCCAAGTGTGTGAAATGTAATCCCAGCTTTGTTAGTGAATGGCTCCGGCAATCTTTTCTGTAGACTTCCAGGTAGGGAATCTTTTATTCGTTGTTTTTGTGCAATCAGTTCAACCGAAATTTCTGCGATTGAAGGTGCAATTCCAATCCAATCTGCTGGTTTCGTACCTGCACTAAAAAATGTTTCATATGCTTGTGGAAGAATCATCTTTTCTCCGGAAACACCAAATACAAGTTTTTCCTGGATATAGGCAATATGACCAAAGTTCCAACGAATATTATTCGTAAATCCATTTGGTATAATATCTGCTATTTCCTCTGGTATTTGTTGGATAGATTTTTCTGTTATTCCCCGTACTATTTGCATGTGCTGAAAAATTGTTTGTTCCATTACTTCTCCCCCTATTTTCGTTTAGAGCGTATGTCATCTACGGTGAAATGTGCAGACTTCAGTAATTCGTTATACTTCTGACTTTTTACTTCATAGATAGATACTTTTCTATCTTCATCATATGCACTCTCCGTCTATAACATAATTACTTTCCTATGTATTCTCTATTAGCGAATGAAATCCCTTCGTTTCATAATATGGACAAAAAAAATGACTCCCGAGTTGGAAGTCATTTCAAAGGGAATTTATTGTGCTGTATATCCGCCATCGACTGTTAAAACATTTCCTGTCATAAACGAAGAATCGTCTGAAGCCATGAATAAAACAGCTTTAGCCATTTCCTCCGCTTGTCCTAAACGTTGCATTGGCGTCATCGTTTTTAATACTTCTTTGCTTTCTTCAGGAATAATCGGTGTATCGATGAAACCTGGAGCCAGTGCATTTACACGAATATTTTTGGTTGCATATTCCAATGCAAGTGAGCGCGTTAAGTTAATCACTCCCCCTTTTGCTGCATTATAAGCGGCCGAACCAGGAGAACCTACCCAACCATACATGGAAGCAGTATTTACAATTGTTCCTCCACCAGATTTAAGCATTTCACGAATTGCTTCACGTGCAACTAAGAATACACCATCTAGATCAACATTTACTGTATTACGCCACTCTACATACTCTAACTCTTCTGTTGGAGTTACGCGACCAATACCAGCATTATTAAAAACTACATCGACTTTCCCAAAAGCGGCAATTGTTTCTTTGAATATATTTTGGACTTCTTCTTCACTTGTAATATTAGCTTTAAAAAATAACGCCTCTGCATTTTGTGCTTTTAACTCTGCTTCAAATGCTTTTCCTTTTTCTTCATTCAAATCTACTAGCACTACTTTTGCACCTTCTTGAACAAAAAGTCTTGCTGTTGCAGCACCGATTCCCGATGCACCACCTGTGATTATCGCTACTTTGTTTTGTAATTTCATTAGAAAATTTCTCCTATCTAAATAAAATTTAAATATCTAAACTCTTTTATCTTGAATTAAAGATATTTACATTATTAATATATTCCTCTATTTAATTAAAGTCAAAATATTGACTCAGACGCATTTTACTTTTTATGTCCTCCAAGTAATCCCGCACGCTTTCTTGCAGTTCCTGCTTCTGTATAAGATACTGCACGTAATACTGCAGTAGAGCCGTATTTACTCCGTAGGGCATCCATCGTTTTTCCTAGCTTTCGTTCCTTCCATTTATTTTCTTCAAACAAGCTTAGCTGCATTGAATACTCTGGTTCTAAATTGGTAATCGAGAGGGACAATTTCCGAACAGGACGGCGATCAT
This sequence comes from Psychrobacillus sp. INOP01, assembly GCF_018140925.1. Classification (NCBI taxonomy): domain Bacteria; kingdom Bacillati; phylum Bacillota; class Bacilli; order Caryophanales; family Bacillaceae; genus Psychrobacillus; species Psychrobacillus sp. INOP01. The sequence continues at coordinate 144,946 of NZ_CP073315.1, forward strand.
AAAATTCATCAAAGATTTGTTCACACACTTTATAAATGGTCATTGTGGCATTTGTCGGCTCATCGATGGAACGAGATCGATTGAACCCTCCACCAAATGCGTCTTTGCTGTACCCAACAGATAAATGTATCGTTCTACCAACCATTTCTGCTTCGCGTGCACGCCTAGCTACATCTTCACACATTTCCAAAACGACTGCCATGACTTCTTTTTTACTACGATAATCTCGAAATAATATTTGTCCTTTCCCATAACTAATTTGTCCTTCGGCGAGAGGCGCTCCGAGCTCGGATAAATCTACCCCCCACGCATGATAATAGAGCTGGTTTCCCATCACCCCAAACTTTTCCTCGAGCAGAGATAGTGGTGTATTCGCCAATTGGCCAACATTGAAAATCCCCATGTTATTTAGTGTCTTTTTTAGACGAGACCCGATCCCCCACATATCACTTAATGGAGTTACTGGCCATAATTTCTCCTGAACGTCTTCGTACGTCCATTTAGCAAAACCTGTTTTTTTCGCTTCTAGGTCAAGTGCCAGTTTAGCCATAAGCATATTTGGCCCCATTCCAACCGCACATGGTAATTGAAATTGAGCATATAGTTCATCTTGTATACGTTTTATCGTTTTTTCAACGGGTCCCCAAAGCTTCTCTGTCCCGCCAAGATCTACGAAACATTCATCGACACTGTATACATGAATCGCTTCATGTGGAACAAACTGATGTAAATAGCGTGTAATTTCCATCGATACTCGAACGAAAAACTCCATTTTAGGTTCTATAAGATGAATCGAAGGATGATCTGGTATTTCAAACAAGCGTGTTCCAGTCTTTACTCCAAACTGTTTTTTCATAGGTGGAGATGCCGCGAGCACGATACTTCCTTTTTGCTCCAAATTTCCGATGATCGCAATTGGAGTATTCATGACATCCAGACCTGCGTCTGCTGCTGCACAGCTCGCAAAAAAACTACGTATATCAATGCATATAATTTTCCGGTTTTTTAGTCCTTCATACATATTATTTACTCCTCTCTTAAGGAACATACGTTCTTTATAGTATATTACGAACACAAGTTCTTATTCAATGGTAAATAGTAGTGATATAAAAAAACGTTCCTATCGTAGGAACGCTTTTATTATTCGAGATTGATTACAAATTCGAGACCAGTAGGTTTCTCTTTTAAATGATCTGTATACTCTGTAAAAACTAAGCTTAATCCTGTTAAATCATCTGGGAGTGGTGGAGATACAACAAATTTTTGTGTAGAATGACCTCCTGATCCCCTTCCACCGGTAGGACGACAATCATAATTTTCATTGATGTATAGATGAAAAGCGCCTTCATAGCGACTACGACGTATTTCCTCGAGAGGGTCCGAATTGTTTGTGTCTTCCCAATCTATAGTAAGATAGACTACACTTGCATTGTCAAACTGTCGAATGAAAGTAACCGAGTATAAACGTTCAGCATTTTCTATTACTTTCATAACTGGCAGATGTCTTCTGAAATTATTCGGTTCCACCTGAGGTCGAAAGGACTCCTCATTTCTCAATAACCAAAATAACGAATTTAACAAATCCTCATAAACTCCATACTTGTCCGACCATTCGGAGATATATTCAATTGGTGGAACACCTGGATTGTTATTTGAAAGCTCTTTACGTTGTTTTAATAGTTCACATAATTGATTGTCAATCGGTAAAAGCTGTTGATCGTAATAGCCAGATTGGTCCACTTCTTTTTTTTTCATGTTAATCTTCCTCTCCTATTTATCCCGGTTTAACTCAGCGATTTATTGAATGGCGTCATCCACATTTCTGACTCCAATTACTTCTATTGTTAGATTAAACGATTTCACCACATCATTGCCCTCCTCCAGATTTCCAATTGGGAGAATTATATATGAGAGTCCAATTTTATTTGCACTTAGAATTTTTTCTTTTATAGAGATAACCTTTTTTACCTTTCCTGATTTACTAATAGCCCCAGTCACACCGATTGGCATATTATTTTTTAATTTTTCTTGTTCTATTATACTAGATAAAACGAGTGCTAATCCTGCACTGTTCCCACCTGAATTACTTCTAGAAAGAAACTCATCTATTGCAGGATTACTTGTATTTAAATACGACTTTACATTCACTGACATCTGATGAAAATAATCTTCCTCCAGATTGATTCCAATCAATTTAAAGATTATTGACGTTTTACCAGCATAGCGATGCAAATTAGTGGCTTGTTTTATATCAAAAATTATTAAGTGACTATTCGAATCTCGAAAGGCTTGTTCATCTAAAACCTCTTCCTGTTTTAACTCAATTGAATATACAGGCAATAGGAAAATTCCAGAGTTTTTTATTAGTTCTTCTGGTGGAACATATGAAGAAATCAAATAGTGGTTTCCCTCCGTAAAAATAATTGGAAATTCATATAAAAGTAAAAAAAAAGAAGCGATAAAAGAGAACAGGAAAATATGTTTTGAGATCCGTGCTTTTCTAATACCAAACAAAAAAAATGGCCATAATATAACGAGAAATACCAACATACCCCAAAAGAAAAAACTAGAAATATAATCAAGGAGAAACAAATAAAGCTCCGCAAAATAAACAAAAATTGTCAAAATGAAAGGAAGCATTTGATGCCTATCTGCTGATTCAATTATCTTTATCACCTATCCTTTCCAATACTCACTACAATACTTATTCTATTTACTTCTAAAAACACCTTCATATTCCACCTAAATAAAAAACACTCCCAACTTACGGGAGCGCTCTAAGAGACATTCATTTCTTTATACTATATCCAATATTTTAAGCCTACTTAAAACCATATACTGCAGAATCATATATTGCAAATGCATGTTTATATTTAGTATTTAAATCAAAATATTTAACAGGATTAAAGTCAGTCTTGGTTTGACTTTAAAAGCCAGCTTTATACTCCATTTACTTATGAATATAATTATTTTTGCTTTAGTAATTGATCAACAAGTAGTTGAGACTTTAACCCTTCTAAGCCATCAATAAGGGGTTGCTCATCATTTTGAATACAATAAATGAAGTGCTGTACAGCATCTTCAAAGCCTCGTTGTTTTAAAGTTGTTTCCCATGATGAAGAAACTGTTGTAGATATTGCATTTTCTTCTTCGATTTCTGTGGTATTCATGTTTTTTACACGGATAATTGCTCCGTCTGTTATCAATTCTATTTGTTCTAAATTCGTTCCTGCTTTTCTATGCATAGCTGTGGTGAAAGATATATTTTGAGAGGATTCATACGTATGCTGAGCATATAAAAGTTGATTTTCATCGTTCGTATGAACAGTTCCATACAGCACACTAAGACCTCCATCACCCAACCAACGTACTGTATCGACTAAGTGAAGATAATCATCTAACATTGTGAACTCATAAGAATAAGGACCCACACTGTTCGTTCTGTGCTTTTCAACACGTACCCAAGCTAAATTGTTCGCTTTTTCCTTTGCTTTCACATACATTGGAGCAAAACGACGGTTAAATCCAACCATAAGCTTTCTTCCCAATTTTTCACTTAATTCGACTAATTTTTCTGCATCTGAAATAGATGCTGCCAATGGTTTATCGACATATACATCTATCCCTTTATTAAGCAGTTCCGAAACCACTTCATAATGTGATTCAGTAGAGCTGTGTACAAACACGGCATCACACTCTTGAGCCAATGCTGGTAAGCTATCAAAATCTTGTATACGATACTGATTGCAGATTGCCTTTCTCTTCTCTCTACTGGGTGAAAATGCACCCGCAAATGTCCAATCTGTTTCTTTTGAAAGAATAGGCAAATATGCTTTCTGAGCGATACCACCCAGTCCTACCATTCCGATTCTAGGTTTCATCAAATTAATCATCCTCTATCTATATAGATTTGGTACCATAGCTATTTTACAACCTTTTTATAGTATACAATTATGTATTTACTACTCCGCCCACTGGACTTTCTGTATTTTACAGTGCGATGAAACTTCCCATGAAGTATATAATAAACTCCGATTCCGAATAGAATGAAGATCGTACTATAAAAATATAAAGAACTATAGCCTAATTTTTCTGTTAACAGTCCGAATAAAAAGGAACCAATTCCAAATCCAAAATCAAATGTTAATAGGTAAGTAGCCCTAGCCAATGTCCTTTTTTCAACTGGTGCAATTTGAATGGCAATTGTTTGATGAATTGGAAAGATGGTTCCCTAACCTAAACCAATAAAGGCCGCCGAAAGAAGAAAAGATAGTAATGATGTTGAAACACTAAGTAAATATGTTCCAACAGCAAAAAGGAAAATTGTCGGATAGATAATTTTATTTGCTCCATAAATATCAAACCATTCCCCTGTAAAAGATCTCGAAATTAACCAGAGCGAAAAATCCAGAAATTAATGGAACGGGAATAGCAGAACCCTCAAATAAGGCCTTTATTCCTTTACTTGAATCTAAATTTTTGACTTCGTGTGTTACTGTGTTTTTTGGAATCCGAACAAATAAGCCTACAATCAAAGCAACTAGTGCCAATAAAGCATTAATGAAGAACAATTGATTTACTCCTCCGTGATGCATAATAGTTAACCCCAAAAAAGGTCCAACTACCATGCCAAAATTAAGTGTTAGTCCGTAATAGCCCATCCCTTCCCCTTTTCGTGATTCAGGGATGAGGTCTGCTACGATGACTCTGGTAGCTGTAGTTGCCATTCCAAATCCAATTCCATGGAAAAAGCGAACAATAAGTAGTGTTGTGATCGATTGCATTATAAAATATAAAAAAGATGAACGACAAACTATTAAGAAAGCTGTCAAAAAAACAGGATACTTTCCAATCCTTTCTATCCATTTGCTTGAATCGGAAGTTGGCTTACTGTTCAGGTATCATTACTCGCCCATTCGCAATTGTAAAGGTAAGAAAATTAGCGATTGAAATACTAATAAAATTTTTTGTTCATCATTTTGGCTTGAGCAATAAAATTCCTCCAATATTAATCTAATATTAAAAAAATAAAAGGGTTATTCTTTTATCTTTGACATCAGAACTTCACTCAAGATATCCCTTGTCCTCCATCTTTTTCAGAATTCTGCTTACATTGGGTTCGTCTTTAAAAGTTTCTAGCGCCAACTTTATTTGGATGCCTTTCGTTTACAAACTGTACCGAACACCCATAGGATGTTCGGTGAGAATAATTATTTTTCAGTTGCTGTATTCCCCATTGCAATAGAAATTCGATTCCAACTATTGATTTGATTAATTATTAGTACAAGGTCAACATATTGTCGCTCGTCATAATGTTCACGTACTCGTTGATAAAGCTCATCTGGCACACGTTTTGTCGGGATTAAAGTTACGTATTCTGTCAACTCAAGAGCCACTTTTTCTGCATCTGTGTAAAAAGTGCTCTCTCTCCAAGCACTAATACAATATAAACGTTGTTCCGTTTCTCCCATTTTTCTAGCATCAGCTGTATGCATGTTAAGACAATATGCACAACCATTTATTTGAGAAGCAAGAATTTTTATAAGTTCACGAAGTTTACGGTCTATACCTGTTGTTTTCGTATACTTCTCCATTTCCATCATTATTTTAAGTACTTCAGATGCTACATTGTAATAATCAACTCGTTGTTCCAATTTAATTTCCTCCTTTTATTTCTTTTTTTTGCCTTTAAGACAGTATTAATTTAGGTGCTAATCTTAAAGCAGCTTCTTCAGCTTCTTTATATGCTTTTTGTAATACTTCATTTGGTTCTAGTAAAGCAGTTCCTTGCGCCCGAATGATTTGATAGTCTTCAATACCAATGAAATTGAACATTGACTTCAGGTATTTTTGGGAGTAATCAACTTCTGTATACCAATCATTATTGGTATAGATTGATCCACTTGCTTGTATAACAAGCATTCTTCGCCCGTCATTAAGTAAACCCACTGACCCATTTTCAGTATATTTAAAAGTTTCACGTGCAATCAGGATATTGTCCATATAATCTTTTAACTTTGATGGAATATTAAAATTATGCAAAGGTAAAACGATGATATACGTATTTGCACTCTTAAATTGATTTAAGATCTCGGACATACGTTCCGTTACTTTTTGTTCTTGATTAGTTAGCTCTTGTTCTATTCGTTGTTTTTCCCATGCACTTAAAAGCGTTTTATCTATCATAGGCACTTCATCACTATACAAATTAATCTGTTCAATTGCTTCACTGTCAGGAATTAATTCTTTATATGCTTTCAAAAAGTGGTTAAAAACCTGTAAGCTTACTGAAAAAGTATCATCTACTTTTGGATGTGCGTTAATGATAAGTGTTTTGTTCATTTTTATTTCCCCTTTAAAATGAATTTTAAGTTCCAATCGAAGACTAGATTAATCGTCGATTGAACTAGTCCATAATATATGCTATAATTATTTTTGTCAAATGAATATGAATTACCCAAAAGAAATTTCTTTTATTTGACTAAAACTCAAAATACTTCTAAGATACTATTTGATAACCCTTAAAATCAAAAGCAGGTGAGTTTATATGCAGTATAGTGTCGGAGTTGAATATGCTTTACATTGTCTGGTTTATTTAATTGATGTTCCTTCCAACGATAGTATTGGGATAAAGGATTTGGCTGAATTCCAAGGACTTCCTGAGACATTTCTTTCAAAAGTTTTCGGTAAATTATCTAAGGCCGGAATTGTAAGTTCTGTCAGTGGGGTAAAAGGAGGATATAGATTATCTAAATCTCCAGAAGATATTTCCTTTTGGGATGTAATTGAAGCAATTGAAGGCCCTAAGCCTATTTTTCAATGTAAAAATATTAAAGACAATGGGTATTTGTATAAAAAAAACTGCTGTCAAGCTCCCTCCCTTTGCACCATCAATTTAGTTATGCTCTCTGCGGAAGAAAAAATGCGTGATGACTTACGTAGTAAAACACTTTCATGGTTAAATGAAGAACTTGATAGTGTCTTATCTAAACAAATACGTGAAGATACTCGGAAATATTTTTCGAAGAGCAACACATAAACCAAACCTCTCTTGAAATTCCTTAATTGAAGGGAATTAAGAGAGGTTTTTTCTTAGTTCATTAATTATGCAAGGCCGCCATTTGAAAATATAACTTGTCCATTAATCCAACGTCCTGAAGTTGCTAAATATTTTACTGTGTCGGCAATGTCTTCTGGTGTACCCAGTCGTTCAAGTGGTGCTGCTTTAGAAAGATTATCGATTGTTTGTCCATCTTTTCCATCTAAAAATAATGGTGTTGCAGTTGGACCTGGAGCTACAGCATTAACTGTGATATCTTTACCATGCAATTCGCGAGCCAATATCATTGTCATTGATTCAACCGCCGCTTTACTTGCAACATATGCACCATATGTTGGAAATTTCGTGCGAGTAACTGAAGTAGAAAAATTAATAATTGCACCACCTTTGCGAACCCGTCGTGCCGCTTGTTGGGATATTACAAAAGTTCCTCGAATATTTGTGCGGTGCATTTTATCTAAATCAGCTAAGTTCAGCTCTGCGATAGAGCTGAGTAACATAATACCTGCTGTATTGATTACGACATCGATACCACCAAATTTTTCTTCAACTATATCGAAAGCTTCTTGCATAACTATTTCATCTGCAACATCTCCACTTATACTAATTGCTTTTCCGCCTTGCTTTACAATCTCATTTACTATAGTATCTGCTCTAAGTTTATTGCCAGAATAATGTACAGCAACAGCAAATCCATTATCGGCTAATTTTTTTACAATGGCGTGTCCAATACCGCCAGATCCTCCTGTAACAAGTGCAACTCGTAAATCAAGTGTTTCAGTAGATGTTTTTGTCATGATATTTCTCCTTTGTTATTAAAAATTTAGTTACATTTTTTACGATTTGTAACTTTACAACAACATCATTATACACTACTTAGTTACAAAATCAATACTTTGTAACTAAGTGGTGTATCCTGTATAATAAAACTTAGAAAAAACTAGGGGGACCCACAATGGCAATACTTACAGAAGAGAAAATTTTTTCTGTTACAGAAGAAATCATAATGAGAAAGGGAGTACAAAAAACCACTCTTTCTGATATTGCAAAAGAACTTGGAGTTACTCATGCCGCATTTTATAAACATTACAAAAATAAAGAGGATCTATTGCAGCAACTTGCACTCAAGTGGTTAGAAACTACTTCTAAGGAATTATTAGAATGGAAAGCCCCAAACGGTGTAAGTTCTGCTGTTGCACTTCACAATTGGCTCTGGCTTCTGGCTACTACAAAGAAAAAACTTTATCACGATGATAAACATATGTTTCGGTTATATACGGATTATTTAGAACGTACTCAAATCCTCGTTAAAGATCACTTAAAACAATTAGCGAAAAAAGCGGAATCCATTAGTGGATTAAAAAAATCTGGCCATGCTATTATTACAGCTTTTGTTTATTTCCATAATCCATATTTTGCAGACCGTTGGGATAATGAGTTTTACAAGGAGACTTTTGAAGATGTATGGAAGCTAATTGCTAACAAACTGCCATAAGCTAAGACTAAGAAGTAGTTTGGGTAGATCCAAAAAGTGGTTTGTTTTAATCTTTTAGGAGCACCCTTTTTTAGGTATCCCTCCTTTTTAAATGGCTACTCTATTATGTATTTATATATTAAAATAAACGCATCTAAAATATATTGCCCTTAACTTAACTCTAATTACAAAAAATTATAAAAATAAATCAGTATTATAAATGAGTTTTTTTCTTAAATATGAAAAAGACACACACCTTTAGGGAATTGTGTCTTACAAAAATCCGCTCAAAGTTAATGCTATCCAAATAATGGTTACTTACAAAAATGTTTAAGTTACCACATTAATGTTGTAGAACAATCAAGTAAATACCTTGTGTTATTCAATTATCAGGCCCAATTGTTGAATAACATGACTGGTGTATTATAAACAACTTTATTATCTCTGGACACGTATTTTGTGCAAATTTTTATGAATATACGAGGTTTCAGTGTTTATTGTTATTCATTTTATAAAAAAGATTGATTATTTCGGAAAGCGAATCTTCAACTAAACTGCTGCGTTAGTTGAAGTGTAACATTTCACAATGGATCGCCGAAACATACTTGATGTATTGGACGTGAAAATAGACCATCGAATGATGGTCTATTTTCACTAAAGAACTAGTTGAAACGATTGAGCAGGGTCTTCTTAAGTGTTGTTATTTTTCTTTTCTTGAAGAAATTAATTTTCATGGTAGTTGAATAAAGGTATCAAGAATAAACTAAAATCAAATCATATTCCTACTTCTCTCATTTTAACTGTAACTTCATCGACTCTATCTTCAATATCCTTCCCGTCAAACTTCGGAAGCTTCAACTCGCTCACGATTTTCCCGTCACGCATAAACATAATACGATCAGTCCGCGCCGCAACCTTTGCATCATGAGTTACAAGCATAAGCGCTGTTCCTTCCGCGTTGATTTCGGAAAATATGTCCATAATCTCCTCCGAAGATTTAGAGTTGAGCGCGCCAGTTGGTTCGTCACCGAAGATGATTTTCGGGTTGTTCATAAGCGCTCGGCATATTCCTGCACGCTGAAGCTGACCTCCCGAAACCTGTGTAATATCGCGCTGTTCAAGATCTCCAATGTCTACCCTTTGCATTAGCATTCTTGCCTTCTCCGATATTTTTGGTGCGTTTTTTCTGTTGTTTCGCATTGACGGAAGAATAATGTTATCGAGTATATTTAGATTTTTCAGCATAGTAGGCTGCTGAAATATAAACCCCATTTTTATTCTGCGTATTTCTGAAAGCTCTTTCTCCCCGACCTCCGTTAGATCCACACCATCAAAAACGACCTTACCGTCGTTGACGATGTCCATTCCACTCAAAGCAAACATTAGTGTAGATTTTCCTGATCCCGAAGGCCCCATAACTGCAACGAATTCCCCCTCATTTATTTCAACGGAGACTCCGTCGAGAACATTACGCTGTTCATCGTCCACGCCAAAAGATTTTACAATGTGATCACCGATAATAATCTTTTTCATATGCCTACTCCTTTATATTGTCAGAAATTTTTATTTTCCCCGCACCTGATGTGCCCAACATTGTAGCGATAAGAACCGCGACTATCATCATCAGCGGACTAAGCAAATATGCTGTAAGCGGATTAACTGTAAAATTAAAAGCTGACACTCCAAACGAAGCGATAAGCGCGCCAGCAAGGACCTCTCCGAGAGAGTTCGCGAGAAGCGTACCCAGAATAATTCCGACAATCAGAACGAAAACCGAACGAGAAACATACTGTGTCTTAATATCCGAGTTTGTAAAACTGAGCGCTTTCATGACAGCAATGGAATATCTGTCCTTTGCAATAAGCATTTTCATGAACAACAGTGTAACTAGTACCGTAATAATTAGTGCGACTGCAATTGCTGTGTAGGAAGCCATTTTAATGGAACTTAGTGTTGATCCGAGGGTCTGAGAAACAAATTCATCAATGTCGGAAGTCTTTGCAAAATCGAATTTATCCGAATATGCTAAAACCATGCTATCGATAAGTGATTTATCCGAAAGTTCAACACAGAAGATGGTCCAGATGACGCTCGCCAACTTGTCGATAAAAACAGCCTTTGCCGTTTTTCCGCCGTTGGTGACATCCGAATATATTCCGCTTACCGTGAGATCTTTCTCCTTCCCTTCAATCACCAGCGTTATGACCTCGCCGACATTTTTGCCAAGATCATCGGCGTTTATAGTAGAAAGCGAGATTTCGTTTTCTGCAGTAGGAGCTCTGCCCTCAGAATACTCTATAGGAAATGCCGAATGGTCACCAAGTTCAACTTTTATATTTTCCTCTGACCCGTTTCTCGTTATTACTTTAAAAGTCTTAGTTGTCATAACAGCATAATTAGAAACGGCACTGTCGCTGTCTATTGTCTTCACAATTTCATCGCTTTTGTCAGTTATATTGGTCTGTATGCGCAAATCGTAGTTTCCAATCCCCATATATTGGATGAAACTTTTTTCGGAAATCGTGTTGTAAAGGTTCTGCGGAACAATAATTATAAATGCTGAAATCACCAGTACCACAAGCATTGTGGCGTAAAGTCTTTTTCTTGCGAAGACATCCTTGATTCCGAGAAAAATATTCGTACTAAACAGTCTGTTTTGAAATAGGGAAAAACGCTTAGCGCCAGTCATTTTTTCCTGAGAAGTACCAAAGCGTATAGCTTCCGCAGCGGAAATTTTTCCAAAACGTTTCAGCACTCCATATACATAAGCAATAATTGCAAGAAATACAACTAGAATTCCAATAATTCCTAAAACAATTGCAAATGAAGAATTTTCGCTTTCGCCCATAAAAAGCCGTATATTTTCAAGAAGAATGCCTTGAAATATAAGCGAAAGAATAAAACCAAGAATACTACCTGCCGCCGCAATAGCTGCATATTTCGCAAGATAAATCTTCTTTATGTCTGAAAGATGAAGCCCTATTGCTTTCATAACACCAATTTCACGGTAGTCATCTTCAATTTTTGCAAGGAGCGTAAAACGTATGCTCATAAATGCGATGGTAACGACAAGTGCGCTTACAAGAAGGATAACCGCAATCATCATCCCATCTGAAATGGCGTTCATCGTTTTGAAAAGCGTATACGTAACTGTTGGTCCGTTTGCTTCAAGTTCAGCGGAAGCATAAGCTGTTTCAAATTCACCTATCGCTGAGAAATCCTTTAATCTAAACTCAATCAGATACTCGATACTTCCAAGGCCTTTAATTTCCTCAAGATCATTTATGCTTACAAGAAATCGCTTTGACGCGGAGAGCGAGGAATTCATAGTGGAATCACGGAGAAATCCCGCAACGGTAAATTCCTTCCCGCTTATTACCGCCTTGTCACCTACCTTAGTGGTGTTGTCCTTCATATAACTTATTGGGACATAAATTTCACCGTCGGAAACGTTGATGATATTACTGTTAAGATCAAGAAGATAATCGAATTTTTCATTTTGTATGCTGAAGCCGTTATCCTGAACACTATTCGCAAGTGAATTATCACCCAATAGTATCTGCGCACTGTCTATGTTAAGAAATTCAACCACCTGATAATCATCGACATTGCCATTATGCTCTGCAAATGATGCAAGCCGTGCAGTATCAATTTCACCCGAATGCATCTGCATAAAATGAGGCGTTTTTGCATTTTTCATAAGTGTATCTAACGAGCCCGAAAGATTGACGACAAGAATCGCTGCGAGCGAGACAAGCATAGCCGCAGAAGCAACAAATATCATTGTTGTCAACGTTATCGCTTTGCTCTTTAAAAAGTCATTCCATATTATTCTCTTATACATAAGTCACCTCCATATTAGTTTTTCTTTCATAATATAAATCTAACAGATAATTAAAAAAATATAGTACATCTCAAGACCGAGATTTGATGCACCTTAAGGTTGAAAATATATTCCAAATAATTGTCCTGTTCAAAAAAAGAGCATTGTTCCTTATCGGATCAATGCTCCTATTAGTCAAAGAATATTATTCATTATTTTATTAATCCCTCAAAACTTGCTTTCAGAACTACTTTCTCATTTTAATTTGTACATAAGGAAGATGCCCCCAATAATAGGAGCAGTATTCATTTAATGAATACTGCTCCACCTGTTTAGTTGCTTCTAAACTGTGTTTTTTTATGAAGTTTAAATTGCATGCATCAACAAATAAAGCACAAGCTTCGTCTCTTTATCTATTATTTTATTACCTAGGCTCAAGTATCGGTGGTTCCCTTGCGGGGCTGGCTTGGGAGCATGTAGGTTGGATCGGGGTAGTAGGGGTTATTATTCTAAGTGTTTCATTTGCACTGCTCCTTGTCACAAAAAATAAATAGGTATATTTAACCCATTAATAAATTAATGTGATGTGTAATTCATGATTATATTCAGCTAACGGGGTGCTTTAGTTGAACAAAAAAATTAAGGTAGCCTTGTTAAAAACAATCTAACAAGGCAATTTTGGTACTTCATTAATTATCTATTTAAACTGCTCATAATGATTAGCAACCCATCGCTTCTGATTTTCCGCAACGTATTGTTCAACCGCTATCAGCCTATTCACCAACTCTTCTTTTGTAAGATACATATACTTCTTTTATGTTTATCGGTTAGCCTAGTTATTGCATTTTTATGAATAAAACGTCTTTATTATCTATACACATTGGTTGAAAATTAATGCACGATCTAGCTCCCTTTAATTCTAATTAGACTTAAATCCAACTCCACATAAGGGGATTATAATTACTACATCTTTAGATTTCGAATACTTTACGTACACTGCATAATTCTTGAAATAAAGCACCAGTTAGTTGAACATTTATCTACCTTTTAAAGGCATTAAATTTTTATCTGATACTTCTTACACTAAAAGCTTTACTATACCCTTATTGTACTCAAATAAATAATCATTCTCTTTTTCTAATAAAACAGGTAGGTACTGAGATACCATTTCAGCAACCCCTAAGTTATTCGGGTGCATTATCCAATCTATTTGTTTCCAATCGAGAATCCCTTCTCTTGTTTTTTGTATAGGTTCATTCCCTAATGTTGCCTCTACTTCGAATAAGTACACATATAACCCATCTTTTTCGCCATCACTTTTATCCCATGTAATTACAGCTTTTGAGTAATATTCGTTTACTTTGATACCTGTTTCCTCAAATACTTCACGTATTGCGCCCTCGTCAGCTGATTCTCCTGCTTCATATTTACCACCAACCCCGTTCCAAACACCCATAATCGGTGGTTTTTCACGATTCAGCATTAAGATCCGGTCATTACTTTTCAAAAAACATACATTATATTTAAACAATAAATCATCTCCACAATTAAATTATTATACTTCAACTAATTTGTAACCTAACCATCTTATTTTTTGTTTTTATAACATCAAATAAATAAACTAAAAGACTAATTATTACTGAAAGTTGTAGTCTTGAACTTATTCCAACCAGCATAACTAATCCAACGTTTGTTTTCTATTGCTCATTTCCCACTTTTTCCATTTAGCGTAATCGTGGCTAATTGCACCCCAAAAAAAGTTAAAAAGAAAATGAATATTATTAGATTCTCATTTATAGTCAAATCGCCATATCGATATACAACATAATATGAAAGAACAGCAATGGATAAAGACCATAGGCCACGAAAGATCTTTCTTCTATAACTCAACTTAAAAAAACTAATTCAAATCCTTTATCCACCTTTTCTTCGTCTTTAAAAATAACGGAACAAAATATGGATACAATCATGACAACAATCAATACAATAATGAAATAGAAAAATGACATTCTTACACCCCTATACATTTTTAAATCATGAATAAATTATAGTACTAATAACTTCGACAAGAAACTATCTTATACTGTTTTATACTAAATACTCTTATTGAACTAACCTGCTGCGTTAGTTCAATAAGAAAAAATGCTTTACTCCTTCTTGAAGTAAAGCACCTGTTAGTTGGACAAGAATAGAGCTAACGCCACCATTCTTTAACTGTCTTTTTATATGATTTCTCATTTTCATCTATTATTTCAACTAGACAATCATAAGTTTCTAATTCATTACCTGAAGTACCAATGTGAGTTTTTTCTAAGTTAAAAACTATAGTCACTTTTGCAGATTTAACATTATCTAATGGAATATTCTCACCTTTTAAATGACTTTCAAAGTCCTTTAATAAATCATTTAAAGAGCCCTTTATGACAGGTATTTCAAAAGCTTCAGGTTTGATACTTCTATCCAAAATATCTATAACAATACTCTCCATATTTTTCTCTTTTGCAATATTATGTAAATGTTCAATAACATATCCGTCATCTCGATAATTCATTAAACTTAAAAAGCTATGAACAGTGTTATGTCCTATACTTTTTAACAATTTTAACTTAGCCATTTTAGCACCTTCTAATTTTCTTTAATCTTACCATTCTTATTGAACTAACTTGTTTCGTTAGTTTAAGTGTAACATTTCACAATATATAGCCGAGATTTAATTGGGCATACTAGCGACTTACATGATACTTTTTAGCTCATAAAAGGTATTATTCTACTTCAAATAAGAAAAAGGTTAGTGGGAGAAGGAATTATAGAAATCCAACGAGAATATGTTAATAAACCAATTATTAAAATAAAGTTAAAAGAAAAATTTGATAAAGTGTGGTGTAATTATTGAAAATAGAGAAATATGAAATGAAAACATCAAAAGGGAAGTTACAATATAATATTAGTGGAAATGGTAAACCAAATATAGTTTTAATCAATGGTGGGGCAGGTCCTATCGAAGGTTGGATGAAAATACTACCAGAAATTTCGGAATCTTCCACCGTATTTTCTTATAATCGTTTTGGAGTTGGTGGCAGTGATAAACCAAACGAATCACAAGACGGTACAACAATAGTAAAAACTCTTCATGAAGCACTTACTATAGCGGGGATTGAACCTCCATTATTATTAGTTGGACATTCACTAGGTGGATTATATGTAAATTTGTTTGCTCGACTTTATCCGAACGAGGTAGCTGGAATAGTTTTTTTAGAATCTAGCCATCCAAAAGATTTAAGCCTAAATGAATACCAAGGTAATACAGTAAAAACTATAAATAAATTGTTCAAAATGTTTGATTCGTTGTCTTCACATAAACAATTTGATGAAGTTAATCATGTGAAAGATACTGTGAATCAAATACAACAAGTAAATATTTTTCCTGATATACCTGTATTTGTTGTTACAGGTGGAAAGGAAAATCGAATGATGCCAGAGCAAGTTCGAACAAAACGAGTAGAGAATCAATTGGAATATCTTTCATTGTCTAAAAATAGCAAACATATTGTTGCTGAAAAAAGCGGACATTTTCCTCAATTAACAGAGCCTATAGTCGTCATAAATACTATCAAAGATTGTGTAAAACTAATTAAATCAAAGGATAATCAATAATTTTGATGATTAAAATGGAAGAAACAAAGCGAAACAAGAAATGCTACAGAGATAGCAATGAATAGAACTAGCTAGTTGCTATGGTTTATCTTCTGCTAGTATTTCAATTACTTCATATTTTGCTGTGTAATAAAGAGCCTAAAGATATGTAATCTAGTATAAATCATTTGGATTCCATTCCTTTCTTTCTTATCTTACAATTTTTTTTAATACACTTTAAATGTTCAAATGCGACATAAAACTCCACTTCTCTTATTCAACTAAACTGCTGCTTTAGTTAAGAAGAAAAAAGCCTTACTTCTTCTCGAAGTAAGGCACCCGTTAGTTGAATAAGACCTTCATAATTGGTATTAACTCTATTTACGGGATCGTTATTTTAAAGGGCTTCAACTTATGTTCCTTCCATTCTATATGACCATCTCCCCTTTGAATATCAAATTTAGCATAAGGGGTGATTGTCAATTCAGTCACATCATTTTCGAGCGGTTCAAATAATTGCTTACCGTACTTCCAACTAATCTCCTTTAACCTTTTGTTAGAAGAGTCTACCACCTCAAATTCGAGGTTAACCTCTCTTCCATAATTTTCTTCCTTATACTGGGCATCATACGAAATTAGAAAGCCGGGAGTGCCCCACTTAATATCATGTATCTCATAATTCAAGTTGTCTATTTGTTGAAATTTTGCAATATCGATCTTATTTTCATACTGTGCTTTAACTACTTCCTTCGTAAACTCAAATAACTCCCCTTGCTTACCTTCAAAAGTCATACCCAATTCAAGTGTATCAGGGTTAAAAGTATAGTAATTAATTTTTAAAATGCCTGTCCAATTTGTCGGTGAAGTTTCATCCGTTGTAAGTCCATAATTCGATAAAGGCATTCCACCTTTATAATTATGATCAATGTTAAAATAATCAGACGCTATCGGTTTTTCAGAATCGACGGAAAAGCTGGCTGTTACCCGTGCATCATCGTAATAGATTTCCCCGAGCGTTATCGTAATCCCGTTGATTGTTTTAGATTCCCCGTAAAACTCACTCAACCCTGCTTCCGAAACATTTTTCAATCCGATATCGCCTAAGTTCTTATATATTTGTCCAATTAATGGTATAGAAGAGACCACCTGTGCCATAGCTGGAGACACCGTCGCAGAAGCGACTAACAATCCAAAAACCAAAACTGCTGCCCCGATGCCATAACCCCATTTTTTTCGAGTTGATTGTTTTCTCATCTGATGTGACTGCTTCTTGTATATTGATTGCTTTAATCTTGCCTTTACTCTTGCCTTTTCGACTTCGCTTACTTCCATCTCTTTAAAATCTTCATCATCCAGCTTGAGATTATTAAAATGCTCAAAGATATCTTTCATGCAAAAGTCCCCCCTAAGTTATTATTAGTTCGTTGTTGTTTTAGTCTTTTCTTTCCACGGTAAATGCGATTATCGACTGCGGCTTTTGTTAAACCAATATTTTTTGCAATTTCATCACTTGTCATGTCCAAGAAAAATTTCATCATAAAAATATCTCGGTCAATCACTTCAAACCCACACATTAACTTTAATAATTCATTTTTATTTTCAGTAACAAGAACTTCGTTTTCTATAGAAGGACTACTACCTACATCTAAATCATTCGTACCAACAATTTCAACTTCACCACGTTTGTTTGCTTTCCGATAGGTATCAATTGCTTTAAATTTTGTGACCACACAGAGCCATTTTCGAAAATCATCAGTGTCCCCTTCAAACTGATTTGCGTGATGCCAAATAGTTAAAAAAACATCATTTATACATTCATCAACTAGACCAGGGTTTCCTAATGGTGACAATACTTTATAGGTAATACCCTTAACTAACGGTAAATATTTATCAACTGCATATTCTAAAGCATCTTCTTTTTGACGTTTAAGCCGTTTTATAAAATTATGATCGGTAGTTCTCATAAGATTTGTCTCCTTACTTTTTGTAAAATCCCTCACACTATATACAACGAAATAAATACACTTTTTTTCTCACATTTAATAAAATTTGATTTTAAAAAAATTATAAAGCCGAAATACCTTTCCCTTTGTTTCTTAAACTACAAAAAAAACCTGCCAAAGACAGGTCTTTTCGGTTTCAAAAACATTAAATTATATTGGATTTCATTAGAAAATTCTTATTCAACTAACCTGCTTCGTTAGTTCAATAAGAAAAAAGGCTTTCTCCTTCTTAAAGTAAAGCACCCGTTAGTGAAAAAGAATTACTTTACTTCTAGAACAAATGCATAAAAGCATCTCCATGAGATAAGTTCTCTTCCTTATCATCCTTCCACCATACGCCATAAGAATAATAATAAACTCCTTTTCGAGTAGGTGCGGAAAAGCTATTTTCTTCAATCAAGACTTCATTTTCATTACTTTCACTAACCTGCATAAGATGAAATTCATTTGGTTTTGGTTCATATTCCATTAAAAAAGATATTTTCTCTCCTGGGTTCACTTTGATAGGTACTTTCCCCTTCAAGAGTTCAACAGGTCCAGCAGTATCAACACATCCATCATCCCAACAATAAGTACCTAGCTTTGTTTCATAGTTTTCATTTCCAATATTTATATTGACTTCTGGTGGTTCTTCACCTGATAATCCATCTTTTGAACACCCCGTTATAGTAAAACTAATAAGAACTAATAATATAAATAGACAATTTTTCATAAACCTTCCCCCTTTAAAGGTATAGACGTTAGATTAACCCTACTGTTACACTTACTTATTAGTTTTTGTTCAATAATTTACATATATTAACTTATTCACCATAATCGCAAAAAAACCTTCTTCTTCAACTAAACTGCCGCGTTAGTTGAAGAAGAAAAAGCCACCCCTACAGGCAGCCACTTGTATAACTAAAGCACCCGTTAGTTGAAGAAGAAACGTGAAGCTTATTCAACAATCGCGCCATTTAATTGAATAACTAAAGTCTGACCTCACTCATAATATTACTTAATTATTCTTCAACTAACGCCCTCTTTAGTGTAAGTACATCTTTTCACATTTAATCTAAATCAAACTCAAAATTAAAACCTGCAAGTTTAGCTTATCAAATACGTTTCATGAAGTCCTTTTTCGTTTGACGCATGAAACTGGTCATATTTTAAAGAATCCAGTTGTAACAATATAATATGTCTTCTAGTTTGAAACCCTCTTTTTAACTTTAGTAATGAAAATAAGCCGATATTATGCAACTCTGTAAAAAAGCTGCTTAATATCGGCTCTAGGGATTTTATACGTTATAGAAGATTAGCCTTTCGTTACATTAACAGAGCCTCTCTAATTAAAAATTATAGGAAAAGTAAATATAACGAAAGCTGCCCAAATTCCGTAGACCGGCAAATACTTAGTAACTGCATCTTGGATAGTTGAAGGTCCGGATTTATTTTGTAGAAAACGCATATAGGAGAGCATAATCCAAATTAGATTTGCCCAGATAAGTATGTTTACTCCTAAAACAGCAATTCTATTAGGCGTAATCCCATAAGAAGAAAGTCTGAACACGATGGCTGACAAAGCCACACTGTCAATGATAAGCGCAAGAACAATTAAGGCAAAATTTATATAATCTGAAATGTTCTTTTTCTCGTCTGAGTCGCTCTCGATAATGGAAAATATGGTAACGGCCAATACACCAAGGAGTATTCCGTTGAAGGCTATCAGGAAATTGCGGTCCAAGAATGGATTTTTTCCGACCCATATAACCGTAATAAGATAGACCAACAATGTGACCAGGACAAGAGGACTAAAAATTTTAGCTATATATGGTGTAATATTCTTAGCAAGTTTAAGATTCATTGATACCAGGTATGCGGCCACAATGGCAAGAGCGGCAGCACCAAATAAAACGACATTACTAAAATAGAAGTCTTCTATATCCAGGCCAACAAAGCTAAATAACTGCATGGTTAATGCTGCTAGTATCATTCCGCTAACTGCCATGCTAGCATAGAGAATACAATATTCCAAATTAAATTTAATATAGGCTAATCTTGTACTGCCTTTTGAATATTCATTTCCTGTAAATGCAAGCCCTACCAATACCCATAAGAATATGGGAAGGTGTAAATAAGCAAGGATAATACTGTCTTTATAATTTAATGGCAGCATGTTAAGATAAATCCCGGAAATTAGGAACAACGCTGCTATGGAATAAATAACACTTTTTTTCGGAGTATTATTGTAAACAAAATAGGCAGCAATAAAGGGAATTATACCAAAAACCAGATTAATTGGAGCAATTGCTTCCTGTTCGACAAAATGGAAAATGATCCTGGTGCTTATCCCGGCCAGAATGGCTAAAATGCCCATGAATAAGAAACCTTTTTGAAGCAAGGAAGATTTTTCTGTATTTGCCGTCTCCCTGAAATGCAATCTTTCATACCAAACACCAAGAACCTGAGAATCAGGATTTTGTTCCCATGCGTGTGAGAATGACTTTTTAAAAGCTTTCGGGTCTTTTCTATACATTCTCTCCAGCTCACTAGGGTTTGCAATATTTTCAATAATCAAATTGTTAAT
Organism: Psychrobacillus sp. INOP01; assembly: GCF_018140925.1. Lineage (NCBI taxonomy): Bacteria > Bacillati > Bacillota > Bacilli > Caryophanales > Bacillaceae > Psychrobacillus > Psychrobacillus sp. INOP01. Next base: position 165,505 of record NZ_CP073315.1, read on the forward strand.
GTCCATAAGTTATACCTCCTCTAATAATTGTTATATTAAGTTTCCTCCACAATGTTTAACTGTCCTCGTCACTTTTGTATTCTAAAATATCTCCAGGCTGACATTCTAGAGCCTTACAAGTTGCCTCTAAAGTGGATAAGCGAATCGCTTTTGCTTTTCCATTTTTCAATATAGAAAGGTTCGCCATTGTTATTCCAACCTGCTCCGAAAGTTCTGTTACGCTCATTTTCCTTTTTGCTAACATCACATCAATATTGATTATTATTGCCATTGTTATTCACCTCAGACCGTTAAATCATTTTCTGATTTGATATTAATTGCTTCTTGTAAAAGTTTTTGGAGAACAGCCGCAAAGACTGTGATAACCACCGAAGCAAAAGGAACAACCAATCCGACAAAGATAACTCCTGGTGCGTCGTCTACTTCCGCAAAGATATAGAAGAGCGGCCAAACTAGCACATGCAAAATAATGATTGTGATGGCACAGTATTTGATTTTCTTTAAAGCTTTTACAGATAAATCGGAGAAAGCTTTATTTTTATCAATATAGCGTAAGAGTTTGAAAGCCTGATACAAAGCAAAGTAAAAAGGTATCGCCGATGCATCAAAAGCGATGATAACGAGATATTTTATAAAAGCAAACTCTGGAAGCAATTTTGCTGCAAGATTCGCCATCTCAGGCACCAAAAAGATGCACAGAGCAAGAACTGGAACTCCTAAAAGAATAACAGCTACTTTTAAAAACAACGTTGTTACTTTTTCCATAAAAAGCACCTCACTTATTTATTCTTATTTTGATTTTAAACTATTTTTTATCGATTTACAATAAATTTTTATTAATTTGGATAATATTTTTATTGCAGGTTTTTGTTTTAAGCAAAAATAAAAAGCATTCTTCATTCAAAGAAATGCTCTATAACTTTAAACCATTAAATTTATAACTTGTACAACTAACCTGCTGCGTTAGTTCAATAAGAAGGCTCCTTTACAGGCAGGTATTGTATATCCGTTTTTCAACGAAGGGTGTTTTTATTTGTTTCAATTTCTTAGGTCAGTGCGGAATAACAGGCAGGGATTATTTGATTAAAGTATTAAATTGATGAATACAAGTATGATACCTAAATCTGCAAGTACATGGCTAATAATTGGAGCAATAATTGATTTTAATTTAATTCATCCGTCCATAATCATTATAATTCTTTTTAACTAAATGAGTTGCACCCTCATAGGACAAGCTTTAACTACTGTTGATCACTTCCTATTCATTATAGCCTTCTTCAACTAGCCTGCCCCGTTAGTTTAAGTGTAAAATTTCACAATGGTTCGCCGAAATCTACTTGATGTTTTTGCATAAAAATTGAACATCGAAGTGATGGTCATGTTTAACTACAGCATCCGTGAGTTATAATAACTCCCTCATCAACCCCACCACATAGCCAAAACAAATATAGACCACCAAGAAGTTAATAAACCTATACAACTAATTCCAGAAAAATATAACCCCAATTTATCCTTTCCAATTCTAAGTTTTTTATATTGAAGGTATGCCCCCAAAAAAGAGCTTAAATATAAAAATAGACTTATTATTGTTAAGATAGTTAAATAGTATACCGGATGTATTTTAGCGAAAATTTCATTTAAAAAGTAAGCTATTCCTTGACCAAACACTCCTAATATTGTTGCTAAAATTAAACTTCCAAATATGATAGCATTAGCTTTTCTCACCAATTTCACCTCCATTATATTAAGCGAATAAAATGGAATAAAGTTAAAACATTTATGGAACTAACCTGCTGCGTTAGTTCAATAGGAAAAAGAATTGCCTAAGCAACCCCATGATCCTGAACTAAACCACACCTTTAGTTATCAAGGAAATAGTCCTCATATACTTATTTGTTCTTTAAAAAAACTAATAGGATAAACTTTTTGACTTAACAATGCTTCTGTTATTTGTTTTATAACTCCAGCGTTACGAAGTTCCTGATTTTCTAATTTCATAAGTTCAGGTAAAGTGATCCACTTACTGTCTATGATTTCACTCTCTTCTAAATTCAATGAACCACCTATTACCTCACCTATAAAATGAAATAAAATAACTTGATGATTTGTACTACTAATAAAATTGTATATACCAGTTGTTTTAGATAGTTTCACCTCATAACCTGTTTCTTCTTTTACTTCTCTACAAGCAGCAACAAGAATATCTTCCCCTTTTTCAATACGTCCAGATGGAAAATTCCACTTATTAATATCAGATGGTTTATTTTCTTTTATAATAAAAACTTCATTATTATTTTTGATTATAGATACACTTACAACTAAAACAATCCCATTTTGAGTCATCTTTTACTCTCCCATATTTCTAACATAGAAAACATGTCTTTACCTTCTTCCGGAAAAATTTATTCAACTAACCTACTGCATTAGTTCAATATGAAAAAAGGCTTTACTCCTTCTTGCAGTATAGCAACCGTTAGATTAAGTATTCAGATTCGATAATTTTTCATGTAATTTCTTAAACTACATAAGGAACTGCGTAAACCAAGCAATATACTTTGCACCTGGAATGAATAAGACTTGTGCTAAAAGTGTTCCTAACAATCTTGATGTAACCATCATTGTAGAAACACTTTTTAATGTGACATAGCTCCCTTTTTGGTTGATTACATCATCCGCTAGGATTGAGATTTTGGGGTCAATAAATACAATTAGTAAGATTGTAGCTACACCATTTATTAAACCCGATGCCATAACAGCAGTTGTTGCTCGTTCAGGTGCAAGCAACGCTGCATAAAGTGCAGATAAAACTCCAATTGTATAAATTGCTGTAATCAAAATATTAATGCAAAATAATTTAATAGGTATATCTCGCCAACTCATATCTTTTAAATAAGTATATCTAGGTAGATGAATATGCTTTTTTGCACGTCTTAAATATGATAATGTAAATCCTTTTTTCAATAACGCTGGAATCGAACCTCGTTCTTCTGCTAAATGAATGATTGCCCTCGAAAAAACAGCAATAAATGTCGGCAACAAAAGTAAACCTATTATTGTGCCTAATGTTGCAGAACCAATTAGAATTCGATACTGACTCTCGACAAATTCTAAAGCATTTTCTTTCGGTGCATTATCAATCAAACTTCCCGTAAAAGGTTGTTGCATCATATTTGCTAGCCTTGAAACCATTACCATCACATTAAATAGCGAAAGTGCCGATGCTAATAGTTTTACTCTTGCCCCTGATAAACGTACTGAATAAGCTAAGGTTTCGATCGAATGAATTATTAAGATAAATAATGCAATCATTACTAATTGCGTTGTGAAAAATTCCAAAGACATTACCTACTCGACTTTTATTTGTTTGAAATAGTTTTCGATATCTTGTCTATATCTCCCATTTACTTTATATAAACGAAATAGAATTAGATATTGTTTCCTAAGAGTTTTTATATAGGACAATACTCAATTGATACCTAATAAAATTTAGATCCATATTCAACTAACCTGCTGCTTTAGTTTAATAAGAAAAAGCTACCCTTTCAGACAGCCACTTGTTTAACTATAGCCCCCGTTAGTTTAAGTACATTTATTCACAAACTTTGCTCTTTATTTGATTGTTAACTGCAATGCTCTATTTTAAAACTGTCTCGGCTGGGGTAAATGCTTCCCATTGATTATATTTCGTTGTTATTGATGAAATAAACCAATACTCTTTAAATGGTTCTAAATTCTTTTCCACGATTATAATCTTCTGCCCACCACCAAAATCTCCATATGATGCCCATAAATCGTATTTAACGGTATACCGCATTTTGGATTTGCTAAGCTTTTCTACTTTGGTAAAACGAAAGTTTCTAACCGAAGGGCTTGACTGACCTGTTATCCAGTGAGTTTGCTCAAATTTACTCCTTGATTGTTTTCGAAGCGAAGGGGACAACATCGCATATTGAACAGCACCACTTCGACCATTTACGTCAAATATCCAGAATTCAACAGCTTGTTTTGGTTCGGTTACCATCAAACCAGTCATAAAAGACATTAACTGGCTTTCTAAAGGAGTGAGTTGTTTGCCTTTAATAATTTCTTCCTCAAAGGAAGGAGGAGGATCGTTCGTTTTTGCATTTACTGTTCCGTAATACAACCCACAAATTAGTAAACTAAATAAAATCAATAGAAGAGGTTTACTTTTATCCAATTTCATCACCCTAAATTATATTTAGGTTTAGTTTATCCTGTTCAGTTACAATCATTCCTTCTTAAACTAACCTGCCGCTTTAGTTCAATAAGAAAAAAGGCTTTACTCCTTCTTGAAGTAAAGCACCCAATAGTTTAAGTACAATATTTAACAACCTATAAATATTATTAAACGAACTTGTACATAAGTATATCGTCCACATATTTATTTTCATTTATCTTAAATTCTTTAACTTTACGACCTTCCTCAATAAATCCCATACTCTTGTATAATGATATTGCCCTATGATTTGTTGAGAAAACCCCTAAACTCACCTTTTCAATTAGTGGATGGTTTTCTGCCCAATCCAACAATGCTTTAATAAGTATTTTTCCAATTCCCATTCCTCTATAATTTTCACTTATAGACATTGAAATAGTTCCAGTGTGAGATAGTCTTTTTAAGTTATAAGAACGAAAAAAAATCGAACCTACAACTACATCATTTATCTCTGCAACTATTAAATTTTCATTTTCATTGTTTAATACCTCTTGTATTTTTTCTCTTTGTTGATTTGAAGTTTTTTTTTCTAACTCTTCAGATACTATGATGAAATAATCTCCTTCGGAAATAATGGAATTTGATATTTCTAAAAGTGCTTCCGCATCTTTTAATTCTACAGTTCGAATTATACAATTTTGAGTGTTGATTATGTCTGACATTAAAATCCCCCTATCTCTATTCTAAAAGAATTCCACAACCACATACCTATTTCCTTCTTAAACTAAACTGCCGCGTTAGTTTAATAAAAAAAGCTACCCTACAGGCAGCCACTTGTTTAACTAAAGCACCCGTTAGTTGAACAAGAAGTAAGTGTTAATTAGATAGACTCATACTTCTATTTCTTACAAATTCGAGTATATAGAAATTAATGAATGTAATTATTGGAACAAAAAACACCAGCACTACTATACCTAAACTACCAAATACTCCTTCTGTCTGTTTATGAAATGTTTGAACGTCTAACTTGTAAAGGATGACGGTTGCTATTGACAAGATAAGTGTATTTACGAAAAATGCAACTAACCTTGCCAGCCATTTCTCGTTCTTCATTTTTAATAACCAAATAGAAGTTAGAGTAGAAACGAGTAAGGAAAATACCAAAATAATGATAAACACTATATTCAAAGCCATCCCACCTTTACCTAGTCTGTTACTTGATATTAACTACTTCGATGTCCTTCCAAATTTACCTGCTTATTAAACTAACCTGCTCCGTTAGTTTAAGTGTAACATTTCACAATGGGTCGCCGATATCTAATTGATGTTTTGGACGAAAAAATAGGGTGGCAAAATTGCCACCCACATGAATTTATTTTAATACACGATCGAGAAAACCAAATACTTCTTCAAGGTTTTCTTTTGAATTAAAAGGTTCCCCTCCATGGACAGCTCTTTCCAAGAGTGTAAGCTCCACTTTTTCATCTCCCAAGACATCTATAAGTTTTTCAGAGAAATCAATGGACTGTTGCGTTGGCACGTTCGGATCAGCCGTTCCATGTTGGATAAAAAAGGCTGGATCGTTTTTTGTAATGTAAGTTGCCGGATTCGCTTTTTCTACTTGCTCTATATTCTCGGTAATATTTCCGCCGATGTACTTGCTTTCCGGAGAATCATCTGAGTTTCGTTCTCCCATTTTCGGCATAATTCCGGATTCTGTAAACTGCTCATCCAGTTTCAAAAAGTCAATTTGTCCATACCAATCAACGACAGCTTGTACTTCAGAAGAATATTCCATGTTTTCGGTATTTTCACCGTTTAAAGAGTCGTCATCTCCACTCGTACCGACTAGTGCCGCTAAGTTGCCGCCCGCACTGCCTCCCCATGCCACAACTTTCTCAGAATCCAAGTTGTATTCTTCCGCATTAGCTTTAACAAAACGAATTGCAGCTTTTACATCACTAACCGCTGCAGGAAATATTGCTTCCCCTGAAAGTCTATAGTTGACCGCTACAACTGCATATCCGTGATTGACGCCTTCAATCATTGCAGTCAGGTCCGTACCTGTTTTATCTCCCTGCATGAATCCGCCCCCGTGGATTGCGATGATGACTGGAAACGGGACTTCTCCTTCATTCGGGAAATAAATGTCCAGCTTTTGGGCTTCCGATTGGCTGTCGTATTTTACATCCAATTGTTTGTTCTTAATGAAAGAGGTATCAATTGCCTCTTTCTCAGCAGCCTGTTGCTTCGTTTCTGCTTGTTGTGTTGTTTCCGTTTCTCCACTATTTTGGGGAGCCGTATCTTTGGAACCACTCGTTGAACACCCAGCTATTAATACAGTTGCGAGGGACATTGATAAAATTGTTGAGATAGATTTTTTCATTGCGCATCACTCCTAATTGTTTTGTTAGTTCTTTCTATAAATGATCATAACAAAACATTGTGGCGCAAAAATGGCAGAAAAACGGGGTAAAACGAACGTTTTTCTGCCAAAAATTTTATGCTCTTTTTAAGGTGATAGCAAATGTGGTTCCTGCATTGGCCTGGCTTTTCACACTAATTTTCTCCCCAAGTTGCTCCATGATTTCGAGCGCAATGGAAAGCCCGAGGCCACTGCCTGTACTGGTATGCGATAAGTCTTCCTTGTTAAACCGCCCGAATATGTGCGGAAGAACTTCCTTAGAAATACCCGGACCGTTATCCATTATCATAATTTCCACTTTACGCGCTGCCGTTTTGGCATCGATCGTCACTTTGCCATGTTCCGGAGTGAATTTAAACGCGTTATCTAGCAAAATGGTAAGCACTTGTGTGATGCGATCTTCATTTGAATAGGTCGCGGGCAAACTTTTCGCTCGTTCAGTGATGTGAAATTGTAAATCCATGTCGTCTGCCAAAATAGCAAAAGGCTCTGTAACCTTAGTGATGACCTCTTTTGTGTTCACCATCGATTTAGTAAATGCCGTTTTTTTGTATTGCAGCCTAGATAATTCCAGCAAATCAGAAATGAGTTTTTCCAAGCGAACGCTTTCCCTCAAGATGATGCTGTAGTATTGGTCGATTTTTTCCTGGTCGGTGACAACATGGTCCGACAGTGTCTCTGTCAAAGCTTTGATTGATGCCAGCGGCGTTTTAAGTTCATGGCTAATATTGGCGACATAGTCTTTGCGCATTTGTTCAAGGTGATTTTTCTCTTTGATAAACATCGCAAGAAAAACCAGGATGATGACGGTTCCAATCGCCAAACTCACGAAGAAAACAAGGTAAAAACCATTAAGAGCAGCTTGATAAGCGCGTGCCTCTTTTAACAAATAGATACCACCTGTCACTTTGTTGTCATGGACTAGTGGTTGCCCGATCATAATCGCTTGCGCAGAATACCCCGGTACTTCTTGGATTTCAACTGCGGTTTTGCCACTGATGATTTTCGGCAAGTACGAGGTTAATTCCTTATTTACTTTCGCATCAGAAGAAGATTTTGAAGCAGGTTCATCATTGTAGACATCGATTTCCTTTCCATGTACATCATATGCCATTATTAAAAAATCATCGGTTCTGCTTATTTTTTCACCATCCGCAACCTCTTCTCCAATCAACGTGAGAGGCGGCTGAAGTTCTTCGATCTTGGATTGGGTAAAGTAATGTTTGATTGCAAAAGCCCCCAACAGCTGACCTGAAATAAAGATCGCTAAGATGACAAATGCAATCCACAGCTTGCTTGAAAATAACCGCTTCATACACATACCTCAAATTTATACCCGACACCGTAGACGGACTTTATGGAAAAACCGGGAGAAGCTTTAGCGATTTTTTTACGGATTCGTTTGATCAGCGTATCGACTGCACGTGTGTCTCCGATATAATCATATCCCCAAACTTTGTACAGTAATTCCTCACGGTTGACCACTTTCCCTGTGTTTTTGACTAGAAATACCAATAACTCCACCTCTTTTGCAGTAAATTCAATTTCTTGATTGTTGATCAGAACTTCATATCCGTCAATATCAATGGACAAATTTCCTGCTTTTAAATAGTGGGGATTTTCTTTTTTCGGTTGCACCCGTTTTAGTATAGTTTTGATCCTTACTACTATCTCGCGCGGAGAAAAGGGCTTTGTTATATAGTCATCAGCACCGATTTCAAGTCCGACAATCCGGTCCACTTCTTCGCTTCTTGCGCTAAGCATAAGGATAGGGATATCACTGGTTTTGCGTATTTCCTTACATACTTCGGTCCCAAAAAGACCGGGCATCATGATATCAAGTACCACTAGATCAAAGTTGTTTTCTTTAAGGAGCTTGAGTGCCATCTCTCCGTCGTAAGCAGATACACTTTTCATACCTTCAGCTTGTAAATAAGCATTGATACTTTCATGTACAGCGACATTATCGTCACAGATTAATACGGTTATGTTATGATCCATTGTGGCATATCCCTTCAATCTCTAAAGTTCATTTCTTGTTTGGATAATAAGTTTTTTGAACTCTATACTGTCATACATTAAATAAAAAAGCAATTCGAATAACTTATTGACCATTAGGCTTTAATTAAAAATACATGAAATAGTAAGTTGTTCAGTTTTGAATCACTTTTTTAAAAATAAAACCAATTGGTATGATCGCTTTCCGAAACAAGTTTATGTGGTCTATTTTATAAGTTAAGTGCTTATATATTTAGAGTTATTTTATCATTTCTTATTAAACTAACCTGCTGCGTTAGTTCAATAAGAAAAAGGTACCCTTACAGGCAGCCACTTGTTTAACTAAAGCACCCGTTAGCCATACATGCAGCAAAAAACGCTGCACCACAGAGGATGATAATTGGATCAGAACGGGTATAGATGAGTATGGCTGGCGAAGAAGGTCGATGAACTATGGTGCCATAGAGCCCATCCGTTAGTCTGACTCCAACGATCACGGTGCATCACAGACTGTCGCACTCAATACGAGTAGCACTCATGGGAGATTAATCCTACCTATAAAGAATGGAGTTGATTCTTGATTTACATTTTAACTCAAAACTCAATATAAACATTCTGAAGGCTCAGCCTTTTTTTAAAAAAGCTTTTCTGAGTCTCTTTTTTTATGCAGTTTTATAGATATCAAGCGTTTTTTAATTTTCATGGGAGTTAAAGAACGTTATTTATTTCTTCGTAAAAAAAAAAAAGATAGAAAGATAAATGCGTTAATACTTTCTTGGATATTGGCTCTTGCCTACAACTGAGTCAATGAAGGCAGCTACGAAACTAAATACTACAATAATTAATAATGTGTCTATATCAAGATTCATCGTTATCACCTTTATGTAATAATATTTACAACGTCTGATTAGGATATGTACAAATAAAGACCCCCTACTTGCAACAGGAGGGAGCCATGACACCAAATCAGGTTATTTTTACCACTCTTGAGCCGTTGGTGTGACAATCATATAATTATACTCACTTGAATTAACTTTGAAATTGCCCGTAACAAAAAGATAAAACCGGGTAAGAGAAAGATGATTTAAAGATTCACTGACTATTTAAAAAATACTTTTCCACTCTTCTATTTGAAACATAACTATGCAAAATCATGCCAAGAATGACGATAACGATACCTAACCAAGATAATGGAGAAGGAAGTGGTATCGATAGAAATAGTAGTTCCCCAGCTAATGCAAAAAGCACTTCCATTGATTGAGTTGCTTCAACAGCAGCTAACTTTTGCATATTTCCTCTTACTATATCTGTTGCCATGAAAAATAAGATAGTCGCAATGACTCCTGAAAAAAGTGCCACCAATAACGATTGAAGACTTTGCCCTCCACTCGGTAACCCGACGGTAAACAAGCCATACAAGGAAAGTAAAAACCAGAAAGGAAGACTTGCTAGTGTCATTCCTAACACCCGTTGATAAGCATCTAAACGCCCTTCACATACATCCATCATTTTACGATTTCCTAAGGGATAGGCAAATGATGCAACTAGAATAGGGACAACTCCCAATAATAGATTTTCTAAAGAAAATTGCTTTGCATGGTCCATTTGCATGAGAACAATACCTAAAAGAATGATCAATGACATGATAAGACCTCTAAAGGGAATTTTCCCTCTTATCTGTAATGGACCATTCTTTGTGTGTATCGTTTCAAAAAATAACGGTGTTAGTAATGCACCTGAAATAATCGTAATTTGCCATGTACCAGCGATCAGCCATCCAGGTGAATATGCAGAGGCAAAACATAACGGAGCATAGAATAACCCGAAACCAACAAAGCTCCATAACATCCATTTTCCTGGTTGTTTTCTCATTTCGTTTAAGAGTGGTCTTAGATTTTTTCTCATGATGACAATACACAAAAGAAATGGGACCATAAAGATAAATCGGAGCGAAGCACTCCAAATCCAACTACCACCAGACAACTCCATAGATGCATTAAGAACAAATGTAAAGGCAAAAAAGAAGGCTGCACAAATACCGATTAAAATTGATTTCAACTGAACTCACCTCGGTTCCGTTTGTTGTGTTAACATCACGCCAAGACTTAGCCAGTTTTCTTCTACAAGACGAACAATTTTTTCATATTCTTGATTTTTACAAGCTGATATAATTCGATTGTGCTGTTCAACCGAATTTAACCCTTTAAGTGTAGTGAATTGTGAAATCTCTAATCGTTGAATTTTAGGTACGCTACGTTCCAATGCAAATGTAATTTCAGGGTTCCCAGCCACGTCTAGGAAAACCTTATGAAAATTTCCATCTGCTTCAATTGCTTTAATTGCTTCACCTTTTTCAATGGCAAATTTCAAAGTCTTATTGCTAAATTCTAATTCTTCAATATCCATTTCCTTCAATAAAGGACTTGCAAGGCGAGCAGCTAAAGCATGTAAAGCTGCTACAACAGTAAAAGCATGTTTCGCCTCCTTTAATTTTAATGGTGCTACACGAGTAGATGACCCTGGAAGTGACTCAACAAGTCCTTCGTCTTCCAGGCGTTTTAGTGCTTCCCTAACAGGGGTACGACTAATTCCAAACTTCTCTGCTAATTCTTTGTCATTTAAGCGTTCTTCTGGTTGTAATTCCAAGTTAATAATCGACTTTTGTAAAGTTTGATACACTTCATCTCTAAATGACAAACGTTTAATTGGTTTTATAATATCTTTTTCCATAAAACCAATATATCGCATTTTGGTTTCACTTTCAATAATTAATGCTCTTCTACAACTTCCTTATTGAAGAACTAGCAAAATAGCAACTAATGGATATTATCAAAATCAATTAAGTAGTGATCCAGCTTATGATAAAAAATTAGTTGGCCAGTCTTCACTATATCCTAAGAATTCTATTGTTTGTAAATCTAGTGCAACAACTGGGTACATGCGGTAAAGTAGATTCTGAAAGCTTTAGAGACGAATGGGGAGAATTAGTTGTAAGAGTAAAAAAAGATCCTTCTCAAGGTTTAATATCAGGTTGAGGAGATAGTGGTGCAGCAGTAATTAATGGCAATAATCAACTTATAGGAGTGTTGAGTAAGCGAGGTATAAGTAGCACCCTTACTTCACCAGTAAATGGAAGTAAAGTTGATGTAGGTTATACAATGTACTTTCCACCTTGGGTAGAAGTCGCTTCTAGATATGGTATCACTTTATATACATCAAATACCGGTACTAAAATCATCAACTAAGTAACATTTCATAAACACCTTATAGAATCAATCTATAAGGTGTTTACTCTTTCCTAATAAATGCGTGGGTTTTATAAAATTCAAGGTACTAACTAAAATGTACTGTACATTTATACTAAATGTGTAATTCCACTAACAAATCCCTCCATTAATGAAGTAGCGCCAATTTCACAACTGTCCAGTGACATTATAGTTGGTAACCCATCCAATCGTACTTTAAGGTTTTTACATTATAGTTAGTAACCCATTTCTTAATGTTATGGTTCAAATTTAAAATACGCAGTAATTTTATATTAATTATTTCGGAAATCGAATATTTAACTAAAGCACCCGTTAGTTACAGAAGTACTGCATACTGAGTTCTATTATTACAAATCAAAGAAACAAAAAGAGCCTAATATACAGACAAAAGCCATTATCCATAAAGTCAAATAAGTAGGTTTCTTTAGTTCTCTATCTAATGTTGATATAGATTGAATAACTTTGATAACTACCGCTGCAAAGAGAGCTACCATTAATGCACCTATTAAAGTAGGAATGTCGATTAGATATTCATCAATTAGTCTAAACAGAATAACCGCAAACGCTACCGAAACAGCAGAAAGAAAATGCTTTAAATTCATTTGAATCTCCCTTTCTCATTACAATTTCCTCTAATAAACCTACTTATAATTCCCTTTAACAAGTACTTCTTCTTCTTTTTTTAAAAATCTGCTACTTAAACTAAACTGCTGCGTTAGTTCAATAAGAAAAAAGGCTTTACCCCTTCTTGAAGTAAAGCACTCCGTTAGTTTAAGTATAATATTTCACAAATGGAGAATCATTATAAAATTTCCTTTTTATCTAACACCATACTTCAAATCATAAGAAGTTAAATATCTACAAGAGTTAGTCCACTTTTGATACCAAGACTATTCCTTCCATATCTTTTAGATTGTCTAATCCCTCGACAATTTCGCCTAACTTAATAAGCCCAGAAGAGTATCGGAAATCCTTATAATAAAGTACTAGTCCCTCCCATGGAGCATAGTAGGCAAAATCTCCAAGATTCGGATCATATCCAAAATTACCTTCTAGCTTAGGTAAGGGGTCTAATAAGTCTGTTACTTTTTCTGTATGCGCGTAATCTTTGAATTCAAATTCTAAAGGTAGGCGTTCATAAAAAGCACTGGCAGAATTATTGTTTTCAAGCAATACCAAAATCTCTTTGTCAGCAAATTCAAATCGTATTTTTTTCTCTAAATCCTCAGTAAGTATTTGTGATTCCTCCTCCATAGTAGATGAAAGTTCATTTTGACCAAAAGGAAATATGAAAAAGAAAAATAAGGATACGATAGTTAAAATAATTAAAGCAATTCCTATCTTCTTCATTAATTATATCTTCTTCATAAATTTAGCTGGAACGCCTGCAACAACAGTATCTTCCGGAACATCTTTAGTAACAACTGCCCCTGCTGCAACAACAGAGTTGTTTCCAATCGTCACACCAGGTAATATTGTTGCGTTTGATCCAATCCATACATTCTTCCCAATTACAACCGGAGAGGGAAATGTTGTGTTTCTTGTCACTAAATCTAACCCATGATTAAGTGTTGCGATCACGACATTCATGCCTATCATTGAACCGTCTCCTATACTAATTCCACCCCTATCCTGGAAAGAACACCCTGTGTTAAAAAACACGTTTTTTCCAATGGTAATATTCATACCGAAATCTGTATGAAATGGTGGAAAACACATAAAAGAAGCATCAACTTTTTTACCTGTTAGTTCACTAAAAATATCAACTATTTCTTCTCTGGAATGATAGGATGTATTCAATTTCATTGTTATCTTTTGGGCTTCATAACTACGTTGAGTTAATAGCCCATGTAATGCTTTATCCTCACCTGAAATCGGATTACCTACCTTACAAAACTCTATAAAATCATTCATGTCCATTTTTAAAAACCCCTATCTTTTTTGACCACTTATTTATACGACTTGTTTTGTTGGACGAATAATCATATCGCTAACTGATACTCTGTCAGGTGTATTAATTACATAAGCAACTGCTTGAGCGATATCTTCTGCAGATAGTCCCCATTCTTTTTGTGCTTCATGGAGTTCAAGTGAAACTTTTTTATCACTAATTGTTTTATAAAGTTCAGTTTGAACCGCACCTGGCGATATAATTGTCGATTTGATATTATTTTCCCGTTGTTCTTGTCTTAATCCTTCCATAATTGCTCGTACTGCAAACTTTGTACCGCAATAAACAGCAGAATCTGGGTAGACAACATGACCAGCTACTGAATCAGTCGAGATAATATGACCAGACTTCTGTTCAACCATTTTAGGAAGTACAGCTGAGATCCCATTTAGAACTCCCATTACATTAATATCTAACATTTCTTTCCATTCATCACGTCTTGTCTCAATTAATGGCGCTGTTGGCATGATTCCCGCATTATTAAAAAGAACATCCACTTTATCATACTTAGAAATAGCCAAATCAACGACTTGTTGTACATCATCATAATTTGATACATCCGCCTTTTTATAGACAATTTGTGCATTAGGGAAAGAGGTTGCAATTTCTTTTAATTTTTCCTCTCTACGAGCTGCCAATACTAATTTAGCTCCTTCTTTAGCCAAAAGTCTTGCAGTAGCTTCACCAATGCCACTTGACACACCCATAATAATAATTACTTTATCTTTAATTTCCATTTGCAAAAACCACCTTTAAATATTTTCACTTTTCTATTTAAATTATAAAATGATATGATTAACAAACCAAATACCTATATCAAATATGTTCGTATGCCTATTGAGCATATATAGGATAAGGAGGTTATTATGGAATTAAGAGTGTTACGCTATTTTATTACTTTAGCCAATGAGCGCAATATTTCAAAAGCGGCTGAATCGCTACATTTAACACAACCGACTCTTTCTCGTCAGCTTAAAGAATTAGAAGAACAATTAAAAACTACTTTATTTATACGAGGTAATCGTGAGATTATACTCACAGAATCAGGTCACTATTTACTACAAAAAGCGAAAGAAATTATTGATTTAGTTGATCGAACTGAACATAATCTAAGCGAATACTCCGAAGATATTCAGGGTCAAATTGCAATTGGTTGTGGTGAGACTGAAGGGATGCGCATTATTGCGAAGACTTTTAACAAACTGCAATCTAAGTATCCCAATATTATCTTTCACCTTTACAGTGGTAATGCAGATGATGTTTCTGAACGATTAGAAAACGGCTTACTCGACTTTGGATTATTAATCGACCCTACCGATAAAAATCAATATGATTTCATTAAACTACCCTATCAAGATCGATGGGGGCTTCTGATGAGATCCGATAGTCCACTTGCGCATAAAGATGTCATTTACCCGAGTGATATAGTTGATCAGCCACTTCTTGTTTCTCGTCAAAGTATTGTTGATAATCAACTTTCTGGTTGGCTTGGCCGAAGTATTAGTCAGAATCCAATTGTTGCAACCTATAATCTTATTTTTAATGCTGCACTTATGGTTGAAGAAGGATTGGGTTATGCTTTAAGTTTAGATCAACTTATTGATACATCATCAAATCAAACGCTTCAATTTGTACCATTAGCCCCGCCATTGACAGCAAATTTAAATCTTGTTTGGAAGAAAAACCAAGCATTATCGCCTGCAAGTCAAGTGTTCTTAAAGGGATTACAACAAGATATAATTAGCTATTCATCAAATTAATTTTCCCAACAAAAAAGCACAAGGAAATTATAAAATTTCCTTGTGCTTTTTTGAGTTTACTTATCATTTTACACCTCGAACTATACTCCTTATTCAACTAAACTGCGGCGTTAGTTCAATTAGAAAAAGCTCCCCTCACAGGCAGCGATTTGTTTTTACTAAAGCACCCGTTAGTTGAAGAAGAAACAGAAAAATAATCTTCCACAATCGCGCCCGATTGTGGAATAACTTTATCAACAATACGATGTCCAAATTCTATATATATCTTTACCTTCTACCTCAATCTTATCTCTATGCATTGTAACATTTACATTCGTGTATCCCGCCCATTGTGGTATTAGTTCCGTTAAACAATCAATTACCTTTACATCAGGAGTTGCATAACCGATATTTTCTTTTCTCAAAAAGCCATTTGAGAAATCTTGATATAATGAGTCCGTCCATTCATAAACTTCAAACTGAGAATCAAAAATCCGTTCATCTTCTTGATATTGTCCGTTAACCCAGTATATTTCCATAACAATGCCTCCTATTGAATGCAGCGTTCCATAACACCATGTCCTATAATGACAAAGACACTTTCCTAGTTTTCCGGGAAAGCGCCGGATTGTGGTTGACTAAAGCACTCGTTAGTTGAACAAGTGA
Source organism: Psychrobacillus sp. INOP01 (assembly GCF_018140925.1). Classification (NCBI taxonomy): domain Bacteria; kingdom Bacillati; phylum Bacillota; class Bacilli; order Caryophanales; family Bacillaceae; genus Psychrobacillus; species Psychrobacillus sp. INOP01. Next base: position 181,727 of record NZ_CP073315.1, read on the forward strand.
GTCTCTCAAAATTTACTTTCTACGAAATAACTACTGTATTATTGTTTACCAGTTTTTCAGCAAGTTTAATATTTTCCTTTAAATAAATAGGTAAATTAGAATTATTTAGAATTTGCTGGGTAGTCATCCAAATAACCTCGTCAACTTCATCAGGACTCTTAGCAAATGCTTCGCCTGATTCGTGGTCGCAAAGAAAAACAATGTCAACCACATTTATGCCTGAATCAGTAACGAATGATGAGCTATTAACATACCGAAGATTTGAAACCTCTATACCCACTTCTTCAGTGATTTCTCTTTTTAGTGTCTTTTCTAAAATGTCTGATGAGGTTCCTTCTTTTTCTACCTTTCCACCAACAAGAGACAGTGAACCTCCAGCGTGTTCTTCTTTTTCGCTACGTCTTATTAACAACCATTTTTCACTTTTGTAAATTGCACCTTCTACATTAACAATAAACACAATATTCCCTCCTAAAATAATTCTAAAGTGTATTCTATAATTCGAAAAAATGCTTAGGTGCTTGTTGAACTAACCTGCTGCGTTAGTTCAATAAAAAAGTGCCAACCCAGACTTGAAGTAAAACACCTCTTTTGTTCAATAATTTACATATATTAACTTATTCAACACCATTCCCTAAAACCCTTCTTATTCAACTAAACTGCTTCGTTAGTTTAAGTGTAACATTTCACATTCTACATAAAAATAGACCATCAAAATATTGATGCTCTTGTTTAACTAAAGCACCCGTTAGTGGAAGAAGAAAATTTTTTATTCGGGTCGGATACGTCTTAGGACTTCATCCACCGCCCAAAAGAAAAATGAAGTCATAATTCCAGCAATAAAATTTAGTTCCCCTTCTCCTACCCAATAGTTATTAAAGTTTGAAAAGAAATCACTTGATTCAAAGATTATGCCATAGACAAATGCAAAAGACATACCAAAAAACAAATGAATTAGTAGTGCTAAAATCACTCTTTTATATCCTTTGAATCGTTTGGATAAATAATCAGATAAAAAAGTTACAGGAACACCATAAATTAATATAATCGGTGAAAATAGTAAGCTATAAATCCCAATCATAGGTATCAATTCAAATGGTCTTTCCCATTCGCCGAAAATAAAAATTAAGATGAAAGTAATCGACAAAATTGTTGCAAAGAAAAAAGTTATAGCTTTCCTTTTAATCAACCATTCTCCCCCTTTTAGTACAATAACTTTGTTATACTAACCTGTTGCATTACTTCAACTAACGGGTGCTTTACTCCTTCTTGAAGTAAAGCACCCGTTAGTTGAACAAGATATCTCAATAAGTAAGTTTTTTTGAAAGGTAATACTGTTGATTACCTTTATTAGGATGTTCTTCTATTACACCAACTACTTCATAACCATATTTTTGATAGAAATTTGGGGCTTGAAAGCTAAATGTATCTAGTTGAATGAGATTGCATCTATTCTCTCTTGCGATTTCCTCTATATTATCTAATAACTGTCTTCCATACCCTTTACCTCTAAGAGATTCATCCACCCATAAGAAATCAATATGTAAGTTATACCAAAAAATCGTTCCTGTAATGCCACCTAAAATTTTCTCCCCTTCATTTCTAAGGATAAAGCTAATGTTTTTGACTGGGTGTTTTACTTCATCTGGTAGTTTAGAAAGATTGTGTTCAATTACCTTTTTACGAATATAATCACTGTCTTCTTGATTCCATTGCTGAGTTATTTTCATAATTTTTCCTCCATATAAGTTTTTGAATAAATATTTTACCACAAAAATTAACTTGTATTTACAAATAATCCATTTTTTCTTATTAAACTAACCTGCTGCGTTAGTTAAAGTGTAACATTTCACAATGGATTGCCGATATCTAATAGATGTTCTGGACATAAAAAAAGACCCTAGAAATGAACTGCACCCCAATTGTTAGATGGTGTCTAACAATTGGGGTGCAGTTCAAAATGATGGTCTGGTTAACTAAAGCGATGATCTTTTAAGTAATTATGTCGAGAATCTGATTTGATATAGCTTCACTTTTTAAGTGATCAAATTTTTTTGGATTAGCAGTTACAATAATTGAAATCCTTTTCTTGGGATATATGAGAAATTGTTGACCGCCTGAACCTAAAGCACGATAAACTTCATTATCTTTATACGTTTTTATCCACCATCCAAATCCATAATCACCGTAATTTAAATTTGTTGGGATGCCATTTGTAGTAGACACATTTATCCAATCATTAGGAATTATTTCATTGGTATTTTCTAAACCATTATTAACAAGTATTTGAGATATTTTTATTAAACTTTCAAACGAAATCTTTAAGCCTGTACTCCCGACAGTTATACCTTGAGGGTCACTTTCCCATTCAACATCTATTATTTCGAGTGGTGAAAAGAGGTTTGTCTGAGCAAAATTGGACAACGTTAAGCCTGTTGATTTACTAATAATTGCAGATAGGAGGTGATAATCAACTCCTTTATATCTAAACGCACCTCTTCCTGCTATTGGAAGATTTAAGATGTCCCTTACCCAATCATTACTATTTACAACCAGTCCATATAAATCTTTGTCATCAATATCGAAACCCGAACTCATTGTAAGTAATTCTCTTATAGATATATGACTAGGAGCACCAGGTAGGAAGTAATTAATCGGAGTTTCAAGAGACTTTATAAATTCTTTTTTTATTGCAATCCCAATTAAAAGTGATACGATGCTTTTGGTCATTGAACGAATATTTATTAAATGAGAACTTTTCTTATCCTGGGAACTAAATATTTCTCTATTTGATATTGACACATATAAATTATGAATTGATTCATCCCGTTCATATAATCTAAGAATTTCTTTTATCATAAACACTCATTCTCCTATATTTATTTGCATTCCTATCACGAGATATTGAATTTGTTTCATATAATATTTCTCTACAATAGGCAAAAATTTCTTCTTCAACTAAACTGCCCCGTTAGTTTAAGTGTAACATTTCACAATATCTAAAATTAAATGATTTAATGTCTATCAATCTTCAATTTTCGGAAATAGAAATTGAATGACAAATTCCTCCCCATACTTAGACTCAACTTCAATTCCAATCTGCAATTCATCACATAATTTCTTTACAAGATACAGTCCTATTCCAGTAGACTGTTTTCTGTTAGGATTATCTCCTGTAAATCCTTTATCAAAAATGAAAGGAAGATCAGAGCTAAGCACCCCGATACCATTATCAGATATCCTTAAATAATACCGATTTTTTACGCTATCAAAACCAGTTTTTAACCAGATAAAGCTATCAATTTTTTCATTAGAGTATTTAACTGCATTAACAAGTATTTGCGTGAAAATAAACTGGAACGCATTTTCATCTGACACTATTGGCACATCTTTCATCTTAGAAATAACTTTAACTTCTTTTTCTTCCAGTAATGACTGAAGTTCCAACAGTACATCTTCACAACAGAGATTGAGCGAGACTCTCTCTAGTTTATAATCAACATGCGCTGCCTGTAATCTTGCATAAAATAGTATCCGTTCGACATTATCATTGATATTAATTCTTGCATGCTCAAGTCTTTGATACACTAATTCTGATATTTCTTCTTTGCGATTTTGTAAAACAAAGGTTAATAAAGAAATAGGTGTCTTTATCTCATGAACCCAACTTTCAATAAATTCTTCATAATCAAGTGACTGTAATTTAACCTCATCTAACTGGTCATTTAGCATCCGTAATTTATTTGCTAGATAATTCACCTTTTCTGTATGTATTTCACCAATAGATTCTATCAATACACATTCCTGCTCCGGTGATGGTTCTCTAAGAAAATTATAAAATGCTTTGTCTTTCTTCATCTGACTTTTCCTAACAAGTAATATGCCCAAGACAATACTAGCAGCTGAAAAAATAATCATCATACCAACTAAAAGCTCGAATGTTTCAGGATACGCTACCCAAGCCAGAAAAATAAAAAAAGCACTATTTATACAAAAAAGTAATATCCAAGCACGTGATAGCTTTAGCATAGTTAGCCAATCCCTTGGCTTCATTGGTAGGAACCTCCTGTTAATTGGTAACCAATTCCTCTGACAGTCTTGATTCGATTTGACAATCCAACTTCATCAAGCGTCTTACGTAATCTAGTCATATTCACTTGCAATATGTTCTCATCCACATATTCGCTACTTCCCCATAACTGGTTAAATAACTCTTCTTTTTTCACCACTGAAGGTACAGCTTTTATCAAGGCCTTCATAATCATTCCTTCATTCTCTGATAATGAAATAGAATTCTTGCCAACATACAATACATTTGCCTTCTCATCTAGCTGAAAATCGCCGGCATCTAAAAGAATATGCATATTTGCATATAGGTGCTGCAGTTTTTGAATTCTAGCAATTAGCCGTTTCGGATGACAGGGTTTCGTTAAATAATCATCTGCCCCTAATTCCAATGCATGTAGCTCATCACGAAGTTGATTGCGTGAGGTTAGAACTAAAATGGGACCTTTTCCTCTAGCCTTTAAGGATCGGCAAATTTGGAATCCAGATAGGTTTGGCAAATTTAAATCTAATATAATTAGCGATGGAGAAGCTGAAATAATATCTTCCAATGGCGTATCAAAAGAAGAGATACTCTCTGCAGAATATCCCTCTTTTTCTAAAATACTTTCTAACTCTTCACGTAGGTAAACGTCGTCCTCAACAATGACGATCTTTGCCATGATTTCACTCCTACTCAATCTCTTTTAATTTCTTTATTTCTTCATCACTCTTTCGTTGAATCATCCATATATAACAAAGTTCAAAAACGATAAACACAATAAGAATAATTGCTACCACCATACTATTTTCTATGCTCAGTGTCGTTGAAGGGAATGCAGTCAACAAGGACCAAATACCAAAAACACTGCTGACTAATGATACCGAAATAACTAAACCAAAGTATAACCAAATTTGTTTCCTTGCTGATGAACAGAGTGATTCAATATTTGCTCCTAGCATAGCTACTGTACTATATCTATGTCTCGTACTTCGTTGTTGCATAAGAAAGTTTATGCCCAATACCGTATTTGCAATAATAAGAAACATAATGCCTAGATAAAATGTCGTATAGCTTCCTGCCACTGTATAAAACAACTGTCTTCCCATGCTAGAAAGATAACTTTCATATTCTAAACCGGATGTATTCATCAACTGATCTACTTCATACATCGCCTGCATTAAGCCTTTTTCCTCAATAAATTCAGCATTTAGGGTCATATTCCATAGCCATGGATCTTGAGACCTTCCAATGAAGCTGTCATAAATAGCATCAGGTACAATTAATGCATATGAGAGAGTAATCGCTCTATCTGCAACGACATTGCTTGTATACAGTGTCGACATTAATTCATATTGTTTTTCTCCTATACTAATTGTTGGATTATTCTGCAATGCTGTTCTTAATATATCATAAGAATATGAATATTCTTCATCAGAGTACATTGCAACTTCATCGTCTTCCAATATAATAGAAGCTTTGTTGATAGATGTTAGTATTGTATTATAACTAGAAAGTGAAATGAAATAAGGACTATCATTCATAGATAAATTCCTTAATAAATTTTCTTTTTCTTCTGAATCTTTCTCTTTGGAGATGGCTTCTTCTAATCCTGACCAAGTACGTGCAGCTGTATTTTCAGAAGTCTCTGAATCAATAGGCGAAAAATTTCCCAGTTCCATAACGTTATAGCTGTTTACATAGGGCGTCAATTTATCAGAGGTTAGTGCAGAAATAATTTCTTCTTCTGTTCCTTTAAACGTAAAGTCGACAGTTCTACTAGATGTAGCACTATTATTTAAAGCAGTAGAAGTTCCAAAAGCAAAACAAACCATCGCCATTAAAATTAACAGTGATGAAATGGCAAGAGAACCCCATTGATGCAAAACATTCTCTTGAAGTTGTCTTGCTGTAAATACAAATAAACCGGTAGAAGAACTGCTTTTACGTTTTACCCATGCTCCAATTAAACTTCCCAATCCACGAAACAAGATGAAAGTTCCACAGATTCCTATAATCAGTATTAACGCAAATATCCTATAATCAAGGCTACGCAAATATAATACTGCCAATCCATAAGCTACGCATAGAAAAATTGCCCCAAGGAGTAATACTGCTCCACTCAGTATACTAACCATGCTCCACACAGGTGAAAGTACTCGTTGCGATTTTTCCTTTTGATCATTTAGTAAATCTATTGGTTCCTTCCGGCTCATTCTAAAGCTAAGAATAAACACAGCCAATAATTGGACGACAATAAAACCAAATACCGTTAATCCTAGCCCCACCCAGGAGATTCGAAACTCGTGACCAATAATACCCATACCAATAAGCCTTGAAGTTGCCAAGCTAATTAGCTCTGTTAAAAATAACGAAATGGGAACACCAATGCATAGAGCAACTAAACCATTCCACAATGTTTCTCCCATAATCATGACGAACAGCTTGCTTTGCTTCATTCCCATCATTAAATACATGCCAAATTCATGACTACGTTGTTGTAGTTGGTATCTATTTGCAAAATAAACTAAGAAAAATACGAAGAACAGTGAGACCGCATAAAGTATCGGAATCATTAACAATAGCCTCTCTACCGCATTACTTTCAACGGTTTTGAGATATACGATTACATCTTGCTCACCAAGTGACAGGATGACATAAAAAGCTACAATAGAAATGACGAGTGAGGCAAAGTAAACTCCATTTTCTTTTCGAACTTTACGACTATTCCGCTTAATATAATCAAAGAACATTGCTGCTCCCCCCTCCCAACTGCGCCAAAACCGTCAGGATTCGCTCATAAAAAGCATTTTGGGTTTCTCCAGGCACTTTCTTTCGAAGCTCATGAAAAATTACACCATCTTGGATAAATAAAATTCTAGAACAATAGCTAGCTGCATTTGCATCATGCGTAACCATCAAAATTGTGGACCCTTCTTCCTGATTGTTAGCATATAATTTATCCATCAAGGTTTTTGCATTTTTTGTATCCAAGGCTCCCGTTGGCTCGTCTGCTAATACAATGCTTGGATTTGAAATCAATGCCCTTGCTGCAGCAACTCTCTGCTTCTGACCTCCTGACATTTGAGACGGAAATTTATTCAAAACACTCTCAATACCAAATTGTTTCACTAATTTTTGAAGTTGTTTCTCTTGCTCTTTAGGATTTACTCCATGTATTGACAACGGTAAAATAATATTCTCTTTAGCAGTTAAGTTATCAATCAATTCAAACTCTTGAAATAAGTACCCTATCTTACTTCCTCTGTATTTCGCTAATTGTGATCCTCTAAATGAAGATATATTCTTACCCTCCAACAAGATTTGTCCTGCTGTTGGTTTTAGCATAGTTGCAATGGAATTAAGCAATGTTGTCTTGCCCGAACCACTTGCTCCCATGATTCCAAGAAACTCTCCTGGTAGAACATCAAAGGAAACACCCTTCAACGCAACAGTTTCACTTTGTCCCTCACCATATGTCTTATACACTTCCTTAACTTGAAGTAGTTTATCTGAAATATTCATATGATTTCCTCCCATGTATCTTCTCTATAGTAATACCATACAATAAATAAATATTAATTAACTCTTACAGTTGTTGTAAGGTTAGAAGTTAGAGGAATTGAAACCACAATTTATTATCGAGATTAAAAAAGTACCAAGTCTAAAATAATTGACTTGGTACTTATATTATCAAAAAATCGCATTTACTTATGATACGGTTCACCGTAGTAGTTTAAGAGGCAGAAATAATTAAATAACAACTATAAATGAGCACAATTTAATGTGTAATTTGAGCTCTTTTAGACGTTTAGATTTCATGCATATAATAGCAGAATTGTGCGAGATACCCTATTTCTGTTTCAATTTGTATTTATCCATTAATTTTAGCTAAGTTTCTCTATAGCTAAGCTACCACGTTAGCATGCACTGCTTTCTTAATACACGATCAAATTTTTTCTCTTCTTTTAGCTTTTTTAGGTGTCGTAATTGTTTTCATTTGTTCATTTCTGATTGTAATATTTGAAAAAGATTGATTATTTCAGAAAGCGAATCTTCAACTAAACTGCCGCGTTAGTTCAATAAGAAAAAAGAGTTTCCTAAGCCAACCCCATGACCTTTAACTAATGGTCCCCATTAGTCTAAGTGCATTTATTAACATCAAAAAAAGAGAGTTGCCAAGCAACTCCTTAGATAATTACAAAATTCTCGTACAATATACAATTGTACCGCTACGTACTTTTCAAAAGTAAAGGTGGTAAAATTTTTAAAAATGTACAAAGCAGTCTTGCACGAGACTGTGTTTAGTCTGCATAATATTATCGGAAGAGAAATGAACTTACACATCCAAGCTGTTGATGATACCTAATATTTGATGATCTGTCCATTTGCCATTAATCTTTAGATTTTCTTTAGCTATACCTTCTTTTTTAAACCCTGCCTTTTCTAATACCCGAATAGATGCTATGTTATCAGGCATAGCTCCTGCTTCAATTCTATGTAATTTTAATTCTCTAAAAGCAAAGTCTACAATAAGTTGAAGAGCTTCTGTTGTATAGCCCTTTCCATTATACTCCTTATCTAAAGTAAATCCAGTATAACAGCTTTGGAGGTCTCCCCTAGCAATTTGAGTTAATGAAATGTCTCCGATAAGTATATCAGTTGCTTTTAAAAAGATTCCAAAGGCATATAAATGCCCTTCATCTGTCTTTTTTAATGACTGTTCGATGCGTATTTTTTGACGTTCTTCTGTATAAAAATCTTCTGGGAGTAATGGACTAACTCGTTGAAAAAATTCGCGATTTCTAGTATGTAAGTTAGCTAACTCGCTGGCGTCAGAAGTTTTGTAAAATCGAAGATAAATTTGTTGTCCTACTAACTTCATAAAAAACCCCTCCAATATTTTTTACTACCATTATATTCTAATTAAACAAAAGTATGATGTATATCTTATTCAAGTTCTTGTTCACATAACGTAACATTATCGGAAGTCGCTATTTTGGAAAGCTAAGTAATGAGGGAGAAAAATTAGTTTGAAGACGATAAAAGAATAATTGTCAAAACTCGAATAATATGCTTGAACCATCCCTCGTTTCTTTTAATTTTACTTTTCCCCTTTGTTTCTAATGGTTTTGGCAACTTTTTTACGGCATCCTTGCTTACATTTGTTCCATTTTGCATTAACCTGCACCGTTAGTTTAAGTGTAACATTTCACAATGGAGCGCCGAAATCTCTTGACGTTTTAGACGTAAAAAAAGAGCAAAGCATCTAAGCTTCACTCAGTCTCGTTATTTTCAACGGTGTGTCTAAAAGCACCACCGCCAATAAAGTATTCATCAAATATTAAATCTAAAAACTTCTGTTTCTCTTCATCATTTAAGTTCTCAATCATTTTTAGCATATCTTCTGTCTCCATGAAAACACCTCTTTTAAGCTCTATTATAAAGGATGCCAAATAAATCATCACCCTAAATACCTGCTTCGTTTGTTCAATAAGAAAAATACTTTACTCCTTCTTGAAGTAAAGCACCCGATAGCTTAAGTACATCTTTTCACAATTATACTTTTATCTTTCCTACAAAAAAACCGATTGTAAACACCAATAACATTGAAAGGTATGAAATAATTGTTATAGTTATTCCATGAATTATATCTGTAAACAATAATGAAAATTTAACACTCGACCAAATAAATGATAGCGTGTAATATTGACTAATACCTGCTAAAAACAAATTTCTGCTTTCATCATCCAAAAGTACAAATTGCCATAAATATATTAAAAATGAAAGTAACCAAATACTATTACCAGTAAAGAAACTATTCAATTTGTTACCACTTAAACAAGAAAACCTCATCCCTACCCAGAACCAAAAGACTGCAAAGACAAGTTGGGTCAAAAATGGAGGCATTATCAGCATAAAGGTGTTGGATACAAATCCATAGGCGAATGGAATAATTATCCATATTAGCATTTTTTTATTTTTTGTCACTTTTTTATCTCCCAATTTTTGTACCACCTTTTAACTAATATTCTCAATAAGTATTCTATAAGCTGTTTATATATCCCTCCTTTCTTCCACTAACCTGCAGCGTTAGTTCAATAAGAAAAATGCTTTACCCCTTCTTGAAGTAAAGCACCCGTTAGTGCAATAAGCATCTTTAGAATAAATCACCAGACCTACTATAATATCACCAACGTTATAAAAATATTTATATAAAAGCAGAGAACCCTTTTTTCTCTGCTTTTAAAGATATCGAATTAATGTACAACTACTTTCCTTTTTCCTACTAATACATAAATCAAATAACCAACAACATTTAATAAAGCAAAAGTAAGAACCCAACCAACATTTAATCGTCTATGATGATAAGCATTGATAATTGCCCAAATCGTCAAAAGTGTCGCATAAACCGCAACACCTAAAAATAATACTAACGTCAAAAATGAATCAAAATGCCTGTTTTCCATATCAACATACCACTCTGAATCTCCGTTTCCCGAGCCAATAAAATTGGACCATGTCTTGTTTTTGAGGGATACAATATGTCAGTTTCCATCCTTTTTGTCATTCTATACTCTGCATTTATGACAACTGAATTATTCCCCTATCTTCTTCAACTAAACTGCTGTGTTAGTTTAAGAAGAAAAAGCTATCCGTACAGGCTGCTTGTTTAACTAAAGTACCCGTTAGTTGAATAAAAAAATCAGAACTGGTATTTCTGTCTCTGGGTCTGGGAAGTAATCCTTCGCTAGATTACTGCGTAGTAGTTTCTTGAAAACGCTTTACCTGTGTGTCACAATCAATAAGGGATACATAAGCAGAATTTCCCATTTGTCGTATACATCTACCTTTGCCACAGCGTGGAAGAACAGTTCAAACTCATTAAATGAAATTACACAATTACAATCAAGGAGGATATAACATGAGGACTATGAAACTTGGAAAAAGTACTTTAGAGGTGCCGGTTGTTTCAGTCGGCTGTATGCGCATTAATTCTCTGAAAAAGGCCGAGGCTGAGCACTTTGTCCAATCAGCGATTGAATTAGGTGCAAATTTCTTCGACCATGCTGATATTTATGGGAGTGGAACATGCGAGGAAATATTTGCTGAAGCCATCCATATGAACGATGATATTCGTGAAAAGATTATTTTACAATCTAAGTGCGGTATTCGAGAAGGAATGTTCGACTTTTCAAAAGAACATATTATAGAATCAGTTGACGGAAGCTTAAAGAGATTGAATACAGATTACCTAGATATTCTGCTGCTACACCGTCCTGATACTTTGGTAGAACCAGAAGAAGTGGCGGAGGCTTTCGATATTCTTGAAAGTTCAGGAAAAGTTCGTCACTTTGGTGTTTCCAATCAGAATCCAATGCAGATCGAATTACTTAAGAAGTCGGTGAAGCAAACAATCGTTGCTAATCAACTTCAATTAAGTATTACCAATGCAAACATGATCTCTAATGGATTTAATGTGAACATGAAAAATGATTCTGCTGTGAACAGAGATGGTAGCATACTTGATTATTGCAGACTGAACGATATTACCATTCAGCCATGGTCCCCTTTCCAATACGGGCTCTTTGAGGGAGTATTCCTAGGTAATGACAAGTTTCCTGAATTGAATCAAAAGATTGATGAAGTCGCGAACAAATATGAAGTAAGCAACACAACCATCGCTATCGCGTGGCTATTGCGTCATCCAGCAAACATGCAACCGGTTATCGGTACGATGAATGAAGGCCGTTTTAAGGATTGCTGTAAGGCAAGTGATATCCTTCTTACTCGTGAGGAGTGGTATGGCATCTATCGTGCTGCAGGAAATGTACTGCCTTAATTGCTTTTTTCTATAATTTATTCAAATGTAAATAAAGAATCCAAAACAGGTCCTATAAAACCAAGCACCCTAAAGTCATTGTTGGCAAAGGGTGCTTGGTTTTTCAATCGAAATGATGGTCTTGTTTAACTAAGCACCCGTTAGTTGAACAATGTTCAACACTTGCACACCATCAATTGGTTCCCATAAGGATCTTTAAAATTAAACCAATGGTTATGCTTAATTTCTGTTGTTAATTCGACATTCTTACCTCTCATATACTCATATGCTTGTTCTATATTATTAGTGTTTAAATGAAAAGGTGGAGTTTTGAAGATATTATCCTCTGAATAGATTTTGCTATCTAATACAATTCCTGGTCCATTCATAGGCACTATATATAAATGACCATATAAAACCTCACCATCTACTGGTAACCCTAATATGTCACAATACCAATTACGTGCTTCTTCAATATTACTTACAGGAATAAAAACTGTTCCGATTTTATTTAATATAGGAATCATAAACTACCTCCAAAAATCAACTTCGAATATACAAGATTTATTCGCTACAATTTATATATTCTCCTTCTTATTAAACTAACCCGCTGCGTTAGTTTAATAAGAAAAAACTACCCTTACAGGCAGCCACTTGTTGAACTAAAGCACCCGTCAGTAGAAGAGTAACACTAACAAATTATACAAAGAATGAATAATAATTACTGACCAAAGAGAATTACTTTTCTTATATACAAACCCAAATATAATACCCAACACAAAAACTGTTAATATGGAACTTAGAATATAAGGGAATTCAAACAGACCTTTATAAAACCAAATAGGAAAATGAATCGATACAAAGAGTAAAGCTGTAATTGTATTTGCTATCCAGAATCTAAAAGAATCCATAAGTTTTCTTAATAAAAAGCCTCTAAAGACAATTTCCTCAGTTATACCAACCAATAGAATAGTATTAAGCCATCCGTTAAATCCTATTTGAAAATCGATATTATTTTTTAAAACGATAAGATTTATTAGAAAATAGAATATCAAGGCTAAGGATACCCAACCTGTCCATCTTAGACCTTTTCTAAAGTTATGATGTAACTGTAAATAGGAAAACGGTTTACTTTTTTCCATAATTTTAACTAATAAAATTACAGGAATGACCCAAATAACTATTTTAATAGCGGCTGATGTTATAGCTCTTGGAACGGGGTCCATCAAATCTAAATATTGAACCAACCATAATTCTCTGATACACCATAGGGCATAAAATATTATGAAATATACCCAAATATAATTATTTTTTACTTTTAATTCTATCAGAAACTCCCCCTTTTCTTCTTCAACAATCCTGCTGAGTTAGTTCAATAAGAAAAAGCTACCCTTACAGGCAGCCACTTGTTTACTAAAGCACCCGTTAGTTTAATAAGCGTTTATTCTTTATTTTATTAAATCATTTAAAATCCAGCTTACTGCATCTACTAGATTATCCGCTATATAATCAGGTTCAACTTCTTGCCATTCATACCGATACTTAGTCAGTGAACCTTCTCCCCAACCTGTTTTCACTAATACCTTTTTCGTTCCTGCTTTGTTTGCAGCTAGCATATCTGAACCGCCCGTATCACCCACAACATAACATTCTTCAAGGTTTAAATTATGCATTTCTTTTGCTTTTAATAATAATCCGATATTTGGCTTTTGGCATTCACATCCGTCATCTGGCTTATGTGGACAGTAGTAAATACCATCCAGAAAAGCAGATTGCTTAGCAAGTTCTTCCATCATCATCTGAAATCCCTTTATCAATTCATCTTCTGTAAAATAACCTCTTCCTACTCTAGTTTGGTTTGTAAAAAGAAAAACTTTTACTCCTACTTGATTTAGAGATTTTATAGCTTTAGGAGCAAAATTATACATTGAAAAATCATATGGATGTATTCCTCCTCCAGTACCACCAATCGTACCATCCCGGTCTAGAAACACAGCTTTCATTCCTAATCTCACCCTCCAACCTATCTCTATCTAAATAAAAACAAGACTTTTCTTACTAACTTGCACACTACAGAATAACTCTGGATAATATTCCTATTTCAACACACTCTTAAAAATACCTTCTTATTCAACTAAACTGCCGCGAAAGTTTAAGTGTAACATTTCACAATGGAACGCTGAAATCTCTTGACGTTTTAGACGTAAAAAAAGAGCCAAGCATCTAAGCTTCACTCAGTTTCGTTATTTTCAATGGTGTGTCTAACAGCACCACCGCCAATAAAGTATTCATCAAATATTAAATCTAAAAACTTCTGTTTCTCTTCATCATTTAAGTTCTCAATCATTTTTAGCATATCTTCTGTCTCCATGAAAACACCTCTTTTTAGTTCTATTATAAAGGATGCCGAATAAATCAGCACCTTAATACCTGCTTCGTTTGTTCAAAAAGAAAATGCTTCACTCCTTCTTAAATAAAGCACCCGTTAGTTGAACAAGATAATACAACTTCTAAATTCTCAAGTCCCCAATCTTTTTACATAAATCTTTAGCTCTTTTAGACAAAAAAATCTTCTGACGCAAATATTTAGCCAATTTAGACCTAAGAAACTCATCAATACAGTAGAACAGAAATGAAGATAAAAGAGAAATAATGAAATAAAAGTTGAAAATTTCGCTACCTGAAAATAAAGTTGTGATTACAACAAACAAAGCGGCTAGGAATAAGTGCATTATTAATGCAATAATTACTCTAGGAAAAGATATTAGTTTTTTTGTGACGAAATCAGAGAGAATAGATGCTGGCACTCCATAAATCAAAAGAATTGGAAATAGATAAATACCTACTATGATTGCAAGAACTGTCTGTCCTGTGAGGAAAAAACTTAACATAACCAAGACACAAGCCATTACCACGGAAACAAGCTTTCTAATAATTATGTTACTCACCCCAATCAAAATAATCACCTTCTGAATATACTTATTAGTTATTTCACCAATCGTCTTCAGGACTCCTTCTTAAACTAAACTGCTGCTTTAGTTGAATAAAGAAAAAGGCTTTACTCCTTCTTGAAGTAAAGCAACTGTTAGTTGAATATTGCAGTTTACTTCTTCTCAGAATCAAACTCTAACTTAATATTTTCGTCAAGAGTTATATAGTATTTAGAACCATCTGTCTTAATCGTGGCGTCTTTATAAACTTTATTAAATTGTTGGGTAAGTGGAATGTTTTCTTTTTCAAGAACTTTATCAATATTGCTTTTTTTGTTACTCCTTCCCCTCAGAACATGACTTTCAATCATTATTCCCTCTTCTAATAAAACAATGAGTTGATTAGCTTTATTTGTAAACCCTGATTCAAAATCTGAGACATATGCTTTTAATTCATCATTCTTGGAATTATCAGTACAAGCAAGTAAAACTGAAAACAACATTAACATCAGCTTTTTCATCACAATTCCTCCATCTAAAGTATATACAGATTAAAAATATAAAGGTTTCAAAAAATTAAGAATTATATAAAAGTTGTTCTCGAACTAAGAATTATTGTTAAATTTGAACTTTCAGAAATACCTCTTATTCAACTAAACTGCGGCGTTAGTTCAATAAGAAAAAATGCTTTACCTCTTCTTGAAGTAAAGCACCCGTTAGTCAATTTTCTTCTGGTTAACTTCTAGTATCTTTTTTAAGGAAGAATGAATATTTTGGAGGCTTATTAAAATAAATCCAAGCATAATAAATGTTACTATCTCCCCTGTAAATATTGAAACTATTGCTATTATTAGAGCATATACCCCATATAGATAACCTTTCATTTAATATCACCTCACATCTGAATACTCTTATAATTACAGTATTTTTATTAAACTACCCTGCCGCGTTAGTTTAAGTGTAACATTTCACCATAGATTTCGGAGTTCTACTTGATGTTTCGGATAAAAAAAGACCATCGAAATGATGGCCATGTTGAACTAAAGCACCCGTTAGTTTAAGATGAATAGTTAGTTTATATAATCTGCAAGTAAATCTATTAAACCTGTAGCCGTATCCTTTTTACTAATATATTTTCGAGGTGTTTGAAATTTAGAAACAATAAAATGTTCGGCTTCTTCACCATATAATGAACCTGTTTTATTAGCGACCATAAATTGGGAATTAGAAGCCGTCATCCGAAGTTTTGCCCTTTCGAATAAGTAATCAATATCATCTGTATGTTCTAACTTAAACCCGACAAGTAATAAGTTTGGATTCCATTTTTTTATTTGTGATAATATTTTCGGTGCTTTTTTAAAATGAATTATTGGAGGTTCATCACTAGACATTTTTCCAGCCTCCAGTAGTGGATTTCCTCGTTGGTCTAATACCTTATCAACAACCCAATCTGAACCGGCAGCCCCCATTATTACAATATCAATATGTTCAGATTGAACAATATTTTTGATTTTTTCACCTAAATCATATACACCCTCAAATTGGATTAAACGCATTTTCGTATGATTTTCTGGAAGTTTAGCAAAATATCCGTGTAAATATATAACCTCTGCATCTTTATTTAATGCTTCTTCAGCTAAATAACACCCAATTGTACCTTTTGCTAAATTAGTATGTCCCCTAACATTATCCCATTTTTCAAGTGTCCCTCCACTTGTTATCAAAATCTTTTTTCCTTTTAAAGAACTCATAAAATCACCTTCTACATAATTACTTATTAGTACCTTTTAATTGATTCTTATTCCTTAAATTCTATCATATCTTCTTTCAAAATTAATCCTTATTGTATTAAAAAAGATAAAGCAGTGTGGTCAAATTCACACTACTTATTAAACTAAACTGCCGCGTTAATTTAAGTGTAACATTTCACAATGGATCGACGAAGTCTACTTGATGTTTTGGACGTAAAAAAAGACCATCAAAGTGATGGTCTTACTTAACTAAAGCACCCGTTAGTTTAATAAGAAATTCCCTATGATTCCAGTTAAAATGTTTACCAAGATCCAAACATTGTTCTTAACTCAGAAAGATTTTCCCCTAACCAAATCATCTCATTTTGAAATTGTACTTCTTGGTACCTATCTTGATTGAGGTTAGGACGTATCCACCAAACACTTTCTAAGTACCACAACAAATAAAGAGATCGAACAAATACCCCTTTTTCAAGGTTTCTCTTTGTTTTATACCCTTCCAAAAAAGCTTTAGCACAATTTGAATTAAAAGCATTACCATTCAATGCCCCTGACATAGTTACTCTTGCGATATCTAATTCAGGATAATCAAAAGCAAAACGGTCAAAGTCAAGAATTGAAGATAACTGATCACCAATAAATAGAATATTATCAACCCATAAATCACGGTGTGACCAACCTGTCTCACAGGAGCTAACCATATCTAAATTAAATTGTTTAGTTGCTTTAATTTGTATTTCCACCAACTTTAAAAACATATCGTTGTTTTCGCCCGTATTATAAAACGATTTCCAATAGTCTAAGCGTTGTTCAACACTTGGAGGAATAAATTTTGGATTTCTATCATTGTTGTATGTCCCATCATTTGAAACATTGTGCATATGACCAGTCATTTGACCTAGACTATACATCTGTTTCTCATTTAAAGTACCAGGAAGAAGATTTTTTCCATCTACATACTCCATAATAATAAATCTTTCCCCACTTGAGCTTTTATGTATGACATTATCTTTGTATTCTAATACTCTCGGACATAGTGTTCCATTTTCGAACTGTCTTAACTGTTCACACAAAGCAAGATCTTGCTCCAAAAAAATTTTCTCATCATCATATGAAGCATACCGTTCTTTGCTTATCTGCTTAATTAAAAGTAATCCTTTTTCCGTTTGAACTTTCCATTTTAAATTTAAAAATCCTAGATTGATTGGAATAGGGTTCTTTAAATGTATACCAAACAAACACTCGGTTGTTTCTCTTAACTCCTGAAAAATATCATTAGGTGACTTCTTTACAATCATATAAATTCGCTCCTCACGAATATTCTTTTTCAACTAAACTGCACTGTTAGTTCAAGAAAAAAGTGCAACCCCAAGACTTGAAGTAAAACACCCCTTTTGTTCAATAATTTACATATATTAACTTATTCAATACAATCGCAGAAAAACCTTCTTCTTCAACTAACCTGGTGCTTTAGTTCAATAAGAAAAATTACTCCTTCTTGAAGTAAAGCACCCGTTAGTGAAAATAGCTATAAGTATTCTACACTTTAATTCAAATTGAATAATTCTGAAATGATTTCATCACTACCTGGAGAAAACATAAATATTGAGAACGAAATACATAATAATCCTATAAGCACCAAGCTAAATCTTTTTTTGCCAAGTAGCCCCTTAATTAATAAAAATAATCCTAAAAATAATATTAAGAAATACCATAACCCCATAATTTCACCCCTCATTTAACTTAATATTATGACGTTACCGTTCACTACAAAGTTCTTCCTTTTTTAATAAAGATAAAACAATTTTTACCATATTAACAAAAGTCCATTTTTGCTTATTAAACTAACCTGCGCGTTAGTTTAATAAGAAAAAAGAGTTGCTTAAGCAAACCATGTTCTTTTACTAAAGCACCCGTTAGTTGAAGAAGAGGCAACGTCAATAACAATGTTCTTGATTTGGGTCGAACGTTCCCTTCATCCTTTCGGACAACGGATTGCCGTTCCAAGTGAGTCCGATATTAAATTCCATCATATTTATTTCACTGACTGGTTCTCCATCTTAGTCTATATAAAAGGCTTTATTTTTGTGCCACCCTAAATCTGTAATAAACTTTGATGGTGATGAAGTTAGAATATCCCCATTTTCAGGTACTACCAATAGCAAGGTATCATCTATGATTTCCAGTTCTTTCTCTTTAGGTTGGTTAAAATAAATATTAAAACATCCTTTAAAACCTTCTGGTAAATAATAAACAACAGTTGTGTCATTGCTTGGTTTACTTATCCACCATATTAGGACTACTGTCAGAACTAAACTAATTAACAACCATATTTTCTTCCCCACATCACTACCCCAATCTAACTTGCCGCTTTAGTTTTTAGAAAAAAGGATTTACTCCCCTTCTTAAAGTAAAACACCCGTTAGCCATCCATTTAGCGCAAAATCAGCGCTACACCACAGTTTAATTACCTTTCCTTCTTGAAAGACACAATAATAAAGACAATACCAACAAAGAAAAATAGCCCTGTAAAAAGGTTATCGGATAATGGCATTGTTTGTGGAATAGTATCCCACGTTCCAGTTTTTATTTGTGCAGACCAATAAACATTTGCAGTTAAGCGTTCAATCGTAAAAATTAGTCCACTAGTTAAAATGAATAACGACCCTAAAATTAGATATGTTTTTTTATCCAAAAGATTACCTCCTATGTTTAATAAATTACTTTGATACGATTCAAAAAAACACCTACTTCTTGTTAAACTAAACTGCCGCATTAGTTTAATGTGTAACATTTCACAATGGATCGCCAAAATCTACTTGATGTTTCGGATAAAAAAATAGACCATCGATATGATGGTCTTGCAGACTGTTGTCAAATGGATAAAATAGCGGATGAACCTTTCTCTGTACACTTACTTTACTTCTTTCATAAATACTCTAACGTTTTCAGCGATTTCTTTGAATTTGGTATGGTGTAAATAATGTGATCCATCCATGGTTACCACTTTTCCATGTACCGAGTCTTTGATCTGCCCTTCATGCAGAGGTATCCATCCTGCTACACCTTCATTATTCGCTTGTACAAAGAGAAGAAGTGGAAGATCTTTAGGGAAGGTTAAACCTTGAGCTCCTTTAAAATTAGAAGAAATATGGTCCATCTCATTCAAGGTAGTCTCATTATACATGTTTTTATTCGAAATCATTTTCATTTGCTCTACGGTTTTTTCATCAAATGACAGTCCAGCATAGGGGTCAGCACTTATTTTCATGGTCAATCTTAAGAGACCTGATTTTTTGAGAAATGCAAACGTTTTTAATGGGAATTTGATATCCATACCCGGTTGTGTTGCAACACTGCTATCGATTCCGACAAATGCAGTCACCTCGTTTGGATATTTGTTCACATAATCAATTCCGTAAATGCCTGTAATGGAGTGGCCCATGAGCATGTATCTGTTAATATTGAGCTGCTGTAGAGCTTCATGAACTTCACTTACCATATTCTCCGTGGTTCGCTCTTTTTCAGTTTCATCACTTAATCCATAACCGAAAGGCTCTACCGCAACAACTTTGTAAAATGGAGATAATTCATCGATAAGAAGCTTAAAATCAAGCCCTGGTGAAGCTGTTCCATAACCAGGCAGGAGCACGATCGTTTCCTCTCCCTCGCCTTGAATTAACACATTCATATTTTTCCCGTCTACAGATACGTGCTGACCGTAGGGCACTATTCGTTTTTGCTCCGAATGACTACTCATCACATTAGCGATATAAACAAAACCTAGAAAAAGAACAATGGCTATAATGATTACTCCTATGATTTTAAGTAAGATGTTTCGCACTTTCTTTATTTTCGTTCCACTCCGCTTTATCTTTTCCTCTTGTTGTGTCACTGTCATCTTCTCCTGTCCTGTTCTGTTTGATTGGCTTCCTTCATGTGCCAGTAATAAAATCTTAACCAATGAAGATGTACTCCCCATGACGACAATATGAACTTAATATGAACAAGCAAAAAAATACTGCGGCATCATATGCATGGAAGCTTGCACATGATGAATCATTGGATTTCTTCCATAAACGTCCTAAAGTTTTTAACTATTTCTTTGGAATGTGAACGATATAAATAATGTCCTGCTTCCAATAGTATCAATTTGCCATGTACAGAATCTTTTATTTGCTTTTCATGCTCGGGTATCCATCTATCCGTTGCTGGGTGATTCGCTTGGATAAAGAAAATAACAGGAAGATTTTTGGGGAATGTTGAATTTTCTGCCCTTTTAAAATTAGAATACATATTTTCAATTTCATTTAATTGGTTGGGATTATACATGTTTTTGTGCATAAGAATTCTGATTTGTTCTATTGTTTGATCATCATAGGATAGTTCAGCATATACGTCGGTATCCGGTTTCATTAGCAATCTGGAGAAACCTGATTTTTTGAGTAGTTTAACAGTTTCTATTTCTGAAGATGAGAACCTCTTCTCCCTTAGCGTTGGAACGCTGCTATCGAGTCCGACAAATGCACTCACTTCGTTTGGATACTTGTTCACATAATCGAGTCCGTAAATCCCTGAAATGGAGTGACCCATTAGAACATAACGATCAATATGAAGACCCTGTAAAGCTTCATGAATTTCACTCACAATATTCTCAGTGCTTCGTTCCTTTTCGGTTAGATCACTTAATCCATAACCAAAAGGTTCAACTATGACGACTTTGTAAAATGGTGATAGCTCTTCTATTAGCGGCTCAAAATCAAGAGCTGGTGCTGCCGTTCCATACCCTGGTAGTAGCACGACGGTTTCTTCGCCTTTTCCTTGAATGGTAACATTCATATTTTTCCCGTCTACAGATACATGCTGACCATAGGACTCTATTCTTTTTTGCTCCGAATGATTACTGATCACATTAACGGTATAAACAATGCCTAGAAAAAGAACAATTACTATAACGAATGCTCCTATGATTTTAAGTAAAATATTTCGAATTTTCTTTATTTTCACTCCACTCCGAGTTTTCTTTTCCTCTTGTTGTGTCACTGTCATCTTCTCCTGTCCTGTTTGATTGGCTTCTTCATGTGCCAGTAATAAAATCTTAACCAATGAAGATGTACTCCCAATGACGACAATATGAACTTAATATGAACTGTGAAAAAAATGCTACGGCTCATATGCAAGGAAGCTTGCATATGAGCCGTAGCATAGAGAATGAATCTACCTAATCTGTTGGTGTAGTGATTGGCAAGGTTACAATGAAGGTCGTTCCTTGACCAGGTTCACTTTCCACTCGGATGTCACCTTGATGAAGAGATACGATCTGTTTAACGATAGCGAGTCCCATACCACTACCGTCATACTTACGACTGTGGGAACGATCAGCCTTAAAAAACCTCTCGAATATACGCTTCTGGTCCTCAAGGTGAATACCAATACCAGTATCGGATATTCGGACTGCCGCGTTTTTGATATCTTGTTTGATATTTACGTTAATCACTCCGCCATCCTCGGAAAATTTGATGCTATTTCTGAGGATATTCGTCCATACCTGATTTAACTGGTCATGATCAGCTGTTACTTTAACTGTCTGTAAATCAAGCTCGAAATGTATATTGCGAGCAGACCATTGCGGCTGGAGCGCCACGATTACCCGTCGGATTTGTTCATCGAGGCTAAGCGTGGTGAGCCGTAGTTGCTTTGACTGCGATTCAAGTATACTCAGCTTTAGCAGGCTATCGCTCATTTTGGACATCCTTTTCGCTTCTGCGATGATAATATCAAGATAACGGCTTCGTTCGTGATCTGAGAGGTCAACTTGCTTAAGCACTAGAGCATAACCGGATATCGAAGTGAGCGGAGACTGAACCTCGTGCGACACGTTCGTTACGAATTCCCTGCGCATCTGTTCAAGTTGCTGCAGATCGTGCATCATTTCTTCGAAGCTGCGAGCCAAAGTACCCAGCTCACTCGTTTGCTTAATATTCAACTTGACGTTAAAATCTCCAGATGCTATCCGCTTGGTCGCTTTTGTCAGCTTTTTGATCGGTCTTACCAGGAATACAGAGGCAACTAGAATAAATAAGCTTCCTGCAATCAATGAACAGGTTGCAAAGATCAATGCCCACTTTATGACAAAAGAGGCAGAAGGAGGGGCGAGCGTTTCCAAAAACATCGCTTTCGTTCCCATTTCCGTTTTCAACGGCAAGCCTAAGAGGACTGTAGCAATACCATTCGGAGTGTCCTGAACAACACCTCCATCTAATACTTTCTTTAGTTGCTCCATCGTCACAGGCGCAGGTTTGTGTCCGTGAAGTTTTCCATAAGACTGGAACTGACCCGTTGTTTCGTAAATTCGAATATAATAGGAATCGAGCTGCTTCATTTCACTTACGAACGAGTCCGCTTCACGTAACGGAAGGGTCTTGTAAATCCGGACGATGTCTTGGCCAAAGTTCCGTAAGTTGATTTGAGCGTTTTCGTTCAATTTATCTTCGAATATCCAAGTTGACACAAAAAAAGAAATGATCGTGCCACCGATGATGGAGACTAGAAATGTCAGTACAACACGTATATATAAGGATCTGATCATTCATAAACCTCAAGCCGATACCCAAGCCCGCGCACTGTTTCGATCCGAAAATCGGGTGTCGTCGCGAACCGTTCACGAAGCCGTTTAATATGTACGTCTACCGTTCGATCATCTCCGGCGTAATCAATACCCCAAATCTGATCGATTAACTGCTCGCGCGTATAGACTTGTCCAGGTGTTCCTGCGAGCTTATACAGCAATTCGAACTCCTTTAGTGGCAACGTAAACGACTCCGTCCCTCTCATCACCTTATAAGTCTGTCGATCAAGGATTACGTTCCCGAAATGGATCCTCTGCGTGGAGCCAATCTTGTATCGTTTGAGTAGTGCCCTAACACGAACCGTCAACTCTAATGGATCGAATGGTTTCGTTAAATAGTCGTCCGTGCCTAGTTCGAAACCTTTCACTTTCTCCCAAGTTTCTCCTCTCGCAGTAAGCATAAGTAAAGGAAGATCAGGATTGGCTCTTCGGAGCTCTTTGCATAACGTCCAACCATCCATAATTGGCATCATAATGTCGAGTACGACAAGATCGACATGCGTTGAGTTGTAGACGTCCAGTGCTTCCTTGCCGTCCGCGGCTTCGGCTGTTGCGAATCCGTCGTTGCGTAGAAATAAACAGACGAGTTCGCGGATGTTCGCATCGTCGTCAGCAACTAGTATAGTAGGCATCGGTTCCCTCTTTTCCCTGTTTTCCATCGCATTATTTCTCATTATAGTATAAATTAACACGTATATTGATTAACGAAAGTTATACAGTTTCTTGATTTATCGACCTGTAAAATTTTTATTTAACGTTTGTTGTTTCACTAAATCCAGCCCATTCTTTATAATCATTTCTCCATAACAACATATTAACTTATTCAACTCACCTCTAGCGTTAGTTCAATAAGAAAAAGCTACCCCTACAGTCAGCTCTTACCTCACCTTTAATTCCAGCCCATCCAAAAATAATACCTAACATACCAAGCACAAAAGGTAAAAACAAACTTATTTTTAATAAGAAATCAAATATATCTTCACTCAATAGCAGAGAAATTGTCAATATAAAAAAGAGAAACACTTATGTTGTGTTTTTGAGTTACTCTTTATAATAATACCGTAAAATAGCACAAGAAAAAGTGCCAAGCAAATCCAAATCATTATTTCACCTCACCTCTTTTAAGAAAAGTCCTTATTAAACTAATCTGCTGCGTTAGTTCAATAAGAAAAAAGGCTTTATTCTTTCTTAAAGTAAAGCACCCGTTTGTTTGAGTATTTTTTTTCACAATCTTCATTGTGTTGCTTATTAAAAAATATGTAAAATCACACCGTTGTTATAAAAGAAAAAATCAGAGTTCACCTAATTTATAGGTCCAAACTCTGACTTGTCTTTTTTTGAATATACCCTAACTAAACTTAGCAAATGCTACTAAGGAACCGTTATCGCAAGATTGGAAACCATTCTTTTCATAAAAATGTCTTACGTCATGGGCTTCTTCGGTTAATAAAACTTTTTGACGAACATTTATATATTTCTTCATAACCTGTTGCATCAGTTGAGTAGCAATTCCTTGATTTTGATAAGCATTTAACACAAGGATATCTTGAATATAGATAATCGTTAATCCATCACCAACAATACGAATTAACCCGACTAATTCTTCACCATTCCAAGCAGATATAACTTCTAATGATTGTTCTATTGCGTATTGAAGAACTTCTAAATCTTGTGTATAAGCATACCATTCTACATCATTATATAATCTTTCTAATTGATCTCTATTTATATTTTTACTAGTAATAAAATTTATCGTCATTCATTTTTCCTCCTCGAAATATATTATTTCAAAGAGTTTTTCCAAAATTTTTCCACTGTCTTATGCCTCCTTTCGATTTATTGCAGTATGTTGCTGTATATTATTATTTCGACAATATTCATCATATTCCTGCTTACTACCTAAAAAATATCTTATTGCAATAAACTGCTTTCGTTAGTTCAATAAGAAAAAAGAGCTACCGAAGCAACCCATGATCTTTAACTAAAGCACCCGTTAGTTTAATAAGAAAAGAGACGCTTATTCAACAATTGCGCCCGATTGTGTTAGATACATTATCCCCAATTACTTCTTTGGATTAAAAAAGTTCATACTTAACTCCCTAAGATATTATTATTCTTTTAACATTGAATACTTTCGAAAAGCTTTATAGAAACTGCTACCAAAGAAAACAACCATGAAGGCTGGAAGCAACTTCAACAGGACAAATGGAGTTTCAAATAAGAATGCTTTCCAAAATAATGCACCATTCATACTCCAAAGACCTTCAAAATATAATCCCGAATGATCCTTGTAGAGCATATAAGAATAAGCCAAAAATAGCATACTCAACGCAATTGAATAACCCATTAACCTTTTATAATAATTACCCTTTGATTGGCGATCAGAAAAGATTTCATTTTGATCATCCTCTTCTTTTTGCCAATATCGTATTCCACCTAGCCAGTACCCTTTTATATAAATCCAACCAAAATCCTCATAAATCCCTTTATATTCCTCGAACTTATACTTTGATAAATAATCTTGATAATCAAGTCGCATAACATGTCTTTTGTCAGTTTTTTTGAAAGTGTATATTCCTAATCCACTAATATTTGTACAGCGATAGCCTTTTTGCAATTGCACGTTCAGCCAATGCTCTTCTTTTTCAATATTAAAAAATACGTTAAACTTCTTCATTTGATTCACTCCCTTCATACAATGATAAAATATGCGATAGCCTTTCTTGTTCCATTTTCAAAATGTCGCTTCCTTCTGTAGTTACCATATAAATTTTTCTCCGACCCGAATTTCCAACAGCTTCAATCCAACCATGTTTATTCAAGTTTTCAATTGCACCGTATAATGTACCAGCAGCTAAAATAACAGTACCATTACTTATTTTTTCTATCTTCTGCATTACGGCATAGCCATGGAGTGGTTCACGTAAAGCTAATAAAATATAATGCATGGTTTCAGACAACGGCAATAATTTATGTTTCATACTCTCACCCTCTACTGTATTCAGTTCAACTATATAGTTTGACTTAATAACAATGTAATACAGTTCAACTGAATAGTCAACAGCATTTTTTAAATTCATCAAAGGAACTTAAAGTAAAACTTTTATAATTAAGCAAAAATTTAATCTAAAAAAGTCGATTTCCTTTACGTTGGGAAATCGACTTTTTATGTAATCTTATTCACCTTAAAAGGCCAGCTTGTTGAACTAAAGTTAAACAACACACTTCAACTAACCTGCCGCGTTAGTTGAAGTGTAATATTTCACATTGTATGGCTGAAATCTTCTTGATGTTTTGGAAGTAAAAATAGACTATCGAAATGATAGTCATGATTAACTAAAGCACCCGTTAGTTTAAAAAGAACAGCGACGCTTATTAAACAATCGCGCCTGTTTACTGTATATGCCTATGTCCTCCCAAACTATAATTTCTACAATACAATTACTAGCCAAGATGTTTTTCAAACCAGTCGCACGCTTCGAGTTTCATACTATGATTAAATTGATGATTAATAAAAGGCATACTAAGTTTAAGTTTATCAGGTTGTTCAGAATACAACGGTAATAACTTCTTGTAGAGTTCCAATGAATAAAAGTACGGCGAATCAATGTCCTGGTCACCATTAATAATTAGCAATGGCTTTGGAAAAAACCCACTCAACTTATCGAAAGGGTCTATCATTTGAAAGTACTCAGTTCGTTTTTCAACTTCTTTCATCGCATCTTGAATCTGTGTACTCCATTGTTCATAGGTAGCAGTTGAAGTAATGGTATCAAGCCATGATTTTGTAAATGAAGGTTTACCTGCTATGGGAATAGCAACCTTTATATCAGGGTTATTTGCCGATATATAAAATGACGCATAGCCTCCCATGGAAAAACCAGATATACCAATTTTATTTGTATCAATTCTCTCTTTACCTTTAAAGTATTCAATTAAATTCTGTATATCGATTGCTGATTGTTCAATAACTTCGTGCATATGGACGTAGGTATCCAAGCCAGAATCTCCTGGAAAAACTTGAGGGAATTTGTTGCTCTCATTTTTTCCATTTCTTTCCCCGTGTCCTTTACAATCCATGCTTACGTAATAAAAGCCTTTCTTTGCAAGCATATATCCAAAGTCGATAGCTTGTTCACGATCCGCCCCATAACCATGAATAAAAAATACCAACGGACAACTATATAATTTCTCCTGAAAAATACTTAAAATTGGAATATCATTCACTACACTTGTCTCCATTATTATTTTTGTCATAAGTAATCCCCCATACCACCCGATTTTTGGTTAAAGCAAAAACAAAAAAATGAACGTGAAGAATCAAAAAAAGAGTGAACCTTTGCCTTATCAAGTAAGTTGATAAGGCTGTTATTTTATATAATCATTCTTCTTCAACTCTTCTGCCGCTTTAGTTCAATAAGGAAAAAGCTTTACTCCTTCTTGAAGTAAAGCACCCGTTAGTTGAAGAAGAAAAAAGAGAGTATATTAAACAATCGTGCCCATTTGTGGCATAACATCTACTAAACCCCAATTCCTCCAAAATGGGTTTCCTCACCATTCTTAAAAACTTTCAGGTACTCATAGTCCCCTTTGAAATTTATTTTGTATAACTTATATGTGTCTGCTTCACCCTCAGAAATAGAAATGTCATTCAGATAAATGTTTATCGAATTTTCGTCCGTTTTGATATCTATATCTCCAAAACCCCTTCCATCATCCAAGAAATCTTGATTAAGATACAAATAGCGTTGATTTTTAGAATCGTTGTATATATAAATACCAGTTCCTGTACCTTTTTCATCATTTTCTACATTCTCAATAAAACTTTTCAAATTGTCATTTGCGTTTTCTAAATTACTTTCTGAAATAGCTACTTTATTCCCCCCGCATCCAGTTAGAATACCGCAAACCATTAAAATTAGTAATAATATTCGCTTCAAATTTCTCCAACTCCATTGTTTCTTTTATCGCACCCTTTTCACAATCTACCCGATTGTTG
This sequence comes from Psychrobacillus sp. INOP01, assembly GCF_018140925.1. NCBI lineage: Bacteria > Bacillati > Bacillota > Bacilli > Caryophanales > Bacillaceae > Psychrobacillus > Psychrobacillus sp. INOP01. The sequence continues at coordinate 209,902 of NZ_CP073315.1, forward strand.
AACACAAGTTAAACAACACTCTTGAACTAACTGCTCTTAACTTTAATACTTTTGAAATAAATAGAAGTATGAAGTTCCAATATTAAACAAATTTATCATTAGAAATTTTCGGAAATCCACTTGGCTTATTTAACTAACCTGCTGATCTGTTTAAGACTATCAATTGTATTTACTTTGATTCTTTTACCCTTCATAGATATTCTCCTAACTTTGATTAAAGATACTCCATTTTTTTTTGCTTTTCACATTAGCTAACTCACTAAATTACAACTTCGACATAATTGCAAGAAAACCTTCTTGTTAAACTAAACTGCATCTTTTCTTCAATAAGAAAAGGCTATACTCCTTCTTGAAGTAAAGCACCCGTTACTTTAAGTGCATAATTTCACAAATGACCACACACTGTATGTATTTTCTGAAAATCCATTTTGTAAACTGTGAAATATACCGTTTTCACTATAGAAAAAACGAACATGCGAAATTAATGATTCGAATGCTCGTTTTTAATAAGATTAAAGCGGAAGGTCTTTTCGTTTAAATATTTCTAGACTCGCTATATAGAGAACAATGCCAAGTACTAAAAGTATGATAAGCTTCCACCAATAGTTTTCGCCTTCTAGAATAGCAGTTGTATCAAATAATGCATTAATTGTGAAGTAACTAAGTACATTAAGGCTATCATCAACTGAAATAAGAAAAACGCAATGGAAATAGCAGCACCAAATGCAAGTGAGTTTTTCGTTAAGTTGCAATAGCTTGAGAAAAAGAACGAAATAACGCTGATGGCAAACATTAATAATAATAAACCAACATTCAACATAACAAAATCAGCTACCACAATATCCGTTTCAGATTGGAACACTTGAATCGCAATTAAACCAGCAGCTGTTTCTTCAGAATATTCATTTGCATAAGTGAATGCGACCATCGCACCTATATCGTGTCCTACTAGTGATACTTCTTTAAAGCCAAGCTGCTCTACTAATAAGTAAATATCTTTCGCTAAAGTGAGCTTATCATATCCCTTTACTGGCTTATCAGATAAACCTGCACCTCTCAAATCTGGCACAATTACTGTATATGATTGAGCAAGTGCTGGAATAATATCCTTCCACTCAATCATCAAGTGGATCTCCAATCGTGCGGAAATTAATAAAGAAAGATTCATCCACACCAACTTAGACATAGCTACGCAAATTATTTGATGAATAATGGAGCTCCTATTGAAGTCATGCAAAGTCTTATGGGGCATGAAAAGAGTGAAACTACCAAGATCTATGCTCAGCTGAGCGGAAGGTTTAGGAAGGAGTATTATCAGAAATACTTTTAAATGGAAAAGGAGCAACGTCTTAAAAGACGTTGCTCTACTTTACTAAAGCACCCATTAGTTGGATAAGATAACTTTATTTTTCAATTGCTTTATTAACTGATTCAATAGCATGAATTACTGTTGTATCAAATATTGGAACTTCAGAATCCTCTTGTTTTATTAATAATCCAATCTCTGTACATCCTAATATAATCCCTTCGGCACCCTTATCAACTAAACTCTTTATAGCTTTTATAAAAAATTCTTTCGACGTTTGATTGATTTTACCTAAACATAATTCTTCATAAATCACTTCATTTATAAGTTCTATATCCTCATTATCTGGAATTAATACCTTTATATCATTAGCTTCAATTCTTGATTTGTAAAAGTCTTGTACCATCGTATATTTAGTTCCAAGTAACCCAACTGAAGCTACATTAGTTTTCTGTATTTCATTTGCTGTTGCATCAGCAATATGAAGAATTGGAATATTTATTTTTTCTTCAATATAATTAATTACCTTGTGCATTGTATTTGTACAAATAACAATAAAATCTGCTCCAGCTTTTTCTAAAGAGATTGCCACATCCCCTAAAGTGTGTCCAGCACTTTCCCAATCACCATTTGCTTGATAACGTTCAATTTCTTCAAAGTCAACGCTATATAGAATGCATTTTGCTGAATGTAATCCACCTAATTTGTTCTTTATTTCTTCATTTATTAAACGGTAATATTCACTTGAAGATTCCCAACTCATCCCACCGATTAAACCTATTGTTTTCAATGTACTAATTCCTCCTAATAAATTGTTATTTGTAGAATAGAATACCTTAATCTTTAATTTCGACAATTAAAGAACCTTTTCCTTCTTCAACTACACTGCTGCGTTAGTTGAATATTCGAATCTCGAAAATTTTAACTAATATTGTATCTAAATTGGAAAAACAACGCTCTAACTTATTTATACTAGTTCGTAAAAGTTGCTAGTAAAGTGCTCGACTTTGTGTTAACCTTATATCCGATAATAGTTAACACATTAAAGGAGGCAGTTTATTTTGAAAAAGGGTGATACTTATCAATACGTATTAGCGGCAATTGGTGCAGCAATTATAGCTATACTTGCGCAAGTGACGATTCCTCTACCACTCGTACCAATTACAGGGCAAACTTTAGCAATCGGTTTAGTCGTTACCATTTTAGGTATGAGATCAGGTGTATTATCGGTGATAATATATATATTAGTCGGTGCAGTAGGGATGCCTGTTTTTAGTGGAATGTCAGGCGGATTAGGGATTGTATTTGGTCCAACAGGCGGCTATATTGTTGGATTCTTGCCATCAGCGATAATTATGGGACTTTACATGAGAAAATTTGGTGTCACAATTTCACAAGCGATTGTAGCTAATTTAATTGGTATGGTTGTCACATTGGTATTCGGGACAGTTTGGTTGAAAATCTTAGCTGACTTAACTTGGACGGCAGCATTTATGGGTGGCGTGGCACCGTTTATTATCGTAGGTGTAATAAAAGCAGTACTAGCTGCATGGTTTGGTGTTGTCGTACGTCGTCGCCTAGAAACAGCACATTTAGTCAAAGCGACCGCATAAATAAAATCAGTTTCAGTGGAGACTTCATGGGTAGTTGTAATGATTTATACAATGGTGTGGAGCAGTGATTTAGGATAACGGAAAGATTATGGCGACAAGTGAAGTAGATAGCTTGTTGCCATAAGCCACTTCTGTCAAAGATATAAGATTCAGTAATTTCTTTGGGTTTAATGGGGATTGAAGGTATGATCGTCCATCTCCCACATCCACGAAAGTTGACCTCAGTGATCAAAAAAATTATACAACTCTTACTTAGAATCCTTCACTTGTAGTCCACTATTTACATGTTCAACCATCCGCTAGTAATCTAATGTAAGTTTGTATTGTCCTACAAATACACCGATAGCATATGATTTGTTAACTGTTTAATTTTCTAAACCACCTTTTGTAACTATTTTGCACTTGGAAACAGTAGCCCAAAAGCAACTGGATGAGGTAAAGTAAAGCCATGATTATCAACACCTGCATGTAGAGAGTTTCCACATTAACATACCCCCATCCTGTAGAACTTTCTAGATTCCCACGGAAAAGATAAACTTCCAATCTTTCTGCCAAAGCTGCTATAGGCAATACAAAAATGGGTAGCACAATCATAATTGATATAATTACTTTTTTCATTTTATCTTTCCTTTTTATTTATTTCCAAAATAAGCCATCACAATAAGCAATTCAAACTCAGTAAGCAAAGCTATTACTTTCACTTTTTATAATTTTTCATTAACACTTTGTAGCAAATTCGGGGCAAAAAAAAGCGACCTACCCAGTTATGAGTAAGACGCTAATTTTAGTCTTTTAATTGTTTAGTTACTGCAATTCTTTTTTAGCTTTCGGTGAAATGATTTTTTAGTGTTCCTTCTTCAACTAAAGCACCTGGTAGTGCAAAAAGAATTACTGTTTTTTATTTGCATATCTTTTTGCAAATGTAGAAGGGGAAAACGAAACGTTATATTTTCTTACAAGTTCTTTTTGTACTTTTTCTGTTAGTTTCAATCCTTCTTTATTATGTCTTTCTTAAAGTTCAATTCCATTAGGAACTATTCCATCGTTATCCCAATCAATCCATTTACCATATTTCACTGTCCACTCCATTAATTCAGCCTTCAAATCAGTTGAAATTGGAACATACTCTATGTCAAAGTTACAGTAACATTTATTATACCAAATTGCGTCGGCAGCTATATCTGCTTCAACTTTTAAATCATATGTTTCATTACATCTACATGATTCTATCATATTATTTTTCGTCTCCCTCTATTGAATTAGATACTTTGTTAGCTTAAATCTAACATTTCACAGTGGATAGCCGAAACCTACTTGATGTATTGGACGTAATAATATACCATCTAAATGATGGTCTTATTTAACTGCAATAAGGATATTGCCATCCTTAACCAAAGATTTGTGCAGTAATAGCAAATAACTCTTTATTCCTATATGGCATATTAAAAGAGTTCTTTATCATTATCGGTGGATTACTAACTTTTACAAATCCGCTTTTCTCCAAGAATAACATTAACTCATCATTATTGGATGGCACATCAATCCTTAACTTTCCTTGATGATTAATAACTAACCTATCGATTATTAAAGCAGCTGTTTGTGAATCTGGTGCTACAATAGGTCCTATTAATAGATTTACTGGTCCTAAAATGGATAATCCAAATCCAATAATCTTTCCCTTTAGATTTCTCACAACTAAACAATGTTTTGATTGATTTATCCTGTTAAGAAGTAATTTTCTTCTCTTATCACCAAATGCAGCCGAATCTAATTCAATAATTTCATTAATATCATTCTCACAGTATTTCTCTATGATAATTTCTCGATTATTAAATAATTTAGTTGGAATATAATTATCACTTAAATACTTATGTACATAGTCGACAGTATTAAAACCCAAGTTTTCATATAAGGGTTTCCCATACTCAGTTGAGATTAACATTATTGAGGTATTTTGAGAAACACTGTCTATACATTTCTGTGTAGCCTTTTTTCCTAAGCCTAAACCTCGATATTCTTCATTAACAATAACCATTCCAATTGAAGCTAAATCAGTATCATAAGGTATTATTGCAGCACTCGAAACAATTTTTCCCTCAGCATTTTTATGTCCGAATATTTTACCAGATGACATAACAGTTCTAATTTCATGTTTATCATAATCCCAACCAACTGATGCAGAAAGTTCTATTAAACCTAAGACGTCATATTTATCAATTTCCACTAACTCTAATACTGTTTTATTGTCTATATGCATTTGAACCCTCCTAAATATTATTACTATTCTTTTCATAATTTCCTATTTAACCTTGTTCAACTAAACTGAGCGTTAGTTTAAGTGTAACATTTAACATTGGATCACCAATATCAATTTAATGTGTTGGACATAAAAATAGACCCTCGAAAAGATGGCCATGTTTAACTTAAAAACTCGTTAGTTGAATAAACTCATTCTCTTCTATTACAAAATATGTTCGAACTGTGAACTATAAATAATTGAAAAATGAAAACAAGTAATATTCAAAATTTTCTTAACAAATAATTAGATTATGTTATACTTTTCATTAGTGAAAAGAGGAGGTACAAGTCCAATGGTAAAAAAGTAAAATGAGAAAATCTTAAATTATTTTATTAATTTTAGAATAAACATGTAGATTTTCTCTTAATGTAACTAACATCTAAAAAAGAGGAGAAATAACATGTTAAATAAATTAAGTGATACAATTTATTATTTATCTAATGAAGATGATAGAGAACGACCAACATTAGGATTGATATATGGTGACCACTCTAGTCTAATAATAGATTCTGGTAATTCTACTCAGCATGCTAAAGATTTTTTACTAGAAATCGAGAAGCTAAATGTACCACCAGTTAAATATGTGGTAATTACCCATGCACATTGGGATCATTTCTTAGGAATGAATGAATTTAATGCGACTGTTATAGTTAATAGGCAAACAAACGATATCATAAAAGAATGGGAAAGTTATTCCTATGACGATAATTCACTCCAAAATTATGTGAATTCTAATCAGATGAGTGCTATGTGTATGAAGATTATACAAAGCGATATGCCAAACAGGGATAGTTTTAAGTTGAACTCTCCAGATATAATCTTTGAAAATACATTAACTATTGATTTAGGCAATAAAGTTTGCATACTTGAAAGAATCAAAAGTACTCATACAGATGACTCTACAATCATTTATATTCCCGATGAAAAAGTTATTTTTTTAGGTGATTGTGCATATGGTACAACCACAAATTCATTATTTCATTTCAAGCAATCGTTGCTAATGCCTATGATTAAAGACATTCAAAAATATGAAGCCGAAATGTTCCTACTTGGTCATGAATCGATTTGCGATTCCAATGAAATGAATATATATTGGGAAGAGTTAACAACATCAAATCGAGCTGTAAAATCCGCTTCACTAGAAAATGCTATAGCGTGCTTTAAGGCAGAAAATAACAGGGACCCTAATGATAATGAATTATTTTTCATAAGAGCATTTGTTAATGACCATATTATTCAATCACAATTAGTCTAATATTCCGTCACTTAAATATAAAAAGTAGCCATCTCATTAAAAATTGAAATGAGGTGGCTTTTATTTAGTCCTAAATTAAAGCACCCCTTAGTTGAATAAGATCATGACAATAGGATATGTAGAACACGCTTAAATTCGATTTCTTCTTCTAAAAAAGGATAATGGTTACTTTGTTCAAAAATATGTAATGAAGCATTTGGAATTAAATCGCTCATTTCAATTGAGAATTCCACAGGACATTGAACATCATGTCTACCACAAAGAATGATAGTTCTTGTTTTAATCGCTGATAATCTGCGAGTAACGTCAAAAATCAGTTGTTCTCTACTAAAAAAATTTAATCTATTTGCAGACATTTTTTTCATAATATTTTTCGAAAAATATAGTTCATAATTTTCAGGTCTGAATAAGGATAATTGAGTTCTTTCTTTAGCCAACCTACTCCGGTCAGCTTCCTCTAGGCTTTGAAGTTTTAAAAGTTCCAGCAATTCTTGCATTCTTTTATATTTTGGATGTCCCTCATTATAAATACACTTACTGGAAGATGAGCTATATTCTCTTGCAGAAGAGCCTACAAGAATAAGGGATTTTAAAGAAGTTGAAAAATAAATTCCATATAACACCCCAATCATTCCTCCTGTAGAATGTCCAGCAAATGTCCATGATGAGAAGCCTTTCACTTTTCGAATTTCTTCAAGGTCAAGCACTGCGTCCACCATGCTTAATTCATAACCATTCTTTACTTTATCTGAGCTTCCAGCATCTTTTAAGTTAACTAAAAGAACTTTCCTATTGTCTGTAAATGTTTCTGCAAAATAGTCACCAGTCTCATTAAATTCAGAATAGTGATGAGTTATACAAACAGGTTCACCCTCTCCTTTTACAAAAACCTCAAAGCATCCACGAGAAGTTTCAATCATCTCTCTTTTCCAATTCGGCATAAAATCTTCCTCCAATGTAAACCTATCTATTTCTTGTTCAACTAAACTGAGGCGTTCGTTTTAGTGTTACATTTCACATTACATCGCCAAAAACTCCATGATGTTTTGGCGTAAAAATTGACCATCGATATGGGCATTTGACTAAAGCACCCGTTTTGTTGAACAAGAAAACATTCTCTTTTGCTATTTTTGATAAGTAATCCAAGTAGGGCATGGAGTAAATGGGAAGGTACTTAATACTTCCATTGCATGTTTATCAGTGGTATCAAACTCCCCCATAATAAATTGAATATCATGTTTAATAGCATATTTTATTTGTTGGAATGTTAATTGAGGTATTAACTCTTTATTTTGAGTTTCAAATGAGCCACACCAGCCTAATTCTAAAGTATCTTTCCTATCTGACTCATGAAGAAATGAATAAGCTATTATGTCCTCTTCATCGATGCCTAAGTAATTATAACTTCCATTTGGTACTACATCGTCTGCGAGGATCATTTCTTTCCATTCTTCCAATCCTTTTTCTACTACTGGATTTACTAAGTGTGTTTTTTCATAGTTTCTTTTTACAACTAGAGCTAGCTTTTCAACCAGCATTGGTTTTGATATAACCTCCTCTAAAGTTCTTATTACACATTTTTCGCTTTTATGGGGACCATCGTCTTTAACGTCAGTTACCTTTAATTTCGGCATATACGTTCTTCTAATTTCATTAAAGCCGTTGTTTTCATAAACATCTCTTAAGTTAGCTGAAGTTTCCCAAACTGAAGTCTGTAGAGGAAAGTTAATCGTTTCAAGGTTTTCAACATAAGATAACAATTTTTCTTCAATACTTAACCTTTTATAAAGCGGATTACTTAATATTCGAAAGTAAGTACAATACGGATGGAAACTACTTGTCCAAGCAATCACAATGCCTATTAACTTATTGTTTAAAAAAGCAGAGTATGCAAATTTCAATTTAGAGCTATATACAATACTTAGTAAATATTCTTCCTCAAAACATAAATGTAATAACCGGGCAAACTGTTCTTCGTCTATTCTCTCGTATTTTTTAATAATAATCTGCATATTTATTCTCCTTCTGAGTGTTTAAAAAGAAAAAGAATTCTTATTTAACCCCATAATCTTCAACTAAAGCACCCGTAGTTTAAGTACAATTCTTCACAGTCTCAATTTAGTCTTTTTAAATCAACTTCATTAATTGAATTTCCAGTGATTTCAAACATTAGTTCTTTATTATTGTCCAATTCAATTTTATTTTTTTTATCTATTGGGATTACATTCTCATTATTTTCTATGTTGTTATTTTTAAGATTGAAACTTCCATTGTAGCCTCGCCGTCTAACTTGAAATCTTCTTCCAGAAATTCAAACATAAGGGATTCACCCTTTTTAATTTTAGAGCCGTAAGCATTAACACTTGTTGGTGAATCTACTAATATACTTACTTCCACTTCATAGATATCAAAAGTGTTACCTATGGCAACCCCATGAACTTTTACTAAAGCACCCGTTAGTTGAAGAAGATGAAAAAGCCCTTGGGCTGATTGGTCACATAGCAAAATAAACATAACAATGCTATGAATCTTAAACAGCCTAAAGGCTTTTATTATTCGTCACCGTATAATCAATCCATTGTAAAGAAGTGCCCTAATTCGGGGTTCAATTCACTTAATAATAAATCGGTGTTTTTTATTTGTCTTTAAATTTCAGCGTATACAAAATAGGAACTTCATTCTCCGATAAAATTCTAGGTAATTTTATTTGAGAAATATTATTTCCTTTGTGTACGGATTAAAAACTAACTGGATTTTTTTTGAATCTTTAATTGCAGTCATACGGTAGATTTCTTTACCAGTTTCTACTTGAGTAGAAGTTGTAAAATGACTGTCTATAACATCTACTTCCTCGTATCTTTGCTCTACTATTGCTTTCGCTTCTGCATAAGTATAACTCGGTTTGACGAATTCATATAACAAAGTGGTACTCCCGATTCCAATAATGAACCAAATGATCATTTTAAAGAGTATCTCTTTATCTTTTTTATCACCAAAAGCTAAAAACAGAATATAGCCACACGTTACTAAAAATAATGTTAGTATTGTTGGTAAAAAGTAGGAAAGGGAATTTATACGTTCGTATTCTTTCGTATCATAAAAAAAGTAGAACAGGCAGATACATGTCACTATGAAATAAATGATAAATGCGATTAAGCTTTTCTTCTCGATTACATTTTCCCCTTTCCCTAATTTTTTCTTAATGCCATGGTAATTCGGAACCATATGGTGGATTACCTCTTAATCCTTCAATATATCGATATTGTTGATAAGCTACATCCGCTACTGGAGAATCTATACGACCATTATACCAATAAGCGTTTCGACAAGAGAACTTAAATAACCTTTCCTTATTCAACTAAACTGCTCCTTTAGTTCAATAAGAAAAAAGGCTTTACTCCATCTTGAAGTAAAGCACCCGTAAGTGAAAAAAATAGCGATAAAATAGCAGGTTAATATACCGATTTATTAAGTGCTTCTTTATTTCCAAATTTCCTAATAGAGAAAAAAGTAAAAGTAAGAATTGCACCCACGATTATTCCGATTACGCTTAAAATTTGGGCATCATAGAAGCACCTGTAACTAACATAGGTTTAAATAAGAAAAATCGAATATTCCAAAAACAGTGATAGAAACTTTCCTTATGGCTGGTAGTGAACGTTGCACCTATGAATATTCACTTTATTGCTAGTGTTGACGCTGAACCATTGCCTCAAAGACGCTAACAGCTGCATTTGCTACTTCTATGTCCTGTGCACTTGTTGCTCCACTGACACCAATACCCCCCACTATTTTCTGGTTGTGTACTAAAGGAACACCTCCTCCGAGAACTACAATTCTTCCCTGGTTCGTTGTATTGATGCCGTATGACGGCCCACCAGGCTGCGCTGCGTTCGCAAGATTTGAAGTAGGCATTTGCATCGCGACACTTGTCCATGCCTTATCTATAGCAATCTCTATTCCTCCAAACTTGGCATTGTCCATTCTTATAAAGCCTTTGAGGTTTCCTCCCACATCAACAATTGCTATATTCTCCGACAGTCCCATTTCCCTAGCTTTTTTTTCTGACGCTTCCAACAAAACCTTTGCCATTCCAAGTGATACAACCATATGATTCTCCTTTCATTTCATTCTTTTATAATATTTTGGTTATAAAGAAATGGTTCACTGTTTATAAAAATAAAAAAATAAATTCATGCGGGTGGCAAAATTGTCATCCGCATGAATTTAATTTAATACACAAACGAGTAAACCAAATACTTCTTCAAGGTTTTCTTTTGAATTAAAATGTTCCTCTCCATGGACAGCGCCCTCCAAAAGTGTAAGCTCCATCTTTTCAACGAAATCAATGAACTGTTACGTTGGCACGTTCGGATAAGCCGTTCGGTGTTGGATAAAAAAGGCTTGATCGTTTTTCGAGTGCAATGACAATGGAAAGTCCGAGATCGAGTTTAAGTGCAATATTTCACTAATTTATATAAACCCCAGCAACTAACAGCCATTTAGTCAACCTTTAGCTTTATGTGCTACTCCATCTTCAATATCCGGATTGGAATCTGTGGACTAGTAGATTAAAAAAATACATCAAACTATAATCCAAATATCCTTACTACAGAACTAGTGCCTATCCTTGATGCACCTACATCAACCATTAATTTAATATCATCCTTGTTACTTTAATCATCCACTCCAATACTTATTTACCCATCCATTTACATAGACCATATAAAAGAGAATCATGAATGAAATCATGATTCTCTATTTTTATTTGGTTGAGTTTAGTGCATCCGCAAATCTTTTTATTCCTTCATCAATGGTCTCTTCATTCTCTCTAGCAAAAGTGAATCGGGCATAATTTTTTTTTGAACCCATCATAGAACCAGGAACATAGATAACTCCTCGCTTTACACAATTTTCTAATAATTTCATTTCATTGACTTCTTTTTTTAATTTGCACCAAAAATGGATACCACCTGTGGGAATAGTAAATTCCACTTGATCTTTTAGAAAATAATTAAAACTTGTAACAATTTGATTGCGCCGCTTTTCTAATTCCTTCACTAATTTCTTGATATGAGAATGAAAATGCTCTGATTCTAAAAAATCGTTAGCAATCCATTGGGTAAAACTAGAATGTCCAAAATCAATTTGTTGTTTGGCATCTGATAATCTCTCAATTACTGAGCGCGGTCCTATAATCCAGCCAATTCTTAGCCCTGAAGCAACAAATTTCGATAAAGAGCTAATGTATATAACAGTTCCGTGTTTATCCAGAGATTTTAATGTTGAAACTTCTTCTCCATTAAAAGACGTTAAACTATACGGGTCATCTTCCACAACAGGAATTCCATGTTCTGATGATATTTCTAAAATAGCTTCCAGTTGGCTCTTTTTTAGCAAAGTTCCTGTTGGATTTTGAAAAGCAGGATTTATAAATATCATTCTTATACGATGTTTTTTATGTAATTCCAGTAACTTATTTGGATCTACACCATCCTCACTTACTGGTAAATAGAAAATTCTTAAACCTGCTGATTTAAATATTTGGAGATTATAATGATATGAGGGATCTTCAATCACCACTGCATCGCCGGGCTTTAATAAGCATTGAACGACTAGGTGTAAAGCTTGTTGCGCTCCAGATGTAATAAGGATGGAAGTTGGATTTGTTTCAATATTTCGGAATCCCTTCACATGATTTGTAATTGTAGTTCTTAAAACTGCATTCCCCTGTGGATGATCATAACCTAGCCTACCGATAAAAGACCGAGTTGAAGTAATCTCCCCTAAAGCTTTCATTGGAAAGAGGTCCTCCGATAACTCACCACTGGCTAAATTAATTAATTTTCGCTCCTCCATCTCTTTACGTATTCTTTGAGTAACCGGTGAATTAGGTAAAAATGAACCCGCTTCAATGTATCTGTGCCAACTTGGTATACGCTTTTTAGTTATCCCCCATATATCCTTACTTATAATGGTTCCACTTCCACGATTACGTTGGATTAGACCATTTGCTTCAAGTTCATCATATGCGGCTACAACAGTACTCCTATTTATTTTTAACTCAGTAGCCAAGTATCTCTCCGAGGGGAGTGGCTTATCTGGGGGAAAAGTTCCATCAGCAATTCCATTTTCAATAAACTCAGCAACTTGTTTATAAATCGGTTTTTTAGCTTTACGATTAATATCCCAGTCCATTTATTTGCATCCCTTTTCAAAAACTTATTTTAAATATTGTAACCAAATGTTCCTTAACTTTAATGCAATCATAATAAATAAATAACCTATTGAGTCATTCGACCAATAGGTTATTTACGCTAATTTCCACTAAACGAAAAACTAATTTACACACCAAGTGCAATGATAGACAATAGAAAAACGATAACACCTATGAATGTTAAGTTTGTATGAAAATAATTACGACTAAAGCAAAATATTCATAGCTCAATCGTTATTGTATCATTATAAAAAAAGTTATCTAAACTAATTATATTAAAATAAATATTATTGTTTGTACCCATCCACCTTTAAATAAATTTAGCCATCCAATTTATTGCATTATACCATTTCTCAAAACTTTAAAATCATATTTAAAGTCCTTTTATCAAGAGATTTAAAAATCTTTGAATCCTATTTATATTGCTAAATATCCCTTGAAAAGAGTTTTTCTTAAATGAACATTTAGTGAAACATCCCACATTTAATTGCTTTATTAAACTGGTGTCATTAATATAAAATCACAAGTACCTGCTGGTATATAGGTAACCAGATATTTTTAAAAAATATGGAGTTGATATGAAGTGACATGGACGACTATTGTTATTATAATAATTGGAGCAATTTTAAAATTTTTAATGACTCCACCAAGTGCACTTGTGGGATGGGCTTTAAGTAAGTTTGAACTTCATCCAAAACTTGTTTCACAAGGTATTACTGTAACCTTTAACGGAAATCACTTAACAGAGGAAGAAAAGATTAAATTTATTGATCATTTTAATGAATCTCTATATTTAGAAAGGCAACATATTTTCCCGGGGAATGAAAAGTTTTTTCTAAATCCAGAGACTAATGTTATTCCATTTGTCATTAACGTAAAAAATAGAAAAAAAGAAATGAATTTCTTTGTCTACTGTAACGACGATGACAACATTGATGTAGTCAAGCAGTGGAAGAAAAAAGTTGCTTGTTATAGTCTGAGTTCTGAATATCTACAAAAGTTCACTATTTCAAATAGTATAAGTAAAAATGCATGATATACATCCTTAAGAGAACTCTGATAAATACGTAAAAAGCGATAGTTGAAAACTCTTGACTCTATGCAATCTTCAACTAACCTGCTAAGTTAGTTCAATAAGAAAAAAGGCTTCACTCCTTCTTGAAGTAGAGCACCCGTTAGCCATTCATGAAGCGAAAAAATCAGCGCTTCACCACAGAGAATGAAAATGGTGAAAAACCGTCCATACTGATTCTACGGTGGGTGTGGAAGGTCTCTTAACTATGGTGCGTTAGAGCCCATCCGTTAGTCTGACTCCAACTACCACGATACACCACTGACTGTCGCTCCATTACCGGAAATGTCCAGTGACATTATAGTTGGTAACTCCAAATTTCATCGTGCTGACAAAATAAACATACGAGCTGCTTGTCACTAATATTTATTTGATAAGTTCCTCTTCTTCTAACCATTCATTCACCCCTAATTAAAAATACTGCCTTTGCTTTATTACGTTTGAAACGAATGGAGGTTCCAATTTCATATAAATTTTGCATCTGAAAATGTTTAAAATTCAATTTTGCTTATTGAACTAATCTGCTTCTTTAGTTCAATAAGAAAAAGAGTTACCAATGGCAACTCCAAGATCTTTTACTAAAGCACCCGTTAGTTTAAGTGAAACGTTTCACTAACTTGCTTATTATAAATATTAATGGGAATAGATTCTTTTTTAATAAAACTTGTATTTATTTCATGTTATCTTTTACCATGGTTTTTGAAAGCTCTGTCTTAATTCATCTGCAACACGAACTAACTTTACCTTTAATTTATCAAACCAGGGTGGTGTTTCATTAATTTTTCCATAATCCAAAGAACTTAGCAATTTGGAAAACTTATATAAGTTCGCATATCTTCGAAAATGTGGAAACTGAGCCACTGCAACATCTTCTAGAACAGTTATGGAACGATATCCGTTCAAAAAAGACTGAGTCAGTAATTTTGAATGGGAATTGTCATCGTCAATAAAATCATCAAGGGCTGTTACAATATCAAGTGCATACCAGTGATATATTGCATCATCAAAATCGATTATATTGAAACTATGATTCTTATTCTCTTCAAAAAAGATATTATCCAATTCGAAATCATAATGTATCAATCCGTACACATCATTTCCACTAGGTATCGATTGAAGCCAAGTGGTCACCCTTCGTAGCTCTAAAAGGGCTACTTGTTCCCTAGGATGCTTTTGAAAAACACTTTCCATGAACTGTACTGTGTCCAACCAACTCTTTCTTCTTTCAGATACAGGCTCGAAAGTCTTGGACAAACAATGAAGTGAGGCAAGTGATTTTCCCCATTTCTCCATCTGTTTTTCGGTAATTTTATCGGAATCCAAATTGATTCCGTTTGCCGCACTAAAGACAACTGCAATATATGTTCCTTCTCGAGTCTTAAGTGTTTCAATTAATTCTCCACTTTTTGAGTAAATCGGTGTTACAGATGGAAATTCGTTCAATTGTAAATATTGCATGAACTCTAGCTCAGCTTTTATTTGTTCAATAGAAATATCCTGATCAAAACAAAATCTTAAAAAGTACTGAACTTGGTTACGTTCAAAAGCATACACAAAGTTTGAACTTGCACGCCAAACCTCCAAAGTTCCCTCGTCATATTCCCAGAATTGAATGAGACTCTGGGCGACAGTATCGGAAGATAACCCTCTGACCATGTTTCCTAAATTCATCATCTCTATTTTTCCTCCCATTACCTTTGAGAGGATTAAACCTTAGCTAAGAGATAATCCCTCTCATCAGCATGCTATTTTGAATTTCTATCTTTTTCAATATGTCACCCCTTCCTTAAGTTTCAGCTATAAAAAATCAATAGCCAGACATAATTCTAATTCTACACAAAGTTGCTAATACCTTCTTTTGCTCTTTTCTTCAACTACCTGCTTCGTTAGTTCAAAAAGAAAAAGAGCTGCCTAAGCAACCCATGTTCTTTAACTACAGCACCCGTTAGTTGAAGAAATTTTTATATGTCTAATTATTTGTCCTTTTTTAATTTCCTCTCCATCATTTGTGCGATTTGTTGAGAGTTCATATCCTTTTCCTCATAGAGTTTATTAACTATGTTCTGATAGTCCTCTTCGTTACGATTTTGACTTAGTTTATCGACAGCTTGAATTTCATGTACCTTAATCTTAAATCCAACAATACCTTTTAGTTCTTTTTTTAATAACTGTGGAGAAAGATTATCCCATAAAACTGGATTCTTTCTGTGTTTTTCGTATTTTTGCAGCAACATTGTCAGGTCCTGTTTTAACTCTTCTTCGTTCAAAATGATGGCTGTGCCATATACATGGACAGCTTGATAGTTCCATGTCGGGACATTTGCCTGTTCATACCAGGAAGAAGAGATATAAGCATGCGGTCCTTGGAACATTATCAATACATCTTCACAGGTTTCGAATGTTCTCCATTGAGGATTACCATAAGCCATATGCCCCGTTATATAGTAATCATCTCCTTTTTTAACTCGAATTGTTACTGTCAAAAGCAATGTTGAAGGCATACCAGTTACAGGATTTGCTGATAGTTGATCATTTTAAGAATGTAGAAATTGAATTACTGGATACAAATCAACCGAAGGAATATCTTACTAAATCGGGTAAGCATTAAAACCAACCAGTCTTGTACATCGTAGCCGCTTTATGAAATAATTTTTTTGCTTCATTATTCTCCTAAAAAACTGGTATAGAAGGCGGCCGGTTCTTCTACTAAAGCACCCGTTAGTTGAAGAACAACTTTTTAATACGAATCCTTTTTCAGATGAAGGATTCGTATTAATAGATTATTTACTTATTCTACCTCTTGCTGACTCCGTCTTTGAAGCTACACGAATATGAGAATAGGCTTTGGCAAGTCCGAACTTTGGCATATTGTTATATATAGCCTCTGATGCGCCCTTTTCTATTATGTATGTTTCATGGTATATCCCAACACTTCCATCATCTTTAATCTTTTGGTTAAAGTTTTTCCAAGCAACTAAGTGAGTTTTCCCGTGTGCATATGCCTCCAAATCTTCAAAGCTTCTCCAATACTGGACCAGTGTAACTCCCCTCCAACTTAAAAGGAATTCAGTGTGACGGAATCCCAATTCAGGGTTCTGATATAATTCTTTAATCATAGGACCCATTGCCTGAAAAACTGGTACCCACTTTGTGAATGAAAAAATTTTATTAATACGCATTCCAATGATAAATAAAACTAAACTCTCCTCAGTGTTTGCAATAAACCTACCGTTATAAATTTTCTTCCCCATAAATTCACCTCATAATTTGTGATTAAAGTAGTAGAATCTCCATTTTTTCTTAAATATCCTGGTTCACTAAACTACTGCTTTAGTTAAAAAGGAAAGAGCACCTTAGATCAACTCAACGTACTTCAAGTAAAGCACCCAGTTAGTTGAACAAGATAATATAACCTCACTAAATCCTCAAGTCCCCAATCTTTTCACATAAATCTTTAACTCTATTAGACAAGAAAATCTTCTGATACAAATATTTAGCCAATTTAGACCTAAGAAATTCATCAATACAGTAGAACAGACTTGAAGATAAAAGCGAAATAATGAAATAAAAGTTATAAAATAAGCTCCTGATGTCAGAGAGTAACAAATCTCTTTCCCATTCTGAAAATAAGGTTGGTATCACTACAAACAAAGAGGCAAGGAATAAGTGCATGAAAAACGCAGTAAACCCTCTAAGGAATGCTCCTAGTTTTTTTGTGACGAAATCAGAGAGAATAGATGCTGGTACTCCATAAATTAAAAGTATTGGAAGTAGATACATACCTACTATGATTGCAAAAGCAGTCTGTCCAACAAAGAAAAAGCTTAACATTACCAACACACAAGTCATTACAGCAGAAACCAGCTTTCTAATAATTATGCGACTCACCCCCATCAAAATAAGCTTCTCTTGAATATACTTATTGATTAATCCCTCCAATCCCCCCAGGACTCCTTCTTAAACTAACCTGCTCCATCTTTGCATCCCCTTTCTAATATCTACGAAAAAGTAAAAAGAAGGTTTCAAATACTTCTGAATATTAAAGATAATGACTTGTAGTATAATAAAATTTCATTTAAATACCGTAAAACCTACCAATTTAATGAAGATTCCATGTATAAAGTTATTGAACTAAACTGCACCGTTATATGGATATATAACTCTACAATCTACTGATCAAATGACACCCAAATTATATATTTAAAAAGCTATCAACGTTGTTCTTGTATCTTTTTCATCTGTAATATACTCTATATTTTTGTAACCAGCAGTTACTGCCTTAGAAAATATATGCTTAATAGTTATTTGGTCTTTTGAATAAATCGTTACATACGAAGAATCGACTAATAAGAGTACAAATTTACATCCACTATCAACAAATTCTTGATAAGTTGCAATCTCTCTCACATCTGACTTTTTCTGAAATCCCTTTAGATCAACGAATATAAGGTAATAGTCTTCTTTTGAAATTTCCTTAAGTAGTCCTTCCCCATTTAATATGCAGATATTTGGAAATAGAGAGTTCCCTAATGTATTATTTTCAATAAAATATGATTCTCCTCCACCAATTTTCCAAGTTAATCCTTTTATATTGATACCATCTAATATTTCGAACAAATGTTTTCCGTAAGCGTTTGGAATTTCGAAAGATAAACCTCTCACTTGTAATCCCCATTTCCCTTTTTTATTCCTGCGCCGTTAGTTTAAGCGTAATATTTCATATTGTATCGCCGAAATCTTCTTGATGTTTTGGACGTAAAGATAGACCATCGAAATGATGTTCTATTTTACTCAACACCCGTTAGTTGAAGAATTTCTAATTCTTTTTTATACTTTTTTGATATTTACTATGTCCATCGGCTAAGCCAACAAGTTCAAAGTTATTGTTCATATAAAAGTTATTTAATTTAATATTATCTGCAACACAATCTAACTTAAGATATTCTTTATCACTTACATTGTCTTGTATCCAAGTCAATATACTTTTACCTATACCTTTCTTCATATAAGTAGGAACAATTGCAAGTCTATGTAAATAAAGCGATTTTGAAGAAATATCACTTCCCCAAATATCCCTGTCCCATTCACTTTGTTTAGATAATAGTGTGAACGTAGCTACAATATCCTTATCTTTCAAAACAATGTATGTTTCTTGATTAGATATGGCTTGTTCAATCTCTTCATCATCACCCCCATCTAATAGAAACTTCCATTGGTTTATTTCACTATCTTTCATCCATTGAGCTATCTGCTTTAACATTTTAATAATTACACTACTATCGTCTTTTGTAGCAATTTTTATTTTAAAATCAAAGTAATCCAAACTCTTTTACCTCCTTTAAAATAACTTTTTTCCTTTTTTTAGCTATATTTTATTAATTCAATAAACTACTTCATTTTCTTCTAATATTCGGTGTATTTTTTTATCTCGTTTTTTATTATATTTCGATCCAAAATTGATTTCCCCTCTAATTTACTTATTGAACTACCCTGATTCGTTAGTTTAAGTGTAAAATTTCACACTAGATCACCAAAATCTACTTTATGTTTTGAACATAAAAACACCCTGTAAATGTTAGTTGGTGTCTAACATTTACGGGGCAGTCCAATATGATGGTCTCGTTTAACTAAAGCACCCGATAGTTTAATACTTATATTCACAAACTTTAACTAATTGACAACCTCGAATACTTCCTATTAATTAACTCCAATTACTAAACACATTTAATGATTTTTATAATAAAAGATAGTAGCAGCTAATTCACCATTCACTGATTTGGCGTAGTCAGGAATCCGTCCTGCTCTACTATATCCTAGTGATGTATATAGAAAATTAGAAGGGTCTCCTTCTCTTGTATCAAGAACTATTAATGATCTTCCTTCATTCCTTGCTATTTCTTCAGATTTTTGCATAAGCAAACGACCAATACCACTACGTCTATACTTAGGGTGTGTCATTAATTTAGCAATTTCAGCTCTATGACTTCCATTCTGCTTTGTAGATAAGTGAAGCTGTACACTTCCAACAATTTTATTGTTGGATTTAGCCACAAGCAGAGTAACTTCAGGGCTTAGTACAGTTTTCCAATAATTTAATGCAACTAAACTTTCCATTGGTGATAAAAAACCAATGGAAGCTCCATCTTCTACTGTTTTTATTAAAAGTTCAGAGAGCTCTTCAAGATAATCTTCAATTGTATATAACCGTTCTATTTTCAAAATATCCATCACAATAATCACCTCAAAATAAGATTTTCTTGATTTTAGTATTCTCTAAGTATACTTATAAACCCTTCTTCATCTAACCTGCCCCGTTAGTTGAAGAAGAAGTCTAATTTTCGACTGGTTTTATATCGAATTTCATATGGTCTAAATCCCAAATATCTGCATCAATATTAGAAAAGGCAGTTATTTCAAGTTTTTGCCCTACCTTATAGCTCTCTACATTATCGACTGGTATTTCGTAGACATTTCCTTCTCGTCTACCCTCATCAACCCCGCCATATTCTTTAATAACTAACATTTCTTCTTCAACAAGTATCTCCTCTACTGTACCTGTGAAAGTAAAACCTTCTTGATAATCACCAGAACAGCCAGCAAAAAATAAACTAATCAATAATATAATACTTATTGTAATTTTATTTTTCACAATAACACCCCCTTGAAAGATTAGATGCATTTTAAGTACTAAAGTTTCAAACTCTTGTTCAACTAAACTGCTGCATTAGTTCAATAAGATCTGCGCCTAACCAACCCAAGATTATCAACGAATGCCCCTGTTAGATAAAATTTTTAATACACTTCTTCTAATTTTTCAATTCTTTCTCTCAACTTTTTATTCTCTTTTATAACCTCATAGGAGTTATAAAATGCTCAGCAACAAGGGAAAACGAAAACCATGCCCATTCAATGTACTCCTCTATATTTCATCTAAAAAATTCTTTACCATATTGAACTAACCTGCCGCGTTAGTTCAATTTATTTGGAATTGATAATAACTCGAAATCCCCGATAAAATTACCCGTACATTCGCTGAGAATATACTTTTGTATCTCTTCTTCAATTTCAACTAATACTTTTTTGCAATTATATTCTTCAATAAAATCACCATTTACACTATGAGAAACATTAATTTGTTCTCCATCAAACGATAATGTCCTAACTCCTCGTTGTCCCTCTATCCCATACTGAATATAATTTATTATTGCTTCTTTTTGATTTTCCACATTCTTAACAAATCTGTCTAAACCCTCTAAATTTTGAATATCATAGTGGTCATTTACTACTTCTTCAATATTATATGATTGACCCTTATTAACAAACAGTTTACTTGGTTCACTTATTTCATTCTTTGGTTCTTGAGAACATCCAACTAATGCTATACACAATAATAAAGAATATACTCTTTTCATGATTAACACCCCTTTGAATTAGACATTCAATTTAAAATATACCCTATTCCACTAACCTGCTGTGTGAGTTTAAGTGTAACATTTCACAATGGATCACTAATATCAAATTGATGTTTTGGTCATAAAAATAGACCTTCGAAAAGATGGTCAAGATTAGCTAAAGAACCCTATAGTTTAAGTGAATCTTATCATATTTTCAAAAGCTTATTA
The DNA here is from genome assembly GCF_018140925.1 of Psychrobacillus sp. INOP01. Classification (NCBI taxonomy): domain Bacteria; kingdom Bacillati; phylum Bacillota; class Bacilli; order Caryophanales; family Bacillaceae; genus Psychrobacillus; species Psychrobacillus sp. INOP01. The sequence goes on from NZ_CP073315.1 coordinate 231,286, forward strand.
GTATAAAACTATACCCTTATTCTGCCTCAGCTCCATTTGAATACAGTTCTTTATCTACTTGTATCCATGCTTTCAAACCACTTCTTTCTGGGTATGATTCCATATAAAGCTTGTTCTCTTCTAATAACTCAATACCCTTTGCTGTTAAACGAGCAGTATTTAAAGAAAACCTCTCATTCACTCTCAATACTTTTTCGACATATCCTTTTTGCTCAAGGAAAAAGATAAAGTTCTCAAACTCTCTTTGAGTTAATCCATAATCAGATGCACTGGGGGTGAACGCTTTCTCGTTTATTTCTTTTAAAACACTATAACCTACCCTCAACTATATAAGCCCCTTATAACTATAATTTTAATAAAAGCGTTAAGCCTTCTTAAGTAAACGCACCACGTTAGTTTTTTTAAAAGTAGAAATTTCTTATTTCACTAACCTGCTGCTTTAGTTGAATATATAAAAAATGCTTTACTCCTTCTTGAAGTAAAGCACCCGTTTGCTTAATAGCAAATGATTACAACCCTCTATTTTTCCCAAAGCTCGACCAGTCGACCTTCAGGATCTTTAATCCAAATAAACTTACCAAATTCACTAATCTCTTTTTCCTTTACAAGAGGTACACCAATCTGTTCAAGATGCTTAATAGTCTCGTCTATATTATTTACTTGGAAATTTAACATCACTTGTTGTTCTGTTGGAAAATAACTGTCATTCTCGGTAAAGAAAGAAAAGATAGTCTCATTTCCTGATTGGGGTTTAATCACCGTCCCATTCCATTTATCTATTTCAATCATCAACACTTCACTGTACCATTTTTTTATAACTTCAAGATTCTTAGTTCTCCAAAATATTCCTCCAAAACCTTTTATCATGTATCTAACTCCTGTCTGTCTTTAATTTTTTGTTATTTTAAGTTCCCACTTCAACTATAATGCGATGTTATTAAGGATGAATTGGTAAGTAAATCTCTACTTCTTCCTGACTATTTTCTATTGGATGATAGGTCTCAACAATATGAGATACTAAATCCCTTTTATACCCCTGATCAGCTGCCCATATTAATAATTGGTTATGTACGTTATCGATATTAATTATTTTTCCCCTAGCCATAACATAGGGTTGAGCAATTTCGATATAATCCATCCCCACCGGAACTTCTTTTACAGACTCATTAACAATTACTCCTACATAATAGTGACCTTCCAGGTGGTTAGTATCTCTTTTAGGTTCGAAAAGAGCTATTTCAATACTCGAATGATTTTCAACTTCATCTAAACGAGTTAGAAATTGCTTGGCAAGTTTGGGAACTTCGGTACCAAAATTAACAAAAGCTCCACTGCCTTTTACGCCTACAACTTTAAAAATTTTATTAACCTTCTTAAGATCCATCATTATCCCCCCAAAGACTTTTATAACCACTTATATTCCAATTCTCTTTTAACTACTTGAATTCCTTCTTATGCAATTTATTTATTGAACTAACTTGCTTTGTTAGCTCAATAAATAAAAACGCTTCTCCTTCTGGAAGAAACGCCTATTTCTATACATAGTGTAATCAATAATCTCTAAATGGAAATGGATTCGCAGATTTAAAAAATTGTGGGAATAGTCCTTGATTACCTCTCTTCAAACAGGTTTAGTTTATTTCAATTCCCTAACTTTTTTTCAGTTTTGGTTAAGAATTTTTCCAACGCTTCACTGCTATTTTAATTAGTTAGTGTCAAATAGTAGTATTTTGCATCTTGTAATAAACTACTCAAATCAAATGATGCTTTGAAGGCTATATATATTGCAATTCCTGTTAATATAGATATAATTACACCGCCATCTTTAAGCATTTTTCTATTTTTCTTATATAGGACAAGTGTTGTTATAATAACAATTAATAAGTATGATACCGATGTAATTAGTTTTGCTAATACCAATTTACTATCATTTACAGCATGCATGTAATTTACTAAATCGTCTTTATTGGCAGCACTCTCTTCGATAATAGATATATCTCCTTTGTAGCCAACCTTCCAAGAAAGTTTATTTTTTTCTTTTGTTACGGTGTACTCATAACCCAAAGTTTTTCCATCACCTATAACCCCTAAATATTCCTGTGTATCTTCTTCACTTTGGGAACAAGCAGATAAGATTAAAATAAAACAAAATGACATTAGTAGAATACATTTTTTCATTTAAACTCCCTCCCATCTTTTGGTGAATTCTACATAAATCCATATATAAATCCTGCCCGATTAGTGAGAAAGGATCTTCACTTATTGTAGAAACGCACTCGCTAGCTTAACAAAATTACTTGTTTATTTTTCTCCAAATCAATGCTGCAATAAGAAGTACAATCCCGATATATCCCCCCATAATTTGGTCTAATCAGTTCTAAAGTTCGGAAGGTAAAGTTACTCCCAAAATAACTAGTATCGTAACTGCTAATTGAATAAGATATGTATTGATTTTCGTCATTTTTACTTCTTGTATAACTCCCTCTTCTTCGGCTAAATTGCTTTGTTTGTTGAAGAAAAGTTTTCTGTTACCCTCAACCTTAAAGAGAGTTATATCATATATGTTTATTACCTTTAACTTTTATACGATCAAAAAGAAAATAAGTTACATTTATTAACAAAATCCATTCCTGCTTATTGAACTAAATTGCTGCGTACGTAAAAAAGCGTCTCGGCTTTAAGCAGAAACGCCCCTCTTTAGTTCAACAAGGAATATGTAGTACAACTCCAATGTCTTGCACCTGTTTTTCTTTTGCCTTTCCAACCCATTTTCTGCAATTCATTGGCGATTAACATATTAAAAAAACCATGACCAACTAAAACTACTGATTTATGTTCATTTGTGTAACTAATTAATTGTTGTGAAGCCTTTTTTGCCCTCAATTTCGCCTGCTTTAAAGACTCGCATTTATTAGAATAACCACTAAACCATAGAAGTCTTAAAATTACTGCCCAGTTATTTGGCTTTAACTTTATATTAAAAAATATTGTTGGATTAGCAGGTAACTCTGTTTCTCGAAATAAAGGGTCGGAAATTGTTTTTGTTTTAGGATTTAATAAGCCCGCTGAGACAATAGACCTTTTTAAATCACTCGTAACTACAAGCTTTGCAGTTGCTACTTTTTCAATTGTGACTTTAGGATATGTTGATTCTTCAAACACCCCGTTAAAGTCATATTTTTCAACCCACTTCTTAAACTCTGCAAAAGTTATTTTATCATTTTCTGTCAATTGTGATTTACCATGTCTTATTAATGAAATCTCCATTATGAACTCCTTAATTAACTGTGATTTCTAAAACAAATAACTTATTAATTTCTATAAATTAGTTATAAAACCTTATACTACTAGCATGCTATTTTAGTTTAAGTTTATTTCTTCACACTCTAACAGCGATTTTAACATAAATATCCAATAAAAATCACTTCTACGAAAAACTAGAGAAGTGATTTTTATCCAGCAACTTGTTGAAATATATTAACAAAACTACAATCTATCTCAATATCAATTATGGTGTATATTATAAATGTGTATAAAGAGCTTATAACTCCAGCATTACATTTTCTCGGGAGCTGGTACACCTAAAAGACGTAAGGATTCCTTCAATACAACAGATACCGAAAATGCTAATGTTAACTTAGAAGAAGTCTTTCCATCATCGGCTAAAATTTTTGTATTAGCATAATATTTATTGAACTGGCGCGCAAGCAGTAAACTAAACTTCGCAATTTGAGATGGGTCCGCATGATTAAATGCTTTTTCTACAATACGCGGGAAATCCTCGAGTAGCTGGATAATAGGCCACGCTTCAACTCCATTAGAAGAAAAAGTGAATGCTTCAGCATCGAAGTTACCTTTTTGGAGTAACGAACAAATTCTAGCGATCGTATATTGTACGTAAGGTCCTGTTTCTCCTTCAAAATTAAGCATTTGTTCCAACGAAAACTCAATATCATTCATTCGATCGTTTTTTAAATCATTGAAAATAACTGCTCCTACTCCAACTTGCTTTGCGATTTCCTCTTTATGTTCTAATGTTGGATTTTTCTCAATTATATTATGCTTTGCGGTTTTAATAGCATCAGCTATCACGTCCGCAAGCAATATGACTTTACCTTTGCGCGTAGACATTTTTTTACCGTCTTTGAGCATCATCCCAAACGGTACATGTTCTAGCTGTTTAGACCATTCATACCCCATTTTTTGAAGAACCGAAAATAGTTGCTTAAAATGTAGTGTTTGTTCATTTCCCACAACATAAAAGGTTTTACTCGCATTATATGTTTGATGACGATACATTGCTGCTGCTAGATCGCGTGTAGCATAAAGGGTAGCCCCATCTTTTTTAGTAATAAGACTTGGCGGCATATCTTCGAGTTCTACTACAAAAGCACCGTCAGACTCAATTAACAATCCCTTCTCTTTTAAATCGTCGACCACTTTAGTCATTTTATCGTTATAAAAAGCCTCCCCAGCATACGAATCAAAGTTAACACCCAAAAGTTCATAGATTAATTGGAATTCCTTTAAAGATGCCTCTTTGAACCAATTCCATAAGGATAGTGCCTCCTCATCGCCTTCTTCGAGCGATTTAAAAGCTGCACGAGCTTGTTCATTTAAAGAGTTATCTTTTTCTGCAATGTCATGAAAATGCACGTAAATCTTTAATAACTCTTCAATTGGCGCTGCAAGGATTTTCTCCTTGTTTCCCCATAATTTATAAGCAACTATAAGCTTGCCAAATTGTGTACCCCAATCCCCTAGATGATTAATGCGTATAGCTTCATACCCATTCTTCTCCGAAATATTAGCTAGCGCATTTCCAATTACTGTTGAACGTAAATGTCCCATTGAAAAAGGCTTTGCAATATTCGGTGAGGAAAAATCAATCACAATTTTTTTATGCGTAATACTTTTACTTCCATACTGCTGTTGATCCGACGTTATAGATTGTAAAACTTGGTTTGTAACTAACGTCCGATTGAAGAAAATATTCACATACCCACCAATGACTTGAACATTTGCTATTAAATTATCCAGTAGCTTCGTACTCAACTCTAACGCTATTTGTTGCGGTGCTTTACGTAATTTCTTGGCTAACGTAAAACATGGAAATGCAATATCTCCTAATTCCATCTGCTTAGGCTTTTCTAGTAACTGCTCTACTTGATCAACAGTCCATTCATTTTCTAAAGCATTTGAAATGACATATGCGATTTGATTTGTCAGGTTCATGATTTCTCCTCCAATATAAAAAGCCCTCGTCTCTTATAAGAGACGAGAGCTAAAATTCCCGTGGTACCACTCTAGTTGCCACAATTGTGACCGCTTTTACGTTCGTAACGAGGTGTCTTCCCCGATTTTCCCTACTAGACGTTCAGGATATTTCTCCAAAGTGCGCTTCATCGACCCTTCGTGTATTAGGCTCCCACCACCCCTAACTCGCTTTCCAGCCTCGTATCGATTACTCTCTTCTTCAACGAATTTATCATATAACGATTTTACATATCGTACAAAAAATTCAGGGTGGTGTCAATATCAAATATCCCCTTTTAAAATGGAATACATATACAAATCATCAAATTTCCCGCAAGTATATTCATAGTGTCTTAGTAGTCCCTCTCTTTTAAACCCTTGCTTCTCCACTAACTTTTGTGAAGGGATATTAGCAGGTTCTATTAAAGCTTCGATTCGTTCCAAAGAATAATTATCAAACCCAAACTTAATAACTGCTTCCAAGGCTTCACCTGCAATTCCTTTTCCCCAATATTCTTTGCTTAATTCGAAACCAACCTCAGTGCGGAAATTCTTTGTACTCCTATTAAGAAATCCACAGCTTCCAATAACCTTTCCAGAATCTTTTAGTGTAATTCCCCATCTAATTCCTGAGCCATCTTCTTGAATAGACTGATACCAACCGATTTCATCCAATGCGTCTTCTACAGATTGAAAAGGTTCTAGTCCCATATGTTTTACGACATCCTTGTCTGACAAATAGCGTAACATGTCAGATGCATCTTCGTTTGTAACTTCTCTTAATAATAATCTTGATGTTTCAATAATTGGCATAGTCATTGTTAAAACCTCGATTCATCTGTTAAATAAATTTACATAGCAAAATTGAAAAACCCAAACCTCGAATAGAACAACCTCTCCTTTGTCATATTAACTACAAAGGAGATGATATAATGCCACGAAGAAGTGACAATCAAAATGTGAATTCGACTCCGCATTTTGATGGTGATAAAGAAAATATTATAAATAACCCTACCTCAACTGCTGGGGCAAAGATCGGTATTCAGTTTGAAACAAAAGAGGAGTTTGGACAGGAAGGAAATCCATATAATTATCTCCCAAACCCTGATAAAGAAATGAAAGCATTCACGAAACTAACAAAAGGAAAAAAAGTAGATAAATAATTAGTAAACAAAAACTACAGAGTCCTCTCTATAGTTTTTGTTTTTCTTTATACAGTAACTGCATTTTTTCTTTTAATTGTTGTTGGTTCCATTCAACTGTTCTATCAGAGACAAATGAAACTTTCCTGCGCTTTGGTATTTTCACCTGACCGCTTACTGCTCTTGTATAACCTTCTATCATCGCAGCAATTGCTAAAATGACCAAGGCAAAGCAAATAGCTGGACCAAGTGGTAGCCATGGAACTCCCTGCAAATATCGGAAGGATGACCCAAATAGACCTGCCCATTCATACGCAATCGATTTTGGGGGATCACCCATCATTGGATCATAACTGACATCTGTCCCTCCGATATACAGTTGTAAAAGCCCTAAATGAGTGAAGACAACTAATGTTTCCACGACTTGTTGACCGTATAGGACGAATAGTTTTTCTCGCATCATTGGGAATAGATGTCTTGTAATAATTCGAAACTTTGTTGCACCAAGAGTTCTCGAGGCAAGGATATATTCTTGCTGATATAATAAGTTAGCTTCATTTCCAATAAGAGAAGCAACAATCGGAACCGTAATAATGGCCATTAATACAACTTGGATAACAATACGCTCCCAGACAGTTGTGGAGAATCCTTCCATCGGCTCCCATAACACAGGATAGAGCATTAAAAAGGAAAAAATAGACATCGGTACATAATGAAGAGGATCAATGAAACTATTAATCATGCTACGACGTTTTTGCCAATATGTCCCGATTGCAAATCCCAAGGGCACGGCTATTAGCATACGTACTGCAGCGACCCCCATAGCTGAAATAATCGTATATTTTGCACCGAGCATAATTTTAGCGAACATATCATAGCCATATTGATCGGTACCTAGCGGATGCATCCAGCTTGGCGAAAGCGGTGCTGCCTCGATAACTCGCCCTTTTTCCATTATAAAATAGGTTTGCTTAGGATCTGGACCATTTATCCATTCAAATACAAAGCTTCCGATAAGAAAGAAAGCTATTATGAGAAAACCAAATACAAAATAGGGTTGCTTCCATAGTAATTTCATAAAGCAGCACCTCCACGGCTTGTCCGACGTAAAAAGTACCACTCAAAAAAGCTATATATTATGAACACTGGTATGAAAAAGCTACAAACAGTTATTAAAAATAACTCTCCAGACATATGCTCGCTTAAGTGGAACATAATCCCTGGCATATTGAACATTCGCTCTAGGATGAATAAATTTGACAGCATAAACCACATCGTTTTTTTAGATTGAAAGAAAATACTAATGATAGCATTACGAAAAATATGTATAAGTAAAATGATTACTTTATTAAATCCAAGAGATCTAGCGAGCTCCACATACAATTTTCTTTCTTCCGCTTCAAACGTCAGCATACTTAAGCGGTAAAGCTGAACCATTGGCAATATCATTAGACAAAAAACTGGAAGGAGGTAGATTTTTTCTCCACCAGTAGATGCGATTCGCATAAAAACGCCCGTATGTCTATGGATAATGATAACTAATAATTGGATAAGTAAAATAACAAGAATATCAGGTACCGATTCCAAAAAGAAAAACAATGTTTTGATGCGTTGTCGTGCACGTTCTTTAAATAACATCGTTATTACTGTGAATGATAGAGCGAAAACAACTGCAACAAGAAGTGCTAGAAATAATATTTCTAGAGAATAAAATATATACTCTCCGATATTACTACTATAATATGTATCTAGGAAATGATTCAAAGGAAAAATTATGAGTAAATGTTCCCCATATTCTCTCCACCAAAACTCTCCTTTTTGAAAACCATTAATAAGAATTGGCAATCCACTAATTAGCAGAATACCGATGAATGCAACAACTAACTGTAGCACCCACTGCATAAAACGTTTCACAAAAAATCCCCCTGCTGACTGAAAGTTATGATGAAATTATCATAACATAATGAAAATAAAAAACAGAGAATTTTTTGTAAATTCAAATAGAAATTGGAAAAAGGGTAGGGAAAACTTGAATATAAAATCGTTCGATACTTTTCTTTTTGACCAAATTAATGTTATTGATCGATTGGGAGTAGATAAGTTAAGATTGAGAACTGCGCATGCTAAGCGATAAAATTATATTTCTATGAGTCTTTATTGTTGTGCAAATTTATAGATTTTAAGTGTTTTTTAAATTTCATAGAAATCGATTTTATATATTGGACATAATAATAGACCATCGAAATGACTGTTGTGTTTAACTAAAACACGAGATTAGTTAAACAAGATACTCTTTATATGTTTTTTAGAGCAAGTTTAACCGATGTTTTTATTTGCTCTTTGAACACACCATTTTTATCAATAGCTAATAATTCCTCTTTTAAATGTTTTTCAAATAAATCGACATTTTCTCCTAGAAACTGTTTAGCACCAAAAGAAGTCGAATAGTGATTTCCGATTATAGCATCCAGTGTCCATTTGTGCTCATACGAAGGTATTTGATAAACCTCTAGGTCAAACTTTGAACTTGATATAATTTCCTGATGGCTGACTGTTGGATGACAGTAAGTAGTATTCCCTGCTCTCCTTTCATCCCCATACCAATGTTTTACAACTTCTTGAACTGTCTGTTGCCATGGCAGAAGTGCTTCATTAGGAGAGTAATTATCTATAATAGCTATTCCTCCACCAACAGCAACCATTTCATATAAACTTTCAAGAACCCGTGGTCTATCCATCCAGTGAAATGCCTTTGCAATAGTCACCAATCTAAAAGTTGTTTTGGTATTTCGTTTATATTCTTCAATATCACCAATAAACCACTCTGTATTTTCAACTCTAATTTCTTTACTAATTCTTTCAGCCTCCTGAATCATCTCTGGCTCTGTATCCAACCCTACTATTTTTTCAAACCAATCAGAGAACCTTAATGACAAACGCCCATCACCGCAGCCCAAATCCAGCATGTTATCGTTCCCATCTAAAGAAAACTTATTTCTTAAATATCTGATTAAAGTAGCAGAATATAATGGTCTATATCGTGAATAATACCAAGCTGTGCCTTTAAATAAATCGTCACCATAATCTTTCATTGAATAATCCCCCTCATTTTAACCTTCGAATCTTCTTAAGCAACCATTTAAATGTTACATTTCAAATTATATCGTTATTACGGATTGGCTAATTAAAAAAAAATAAATCTGAACTAGGCTTTTATGAAAGTATTGGTGGAAAAGAATACATTCATAGGACTAGTATGTTTAGGGAATCGGAGTAGAAGATGTTGACTATGGCTTAGCTTTATATTCGCTTTACTTGCTTTAGTAACCCCAAGTAAAAGCTCCAGTGTAAAAATAGTAAAACAATTAATTTATTTTAAAATCCTTTATTTGAACTAACCTATAGCGTTAGGTAGGGATATAACTACGTTTTACAATAATTCAACTTTTTCCTTTAACATGGCATTATTTTTTTACATTTTCACTTCCTTTTTTTCATAGTCTATTAACATGGATGTCCTTGGGAGTTGAAAAGATGTATTGGATGAAAAAAGGCTTGGTTATACTAGTTGGTAGTATTTTTATAGCATTAGGTATTAATCTTTTTTTGATACCTTATAAGGTATTAGACGGTGGGATTATCGGCATAGCACTAATATTAAATTATCTTTGGGCTTTAAAGCCTGGGTTAATGATTATTCTTTTTAGTATCCCAATCTTTATCGTCGCATGGTTCAATTATCGGGAATATTTTTATAATAGTTTACATGGGATGATCATCTCCTCCTTTCTAATTGATTTATTTCAGCCATTGGTAAGATTCATACATATTGGTTCGATTTACAGCTCTATTTCAGGCGGAATTTTTGTTGGTGTTGGTATTGGTTTGATGCTGAGGTTTAAGACAAGTACTGGAGGAACAGATTTAGTCGCTCAATTACTTAGTGATAAAACGGGTATTAATGTAGGTATACTTATCTTTATTATTGACTCTATAGTTGTGTTATGTGGAGGGTTATTATTGTCTGCTGATACGCTACTCCTATCGATTATTACTATCTTTTTTGTGGGAGTCACAACAAGCTTGATCACGAGAAATGTTCCCCAGGTTGAATGATAAAAACCGCTAAGGAATTTAATCCCTTTAGCGGCTTGTTTCTATTTAATGCGTTGTTCCGTTTCCTTATCAAAGAAATGTGCTTTACTAAGATCAAATGCTAAGTCAATTGTATCCCCTGCTGAAATATTGAAACGCGAGTCAACTCGAGCAACGAAGTTTTGATTGTTCACTTGCGAATAAAGAATAATTTCTGCACCCATTAACTCAGCAACTTCTACAGATGCACTCACTTTCGTTTCAGGAGAGAAGTCTAGGAAAACTTGCTCGTCATTAATATCCTCTGGACGAATACCAAGAATGACATCTTTTCCGTCATACCCACGTTCTTTAAGAATTTTAAGTCTGCCATCAGGAACAAGTAACTTTACATCATCCATCACAAAATAATTGCCAACCAATTTACCATTTAAGAAATTCATCGCTGGAGATCCAATAAATCCACCAACAAATACATTATCTGGCTCGTCATATACCTCTTTTGGCGCACCAACCTGTTGAATGACCCCGTCTTTCATAACTACTAATCTCGTAGCCATTGTCATTGCCTCTGTTTGGTCATGCGTTACATAGATAGTTGTAGTTTGCAGACGGCTATGTAGCTTTTGAATTTCTGCGCGCATTTGCACACGAAGCTTTGCATCTAAGTTAGATAGTGGTTCATCCATTAAGAAAACCTCAGCATCACGTACGATTGCTCTACCAAGTGCTACACGCTGACGTTGACCACCAGAAAGAGCTTTTGGCTTACGATTCAATAGGCTCTCCAGCCCTAAAATTTTTGCAGCATTATCTACACGTTTTTTAATCTCATCTTTTTTAAATTTACGAAGCTTCAGTCCAAAAGCCATATTATTATAAACGTCCATATGTGGATATAGCGCGTAGTTTTGGAAAACCATTGCAATATTACGATCTTTTGGAGGAACATCGTTTACTCGCTTATCACCGATAAACAAATCCCCTGAAGAAATCTCCTCTAATCCAGCAATCATACGTAATGTCGTCGATTTACCACAACCAGATGGACCAACCAATACTAAAAATTCTTTATCTCTTATTTCTAAATTAAAGTCTTCTACAGAAACTACGTTATTGTCATATACCTTTTTAATATTTACTAATTTAAGTTCAGCCATCCTATTTCCCCCTTGAATTGAAAGTGCTTTCATTACTAATAGAATACTATATTTTAAATTTTCAAGAAATGGGAATAGTGCACAAAGATGAAGAAAAATTTAGTGTATGTTTACCAAAAATCATTTTCTAGCTATTAATGCCAAGGATACCGTCATTGCATCATGGAATTGGCGAATATCTATCCCGGTCTTATCAAAAAAACGCTCCAATCGATATTGTAGACTGTTGCGGTGCAGATGGAGTACTTTAGCTGTCTCTGAAAGATTTAAGTTACACTTGAAAAAAGTCTCAAACATTTTAATCGTCTCTTCGTCGTGTATGTACTCTTGCAATATAGTTTTAGAAATATCCAATCGTAATTCAGCCTCGGTCTGCTTTGTTAGTATAAATGGTATAGCTTCCACATACGTCACTACTGATTTGTTCGTATAAAGGAAAACGCGTTTGGCCACATTGGTCAATGAATTATAGTGAAGTGTAATATCCGCTATATCCTTTTTGTATGGTCCTACAAAAAAGTTAATTTTCACATATAAATCACTCATTAAAATATCGATTATCTGCTCAAATGAAATACTTTCCTCTTCCAGCATTTGTTGCTCTATGATAAACCCTTCGTGCTCGCTCTCCCATAAAATAGGTACTTGCTTATCAAAAAGTGCCTCTATGGCATCCTTAAACAAAACGGGTTCTATTTGATTTTTATTGAACGAAAAATAAACGAACCGAAAAGGATTACTTGGTTTCCAATCCTTCTCTTCGATTAACTCAGCAGAAAAAATAATCTTCCTCCAGTTTTTTTCTGCTTCTGTTGGTGTCGGGAACTGCACATTATATGGAGATAGAAAAGTAGTTAATAACGAGATATCCTTTGAAGTTAATTCGTCATTACGAATACCAATAATCTCATCTTTGCCAGTTGCAAACCATTTATAATCTATGCTTAAATCATCGGAACCGTCTTTATATACTATTAGTGTAGAGAATATTTCTTTTAATTGGTCAATCATTGACACACCTCTTTTATTCTAGCTAATGCTTGAATTTACTAGCTAGAAGACTTCTTAAACTATATCATATAAAAGCACCACTACGCTCATATGCAATAGCGCCTCTACAAATCGTTAAATCAACCTCACCCTTTTGACCTATGACAACAATATCAGCATCTTTACCAACACTTATAGATCCTTTGTGACTTAATATGTCTAGACGTTTTGCTTGGTTTGTGGAAGTAATTAGTATTTGTTCATGTATAGACAAATCTAGCCACTTTTCAAGGTTCAATCTAGCATTGTTCATTGTCAATATACTTCCAGCTAAAGAATCATGAGAGATTAATGAACATTTTCCATCGCGTACAGATACTCGCTGACCACCTAAATCATATTCCCCATCCGGCATACCTTTAGCTCGCATACCGTCAGTGATTACGATTACTTTTTCAAGCGTTTTCATTTTTACGATAAGTTTTAGTAAATCAGGGTGAAAATGTATACCATCAGGAATAATTTCAACATAAACATCGTCATGGAGAATAGCTGCTCCAACTACTCCTGGATCTCTATGATGGAAACTTTTCATACCATTAAACAAATGCGTTGCATGGGTAACCCCATGATTAATAGCACTAATTGCTTCATCGTACGAAGCATTTGTATGACCCATCGACGGAATTACTTTCAACAATTTCAGTCCAGTTAGAAGTTCAAAGCCGTCGTCTAATTCAGGTGAATATGTAATAATTTTGATAGCATTACCCGATAGTCTCTGCCATTGTTTAAAAAGAGCAGTATTTGGCGAAATAATAGAATTTTCTGGTTGTGCTCCTTTCTGTTCTTTATTTATAAAAGGTCCCTCTAAATGAATACCAATCATTTCTGGAGCACCTGGCTCATTACTTTTTACTCTATATTCTGCTAGACTTTTTAAGGTATCATTTATTTGTTGGATTGGATTAGTCATAGTCGTGGCTAAGAAAGAGGTGACCCCTTCCTTCGCTAAAGCAAGCCCAATTCCATCAAAAGCTTCATGCTTCCCATCCATAAAGTCAAATCCTGCAGCACCATGAACATGAATATCAATCATTCCTGGAATCACATATTGTTTTCCGGTACAATCGAATACTTTATCTGTAGCAGATATATGTGGGTAATTTTCCATATCATCTATTAACATTATTTTTTTCTCTTTTATATGTATAAATCCTTGTCGAACTGCACTATTTTCAAGAATAATTGTAGCATTAATTAAATATAAATTTTTCAAGAATAACTTCCTCCTATAGGCATAGTCACCAACAAAACATACTTAATTCTTTTATGCACTTATTCGATTCTATCTACCTCTATCTTTTCAATAGCCCAGTCTATTTTTCCAACGTTAATATGACCAGTTTTTTCTTCCATTGCATTAAGAACCCCCATGGATAGTCCTAACTTGATTAAATTTTCATCTTCTAATCCACGAACTAAACCTGCCGCGAACCCTGCTACAACAGAATCACCAGAACCTACAGGATTAATTGCTTCAATTTTTGGTGCTTTTGCTTTGTAGAATTTCTTGCCATGTTTTGCAATCGCTCCCTCTGCACCAAGCGTAACAACAACCCATGGAATACTATTAAACAGTGGCGAGATTAATGCTTTTATTATTTGCAATTCATCAATTGACTCTTGTCCAAGTAAATCTCCCAGTTCTTCCCTATTTGGTTTTATTAAATATGGCTTGTTTTCGCTTTCTAATATTGATGTTAGGAGTTCTCCGTTCACATCCAAAATTACACGAACTTCATATTTGTTGGCAATTGCAATTAATTTTACATAAAAGTCTGTTGATAGACCTTTTGGCAAGCTACCGGATATAGTAACTACCTCAACTTGTTGCACATATTCCGTAAATTTCTCTATAAAGATTGTAGTTTCGTGTTCAGAAATTACTGGACCATTTTCCAATATTTCTGTCTGTTTTCCATCATGGATTATAGCAACACAATTTCGAGTTTCACCTGATATTTGCACAAAGGAGTCCTTAATACCGATTTCCTTAATTTGAGCACTAATAAAGCTACCCAAGAACCCCCCTAAAAAGCCTGATGCAGCAACATCTTCGTCCAGTTGATGCAATACCCTGGAAACATTCAATCCTTTTCCACCTGCAGTCTTTGAAACATCTTCAATACGATTCAAGTTATCAAGTAGAAAATGGTCAAATTTATAACTAATATCTACAGCTGGATTTGATGTTATCGTTAAAATCACTTATTAACACCTCATTTTCAATAGTAAGAATATACATATTCTGTATATACAAATGGAGTGAGAATAATCTCTCACTCCATAATATTAAGCTTTTCCATTACTCCAACACATCAATATTTTCTCTTTAACTACTTTTTTCATTGCATCTTTAGCTGGTTTCATATACTTTCTAGTATCCGTTTCATCTGGATTTTCCATTAAATACTTGCGTAATGCATCAGAAAAAGGAATCTTAAGCTCTGTTGAAATATTTACTTTTGCACAACCAAGTGAAATACATTTTCGGACGTCATCTATTGAAATACCTGAGGCACCATGTAATACAAGTGGAATATCCAACAAATCACTTATCTTTTTCAGGCGATCAAAATCCAAATTAGGCTCTGTTTCATACAAACCATGACCTGTTCCAATTGCAACCGCTAGTGAATCAATGCCTGTACGCTCAACAAATTCTTGTACAGTATTTGGATCTGTATATTCTGCATCTTTCGCTTGAACGATAAGATCATCTTCTTGACCGACTAATTTCCCTAATTCTGCTTCAACTGTAGCTCCATATTTATGTGCTTTTTCCACTACCTCTTTTGATAATGCGATATTTTCTTCAATGTTGCCGTGCGAACCATCTATCATCACAGATTTTACGCCAAGATCGAGGGATTCTATAATAGATTCAACACTCTCATGATGATCTAAATGTAGTGCAATTGGAATATCATTTTCCTTAGCGGCAACTTCAGCAATTGCTTGAATATAACTACGTCCAGAGTAACTCATTGTTCCCGGGGTTGCCGCTAGAATTATAGGAGATCTTAATTCTACTGCTGCCTCGATAACGACTTGAATTGTTTCTAAATTATGGATATTAAATGCGGGAACAGCATATCCTTCATTTCTAGCTTTAATAAGCATTTCCTTTGTGTTATGTACGTATCCCATCACTTTTCCCCCTTGTAGTCACTGATAAATAAAAGATTGAAGCTACTATAGTTCTCATTTTGAATATTCGTAGATTGTAACTCCTTGTACAACCCGACTAATAGCACCACTTGGACTTGGATTATCTGGTGTAATACCTAATAGTATGGATTTCTTTACTGCTAAAACTTGTGCGAAAATAATATACAATAATGCAAGATAAAAATCGTTTGAAAATGAATTTGCTCCATCATTTACTGAAATAACCACATCAGCCAGACTTTCAACTTCTTCATCACTTGTTTCAGTTAGTACTACAATTTTCGCGCCTAATTTTCCTGCAGCCAATTCCCGTAGAATGTCTAAATCATATTTTCTTGTATACGGATCTTGTGATATAAATATAACTACAACAGATTTATCATTCAAAAAAGACTTAGGACCATGACGAAATCCAAGTGATGACTCATGAATTGCAACGACTTGACCACCAGTGAGTTCAAGCATTTTTAAAGCAGCTTCATGTGATAATTGCGCAAGTAAACCTGATCCTAAATAGGCTATTCGATCAAAATCAAATGCAATTACGTTATCAATATAGTCACCTATTTTTTCAATTAACTGTTCTGCATTACCAATCAATTGGTTAGCTATGTTATTTGTGAAAACATCTTCCGTAAACAACGCATAGGCAGCAATAATCATACTTGTGAAACTGCTTGTCATCGCTAACGATTGATCATTCGACTTATTAGGCATTAACAATAGCAAACTATTAGCGTCACCATGAATATTTTTCGCTAATTGCCCATCTTTATTACATGTAATTACAACTTGATAAAAGTCAGTTACTAACTCTTGTCCCAATCTAACCGTTGCTACACTTTCTGGACTATTTCCAGATCGAGCAAACGACACAAGAATTGTTGGTGTATCTTTGAACAAGTAATGTGAAGGATTAGATACAATATTTGTTGTAGGTATCGATTCGAATTGAACGTTTCGTTTATTTTGTCGTGCTAACTCTGGAGCTAAAGTGTCACCAACAAATGCAGATGTACCAGCACCTGTTAAAATAACTCGAATCTTATTATGTTTTTTATAAATGGATTCTAAAAATCCTTTGAAAGTATCATTTTGTTCGGAAAAACCAGATATTAATTCATTCCATACAACTGGTTGTTGGTGAATTTCTCTTGTCGTATGTACTGCATTCATTTGTATAATTTTTTCTGTACTCAAATTAAACATTTATGCTGCCCCCTTATTTTTTTACACTGTTACGGATAATCAAACTTGTTGAAATCAATATTTTCTTTGCGATTTTTCTACCTTTTAAACGTTCTAGTAAAGTGTCAACAGCTGTTTCTCCCATAATTTCTGTATACACTCTGATTGTACTTAAAGAGGGATACATGTATTTGGAAACAGTCATATCATTTATTCCAATAATACTTACTCGATCAGGAATGGCAATGTTAGCCTCATGAAGAGCTCTTAAACTTCCAATAGCCATAACATCACTACTCATAAAAAAGGCAGTCGGTAAATCGTCTTCTAATTCTTCTATCGCTTTTTTCATTAGATTATATCCATCATCAACAGAGAAGGAACCTACATAAACAAATTTTTCATCATAAACTCCATTTTCCTTCATATATGATTGAAATGTTTTTTCACGTAAGTCTTGAATCGGTTCAGTTTGACCTTTCAGTTTCTCTCTCCCACCAATAAATCCAATTTTTCTATGATTAGTTGAAAGAAAAAAATCGATTATTTTCTTCGTTGCTTTTTCAAAATCAATGACAATGGCATCATATTTTTCTTCATTTGGACTGTAATCAACGAAAACGACCAAGGGATTAATTATTGTTAATTCCTTCACTTGCTGATCACTAAATTTACCAACAGCAATAATTCCTTTAATCTCAGCAGCCTTAATATCTTTAATATTATCGAAAAAGTATACTTCGGGATTCATGCCAATTTCTTTACAACGTTGTTCAATCCCTAGTCTTATTGACAGATAATAGAGGTCATTTAACTCCTCTTTTTCTGTATACCAATGAACAATGGCAATCTTTTGATCTACATATCTTTTAGATGTACTTTTTCGATAGGATAACTCTTCTGCTATTTCAAATATCTTTTTTTTCGTTTCATCTGCTACTGATAAGCTTGCATCATAATTAAGCACACGTGAAACAGTCGCAGAAGATACACCTGCTTTTTCTGCTATATCTTTAATTGTTGCCACTTTCAATCACCTTTTCCATTTCTATAATTACCGGATTTAGTAGATTATTCTAATATATACTATAATACAGTATTTATAGTCACAGAGCAGTGTATAAACTGCTCTTTAATTAGCCAATTTTATGGGTATCAATTAACGAAACTTCAGGAGTAATTGTTCCATGCAGTTCAAAAACTAGTATTTCATTTTGACCTTTACGTAATATTGGTCCAGGTAAAAACAATGTTTCTTGTGGACCTTTCTCCCAGTACCTTCCTATATTAAATCCATTCACGACAACAAATCCTTTTGTCCAACCAGGTAATTCCACGAAGGTATCTCCAATTTCTTCCACATTGAAGGTTCCTTTATAGAATGTAGGTCCTTTAGTCTTTTCAATGTTTGAGCTATAACCTAATAATTCTAGATTGTCCATTGGTAATGGATACATAGTCCAATCAAATAAGAACTGGTATCCAAACCTAACTCCTTCTGTTATTCCTTTAGGATCAAACATCCTTGGCCCATAATTAACACGCCCCATATTTTCTACTAAAAGGCTAATTTCTACTCCTTCTTTCGGTACCGCAAAAGAAATAGTATTATTTTTCCAACGATCAATTACCCCTTTATATTCATTGTCTACGAATACTAATGCACGATCTCGTACTTCTTGAATAGATAACTCAGCTTCTTTGTTTGGACCTTTTAAAAATGTACGATAAAGTGTATATCCATAAGCTTGGCCCAGTTTTTCCATTGTTTCGGGATTAGCTCTTTCTATTGGTTTACTGATCATTTCTAATGCATCAAATAACGGAATGGACTCAGTCATTAAAACTTTTCCATAATTCATTTTGGTTATTGGTTCTGGTAATAATAATTTCCCAATATCCTTGTACTTTGCAATTACATCACGTACTGCATAAAATTTAGGGGTGATATCACCTGCTTCACTAACTGGACAATCATAATCATAACTAGTTACCGTTGGTTGGTATTCATCTCCAAAGTTAGCTCCATTGTAGAACCCAAAATTTGTACCACCATGGAACATATAAAAGTTAACTGAATCCCCCCGTTCAAGCATTTCTTCAAATACTGTTGCAGCTTCAGCTGGGTCCCTTTTATGATGCGATTCTCCCCAATGATCAAACCATCCATTCCAGTACTCCATTACTATATTTGGGGTATTTGGAAAATACTCTTGAAGTTTAGAAAATGCTTCTACTGGTTTAGAGCCAAAATTAACGGTTGCTAAAACATTATCAACTGTGCCACCTTGCAACATTAAATCAGTTGGTCCATCAGATGTAAATAAAAGCACATTTACTCCTCTAGCTATCATTGCATCTTTTAAAAAGTTGAGATATTTTTTATCATTTCCGAAGCTACCATATTCATTTTCAATTTGCATAGCGATAATAGGTCCACCATTTGTTTGTAACAATGGCACAAGTTTTTTTATTAAAACGTCATAATAATTATCTACTTTTTCTAGATATGGCTCATAATAAGACCTCAATTTCATATTACTATCAGCTAAAAGCCATGATGGCAATCCACCAAACTCCCACTCAGCACATATATAAGGGCTTGGCCGAATAATAACGTATAACCCCACTTGCTCTGCAATCCGTATAAATTCTTCTATATTCGCAATACCTTCAAAATTGAATTTACCTTCTTTAGGTTCATGCAAATTCCACGGCACGTAAGTTTCTACACAGTTAAAACCACATGCTTTTAACTTCAATAAACGGTCTTCCCAGTATTCTGGTACAACTCTAAAATAATGAATTGCTCCAGATATGAGTTGAATCGGTTCATTATCCATGTAAAGATTTTTTCCTCTAACATTTAAATTATCCATAACTAGACAACACCTTCCCCATTAAGTGCTTCATTTGAAAAATTTGCAATTTGAATAACTTTTCCATCTTGAAGTCTTGATAATTCAGCAGCAAATGCCAATAAGTGACTTTCAAGAGATACAACCGCAGACGTTTTACTTTCCTCACCTTGATAGTTTCGTACTTCTTGTAAAAAGTCCCTTACTATAGCCTCATCTCCACCACCATGTCCACTTGCTTGCTCTGCTAAGTGCGTAACTGTTTCGTTTTTAGTTAGAAAATCAAAAACAGATATAGTGTTGTCATCCATTTTTCCTCTGATTTCACCTTTTGTTCCCATAATTTGAACAATGCGTGTTTGCTCCCTTGTGAATCCACACATACTAAACGTTGCTGTAGCGCCATTTTCAAACTCTAAATTTACAACTTGGTGATCTACAACATTGTTATCTGAACGATAAACACATTTTCCATAGGGTGTTGTATTTAGAGCATGTATAATACCAGCTCGGGAATGATCGGTGGTAAACTTTTTCGCCCATCCTCTTCCATCACCTAAATAATATTTTCCTGCGTGAAAAACGCATTCGTTTTCAATTGGGCATCCATCCAGACAGCGTAAGGGACCATCTTTTGGAGCATTTTCTTCTTTAAAATGCATTAGTGATCCAAATGAACTGATTTGTTTACACTTTTGGTTCATCAAGTACATTAAAATATCCATGTCATGACACGATTTTTGTAAGATCATTGGACTTGATATATCACTGTTATTCCAATTACCTCTTACAAAGCTGTGTGACATATGCATAACTTCTACATTTTCATTTAATTGGATTGAAACAATATCACCTATTTTACCTTCATCTATGATACTTTTAATATTTTGCCAAAACGGTGTATATCTTAAAACATGACAAATGGTTAATAATTTGTTGTGTTTTTTCGCAACCTCAACCATGGATATACATTCCTTAGGATCAGGCGACATCGGTTTTTCCAGTAAAACGTGATAACCTTTCTCGATTGCACGCACAGTTGGCAAATAATGCTCTCGATCTAATGTGCAAATAAGAGCAACATCTGCTTTGATATTATGATCCAACATTTCTTCCCATGAGGTGTAGCATTGAGTATCTGATAGAGAAAATTCTTTAGCAAAACTTTTTCTTCTCTCCTGAACTGGCTCCGCAATTGCTACAAACTCTAATTCATGGGGAAAATTAATGCTATATGGTGCATAAGCTTTAGCCCCTCTATCACCAGCACCAATTAATACTGCTTTTACTTTTTTCAAGGTATTTCCCACCTTTTACTCTTTAATCTTTTATAGCACCAGCCGCAATATTAGAAATAAACTGTTTACTTACAATCAAAAATAATACAATTAGTGGTACAGTTCCCAATAGTGTTCCAGTCATTACAACAGCCATATCTGTTTGATGTAAACCTTTTAAATTTGCCAAAGCAACCATCAACGTATACTTAGTAGGATCATTCAATACTATTAGTGGCCATAGATAATCATTCCAAACACCCATAAAAGTAAAAATCCCTAAAAAGGCTATTGCTGGTCTTAAAACAGGCAAGGCAACACTCCAATACATTCGGAATATCCCACAGCCATCTATTCTAGCCGCATTTAACAAATCATCGTGTATAGCACCTTCAGCATATTGTTTAATCCAAAATATTCCAAACGCACTTGCGAGCCCAGGTATTATTAAAGCTTTATAGCTATCAATCCAGCCAAATTCTTGCATCAAAATAAAATTTGGAATTAGTGACAGTTGTGCTGGTATCATCATAGTTCCAAGGGTGAAAAAAAATAATTTATTTTTACCCGGAAATTCAAACTTTGCAAAAACAAATCCAGCTAATGTACTAAAAAACAAAACAAAAGTAGTTGTAATTGTTGAAACAAAAATTGTATTAGTAATTGCTTTTAAGAAGTCGACTTCAGCAAACACTTTTTGTATATTTATTAAAAGTTGATCACCAAAGGTCCAAATAGGCGGGAATTTAAAGCTAGCACTTGAAATATTTGTAGCCATAACAATTAACCAATAGAAAGGAAAAATTGAAATAATAACTCCCAAGACTAAACACATATGTAGTATAAATTTCTTCATTTTAGTCAAACTTCTTCACCTCTTTTATCTTTATCAACCTTTTCGTTGCACAAACTTCCAGTTAATTAAAGAGAATAGAATTATTATGAAAAATAATCCAATTGCTATTGCAGATCCATATCCATAAAGATTTTTCACAAATGCTTGTTGATAAAGATATAAAACGATTGTTAGACCTTCACCACCTGCTCCACCGGAATTACCAACGAGTAATTGGGGTTCTACAAAGGTCTGCATTCCACCTATAGTAGAAGTAATGACAACAAATAGTAAAACCGGTTTTAATAACGGTATCGTGATTTTAGTAAATATCTGGAATGAGCTTGCACCATCAATCTTAGCAGCCTCGTATATATCACCGGATATCTTCTGTAAACCTGCAAGGAAAATTATTGCGTTATATCCAGTCCATCGCCAAATAATCATCGCTGAAATAGCGAGCTTCACTCCAAATGAATTATTATGCCAATCAATAGCATCAAATCCAAGTAAGGTAACAAAATAATTTATTAAGCCATAGTTAGGTGCAAAGATAACACCAAAAACAATTGCAACTGATACTATTGCCGTTACGTTTGGAAGAAAATATAAAGTTTTGTATAGTCCACTAAACTTCACAAATGCTGAGTTTAATAAGAAGGCAATAACTAAAGCCAGTATTATCATTGGGATTGTCGATAATATCCAAATGATTAGCGTATTAGCGATAGACTTCCAAAATAAAGGATCCTTTAATAAATACTCAAAGTTTCGGAAACCTACAAATTCCATCGTCCCTATACCGTCCCAGCTAGATAGAGAAAGGTATATAGAGAATACAACAGGAAAAATACCAAAAACGAAAAAAATTAAGAAAAATGGTGATATAAGCAAGTATGCGCCTTTATTCTTCTTTACTTCTTTCCATGTGTTTTTTTTATCTATATGATGATTAATAGTTCCGATTTTACCTCACCACCTAAATTTAATGAAAATAGGGGAATTAAAATTCCCCTATTTTTTACAGACCTAAATCTCTTTCAATTTTCTCTAATGCATCTAACCACGCTTCTTCAGGATCTTTGCCTTTTACTTTCACTAAATCTAATTCGTCTCTGAATGCCGTAAATACTATAGATTCTTTTGAGCCTCTATATGCTTCTTTTACATTTTTAGCTGATTCTGCAAATATTTCTGTCGTATTTTGACCTCCAAAAAACTCTTCGTTATGATCAAGTTCATCACTTTCCAAGGCATCCATTTCAGCAGGGAATAAACTTAGGTTCTTATATGAAGTAATTTGATTTTCAGAAGAATTGATAAATTTAGCAATTTCTGCACTTACTTCTGGATTTTTTGATGATTTCAATACCGCAAGGAATGATCCACCATCGTTACCATCATTAATTGGAGATCTAGATACCTTCCATTTACCAGCAGTATCTGGAGTTGTATCAATTAATATGTCCTTTGCCCAAACTGGTCCATCGTAACCAACAATCTCGTCATTATTAAGTGCTGCATTCCATTCTTGTGATAGCTCATCAATATTCCCGAAAACTAATCCTTTTTCATCTAATTCAATTACTTTATCCCAAGCCTCTTTAATATGTTGTTGATCACCAATAAAGTTATCATTTTCATCAAAAACACGATTATCTAATTTATTTACGTAGTTAGAAAATGCATCTTTAATTGATGTGACAGCATAACCACCTGTTTTCTCTTTTAACGTTGTTAACACATCGACATAGCCATCCCATGTACTTACTTTTTCCGAAAGTTCTTCAGGTGAATTGGCAATTCCTGCTTTAGAAAAAATATCTTCTCTATAGAAGAACCCTGTTGGAGCAGTATCTACTGGCACTGCAATCATCGTCTTACCATCACCAGTAACTGCTTGACTTGTTTTCCAAGTTGGATATATTTTCTCAAGATCCGCTCCACCGTATTCGTAAAGATTCGCAAACTTGTCAGCATGTGGTAAGTATTCTGAAACCCATATATTCATTAATACTAAATCAGGTGCATCATCACTATTTTTTGAAGCTAATAATGAACTTAATTTCGTTTTGTAATCTGAACCTGGAGGTAACTTTTGAGCAACAAACTCTACATCAGGGAACTCCTCTTTGACTTTTTCTAATACAGCTTCGTCTAGTCCTCTATTCCAATACCATAGAGTAATTTTATTATCCTCCTTAGCGCTGCTACTCTCATTTCCACATGCACCAAGAATCGCCATTAATAGTACCCCTACAATTAACAATGTGATTTTTTTCATTAGTCGAATCCCCTTTTCCTTATTTTCAAACATATTTACTGAAAGACTAACAATATTTTAGTAGTTTTTACTATGCCCTTGATCTCCCTCCTTCACTAAGTTGTTATTAATATTTTCAATTCCTTTTAATCCCGCCCCGATTATCCCTGAATTCTCTTTTAGTTCACTTGGGAACAATCTACTGAGGCTATGGAGTTGTTCTGGAATTAAATATTGTTTCAATGATTCTTTAATTAAACTTAATAAAAATGGATGATTATTCATTACTCCACCACCAATAACAATTTTATGTGGATCTAATAAACAAATAATCGAATAAATTCCATGTGCTAGAGAATCCACTACTTGTTTCATTATCACTTTTGCTTCAGGGTCATCTTCTTTATATTTTGTAAAAAATTCTTTTGTTGTAAGTTCAGTGTTTTCATAAGATTTTTCCGCTAGCTTTTTAATTGCAGGACCTGAAGCCGTTTTCTCTAATCTTTCCATACTATCTTTTGCAGACATTGCGAAAACAGGCAATAATCCAAGTTCGCCAGCAAATCCATTTCCACGTATAAATGAGCCTTGATGGATAATGGAACAAGAAATTCCAGTACTTATTGTTAAATATACAAAGGTTTCTTGTTTATTTGCATTAGATGTTTTCCACTCTGCAAATGCAGCCATATATACATCATTATCTATCACTATATTTTCAATTGAAAAGTAGTCTTGTAATCTTTTTACAATTGGAAAGCCTGTCCAGGACAAATTATTTTGATAAACAGCAATACCATTCTCACGATCCACTTTTCCTGGTATCCCTACACCTATTCCACTTATTTCCTGTATCACTACTTTAGATTCCTCAAGTACCAACTCGATACATTTAATAACTTGTTTAAACATAAGTTCTTTATCAGTAGGGTTACTTGCAACTTCTGAACGTCTTAATATTTCTCCCTTTTCATTTATTATCACCGCCGCGATTTTTGTACCGCCAACGTCAACACCCAATGCATATGTCACTATTTTCACCACTCAATCTCTTTATCTATAATTTGTACACGCTTTCAAAATAAGTAAAATACAACTTTAATAATTTAGTAAAACTTTTACTAACGTTTTTAAAAATTTACCACAAACTAATTATTCTGTCTATACTGAATAACAAAAATATTTATTTTTTATTCCTCAAATATACGAATAAATAAAAAACCTATGTAATTGAGTCAATTTCATAAATGTATATTCAACAGTGAAAACCGAATAATGTTGATCTCTTTTCGAGGAGGACGCTTTCCACAGGCATAACTCCAAACTCCTCGGCCAAACAGGGTGTTGGTCGCGAAGGTGTTGAAACACTATGTGACGCTCTTTGCCTTTGCTCCTTGAAGCGTTCCTGTTGTGCTTTCAGTTCGTGCTGAAATTCCCACCCTCTACTCCAACCAACGTAATCTACTTTCTTTTGAAATTATCAATCTGTAAGTAGAAAAATAATTTTGAACATTCAAACGAAATATAGTACACTAAATTAAGATAAAATATTTTACTAAATACAGGGGGTAAATCTATGAAAAATCCGAATTTACTATTTGAATTCCAAACTGTATTCGACACTACTAGAACACCACGTTTCTTTTTTGCACCCGGACGTATTAATTTAATTGGTGAACACACTGATTATAATGGGGGCAATGTCTTCCCTGCCTCTATCTCATTCGGTACATATGCACTTGTTCAAACTAGAGAAGACCATTTGATACGTTTTTTTTCCTTGAATTTTCCTGACAAAGGAATTATCGAATGTGATCTTACAGAATTATCTTTTAATGAAGAACATGACTGGGCGAACTATCCTAAAGGGATGATTAAATATTTTAGTGAAAACAGTTTGAAAATATCGAGTGGAATGGATATCTTATTTTATGGAAATATCCCAAATGGCGCTGGTCTATCCTCTTCCGCTTCAATAGAAATGGTCACTGGTGTTCTGTTAGAAGGATTGTTTGATATATCAATCGACCGGCTTGAAATGATTAAACTTGGACAAAGAGTAGAAAACGAATATATCGGTGTTAATAGCGGTATAATGGACCAATTTGCTATTGGAAGAGGAAGAAAGCATCATGCAATATTATTAAACTGCCAAACGTTAGAATATGAATATGCCCCTATACAGCTTGATGATCACGTCATCATGATTATTAATACGAATAAACAAAGGACTCTAATGGGTTCAAAATATAATGAACGTCGTGCCCAATGTGAAGAGGCTTTAAAAGATTTACAGACTGAACTTCCACTCCAAAATCTAGGTGATTTAACAATTGAGCAATTTGAGAAGCATAAATATCTGATTCAAGAAGAAACAAATCTAAAACGTGCAAAACATGTAGTTTATGAGAATAAGAGAACATTAGAAGCTCTAGAACTATTAAGACAAGGAAATCTAGATCAATTTGGATTGTTAATGAACGAATCACATTTATCTCTTCAATGTGATTATGAAGTAACAGGAATTGAACTTGATACATTAGTAAAAGCTGCCTGGGATCAGCCTGGGGTATTAGGGGCACGTATGACAGGAGCCGGTTTCGGTGGCTGTGCAATTGTAATTGTTGAAAAGAGTAAGCTTGATAGCTTTAAAGATAATGTTAATAAAATCTATTCTAATGAAATCGGTTATGAAGCGTCATTTTATACTGCAACAATAGATGATGGAGCTAGAGAAATTACTGGGGGAGTGTTTTAAATGAGTATATTGGTTCTAGGTGGGGCAGGATACATTGGATCACATGCGGTTTATCAGCTAATAGATCAAAAGTCAGATGTAGTTGTTATAGATAATCTTCAAACTGGACATAGAGAAGCTATTCATCCTGAAGCAAAATTTTACGAAGGTGATTGTAGAGACATCGAGTTTATGCGAAAGGTATTTAGTACAGAATCTATTGACTCAGTCATACATTTTGCAGCTAATTCACTGGTAGGTGAATCCATGCAAGAACCACTTAAGTACTTTGATAATAATGTTCATGGGACTCAAGTATTACTACAAGTCATGCAAGAATATGATGTAAAAAAAATCGTCTTCTCGTCTTCCGCAGCGACTTACGGCGAGCCAAATTCTATTCCTATCACAGAAGATATACCAACAAATCCCACAAATGCATATGGGGAAACAAAACTGACGATGGAAAAAATGATGAAATGGTGTGAACAGGCATATGGAATCCGACATGTTTCTTTACGGTATTTTAATGTTGCTGGTGCTAGAGAATCTGGGGAAATTGGCGAGGACCATAGTCCAGAAACACATCTCATCCCCATTATTCTCGAAACTGCTCTCGGACAGCGCTCCCATATAACCGTTTTTGGAGATGACTATGATACACCAGATGGCACATGCATACGTGATTATGTTCATATTGAAGATCTTATCCATGCACATATTTTAGCACTAGCCTATTTAAATAATAGTGGAAAAAGTAATATTTTCAATCTAGGTAGTAATCAAGGGTTTTCTGTTAAAGAAATGATAGAAACAGCTCGAAAAGTAACTAACAGAGTAATTCCTGAAAAATTAGGTGAACGTCGTGCAGGTGACCCTAGTATACTAATCGCAAGTTCTGAGAAAGCAGCTACGATATTAAATTGGCACCCTACTAAAAATTCTATTGAAAAAATCATTCAAGATGCATGGAACTGGCACCTTAATAATCCAAATGGCTTTAACAAGGATGTGTCAAACGAATGATTTATGAACATATTCAAGGACTTATTCAAAAAGCAATTGAAACTAAGCTAATTTGTGATTCGGACCGAATTTATATTTTTAACCAATTACTCTCACTTTTAAACATTGAATCTTATAATGATATAACTGAGCAGATAACAGAGGATTCAATTCCAAATCTACTCGAAAAAATTACTGCCTTTGCTGTAGAAAATAACGTAATTGAGAACATTTTCGATGACAAGGAAATTCTATCAGCAAATATTATGAACTGCTTTGTTGCGAGACCTTCCATTATCAATGAAATTTTCCAACAAAAATATACAAACTCTCCCAAGGAAGCAACAGATTACTTTTATGAATTAAGTAAAAATAGTAACTATATTCAAATGAATCGAATCAAGAAAAATATCCATTATAAAACCGAAACAGTCTACGGTAAAATGGATATTACCATTAACATGTCAAAACCTGAGAAAGATCCAGAACAAATTAAGAGAGAACGAGAATTTAAGACTATTAGTGATTACCCAAAATGCGTTTTGTGTATTGAGAACGAAGGATATGCAGGTCGCTTGGGATATCCAGCTAGAGCAAATCATCGGATCATTCGGATACAACTAGGAGATGAAAATTGGTATCTACAATATTCACCTTATGTCTATTATAATGAGCACAGTATTTTGCTAGCTGAAGAACATCGTGCAATGAAAATAAGCAGAGAAACTTTTGAACGATTACTAACTTTTATAGAAAAATTTCCACATTACTTTATTGGTTCAAACGCTGATTTACCTATTGTCGGTGGTTCCATCTTAAGTCATGATCATTATCAAGCAGGAAGATATGAATTTCCGATGACGAATGCTCCGAATGCGTTCTCATTTATTTTGAAAAATTACTCAAACGTATCCGCATCGATCTTAGATTGGCCATTAACAACTATTCGTTTGCAAAGTGATGAAAAAGATTCACTAGTTCAAGCTGCAAATAACATACTTACAAAGTGGAAAAACTATAGTGATAAGAAAGCGGAAATTATAGCATTTACTGGAAATACACCGCATAATACAGTCACACCCATTGCTCGAATGCGAGGTGGGAAATTTGAACTTGATCTTGTTTTAAGGAACAACCGAACAACTGAAGAACATCCATTTGGAATTTTCCATCCACATTCAGATGTTCATCATATAAAAAAAGAAAATATCGGTTTAATTGAAGTAATGGGATTGGCAGTTCTACCAGCCCGACTAAAGGATGAACTAGCTGAAATCAAACAGTTTTTACTTGGTAAACAAAGTGAAGTAGCTACCTACCATCAAGAATGGGCTGAACAACTAAAAGATAAGTATAGAGAATTATCCGATTTAGAACAAATCGAATCTGCATTGGAAAAAGAACTCGGGGATAAATTTGCAAAAGTACTTGGAGATGCAGGGGTCTTTAAAAAACAAACCGAATTCGAACGATTTATCAAGTCATTAAATATAGAGATGGTCACTTAAATGAAAATAAAGATGCATAGTATCGACGGAAAATGGAAACGGTACACCTTATTAAATGATAATAACATGAGCATTAGATTTTTAGACTTCGGTGGATGCATTACCGAAATAAACGTTCCAGACCGAAATCAGCATATACAAAATGTAGTACTTGGATATAAAAACTATCAAGACTACGAAAATAACACGAACTTCTTAGGAACGATTATCGGCCGTGTAGCTGGAAGGATTAAAGATGCATCGTTTACGCTAAATAATCAAACATATATGATAGAAGCAAACAATAACTCTCACCATTTACATGGAGGCTCAAAGGGATTTCATCAAATAATCTGGAAAACTAAACCCTTTCAAACAGAAAATACAGTTGGCGTAACATTAACACATCGAAGCCACGAAGGTGAAGGTGGATACCCTGGAACTATGGATGTATCGGTTACTTATACATTAAATAATAAAAATGAGCTGATCATAGATTATTTAGCTAAATCTAACAAAACTACTGCATTTACCTTGACTAATCATTCATATTTTAATTTGACTGGAAATTTAGCTTCACCCATACACAATCATGTCGTAACTATTGATAGTGATACGTTTGTTGAGCTTAATGCAGAATTAATTCCAACCGGTAAGAAGTTGCATGTTGAAAATACTCCATTTGATTTTAGAAGCGGCAGAAAAATTGCTGATGGTATTAACTCCACCTATTCACAAAACTTAATTGCTAACCATGGTTATGATCATTATTTTATATTGAATCACATAAAACAAGATGATATTTGCATAATAGATGAAACAAGTGGACGCAAATTAACTATTAAGACCAGTCAGCCGGGAGTCGTGTTGTACACAGCAAATAGCTCTATCGAAAATCTTGAATTAGAAAAAGGAAGGTCAAAGCAACATTTAGGGATTTGTTTGGAGACACAAGCCTCCCCTGCTTCATTACATCATGAGGGATTTCCTACAATTATTCTAGAAGCACATGAAACATACGAAAAGCAAACTGTGTATACATTTGGCATAGAGGAGTAAATTTAGCATGATTCATTTGATGAATCCACTTTCTTATATACCCACGCATTCACATATGTTTCGTCTTATTAAATAGAAGAAGTTGATGAGCTGTCTTCAAAATTAGCTGTCCTTATTAAATTAGATTAGGGGTAGCGTCAAGAAAATGCGGATTTACAACGTTAAGAAAAATTCAATTTTAAAAAGCCTAATTTCGATTAAATTGAGAAATTAGGCTTTTTTCATTGCTCCATTAAATCGTTCGTTAATGGAACTGTACTTATTATCATTTATTGTTGATATAGGATTTCCTTTTTATCATGTTTAGTGAAAAGTTCCCAATATGATTCAGCAATCCGATCTGGATCAAAAAATGTCCCTGTTTCACTACTCCACCTATGGGTTGAATTATTCTAATCCGACGCTAGTGACTATACAACATTAAATACACCTACTTACATCACACATAAAAAATCCGCGGTTTTACGGATTTCTTAACTTTTTCATTCAAACAAAAAACCACGAGAATTGGGATTCGTGGTTTTTCAAACTATTTCTTTACAGTCACCGCACTACCTCTTACAATAAGCTTTGTATGAATCGTTATTTTCTTACATATTGCCCGTTTCGTTGCGATGCGTTCAAGCAGTAAGTCGACTGCGGATTCTCCCATAACTTCAGTGTACAGCTTCACTGTGGTCAGCGGCGGAACCATGTATTGCGCAGAGGAAACATCATTGAAACCGACGATACTGAGATCCTCTGGAATTTTAACACCTAGTTCGTAGGCCGCTTTGTAGCATCCAATTGCAATCGAATCATTTGCGACAAATAGCGCTGTTGGTTTTTCATCTTGGCTTAGCATTTCCTTTAAAATCTGGTAGCCGTCCTTTGGATTGTAGCCCCCAATTTTAACGAAATCCTCTTTAAAAATTCCCTTTTCCTTCAAATAGACTTCAAAGACGTCCTGTCGCAAATCTTTGAATCGGTTGCCAAACATATCCGTGTCGATACCACCGATAAAGCCGATATTTTCATGACCTAACTCTACTAAATAGGTAAGTGCACTTTTTGTTGCTGAGTTAAAATTAATAACCACTGCATCAAAATAATTCTCATCTGGATTCGCATCTACAAATACAGACGGTTTATCAAAGCTCTTAATCACTTCAATATCAGCTTTTCTAAAAGTTCCCAGGCAAATGATTCCATCTAACTTTGAAACACTTTTTTTGGTATCATCTTTCGTAATCTTTGAATATTCCATCCTCATACTTTTAAGCTTTTTTTCCAATGCTACCCTAATCGAAAGATAGTAAGTATCAACCAATTCTTCTTCGAGTGAAAAAGAATAGTAGAGCCCTATTTTCCCTTTCATTTTCACTTTTTTCTGTTTTGAGGTGATAACATAGTTTAGTTCCTCTGCTGCCTCGAAAACTCGCTTTCGTGTCTCCGGGGTCACGTTGAGTGTTTCATCACAATTTAAAACTCGAGAAACTGTTGCAGCGGAAAGCTGAGTCAAGTCTGCTATATCTTTAATTGTCGCCATTTTTAAAACCTACTTTATCCGATTTTATTTCTATTGTAGTATACAATCGTAACTATTGCACTTTTCCACGATAGTCTCCTTTAAAAAACACCAACTTCGTTTCTGAAATAATGATGGCTGCAAGGATTAGTGTTGCTCCGATGACCATTTTTCCGGTTAAAACTTCGCTCAAAATAATGATAGAGAATACCATTCCCCAGAATGCCTCTGTAGATAAAATGATGGCCGCCTTTGTTTCTGTTGTATATTTTTGGGCGACTGTCTGAAGTAAAAAAGCAATTGTGGTGGAGATTATACCCAAATATAAAACAGCCGATACTCCTTCAAAGTTTGACACAAAATTTGTCTCTCCTTTAAAAAGGACGACAATAAATCCTAGTACAGTAGCTGCTGCCATTTGCACAACCGTTAATAGTACAGGGTCTTCGTTCTTTACAAACTTCGCTGTGTAGATAATATGGAAGGCAAACGCTACAGCACATAATAATGTAAGGAAATCTCCGAAATTGACGCCGCCTGAAAGCTTTAGTGACAATACGCCGATGCCAATGATTGCAAGTAATGCACCAAACAACTCAAACTTATCCATTTTTCTTTTAAAAATGAAAAACGTAATAAACGGTACAATGACCACATTCACGGCGGTTAAAAAAGCATTTTTCGAAGGGGTTGTATACACCAATCCAACCGTTTGTAAAGCGAATGCCAAGTATAAAAAGACCCCAATGATAGTTCCTTTAATAATTGTACTTTTTTTAATATTCTTTAGTTTCTTAAAAAAGACAAGACTTAACAAAATAATACCAATTAGAAAACGGATTCCAAGTATTTGGTATGGTGTAAAGTGTTCAAGTGACACTGCACTTGCAACAAATCCACTTCCCCAAATAATCGCAACTACCGCAAGCCCTAATTCTCCAATATATTTCCGCATATAATCCTCCACCTATTTACCTTCGATTAACGATAGGAACACACTTGATGTCCAAGTAAAGGAAGTATCGACGAGCCCTTTTCCACTATGCGGATCGAAGTTTTCCGCCATACCACCGACAAGCGTGAGATTTAGATATTTTTCTTTAATTCTTTCTCCAATTTCGCTATAGCCAAAACTCTTTAATGAATCAATAATAAGGTAGGTAACAGGAGCCCAAATTGGTCCAAGCCAATAACCGTTTTCCTTATACAATGGACTTGATGGCATTTCCGTTGCAAATCCATATTTTGTTTCAAAGTTTTCTACAAGGTCCTCTACAAGTTGGTCCATGATTTTTTTATCTAAGCGATATCCGATTAAAACCGGTAAACGCAAAATCAGACTGGAGCGGATGTCAATTTTCTCAGCATCTTTACCTACACGGCCAAAGAAGCCTTTTTCATCATATAGACGTGCCATTAATAGAGTGAAAAGTATATCTGCTTTTTCAGCAAATCGCTTTGCTTCTTTCTTTTCCCCAAGAAGATTAGCAAATTTCGATAAAACATCATATGTTCGAATTAAAAAACTAGCTAGATCTGGTGCCTCAACGGTCATTCCACGATGGAATAATGAGGAATTATCCCAACCAGAGTCATTACCATGTTTATAATGCGGAAGTCTACCTTCATATGTTCGATATAAATCAAAGTACTGTGTTACTTTTTTAGTTGATTCATAAACCTCTCTTAGACGACTCTCTTCCTTAAAGTAGTCATTCATTTCCATCAATTTTTCATAGGCGTATGCAAAGACCGGTGGTTTAATACAGTTATAAGACACAAACTTATCATTCACAAAATCCGGATAGGCTCCAGACTTATCCTGCATGTCCATAAAAATTTTCAGCTGAGAATAAGATAGCTCTGGATACTTCTCTCCAATATGTAAGGCATTAAAGCAATTGTCCCAAGACCAGATGTTATACATCCAGAGTTTTGACATATACATGGCATAATTTTTCAGTACTCCGTCCGGGTGAACAATACTTGACCAAGTGATATAAACAGCACGATCAATCGAGTCTTGGTATACCTCATTTTTTTCGGTATTATTTTCAACCCACTCCTGATAGAGCCTCTCAACCTTTTCTTTTCCTGCTTGGAAGCTTGCATACTCTTTCGGTTTAAACACAGTGCGATAGCTTTCAATGACAAAGTGTCCATTACTTAAACGGATGTCGATATAGTCATTTCCAATCACATTCCAAGGTGCGTCAACAGACATCATACCCGAAAGATTACTAATCATCAGCTTCAATTCTTTCGGATAGATATGATATTCATACATACCATCCTCATATTCGTGAAGGGTATCGTACTTCACTTTATTAGCTTGCAAACGAACTTCAACTCCGTTAGCCTCAATATGAAGCTCGTCTTCTTCCGAAATAATAATTTCTGCATATTTCTCTATATTCTTCACTAAATAAAAGCGCAGGTATGTTTCCGAAGCGGCGATATCAAATTCTTGTTCAATGCCATCCTGTAACAGATCCAATTTAAATAATTTTGATGGCGCATCGTCTCCACCATGAACATCACGTATATAAATTTCCTTTGTATCCTTTTCCTTCGATACGCAAAAATAAGAACCGAATCGAGAAAAAGGGATTTCTTCTATGTTTAATTTCATGAGCTTCTCCTTTCGTCAAACAAAATAAGAAGCAGAGTTTTCTCTGCTTACTTATTTAACGGACCGTAAAAATTTTACTTTCTTCCGCTAGGCTATTCTTGTCTATTTTTCTTATTTCAATTTGAAGATGGAAATCCTCAATCATAGCCCGGTATGGAGGTAATTGTTCCTCTCCGCAACTGTTACTTCCAACACCACTTTGCTTATAATCAATCGTCAACACGTTAAATGGTGACTTCTTAATATTACCGCGGTGCTTCGCCTCTTCAAGCGCACTTGTTTCATAATCATGGATAGTAAAATCATATGTTTCTTTAAAATTAATCAAGTATGCCTGCTCATCATTTGCTACAGCTAAGAAGGAAGTATCACTGCGTGAACCATTTTCCTGCGGGTATACATAATCAGTATGCATTTCTTGAATAGTTTTATTATATAAGCCAATTGGTTGACTGCGTTTTGTATCCTGATAGGATTCAGAATCACCACGACCATACCAGGTAACGTTGTTGTAATCCTCATTAAGATGCATCGTTACGCCAATGCGTGGAAGCAGTTCTGGAATTTCATGACCCCGTAATAGCTTTTCACCTTGTAGATCAATGTTCAAGGCGCCATTTTTCGTCATACGATAGTGATATGTCAGATGGAAGCCCCATGCTTGGTTCACGGTAGATAAAAATTTAGTAATCATGACATCCACATAGTCTGCTGTCACTTCGTAAGTCATATCTGCTAATTGTTCTTTGGTGTTTTTAAGGAAGTATTTATTAACCCAGTCATCCTTCTTGTACATATCATTGTCGATAATCGCTCTCCAGAGGGTCACTTCTGGCCCTTTGTTAATAATTACTTCCCCTCCATATTTGAAAGATTCTAGTGCGCCGTACACATTTGAGAAAACAGCCTCGAACTGATCGTTTTCAATTGTGAACAAAGCACCTTCATCCTTCATGACAAAGTCAGATCCCGTTGAAGTGATAGTCCTCACTTCTTTTTCAACTTTTGTAGATTCTAATAAGAAGCTTTCTCTTGTAATCTCATGACCTTTTTCCGCATAGCGAGTATCATCCGTTTCCTGATAGCTTAAATAGATACGAACATCCTCGTGCTGGGCAGCTTTTACTACATCTATCGGCAGCGTAATAGACAACGATTCATGTGCTTCGATACTTGGCAACTGCATTTCCTGCGCTTCGATTAGTGTACCGATTGATTTTACTTCAATGCGAAGGGTCACTCCGCTTAGGTTTCTAAAATCGTATAAATTGTTAATACGAATTTTCCCTTCAGCTAAGTTTACTTCCTCCGTGACAATCGGTTCAATTACTTTTTTGTATTCAAAAAGACCTGGTGACGGCGTTCTATCTGGGAATACAAGGCCATCAATACAGAAGTTGCCGTTTGTAGGGAAATCACCGTAATCTCCACCGTATAAATAGTAGGTTTCACCATTGTCGTTTGCCGTTTCAATTCCATGGTCACACCATTCCCAGATAAAGCCTCCTTGCAATCTAGGATATTTTCTCATAATTTGTTGATATTCCGTTAAGCCGCCAGGTCCATTCCCCATCGCATGTCCATATTCACATAAAATATGTGGCTTTTTACCTTCCGCATCCTTCCCAATTTCTTCAAGACGATTTAAGCGAGTGTACATTGTTGTGTATACATCACTGTATGAGGCATTTCTATCTCCTTCATAATGAACTAATCTAGTAGTATCAATCACTTTGATGGTATTGTACATAGCCGTAAAGTTTCTGCCAGCACCTGATTCATTTCCTAATGACCACATGATGATACTTGGATGGTTACGGTCTCTTTTTACCATGCGTACTACTCGATCTACATATTGTTTTTCCCATAGTTCATTGTCAGAAATCCAATTGTAGTTTCCGGTATTTTCAAAACCGTGACATTCAAGGTCTGCTTCATCAATGACATAAAGACCATATTCATCACATAAATCATAGAATACATCATTATTTGGATAGTGCGCTGTACGAACAGCATTGATATTGTACTGTTTCATCATTTTAATATCCTGAAGCATATCCTCGTAGCTTACTGTTCTACCTGTCTTTGGATGTGAGTCGTGGCGGTTCACACCATTAAAGAATACGCGTTTTCCGTTAACACGGATTTCGTTATCAATAATCTCAATGGCACGGAAACCTATACGTAATGGCACAATTTCCTTTTCACCTAACAGACTATACTCGAGGTGAAGTGTATACAGGTTAGGCTCCTCGGCATTCCATAAAAGTGGCTTTTCCTGGACTCTGCTCACTTCGAATTTCCCGTCAACCACTTCCATGTCAAACTTGTCGACTTGTTTGTCATGATGATAAAGCGTTGCGACCACATCTGTTACTTGGTCTGTTAAAAATTCTCCACCAATTTTTAATGCGAAATTCTCATAACTTTCATCGGGTAGGGTTTCAATATGGACATCCCAAAGAGTTTCTTTGTTGATTTTAAAGAGTTCAACACTCCTAAAAATACCAGAGAGCCACCACATATCTTGGTCTTCTAAATAAGTCCCATCAGAAAATTGATATACTCTAACAGTAAGACGATTACTGCCCACCTTTATGTATTCTGTAATATCAAATTCAGACGGCACTCTTGAAACTTTGCTATAACCGACATGCTCTCCATTCACATATAAATCAAATGCAGAATCTACGCCATTAAATTTTAAAATAAGCGCTTCACTATCTGTTAAATCAGCAACAACAAGCTCTCTAAAATAGATACCAGTCGGATTTTCCTGCGGCACAAACGGCGGGTTGATGGCAAATGGATACAAAACATCTGTATAGTGCATATTTCCGTAGCCCTTAATCTGCCAACTTGAAGGCACTTCCATATCATCTAAACTTTCGATGCTGAAGTCCTTTCTTTCAAACCCTATAGGCGACAGCTCAGGTGCATCCACAAACAAGAATTTCCATATTCCATCCAGTAATGTATAGCCAATACTATTTTCTTTTATAAATGTTTGAGCATTTTCTCTCGTTCCATATCTATAAAAATCGGCATGAGCAGGAAGTTTATTGATTCCCGTTAGGTGAATATCTTCCCACCTCTTCATTTCCCGTCTCATATTATCTTCCTCCATTTAACAATATATTGGTATTTATATTTCTTACTTAACCGAACCACTGATTCCGTCAACGATATACTTCTGTGCAATTAGGAATATAACAACTGGTGGAATGATCATGACTAAAGTAATCGACATTATTGGTAGAATCTGCAGATCATGAACTCCTTTAAATGCCGCTAACCCTAATGCTAATGTATATTTTGATTGGTCTTGAAGATAAATTAGTGGTCCAAGGTAATCATTCCATACTGACAAAATATTGAGCACTGCAATTAAGATAAGTGGAGCTTTCATAATCGGCACGAAAATTTTAAAGAAAATCTGAAATTCGTTTGCCCCATCAATTCTAGCTGCATTTTCAAGATCCTTCGGTATACTCATTAGGAATTGTCTCAACAAAAATATATAGTATGCTGATCCAAAAAACGCTGGGACAACCAATGGTTTTAATGTGTTAATCCACCCTAACATATTGAATTCCATATATAGAGGTATCATAGTGACGTCCCAAGGAATCATCATTGTCGCTAACATTAAGATGAAAAGAGCGTTTTTGTATTTGAAGTTATATCTAGCAAATCCATATGCAACCAACGAACAAGATAGTAACTGACCTATAGTTGTCATCACAGTAACAATGACTGAGTTCTTTAAATAGACGCCAAATGGTTGACTATTCCAAGCATCAATGAAGTTTTTCCACTGTAGTACTTCTGGAAAAATCTTTGGAGGATAACTAAAGACTTCAGTCTCTGTTTTTAATGCAGAAAGGACTACCCACACGAATGGTAATATGAAGTAAAGTGAAAATAATCCTAGAAGGCTGAACGTGATAATTTTAAATCCTTTTGGCATCTTCATTTTTTTCTTCTTCCTTTCTTCCCTTCTTTTTTCACTTCATTTTCATAAAACACCCAAGTGGATGATGTCTTAAAGATCAACAAAGTTAATAGTAAAACCACGATGAACATAAACCATGCGTTTGCACTTGCATAACCAAGTTGATGGTGTTTGAAGGCGTTGTTATACACATATATTCCGTAGAAATAGGTTGATTTTAACGGGCCACCACCGGTTAACAATAAAACCAACGTCAGCTGCTGCAGTGCTCCGATTACAGATGTAATCACATTAAATAGAATTGTCGGAGTAATACTTGGAATCGTAATGCTGAAAAACTGACGTAATGGACCAGCACCGTCAATCGCTGCCGCCTCATATAATTCTGTTGGGATTCCTTTAATATTGGTATAAAAGATTAGCATCATAATTCCAACGCCCCAGGCACTCGCAATTACGATTGTTAAAATTGCCCATTTAGGATCTACAAGCCACTTTGGACCTTCTATACCAATTAACGATAGTATATAATTTAAAATTCCATACTCAGAGTTGAATATCCAACCCCAAATTATAGAAATGGCAACCCCTGAAACAACCGCGGGCAAATAAAAGATAGTACGGAAAAATTTCATTCCTTTTAATGGTTGAGTAATGAGAAGCGCTAAAATTAAAGCAATCGCTAAATTCAATGGTACAAAAATTGCAGCAAATTTAAATGTAATGATAATAGATTTATAGAATTGTGGATCTTGAGTGAACATTGTTTTATAATTTTCGATTCCCACAAATGTTGGTTCACTTGTAATCGGCCAATTAAAAAAGCTCATGATTAATGAGAAAATTAGTGGCCCAAGAGTGAACACCAAAAACCCAATAATCCATGGCAGGATAAATAAATAGGGTACTTTCTTATTTATTAGCCGATAGCTAGTCGTTTTTTTCGTTATATTTTGCATAAGATGACCCCTTCATCGAATTAGAAAATAGGGTAAAGCACTTAAAAAGCGCCTTACCTTATTAAAAATTAATATTTTTACTCAATAGCACTATTTAATGCCTCTTTCGGATTCTCTAAAGTACTTGGATTAAAGATAGATTCAAACGTCTGTGTCAGATTCTCAGATACTTTACTCCAATCTTCAACAATGAAAGATGAAGGCGTATATCCGTCACTCTTTTCGAGCATTGAATAGAATACACTTTTCACTGGGTCCTGTTCGAGTTGTTCACTTTCTACAACCGATTTTAAAACTGGAAGTTCAAAACCAATTCTTCCCTTATTCGCTTCCTCATTAGTCCAGAATTTAACGAATTCGAATGCTTCATCTTTATATTCTGAGTTTTTAGAAATTGACACCCCTGAAGAACTTAAAATACTGACGCTTTTACCCCCTTTAAATGTCGGTAATTCTACCACGCCATAGTCAATGCCAGCTTCTTTCAATGGAGTTAAACCCCATGCACCATATACAAACATCGCAACCTTACCAGATTTCATTTCTGTTGAACCAGAACCTTCTGTCGTGATGGCATAACCATCCTTCGCCATGTTTTGGAACATTTCAAATACTTCTACTGATTGTTTTGAATTCAAGTTTCCTTTTAAATTTCCATCTTTATCAACATAAGATGTGTTATTGCCCCAAAGGAACATTTCAAAATCGTATGGATCCGGTTTCCCTGAAAAAGCAAAACCACTTACTTTTGAATCTTTATTTGTTATTTTCTTAGCGGTTTCTTGAAGATCCTCCCATGTCCAACCTGATTTTGGATATTCTACACCCGCTTCATCAAAAATCGCTTTATTGTAGTAAACAACATGCGTCGTGTATCCAACTGGTAATCCTAAAATTTGCCCATCTGCTGAATTATAATTCCATAATGTTTCATAGAAATTATCTTTGTACTCAGCACCTTCTTTTTCGATATAGGAATCAAGAGGCTCTAGTGCACCTTTATATTGTGGGTAGTTCCACATATACATAATATCTGGAGCATCCTTAGCACCCATACCAGCTGTAATTTTTGTGTCATATTCACTTCCATATGCTTCTAAAACTACTTCGATATTTTCATGTGAATCATTGAATTTATCGATTAGATCTTGCTGTAAGTCAACATCTTCCCCAACATCCCACGTAGCAAAACGAAGTTTAACTTTTCCATCTGTTGGTTTGTCTCCACTTGAAGATGAGCTACAACCTGCTAATAACAAAATTGCTGCAATAAATAAAAACAAAATGGCTTTAAATTTTACTAACTTCATGGTGATCCTCCTTTTTTAATAACATTTTCATTATATTCTGACTTTTACTAAATGTAAACGCTTTTTTAAGTGTTTTACTAAATATTTTAAACAGAAATATAGTTTTTTTATTGTTTTTAGGGTTTTCGCTTTTTAAATTTTTTTCACAAAAGGAGATAGGATCTAGCTCTAGTATATAGTGTATGGAGGTATATTGAAGTTTAGTAAACGTGTGGTGTATATCCTTTTGTATCCCCACAGATGACCCGAGATAATGAGTGGCCAGTCCCACTTTCTATAAATCGCTTCTTTGATTAGCTTTTTATAGTACATCTCTGATTGGATTCTGAAGATGAAGTAATATAAAGAACACTATCATGATTTGGCACTGACTATCTTTTTTGAGACAGGAATAAAACACCCTATTATGTAGCCAATTGACGGTATTGAACCGGTGATTGGCTGTTTAGTTTCGTTAGAATGTATTCTTCTACAATCCAGATAAAATTGCTTAATGTCCATATTACTATGGCTTTAAATAGGTCTACTAAAAAAAGGTACTCCTTCATTTAAATGATATGAAATAGTACTGTATCAAAAAAGACGACTCTAATAAATTTGCAGAGTCGTCTTTTATTGCTATTCAGCTAATTTGAATCATTTTTCCAACCTAATAATCTCAATTTACGACCTTCACTTCTCTGGTTTTTGCCCAACAAATTGGATTACATGGGACTCCCCATTATGGAATTCTCCTTCATGGTGGACAACCTCTCCCATGAAAAAGTGAACAATGCGCCATTCAGCAAAGATTTTCAAAAACTCTTCCGGTTTGTATAAAAAGTCTAGCTCTTGCGGTCCGCCACTTTATGCAAAGATTGCATTTGAACAAATCGTGCTTCCCTTATAATTTCTTTACCATCTACAAATAAAAGTAGTGCAGGTACAGTAAGAACCGAAAGACGCCCAGCTATTTCTTCGACATCATCTGCATTTATATGCCCTAACTGTATTAGTGGAAATTCTTTCAGTAAATCCTTCAGCTGAGGCAGTATAGCATGACATACGCCACAATTATTTCTTGATACATATAAAAAACTAAATTGCTGATCCTCATACACACTTTCTATTATCAACGGTAAATGGAAACTGCTCGTTATTTACTATTTATCAAAAAATAATGCAGTACGCTATAATGAACTTCAGCGTATGATAGGAAAAATAACCTATAGAACCCTAAGTTCCACATTAAAGGAAATGGAGAGTGATGGCTTAGTTCATCGTGAGGAATATCCCCAAATCCCACCAAAGGTCGAATATAGCCTTACCAAAAAAGGACAAACCCTCTGGCCACTTATCCAGGAAATGTGCGAATGGGGAGAGCATAATAAAGAAAAATAACAGAAAAGAAAATGCAGAGTTTAGAAAATCAACACAAAAAGGCAGCTTTCAGTTTCTAACCGAAAGTTGCCTTTTTTATTATAATCTAACCGCACCACCCGAGTAATTTAGAAACGATGCACCTAGAAAAGTAAATCGTTTTTTTGTCATGTAGCTGTCATCGGATTCTGTAGTTTAATCTCCTGGATGGATAAATGTACAGTATAATTCCCATACTCAAGAATTTTATCCAAAAAAAGATTCAATTGTTCTTGAGAACTGACTTTTATTTTTATATGGTAACAGGCTTCTCCCGATACACGGTGAACTTCCACTACCTCTTTTCGATCATTCATTAATCGTATAAACGAATCATGGTTTGCTGTTTTCATATAAATAATGACAAACGCAGTATAAGTAAGTCCTAATTTCATCTCATCAACTATTAGAGAGTAAGCTTTAATAACCCCATTTTCCTCCAGTTTTTTTATACGATTCCCTACTGCTTGTCCTGTCATATGAATTTGTTCACCTAGGTCTTTCCATTGTACACGTGAATTTTCGGATAATAACCGAAGAATTTGAAAATCAATATTATCAAGTTCCATTATAAATTCCTTTCACCATGAAATTTTTTGAGATAAAAGTGTTTCGTCAACCTATCGATAAAAACTATTAAACGTTCTAGAATTATAGTGTAACAAAATACTTTGAATGAGGTGGAGAAAAATGAGCACAGCTCTTATTATTGTAGATATTCAAAATGACTATTTTCCAAATGGAAAGATGGAATTAAGCAAACCTGAAATAGCAACCGCTAATGCTGCCAAAGTACTTGAATGGTTTAGACAGAATAACAAAGATAACATTTTTCATGTTCAACATATCGCGGCTGACCCAGCATTAGGATTCTTCCTTCCGGATACGGAGGGAGCTGAAATACATGAAACTGTTCAACCATTGGAAAATGAAAGCATTATTATCAAACATTTCCCTAACAGCTTTTTAAAGACTGAATTAGAAAGCAAATTAAAAGAAAAAGGAATAACTAAGGTAGTGGTTACAGGTATGATGACACATATGTGTATTGATGCCACAGTAAGAGCTGCAGTGGATCTTGGCTATGAAACTACACTTATTGAAGATGCATGTGCAACACGAGACTTGTCTTATGAAGGTAAGGTCGTTCCAGCTGAACAAGTTCATTATGCGTTTGTCGGTGCGCTTAACGGTATGTATTGCGCTGTAGAATCCACCGAAGATTTCCTACAAAAAAATTAACAAATCATAAAGAACATTTAAATGTAAAAGGCTGTCCAGATGTATTTTTTTCTGGACAGTCTTTTTCCATTACGAATGATTCCGTTATTCGATATATGCATTCCCATCTGATATAAGATCTAGAAGTCCTGTTGTTGGATCCATAACATGGCCATGTACAGGAATTGTTTTTGCTATTAATGGGTGATTACGGACAACTTTACAACTCTTTAATACACTTGTTTTTACATCCCAAAGCCCCGAAGCCAACCGTTAATATCATGCGAATAGTTAGGTATGTGAAGTGAAAAATTTAATATTTTTCAATACAATCATGTTTACTTTATTCAACTCTCGTATTGAGTAGACAAAACAATTGCTCTTCGTATAAATTTACGAAGGAAGAAGGACAAAACATAACACAGAGTTCTTTATTGTTTGTGAATTACTTTTTTTATGGTTTGTGACCATTTTAATTAAGCAAATGATTTTCACTCAAAATTGAGAGCATATGTTTACCACTAAAAAATTAAAGCATAAACTTTCCAAAAGGAAAATTTATGCTTTATATCACAACTAAGGCTTCTTTTTTATACCGCCAACTTCATATTTTCACCTATTTCAAGGTCAATAATCTCTCCCTTATGTGAAATGGATATACTATCTCCTTCTATTAGCGAATAGGTTACTGTACTTCTTTCCATTTTGATAGTTAATGTTCTATTTTGATATTGCAAGTTAAACTCAAGTGAATCCCAATGTTCAGGAAGAGAAGGTGTCAATGAAAGACCGCTCTCTTTCACTCTTAAGCCAGCAAAACCATAAACAATTGCAAGCCAAGTCCCCCCCATATTCGCCATATGAAGCCCGTCCTTTGTATTGCCATGTGTATTTTCCAAATCTAATCGCGCTGTTTTTCTAAAATATTCATAAGCTTTCTCTTTATCACCTAATTTGGAAGCCATCACACTAAATATACAAGAAGACAGGGAAGAATCATGAGTTGTAATTTGTTC
The DNA here is from genome assembly GCF_018140925.1 of Psychrobacillus sp. INOP01. NCBI lineage: Bacteria > Bacillati > Bacillota > Bacilli > Caryophanales > Bacillaceae > Psychrobacillus > Psychrobacillus sp. INOP01. Next base: position 275,870 of record NZ_CP073315.1, read on the forward strand.
ATAGTAATTATACGAATTATTCATCGTTTCAAAATCCTGTTCATCTTCCAATAAAAAATGAGCAAGTACTGTATCAGCTTGTTTGCATACTTGATATCTATAAAGGGTTAATGGATGATAATTCAGTAAAAGTGGGAATTTATCTTTTGGCGTATTTTCTAAATCCCAACGATCCTTTTGTAAAAAACTATCATCCTGTGCATTGATTTTGTGCTTTTCATCGTATGGAAGGTACATTTTCTCGCCAGCGTCTGTCCATTCACTTACTTCTAGTTCAGATAAATTTAATTTATCGCTTAATTGGTTCAGTAAATCGCTATTCTTTACCTTCAAAAGATTATATGCCTTAACAGCCCATAGCAAATTATGTTTTGCCATGACATTTGTGTAGTAATTATTATTTACAATACATGTATATTCGTCAGGTCCCGTTACACTATCAATTCTAAAAAGTCTATTTTTCATATGCCCTACATCAATCCATAGACGAGCAGTTTCAAAAAGAATTTCCGCCATATAATCTCTTAAAAATGCTTCATCCACTGTTACTAAATAATACTGAATATAACTATAGGCTATATCTGCACTTATATGATACTGTGCTGTACCTGCTGGGAAGAATGCAGAACTTTCAGGTCCCGTGATGGTTCTCCACGGAAATAACGCGCCTTTTTTATGTCCCATTTCCTTCGCTCTTTCTCTAGCACTATCCAAAATAGAATATCTTTGTATTAATAAATTTTTGGCAATTTCCGGATTCGTCATTAAGAAGACTGGGAATATATAAATTTCAGTATCCCAAAAATAATGTCCCTCATATCCCTCTCCTGATAAACCTTTTGCAGCAATATTACTTACCGGGTCTTTTCCAACTGATTGTAAAAGTTGATAAAGGTTAAAACGAATTCCCTCCTGAAGGGAAGCATCTCCATTGATTTTCACATCAGCTGTACTCCAAAACTTATTTAAGTACTCTTTTTGTTTTAATAAAAGACCTTCAAAAGATGTCCCTTTTAACTGTTGTTGAATAGCCAGCGCTTCATCAATAATAGCATCCCCATGTCTTAATGTGTCTGTATACACATTATATTTTGTAAATTGAATAGGCTCATTTCCGTTACATAAATAGGTCTCTTCGACACTACTTTCTGTTAATTTACTCGAATACTCGTATTCATTTTTATCAATCATAGAAGAGGAAACACAAGCAACTTCTAGCTTTGTTGCATACGTAATATTTTTCACAATACTATAATTTTCTTCCTTTCGAATTTCTGCTACATGAAGTCTTGTAGCGTGGCCAGAAGCAACTCTAGGATCGTTTTTATCTACAAAGTTGGAGACGTTACCATCGACTATAGAAACAATTTTAACTAGTTGAATATTGCTTATTGGCACTATTTTGACTTCTATCGCAAATAATTCTTTCGTAACTAACGAAATAAGTCTTTTAAAATGAATTTTGACTTCCTTGCCTTTAGCAGATTTCCAATGTACAATTCGCTCGGCATAACCCGCATCCATATGCAAATTTCGTTCTAATTGTACTATTTCCCCATCAAATAACGAAAATTGCTCATCATCCAAATAAATATTTATCGTTTGTGCATCAATGACATTTAAGATTTTCTGCTGTATATCTGGAAATGCATGGAGTTTCTCACCATAGCTAATCTCCGTTTCATCATGAAAAGCATTAATATATGTACCTCGAATAGAGCTATATGCACTTTTATATCCCTCTTCAAAATTTCCTCTAACACCTAGATAACCATTCCCTATGGACAAAAGACTTTCATCTAGCAGAAGACTTTGGTTATCTATTTCTGATTTAGTTAGTTTCCAGGTCATTAAATTTCACCTCAGCTATTTTTTTCGCTGTATTTATTCATTATTTCTTTAAAATCTAACTTAGAAGTATCTTCAACTAAGTAGTCTGCCTGAGATAAATGTTCTAGTGAACCAACACCAACCGAGAACATATTCGCTTTGTTAATGGCTTCTATGCCAGCTGCTGCATCTTCAATTCCAATGCACTCCTCATATGGGATACCTAAGTAATCAGCTGCAGTTGTGAACGTTTCAGGATCAGGCTTTCCCTTAGAAACCTTCGATGCATCTACAATATAATCAAAGTAACTAATGAGTCCTAGTTTTTCTACTACATTTTTTGCATTTTCACTTGCTGAACCAAGAGCAATTTTAATATTTTGTTCTTTATTGTTTTTTAGTAAATCTTCAATTCCTGGTAAAACGTTTTCTTCATTTATTGATTCTGCTAATTCTAAATAGAATTCATTTTTTTTACTGGCTAATCTTACTTTTTCCTCATTACTCATCTTTAACAAAGAAGGATTCAATTGTAGAATTAGCTCAAGAGACTCCATGCGGCTAATTCCTTTTAGTCGCTCATTAAATTGTCTATCAAATGAGATACCAAGCTCCTCTGCAAGTTTTTTCCATGCTAAATAGTGAAATTCTGCTGTATCCGTAATAACACCGTCCAAATCATATATAAAGGCTTTTGGGTACTGAGTCATTTATATCCTTTCCTTTCTTCGAAAATTATTAGATGGAATGGGAAAGCTTTAACTAAAGCTAAATTGTCTTGACACTTCCCCGTTCTATTAATCGATGTTCCACATTTACATGCTTCTGATCCAGTTTATTTTCCATTAAGTCTTGCAGTAATTGCGCTGCTACTTTCCCGATTTCAAAAAAATCTTGACCTATTGTTGTGAGTTGTGGATCTGTATAACTACTAAATACTAAATTGTCAAATCCAGTAATAGATATATCCCCTGGAATATTCAAACCAATTTCCTTTACTGCCTTCATGACTCCAAATGCCATTAGATCGCTAAAACAAAGAAAAGCAGTAGGACGCTTTGTTTTCAAATATTCTTTTGCTAATTCATATGCTACTTGCTCCGAAAAATCAGCATACATAATCTCCTCAGTATTTAGCTCTATGTCATTATCCTTAAAAGCTTCTGTAACTCCTTTAATCCGCTCTGAATTTACATAAGTTTTTTTTCTTCCTGCCACCACAGCAATATCTCGATGATTTCGTTCAATTAAATACAAGGCAATTTCTTTGCTAGCTTTTACGTTATCAATTGAAACACTTCCAACTAGCCCATTATTCGTTTCAGGAATAATATCGAGAACAACACAAGGTATATTTGTATCAATTAACTCCATATAGTATGGATCGTCAATACGTATTCCCTGTAAGAGTGCACCGCCAATATTTCGTTCTCGACAATACTGAGCATAGCTCTTTTTCTTCTGACGCTGTGAATCTATTAAGTAGATGGACAATTCAAACTGACTAGACGACACGGCTGTATATACTCCTTTGAATATATTAAATGCATTATTATCTTTTTCACTATTGTTAAGAACACCAGATGAAATCAATCCAATAGTCATTTGCTTTTTGGATGATAAGTTTTTCGCTACTATATTTGGCGTATAGCCCATCTGGTTGGCAATCTCGAAAATTCTTTGTCTTGTTTTTTCATTAACGTCCGTATAATTATTAAAGGCTTTTGAAACAATACTTACTGAAACTCCAGCTTCTTTTGCAACATCTTTTATAGTAGTCACTTCTATAAATCACTTCCTAAATTTATTGTGTAAACCTTCATTCTACGGAGAGCTAACTGTCTAAGACTCTAAAATACTTAAGTACTTTTATTAATGATAGCTTTTTCTTGCATCTTCAATGAAAATCTATAGAATATAGCAAAAGAGAAATAGGCACTTAGAGAACCTATAAAAAATAGAAAAAAAACAATAAGCTTTGTAGCACTTAAGTAAAACAAAAATGAATTACTAAGTAGGATTACAAAAAATAATAGCGGACTTCCAATCGTTACAAAAAACGTATTCTTTAACAATTCTCGAATGTTCATCTGAAAATGCACATTCAATGAAAAAAAGTTAATCGTAAAGACAAATAACACAAGTCCCACAATCGAAAATACCATAAGCAATAAATCGTTTTCATCAGTAAAAAAATAAAAATCCATTATCCAAATAAGCCATATAAAGGTCAACATTAGACCAACTAAAACACTCTTTTTGTAATTAGATATCATATGCGAAAAATACGCTCTCATAAGTGATGGATGATCTATCTTCAACACCCAATCACGAGCCATCGCAAATAATCCCATCGTACTTGGGACAAATAATATAGGGACTAGAAGTATTAAAGGCACATAGTAAAGTACAAACTCCATACTGAAACTATTAACGTACAAACTTAATAGAATAACCGCAATAGGAAGATTGATAATCATCCACAAAATATTAACAACAGAAAATCGCATAATCCATTCGGTTGTACTGTACAATGCTCCTGTAAAACCTGAGAATCCTTGCATTTACTTACCTCCCACAGAAATAGACTTTATTTTACAGCCCCTTCCCCAATACCTTTAATAATATGTTTTTGTGCAAGAACATAGAAAATTACAACAGGAATGATCGTCAGCATCAAGCCAGCCATTGCTAAGTTCCACTGAATCGTAAATTCTCCAAAGAAATAAAAAGTAGATAGTGGGATTGTTCGAAGTCCCTTATCAGTAAGTGTTAAAGAAGGTAGTAGGTAATCATTCCATATATTAATAACGTTTAAAATCATTACTGTAACTGTGATTGGTTTTAGAATTGGAAAAATAATTCTCCAGAAAACCCCAAACTTCGATGCACCGTCAATTGTAGCTGCTTCCTCTAATGTAATTGGTATAGACTTAACAAATCCATGGTACAGGAAGACGGAAATACTAGAACTAAAACCAATATGCATAAATATTAAGCCTTCACGAGTATTAATCATTGGAATATGTAACGTATTAGTTATAGTGCTCATGAATTGCATTAAAGGCATCATTAATGTTTGGAAGGGAATAAGCATGGTTGCTATGAAAATCATGAAAATAATTTTACTTAACTTATTATCCGTTCTTGCTAGCATCCAAGCAGTCATAGAGGATAATACAACAATAATTAGAACAGAGAGTATAGTTATATATAATGAATTAGCAAGGGCATTCAAAAAGTTCATTTTTTCCATCGCTTCTATATAGTATTGGAAACTGAATTCTTTAGGAAGTGCTAAAACATTTTCATATAATTCCTGTCGATCTTTAAATGAGTTGACAATAATTATATAGATGGGAGATAGAAAGAATAGTGCAGCAATGAGGAGTAAAAGCTCTTTTATAATTTTATAAAACTTTTTCATTACAATTCTACCTCCCTCTTTTTCGTGATATAAACTTGTGTCAGTGTTATTGCAGCTACTATTAAGAAGAAAATAATTGCCTTAGCCTGACCATATCCATAATTACCATATCCAAAGATTTCGTTATAAATGTTCATCGCAAACATTTCAGTGGAATTTGCAGGTCCTCCACCCGTTAAAGAAAGGTTAACATCGTAGATTTTAAATGCTGATGAAAGCGTTAAAAACAAGCTAATTGTAAACGCAGGCATTAACAGAGGAAATGTAATATTTTTTAACCTTTGCCACCAACTCGCACCATCAATCATAGATGCCTCCATTACATCGTTAGGTATACTATGTATTCCTGCGATATAAATAATCATAATATATCCTGCCATTTGCCAAGTAAAAACGAAAACTAAAGCATATAAGGCAAAATCCATATCGATAAGCCAATTAAAAAAGACATTTTCAAGACCAGTTACTTCGCCGATCAATGTAAAAACATCTAAGAAGATAAACTGCCAAATATAACCTAATATTAATCCACCTATCAAATAAGGCATAAATACCATAGTACGTGCAGCATTGGATGTTCTAAGTTTTGATGTCACCAAGAGAGCAAAAACAAGTCCAACTATATTTACGGAGATAACCGCTAATATGGTAAATAAAGTTGTCTTCCATGTAGATTCAAGAAAACGTGTATCACCAAATAACTTGATAAAATTATCAAAGCCAACAAACACCTTTGGATTAGCTGCAATACCATCCCACTTAAAAAAGGAATAATATATTCCAATTACGAATGGAATAACTACTACTGTCAAAAAAATAATAAATAACGGTGCAGTAAATAATAAATACCACCCTTTATTAATTTTATTTTGCATGTAAAACACTCCTTTCTAATAGTTTATAAATGGATCGAATAGGTAAGTACTGGACACCCTAAAATGGTGTGCCCAGCCTTTATTAAACTATCTTCCTAGTGAATTTAAACTATTTTACAGCGTTTTTCCAAGCATCATCTAAATTTTCTATAAATTCTTCACCAGTCATATCTTTTGATAAAAAGAATTCTTCTGCTTTTGGAGCAAAATCGTTCGGAACAATATTAGCTGGGTAATAATTTTGTGCCCAAGGAATTGTTTGACCACTATTGGAAGCATTTAATACGTCTTGTGATAGTGGATCTAAGTCATTTGCTTCGATAGTTGTAAGCGCAGGAACAAATCCAAATTCCTCTACAATGTATCGGTGACCTGTTTCACTTGTAAACATCCAATTTAAGAAGTCTTTTGCTGCTTTCGTTTCTGCTTCATCCTTTTTCCCATTGACTGCCCAGTTATTTCCTACACCAACTGCTAATTTATCCGTACCATTTAATGGGAATGGAAGCATGCCAACCTCAAAATCTACATCAAAATCTGCAAGCATCCCATAAGCCCAGTTACCTTGATGAATCATTGCTGATTTTCCAGCTGCAAAGTCACCCACTTCTTTATCGTATGTCACATCTAAAGGACTTGGTGTATTGGCTTTTATAGCTTCCATAAATTTACCGAACTCTTGGAACTCTTTCGTTTTTGCCATTGTTACATCACCACTTGTTAGGTTATCGATGAATTCATAGTGATCGCTTTGCAAAGAAAATGGATAGTTACTAATATGACCAATTAAGAAATAAGCTTCTTTTGAAAGGCCAAGTCCAGTAATATCTTCCGCTTTAAGTTTTTCTAATGTGCTCACAAAAGATTTATAATCCGCAACATCTTCTGGTTTCACTAAATCTTTGTTATAAACTAATCCAAATCCTTCTACTCCATAAGGAACTCCTACGATTTGGTCATCTACTTTTAATTCCATTCCTGGAGCAATGTCTTTTGCATATTCTTCAGAAGACAAATCAGCTACATAAGATTTCATTTTTTCAGCTTCCGTTACATTTTGAAGGCTGAATATGGATGGACCTTGATCACTATTCAAACGAATTTGTAGCTGTTCAAAGTAATCATCACCTGTTGTTCCCCATACTTCCACTTCAACGCCAGTTTCAGTAGTATATTCCTTCGCAAGTGCTTCTAATTGATCGGATATTTCTACTTTACTTTGGAAGATAGTAATTTTTTGGGTAGAAGCTTCATCACTATCACCATTATTTTCTTTTCCTGTTGAACCTTCATCACTGCCACTACAAGCACTTAATAGTAATAGCAAAGCGATTATAAATAGACTACTCCACGTTCTTTTTTGGAACTTCATTTAAATTCCTCCCCCTACGATTTGAAATTCTATAGTAAATAAAATGAAAGTTCATTTTATAACTACCTATTTTTGTTTTCATACTCTATATTTATTTCATCATCACACGCATAGATTTGATCCTGAATCTCAAATTCTATTTTTTTCTTGTTTTCTACTTTTACAGATAAAGTAGTTTTTGTTAAGAATAATGTGATTGGCTGACCTTTCCACTGAATAGTGAACTTCATATGGTGCCACTGCTTTGGTAATTTCGGATTTATCGTAAGTTTCCCATCTACGAGTCTAATACCAGCAAAGCCGAAAATAGCTGCTTTCCAAATACCGCCCATGGATGCTGCGTGTATACCATCATCTGATGTGTTCATTTGGGGTCCTAAATCGACTTCTGTAGATTTCCTGAAAAGAGAATAAGCTAAATCTGCGTCACCGATATCATTTGCTAAAATGGAATGTGTTGCCAAGCTTAACGAAGAATCATGTAATGTTTTCGGTTCGTAATAATAAAAGTTAGCCTCTTTTATAGCATTTGATAGCTGCATATCTTCCCGTAAAAAAGTTTGGTTTAACAGGTAAAATAAGAGTAATATATCTGCTTGCTTCGTAACCTGAAGGGTATTAATTTGTTCTGGATTATAATCACGATATATTGTTCTTAATTTTTCTTGATTTTTATATTTCGTAAGATCAATTTCTTTAAGCTTTAAATAAGTATCATCCTGAGGAATTACCAAATCCTCTTCACTTGGCTGTGGCAAATAGATTTTTTTTGCTTTTGATTGCCAAATTGGATAAGCTGTTTTCAAATCTAATTTGTTATTCAATACTTCTATTAGTCTTGGGTTTTCTTTCATTAACGCTTCATAATAACGTATTGCTAGTTTCAGGTTAAAAAAAGCCATGTAATTCGTAAAAGCATTGTTGTTTACATGCTCCTTATACTCATCAGGACCTATAACTTTATTTATATGGTATTCTTGCTTACCTGCATCCCACTCAAGCCGACTTGCCCAAAAACTTGCGGTATCAAAAATTATTTCATATCCATAATGGTCCATAAATTCATGATCAGCAGTGACATTAAAGTATTGGTAAATTGCAAACGCGATGTCAGCAGAAATATGTTGTTCAATGATTCCTGACCAAATTTTCGTTTGTTCCCCTGTAACAATATCAATGTCTCCTAGTTTCGGAGTTACTTCTCCGTCAGAGGGCCAAGCCGCCTCCCAAGGAAACATTGCGCCGCTATATCCGTTTTCCCTTGCCTTTTTTCTAGCTCCTGTTAAACCGTTGTAGCGGTAAGTTAATAGGGATTTTGCAACTGCTGGATTGGAAAAAATGAAAAATGGAAGTATGAAGATTTCTGTATCCCAAAATGAATGCCCTTTATAACCTTCTCCACTCAATCCTTTTGCTGCAATTCCCATTCGCTCATCATGTGCAGGAGCCATAATCGTTAAATGATATAGAGAGAATCGCAATGCAAGTTGATCATATGGATTATCGCTATTAATCTCTAATTTGTATGCATTCCATATGCTATTATTCCAAGCTTCTGTATGTGAATGAAGGAGTGAATCGTATCCTTTCATGGCACAGTTTCGTGCATCATTTAATGATTTTTCTCGAAGCTGCCTAGTAGTATATTCAGTAATATCTAAATCCTTATCACGACTTGTATACACTGTTGTTAGCTTTTCCACTTCTAACCTATCGTTTGGCCGAAGATTAATATCATAGGTAAGCCATACTTTTCTACGAGACATGTTCATTTCAGGATCAGCAATTCTTTGTTCATCATTGATAGTAATTCTGTGAGTAGAATTGATCACCACATCTATTTTAGACTCATTAGTTGTTTGGACTAGCTGAATATCCTTTTTATCAAATATTCTCCGTTCACCTTCTAGAAAATGCTGCGAGCCTGAGTTATTCATTTGTGCATCAATTCCAGTATCAAAAGAAATTTTAACAGGTTCTGTTAAGCTTTTAACAAACATTTTCATGCTAATTAGATGTAAATTATCTAGAGATACAAATCGTTTAAATTCAAACTGTAGTACTTTTCCTCTTGGAGATGTCCAGACAAAATATCTTCTCAACTCTGCTGTTTTTAAATTTAATTGTTTTATGTAATCCTTTGTTTTTCCAAATTCAAGGCTGAATTGATCACCATCTACTCGAATATCAAACCTCGTTACATCAGCTATGTTTGGCAATTCTGTTACTTCATTTTCTCCAGCTTTATTAAAAGTACCTCCGACAAATAAATTTCTAGTTTCTTTCATGTACGGTTCTTCAGTGGCAGAGCGCAATCCCATATAACCATTACCAAGGTACATAATTGCTTCACTTTTCCCAAGCGTATCTGGTTGGAATTCCTCTTCCGAAACAAGCCAATTCTCAAGGTCTCCTTTACCATGTGAATACTTTATCATGTGACTTAAAATCCCCTTTCCGAAAGCACATGTAAAACGTTACGAAAACGTTTTAGTATTATAGAAAAAAAAACGTTTTTATGGAGAATTCCTTCTGAGCATTCTTCAAAAACGTTTTAGTTGATAATAATAAATTGTAAGCCCTTACATTTAACTATAAATATATAATTTCAAAATGTCAATAAATTGTATAATATATTTAGATTATTTGCTCAACTATTGAAAAAAAAAACTAGAAAAAGTATAAAAAAAACCTGTAGACAGATTCGTAATCATACGAGTGTCTACAGGTTTTGTTATGCTAGTCGCGTCTTTGCTTCTGAAATTTGGATTTTTACTTGATCGAACCCAGTTCCTCCAAGTGAATTTCGTCTTCTAACCGCAGCTAGCGGTGATAATACATCGTATATATCCGACTCAATCAGACTGCTTGCCTGCTGAAGATCTTCAAGCGGTAGATCCAGTAAGAAATAATTACGTTGAATGCATAGGAACACTAATTTCCCAGTTACCTCATGTGCTTCACGGAATGGAAGACCTTTTGCAGCTAAATAATCAGCAAGTTCTGTTGCGTTTGAAAAGTCTTTGTGGACAGTATCGTGCAGTCTGTCTGTATGAACATCCATCGTACGAACCATGCCTTCAAAAATTTTCAATGATCCAACGATTGTATGTACAGTATCGAACATACCCTCTTTGTCCTCTTGCATATCTTTGTTGTAAGCAAGTGGAAGTCCCTTAATCACCGTTAGTAACCCCATCAGATTTCCATAAACACGACCTGTTTTCCCACGTATTAGCTCCGCCATGTCTGGATTTTTCTTTTGAGGCATAATACTTGAACCAGTCGAAAAAGCATCATCTAGTTCAATAAAGTTAAATTCAGAGCTAGACCATAAAATAATTTCTTCAGCAAATCGAGATAAATGAGCCATCAGCATAGAAGAATTACTTAAAAATTCTACGATGAAGTCTCGATCACTTACGGCATCCATACTATTTGCATAAACATTCACAAAACCGAGATAATCAGCGGCTATTTTGCGATCTATTGGAAAGGTTGTCCCTGCGAGAGCACCTGCTCCAAGCGGTGAAATGTCGATACGCTTCATAGAATCTTTAAAACGATCTTTGTCACGTTCTAGCATCCAGAAGTAAGCCATTAAATGGTGGGCAAATGAAATTGGTTGTGCTCTTTGTAAATGAGTATAGCCTGGTGCAAGTGTTTCCACATGTGTTTCAGCTTGCGCTATTAGTGTTTGTTGGAAAAGCTCGATCAGCTCAATTATTTCAACTACTCTATTTTTCAAAAATAGATGCATATCAGTCGCTACTTGATCGTTACGACTACGCCCCGTGTGCAGCTTACCACCAACAGGTCCGATTAAATCGATGAGCATTTTTTCTAGATTCAAATGAATATCTTCATTGGCAACTGTGAACTCTAATTTGTTTTCAACAGCAAGTTTTTTTAATTGAACTAGGCCACCTAAAATACTTTGAACATCATCAGGTGGAAGTATATCGCAGTCCCCTAGCATTTGAACATGTGCAATACTTCCATCTAAATCTTCTAAAACTAAAGTTTGGTCGAACCCAATTGATGCTCCAAATTCATCGACCCATTGTTCGGCAGATTTTTGAAATCTGCCTCCCCATAGTTTTGTCATACTTCCACCTTCTCTGCTCCCTTATTCACCATTGCGTGAACTTTTGTTGGTAGACCCCATAACTCGATAAATCCTACAGCAGAAGCATGATTAAATTCATCATCCTTTGTATACGTTGCTAATTTCTCATTGTATAGAGAATTAGGGGATTTACGCCCTTCTACAATAGCATGCCCTTTAAATAACTTTACACGCACTGTTCCGTTAACATATTGCTGTGTTTCCTTCAAGAATGCCTCAAGCGCAGTTCTAAGTGGAGAGAACCAAAGCCCTTCATATATAAGTTCCGTTAACTTTTTCTCCATTACTGGTTTAAAGTGTGCCAACTCTTTTACTAATGTTATATCTTCTAATTCTTTATGTGCTAGAAGTAAGGTATGCGCACCAGGAATTTCATATACTTCACGTGATTTAATACCAACTAAACGATTTTCAACGTGATCAATACGTCCAACACCATGTTTTCCAGCCAATTCATTTAATTTTAATATTAATTCATGTAATGGATATTCTACTCCATCTATGGAAGTAGGTACTCCTTTTAAAAATTCAATTTCAATTACATCGGCAGTGTTTGGTGCATTTTCTAAAGAAACTGTTAAATCATAAGCCTCTTCAGGTGGAGCAGCCCAGGGATCTTCCAAAATACCACATTCATTTGCACGACCCCAAAGGTTTTGATCGATAGAGAATGGGCTATCTAAATTAATCGGAATCGGAATATTTTTTTCTTTTGCATAAGCAATTTCTTCTTCACGACTCCAGCTCCACTCACGAACTGGTGCAATTACTTCTAAATTTGGATTTAAAGCTTTAATAGAAACCTCAAAACGTACTTGGTCATTCCCTTTACCTGTACAACCATGTGCAACTGCAGTTGCTCCAGTTTGTTCTGCAATTTCTACTAATTTTTTAGAGATCAGTGGACGAGATAAAGCAGAAACTAATGGATATTTATTTTCATACCATGTATGTGCTTGAAGTGAGATCAAAGCATATTCATTAGCAAATTCTTCTCTTGCATCGATCATATAACTTTCAATCGCGCCAACCTCAAGTGCTTTGTTTTTCACGAATGCTAGATCTTTACCTTCTCCAACATCCAGACAAACTGCTACAACATCATACCCCTCATCTTTTAACCATGTAATTGCAACTGATGTATCTAACCCGCCCGAATATGCTAAAACTACTTTTTTGTTCATTTTATATCCCTCCAATGAATTTATATACAATATCTTAGTATTAATATACATAATGTAACATGACCAATGTATAAATACAACTTATTTTTTATAATTATACCTAATTTTTTATCTTTAAATGATGCTTTGTAGAAGGCTGCAAATAAAAATAGACTTAGCACTCTATATAAATAAGAGAACTAAGTCTATGTTATATTCTAGAAAATATGCACTTTCTCAAAGTGTTCGACAACTGGGAAAGGATCATAGTAAGGATGAAGAAGTTTCTTCCATTCTTGATATTCGCTCGATTCTCTAAAACCAATTGTATGATCTTCTAATGATTCCCATCTAACTAACAGTAAATACTTTCCCTTAACTTCCATACAACGCTGTAACTCGTGAGATATATAACCTTGCATAGAAGAAATAATTTTAGATGCTTGACGAAAATCATCCTCATACTGTTCCTCTATACCCAGTTTAACTTGTAACATAACTGCCTCTAATATCATGGGAACACTCCTTTTTTACTTCAATCATTTTCAAGCTACATACGTTCTATCTTCTTTAATAATTCACTTAAAGAGATTTCCGTCATCGAGTCTATTCGATCATCAAAGTTCTCAAATTTTAGATTTCTTGTAACACTATTTGGGACTATGACACAACGTATACCCGCCTGTTTTGCAGCACTCAATCCATTCAAAGAATCTTCAAATACAATCGTTTCTTGAGGTGACAAATCTAAGTCCATAAGTGTTTTATTGTATAGTTCTGGATGCGGTTTAATATTGCTCACATCATCTTTTGTATTGATGACTTCAAAGTAATCCATTATATTAAGTTGCACTAAGTATGTACGCACCCACTTCTTTGATGAACTCGAAGCTAGAGCTATTTTCAAATTATGTTGTTTAGCCTCATCTAAATATTCTTTTACACCTTCCCGTAGTACAGGTGCTTTCATCATGTTTTCATATCTCAATGCAGCATGCTCTTCTAGCAATTCACAATTGACTGATTCACCTGCAAGTTCTCGGAAGTAACGATATAAAACGTCATTTCCAGTTCCAATACATTGAGAATATCCTTTTAAATCTAGATCAATTTGATGGCTTTCCCAAAAAACCTTTTTGAATGCTTCATACCAGGTAGTTTCTGTATCTACGATTAAGCCATCAAAATCAAATATAACTCCTTTTATCAATAGTAAAACCCCACAGTCTTAGATAATGTTTTCAAAAAAATTTGTAAAGTGCCCCCTATCAAAGTAATCAAACTCTTCTTTTGAAATCGGTTGTAACATATAACCTTCATAAAAAGGCTTGATTTTTAGAATTTTTCAACGTTTGAACCTCATATTCACAATTTCAGCTTTCATAATTAATATTCTTCATCCATTTCCTTAAATCCTTTTAAATCCTAAGATTTTGTTTAGAATAGAAGATACGACATATTAGGGCAGAAAATGTGTAGAAGATTATATAAATGTGACATTTTTGTGAAAAGTTTATATTTTTCACAATCCGACAATCTTTGCGATTTACTTATTATACAATAATCCAGATGCTACATAACCTACTTAGATATACACTCCAAGAAATGAAGCTAAATACACACTACGGAGGAAATATTGTGAAAAGTCATTTGCACCAAAAGGCATTATTGCTACGAATTGATCTAAAGAAACAAGATATGTATAGAAAGGCAAAAATTCTTGGTTTTACTCATCCAATTGTCGTTACTTGCAGTCAAGAGCTTGATGAACTGCTAAATAGATACCAACGAAAAGTTTCATGAATTTGAAATTTACCGGTACCTTTCTTATCTTCCGCTAATGCTGAAAAGATACAGAGTAAAAAGTACTGCCTGACTCTACTAAAAAAACCGATTTTTCCTTTGTTTTTTGAGGAAAAGTCGGTTTTTAAAATGTTTATTTTTTTGTAAAATACTTTTTCCCAACAGTTTCGACAATTGATGGGGCTATGGCATATAGTTTACTTGTAATACCCATATAAGAAGGAAGATCAACCTCTCTTACTGGTTTTTCAATTACTTGTTCGATTGATGCTACCACTTTTTCCGGAGTCAACAGATGTTCTTTCATACTACTTCTATAATTACCAGTCTCATCAGCTAAGTCGAGGAAGGGAGTATCTATTGGACCTGGATTAATAGTAGTAACATTAACACCAAATTCCTTCAGTTCCATCCGGATAGCATTTGCAAATCCTAGTATGGCATGCTTAGATGCTGCATACACAGATGCTTTAGGAGTAGCTACTTTACCTGCTTGAGATGCAACAAATATAAAGTGCCCACTCCCTCGAGTTTTCATCTTTTGAGCAAAATACTTCGTAAGTTTCATCGGTGCTAATACGTTTACCTGTAACATTTTCTCCATATCTCCTTCATCCATGTCCAATAAATATGAAAATGTTCCAACACCAGCACAGTGGATAACAGAATCAGGTGTTTTCATGTCTATAAAAAGTGAATCGAAGGATTGGACGGATGTTAAGTCCGCTTCAATTGTATGGATTCCATCTGCGGATAAACTATTTAGTACAGTGGTATTTCTACCAGTAGCCCAAATTTCATAACCTGCTTCATGTAATGTTTTAGCAAGCATAAGCCCGACTCCGCTAGTAGCACCAGTTATTAGAATTTTTTTAGCTTTGCTCATATAATAGAATTCCTTTTTCATTTCGTTTTGCCATTATAAGTTTTTCATCGATTAAATAATCTATTTGTCCAATTGTTTCAGAAAGTGTTAATCCAAGTTCTTTTTCATAAACTTGCGGAAATAGTTGTTTGGTTAATTCAAAAATTGATTTTTCACCATCATTCATCATATCCAGTACTTTAAATGCCCGCTCTTTTTGTTTTTCCAGTCTAGTTGAGACAAGCTCCTGAATATTATACACTTCATTGCCATGCCCACTGTAAACCTTTTCAATAGGTAACTGTTGGATTTTTTTCAATGAGGCATTGTATTGTAACATCGATTTTGGGCGTTCATCATTTACATTTAATGGCGGCTCAATTAAAGGATTCGAAGAAATCTTTTCAAGTATAAGATCTCCACCGATAAGAACTTTTGAACTTTCAGACCAAAATGCCAAATGGCTTTGGGCATGTCCTAATGTTTCAAGCACCTGAATATCCGGATGACCTGGCAATCTATCTTCATCATATAAATAAGTATCTAACGACCGACTTCCAAGTAAGCTTAAAGGTCTTCTCATCTTCTCTACCCATTTAAAATATTCCTCTGGTACCCCTTCTTCTCTTAAACATTGTAAATAAAAACGATCATGATACTGCAAAAACTCTTCGTCACGAGCCATCCATACTTGATTGTATTCATGACCTAGAATATTAGCTTGTTCAAAAGCATCTGTCCATCCAGCATGGTCAGGGTGATGATGCGTTAAAACAACCTGCTCAATATCGGTCAGCTCATAGCCCGCTTCTTTAATACCTTGTGTTAATGCAGTTAACGCTACTTCTGTTTTTGGTCCGGCATCGATTAGTGTCAAAGTATCGCCTTTTATTAAATATGCGTTTACATCCCCTACTGCAAATGGAGTAGGAATTATAATTTTATGTATCATTTGAATTCTCCTCATTAATGAATAGTCATTCATTACATTGTACTCTTATTTATGTTAGCAGTCACTAAAATATGGTTGACTTTTTATAATAAGATGCATATAATTTCATTAATTCAGAATATAAAAGCTAAGATGAAGAATAGTACATATATGATGGAGTTAAGAGAGTGAAATGATCCGCTGCAAGTTTCACCTCCCGCTCATGTATAGAACCTACTTCGGAGCTACTATGTAAACATGGTCGTACCTTCTCGATACGAAGGATTAAGTTGTGCTGAAAATTTTCAGCAAATTTAGGTGGTACCGCGGAAATCAAGTGTTTTCGTCCTTATTATATATGGGATGAGAGCGCTTTTTTATTTTGTTCTTTGATACCGCTCCACATGCATGAAGTTTAATGGAAATCCGGGTTACTAAAAGGAGGAATTTATATGACGAAGATTGTATTTGTAGGCGCAGGTGCAATGGCAGAAGCTATTATAAATGGCTTAACGAAAGAACAAAAAATTTCACCTGCATCTATTTATGTCATGAATAAATCGGATGAAAAGCAGCTTAACTATTTGAAAGAAACGTACAATGTTCAACTCGTATGTGAACAGAAAAAAGCGTTAACGGAAGCTAATATTATTTTTTTAGCCATGAAACCAAAAGACGCAAATGATGCGTTAACTAATTTGGCACCATATATAAACAATGAGGCAACGATAGTTTCCGTTATTGCCGGTATCAATATCCAGACCATTACAAATTCTCTGGGCAACAGACCAATTGCACGTGTTATGCCAAATACTTCTGCAGCTGTTGGAATGAGTGCATCTGCTATATGCTGGAATGAACTTATTTCAGACGCTTCTAAAATACTCATCATCGATCTTTTAGAATCGATTGGCTCTGTAAAAGTCGTAGCAGAAGAGGATTTACATGTTGTTACTGCACTTTCTGGAAGTGGTCCAGCTTACTTCTATTATTTCGCGGAACAGTTTGAATCCGCAGCTATTAAGCATGGTTTAGAGAAGACCGATGCTCGTCAATTATTTATACAGACGATGGAAGGTGCCGCACAAATGCTAAAAAAAGGTGATGTGGAACCTGAGGAACTGCGTAGAAGAGTCACGAGCCCTGGAGGAACAACAGAAGCAGGCTTAGAACAATTAATGGAGCATAAAGTGAGTGAAGCTATCTTTGCTTGCATCCAAGCTGCACAAAACAGATCACGAGAACTTGGAAAACTTTATGAATGAATAAGTGAGAGCTTCCATCCGTGTGGTTTTTACAGCATGTTAAACCGTGATAATAATCTAGAAAGGTGTTTTGGAAAGAATGGATAATTCTTATTTTGTCGGCTGGGGCACACTTGCTTTTATTAATGCCGGCATTGCACAAGGGAAAAATAGAAGTGGTCTCAACTGGTTCCTCCTATCATTAGTTATAGGACCAATTGCAACTGTGAGTTTAGTTATACTAGAGAAAAAAAGAGATTCCGAGTGAAATACAACTCGTTCGGAATCTCTTTTATAATTTGTATTTGATTAATGAATCATTTACCCAATTATATTCTGTAAAATCTTCCGCGATATAAATGGGAAAACTATATTTTTCGACTTGGGTAAGCATTTTGTTTAGGTCAGATGACAGGAATCGTGCACTAATATGATTAACGATCAAATGCTTAGCATTCGCTTTTTGACAGACTTCGGCTGCATCAACTATAGTAGAATGCCCATAAAGGCGCGCAAGCTCTGCTGTATCTATGTCAAACGTTCCTTCATGGACGACGACATCTGCATCTTTACTTAACCAAATAGAGTTTTCACAGTATTTTGTGTCTCCTAGTATCGTTACTTTAAAACCCTCTCTTGGTTCCCCAGTTACCTCCTCACTCTTTACTACTATTCCATCAGGTAGCACCACATCTTGTCCTTCTTTTAATTGTTTTAATAAAGGACCTCTTGGAACTCCTAAAGCATCTGTTTTTTCTATAAAAAGTTCAGGGGCAAGGGCTTTTTGTTTGACCGTATATCCGAAACAGGGCATTACATGTTCTAATAGTTTTGCTTCCACTATAAATTGTTCATCTTCAAATATTATACCCTCTTCAATCTCTATAATCGAAAGTGGATATTTCACATGAGTTTTGGATATAGCAAGAGTTACTTCAATCCAATTTTTCAATCCTGTTGGTCCATAGATTGTAAGAGGTTCCAGTCCACCTAAAAAAGAACGGGATCCTAACAAACCAGGAAGCCCATAAATATGATCACCATGTAAATGTGTAATAAATAGTTTTTCCAGTTTACGAGGCTTTAGTGTCGTATGCAAAATTTGATGCTGAGTGGCTTCCCCACAATCAAACATCCAAAAAGAACCTCGCTCCTCTAATAGTTTCAATACTGTCGATGTCGTATTACGCTGTTTTGACGGCATTCCTGCTCCCGTTCCTAAAAACAATAATTGCATATTTGCTCACTTCCTTAAATAAATTGGACATATTTTAATTATAGAAACCATAATAATCAACTTGTAAATATTGTTATAAAATTCGACGTTATTCATCAATTATCAACTTAAACAACATTATTCACTATTTTATGTTTACTATAAATTATCAGGTTTTAATTGAGTCAATTTCTTAATTACTTGTTTTAATTAATAACCCGAACATTAACTTGATTTTGCTTTCAGTTATCTGTTCTTACAAATTAGATTTTGAGCTATAGGTGGCGACTCCTGCGGAAAACGTCCGACTAGAGCGAAAATCAATTTTGTGTGGATTTCACAACTAAAATCCATATTATGAAATTAATTCAGTTAACTGACCATTTCTTAGCCTATATAGTTAGTCTAACTCTAAATTTCATGTATGTAAAAAGCAAAACTGCAAACAATAACGAAACAACTTAAAGGGGCGTCCAAAACTTATGAAATTAGAGACATTGATAGCGCCATTAGGCATTCACATAAGTCAAGAAGACAAGTCCATTGAAATAAAAGGCCTGGCTTTTAACTCTTCTAAAGTAGAGCAAAATTTTATATTTGTTGCAATACGAGGGACCCTTACAGATGGTCACACATTTATAGAAGATGCAATATTAAATGGAGCTTGTGTAGTCATTGGAGAAGAAAACCTTATATCTATTGGTGTTCCCTATATACGTGTAGCCAATTCACGCAAAGCATTAGGATTATTAGCAAATATATTTTATGAAAATCCTACTCAAAATAAAATAATGATTGGAATTACTGGCACGAATGGTAAAACGACTACCTCTTATATGCTCAAACACATTTTAGAATCTGTAGGAATTTCATGTTCATTATTTGGTAGTGTTTCTACAATAATAAATGGAATTGAAAATGAGTCCACTCACACAACTGCTGATGCAGTAACATTAAATCAGCTTCTGGCAAGGTGTAACGACCATGTTGTCATAATGGAAGTTTCCTCTCATGGTTTAGTTCAGTCTCGCGTCGAAGGTCTGCGATTTGATTATTGTATTTTTACTAATTTAGAGCATGAGCATTTGGATTACCATGAAAATATGGAATCTTACTACTTAGCTAAACAATCCCTATTCAATTATTTAAAACCTCATGGTATTGCTGTGATCAATTCAGATTCTTCATGTGGAGAGCGACTATGTACGTATGTAACTTCGTTAAACAAAGAAGTTATTAAAATCAATGGTAAAAAACCCTCTTATACTGTAAATGATGAGGAACTAATATCACTCAAAGATCCAATACAATCATATTCGCTAAACAGTCGTATGAAAGGTAAGCATAACTTAGAAAATGCATCGCTTGCATTTTCTACAGCAATTTCCTTAAACATAGATCCTTTAAATATTGAGCGTTCATTAGAAAATTTCAGTGGAGTACCAGGTAGATTTGAGTTATTCCAGCATCCTGCTGGGGCAACTTGCATTGTAGATTATGCGCACACAGGCAATGCGTTTTCTCACATTTTAGAAACAGCTAGCTTATATAATCCCCAAAGAATCATACATATTTTTGGATTTAGGGGAAATAGAGACGTACAAAAAAGAAAAAACATGGTACAAATTTCTCTGGAGAAGTGTCACCTATGTATTTTAACTTTTGATGATTTAAATGGTGTACCATCAGAACAAATGATTCAAGATCTATATGCACTGGATCCATTGAATAGATGCATTATTATCCCCGACCGAACTTTAGCAATTCAATATGCATGGGAAAAGGCCAAAAATAATGACTTTATCGTAATAACAGGTAAAGGTATTGAAAATTATCAACAAAGTTTTAGCTTGCCTACCGCTTCTGACATTCACACGTTAAATTATTTGAACGACTCATTTGTATTTCAGAATGAGACTCTTAATCAATATGATCATCCAAGAAGTCTTTACTAAAACTTGTTTTAGATTCCAATGAAGGCTTCTTTTTTATTTTCATTCCACGCTTTATACTATCTTCTCCAAACTTGCCTTGCAATTGCTCCACTAGCTTTAGGATTGGCTCATCTTTTGCATGTTCTTCAAAGTTAAAGATAGACAGCTGCTCTACTGATTCTCCCTTATCGTACACATTGTTTACAGTCACACCTAGCAATCGAATAGGATCTCCATTCCAAGAGGCATGGAATAGATCCAATGCCAATTGATTTATTTCTT
The DNA here is from genome assembly GCF_018140925.1 of Psychrobacillus sp. INOP01. NCBI lineage: Bacteria > Bacillati > Bacillota > Bacilli > Caryophanales > Bacillaceae > Psychrobacillus > Psychrobacillus sp. INOP01. The sequence continues at coordinate 296,941 of NZ_CP073315.1, forward strand.
GTTCCTTATAGAGGCGGTTAGTTACTGTTTTACTTCTCGTTTTGTTTTTCCAATTAGCGTCTCGTATATGTATCGTAATGGAACGTCCAGCTAGATTTTTAGCATCAAGTCTGGTAGCCACTTTTTTCGATAATCGAATAAATACCTTTTCCAGTTCCTCTATATTCGACTCATCATAAGGCAATGTGGTAGAATTTCCAACACTTTTCGTATCATAAATAGATTCGGGATCTACCGCTCTATTATCAGTACCATTTGCACGATTTAGAAGTCGAACTCCATTTTTCCCAAGTTTTTCTTTTAGTAAATTAGGATTTGCGTTGGCTAAATCTCCTATAGATTTAATACCAATGGATTCCAACTTTCTTGCAGTACTTTCCCCTATTCCATGCATATCTATTACTGGGAGAGGCCATAGAATTTCTTTTACCTGTCTTTTCCGTAAAACAGTTATACCCATAGGTTTCTTTATGTTGGATGCAGTTTTAGCTAGAAATTTGTTAGGAGCAATTCCAATAGAACTAGGCAAGTCAAGTTCACGGATAATCCGCTCCTGAATAGATTTGGCAAAACTTACTGCATCGTTCTCCATATCAACTTCAGATACATCCATATACCCTTCGTCTATCGAAACTGGCTCTACAAGATTAGTATAGGATCTTAAAATTTCGAACATTGCTTTAGAAGCAATTCGGTAACGTTCAAAATTTGGGGGCAATAAAATCAGTTCTGGACATTTTCGTTTAGCCTCCCACACGGACATTGTTGTATACACACCTCTAGCCCTTGCCTCATAAGAGCATGTAACTAGTATCCCCCGTCTTTCCTTAGGATTACCCGCGATGGCAATAGCTTTCCCTTTTAAAGAGGGGTCATGTGCCTGTTCAACCGAAGCATAAAAGCTATTCATATCTAGGTGAAAGATAATTCTATGTTTTCCCGACAAATTATTCCCCTCCTTTCCCCTCATGCATAATAGATAGTATGTTCTATATAATTCAATTTATTTTGAATAAATTTCATAGAAGCATATTAAATAGTGAAATAATGTTGATTTCTGCTCCAGGCGGACACTTTTCGCTCCAATCAACGAATTCCACTTTAATTAAGCAGATGAAACATCACAACGAACGTGAAGCGGCGGTGATGGTTCATCGCTCCCCCTTTGGAAAGCGTCCGTCTGAAACATAATTTGTAGTATCGATGAATAGCTGTATTCTTCAAAATCCTTAGAACATCGGATATAGGAAACTGAAAATTTTACACTTATTATTTCAAAAAAGGTAGCTATATAAGCTACCTTCCTTGCTAAATTATGCAGGTGACTAATTATTAATCGTCTCTTTCTTTACTTCTTCTACATAAGATTGAATATCATTAAAGCCTTCCAAAGAACTTACCAAAATTGAAGCATCCACGATTGTAATCATTCGATTTTCTAGGTTTGCAACTGCTGTAAAATAACGTGTTTTCGTATAATTTACTAAACCAATTTGCTTTAGATTTTCTTGATCAATATCTAATATCTCTTTCGCTTCCTTCACAAGAAGACCAACCGTCATATCTTCCGTATGCATAGTAACTACTCTTGCTAATTCCTGATCAACACCACTACGATTATACAAAATTTGTTCGAAATCGATAATTGGCACTAGCTCTCCACGGATTTTCATCAGACCAATTAAATAATTTGGTAAGTGTGGGATTGGGTTTACATGCTCTAACTTCTCAATTGAGACCACATGTTCAATTGAAACTGCGTAATCTTCATTTCCACATTGAAATACTACAACTTTCTCGTTGCTCAACAAAGCCACCTCCTATGTTATTCTGCCGCTACTAAAACGATCTCTACTATTAAATCGGCTAGTTTCTCTAGCTCTTCAATAGGCATGCGTTCATTTGTTGTATGAATTTCTTCATAACCAACGGACAAGATGACAGTAGGGATTCCAAATCCAGCAATTACATTTGCATCACTACCACCGCCACTAGTTTTTATCTCCGCCGTTCTTCCAATACGTTCTACTGCACGTTTGGCTACCTGTACGACAGAATGGTCTTCTTCAAAATGGAAGCCTGGGTACATTAATTGTGTTTCAGTCACTGCTTTACCACCAAATTTTTCAGCAGTTTCTGCGAATGTTGCAACCATATGTGAGACTTGCGCATTAAGTTTATCTTTATTTATTGAGCGTGCTTCAGAAAGAATATGCACCTCATCGCATACGATATTTGTAGCTTGTCCACCTTCAAAACGACCGATATTAGCGGTAGTTTCTGCATCTAGTCTACCTAACTTCATAGCAGAAATGGCTTTAGCAGCTAAAGTTATAGCAGAAACTCCTCTTTCAGGAGCCACTCCAGCATGGGCAGTTTTTCCAGTAATAGTTGTCCATAGTTTTGATTGGAAAGGAGCAGCTGTTACAATACCACCAACAGTCCCATCACTATCAATTGCATAGCCATATTTTGCAGTAAGCAAAGAAGAATCCAATTCCTTTGCTCCTACTAGACCACTTTCTTCTCCAGCAGTAATAACAACTTGAATATCGCCGTGTTCGATAGATTGCTCTTTCAAACGACGAATAGCTTCAAATAGAGCGGCTATTCCAGCTTTGTCGTCAGCACCTAAAATTGTTGTCCCATCCGAATATATATAACCGTCTTCTTTAATTACTGGTTTAATACCTTTACCTGGTACTACTGTATCCATATGAACAGTGAAGTATATTGGATCTACATCTCCATTAGAACCCTTTAATGTTGCGATTAAATTTCCTGCTCCGTGACCTGTTTTAGAAGCTGAATCGTCTTCAATTACTGAAAATCCAAGCTGTTCTAATTTACTTTTTAAAATAGGTGCAATTATTTCCTCGTGCTTTGTTTCAGAATCTATTTGAACAAGCTCTAAAAACTCATCTATTAATCTACTCATTTAATAGTCTCCCTTTATAATGGAATATTACCATGTTTTTTCTTTGGTCTAGTCTCTTTTTTATTGCGCATCATTTCTAGTGATTGAATTAGCTTAATGCGAGTTTCTCTTGGGTCAATAACATCATCGACCATTCCCATAGAAGCTGCCACGTATGGATTGGCAAATTTCTCACGGTATTCCTCAATTTTTTCTGCACGCACAGCTTCAGGATCATCACTTTGTGCAATTTCACGGGCAAAAATAATATTGGCAGCTCCGTTTGGCCCCATAACTGCTATTTCTGCATTCGGCCATGCGAAAACAACATCTGCCCCAATAGACTTGGAATTCAAGGCAACATAAGCGCCTCCATATGCTTTTCGTAAAATAACCGTTATTTTAGGTACGGTTGCTTCTGAATACGCAAATAAAATTTTAGCACCATGGCGAATAATTCCACCGTGCTCCTGTTTTATACCAGGGAAGAATCCAGTTACATCTTCAAACGTGATAATTGGAATATTGAATGCATCACAAAAACGTATAAAACGCGCTGCTTTATCTGATGAGTCAATATCTAGACCTCCAGCCATTACTTTTGGTTGGTTACAAACTAAACCCACTACCTCGCCTTTAATACGAGCTAGACCAATAACAATGTTTTTAGCAAATTCTTTTTGCACTTCTAAGAAAGAATCATTATCAACGACCTGTTCAATAACCTTTCGAACATCATAAGGGCGAATTGCTTCAAAAGGAACAATATCCGCTAAATCAGAACGATAATCATCCTCAACCTTTACATCAGTTATAGAAGGCTTCTCTTCAAAGCTTTGCGGTAAATAACTTAGAAGCAAACGAACGCTTTCCAATACTTCCTCTTCGGTTTTCCCACGGAAATGTGCATTTCCACTTATCGTATTATGTACCTTCGATCCACCAAGATCTTCCGCAGAAATCTTTTCTCCTGTAACGGTTTCAATCACTTTTGGACCTGTGATAAACATTTGGCTTGTTTCATCTGTCATAAACACAAAATCGGTTATAGCCGGCGAATATACAGCTCCACCAGCACATGGACCTAATATGACAGAGATTTGTGGTATTACTCCCGAATAAATAGCATTACGATAAAAAATTTGACCGTATCCATCAAGTGAAACTACGCCTTCTTGAATACGTGCACCACCGGAGTCATTTAAGCCAATAAACGGTGCTCCATTTTTGGCTGCTAAATCCATTACGTTAGCAATTTTAAGTGCATGCATTTCTCCCAAAGCTCCACCAAAAACAGTAAAATCTTGTGAGAATAAATATATTGGACGGCCATTTACTTTCCCATAACCTGTTACTACTCCATCGCCAGGACCCTCTGCTTTATCCATTCCGAAGTCAACAGTACGATGCTTGATGAATGGGTTTAGCTCTACAAATGAATCTTTGTCTACTAGTAATTCAATACGTTCGCGAGCAGTCAACTTACCTTTTTCATGCTGCTTTTCGATTCGTTCATCCCCACCACCAAGTTCGATTTTACGTTTTCGATCATATAAGTCATTGATTTTTTCATAAATATCCATATAATTACTTCGCTCCCCCGGTTTTATCGACTAATTCGTAAAGTACTCCACGAGATGCCTTCGGATGTATAAATGCTACCTGAGCACCGTGAGCACCTGCTTTTGCCGTTTCTTGTATAAGTCTGACGCCCTTTTCTTTTAGCTCGTCCAAACGCTGTTGAATACCGGAAACACCAAATGCAATATGATGGATTCCCTCACCCTTTTTTTCTATAAATGAATGAATCGTACTTGTTTCATCGATTGGTTGAAGTAATTCTAAATGGACATTGCCACTATCGATAAAAGCTACACGAACTTTTTCAGATGGAACATCTTCAATATGTAATAATTTTAACCCCAATGTATCTGTGTAATAAGGAAGAGAGTCTTCTATACTTTTCACAGCAATACCAATATGATCAATTTTCTCCATTTTTACACCCCTTTTTTGAATAAGCTGTATTAAAAAACACACTTGACTCCGGTCAGTCGGGCGCTTTCCGTGGGCGTTGCCTCAGTCTCCTCGCTATGCTGTGGGGTCTTCGCCCAACGCTTTTCCCACTGGAATCGCCGACTTTCACTACAATCTAAAAATCATTATGCAAAAGCTTATCGACCTATCCTCAGATTACAACTTGTGAGTATACATCTACAATATGTTTCATCTAAAAATGACGAATAATTTGAATTGTACCTTGTTCTATTGTACCTATTTCAAAAAAAAATCTCTACCTCTTGTGCATTTTTATGTTTTTGTTAAAATAAAGGTACAAGCTAAAGGAGAGAAATTATGCGCAACCAAACATTTCGTAAAATAATCGTTTATTTAATGATTTTTGTAATGGTAATGTCAACATTACTTTTCGGTCTAAGCTTTGTCCTTTAAGAAATGATAAAAACCAGCGAATGCATTTGTATGCTTCCGCTGGTTTTTATATTCTTTATAAAGAATGATGTCTATCCAATAATACTGCTGATTTCCGTTTCAGGTGGACGCTTTCCGCGGGATAAGCGATGAGCCATCACCGTCGCTCCGTGTCGATGTGATGACTCATCTGTCTCACTCAACCTGCCGGAGAGTCGCCCCCTTCAATTCAATCAATGAAGTGAGTATTACCCAACAAGAAGATACAGCATAGCTTATCGCTTAGATGATAAGAGTATTCAAAGTTAATAAAGTGATAAAAGCATCTGCTAAATTAGGGATGCTATTCTCTAAATTGAACTCAGGCAAATAACGCCGCGTCGTGCGGCAATGCCTGAGTGACCAACATCCTGTTGGCCCGAACCATTCGGGCTTTTACGGGCAGTTATCTACTGACAGTTAATGCGGGACAAACGCCATAAGATTACCGAAAAACAAAGGCTGATCGTGACGTCAGTCACGACCAGCCTCTGTAAAAATCAATAGGTAATAACATAGCTTTAAGACTGTCCAAAGCCTGCCGAAATCTAATAGAAACAGGTTTTAACTTAAAGGTCAATTGTGCTTTTAAAATTATACTTCTTCACAATATTCTTCAAATAATCCTTGTAAATGAGTGATTACTGAAGTTGGTGCATGACCTTCGATTTCATGACGTCCAATTTCTGCTACCGGTTGTCCATCTTTTAATAGTACAAATGATGGAGAAGAAGGTAGGTGATCATCTCCGAATAGATTACGAGCTTGTTGAGTTGCTAATTTATCTTGACCTGCAAAAACAGTAACTAAATGGTCCGGACGTTTATCATAATGTACTGAGTTTGCAGCAGCAGGGCGAGCAATTCCTCCAGCACATCCACAAACTGAGTTTACCATCACTAATGTTGTTCCTTGACGAGCAAATGCAGCGTCTACCTCTTCAGGTGTATTAAGCTGCTCATATCCTGCAGCTTCCATTTCTCCACGAGCTTGTACAAGTATATCATTCATATATAAATTGAAATCCATATTCATTTTGCCACTCTCCTTTTTTAAACTAGTTTCATCTTATCAGATTATTGGTTAGGATTCGAGGAAAATAAACCATCGACCGCTTGTGAAACCGTAATTTTTTCATCTCGCACTAATTGTTCTAAAGTTGCCATTGAATGTTTTTTTTCCATTGAAGAAAAAAACTCATCATATAAACGATCCACTATCATTGTTTTAAACCATTCTACTGTTTGTTCTTTTCTTCTTTGCTGCCATACAGATCTTTCTTTCATCAGTTGCTGGAAATTAAGTACATTCTCCCAAACATTATCTAATCCTATTTTATACAACGAAGAAACTGCTAATGCTGGAGTCTTCCAATATGCAGAGGAAGGTGCCAAAAAGTGGAGAATTTGCTTATACTCTGCCACTGTTTTCTTCGCTAGCTTCTCATTAGCCCCATCTGCTTTATGGACAATAATAGCATCTGCAAGCTCCATTATTCCTTTTTTCATCCCTTGTAGTTCATCACCAGCACCTGTAAGCGCTAATAACAAAAAGAAATCCACCATTCCACGGACAATTGTTTCGCTTTGACCTACACCAACAGTTTCGACTAAAATCACATCATATCCGGCAGCCTCACATAGAAGCATCGTCTCACGAGACTTTTTATGCACACCCCCAAGCGTCCCAGCAGTCGGCGAAGGTCGTATAAAAGCATTCGGATGCTTTGCAAGCTCCTCCATTCTTGTTTTATCACCAAGTATGCTACCACCTGTCAAAGAGGAACTAGGATCTATAGCTAGTACTGCAACTCTATAACCCTGATCACATAGCATTTTCCCGAATGATTCAATAAAGGTACTTTTCCCTACTCCTGGAACCCCGGTTATCCCTATACGAATGCTATTACCCGTAAAGGGAAGTAAACTTTTTAACAGTTGCTGACCGATAAGCTGTTGATCACTCACAGTACTTTCAACAAATGTTATCGCTTTTGCTAAATGTAATCTGGATCCATTTTGAATAAGCCGGATATATTCTTCTTCATTGATCTCAAGAGGCTTTCTTTTTGAGAACTTTTTAATAGAAGCCTTTCCCATTCCATCATGTTGCGACCTTATACCACCCATCACATGCATAGAAGATTCGTTTTTTTTCTCCGTATTTGACATTAGCCTTCCACTTCCTCGTAGCCAAGACGGTTATAAATCTCCTCAATTACTTTTTGTGCCGCAACAGGTATAACCGTTCCAGGTCCGAAAATCGCAGAAGCCCCATTTTCACGTAGGAATGCATAATCCTGTGCTGGGATAACACCACCAACCACAATTAGTATGTCTTCTCTACCAAGCTTAGCTAACTCCTCTTTCAATGATGGAACCAACGTCATATGCCCTGCCGCTAAAGAACTTACTCCGACAACATGAACATCATTTTCTACTGCTTGAAGTGCTGTTTCTGCAGGTGTTTGGAATAACGGGCTAATATCTACGTCGAATCCAAGATCAGCAAATGCAGTAGCAATAACCTTTGCTCCGCGATCATGCCCGTCCTGTCCCATTTTGGCGATTAATATACGCGGACGACGTCCTTCATTTTCACGGAAGTCCTCTGCCATTTGTTTTACCGCATTAATCTCTTCTGCATCATTAAAGTTCGCACTATATATACCACTCACAGAACGAATCACCGCCTTATGTCTACCTGCCACTAATTCGATTGCATCTGAAATTTCACCAATAGTCGCACGTTCTCTAGCTGCTATAACAGCAGCCTCTAAAAGATTTGTTTCACCAGTTTTTGCCGCCTCTGTCAAATCAGTTAACGCTTTTTGTACTGCTTTCTCATCGCGGTTAGCTTTTACTTCTGCTAGACGTTCCATTTGTTTTTGACGAACGACTGTATTGTCGATATTTAAAATATCAATAGCATCTTCTTGTTCTAAACGATATTTGTTGACCCCAATAATTACCTCTTTTGAAGAGTCAATTTGTGCTTGTTTTTTAGCAGCTGCCTCTTCAATTTTCATTTTAGGTAGGCCAGTTTCAATCGCTTTTGCCATACCGCCAAGCTCTTCAATTTCTTCAATCAAAGCCCATGCCTTTTCCATTAATTCATTTGTTAGTGTTTCGACGTAATATGACCCGCCCCATGGATCGATTACTTTCGTCATATTCGTTTCTTCCTGCAGGAATAGTTGAGTGTTTCGAGCGATTCGAGCAGAGAAATCTGTCGGCAAAGCAATTGCTTCATCTAAAGCATTCGTATGAAGAGACTGTGTATGACCCATTGCAGCTGCATTTGCCTCTACTAACGTTCTCGTAACATTATTAAATGGGTCCTGCTCCGTTAAACTCCATCCAGACGTTTGAGAATGTGTACGAAGCGCAAGTGATTTAGAATTCTTCGGATCGAAGCTTTGCATCATTTGGGCCCATATTCTACGTGCAGCTCGCATTTTCGCTATTTCCATAAAATAATTCATCCCGATAGCCCAAAAAAATGAAAGTCTTGGTGCAAAAGCATCAATATCTATTCCAGCTTCCAGCCCTGTTCGAACATATTCTAATCCATCTGCTAAAGTGTAAGCTAACTCTATATCCGCAGTAGCTCCGGCTTCCTGCATATGATATCCAGATATAGAAATAGAATTAAATTTCGGCATTTTTTGTGCTGTAAAAGCAAATATATCCGCAATAATTTTCATAGACATTTCAGGCGTATAGATATAGGTGTTACGAACCATATACTCCTTTAATATATCATTTTGTATAGTACCTGCTAGCTTCTCAAGAGTTACTCCTTGCTCTTCTGCAGTTACAATATAGAAAGCCAAAATCGGTAAAACTGCTCCATTCATCGTCATCGAAACAGACATTTGATCCAAAGGAATCCCATCAAATAAAATCTTCATATCCTCTACAGAATCTATAGCAACCCCTGCTTTTCCAACATCTCCAGTAACTCGTTCATGATCCGAATCATAGCCACGGTGTGTTGCTAAGTCAAATGCAACTGACAGTCCTTTTTGACCCATAGCCAAGTTTCTTCTATAAAAAGCATTACTTTCTTCCGCTGTTGAAAATCCAGCATATTGACGAACTGTCCATGGCTTTGCAACATACATCGTTGGATATGGGCCCCTCGTGTTCGGTGCAATACCCGGCAGATCATTTAGATGAGAAAGTTGAGACGTATCTTCCTTGCTATACATTTGTTTTAAATGAATTCCTTCATTCGTTAAAAAGGAATCTGCTGCTGATATTTTTGCATAATCTTCTTTAAGTAGCACTTGCTTAATCGATACTTTATCGTAATTAGGCGTTGTCATTTGAATCCTCCTTTTTAGCAAGGGCTAGTAGTTGCTGCCCTTTTTCCAGAAGCGATTGCCCAGCAAAGATACATCCAGACAGCCCGGCATCTAACCAGTCTTCATACTCCTCAAATTTCCCTGCTACATCCATTGGTACAGACAATGTTTCATTTAATATTGCGGGAACTAAACCGGCAGTTTGTTCCTCATTACCAACGAATACTACATAGCCAATATTCTGGTCATCTATCCATTGTTGCAGGTCCACTGGCTTTAAGTTTTCCGGTGCTACAATTGGTGAAATTCCTAATGCTTTTAAATAGCCACTCACAAAGTCCATACGAGTTTTATAGTCTTTTAAAATGCCATAAGGAATAATAGCAGTTTTCAATGGACTTTCTTGAAATGATTTTCGTAATTGCTCAAAAGGTTCAGCAAATCGTTTATAATCAGTTTGTTTAATAGAGGAACTAATTATGTCGTCAGGATTTGCATAAGTATTCGTTCCAATTAACGATTTTTTACGAGTAGAGAGCGCAAACAGTTGCTCCTCCCACTTTATTTTTGCTCGATCTAAAAGTTTTGTTTCTCTATCCTCTATAGTTGTTTCTTTCATTAATGTTAAAAAGTATGTCCACGTTTTTTCAACAAGCTCATTCGTTAATGTGTCCACATAGTAAGAACCACCTGCTGCATCAACAACCCGCTGGATATGTGTCTCTTCTTTTAGTACTAGCTGGATATTACGCGCAATTCGATTGGATGTTGGTGTAGCCCCGGTTAAATAATCATGTGGATACGTCGTCAAACTATCCGTTCCACCAAGAATAGCTGCTAGGGCACTGTTACCTGCACGTAGAATATTAACATTCGAGTCTAATGCTGAGTAAGATCTCAACGAAGTTTCTGTATGTACAGGGATTGCCGCTATGTCCGTTTTTCCATATGCTTGGCCGAAAGCTTGCCAAAGTACGCGGAAAGCCCGAATTTTCGCTATTTCCATAAAGAAATGATTTTCCACTGAAAATTGTACGAATGCTTTTTCTGCAAGTTTCTCGATACTTGTTTTCCCTGCAATTGCATCTGCTTGCACCAGCACGCTTGCTAGCTCGCTAACCACATCACCACCCGCTTGATGGATAGATGATCCATTTAAGAAATACGTTCTAGCATACGGAAGTTCCGCTTCCTCAGCTCCTATTACTAATCCTTTTAGATCAGTAAAATGATTTAAAAACCCCGGATTATCTGTTACATCTAGAATAGCAGTATGCTTCGTCAATAGAGCTGCTAACTCCTCTATTTGATCTGCATTCCAAAAATGTTCCTTTTCTATTTTAAAATGAACTACATCATTCCCTTTTCCAAGCGATTCTATGATTTCTTTGAGTGTCGCTTCACTTGTTGAACCTTCTGCAAATTGAGCGATTGACCATTCAGAAGACTTTTTCGCTTGGCGAACAATAGCCGTTTGGGATGCTGGAATATTTGCCGTATCTGCTAATGAATAAAGCGGTTTCAAAATAATGTTCTCTAATGTTTTTGTAGATAGCGAGTCCAATGTTTTCCCCTTTAATGATTTGAGGGCTACTTGCTCCCATTCTTCAAGTGTTGCATTATTAAACTTCGTTTGTCTCATTTTATCTAATGTCATATGAACGCTTTCGCTTCCCCCTATGTAAAGAAAATTATGCTAACTATATTTTAACGGACAATGATTACATTAGAAAGGGAAACTTCTTTAGAAGTCTGTTGAAACGAAAAACCTCTTTACAAATCGAAAGAGGTTTCTTCGTTCCTTTATTCAATTGCTCCTGTGCCTTTAAGTGATACTTTAACACTCACGTCCAACGGTAAAGTCGTATATGCTTTTTGCCATTCGGAAATCGTGTTTTTATCATATAGCATCATAGTTCTATACCTTAATCCGAAACCCATAGGATCTAGATCTTTTTCTTGAACTGCAGTAAGAAATTCTTCAATCTTTTTTTTCAGTGCCTCGGAAGCTATCTTGTCATACTTATTTAGGTCTTTTAAAGATAGATTTTTATTGGACTGACCAATCACACCAATCATTTTTACGTTCATCTTGATGGCAGTGGGCTGTCCATTGTTCATTAAAATTTTATAATGTACATTTGTTTTTTCCATATTAATGACGAAGGTTAAATCCTCTGATTCTGCTTTATAACTAAATCCACTCATTCCATTTAGAAGAGTATTATAATACTTTGATTGTTCCGAGGATAACTCGAACGGTTTAGATTTTTCTTTAACGACTAAAGATTTATTGACGATTAACTCCTTATTATCTTCAGAAGCTTCTATAAGCGGTAATACTGCATCAATACCATCCGATAGCATATTTCTTCTAAATTCATAAAGGAATGTCGAAGTGATAAAAGGACTGTCCGTGCCGCTACTACCAAAAAAGTTTATGAGTGTAGATGATACTGCAGATTCAGCAGCTGGTTCTATCCGCAAAATAGATTCAGCAGATGTTTTAGCAGCTGCTACCCAGGCAATCATCTGAATATCACTCCGTCTAATAAAGTAATCCATAAAATCCTTTACATTGTCTTGTAGTAAATCTTCATTAATAACAATCATTTTGGCATGCCCAAATTCTAGTACTTTATCGGTATGTGTTTCCAAAATACGAATTGCCTCTGCCAATGTTTCTCCTTCGTGAACTAAATATTCATAATTAGGACCGGTGGATGATTTAATAGAAGCGACAGGTAATGATAATTTTAATGTTACTTTATATCCCCCGTCTTCCTTTTCGGCAGGATCTACACCAATACCTGTAACGAAAACTCGCTTATCAATATCTTTAAATCCACATCCAGCTAATATAGAAATAAATGAGAAGGAAATAGCAACAAAGATTACTTTATAACGTTTAAATCGAAGCTTCATAATTTTGCTCTCCTTTTCACTAAAACTAAGGAGAATATTAATACAGTAAAAAAAATCGGCAAAGACCCATAAAAATAGTTGGATAAGGAAAACAGCTGGTACTGTGTCAAATTTCTCGTTAAAACTAAAGATATTACGCCAAATATAATAACGAAAATATAAGGAGCCAACATTTTACCTTTCCATTGCAACCGCTTAAATTCGAAAATACTCTCTAATAATTTTAGAGCAACATGCCAATGTAATAATAAACTTACAAATGCTATCCCTAAGAAAGATAGGATAAAAATAAATATAACCCTCTCTATTGGACCATATTTCATGCGTATCGAATCGCTAGTGGATAACCATGGAAAAGTAAGATTGGCAATCTGTTCAACCCCGTTATACCCAATTGGTACAAAGAAAGTAGTAAACAAAACTACTGCGCCTGTTGCCCCGATAATTAGGATTTGTTTCCATCCCATTTTATGCTTTTTGGTAAAAAGCTTATTAAAAATGACTAAATCGCTAATCCCTACAAAAATATAAAGTGATGCACCAAATGCCCAATAAGAAGGAACGTGATTCACGTGCATCATGGAAATTTTTATATAGTCCCAATCCAATTTGGGGTTAACATAAAATTTTATTAATAAGAAAAAAATTAAGGGCACAAATAAAACAAGTACAATTTCTGCCATATATAACATACTTCTAGATTTCATCAATACTCCAAATGAAATAACGAGTACGAACGCAAATGTCGTAATAACGATCGACGTTTCAGGAGCGAAAAAAGTAATAATTAAAAATACATACGTAATTAGGGTAATGAGCCCGGCACAAAACCAACATAAAAAAAGGTAAAACAGCACCGGATAGGCAAACCATTTTGGAGTATGTGCTTTCAACATTTCCGGCAAGTTTTTACCAGGAAAAGAATTAAATAATTTGACGATTATATATACGAGTATAGTTCCAATAATAACTGCAGCAATCATAGAAGGAATTGCCCCACTTTTGCTTTCAAATAAAAGAATTTTGGGAACGGAGGCAATGATATTGGAAAACATCGTGAGAAAAATAAAATAATAAAGAAAGCGACTCATTCACTCTTCACCCCTTTTTCACTCCTTCTGCTTTTCCAATACATTTTTAAATAGGGTTCTCCAAAACTTTCTTTATTGATCAAAAACATAAGAATTCCTAAAAAGCCCAGTATAAATCCAACCGTTCCAAAAAATGTCGTAAAAGCTAATAGAATATACCTGCAAAATCTAATTGAAAAACTCATCTCGTTGATAGGGATCACAAAACTAGAAATGGCTACTGCCGACACGATAATAATCATTATATTCGAGGTCAATGCCGCCTCAGTAGCCGCAGTTCCTAGTATTAAACCACCAACAGTAGTAGCTGTGGCACTAATTGCTTTAGGTAGTCTAATACTCGCTTCCGTTAAAAGCTCCATAAATATGAGCATAAATACTACCTCTATAAAAGATGGGTAAGGCACTCCAATTCTACTGCCAGCAACAGTTAAAGCCAACTCTGTTCTAAAAATGTCTGGATTATAGGAAGTGATGGCAACGTACAAAGCTGGTAACACTAAACAGGTTATTAGTCCAAAATATCGAAGTACTAGCGTAAACGATGTAATCCAAAATAAATGATAGTTATCTTCCATGGACACCATGAAATCAAAAAAGACGACCGGTGCAATTAATGCATGAGGACTTCCGTCAATCATCAATATAACTTTACCTGCATCCAAGTTATAACAAATACGGTCGGGTCGTTCTGTCAACATTAAAGTCGGAAATAGCGTAAATCTCTTTCCATTTAAGTAAAGTTGGAGCTCACCTGCCGATTGAATAAGTGGTGCATCTAATTCTTTTAGTCTCTTCCGAATAGACTTTAATATATCTGGCTTTACTGTTTTCTCATCATAAATAATTGCCAAGTCGTTATGTGTTTTATCTTTTAACTCTACGATCTCAATTTTTAGGGAAGGCTCCTTATAACGATGCCGAATGATATTCAAATTGGTAAGAATGTCTTCACTTAAAGCTTGTTGGGGTCCATATACAGTAGGTTCCATAAGGGTTTGTTGCACTGAACTACTGTTTACTTTTTTCACATCTACCAGAAAAAATTGATGTTGAACTGCTATTAATACACTTCCCTTTGTAAGTTCGAGTAGAATTTTTTCATTCGATTTAATCTCTATAATATCGGGCGATGATTGTATATAAGCTCCATAATGTTGTGCTGATTGCATTTCGAAAAATGGCTTGATAATAACATTTTGTAATTTATCTCCATCTACTGTCGTTTTTAAATAAAGGAGAAAAGCTGCTTCTTCTTCTATTTGTAAAGGTATCAGCATAACATCAAAAGAAGGATTCATCTGGCCCTTAAGTTCATCCATTAATCTAGGAGGATCCGATTTCTCTTTTATATTCGTCATATACAAACCTCCAGTAAAGAGAATCTTCGGTATGCATAGGTTAACCGAATGAACACTATTCAATCCTACTGGCAGGAAACTTTAATGAAAAAATTGCTATGGTTTACATATATATTCTGCGTTCAAAGTTACAATTTATTTTAGGCAAGGGAATGATAAATTTTGAGTGTATTAATTCTTGGGGGATTACTATTTTTTAGTGTAAATTTAGGGGCAGGGATTGCTTGGTTAGTAGCTAAAATATTTCATCATTCCGACGAAGGTTTAGCTCTTTTATGCGGAGGATTCTTGGTAGGTCTACTAACACTTGATATAATTCCAGCGGCATTCCATTTATACAATTCAGCAGGTATCGCTCTTGGTATCCTTATGGGATATATGTTTATCCTACTAGTGAACAAATCACTACATTCCTCAAATCAATATAGACCATCTGTCTACTTGCTAACTATCGCCCTTTTCATACATACCATTCCATTAAGTTTAACTATTGGAAACATGCTTGGAGATCCTTCTTTCACAGTCTCCATAACAACCTCCACCATTTTGCACCATATCCCCGAAGGGTTTGCCATCACATCAATATTTATCGCACAAGGACAAAAGATGATAGGTTTACTCCTTTGTTTTATTGGTTTATCTATCTGCTTTAGTTTTTTCATATGGATTGGCAATCATTTACATCTAAACATGAAGGCACAAAGTGTGCTTTTAGGTGTCTCCATTGGTTTGATTGCTCTAACAAGTGTAAAAGAATTTATTTTACATAATATCCGATTGGTATCGATCAGGACATCAGTAACGTTTGTCCTAACAGGGTATCTACTCAGTGTAGCTTTTCATTTGATGTCCTAATTAAACAAGGAATCCTCTGTTTTCTTACTAGTAAATGCCTAAAAGAGAACAAATCGTAAGAATGTGCAACCAAACCATAAAAAAAGGCAGAAGAAAAGGATGACTTTTCTACTGCTTTTTTGTTATTCATGAAATGCGTAATATTTAGGAGCGTACGTGCTATATAGGTCGACATTTTCGTAACATATAGGGCCATTCAGATGCTTTTTTAGCACCTAGTATAATATTTGTTTGATGAACCATGATTTCTTCCATATCAGCCAACGAATAAAGCGGATTCAATATAATTCCCTCTAATGTCTTGGTCGCAAAAATTTTCCTTTATGGAATTAATGGCAACATGCTTTCACTTACAAGTGTCGCTTCTATAAATCCGTTTTGTTTCATATTTTGTATTGTCATAAAATCGCAACGCATTACCCTGTAGTGTTTATTTCACCTAATAATATTTACCCTGGATGGATACTGGGAAAAAGAGTATTTATTTGAGATTGAATAAATACAATTATTTCGCCACTTATCTGATTATATTTAATATTTCGTCAAACACTCAAAACTAGCTTATTTTTATGATAAAATAAACGTATCTTAATAGAATTGGGGAGTTTAAATGGTCAAATTTGATAAGCCTGATGTGGAACAATTTTTTCAAACATTAACTGTAAATAATTTCACTGTAAGTCCTGATGAAAAACAGCTTGTAATTAGTTCAAACCTGAACGGTCACTTTAATATTTGGGGGATGGATTTGCCTAATCAGTTTCCATATCCTCTTACGTTTAATAATCAGAGTGTAGATTTTTTAACATACGCAAAAACTGGCGAGTTTATGGTTGCAGGATTTGATCAAGACGGGGATGAGAATACACAAATTTATGCTCTTTCTCCTCAGGGTGGAAAACTAGTCCCGCTCAGAAAAAATGAAGGAGAGCGCCATTTCTTCAATCACTTAACAAAAGATGGAAAACGTCTTTACTATTCGACTACCACAGGAAACGCAACCTATCTTAATAGTTATATATATGATATAGAAACTGGCGAGGATAAACTTTTACTAGAAGGCAGTATTGCTCCTACCTCTATAGAAGCTGTCTCTCCAGAAGAAAAATCTTTTGTCTCAGGTAAACAATTTGGAAATACTTACTCTTTAGCCTATGTCCATATAGGTGATGAGACACTTTTAATGACTCCAGAAACGAAAGAACAGCATACAGTTTCAGACGGGCTTTATATATCAGAATCAGAAATCTACTTTTTAACTAACTATGATTCAGATTTGACCTATTTAGCTAAGTTCGACATAGAAGCGAAGGAATTTAAAAAAGTTTTAGAAATCAATAAAGAGGATTTTTCTAGTATACATTTTTCTAAGAAAGGTAATTCCCTCTATTTAGTTGGATCGTACGGAGTAGAAGATCGCCTTTATGAATACCATTTAAAAAGTGAAGAACTTAACGAAATCAAAACACCAACAAGTGTCGTAGAAAAAGTAATCGTCATGCCTACGGGTAATCTCTATGTCCAAGGCCGAACATCTACTAGACCAAATAATGTCTTTGTATCAAAAGATAATGGTGAATCATGGGAAGAGTTAACTCAATTCCGTGTACCAGGGGTTCCAGATGAAATGCTGGTAGAACCTACTATTTTAAATTACCCTTCTTTTGATGGTTTAGAAATTGAAGCACTACTTTTCAAAGCAAAAGAGGAATATTCCAATGGTCATGTCATTCTTTGGCCACATGGTGGTCCTCAATCCTTGGAGAGAAAATGGTTTCGCTCTATGTTCCAATTCTTGCTCAATAGAGGGTATTCCATTTTCGCTCCAAACTTCCGGGGATCTTCTAACTATGGCTTGGAGTTTATGAAATTAGTAGAAGGAGACTGGGGGCATGGGCCGCGACTAGATAATTTGGAAGGTTTGGAATGGCTGATCAAAGAGGGGTATGCAGACAGAGATAAAATTCTACTCCTAGGGGGCAGCTATGGTGGCTATATGTCACTTTTACTACATGGACGTAATGCCGAATACTTTAAGGCAGTTGTAGATATATTTGGTCCTAGTAATCTATTTTCCTTTGTAGAATCTGTGCCAGAGTTTTGGAAACCTTTCATGATTCAATGGGTAGGTGATCCAGTAAAAGATAAAGATAAATTTATAGAAGATTCTCCAATCACTTATTTAGACGGGATGACAAAACCTATGCTAGTTATTCAAGGGGCTAATGATCCTCGTGTTGTGCAAAAAGAATCTGACCAAATTGTCGCGGCATTAAAGGAAAAAGGAAGAGATGTTGAATATATTGTTCTACCAGATGAAGGTCATGGCTTTTCGAAAAAGCAAAATGAAATATACGTATATGGTAAAATGCTCGAATTCTTAGATCGATTCATCTAGAAAGAATATATTACTGAACAAAAGAATAAATAAATTACAGTAAGAAACAATGCTTGATACCACTGGCGGCGAGGTATCAGGCATTGTTTTCTAACTGCTTCTCTTCCCTTAAATATTCTAAAGTTTCATCTCATTCCAGATTAAATCTTCCCATAACCACGGTTATTGACCATCTGAAAGGATTTTGTCATTTTCTAAAATGCCTTCCATTTTAAAACCATATTTTTTATAGAGATTTACCGCTTTTTCATTAGTCTCTAAAACATTCAACGTTACTTTATTAATTCCATTCGAATCCGCCCAATCAATAGATTCTTTTAATAGGTTTGTTCCAATACTTAAACCCCAATAATCTTTTAGGACACAGACTCCGAACTCTACCTTATGGGCAAATCTTTTAAGGTCATTTCCTTCACATCTTGAAAACCCTACAATACGATCGTTATTAACAGCTACTAGAAAAAGATTGTTCATTTTGGCAGTATCTGTTTTTATTATCTCCTCAAAACCAGCTGTATCTATGTATGCTTCGCCTTTTTCCCTATCCAGATTTTGAGTTTCCCCATCAATCTGTAACCTTACTTCAGACAATTCTTTTGCATCTTTATTCATAGCTGGTCTTATAGAGTAGCAAATCCCGTTCACATTATATTCTTTTTGACTGTTTTTCATCTTTAACCCCTCCTCCATGTATTTTACAAGACCTATTTCCATCATGAATATAAAAAGATGTGCACCAGGTATAATGCACATCCTTTTTTTATAGTACTTACTACTGGGCCATGTTCATGTACCCAATCCTTCATCGTATGAGTCTGAATCAAATCAAAATGTTTTCTCACACAGCATAAAATAATTAGCCTTGTCTCTCTTCTTTTGTTGGTCCCATTACACCAGGCACAGGCAGTCCTGCTTGGCGTAGAAGTACAGTCATTTGACCGCGGTGGTGTGTTTGATGGTCGATAAGTCCACGAAGCAAAGCTCCTCGAGTTGTTTCTCCTGCAAAGCTTTCAATCTTCTCAACCAATTTCTCATCTGTAAGATTGCTTTCTGCTTCGCTCTTTACAGCTTCAACAATTTTTTTATAGGTTTCCACAATATCAATAACTTTAATTTGTTCTTTATTTCCCTCAATTGCTGATTTAACATTTAATCCTACTAAACCTGCGAAAAAAGCTGGACTTGTTGCAATATGCCATCCAAGCCAGCCAAGAGTACTATGCCCTTCTACAATAGCTTGATCTAACTTATCATCTGATAGTGAATGGAGAACTCTAAGTGTCCCTTCTGATGCAACAGACCAATCTGCTATAAAATCATTTACCGTTCTATACATTTATACCGACTCCATTTCGTTAATATTATCTTTATCATTGTAATTATTATCCCTGTAATATTCAACTTTAGTATTCCCACACTATAAGAATATATAAGACATATTTTACTTTCAAGTATGCATAGATTAGTAGATATGTTCCAATTACGAAAGGAGATTTACTTTGGAGGATGATACGCAGAAAAACACTTATCAACGATGGTGGTTTATTTTGTTAATCTTATTTTTTGGAATAATAATCATTGAAAATATAATTGATAATACAGAAGAAGTAGAAACTGTTAAAGTGGACATTTCCACCTTACCATTTTATAACAAAATGGCAAAAGAAGAGCTAAAAGAAAAAATGGCACAGAGCCATAAAACTCCCGAAGTGGTTGCAGCGGAAATAATTATGAAGGATTTCGGAACAACGAACCTAGAGAAGGAAAATGCTGTTCTATCGTCTAGATTTGAAGGTGGTGTAGTCGAAACAATTGCACTGGAAGAAAATTTTAAGTCTGCAGAATCATTAAAACGATCTATATGGTACAGTACAGTAGACTTTATGAAGGCTATGAATTCTCAAGATGAGGTTATTCAAGCTACCTTGATAGTACAAGCCCCACTCACAGATCATTACGGAAATGTGGAAAATGGAGATGTTATGGTAGTACTAATGAGCAAGGAAACGTTAAATAAAATAAACTTTAACAACTTTAATGCAGAAAATATCTCAGCCGTGGCAGATAGCTACTGGGAGCATCCTGCTTTATCAGCTGAGTAATTCGACATTTCCTTGGTATAAACCCCCACTTCAAAATGAAATGGGGGTTTATGCCTTTCTATCTTAAGTTATCTATCACTTTTCATCAATCGTATAGCCTGTATAGATAATCGGACTAGTAGTACCGCACATAAAAATAATCCAACATATGCAGCTGTGTTCAAGTAGATAGCAAATTCTGCCTCTATAAATTGACCAATCGCTAATAATGCTACCGATATAATTCCAAATGTAATACCGACCATAAGTAAGATGAAACGAGAAAATAATTGTGTGACAAACATAGAATTACTCTTATCCGAAAATATATCATGGTGTAATGTTATTTTGCCACTTTCCACACGCTGGATGAGATGATCCACTCGTCTTGGTATTTTACGGAGCGTTGGCAGCAGTAATGCAAATTCCTCTTCTAAACGTTCAAAGGTCTGCTTCGGTTCTTTAAATGGTTTTTTCCATAATGATGCCATATACTCTGTTGAATACTCTTTTGCTTCATTAAAAATATCAAAGTCTCTTTTTATCATGTGTAATGTGCCGTCGAGTGTAACGATAGCTCTTAGCGCAATTCCTACGGATGGATAGAAAGATAAACCAAACTTATTAACCACTTCAAAAAACGCTTGAATCAGTTCCTCTGTTGGAATATGCGCAATATAAGAAGTTCTTAATAATAATTGCGCCATTGCATGTTCCAATTTCTCACGTTCAATATGATCTACATTCTCTACTAATAGGGATAGTGCATCATATAAAATATCCGAATCATTATGTTGAATTCCCAATAAAAATAACTTCATCCCCTCCTGCTGAGGTTGCGCTAAGCGGCCAACAGCTCCGAAGTCTAAGAAAATAGGAGTTCCATCAACATCGTCTATAAAGATATTGCCTGGATGTGGATCTGCATGGAATATTCCAGAATACAGTAACTGATCAAAAAAAGAATATAGAACAGTCCTTGCAAACTGTTTTCTATCCACTCCAAGTGAACTGAAAAGTGTATCCCCATTTGCCACACTTTGTCCATGAACATATTCGAAAACGATCAGATGATCATTGCTGAGTTCTGAATATATATGAGGTATTTTCACTGTATATGAACTATCTTTTAAGGCAGTTGTCACTTGGAGTGCATTTCGCATTTCAATCTCAAAATCAACTTCTTCTCTAAGATTTTCCGCAAAGCCAAGTGCAAGCTCACGAAACCCTAACTTTTCAGCCCATGTAGATTTATCAGAGAACCATGTTGCGAAGTCTACTAATATATTTAAATCATCTCGCATCATATCTTTTATATCAGGTCGTAAAATTTTTACTACCACTTCTTTTTTGTTTGAGCGAAGAATTGCTTTATGTACTTGACCTATCGATGCCGAGGCAATAGGTGTTAGATCGAATTCAACGAACATATCCTCCATTTTATAGGGCAAGAATGACTCCAAAATAGAATTTACTTGTTCATTAGTTAAAGGCTTTACATGCTGCTGAAGGGATTCTAATTCCTTTACGAAAGCAGCAGGCAATATATCCCCTCTTGTAGAAAGAACTTGACCGAACTTCACAAAAATACCACCAGATTGCTCCAATGTATCTTTGAACGCTTTTGCTAGTTCACGCTCACTTTCCTTGAATTTCGAATATTTAATCGTCCGAGAAATACCATTTTTCATCGCAATTTGGACAACCTGCCGTAATCGTCTCTGACCACGCCATTGATTTCGTAAGCGTATCAATAATGATTTATTGCCAGATACTCTTTGCCCCTTTTCTCCAATGGCCATTGGATCAAATAATTCAAAGAAAAGGTAAAGCAACATTGATATTAACAGCATACTTCCGACCCATATTATAGTACTGACATCCATATACGTATATACAAAGCTTTCCGATAAGAAATTCGTTCCACGTAAATAGGCGTACCAATAGACAAAGGAAGTAAAAAATACACTAATTACAACTGCCATAATACGTTTTACAAAGTTGATCTGCGACCCCATCAAACGGCCACTCACAAAAAAGATGAAGCTTGAGATAACTAAAATTTGTACTAATATCTTTAAATAAATCAAAAATGGCACGCCCCTTTCATTCACCCTAAGACTATTCCCTTTCTTTCATTTTAATAATCTTCAGTTCCTTTCACAAATGAAAACCCCAAATGGACATAACTCTGGGATGAATGATAAGCAATTTTAATAAGCAATATAAACTCATGTAGAATTTTTTCTTGAGTTTTTTGTTGTAGACTTCTAAATGATAGAACTCACGCTACTCCTCTTGTATAAACTTTACCACATCGTACTGACAATTATTACAAACCATTAAATGTGGGCATATCTGATCTTTCGCTGTGTTTGGATAACCATCCCCCATTTTCACAGTTTCTTCATCATTATAATGACCGTATGGGTCTAGAAAATCAGATACTTTTCCAGAGTCCTCCAACTGATAATTACAGTTTGGACAATTTATATTTAATACTTTTAACGAGTTACATAAAGGACACATTGCCATAAGTATCTCTCCTTTTTACATTCCCACTTAGTATCCATTTGTATATAGATATTATGCAGATAAGTTATAATGACAATAATTAAAGTAAAAGTAAGTAGAGCAAATTTGCAAGGACCTTGTTCACTAATGGGGGATCCCGATTGTAATTGTCATCCCTTCTTAGACCAACGCTGCCGTTACCGTAAAAACAGGTTTAAAACTGGTGGTAATAATAGTAAGGCAATGGAACTTAAAATAAGTATTTGTGACACTATTCTAGGAAGTTTTTCTCTGCCTTTTCCCTTGTACCAACCATTGAATTGCAACTTGTTTCTATATAGAACAAAAAATAAAATAAAAATAGCGATAATCCAATCGATCCATATTTTTCTATATCAACACCCATTTCTAAATAAATATTTTTCAATAAATAACCTAATGCACTTCCCACAATAGCAAATATAATAATAATTCGGATTAACTCCAATAACGTTCTCATGCCTATCACCTATCATTTCATCAATAAATTCTGTTATTTATTGTCTTAAAAGTCCTTATCTTATATATCGTTAATATTATCCCAGCCATATATTAGTTCATTTAATTTTTTCCCGGCAATCTCTACTTCAACTACACCAATTTTCTTACTGCCCATAGCCTCATAAAACGACTTTGAATTGTTATCTTCTATTACGAGGACGAGCATTGTGTTAATTCCAAGTTTTTCAATGCCCCTAACAACTGATTTTAATAGCTGCTTTCCTATTCCTATACCTTGATACTCTTTTAATATATAGATAGAAGTTAGTTCTCCCTTAAATCCTTCGTAATGGCCACTTCTTTCTTTTCCACCTGAAGCAAAACCAACAATTTTTCCTTCATCATTCTCTGCAACAAATACATTACCTTCTGGAATACTTGTTTCCCAGAATAGTTCTCGTCTTTTATAGGATAGGTTCAATAAGAACTTATTAGGAAGAATATTTTTATAAGTAGTCCTCCAACTTTCCACGTGCACTAAAGCTATTCCTGCTGCGTCAGACACTATTGCTTCTCTTACTCTCATTTCAGCCACTCCTCTTAAACTAGGCGTATAAAACGAAGATTACCTTGCTTATTGATCTTTCATCTTAAGTGAAGATTATTATGGTCTTTAAATTATGCACTTTCTGTTTAGTTACATTTCGTATGCTATTCTTTTTGTCCAATTCGTTAAGCCAATTTTTAATAGCTTTTCAGCTGCTTCTGCAGGACTCATTGTAAAACCATTTTTTACCCAAAAGGTTAAATATCCAGTTGTACCATAGCTTGCAAATATCGCATAATCCTGGTCATCAAATATATGTAGTAAGTGCGCTGCTAGTTTATTTGATAGTTTTCGAATAGCATTCGTATCTGCAAACTCTAATTCATAAAACGAACGAAATTTAAAAATATGTTCACATAAGTGTAGTGTCATTGGCTTACCCCATTGGTTAAAGTCCAATTCATAAAATGATAAAAATCGGCCATTTAACGTCCTCCTTACATCATCCATTAACTCATATTTATCTGCAAAATGTAGATAAAATGTAGAGCGAGAAAACCCTGCCTTTTGAATTATTTCTTTTACCGACAATTCTTCAAAGCTTTTCTCGTGTAATAACTGTAAAAAAGCTTCAATAATCGTTTCTTTTCCTATTTTCAATTGTGACACCCCTCTGGACATTCCGGGTGAAAATGTCTCGTTATTTCGATTACTAATGCGTTTACAATAATGGTATAACATGGTTAGGAGGAAGTAAATATGACAAAGCAGGTTTATGTAATTACAGGTGGTTCTGGTGGTATGGGTAAAGCAACTGCTGAACTTGTTGGTAAAAAGGGAACGATATTATTAGCAGATGTATCTGAAGAGCGTTTAGTTCAAACTAAAGAAGAACTAGCTACTAAAGGGATTACAGATGTACACTACCAAACAGTTGATATTACTTCAAAAGAAAATGTTGCTGGCTTAGCGGAAAAAGCATCCCAACTAGGTAAATTGAAAGGGCTCGTTCACACAGCTGGACTATCACCTACAATGGCGGATTCTAAACGAATTACCGAAGTCAATTTAGTAGGTACAGGAATTATCTTGGATGCTTTCCTTCCACTTGCAACTATGGGTACTTCTGTAGTTTGTATCTCATCTATGAGTGGTCACATGGCTCCCCGACAAGGACCTTATACGGAATTTTTAAAACAACCCTTAGCTGATGATTTAATCGAAACAATGGAACAATTTTCACAAGGTAACTCAGGTGCATCATATAGCCTATCAAAATTAGGCGTAATTCTAATTGTTGAAGATCAAGCATGGGCATGGGGTGAAAAAGGTGCTCGTATCACATCGATTTCACCAGGTACTATTAACACACCTATGGGTCGTCAAGAAGCCTCTCAACAAGAGCAGATGAAAATGATGCTTGAGATCACACCTTTACGACGTGAAGGAGAAGCATCAGAAATTGCTTCAGCTGTTGAATTCCTACTTAGCGATGCCGCTTCATATATTACAGGTATTGACTTACGTGTTGATGGGGGTACTATCGCTAATTTAAATCGGGTACAGTCATTAAAAAACAAAGAATAATAACGTAAAATACTTAAAAGCAGCTAGAGAAAATTATCTCCGGCTGCTTATTTTAGTTGATAATATAACTGTTGAACAGTTTCAACAAACCATAGAAAATCATCTATCCTTAATAGAAACAAAATTTATAAGTTTAGGTATTTAAAAATGAGGTACATATAAAGAGAGTCCATAAAATATTGAATAGAATACTGGAGGTAAAAATTATGAAAAGAAAAATGGTTGCTTTACCATTAGCATTATCGTCTTTACTTATTCTCGGAGCATGTGGCGATGAGGATACAGATGTGGATGATATTGAAGTAAATGATCCAATGATAGAAGATGATGGAGAAAATGACGCAGGTATTGAAAACGAAGCAAACGATGAGGATGAAGAAATGCAGGAAGATGATGCCACTGACGATTCATCGGATGATTCGAACGAATAAATAAAAGCACTTTTCACTTTTATATTAGTGAAAGGTGCTTTTAATATTAGCCTTGTTTAGTACTTTCCTGTGCAAATTGGTTAATTCTATTTCCAATTTCATCACGAACTTGTTGGAATACAGCCCACTTTTCCTCTTCAGTTCCAGTAGCTTTCGCAGGGTCATCGAAGCCCCAATGCTCTCTTTTAACTTGCTGTGGTGTTATTGGACATTTATCTGCAGCATCTCCACAAAGTGTTACGACTAGATCTGCATGATTTAAAATTTCTAAGTCGATGATATCCGACGTTTGCTCAGAAATATCTATTCCAACTTCATTCATAGCTTTTATAGCATTCGGATTAAGTCCATGTGCTTCAATCCCAGCACTAAACACATTCCAATTATCACCTAAATATTTTTTTGCCCAACCCTCTGCCATTTGGCTACGGCAGGAATTGCCTGTGCATAGAAAGTAAATCGTTTGTTTTGTCATAAAAATCTCCCTAAAAAATTAATAAAGTTAAGTAAAGTCCAAACAAGGTGATAAACAAAATGGGAACCGTCAAAATAATGCCAGTTTTAAAATATACGCCCCAGGATACTTTCACACCTTTTTGAGATAGGACATGCAGCCATACTAATGTCGCAAGTGAACCAATTGGCGTAATTTTTGGTCCTAAGTCGGAACCAATAACATTTGCATAAATAAGTGCTTCTCGAATAACACCTGAAGTATTCGTCTCTGCTATTGCAAGTGCATCAATCATAACAGTAGGCATATTATTCATAATGGAGGATAGAAATGCTGCAATGAATCCCATGGACATTGTTGCTACAAATAATCCTTGTTCTGAAACAAATTGAATAACACCTGCTAACGAATGCGTAAGCCAAGCATTTCCTAAACCATATACAACCACATACATTCCAATGGAGAAAAACACAATATTCCAAGGCGCATTTTTTATAACACTAGTAGTATTCACTGCATGACTGCTTCTCGCCATTAATATGAAAAATATAGCAACAACCCCTGCAACAAAAGAAACTGGTAGGCTTGTAAATTCACTAGTAAAATAGCCAACTAGCAGTACTAATAATACGTACCAAGATAAATGGAACATTTTTATATCTTTAATCGCTTCTTTTGGTTCCTTTAACTTAGTTAATTCATAAGTTTTTGGAATGCTTTTTCTAAAATAAATAAATAAGACACTAATCGTTGCAATTAACGAAAATAAGTTCGGAATAATCATTCTTGAAGCATATTCCACAAAACCAATTTGGAAGAAATCTGCCGAAACGATGTTTACTAAATTACTTACTACAAATGGAAGTGAGGTTGTATCTGCAATGAACCCACTTGCCATTATAAAAGGAAAAATCATTGCTTCTTTAAAATTCAAATGACGTACCATTGCCAAGACAATCGGTGTTAATATTAATGCTGCTCCATCATTTGCAAAAAACGCAGCTACAATCGCCCCTAATATACTTACATAGACAAACATCTTTACCCCATTACCTTTTGCTGCTTTCGCCATATGGAGTGCCGCCCATTCAAACAATCCAATTTCATCTAATATTAATGAAATAAGTATTATTGCAATAAATGATAACGTTGCATTCCATGTAATTCCAATTACTTCCTGTACATCCTGAAAACCTACTACACCCACCAATAAAGCTACTAATGCCCCGCCACATGCTGTCCAACCAATGGATAAATTCTTCGGCTGCCAAATAACGAATGTAAGCGTGATTAAGAATATCAGTGATGCTAATATTGCTTCTGTCAATTTAAATTCTCCCTTGCTGCATAAACTATGAATGAATTTTATCCTTCTGTTGCCTTTAAAAATTGATAGTAACTATACTCTCCAAATGTATCCTTGTTACCCTTAAAAAATTGTTCGAACATATACTCTTTTGCTTCTTCCATTGTACACATATTAGCAACCATAATTAGGTTTAAATAGGATTTAAAATACTCTTTGGATAATTTACCACCATTATTGACAGTCATAATTATTTACTCCTTTAGCAGGCTCCACAACATGATGAATCTGCTTGAGATACTTTAATATTCGTGCTGCACACTCCTGTTTCTGGTAAATCCAATTCAATTGCCTTCGATGCTTCTATATCACCAGATAAATAAGCAACTACCGATCTAACCTGTTCATAACCAGTTGCCATTAAGAATGTTGGAGCACGCCCATAGCTTTTCATTCCGACAATATAAAAGTTCTTTTCCGGCTGACGTAAAATTTCTTCACCATGAGGACGTACTGTCCCACAGCTATGCAAGTTGGGATCAATTAAAGTGGAAAGAGCTTCTACACTTTCTGTGCCAGCATCCACACTTAATCTAACCTCTCTCAAGAAAGAAAAGTCTGGTCGACTTCCTGTATTTGCAATAATCTCATCTACTTCTTGTTCAAAATGTTTACCATTAAATTGACCTATTATCCGAACCCCTGTTGCCGTCTCTTTTAGTTGCTGTATATATAATGGAGTAATTGGTTTTACTTTTCCACTATCCACTAAATGATGGATTCTACTGCCTAGCTCACCTCTTGCTTCTAGTGCATCCTTTTCCTCTCCACCATAAGCATCTTCTACTTTTTTCTTCCTCATAATCCAAAAAAGTTCTTGACTACCTGACTCTGTAAGTTCAAGAATAGTGTTTATAGCTGAATGTCCTCCACCAATAACTGCAACTCGTTTATCATTGTATTTATCTCTCATAGTAGCAATATTAGGAATGCCATAATAAATGTGCTCAAGTAGAACTTTTTCTTCTATTGTCCAAACATTATCCGTGTTAACAGGATTAGGATGCGACCAAGTACCAGAGGCGTCAATTACTGCTTTTGCTTCTACACGGGTTGTAGTTCCATCCTGTTTCAAATATATAACAAACGATGCATTTTCCCTGCCAGCGGTCTTCATCTTATCTAATCCCTTTTTACTAACAGCAGTAACAATAGAATTAAATAAAATATGTGGATGTATTTGAGGTAATTCTGAAAGTGGTTCTAGGTATAGTTCAACTAATTCTTTACCAAGAGGTAATTCATCTGCTGGTGGTGCAATCCAATTATTATTTTCTAGAAGCTTTCTTGCAATTTTATCAATATTATATTTCCAAGGAGAAAACAATCGAACGTGACCCCATTGACGAATGTTCGAACCAACTTTTTCACCCGATTCCACTAGAATAAAAGGTTCCCCTCGATCAGCTAAATGTGCTGCAGCAGCAAGTCCTATTGGCCCCGCACCAATAATAGCGACAGGCAGATGATCTATGTCATTACTTCCATTATTAGGTATACAACAAGAAGACTTATCAATAATATTAAAATTAATCATAATAAAGGATTCCTTTCTTTAAATGCTTGCGTTTTGCAAATAATTTTTAAAGTTAACACACCGTATCACAACATACATTCGATTTGGACATGGCTTTATTCAATAGTTCTAATGAGCGTATAACT
The DNA here is from genome assembly GCF_018140925.1 of Psychrobacillus sp. INOP01. NCBI lineage: Bacteria > Bacillati > Bacillota > Bacilli > Caryophanales > Bacillaceae > Psychrobacillus > Psychrobacillus sp. INOP01. Next base: position 326,388 of record NZ_CP073315.1, read on the forward strand.
GTTTCACGTTCAAATTCATTCATGTGGGAGAATACTTCTTCCAAATAAGTATTCATAGATTCATCAATAGAAGTTGCAACAAATTTCCCCTGTACGGTAAGACCTAATAAGGAAACCCTTCTATCTAGGGCAGAGGGTGTTTTTGTGACAAGCTCCATTTTAATGAGGTTTTGAATTTGTCTACTAAAGGTAGTAATATCCATCGCCAATAATTCTGCCACCTGCTGCATAGAGGATTCAGGTTGCTTATCGATTTCATATAAAATGTGACTTTGAACAGCTGAGATTTCTATTGCACCAATGGCACAGCAGTTTTTATTTAAAAGCCCAAATCTTCTTGTTAAAAGCTGAAATAATTCTCGTTTGTTTTCCATCGAATTCACTCCCTTCTTTATTTATAATATAATTACTTGTATAATGCAAGTATAAAACCATAAGGAGCAAACAATATGCCTTTAAAATTCGAGAAGGTAACAGGTAAAGATTGGGATCAAATTAAATATATTTATGAAACTGGTATTGAAACAAATAATGCCACTTTCGAAACGCAATCCCCTACTACCTATGACAAGTGGATATCTAACGGTTTCGAAGAATGTAGCTATGTTATAAAAGATGGTGATCTATTATTAGGTTGGTATAAACTTTCTCCTGTTTCTAACAGAACGGTTTATGCTGGGGTCGGTGAAGTTAGTATTTATGTTCATCCAAAAGCAAAAGGAAAAGGCGTGGGTCAATTACTTCTGAATCATTTAATAAAAACATCTGAAGAAAATGGCTTTTGGACATTGCAATCATCTATATTTCCGGAAAATACTGCAAGTATACAGTTACATTTAAAACAAGGTTTTAGAGAAGTGGGATTTCGCGAACAAATTGGGAAAGTCAATGGAATATGGAGAGATAATTTGCTATTTGAGAGAAGAAGTAAATTAAACGGAATAAAGTGATTTTTAATGCTAGTCGTATAAGCACAAAACTATTCCATTATGGTATTCTCAAGGGGGGTGCAATAATGAAAAACAAACCAATATATGTAGAGATTTGTATCGAGGAAGATATAGAAAATGTATGGGAGGCTTCACAGAATCCCATCTTGCACGAGCAATGGGATTTACGTTTTTCTTCTATTACTTACTTACCAAAAGAAGAAAATGAAGCCCAACTATTTGAATATAAAACGAATTTAGGTTTCTGCCTAGCCATAGCAGGTTGGGGAAAAAGCGTCGGTACTTTTCATGCTAAGGATGATTCTAGAACATCCTCCCTACATTTTGGAACTGATCATCTTCTATCTCCCATTAAAGAAGGAAAAGGTTATTGGAAGTATGTTCCTGAACATAATGCTACTAAGTTTTTCACTCAGTACGATTATGATGTTCCATTGGGTGCTTTAGGTAAGCTGGTGGATAAAATCTTTTTCAGACCTTTAATGGGGTGGGCCACAGCACTAAGTTTTGATGTGTTAAAAAGATGGCTCGAAAAAGGAGATGCCCCATCAGCGCAATATATACGATTTTTTACACATTGGATAATAACTTTTTTATTCTTTTTCGTTTGGATTTATCAAGGATTAGTTCCCAAATTAATCATGATGCATCCAGAGGAAGTTGCTTTGACTTTCGCATTACTTCCTCTCAAGCCAAGCGAGGCTCATAATATGGTCGCAGCCATTGGTATCATAGAGATTATCTTCGGCTTAATTTGGATTCTTTATCAAAATAAAAGAAGATTACTAAGATTGCAGTTAGTATTACTTCCGTTGCTAACCGTTTCTGCTATAGTTGCCGACTCTTCGGTACTGTCACATCCCTTCAATCCTGTAACATTCAACTTATCTCTAATCGTTTTAACGATTATTGGCTTGTTATCCGGTAAAGATGTCCCAACAGCGAAAAGCTGTAAACGCGTTAGGTAAGGAGCTTATACATGTCCATTTATAAAGAAATTCTTGGTGAACAATTTTATAGAATGCACCCAATGCTTCAAAAAAGATATGGGTTTGAAGATGATAAAACCTTTAAGGCAACTGGAGTAATGCATAAAATCACCAGTGGTCCTAAATGGTTGTACCTATTTAAATTATTTGCTACACGCAGAAAGTTTTTGTTTCCAGAACATGGTAATGATATACCTTTTCATATTATCAATAAACAACAAATTGGAACTAATGGTGAGCAACAGGTTCATTGGGAAAGAAGATTTTATTTCCAAAATATTAACCGTGATTTTAATGCTCTTATGTCCTTGGATAAAGATAAGCAATTAGTAAAGGATTACCTAGGTGAGCCTAGTCTATTTTACTCTGAGCTAACTTTTGAAGTTACAGATCAAGGGTATTTAAGGATCGAATCTCAAAAGCAACGAATTGTGTTAGGAAAATATGAATTTCCCATTCCAAAATTATTCAAAGGGAATGTTTTAGTCACCGAAAGTTACATGAAGGAAAATGAAGCTTTTTTTATACATGTGTTGATTACGAACCCGCTGCTTGGTACTTTATTTGAATATAAGGGGGAATTCCTATCTGATGACCTATAAATGGCTTACTATAATACATATTGTTTTGTTTGCTATAACTGCATTTTTTACTGTGAACCCGTGGTACTTTTTAATGCTGTCAATAGCACATATTTTATTCGTCCCACTAACTTTACAGCTCATTCTTAAAGTAGAGCTTCGAATGTATTATTTTGTCCTTCCCGCTGTATTTTCTGTTATTGCATTGCAAATTACAGAAAAAACTAGTTTTGACATTGTACTAGCTTTTATTTATCTACTGTTCACATTAGCTGTTGCGATTTATGGATTTGCTCGTTTTGCTCAAAGAGGATTTGCTCATTTAGAGGAGTTTTCGATAGATGCCGGCCTCATGTATTTATTCATGGGAGGAATTTGGTTTTTTGCTTTCGAAACAGGTATTGATACTGGTTTCTCCCCTATGTTAACTTGGCTTACAGCAATCCATTTCCATTATTCTTCTTTTCTATTACCTATTTTTATAGGATTTGTCGGTAGACTATACAAACCTAAGAGTTACCCAGTTTTTGCTTCAATAATATTGGTTTCACCATTAGTAGTTGCAGCGGGTATTACGTTCTCTCCTTGGCTTGAATTAGTTTCTGTCCTATTATATATTATTGGTATTTATGGATTTATCGTTATTTCGTTTAAAGTTCCATTTAAAGGACTTCTACAAAAAAGCCTAGTGTTAATCTCGTTTAGTGCATTAGGAATTACAATTATTTTCTCTTTACTCTACGCAGTCGGAAATGCTTTTGGTGTATTTCAGGTGAGTATTGAGTTTATGTTGAAGTTTCATGGTTTTTTAAATTGTTTGTTATTTGGTTTATGTGGTGTAATCGGATGGTCTATTTTGACTCCTGTCTCTACTTATAGGAAGTGGAATTTTCCGATTAGCCTTATTCGAGGGAAATTTGTTATTGGCGAACAAATACTAGAGCCTAACAAAGGGAAAGAAACCTACAATGGACTTGTAGATAATATGGAGGTATATGTTAATAAGAAAAATGTAAAGCCTGCAATTGTCGACTTCTATGAAAACACGAAACAGTACCAATTGTTTTCTGAGGTTCAATGGTATACATGGTTTAAACCATTAGCCGCTGTCTATAGAATGATTAGTCAAAGAATGCAACAGTTGAATTTGCCCTATTCTTCTAAAAAAGTGGAGATGACTGGTGACATTATCGCGGTTAAAGATGGTCGTTTAAAGACTAGGGCATGGCTTCGAAAAATAGAATCTGACGTTATTTTTGTAGCCTTGTATTCATTACATCAAAAAGATAAGAAAACCTATATGAATATTGCATTGCCGCTCCCTAGCTCATCCATGATTGGTATACTTGAACTACAAGAGAAAAACAATGGAGACCTACAATTAACTAGTCGTGCTAATAGCAATTCTGATGCAGGAATTTATCTGTCGTTTCGCAAATTTGTATTTAAGCTTCCACTTCAGGAGCATTTTTTAATAGAAGAATTACCAGGCGGAGAACTTTATGCTAAACATCGGATGAAAATCTTCTCCATTCCTTTTTTGAGCATTGACTATACGATTGTAAAAAAGATAGGTAAAACTATAGGATCTTAATGAGAATCACCCATGTCCACTGATTTTCATTTCAGGCGGACGCTTTCCGCGGGGTGAGCGATGAGCCATCACCTAAAAAGTGTAAAAATCGAGGCCCAAAAGAGAGATTACAAAGGAACGAAGGCTAAGAACACCACCACGTGTGGAAACACCTCTGTGGCCAACATCCTGTTGGCCACAGAAGACTGAAACCATGCTGAGCGAAAATCAACGGTTTTTCTAAGTTTACTTTACTTAAAAGGAACGGGTATCTTTTTGCTCAGTTTTTCTTATCTAAGCTTTTGCATTTTCTTTTAACTTCTCTAGTTCCTCTTGTATCACTCTAATATCGATTCTTTCAAATAGAGGTCTAGTCATTTGTAACTTGATTGGTGTTGGATTAATTGGCTGCCAAGAGAACTCAGCAATATGAAGATAGTCTTTAACTTCCTCACTTGAAAAGGGTAGAAATGGTGATAATATTTGCGCTGCATTCCCAATAATATAAACACAGGTAGCAATCGTTTTTTTACACGCTAGCCCCTCTTCTTTTAGTTGAATCCACGGTTTTTGAGCGTCAAAGTATTTATTTCCATTACGGATATAAAGAAATATTGTTTCTAATGCTAATTTGAAATTTCCTTTTTCTAGTAGCTTTCCGACTTCTTTATACAATATTTCCGTTTGGTTAATAATTGGTTCATCTATATTGCTCACAGGTATATTTCCTTCATAGAATTTTTCTATGAATTTAAATGTTCGATTCACAAGATTTCCGTATGCACCAAGCAGTTCCGAGTTATGACTATATATGAATTCTCGCCAGGAGAAATCAGTATCACGATTTTCTGGAGCATTTATCGTTAAAAAGTAACGAATGGAATCTGGATGATATCTTTCTAAAATATCCGGTATCCAAACTGCCCAATTTTGACTAGTAGAAAGCTTTCTTTTCTCGAGTGTTAAGTACTCGTTTGAGATAATATGTGTGGGTAATGCTTGGCTATTTATCCCTAATAATATTGCCGGCCAAATCAGCGTATGAAATGGAATATTATCTTTTCCGTGTATATAGTATGCGATTGTTTTATTGGACCAATAAGATTTATCTTCTTTCATAGATTTCTTTGCCCACTCTTTACTTGCAGAATAATATCCTGCTACTGCTTCTATCCAAACATAAACTTTCTTTTCCTCATATCCTTTTACAGGAATACTTACGCCATTCAGAAGATCTCTAGAGGCAGCTCGATCTAACAGCCCTTCCTTTAAATAACGCTCAGAAAATTGAATCGCATTGTCTCGCCATAATTTATCCAACTTCGCCTTTTGCACAAAATCTTCTAACTGCTCTTGAAAAGCACTTAGCTTAAAATAGAAATGCTCCGTTTTACGAATTGTCGGTTCGTTTCCACAAAGCTTACACGTTCGGTCGATTAAATCTAAAGGATCTAGTATTTTGGAACAATTATCACATTGATCTCCTCGAGCACCGCTACCACAATTTGGGCATTTTCCTTCTACATATCTATCGGGTAAAAATTGCTTGTCTTCCTCACAATATGTCTGTTCTATTTCTTTTTTATAAATAAACCCATTATCTAATAGCTTTAAAAATAGTCCCTTTACAACTTGGTGATGATTCTCACTGTCTGTTCGCGTATAGAGGTCATAAGAAAACCCCAAACGCCGAAAAGAATCTTCAAATTCAAAGTGATATCTATCCGCTACCTCCTTTACCTTAATACCTTCCTTATTCGCTCGTATAGAAATAGGAGTGCCATTACAGTCACTTCCCGAAACATATAGTACGTCCTCTCCCTTTAGTCTAAAATACCTTGCAAGTATATCCCCTGGTAATAATGCCGCTATATGACCTAAATGCAATGAACCGTTTGCATACGGCCATGCTCCTCCAATAAAAATACTCATCCACTATTCCTCCTAATTTTATAAATAAAAAAACCTCGCCCTTACCGGAAAATCCCGATAAGGACGAGGTTATTATTCTCGTGATACCACCTTAATTTTCAAACGACTCACATCGTCTGACTCTAAAAGTACATGGCAAAAAGCCTTTATACTTTGACATGGATAACAAGTGTCAAATCTTGTCGTATCCTACTAGTTACAAACGTTCAGTACGAAGCTCAGAGATCATGTTCAAATGACTAGTTTACTTCATTTCCACCAACAGAAGCTCTCTTTATAACATTATCATTTTACTTTTCCTCTTCATCGCTATTAATTTATATTTGTTAATATGATTATACATACTATTCTAAACAATACAAGAATTAATGTGATTTTTATGTTAAAATAGTAAAAAGCGAAGGTGGTGCATATATATGAAGAGCTTTATCGATGATCTTGCAGGTGCTATTCATGATATTTTGTATTATGTATCGTATTTTATTGCTGGACTGCTCATTGTTGGTGTTCCACTTTATTTGATAGCGATTTTATTTGGTTAGATTTCTCAAAACTTTTTTTAGCTCATTTTATCCTTTTCTACATACATAAATCATTTCATCACTATCCTTACTTAGCTGTGATCCTTTCCAATTCTCATAGACATGCATAATGTCTAATCCGTTTTCGGACAGTAGCCGCTCCATTTCCTTAGGATATGTGTATCTTAAGCTAATATTCGTTTTTCTTTCCTCTACTACATTACCGTCATCCAAGTATTTTCTGATTGTAGTATAATGCTGTACTTGTTCTATAGGATCATAATTACTAATTGTATAAACATCCACTTTTTTATTTTCCATCGTATCCGTATATGTTTTCCAATATTCTTCTGTACTTGGCTGCAGTAACTCATCCGCATTTGGAAATCTTGTCCCAAATATAAAAATTCCATCTTTCTCTAATTGATTATGTATGGACCTTAAAACAAGATTTTGTTGGTCATTTGTATGAAAATGTTGAAAAGAGTTCCCAACCATAAATATAAACGGACTTTTTTGTTCTAATTGAAGCGCTGTGCAATCTTGTTCTAACCATTCAATTTGTACATTTAAATCATTTGCTTTTTTCCTCGCACGTTCAAGCATACCAGCATGTATGTCTACTCCGATTAAATGGAATCCCTTTTGTGCTAAAGGAATCGTCATTCTTCCAGTTCCACATGCCAAATCTATGATTGGTCCTCCTTGCTTGACAGCCCATTCTGAAAGTAAATTCAGTTCTCCAGTATAAGAATCATTTTCTATATCATATGAAATCGGATCACTGTATTCTTCTAAATTATTATTCATCTTCATCTGCTCCTTTTATGAAAAGCCATTTAGCAATTTCCATTTCAAAATTTTGGTCCTTCCATGCAATAATTGTAGCCAATTCTCCGTGCTTCTCCTTATTTTCTTGAACAAAAAGATCACCTAAAAAGTAGGCTAATCTACAATATCCAAATCTATTTCCACCATTAATGGAAAACCACTCTCGATATAACTCATCTGTAGTTAAAGCTTTAAAATCCTCCATAAATGCTTGTTTGAGCATTATTATATTTGCTTGAGCAAAATCCAGCCATTCAGCACCTTCATCATTATAAGAAAAATAGACAGATGGATGAAGATTAACAGCTATTTGACGAGATAAGTACGTTGCAATTCCTTCTCTGTAAAGCGATATGAGAGGATTTGTCCATTGTGCCTTTGACCAATCCATCTCTGCATCATCCGATAGAATATTTTGAGACAGATGTCCAAATTCATGAGCAACTATTACTCGTAGATGATCAGAGTTCGGTGATAGCTTTTCTAATGCAAAAGTAATATTTGGAATGATTTGCCGATAGGTATATGCATTGGATCCAAACCCGCCAACTATCAAATTTATATCGACTGGAAAGGCTATATTATATTTGTTCTTATATGCTACTGCAATTTCTGGAATAATTGTTTGGATATTTTCGTGAACGTTTTTAATTGTATCGAAGTACTGAGGATATTTTTCAATTGATTGTAGATGTCTTTCTTCAGTATTCTTACAATGTCTATTGAAATACTCCTCAAAAATTTCAGGGAACTCTGCAAAATATTTACGTAAAGAATGGATAGTAGCTTCATAATTTGTTAAGAAATAAGGGATTGTATCTATTATTTTCATGCTCATCTTCCACCTCATTTATTGACTATAGTTACCTCATATTTATCCATAAAAGCTTCTAAGTTCTTCATAATAGTTTCTTCATCGGGAATTTGTTCAAAAAGTTCTTTTTGAGTGTATATTGTTCCTCCTTTAATCACCAAATTAATCTCTTGCGTATGCTGTATATTTTCTAACGGATTTTCATTTAATATTACAATATCCGCTATTGCACCTTCCTTAATAACCCCTAAGTCTGGACGTTTTAAAGCTTTTGCTGCATTTAAAGTAGCAGCACGAATGGCATCTATTTCGGTTATTCCAGCTTGTACAAACAACTCTAACTCGCGATGTAGTGCCATTCCAGGTATAGTGAATATTCCTGCGGGTGTGTCTGTTCCTGCAACAACCTGTCCTCCTAAGTCAAAGTAGGATTTAGTAATTGCCTTATTCATCGTTGCTTGTCTGCCTAGGCTTTCTAGAGATGCTGGCTGACTTAAAAAGTATTTCCATTGATTGACTAATCCAGCGTTATCTTCAAGCTTTTTTGTTACATCATTTACTGGATACCAATAGTTCTCTAGATGCATTGCCTGATCCAATAACACCATGGTTGGACATATTACCACATTATGTTCGATAAGCACTTTACAAACCTGTTCTATTTTCTCTCGATCGGGTTGTTCCCAATTTATAGATTCCCACACTTTATCATCAGCTTGCATCGTCCACTCTGGATATATATCCTGTGCTATACCAGATGCATGTTCGTTCCACTTTACGCCCATCATTGCTGCGTCTATTGCTGTGACATCTTTAGAATGGACTAAATCACAGCTCACTTCTTTATTGTATTTATCGGCTTCTTCAACAACCGCCTTCATAGTTGCATTTGGCAACCACCCGTATACTTTGATGAAATCTGCGCCTGCTTCAATTTGTCTTCTTACTTCCTCTTGAGCGGCTTGCGGACTGTCTGCATTCATATTCCAAGGACTTGTTTCTCCCCATAAACCAGGTGGTCCGTCAATAATACGGTCAGCTGAAATAACTCTTGGCGTAGGTGCTTCTATTGAGGCATGGATTATATCCTTTAATTCATCGACATTGCCTCCTGTATTTCTAACAGTTGTCACACCAGAAGCGGTGAACAATGGAGCAAAGCCTTCTTTTATATGTACATGCATATCAATAAGTCCAGGAATTACCCATTTTTCTTTAAGATCCAACACTGTGACATTGGAGTTTGACTTAGTTTCTTGATTTGTTTCACTTTCCACTTTTGTAATACAGCCATTTACTATCGTGATATTTGTCAGAACTATATGACCATTTTCAACATCAATCACATTAGCATTTTTTAAAAATAAAATATTGTTTTCCACTTCTCTTTTTCTCCCCTTTTTTAACCTTCAGTACTTTACTTATAAAATAAGAGAAAGGTTTCATTATTCAGACATTTTTACGGATAAATATTTCTATTTCCTACCTCTAACGAATTTGAGGTTCTTGCCAACTATGTACGTAATCTTCACCCATGTTGAGTAATTCAGCACAGCTTACTCCTCTTCTAAATGTTTGTTAAAGGCCATTACAAAATAACATATTCCAGTTATAACTAATACAATACTTATGAATATAGGGAAATATCCTATTGCAGATAAAGCATCTGCAAACCTCCCATATCCCCCTTCTCTAGTAGTATATATAGCTGCTGCAATCCATGTCATCCCAAATAACATGATTCCTGAAAGTATTGTTGTTGCTCCTATAAATATATATTTCAACATTCAGACCCCTTTCATTTACATCACTATATGTATATTCGCCATGATATAGAGATTTCCTTTACCACAAAAAAAAGATGCTGTTTTCTGTTACTAAAACGGCATCTTTTAAGAATTATTTTATTTCCCCTACGTATATAGATTGTGGGCGGAATATTGTATTGTCTTCAAACTGTTCAATTGCATGAGCTGTCCATCCAACCATTCTTGCAATACTAAATGTCGGGGTAAATAATTCTGAAGGCATATTAATGGATCGCATTATTGCTGCTGCATAATATTCAACATTCGTATATAACTTCCTACCCGGTTTATACTCCGCCAGTAACTCGATAATTTCTTTTTCTGCGATTGTTGCAATATCTAGCCATGCATCTTTTCCTTGAAGCTCCAAACACTTCTCTCGCAATATAATAGAACGAGGATCCTCTGTTTTATATATTCGATGTCCGAAGCCCATTATCTTGTCGCCATTTTCTATTTTATTTTTTACAATAGTACGAATTTGTGAAGGATCTTTAAATTCATTTAACATAGAAATGACTCCTGATGGAGCTCCTCCATGTAGCGGACCTTTCATTGTCCCAAGTGCTGAAGTAATGGCGGCCGTCAAATCTGATTCCGTTGAAATTGTTACACGAGCAGCAAAGGTCGATGCATTCAAACCATGCTCCATAGTAAGTTTCAAGTATGTTTCCAGTGCTTCCACCTGTACATCAGTAGGCGTTTCTCCAGTCAGCATCCATAAATAATTAGCTGTATGGGAAAGATCTTTATTTGCAGCAATTACAGGTAGTCCTAGTTGGTTTCGATAATGTCTAGCTACTATCATTGGAAGGGCAGTTGTTAATAGAACTGCCTGCTCTTCTATTGATTTTTCTTTGAATTCTGTATATGCGTATGCAGAAATTGCCGTTCTCATCGCATCCATTATAGAGATTTCAGTTGGAAGTGCATCTATGATCGCGATTATATGCGCAGGCAATTCTCTATGCTGATTCAACCCAAAGCCTTTTGCAGAGCCTCTTTCGCCAGCCCATATATAGACCGCCAATTGTTCAAATGTACTAGCAGCAACTAACTCATCCACTTTTACCCCTCTATATCTTAGTTCCCCAATGTCACCATCCACTGACGCAATTTTTGTATGAACTGCAACAACATCTTTTAATCCCTTTTGAAACATATAAAACTCCTCCTTTTCTTTAGTATATAAGAGGAACTTGATAAAAAAAATTAAATATATATAATCATATTAATTACTATTTTTAATCAAGGAAGGTGATTACATGGAATACCAATGGTTAAAAACATTTTGTACTGCTGCAGAAACACTCAACTTTCGAAAAGCCTCTGAAAAATTAATGATGTCTCAACCAAGTGTGACCGTTCATATCCGATTACTAGAGGAACATTTGGGATCCTCTCTTTTTGACAGACAAAATAATCGAGTAACCCTGTCTGAAGCAGGAAAATACTTTCTACCCGAAGCACAAAAGTTAGTGAACAATACTGAAAATACGATTCATAAAATGCACGCATTTAAACAAGGGTATCGCCGAACTTGGACAATTGCGATTTCACCTCTTATGGCCGAAACCATTCTTCCTTATTTTTTACGTTCATTTATGAAGTTACAACCTGACTTGGAAATACATATTCGTGTGGAGGAATCCCATCTTATCGAAGGTCTCGTAGATTCTGGAGAAGTAAATATTGGCATTTCCGCACTTGACGCGCAAAGAAAAGGAGTAGAATCCATTTCTTTTTATGAGGATCCAATTTTATTCGTCATGCCGGTAGATGTTTATGATGAGGAAAGTGGACCACCTATTGATATTAAGGGTGTTTTACAGAAAAACTATTTATTTACCCATCACCACCCCATTTTCTGGGACGATCTTCTCGTGAAATTACATAAGCATATCAATGGAGTTAGAACAATGAAAGTAACACAGGCCCATATTGCCAAACGATTTATACAAGATGACCTAGGCGTATCCTTTTTACCACACTCAATAGTTCGGCGCGAGCTATTAGAAGGAAAAGTGATGCAACCCCATTTTGATTTATTCGAATTACCTACTGTTTCAACGTTCATAATCGTGAAAAAGAAAGGAGATTTGGAAAAGTTATTCATTGACCAAATATCGAAGTTTTACTTTGGTTGAAAATCATTATAAAGACACGAGCGAAATAATCTCCCGTGTCTTTATATTAGAATGGATAATTAATCTTACCAGTTTCAACTAACTGCTTTAATCCTTCAAACATATAACCCCAACCTTGTTCTGTTTGAGTTTTATATTCATCCCGCGCTTTTTCAATATCTTTCTCCGTCCATCCTTCTTCATGAGGAACAACTATTACTTGTGTGAAAGTCATGTTGCATCCATTCTCAGTTGGCTTAAGTTCAACGGTAATCTCATCGACCGTATCACTGAATTGAGGCATTTCGAATGTCAAAACCAATTTATTTGGCGAATTGACTTCCAAATACTCACCGATAGCCCTGTAATCTTTTCCTTCTCGGTGATCGACAATTTCCCAAGCACCGCCGACACGAGGTTCGTTCATTGTTACCTTATTAGTATGTTCCATCGTGAAGAACCACTTTTTCAACATTTCAGTATTAAGCCAAGCGTCAAATACTTTATCAGCAGTTACATCAAAACTCTTTGTCATCGTCAGTGTTATAGTGGAAGTATTAGCCATTTCATTCATCCTTTTCAACATAATTTGCTGTTTATATTATACTCTATTTAATGATTTTTATAGTAAATCAAAAAATCAGTCCACTTATCATTTTCAAGTGAAAACTCTTTTCTTTCGCATTCAAAGATAAATCCAGCTTTTTCAGCGAGTCGTATCGAGGGATAATTATCCATATTTATATGTAATTCAATTCGATGAAAATTAAAAGTTGAAAAGAAAGCTTCAGTTGCTGCTAATACACTTTCTAAACCATAACCTTTTTTCCAAAACTGATTGTGAATAGAGTATCCCATCATTGCCCACTGGTAATCCATTCTTAAGATAGTTATAAGTTCTACTTTCCCTACGTTTACTCCGTCTTCTTTTCGGAATATCCCAAGTATATACATTTCATCTTTTTTGGCTAACTCATTGAATCCATCAATCCAGTCAGTAAACCAGTCTTTCGTAGAACTAGGCATATTTGCTGGACGACCATCATCATATTTATATTGCGATGGCAATCTATTATCAAACTGCTCGTACCAATTGCTATAATCCTCTTTTTTAAAGGGACGTATGATGAATCTTTCGGTCTCTATAAATAACTTTGAAAATTCCAATTCTCCACCTGCAGTCTTTTTTATTAGTATTTTTTACTTCCCATCATTCTTTCTAAATACTCGATACCACATCCACCACATTATCAACAAGATCATGATGTAGAGAACATATTGAACCATCGTTAATGGGTATCCTAATATTTTATGGCTGACGATATCCAAACCAGCCAAGCCAAATACAGCCAAAACAATCAATGATATGCTCATTTTATGTTTTAGAGAAGTTCTCTTCAATAATCGTATTATTACGTAATATATTGGTAGCATTATAACAAGTGAAAGTAGAGCCCCGCGTCGCGAATTAAAAAGGTTGATCAGTAAACCAGAACTCGGCGAGATGAATAATACGAGATTTTCTTCAGGAAGTGTTTCAAATGCCCCGACACACGTATTGCCTTCCTTTTGTAATGGTAAATTCACATACACACTCGCTCTTTTTGGCACCTTGACTTCTATGTCTAAGTCTTTAAAATCACTCCAGTAGGATGCTGGATGAAGTAGATAATCTAATCGATAAATAGGATGGAGACTAGCCCTCTCATCTATACCTAAAGTTGCTTCGTATTCAATAGTTAGCGTATGTATGCTCTTTGCATTTAAAGTTACCTCAAAGGTTTTTGCTCCTAATTTATTCGAGTCACCTATTACATCGTACCCGCCAAAAGAATATGTTTGTCCTGTTCTTGGATTAACCCATTCAATATGAGGTTTATCCCCTACTAATTCTTCCTGATTAAAAGGAATATTTCCTGTTAAAGGTATATCAGTTCCATCTAAGTCAACACTCCACTCATGTGAATTACCTGGTTGCGGGAATGCTATAGGTACTTGAAGATCTTCTTCTGTTTTGTTTTCCATTTCATAGATAACACGAACATTTGCAAGCATTATTGGATACGGCGGTATATCATCTTCTTGCTCAATTTCTATATATAATTTTTCACTCTCTATACTGATGACGCTTTCCTCCATAGGAAGCACATGTCCAGATGGAGTGGTTAGCTCTTCAAAATAACTCGTGCCATTTGCAAAAATGGAGGTTGGATTTATATATATACTAGCTAATACGAGCAGGATTATTACTAGCTTTCTCATTGCCTTCCCCCCTTTTTTGGAATCGTTATGTTATTTCATCTATAAAAGTCGAGTCATCTTTCAACCATGCTCTTATTGCTAAGTAAAGTTCTTCCACAGATTGCGAGCTATCGAGCTTTAATATAGGACTTTTAGATAATTCCATTTCATAGGATTGTGCGGCATAAGTTCCTATCATTGTTTTATCTTTTTCCTTTAAATACGTTTTACACCATTCTAAGAATTCATTAGTAGTATTTCCATATTCATCAGTCCATGTTTTTTTTAGATTATCTCGGCTAATTTCCCTTTTTCTTAAACGCTCCATTCTAATTTCTTCATCTAAATAGAGGAATACAAATAGATCGCGATTACTAAACCCATTAGGATTCCATGAAAAAACAGATCCTGAAACAACATATTCTTCATTGGATTCCATATCTTTCTCATACATTTCTATTCGTTTTTCAATCGGATGATTTTCATTAAACGATTCATCTTTCCAAAGATATCTGTCTGTATCAATCCACATAATATTTTCTTTTTCGCTTATAAATTTTGCTAAGGTACTTTTGCCCGTTCCTGAACCGCCTATTATTTGTACTTTCATTTGCTTTACCGCCTTCTTTTATGAAAATGGATGTATTACTAAATTCTCTTTCTCTTCAAGTAGAGCTATGATTCTATTAAACAGTAAGTTCTCCTGTAATCCAGCCTTTCACAAAGCTTTCTATCGAAGAAGAGATCCATGTTCTACTATCATCTTCATGATTCCATGCATAAATTTCATCGTCTTGAATTCTCCCATTCAATACTCTGTAACCGAATAAATCTCCATTACCTGCATCTGAAAAAAATAGTAAATGATCGAATGACATATAAATATCTTTGTAGTCATCATAATTTCTAAAAAATAAGTTATCTTTCACTATCTGTTCAGTAGACCAGATTAGGGGACATTCATACTTATCAAATATTCCATTTGTTTCATGTAATAATTCTAGTAACTTTCCAGGTAGTTCAACGTTTAACTCTTCTTTAATAAGCATTATTTTAGCATTCGTTGCTGGTGCTTTAAAATGATATTCTTTCGATATCGACTCTATGTAATTTCTCCACTTCATATTATTATTTATCCTCTTTCCTTCGTTTATTAAATTGCCAACTAAGGTATTATCCAATATCAATAAGCTATTATGCTGCGAATCCAATCTTTCACATACACTTCTTTCTGTATTTCCGAGAAATTTACTGGTAGATTGAGCGATTGTAAATTTGAGGGTAACAAATGCATTTTATGTCTAATTTCTATATTATCTTCTGATTCTGTATCGATGAAAAATAAGTATTGACCTTCTATTGCCTCACGATAAATAGCTGAACAGTCCAATGTTTTATAAACAAGTGTAGAAAACTGTTTACCATTTAACTGCACTTCGAAATGCCCACGTATATTGTAGTTACATTGAATATGCTTACCCGTAAGTTGGTGTAGATCCTTTTCAAATTCTAAAAGTCTATTTTCATCTACATAGAAAACTTTAAAAAAATAATCACTTAGTGCCTGATTCTCAATATTTGCATCATAAGAGTCAAAACTTATTTCCATAGATGTTTCATTTTCCGTTTCAACTTTTGACACTAAATGTTTTTTTATTAGATTATGAATTAATTTATAGTCTAAGTCACAACCATAGCTTAACATTTTCACCCGCTTCCGTTGTTTGCTCGCGAAATTGAAAATCTCTCTATAATCATTCATATCCCACCCATATTCAAAATACTTGATATGCTTACTTTGATGCACTCTATAATCTCCTTTGTTGAAAATACCTATTGCTTTGAATAACAAGTATTCTCCTTCAAATCAACCACGTTTAGCGTTCTCTCCCCTGTAATATCGAAAAATATAAAGAGCAGTAATGATTAAAGATATTATTCCATTTATATATTGAACGTAATGGTGAGACTTCAACAAAATCCATGGTATTATTCTTCTTCTAAATGAGATAGCTCACTTTGCAATTCATTTATGACTGAATAACCAGCTTGGATAATATCATCTTTTTTACGAACAAAATATTTGTATTCCACTTCTGGTTCAGTTCCAAATTTTACGCCAATATAATATGGGTTCATATGTTTATAACCATCCACTCGGTGATGCACTGTACTGAATTCCCACGTCTCCTCTGGATATTGTTCTTTCAAATATATATCTAAGTAACCAATTTTGTTTTCAATTTGCAAATCAATCCAGGATGGACGCACTGCATAAATGATTCCAAAAGCAATTAGAGAGGTAACAGCTAATCCTTGAATTATTTTTCTCCATTTTCCTTTCAAAAGGGAAGAAACAAATAATATAACGAGTAAAACTCCTCCCACAATCATCAATTCGATTATTTCAGTTGGATGCAATGATTTTCTATATCTCCTCTCACTAACTGATCAATAATAGCTGGAATTTCCATTAAATCATCTACCACATATTCACCCTGAACATCCGTCCATTGAATATCTTTCTTCCACATGCCTATCATTCCAACATTTGCAGCACCTTGTACATCATTCGCTGGATGGTCGCCTATAAAAACGCATTCGCTCGGTAGCACTCCAAGTTTGTCGGCAGCACGTAAAAATATTTGGGGATCAGGCTTTTTAACATCCTCCCATTCAGAAATTAAAATGGTCTGAAAATAACCTTCTATCCCTAAAGCCTGTATATTATCCAGTTGAAATTGGCCGTATCCATTTGTAATCATTCCGATTAGCATATTTCTGTTCTTCAATTCCTCTAGCATTACTAAGAGATTATCGAAGGGGACACAACAATGCTTAAATTCATTCAAATAATTTTCAAGCAGTTTTTCCCAAGTAATTTTCGTAAACCCAAACTCCTCCACTAATTGCTGATATACTTTGTCCTTCCAAACGTATCCTCGACTATCTAGTTGTATGAACCTTGCTATATACGCATCTTTTGGAATATGACCTATAAGATCAAACAGTCTCTCATATTGTTTATCAACGAAAATCTTTAACGACTCATCTCTGTTCAGTAACGTACCATCCAAATCAAACAAAACTGCTTTTATCATTATTATTCACCCTACTCTTACTTTAAGTCTTCCGAATAATCTTCCACATCTTCCTGTTAAAATCCTTCTTTTTTAATTCATACATAAAAACATCATCCACTTTGAAGGGATGATGCTGTTGGTAATTGCTATTCCAATATGGTGACGTCTACTATTTCATCAATATATAGTTCGAATGAGCGAAAAGGGTCTTCTAGTTCGATTGTTCGCTTCCTCAAATCAATCCATTGTATCGTACCGCGGTTATAGATAAACTCTCCCTCTTTCCACCGTTTTATTTTGATTTCGACGTTTCGTTTCATTGCGAGTGCAATTTGATCCTGAATAGCTTCATAGTCAAACTCATTTAAATCTGGGCGAGGCTCTTTTTTTATCTCCTCACTATACTCACGAAGCATTTTCACATGTTCAGGCAACATCATTGCTACCCACTTTTTTGAACCACGATCCTGTAATTGAGATAAATCCAATTGGTTCCAATCTTCTTCAAAGTTAGCCATGTTATCACGTTCTTTCTTTTTCACTTATCATATCGAACATTTGTTCTTTTTTCAAGAGGGAATAAATGGCTACAATAAAGGCGCACCCATGACAAGTGCGCCCAATAACAAATTACATCAATTCTTTTGCGAGTAAACGATAGACGTTTAACCGTTTTTCTTGCGAATGCGGAATACTACAAATCATTACTTCATCGAAACCATAATTATCTTGCTCTTCCTGTAAAGTCTCAGCCACTTCTTTAGCAGAACCGACTAGATGAATTTTACGATTTTCTTCAATCATCATTCGGTCCATTTCCGTCAGTGGGTAATTTTGTGCTTCCTCTGGTGTCATCAATGGACGAATTTGCCCTTTCATAAGAGACAAACGAGAGATGTCCTGCGGTAATGCTTCAAACTCAGCTTCTTCATTTGTTTCTGCCACTGTTACTAAGTAAGTAACATTAATCTCCGGCTTCTCCATTAAAGGTGAAGGTGTAAAGTTTTTGCGATACGTCTCTAAAATTGCAGGAGTCATACCACCCTGGAAAAATTGCGCGAAGGAATATCCGAGCCCCATTCTTCCTGCTTGCACAGCACTATTACCAGTAGAACCAAGTAACCAGGCTTCTGGCAAAACAATTTTGGAAGGTGTGGCAATCGTTCTGTTGTATAGGCTTTCTTCTGGAATTTCGTCGTTTATTAGTTGTAAAGCAATCGCTAATTTTTCATACATATTATTGACCATAGGAGGTCGACCTTCTGAAAGGGCGTACATCGCGTGATTATCCCCACCTGGAGCGCGTCCTACACCGAAGTCGATACGCCCTGGAGAAAACGCACTTAGTGTTTTAAATACTTCTGCGAGCTTTAGCGGTGAATAGTGCATCATCATCACGCCACCAGTGCCGATACGTAAATTTTTCGTTTTTGCTGCTAAGTGAGCTGCAATTACTTCTGGTGCAGAGCTTGCGAATGCATCGGTTCCATGATGCTCGGCCATCCACATACGGTGAAATCCTAGTTCATCTGCTAAAATAGCCAATTCTTCTGCTTTTTTTAATGCTCCTGCTGCTGTATTGCCAGTTGTGATTGGCGCTTGATCTAATACACTTAATTTCATCTATATATCTTCCCTTCTACAAATGTTCGTTAAATACTTCTCTTTTCAAATGCTATCTAATAAAAAATAAAAAGTAAACGAAAGGGACTTGATAATAGTAAAAAAAGATTAAGTATATATAGGAATTGTCAAGGCGACTTTTAGTATTCCACTTCTTTTTATTTTAGTAGGGACATAAAATCTTAACAGCTCATTCTCACCATGAGGAGATGATTTTTTGGTTAGTCTGTTAGAAAATATATTCCAAATATCAGCACTATTACTACTGTTATGTTCAATCTATTATTATAGACATTTTAAAAAAACTAAGAGAGAAGGAAAACTAACTTCACTTGAATTTTCAATGTTTTTGTTAACTGAAGTGACAATTTTTCTTTGTGCAGGAAGTTATCTACTTCTTCTTTTAGACAAAAATTAGGTTTATCTCTATTACATATGTATTTAGTATTACCAGTAAACACGAAAGAAGGTAGAGCAAGAATGCCCTACCTTCTTTCGTGTTTTATTAATAAACAGATGTATTTTCTTTCGTTATGTTCTCAAGAATTTCTTTCACACGCGCTAAGAAACGACCGGCAACTAAGCCATCTAATACACGGTGGTCTAATGACAGACATAAGTTTACCATATCACGCGCAGCAATCATTCCACCATCCATAATGACAGGACGTTTCACGATAGATTCTACTTGTAAAATAGCTGCTTGAGGATAATTGATAATTCCCATAGACTGAATAGAACCGAATGATCCAGTGTTGTTTACAGTGAATGTACCACCTTGCATTTCGTCTGATTTTAACTTGCCAGAACGGACTTTTGCAGCAAGTTCATTTACTTCACGACCAATACCTTTAATCGTTTTTTCGTCCGCATTTTTAATAACTGGAACGTAAAGCGCATCTTCTGTCGCTACTGCAATAGAAATATTAATGTCTTTTTTCTGAACGATTTTGTCCCCAGCCCACATTGAATTCATCATTGGGAATTCTTTTAATGCTTGCGATACAGCTTTCACGAAGAAAGCGAAGTAGGTAACATTAAATCCTTCTTTTTGTTTGAATTCATTTTTGATAGAGTCACGGTATTGAACCATGCTCGTAACATCTACTTCAATCATTGTCCATGCGTGAGGAGCTTCGTGTTTGCTGCGTAGCATATTTGCTGCGATTGCTTTACGCACACCAGTCACAGGAATTTCGATATCTCCAACCGCCACCGGAACATTAGGAGCTGCAGTTTTCGGCGTAGGAGCTGAAGAAGGTGTGGCCGGCGATGGTGTAGGAACAGCTTCCTGTTCAACTTTTGCTACCGGAATTTCTCCACTCTCAACAATCTTCAGTAAATCCTTACGAGTTATACGTCCTTCGTTACCTGTACCAGTAACAAGAGAAAGATCGATACCATGTTCTTGTGAAATTTTTAACACTGCAGGTGAATAGCGTGCTTTAGAACCTTTTTCACGTTCTACAGGTGCAGCATGCTTTTGTACTTCCGCAGGTTTAACAGTTTCAGCAGTTGGCTCTTCAGGAGCAGCCTCTTTTACCTGGACTATTTCCTCAGAAACTCCACCTTCTGTTTCTATTGTACAAACGATTTCACCCACAGCAAGTGTGTCTCCTTCGTTTGCGACCAATTCTTTAATAATTCCTGTAAAAGAGGATGGGACTTCAGCAGTTACTTTGTCCGTGTTAACTTCAGCTAGAGCATCGTATTTGTTTACGTGATCGCCTGGTTTTACTAACCATTTTTCTATAGTTCCTTCAGTTACACTTTCCCCTAACTGAGGCATTTTTATTTGTTCGATTGCCATTCGTTTTCCTCCTCCCGATTAGTATTCTGCTAGCTCGCGCATCGCTTTTTCGACTTTATCTGGATTGATCATGAAGAATTTTTCCATCGTTGGTGCATATGGCATAGCAGGAATATCAGGACCAGCAAGACGCATAATCGGTGCATCTAGGTCAAATAAGCAGTTTTCTGCGATGATGGCAGCAACTTCTCCGATAATACTACCTTCTTTGTTATCTTCTGTTACTAGCAGAACTTTACCTGTTTTAGAAGCAGCTTCTATAATACCTTCTTTATCTAAAGGATAAATTGTACGTAAATCTAGAATATGTGCAGAAATACCGTCTTTTTCTAAGCGTTCTGCAGCCTGTAGCGCAAAATGGACAGCAAGACCGTACGTAATAACCGTAATATCTTCGCCTTCACGCTTCACATCTGCTTTACCGATTTCAATTGTATAATCTTCTTCGGGAACTTCCCCTTTAATAAGACGATAAGCACGTTTATGCTCAAAGAACATAACAGGATCTTCATCGCGAATTGCTGCTTTTAACAGACCTTTAGCATCGTATGGTGTAGATGGAATAACGATTTTCAAACCAGGCTGGTTAGCAAAAATTGCTTCTACAGATTGAGAATGATAAAGTGCTCCGTGTATTCCTCCACCAAATGGAGCCCGGAAAACGATTGGACAAGTCCAATCATTGTTAGAACGATAACGAATACGTGATGCTTCGGAAATAATTTGGTTTACCGCAGGCATGATAAAATCAGCAAACTGCATTTCTGCAATTGGACGTAGCCCATACATAGCAGCACCAATTCCAACTCCAGCTATAGCAGATTCTGCAAGAGGTGTATCTAGCACACGATATTCTCCAAATTCATCATAGAGACCGTTTGTCGCTTTGAATACTCCACCCTTACGACCTACATCCTCTCCAAGTACGAAAACGCGTTCATCACGAGTCATTTCTTCTTTCATTGCAAGTGTGATTGCATCAATATAAGACATGATTGCCATTATGCGTTCCCCCCTTCTTGTTTTTCTGCGTAGACGTGCTTCAAAGCATCTTCAGGTGCAGCATATGGAGCATTTTCTGCATAGTCCGTTGCTTCATTTACTTCCTTCATAATACGATCATTAATCTCTTTTTCTAAATCTGTAGATAAAATATCTAAATCACGCAAATATTTTGCGAATGTAATAAGTGGATCTAACGCTTTACCTTCTGCAATATCTTCTGCTGTACGGTATTGTCTGTCATCGTCATCAGAAGAGTGGGCAGTTAGTCGATATGTTACTGCTTCTATTAAGCTTGGGCCACCACCATTACGTGCACGATCCGCAGCTTCCTTCACCACTCGGTAAACTTCGATAGGATCTTTCCCGTCTACAGTCACACCAGGCATGCCATAACTGGAAGCACGTTCTGCAACCGTTTTACTCGCAACCTGACGCTCAAACGGTACAGAAATAGCATAATTATTGTTTTCAACCATTGTAATACATGGTAATTCGTGAACTCCTGCAAAGTTTAGCCCTTCATGGAAATCCCCTTGGTTAGAGGAACCCTCTCCAAGCGTTACAAAGGTAATGAAATCTTTTTTCTCAATTTTCGCAGCTAAAGCTACTCCCACAGCATGTGGTAGCTGAGTTGTAACAGGTGAAGAACCAGTTAGGATTCTATTTTTCTTTTGACCAAAATGTCCTGGCATTTGACGACCACCAGAGTTTGGATCTTCTGCTTTTGCAAAAGCCGAAAGCATTAAATCTTTGGCAGTCATTCCGAAGTGTAAAACAACACCCATATCACGGTAATAAGGTGCAATATAATCTTTTGTATTATCAAGTGCAAAAGCTGCTCCCACTTGTGCGGCTTCTTGACCTTGACAAGAAATAACAAAAGGAATTTTCCCAGCACGGTTTAATAACCACATACGTTCATCGATACGGCGTGCCATTAGCATCGTTTCAAATATTGTTAGCACATCTTCATTTGTTAAACCTAATTCTTCATGACGATTTGTTGTCATCTAGAACTCCCCCTCTATTAAAATACAAGCAAATTGCTTCTTACTCAGCATGTGTTTAGCTCCAGCTCCCAGCCCGCCTGAGTCGCTTGAGACATGTGAATAAAGGAAAAATGTGCCTTTATCCATGTCTTCCGGCACTTTTTGAGGCTTAAGTGGGTGCATGCGCTTTTCTACATATGAATAGCTTTGCCATCTACAGCTAGTGCTGCTTCACCCATTACTTCACTTAGTGTAGGGTGTGGGTGAATCGTATGTGCAATTTCCCAAGGTGTTGCGTCAAGAACCATTGCTAAACCAGCTTCTGAAATCATATCGGTTACGTGTGGTCCAATCATATGAACCCCTAGAATATCATTTGTCTGTTTATCTGCAACAATTTTCACAAATCCATCTGATTCACCGTAAACAAGTGCTTTTCCAATCGCTTTAAATGAGAATTTACCAACCTTTACATCAAATCCTTTATCCTTTGCTTGTTGTTCCGTTATACCAACGCTTGAGCTTTCAGGATTCGAATAAATGCAACGTGAAACTAATGTATAGTCAATTGGTGAGATTTCGTTACCAGCAATATGTTCGATCGCAGTAATCCCTTCATGACTAGCTACATGTGCTAGTTGAAGTCCACCGATTACATCTCCAATTGCATATATGTGAGATTCTTTTGTTTGGAATGTCTCTGACACTTGGATAAATCCTTTTTCTACAACGATATCTGTATTTTCAATGCCTATACCTTCTACATTTGCTTGTCTGCCAACAGAAACTAACATCTTTTCTGCTGTGAAGGCTTTCGTTTCACCATTTATTTCTGCAGAAATTTTCACTTCTTTTTCTTTTGTTTCTAGTGTTTCTGGGAGTACTTTTGCACTTGTTACAAATGTTACACCCTTTTTAGCTAGCAGCTTTTGCATTTCTTTCGAGATATCCTTGTCTTCTGTTGGTATAATACGATCTGCATATTCGACCACTGTTACCTCTACTCCAAAATCATTAAGCATAGATGCCCATTCAATTCCAATAACTCCGCCACCTACGATTAGAATTGATTTTGGTAACTCTGTCATTGCTAGGGCTTCATCGGAGCTCATGACAAATTCTCCGTCAATCGTTAAACCAGGTAAAGTGCGTGGTCTAGATCCAGTAGCAATAACTACATTTTTAGGGATTATCATTTCATTTTCTTCACCATTGTTCATCTCTACAGATATAGTACCACCTGGAGAGGGTGAAAAAATAGAAGGTCCTAACATTCTTCCAGTACCTTCATAAACATCTATTTTACCTTTTTTCATCAAGCCTTGCACACCTTGATGTAATTGGTTGACGATAGATTCTTTACGTGCCTGTACTCGACTAAAGTCGAGTGTTACCTCTCCAGTATTTACACCAAAGTCCGCAGCATGATTTTTAGTAGTTGCATACACTTCAGCACTACGAAGTAACGCCTTACTAGGAATACAACCTTTATGTAAGCAAGTACCACCTAAATTTCCTTTTTCAACGATTGCTGTTTTTAATCCAAGTTGAGCCGAGCGTATAGCAGCAACATAACCGCCAGTACCGCCACCGATAATTACTACATCATAATCTTTTGCCAACTTTACCATCTCCTTTAATTTCCATCTAAGAAGGCCGCTTTACTTTAAAAGAAAGACGGCCACTTAGTTCAATAGATGAAATTAGTTGTTGTATTAACGTCCGTTTAAGATATGTTTGCCATTTTGTAGGAATTGACTACGAGATTTACTTACTCGTGCAATACGTTCTTCCGCCAAACGGTCAGCAGCAACATATGATGGAACACCATCACGTTTTGAAATTTCAAAAATACGTTCAATTTTATCATAAATAGTAGCTACACGTTTCATCGCACGCTCCGCATTATAGCCATACAATTCGTCAGCTACATTAATAACGCCACCTGAGTTAATAACATAATCCGGTGCATAGACAATGCCCATTTCATGGATTACATCCCCATGTGTTGTATCACGTAATTGGTTGTTTGCTGAACCAGCAATTACTTTCGCTTTTAGTTGTGGAATTGTATTATCATTAATAATCGCACCTAAAGCACATGGCGCAAAAATATCTGCTTCTTGTGAATAAATATCGTTTACATCAACCTGAACTGCTCCAAAAGCATTTACTGCACGGTCAACAGATGCTTGGTTAATATCTGCAACGATTAGTTTAGCTCCTTCTTTGTGTAGGTATTCGCAAAGTGTATACGCTACATTTCCTACACCTTGTACAGCTACTGTTTTACCTTCTAAAGAATCAGAGCCAAATGCTTCCTTAGCAGCTGCTTTCATCCCAACGTAAACACCGTAAGCTGTAACCGGTGACGGATTCCCTGAAGAACCAAATGCTTCGGAAATTCCAGTCACATAGTTAGTTTCTTCATGTATTAAGTCCATATCCGCGACAGTTGTTCCAACGTCCTCAGCTGTAATATAACGACCATTTAACCCTTGGATGAAACGACCAAAAGCACGGAACATTTCTTCATTTTTATCCTTTAATGGATCTCCAATAATTACGGTTTTACCGCCACCAAGATTTAGACCTGCTGCTGCATTTTTATAAGTCATACCTTTTGCAAGACGTAATGCATCCTCAATCGCTTCTTCTTCAGTCGCATAATTCCACATACGTGTCCCACCAAGTGCTGGACCTAAAGTTGTATCATGAATTGCTATTATCGCTTTTAAACCTGAAGTTTTGTCCTGGCAGAATACTAATTGTTCGTAATCATAAGTTTCCATATATTTAAAAATTTCCATGTGTAGTTCCTCCTAGTAGTTAAATGGGCCTTACTTATATATTCAATACCCCTATTGTTTGAAGTGACTCCCATTTATGCTAAATGATATTTTTCTAACTTGTAATATAAAGTGCGGAGTGAAATGTTAAGTTGTTTGGCGGTTCGTGATTTATTTCCCCCAGAAACTTTTAATGCTTGTGCCAATACCTTCTTTTCCATTTCATCCATTTGTTCTGCTAACGTGCCAAGTGAAGTCTCTCCCTTGTCCTCACTTGGTAATACTAGCATTGATTTCGGTAGATGATCCTCTTCTAGTATTCGATCATTTGGCTGTAAAAAAATCATAGAACGACTTATGACATTTTCAAGCTCCCGAACATTCCCTGGCCAATCATATAGAAGTAAACTCTCCATTGCTTCTTCTGAAAATCCTTCTATATTTCGGCCAAATTCTTGATTTAATCTCACAAGTAAATGCTCAGCTATTGCCGGAATATCCTGCTTACGATTGCGTAAGGAAGGAATATGTATTGGCATTCGATTCAATTGATAATAAAAGTCTTCTCTAAAAGTACCTTCAAGCATTGCTTTTTCGAGGTTCAAACTACTCGATGCGATGATTCTCGCATCTACAGGTATAGACGTCGTTCCTTCTACCCGAATGATTGCATTTTCTCTAAGAACACGTAGCAGCTTTGCCTGTGTCTTTTTCGTAAGTTCCCCAACTTCATCCAAGAAAATGGTTCCATTTGTAGCTTGTTCAAAAATTCCAGGTTGTATAAACCCATCTTTTTCTGATCCAAATAACTCTGTTTCTAGCAAATGCTCTTCCACTGAGCTACAGTTTACACGAAGAAACGGATAACTCGATCGATTACTTTCGCTGTGTATAGCAAGAGCAAATAAGTCTTTTCCAGCACCGACCTCTCCCCTTAAAAGAACCGTTACTGAAACGCTTGCTGCTAGCTTAGCTTGCTCAATTGTGAAGTTTATTTCGTTAGATGTACCGACGATGTCTTCAAAGCTATAAGTTGCTCCTAACGTTCTGATTAGCGTACGAGCATGATCTAATTCTTTCATTAACCCTCGCATCTCAGTCATATCGTGTATAACTCCGACACTACCTTTTAGCTGTTGGTTAACGATGATAGGCGCGACATTGACGATAACATCTTTTTTCAGTTTCCCTACTCTTAGATTAACACCACGAATAGGCTTGCGAGTTTGCAACACTTTTAAGTGGATACTTTCCCCTTCGGAAATATCCGCTGTCGCAGGTTGCCCAATTACTTCGGCTTCACTAAATCCAGTTATTCTTGTGTAGGCTGGGTTAATAAGTATGCCTTTACCTTCTTCATCCACAACGGAAATTGCATCATCACTTGAATAAATAATAGCCTCAAGCATTTTTTGTATTTCTGTTAGGTTTGTAATTTCTTCAGCTAGTCGAACTACTTCCGAAATATCCTTAAAAACTGCAAATGCACCGACCTGTTTTCCATCTTCATTAATCATTGGATAACGCGAGGTGACAATTTTGGTACCGCTTTCAAGAATCAGTTCTTTGTTTAGTTCGACACGCCCCGTATCGAACACTCTCGGTAATTCGCTTAATGAGATAACCTCATGTACATGTTTTCCCATGGCATTTTCCACGGATATTTGGGTCATTTTTTCTGCACTTTTGTTGAATAGATTCACGATACCTTGATCATCAATCCCAATCATACCTTCTTCAACTGAATTGAAGATTAACTCCTGCATAATCGTTTTGTGATCAATAATGTGTATATACTTATTTTTTTCTTCTAAAAGTGAAACAATTAAGTTGGCAATTTCGCCCGGTATTAATACCGCAGTGGCAGGTCTATTTGCAAGAAGCTCATGAAATACCTCTTGGTTTCCCGTAACATCAATGATGATCTGAATATCTCCATTAAGGAGAGGCTTCCAATCTTTATATGTAGGAATATTGATCTCTTTTGCAAGTTTTAACCCGGGAGCTTTTTCATCAATGTCTACAATGGCTTTTACTTGAAGGTATTCAGCCTGTTGTATCAACTTCAGAAGTGCATATCCTCCATTACCAGCGCCTACTATAAGAATATTTTGCAAGAATATGCACACCCCCATTAATCATCTGCAACTTATTGCACTTCTCATTTATCATAACGCAAGTTTCTTTCGTTGACAATCATATTGTTGATAGTAAAATTAAATTAGTAAGAACAGGAGTGAAAAAAATGGCTCGTTTAGCGGCTTTAATCGTGTTATTAATTCCTGGAATTTTAGCAGCATTTGGGATTAAATTAATGAGAGATACATTTTTCGGATTGCAAATCCTCCCTATTGGTGGCTTGGCCATACAATTTATAAGCGGATTAATATTTACGGTTCTAGGATTAGGCTTCTTTGCAGGTTTCTTATTGAACCGGGATCGTAAAAATGGGAAAGTAGCTCCACGATTTCAAAAGAAAAAAGACGTAGACTTATAAAAGTCAGCGTCTTTTTTGTTGTTGTATTACTTTTTCGGGATAATCAGTGATCCATCCAATCACAGATTCATGCGGATTTTGAATATATTTTTCGTTACCTTTTATGTTATAAAAGCGCATAGGATAACCAGCATCCCAAACTTTCTTCATCAAATCAGTATCATAAAATTTTTTGTTGAAGTGAATTGCATCTATTTCTTTAATAGACAATACATAATCCCAATCAGAGTTTTTTTTGCCAATAAATGCTGTTTGGACTTCTCTTTCCATAGCATGTATGGTTTCTAGCACGCTAAATTCAAAGGAAGAAAAGTGGACATCTGAAATGTTTGATGCTTTTTCTACAACTTCTCTAATTTTTTCAGTTTTACCAAGAAAGGATTCCTTCAATTCGATATTTAATTTTATCCCTAAAGGGGTCACAAAATGGATGAATTCATCAAAGGTCACTACTCTAGTATATAAAAACTTGCGGTAAAACACTCTTCCAAGCTTTAACTGCAGAACTTCCTCTGCAAGCATATCCGTAATTCTTCTTTTATTTCCCGCTAGTCGAAAAAAATCGATATCATGAGTAACAAAAGGCACGCCATCTGCAGAAAGCTGTAGATCTAGTTCAATTCCATCTACACCTAGCTTCACAGCTCTTTTAAACGCTTTCATGGAATTTTCTACTGTTTTGAATGCTGCACCACGATGAGCATACACAGGTATATTAGACATTTAACTCCCCATTTTCCAATTTAAATTTCCCTTGGGTTTGTTTCGTTAGATAGGAGGACTTGTTTCCAATTTGAATAATAGTTCCTGGATTTGCTTCTCTTGTAATTTGGATAAAATAATCTGACGTTTGTCTTAACATTTTCAAAATACGTTGAATCTCCTCATCTAACTCTTTAACCTCACGCTGAATTTCATTATGTTTTTGCTTCGTTTGCTCATATATAGCTACTTGTTGTACAGACATTGAGTTTTTAAATTGACTTAATTGACTCAAACTAAAATTAATCTTTGTTGTTTCTTCCTGTAACTTCATCATTTCTTGTGCTTTTGTTTTGGCATTTTCTGTTAAGATTTTCCGATCTATTCCTTGGACAATCAATTCCGTTTTTCTTTCTGACTTGTTACCCGTATACGCAGTAGTAATTGAATTGATGGCAATAGCCTTACCACCAATAATTTTCCCTTTGCGCTCATCTAGAACCAGTTTATCACAGAAAATTGTAGCTCCCAATGAATAAAACCCAATGTGAATATCGTCTTTTGCCTCTAGCGAACATTCATTTGCGTGCTTAACAAATATATTATGATGTGCCTCAATCGCTGTGACCCCTCTGCCGAAAATACCACCTTTAATGAACACATCTCCTTCGGTCGATTTTATAAGTTCAGCCGCATGAACACCTTCGTTCGATTCAATAGAAATATCACCTGAAGCTACTATTGAGTATCCAGCCATTACAGTTCCTCTAACTTGGATAGAACCGTCAAATTTTATATTTCCCGTCTCCAATCCAACATCACCGTCGATGATAAGATGCTTTTGGACCGTAAGTATTCCATTAACTTCTCCAATTACTCCTTTTGTTTTTGAACGAAGAACCGTTTTCCCTTCCTCTTCCACTTCATATGCAGATTTATTATCATATTTTAAAGGAAAATCATCCCCCATTATTGGAGGTACCATTTCGCCAAAAATATTCTTACCTGCCACACCTTGCTGAGCAGGAATTTTTTCGCCAAGCCAAGATCCCTCATTAATCTCTACGAGGAAGTTCATGTCAAAGTAATCTGCTTTACCATCTTCATTGATCACTGGTGTCTTTTCCGCTTGTTGCAAATAAGAAATTTTAGCATCGGCACCTTTTTGAGGTGGTAGTCCCTCTGCAATTATGTATGATTTACCTGTTTTAATCGCGGGTAAGTCTAATGGCTGGTGACCAAATACAATTTGATTGTCTTGAAGTAGTTTTTGTATATTCATTTGAAGACTTTCTATGTTCTCTTGTATAAAGTTCGGGGATTCGTAAATAGTAAGTAACGCTTGCATTTTATCACTGCTTATTTCTAACTCCATACTGTCTATCCAGGTACCTAATTCAATAGGATCATGTGAACCACTTTCTACAGCTTTTTTTACAGCCATGAAATTAGAAATTTTCAGTCTTGGATGATTTCTAGTTAACTCATCCACTTTTTTTAGATTATAATGATCGCTTTTAATAGTCATAAATACTCGTCCATTTTCGGCAGAAAGCATTATTTCATCATTCTCAATGATTAACATAACTCTAAACACTTCCTCTCATCATTTATTATACTCACTATTAAAAATAGTGTGATAAAAATTTTGTTTTTGCGAAAAATATCGCTATTAATACCTAATCGTTATTATTATTAACTAGTTTAACTTGATATTAAACAGATATTTAGTCTTGCACTAGACCTACTATAAAGGGTACAAAGTAACTACCCTCATAAACCTTATCAGTCTAAAATATCCTTGTTTCTATAAGTGCTTCTGAAAGAACAAGCTTTTTCCCAGACATATTCTAATTCTGTTGGTTTATTATTTCTTCACTTTATTGGACATAAAAAAACCAGCGAATCAAAAAACTCGTTGGTTTTGCTAGTAATAGTTTATAGGTCTTGAAAATTGTATCTAGTTAAGATTCTATAAAATGTTGGTTTTATATTTATTATAAGTTCAGTAATATCAACGATTAACTAGCCATATTCTCCATACGAATTTTGTCGGCGATCATTGCGATGAATTCGCTATTAGTAGGTTTTGATTTTAAGTGATGTACTGTGTATCCAAACAATTTAGAAATAGTTTCATAGTTTCCGCGATTCCATGCTACCTCGATAGCATGTCGAATTGCTCGTTCTACACGGGATGGTGTCGTTTGAAATTTTTTAGCTATTTCTGGATATAAAACTTTCGTAATTGAACCTAGCAATTCAATATCGCTATAAACCATTTGAATAGCCTCACGCAGGTAAGAGTATCCTTTAATATGAGCAGGAACGCCAATCTCTTTAATAACATTTGTTATTGTATTGTCAATCATCCGCTTATTTTGCAATGCTTCTTTTTCGGGATTAGCTTTAACAGGTTCCTCTTGAACAAAACCTTTTTTGCCTGCTACTTGTTTGATTTGAGTTACTAAGCGTTCAAACTCAAAAGGCTTTAGCATAAAATAGGATGCACCTAAATCTACTGCTTGTTTCATAACATCCTCTTGTCCAAAGGCAGTCAACATAATTACTTGGATATCCTTAAGTTTATTGTCTTTTTGTAGATTATCTAAAACAGCAATTCCATCTAAATGCGGCATAATTATGTCGAGTAGTAATACATCTGGTTGAATATTATCCAAAAGTTCCAAACAAAGTTTCCCATTTACTGCTGTGCCAATTATTTCAATTTCCGGGTGCTGATCGAAGTAAGATCCCATTGTACGAATTAAATCTTTGTTATCATCCACAATTGCAATTTTTATCTTTTCCATTTTCTCATCCACCTTTTGTATTTTTTCACTTAGGTACTATTCTCTTTAATTTTCTTAAATCCTTCAATCTTATTAAAAATAAGGCTTTTATAATACATTTTCGTTATATTGCGACAAATTTTCGAATATTGCAACATTAATGTCGAATAATCTTTATACCATATTATACCTAATTGAGTAAAAAGGATAGTCCTAAAAATGGTCTATTTTTTGTCAAAACAGAAAGTACGTTTTTAAACAACTGTCTCGCGCATGCATCACGAGTCGTTTCAGATGCTTTCATAAATATACTGAACACTGGTTCATGATACTTTAACAAATAAATAATACTGCTGATTTCTGTTGGGGCAGACATGTTCCGCAATTTAAAGCCATCACTGCTAGGCGTTTGCGATGTCTCATCTGTCTTTTTGAACTCGCTGGGTTCGCCACCTTACTCTTCAATCAAAGGTGTTGTACTTAAATAAACGTCTTAATATTTTCGAGAAAAGAGAGGCTGATCATGACATCAGTCACGACCAGCCTCTCATAAAAAATCAATCGATAACAAGTCTGTCCAAAGCCTTCTGAAAACGCTAGAAATAAGCTTTGGTATACCTAATTTTTCTAATTCATTTAGGATTCTTTTTCATCATTTCGGTTATTGCTAACCCTGCACCATTTTCTGGTTTATCTACATACATATGAGTAACGACTCCGATTAGTTTATCTTTTTGTATGATTGGACTTCCACTCATGCCTTGTAAGATACCGCCTGTTTTTTGAATGAGCTTCTTATCGGTTACTGTAAATTGAAATATATGACCTTCTACTGAAGAAATTTCTATTGAGAAATCCTGTACCTTTTGACCATCGATTGAGGTTCGCATAACTGCTTTGCCTGTCATTATATCTTCTTGATCTACAATTTCCACCTGTTGCAAGGATATATTTTCTAACGCACTATTGTCCAATTTTCCGAAAACACCGTATACATTATTTTCATTTACACCACCAATTGGTAATGTATTTGATTGATGGGATGTTATTTTATAGCCAGGTTTTCCCGGCGTACTTTTCTTTATCTGCTCAATTGAGGATAAATATATGGAACCTTCCGAGAAGTTCGGAGTAATTCCAGACTGTTGGTCCACTATTTGGTGACCTAATGCACCAAATTCTTTCGTAATCGGATCAAAATAAGTCAAAGTGCCAATACCTTCTGTTGCGTCTTTCAAAAAAGGAAGTAATTTCACCATTTGAGTTGGACTGATACTTTTCGTATACTTTTCTTTTTTATGCTCATACTGGATAATAATTTGTGTACTATCTTTTATATGACTTTTTACGTCCATAAGATTTGTCACAGGCTGATCGTTGATAAGATGAATCGCATCACCTGTTCGCAGCCATTCGTCATCCGAAAGTAAAACATCACTACTTACAAAAACGGAACCATACTGTAAATCAATTTGAATAGACTGCCCGAGTGGAACCACTGAAGTTTGCTCTGCAAAAGCTGAATTGTTCGCGAAGAATAGAGTAAAGAAGAGTAGTGGCATTAGCGACCATTTCCGATAGTTTTTCTTCATATTTCACCTCCCTATATTGATACTATGTCCTACAAAATGTCGCCTATGAAAGGTAAATAATTGATAAAAAAAAAGACCTCTAATTGCAAGGTCTTCACAGATTTCTTATAATTTTTTTGCGATTTTCCGCTAATTTTAAAAGTTCTTTCGAATGCTGTAACGTTGTGCTTGTAATTTCAGCACCAGACATCATCCGACTTAGTTCTTCTGCTCGTTTATCATTTTGTACTTCTTCTAATACAGTAAAAGTTCGATTACCACTGACCTCTTTTTTAATCATTAAATGTTGATCCGCCATCGCTGCAACTTGTGGTAAATGAGATATACAAAGCACTTGCGAGTTCGAGGCAATCCCTGAAATTTTTTCTGCTATTGATTGGGCAACGCGTCCACTTACTCCAGTATCAACTTCATCAAAAATAATGGATGTAATGCCTTGATGCTTAGAGAAAATACTTTTAAGTGCAAGCATCATACGTGATAACTCTCCACCCGAAGCAATTTTAGTTAATGCCTTCAGAGGTTCGCCTACATTCGTTGAAATATAAAAAGACAAGTCGTCTAACCCATTTTCATTATAGACTGGTTTAACTGTTTCATGAAACATAACCGAAAAAGTAGCCTTTTCCATATATAATTCTTGTAATTGCTCCATGATGGCAACGCTTAATAATTTTGCAGCGTTTTTACGTTTATCCGTTAAATCAATAGCCTCTAATTCTAAATCAATTTCAATTTGACGTATTTTTTCTGTCATTTTTTGAATTTGCTCATCACGATTTACCAACTGATCTAAGCTGTATTGAATTTGATCTTTGTATTGTAAAATTTCTTCAATTGATGAACCATATTTTCGTTTTAAGGTTTGGATAGTTGCTAAACGCTCGTCCACGATTTGAAGTTGATTGTTATCAAATTCCATCTCATCTAACTCATTTTTTAACTGATATGCTGCATCTTGCAATATGTAAAAAGCTGAAGACACGTTTTCGCTAAGTTCCTGCATATTTTTATCAACATCTGCTATATCCTGAAGATCAGCCATTGCTGTACCTATATAATCTAGACCTTTGGATTCGGTCAAAATAGCATCATAGGCATTACTCATTTTGTCGAAGACCTTATGGAAATTTTGTAATTTCTTTTTCTGTTCCTGTAATTGATCCTCTTCACCTATAACTAGATTCGAATCGGCTATTTCTTCTACTTGGAACGTATACAAGTCAATCTTATGTGCAATCTGTTGTTCGTTCTCCGATAGTTTATCGAGTTCTTTTTTCCACTTTTTATATTGTTTATAAAGTTCTTGATAGGATTCTTTCACTTCTTTTAGATTTTCTCCAGCAAATTGATCCAACAAATGGATATGGGCTTTATCGTCCATCAATTCTTGACTCTCGTGCTGCCCATGAATATCTATTAAAGAAGCACCAATTTCTCTTAAAATACCAATTGTTACAAGTTTCCCATTTACTCTACAGACACTTTTACCTGACTGGTTAATATCTCTTCTTAAAATAATAGATTCGTCTTCAATATCAATACCAACGTCTGCCAGCTTTTTAACAACACCATGCCCGGGATTAGAAATAATAAATAAGCCTTCTAATTCGGCTTTTTTAGCTTCATGTCTAATGAATTCATGTGAGCCTCTCCCACCACATAACAAATGTACAGCATCAATAATAATAGACTTTCCTGCTCCAGTTTCTCCAGTAAGCACAGTAAGCCCTTCTTCAAAACTGACGGTCAATTCATCAATAATGGCAAAGTTTTTTATCGTTAGTTCCTTCAACAACTGTTTTCACCTCACTTTAAAGCATTTCGAGTAAGCGATTTTTGATAACTTGACTATCTTGTTCCTGCCTACATAGGATTAAACAAGTATCGTCTCCACAAATAGTTCCTAAAATCTCTGACCAATCTAAGTAATCAATTAAAGAACCTATTGCGTGGGCATTACCAGGTAACGTTTTCATCACTAAAAAGTAACTTGCTCCATCAATACTAACGAATGCATCAGACAATGCTCTTCGCAGTTTTTGTGTAGGATTAAAGCGTTGGTCAGCAGGTAAACTATATTTATAATTACCATTAGGCAATGGAACTTTAACTAAATGAAGTTCTTTAATATCTCTCGAAACAGTAGCCTGAGTGACATTATATCCCGCATTTTTTAGAAAATCGACTAAATCATCCTGTGTTTCAATTTCGTGTTTTGCAATAATATCCCTTATGCGAATATGTCGTTGTCCCTTGTTCATATCGGGTTCACCTCATTGTATATTTATACTATTTACTTTATACAATAGCATTTGATTGGAAAAGTAACAAGAAAAAAGCGACTCTTTTACAAGAGCCGCAAGTTATTTAAGTAGTTGATGTGCTTCGTTGACTAGTTTTGTAAAATCAATCTGATGCGGTGGAAATTCTTCGCCTACGATATTCGTGAGATGAAATAAAAATTCGATATTTCCCTCTCCACCAGTTATAGGAGAGAAAGAAGCATTTTTTAAACGAAAATGCTGATTTTCCGCAAAATGAGCTATGTCATTCAAAACGTCTACATGCACTGATTTATCCCTGATGACACCTTTTTTCCCTACACGATCTTTGCCTGCCTCAAACTGAGGCTTTACAAGGGCAATCACATCGCCATTAGGTACTAAAATTGTTTTTAAAGTCGGAAAAATAAGCTTTAAGGAAATAAATGATACGTCAATCGATGCAAACGATGGTAAACCTTCTAAAAAATCTGCTGGGGTTGAGTATCTAAAATTCGTTTTTTCCATAACAGTTACACGAGCATCTTGCCTAATTTTCCAAGCTAATTGGTTGCTCCCTACATCTAAAGCATAGGCATGCTTGACACCATTTTGTAAACCACAGTCCGTAAATCCTCCTGTAGAAGAACCGATATCAAGCATGATTCTATCTTCAATACTCAAATCAAATTGTTCTAGTGCTTTTTCTAGCTTTAATCCACCACGGCTTACATACTTTAATACCTGACCTTTTACAGTTAAAACGGAGGTAACTTCCACCTTTTCTCCAGGTTTATCGATTCGCTCTTCGTTTTTATAAATAAGCCCGGCCATAATAGCACGTTTAGCCTTTTCTCTCGTTTCGAATAATCCTTGCTCAACTAATAATACGTCTACCCGTTCTTTCGGTATTTTAGTCATGATGAAATATACCTTGATGATTCATTTACTTTTCTATTCACTACTTTTACAATTTCGTCAGAAGTAATGTGAATTTCTTCTAGTAATTGATTTACTTCACCATGTTCGATAAAGATGTCTGGTATTCCTATACGATGTACATTTGCCTGAAGATTATTTTCATTATAAAACTCCATTACTGCACTACCGAAACCACCTTGAAGAGCACTCTCTTCCAATGTAATAATAGGAATATTACGAGATTGTAGATCTTGGAGCATTTTTGAATCTAACGGTTTTATAAAGCGTGCATTAATCACTTCTACAGAAATATTACTTTGCGAAAGTATTTCTGCAGCTTGCATAGCCATTGGGATAGTTGTTCCAAATGTCAGTATAGCCGCCTGTGTACCCTCTTTTAATACTTCCCAAGAACCGATTGGAATAGTTTTCAATTCTTCATCCATTGGCACACCAAGACCATTTCCTCTTGGATAACGAAGTGCTATTGGTCCATCCGAATATTCGAAAGCAGTCTTGACCATATGCTGTCCTTCATTTTCATCTTTAGGCATCATAATGACCATATTTGGCATATGACGTAAGAAAGAAATATCGAATACCCCTTGATGTGTTTCTCCATCTGCTCCAACTAAACCAGCTCGATCAATAGCAATCACAACATTTAAGTTTTGACGGCAAATATCATGAAGCACCTGATCATAAGCACGTTGAAGGAATGTTGAATAGATAACAAGCATCGGTTTCATACCATCTGCAGCCAAACCTGCCGCCATTGTAGTAGCATGCTGTTCTGCAATACCTACATCGAACATACGATTTGGAAACTCAGAAGCAAACCCTTCTAATTTGGAACCGACTGGCATTGCAGGAGTAATCGCTACTATACGTTTATCAG
This sequence comes from Psychrobacillus sp. INOP01, assembly GCF_018140925.1. NCBI lineage: Bacteria > Bacillati > Bacillota > Bacilli > Caryophanales > Bacillaceae > Psychrobacillus > Psychrobacillus sp. INOP01. The sequence continues at coordinate 363,719 of NZ_CP073315.1, forward strand.
TTCTTGCTAGCTTTCTTGCAGTTTCTGCTACAAGTGCACTCCATGAAGGTCCTTTTGAAGCTGATTTTATCAAATCACCAGTTTCCATTTTATATGGACCTGTTCCATGCCATGTGCCGATTTTGTCAAGCTCCGCAGGTTTATAGCCTTTACCTTTTTTCGTTATAACGTGTAAGAGTACTGGTCCCTTCATCTTCTTCGCATATTGTAGGTTTTCCTCTAATGCTTCAAAGTCATGACCGTCAATTGGTCCTAGATAAGTAAATCCTAGTTCTTCGAAAAACGCTCCGGAAACTAGTAAATACTTTAGACTATCTTTTACTCGCTCTGCTGTACCTGCAAGTTTCCCACCAACTGCTGGGATTTTTTTCAGTAATGACTCTAGTTCATCTTTTGCCTTGTTATAGGTTCCATGTGTACGTAATCTACCTAATACATTGTGGAGAGCTCCTACATTGGGTGCAATAGACATTTCGTTGTCATTTAAAATAACGGTTATATCCGTTTTTTCATGTCCAATATGATTTAAAGCTTCTAATGCCATACCACCCGTTAGAGCACCGTCTCCGATTATTGGTACAACATAATTTTTTTTGTTTTGAATATCACGAGCTTTTGCCATACCCATAGCAGCAGAAAGTGAAGTTGAGCTATGTCCAGCTTCCCATACATCATGTTCACTTTCAATACGCTTAGGAAATCCACATAATCCTTTAAATTGACGCAGTGTATCGAATTGACTCGCACGCCCTGTTAAAATTTTATGGACATATGCTTGATGTCCGACATCCCAAAGAAATTTGTCTTCTGGACTATTGAATGATTTATGCAAAGCAATTGTTAGTTCTACTACTCCTAAGTTCGGCCCAATATGCCCACCTGTTACCGCTAAATTTTCTATTAAAAACGATCGAATATCTTCACTAAGTTCCTTTAATTGTTCATTATCTAAACTTTTTAAAAAGGATGGGCTAGAAATTGAAGTTAAATCCATTGCCATCACACACCTTCTATTAGATTTCCTTCTTTACAACTAGTTAATATCATAGCAATAAATGCTTAAAAAACAAATTATTCGCTACTATTTTGATCTTTTCGTAATATAATTGGCCAACTCTACCAGTAAACCATTATGCATTTGAACATTCTCTAAAGCTTGAAAAGCTTGGTTATATTGATTTTGTAGTTCTTTTTTCGTACCTTCCATCGTCAAAATTGAAGGATATGTATTTTTTTCACTTATTAAGTCTTTACCAGCAGTTTTCCCCAATTGCTCCGATGTACCTTCTACATCTAGAATGTCGTCTTGAATTTGAAATGCAAGACCAATATGAAATGCATACTTTTCTAATGCATTCATTATTTCACTCGGAACATTTGCAATGATAGCTCCGGCTAAAATGCTGTAAGACAAGAGGGCACCTGTTTTATTTACATGAATCTCTTCTAACTGCTCCAAAGTTAAGGTTTGACCTTCCCCTAGCATATCTAATACTTGGCCGCCAACCATACCTTCTGCACCCGCAGAAAAGCTTAACTTTTCGATCAAATCTACTTTCAGTTTCGGGGATATATTTGAAAGTCTAGCAATAATACCAAAGGCAATCGTTACAAGCGCATCTCCCGCTAATATTGCAAGTGCTTCCCCAAATACTATATGATTGGTTGGTTTTCCACGTCGTAAATCATCATTATCCATCGCAGGTAAATCATCATGAATAAGTGAATACGTATGGATCATTTCAATCGTACTTGCGACAATAATGGCATCATCATTTCGAAAATCTAGCTCTTTTAAAACTGCAAGTGTATACAGCGGTCTAATTCTTTTCCCACCAGCTTGAAGTGAATAATACATAGCATCTTTTAATGGCGCTGGTGCCTTTAAATCTTTTATAAGATCATGTAATGTCTTTTCAATAAGTGGCTGATTGGTTTGAATGAATGAAGTTAATAGATTACTCATTGGATGCACCAGCATCTTCTTTGTTTTCGTCCATAAATGTAACTAGCTGCTTTTCTGCTTTTTGCAACTTGTCACTACATACTTTGGAAAGTTCCATACCTTTTTGATAAAGTTCTATAGCGCTTTCTAAAGGTACATCACCTTGTTCCAACTGACGAACTATATTTTCTAATTGCAGCATTGCTTCATCGAATAGAATTTCCTTCTTAGTCATTTATATTAGTCCCCACTTTCTTTCACATCAACTCGTTGAACGATAGCTTCTAATTGACCATCTTTTAATGTAACAAATATAGAATCATCTTTTTTTACATTTTCTACGGATTTAACTAGTTTACCCTCTTTGTAAATAATACTATATCCTCGATCCATTATCTTTAATGGATTTAAAGCTTCTAATGTTCGAATAGAACTAACAAATTGTTGACGATGTTTTTCAAACGTGGATATTGATGCTAGGTTCAATTGATTAGTAATTGTCTGAATAGATTTATGATGTTGATCAATTACTTTTTGTGGAGATAATTGGGAAAATCTATTTTGAACCTGTAAATAATCACGTTGTTTACTTTTATAAAGAAGGTTAGTTTCTCTTTGTAGCTGTTGTTCTGTACGAACAAACCTTTCAATAAAAGGACGATATAATTTTTCAGGGGTTGCCATTACCGGTGATTCCATTGCCCGTTTATATCTGTTTTTTTCATCTGTTATCCGCTTGGTAATAAAATGTAAACTTGCCGATTGAAATGATAAGATATTTTGCATAAGATTTTCTTTGCTTGGCACCGCCATTTCAGCTGCTGCTGTCGGGGTTGGTGCTCTTAAATCCGAAACAAAATCAGCAATAGTTGTATCTGTCTCATGACCAATTGCACTTATGATTGGAACTCGACTGTTTGCAATGGCTCTTGCTACTACTTCCTCGTTGAAAGCCCAAAGGTCCTCAATGGAACCACCACCTCGTCCAACAATCAAAACGTCCATATCACCTGTTTGGTTTGCTTTTTCAATGGACTTTACAACAGAAGGAGCAGCCTGAGGTCCTTGAACGATACTAGGAAATACGATAACTTCAGAAATTGGATAACGACGTTCTAACGTTGTTAAGATATCTCGAATAGCTGCTCCAGTTTTAGAAGTAACGACACCAATTTTTTTAGGAAAAGTTGGTATAGGTTTTTTACGACTTGGATGGAAGAGTCCTTCTTGTTGTAATTTCTTTTTTAATTGTTCAAATGCTAAAAAAAGCTCCCCTATACCGTCTGGCTGTATAGTAGCAGCGTATAACTGGTATTGTCCAGCTACTTCGAATACATTTATATCTCCTCGCACGAGGACATTCATGCCACTTTCAGGAACAAATTTTAATGATTTGGCATTCATCGCGAACATGACGGAAGTGATTCGAGCAGCATCGTCTTTAAGCGTAAAATAGATATGTCCGCTGGAATGAACCTTCACATTGGATAGTTCCCCTTTTACGTACACATCTCGTAAATGCGTGTCCGCATCGAATTTTCGTTTTATGTATTTGGTTAAGGCTTTTACAGTTAAGTACTTACTCGGCTCTGTAGTCACAAAAACAACTCCATTAGTATAATAAGAAAAGCGGCAGACGCCCATACCTTTTAAGAAGAGGAACCATAGAAACACCGTTGATTTCCTCAACGGCGGACGTTTTTCGCAGGTATGGCTTCAGTCTCCTTGGGTTAACAGGATGTTGGTCACGAAGGCATTGCCACACGATGTGGCGCTCTTAGCCTTCGTTCCTTTTAATAAACCAAGTATGCTCTAGTTAGAAGGCACATGTTCTGCCCGCGGAAAGCGTCCGCCTGGAACGGAAATCAGCAGCATTATTGCATGATTTTATTCTACAATAATAGCTTGAGTCTGGATTTATGTAACGGAAAGCATTTTTTTCTTAATCTTCAAGAAAAGCGCAGCGCAAGCGCCTAGCTATAGAAGAATTACAGTTACTCCAAGGTAAAAGCTGTCTTTCATAGAAAAACAGCTCACCAATTATTTATTAGTTAATGTATTTTCAGCCGCTAAACAAGTATTTTCCATAAGCATTGCGATTGTCATTGGACCAACACCACCAGGAACTGGAGTAATTTTAGAAGCTACTTCTTGTGCTGAAGCAAAGTCCACATCTCCGCAGAGCTTGTTGTTCTCATCTCGGTTGATGCCTACATCAATGACAACTGCTCCTTCTTTTATATAACTAGCATCTATCATCTTAGTTCTACCGGTTGCTACAACTAAAATATCCGCATGTTTAGTAAAAGAGTGTAAATCTTTTGTTCTAGAATGACAGTAAGTAACTGTTGCATCCTTTTGTAACAATAACTGACCCATCGGTTTACCAACAATGTTACTACGACCAATAATAACAGCATGTTTTCCTGCAATCTCAACATCACTGTATTCGAGTAATTTCATAACGCCAAAAGGTGTACAAGGAAGGAAAGATTGTTGACCAATCATCATTTTCCCAACATTTTCTGGATGGAAACCATCAACATCCTTTTGCGGAGAAATAGCTGCAATTACTCTGTCCTCATCAATTTGCGAAGGCAATGGTAGTTGAACTAAAATACCATGAATTTTTATATCTTGGTTAAGTGCCTCTACATTTTTAAGAAGTTCATCTTCAGAAATATTTTCGTCTAACTCTATTAGCACGGAGTACATACCTAAACGCTCGCAAGTTTTTGCTTTATTGTTTACGTATGTTTGTGATGCAGGATTACTTCCAACTAAAACAACTGCTAATCCTGGAACGACACCTTTAGATTTTAGTTTTTCAACACGTTCTTTCACTTTTTCTGTAACTAATCCTGCAATTTGTTTTCCATCAATTTTGTTAGTAGACAATTCAAACGCTCCTTAAGTCAATGTAGATTATTGCTCTGCATATTTGGATAAAACACCATTTACGAAACGACTTGACTTCTCGTCACCAAATACTTTAGAAATTTCTAGTGCTTCATTGATCACTACTTTAGCCGGTGTTTCTTCAGTGAATAGTAATTCAAATACAGCAATTCTCAGTACTGTACGTTCAATTTTCGGAAGTCTAGAAAGCGACCAGTTTTCTAGTTTATCTGTTAAAGAAGCATCTATTTCCTCTTTATGATTCACGACTCCAGTCACTACTTGTGTCAAAAAAGAATCTTGTTCTTCCGTAACATGTCCAATAGCTTCTTCTATGGAAATTTCATGATTGTCTAATTGAAATAGAGCTTGTAATGCTAATTCTCTCGCTTGTCTTCGTTTCATTATTTAGTTCTCCTTTAAATGTAACTATCTAGACAATCATAGCATATTTTTTTGTAGTATGTGTATTAGAAAGTCAAAAAAAGAGAAAGAGCTATTTTTCCTAATAGCTCTTTCTCTTCTATTCTATTCTGTTGTATCGAATTGAACACCTGTAATATGTACATTCACTTCTTTAGGTGTTAAACTCGTCATATTTTCGATCGCTTGACGAATTTGTGATTGGACTTCTCTTGCAACTGTAGGCACAGATGAACCATATTTCACAAGGCAATATACGTCGATAAACAATCCATCATTATTTATCTCCGTTTTAATACCCTTGCCATGTACTTTTTTCCCTAAACGTTCTACTACACCTGCAGCAAAGTTTCCTCGTGTACCAGCAATGCCTTCAACTTCATTTGTAGCAATTCCAGCAATCACTGTAATTACTTCGGGAGCAATTTCTATTGTCCCTAGATATTCTTTTCCTTCAGGAGTCATTTGAACAAACTTTTGTTCAGTAGTTTCTGTCATATCCTTCACTCCTTATTATGAATTCATTACATCATATTTTTCTAAGAATTTAGTATCAAAATCACCCGATACAAATACTTCATGACTCATGAGCTTCGAATGGAATTCTATTGTAGTTTCTACCCCTTCGATAGCAAATTCACTTAGTGCACGCTTCATTTTAGCGATTGCTTCTTCTCGAGTTGCAGCATGGACTATAAGCTTTGCAACCATTGAATCATAAAACGGTGGAATCGTATAACCTGGGTATACAGCTGAATCTACGCGAACTCCTAAACCTCCCGGAGGTAAATAAAACTCAACTAGGCCTGGAGAAGGCATAAAGTTTTTCGCAGGGTTCTCCGCATTGATACGGCATTCAATTGCCCATCCATTAAGTTTAATATCTTCTTGTTCGAATGGCAATTTTTCTCCAATAGCAACTAAGAGCATTTGTTTGATCAAATCTACACCTGTAATCATTTCTGTGACAGGATGCTCTACTTGAATACGTGTGTTCATTTCCATAAAGTAGAATTTTTGTTCTATATGATCAAAGATAAATTCTACTGTACCTGCACTTTCATAACCAACAGCAAGTGCTGCCTTCACAGCTGCTGCTCCCATTTCAGCGCGAAGCTCCTCAGACAATGCAGGAGATGGTGCTTCTTCCACTAGCTTTTGCATACGACGCTGAACGGTACAATCGCGTTCACCTAAGTGAACCGCATTTCCGTGAGCATCAGCTAACACTTGTATTTCCACATGACGGAATACCTCAATATATTTCTCTAAGTAAACTCCAGGGTTACCAAATGCAGCTGCAGCTTCTTTTTGAGTTATTTTAATCCCTTTTAGGAGATCTTCCTCGTCTTTAGCGACACGGATTCCCTTACCACCGCCACCAGCAGTAGCTTTGATAATCACAGGAAATCCTATTGCATTAGCAACTTTCAATGCATCTTCATCGGTTTCAACAATACCTTTAGATCCTGGAACTGTTGGTACTCCTGCTTTTTGCATTGTTTCTTTTGCTACATCCTTAATCCCCATGCTTTTAATAGCAGAAGAAGTTGGACCGATAAATTTAATACCACATTCTTCACATAGCTCTGCAAACTCGGCATTTTCTGCTAGGAATCCATAACCAGGATGAATTCCTTCACAACCAGTAAGTTTAGCTACAGTTAGGATGTTGGAGAAATTCAAATAGGAATCCTTTGAAAGCCTCGGACCTATACAGTAAGCTTCGTCAGCTATTTGCACATGAAGTGCTTCACGGTCTGCTTCAGAATACACAGCAACAGTTTCGATATCTAATTCTTTACATGCACGTATTATACGGACAGCTATTTCTCCGCGATTTGCGATCAGTACTTTTTTCATCATCCTTGCTCCTTTCTTAGTTTCCTTTAACGAGGAACAGAGGTTGACCATATTCAACTAATTGTCCATCTTTCACAAGAATTTCTACAACTTCTCCTTCAATTTCAGCTTCAATTTCATTGAACAGCTTCATTGCTTCTACGATACAGACGATAGAATCAGTCGACACTTTTGTACCAACTTCTACGAATGCAGATGCATCGGGAGAAGAGGATTGATAGAATGTTCCAACCATCGGTGAAATAATTGTATGTAACGAGCTATCCACAACACTGTCAGTAGCTTCTTCAACAACCAATTCCTTTGGTATCTCTTGAACAATAGGTGCTTTCACTTCTACTTGTTTTGGTTGTTCTACAATAGATGAACTATCAAAGGTTTCACTAGATGAATTGACAAAACCTTTTTCATTTTTTTTCAATTTAATCTTTGTACCTTCTGATTCGTATAAAAATTCATCTAGTGACGATTGATCGATTAGTTTTATAATTTCTCTTATTTCTTGAATCTTCATTTAGTTAATCCCCTTTAATCTAATTATTAATTGCTCCATATTCTATTTTAGACGTTTTCGTGTAAATTTGAAATAGATAGGGGTAATTATTCTGAAATAATAAAAAAAAGCGCCCCTTCAGGCACTCTTCAATATCGCTATATATTAAGTATTTTTTAATTTTCTTATAGATTATTGGCCATTAAAATTAACTTCAACATTATAAGCTTTCGGCCACTCACGCTTAACTGCATAAATAATTTCAGATGCTTTTTTAGTCGATTGTTCATTTGCCACAACATCTATTAAAACATCACTTTCTTCTATACGCACTAGTGCGTCATCATATCCTAATGATTTGATGATTAACTCCAACATCGCTTCTGTGGAATCAATTTTAACTAGTTCTTCAATTTGGTTATAAGCCTCGTCTTTTTGTTCTGCTGTAAATTCATTGGAACCTACTTTTTTAGTTAATTGTTCAGTTAGTTGACTCCGTTTTTCTGTTACTTCCATTCTCATTTCTTCAAATGCATTACTTTGAGAAACAAATGATTCTTCATTTGTCGAAGAAGTTTCTACTAACCCTACCTCATCTAACGTGTCATCGGAAAATAGAGCAATTCCATCGAATGGTGATGGTCGATCCGATACATAAAAAACTGTCACTACTGCTACTAAACTAAATAATGTTAAAAACCATACAGATCTCTTTTTATTCATATTATTTATCCTCCAATTCCATTTCTTCTATCACAATTCGATGTGGAGATATCTGCAATACAGATGATAATGTCTTTACCAAACTATTTTGTATACGTTTATCGTTCGCCCCTTCCGCAACTACTAGTATTCCAATCAATTCCTCTTTGTTCCCTTTACTGTCACTTGTCCACTGGAAAAATGAAACATCACTTTCCGAAGTGTTTTCAGAACTAACATCGTAATGGAAATAAACTGCAACCTTTCCTACCCCGTTAATCTTCTCTAGTATGGATATTAGATTTTCCGAATCTTGGTAGGTTGGAACTTCAGTTTCATTATTGCTTTCCCCATCACGAGTAAGTAAGTCAGAAAAAAGTAGACTAATGAAAAGAACAGCTATACAAATGACAACAAAACGAAAAGTGGGTTTTTGTTTAACTGAAATGGTGATTCACCCTTCTTTTCATGATGGATACAATACTTTATGCAAGACAACCTGTTTATATGAAGAGAAAGCACATAATCCAATAGATTATCGCAATTTTCACAAGAAATCCCGATCGTTCCTTGTCTGTATGCTCCAGTAGAATAGACAGTAGCTCGCCCACTAGAACGATTAATAGAATGCCAAAGAGAAGTGTCGTAACGATGGTTACTATCCTTTCCCACTTATTAATAGTTTTGCAAATAACATTGTTAATATAATCGTGAAGAAAAATGTAAATGCGATTAATACGGAAATTATGGAAAGAACAAAAAGTGTCTTTCCGATATCATCTAATAGTCCACTTATATTGCCATCTACAAAAGGTTCTAAAATAGCGCCAAGTAAACGGTACAAAAAAGCAATGAGAATTGTTTGTATGGTTGGAATAGAAACTAACATTAACACCGATAAAATAACTGCATTTCCGGTTATAACAGAAGCTGAAGAAGAAAAGTTTTTCATCGTGCTGATACTTTCCGTCAGTAAAGATCCGACAAATGGAATATTATTTTGAATGAGCCGCTTCACAGTCTCGTTGACAGTGCCACTTACAGACCACGTAATCAAACCATTTACTGACATGAAAATACTGTATAAGAGCAGAATAATAGAAGTGGAACCTATTAAAGTTAAACGGATGAGATCAGACATTTTTGAAAATGAAGTAGAAGGATGAATTCTACTGATCAAATCAAATATAAATGCAGCCATAATAGCAGGTATTAAAATTTTCCCCGCTAATACTGTAGTAAAGGATGCAAATAACATGACAGCTGGATTCCATGAGGTTATTAAAAATGCTCCTCCTGAAGCAGCAATTCCCAGTGTCAGAATTGGATATATACCTAGGAAGAGAGTCACTAATTCAGACGTCATTGCCTGAATCATTTCTAATGCTCTAATAGCTGGTTCTAGACAATAGATACATATTATTAACATAAATAATAATTTAAATAATCTTTTGCTGGACGGAATAAACCACTCTAAGCAGATAAAGGCAAATCCGAATAATAGCATGTACGAAAATGTTTGCGCTACCTCTTTGATAGGCTTCAGTAAAGACATTATTATTTCTTCCATTGCTGTTCATTCCTTCAAGAAAGTAGTCCCAAAAGTGATAAAAACTTGTCATAGAATTGCTTCATATGATTCAGCCAGACAATAAGGAGAATAGCTTTTGTCGTAAAAGTGAATATAGAAGCAAGGCTTGTATATTCATAGTCCAAAAGAAGGTCTTCGATTATTTGTGAAAGAAATAATAAGACGACTGAAAATAAAAGTAGTTTAAAGACGGGTAGTAGGTTCGCTGGTACGACGGAGATGTATTGGGAGACATAAGGAATGATAAATACGGTGAATATATAAGTTAAAAAAAGAAAAATATAAATCGTATATACAATTGAATGAATGCGAGGGTATGATTCTTTAATTAGTTGCAGTAAAACAAATGCTAGAATAATTGTTATGTAAATGACCATTTGCTAACTCGTCATCATAAGCCATTCTAAAAATGTAGATATTTCGTAAAAAAATAGTCTCAACAGTCGCAATAATTCAATTGTCATATATATATAACCAACAAAAAACAAAAAAAATGCATACTCCTTTTTACCTGTAGATTCAAAGAACAAGTGAAGAATAGCTATTAAGATACCAATTCCTGCAACTCGAAGTACATCGTGAAGTTCCACAATGCCTCCCCCTTCCATATCAACAACATATGATGGCGCTAGGTGGAATATGAAAGAAAAGTTCAAGAGCTTTTAAATGATTTTACTTTTTTGAGGCTTTAGATAGACTTGTTTCTTCCATTCCATAGATTTAGTAAGGTATGTAATTTGAAGAATATCATCTATGCAATAATACTGTTGATTTCCGTTTCAGGTGGACGCTTTCCGCGGGGTGAGCGATGGGCCATCACCGTAGCTTCGCTTCCGTTGTGATGTCCCATTTGTCTCACTCATCACGCCGGAGTCGCCACCTTCCACCGCAATCAACAAAGAATGTAGCCATTATTAATGTCCTCTAATAGGTTCAAAATATATCTGGTGGAAGCTCGGTGAGTAAAAATTGTTATAATCGGCAGTAAGAAAGAATATGTAAAGAAAGGCATCAACGACCTCATTAATATTAATAATTACCATCCCGCTTAAAGAAATGGATCAATTCGTTTTAATGGTGTTTCATTTACAATTATATTTAGTGTAGTTTTAATTTCTCGACAATAGGAAAATGGAAAGCGATTGGAGTAAGTAAAAGTAAATGCTTATCTTGGTAATTACATAAGTTAAGCCTAGGTAACTTCGCATTCTAGTTGCCAAGATTATTCATGTTCTTTCATAGGAAAAAAACGCAAAAAAAAATGAGCGGGGAAATATATCTTCCAACCTCATGTATTTTACTGTCCATTAGACGGTTTTATCTCTATATTAACCTTGACTACTATTATCATCTAAGCGATAAGCTATGCCATATCTATAAATGTAGTACTACACATTATATTGATTGGAGCGGAAGGCGGCGACTACAGCGGGACAGCTTGAGCTGAAGACCCCGCAGTAGCGTTTAAAAGGGACAAAAGCTAAGTGCGCCACCTCGTGTGGCAACGCCTTCGTGACCAACATCCTGTTGGCCCGAGGTGGCTGAAGCCAAGCCCGCGGAAATCAGTAGTATTATTTATTCATTCATTAAAAAAGAGCCTCACAAGTGTGAGACCCTTCATAGAATATAAATTTTAAATTATTGAGCTCTTGATACGTATGAGCCTTCATCTGTATTAATGATTAGTTTATCTCCAACATTGATGAACAATGGTACTGTTACTATTAAACCAGTTTCAAGACTAGCAGTTTTAGAACCACCACCTGAAGTATCACCTTTAATACCTGGTTCTGTTTCAGTAACTTCAAGAACTACTGATTTCGGTAATTCTACTCCTAGTGTTTCTCCTTGGAATTGAATTACATGTATTTCCATATTTTCGCGTAAAAACTTTAGTTCGTACTCGATTTGGTTTTCACTTAGTTCGATTTGTTCGTAAGAATCTGTATCCATAAATACATGCTGATCACCACTAGCATATAGATATTGCATTTTACGGTTATCAATTTGTGCTTTTTCTACTTTTTCTCCAGCACGGAAAGTTTTTTCATTCACTGAACCGTTACGTAAATTTCTCAATTTAGAACGTACAAATGCTGCGCCTTTACCTGGTTTAACATGTTGGAAATCCAATACTCGGTATAGTACACCATCGACTAAAATTGTTAAGCCTGTTTTAAAATCATTTACTGAAATCATTATTTTCCCTCCAAATTAAGCTAAAATTAGTAACTCTTTTGTCGAATGCGTTAGCTTTTCTAAACCATTCTCTGTAACAAGAGCATCATCTTCGATTCGCACTCCACCAATATTAGGCAAGTAAATACCAGGTTCAATTGTAATTACCATACCCGGCTCTAAAACGATATCAGATCGGAATGATAATCCTGGACCCTCGTGTACTTCTAACCCTATCCCATGACCCAATGAGTGACCAAATGCTTCACCGTAACCTTTTGAAGCTATATAATCCCTAGCAATAGCGTCTGCTTCTTTTCCAGTCATTCCAGGTTTAACTTTTTCTAAAGCCAATAGTTGAGAGTCGAGGACTACTTGATAAATTTCTTTCAATTGATCACTTGGTTCCCCAACAGCCAACGTACGTGTAGTATCAGAAATATACCCATTGTATAATGCACCGAAATCTAATGTGACAAAATCTCCATTTTCAATGACCTTATTCGAAGCAACCCCGTGTGGAAGTGCTGAACGTGTTCCAGAAGCCACTATTGTATCAAACGAAGAGGAAGTTGCTCCTTTTTTACGCATAAAAAATTCTAATTCATTGGATACTTCAAGCTCGGTCATACCAGGTTTTATGTAAGTTACGATATGTTCATATGCTTCATCAGCAATACGACAAGCTGCCTTTATTATACTAATCTCTTCGTCCGTCTTAATCAAGCGAATTTTTTCAACAAGACCTGAAAGTGGCACTAAATCGCATTGTACCGCTTGTTTATATAGTTCAAAGTCGCTATACGTAACATCATTTTTTTCAAATCCTAAAGAATTTATCCCCATATCTGTAACTTGAGTAGTAATTTCTTCGATCATTGTTTTTTTATGTTGTACAATACGGAAATCCTTAATCTGACTTGCTGCTTGCTCCGTGTAACGGAAATCCGTAATAAATACCGCATCATTTTTAGAAATGATTGCTACACCAGCTGTACCAGTAAATCCAGTCATATATCGGCGGCTATAACCATTCGTTATTAATAAAGCGTCGACTCCGTTTTCTTCAAGTGCTGCACGTAATTTACCTAATTTCATTTTTAGCCCTCATCTCATTATCAAAATAATTTCTCTATATATTTTATCACAGTAAGCGAGGACGGTAAATTTTTCATTTTCCAAGGGGGGTGTCTTGCGAGTGAAAAATCGCTGATTCCATCACGAAACGAACAACTACAACCACAATACATATAAATGGTATAGATAATTTTTTTATCGTTTTCTCTAGAGAATCGGCATCTAGAATAATCCATTCAAGTGTAACTGCGATTAAGAGTCCCAAAGCAATACTAGTTATGGACACTGGAATCTTGGCAAATAATAAACAAACATAATATAAGAGAAAGCAAATTCCCCATATGAATAAAAACAATATTACCCACTTAATATATACGTTGCTTTCTTTTAATAACTGAAATGTCTTCGTATATCCTATAGGGTTCCATTTAATAAACTTGAAATAATCTAGGAGTTTAAATAGAACGGTTGTTGTTAACGCCGCAACTAGACTAGTACTAATCGATAATCCTTTCATGTCAATCTCCTTTGTTTTTCCATAGTTTAAGCGAATGAGCTAGTTATTAAACCTAGGAAAACAAATAAAAGCACAAGTGATAAGGACTTATCAGCTTGTGCTTTTATTGTTTTATAGAAAAACATGAAATCTATGGCAAGGTGGATAACATTCTACACATGAATCTTCGTCCAGACTCCAGCGCCTTACTCCTTTGCAAAGCTCGTCGCAAACAAGTACGTTTGTGGTGGCTTAGGAGCTGCCTCCCGGGTACGCACGATGCGGGTCATGTCTGCTTTGCCACAGGATGTGGCGCACTTTGCAGACCTACCCCATTCCCCATTTACCTCTCGGGGCAGACATAGGCGCTTCCGCTTTTGTTCTTTACAACCCACATTTTAGTTGGGCATTACAATTGGTGCATGTATTACATCCACCCATTTCTTCAACAGTACCTTTACGACAAACAGGACATGTATTACCAACTTCAGAACCAATTGTTACATTAGTTGAACGTAAGTCTTGAATTGTATCTATTAAAACCACATGTCTTTTTTCTACTCTTTCTTCTTTCGGATGATCTTCTAATGTATTTTCCTCGGCTTTTAACGTTAATACTTGCGAGTCACGACTTCCATCGACATACACAGTACCACCCTTAGCTCCACCGCGATATAAACGCTCGTACACGCCTTCTACCTGTTCAACCGTATATCCACGTGGCGCGTTGACCGTTTTAGAAATAGAACTGTCGATCCAGCGCTGAATTATACATTGCACATCTGCATGTGCTTCTGGAGCAAGCTCCATAGCAGTAACGAACCAATTCGGAAGATTTTCTTCCTCAGCTGTTTCATTACGCTCTAAATATTCTTGTACAATGTCTGCTTTTACTTCGATGAATTTACCTAAACGCCCACTTCTATAATAAGTGAATGAATAATACGGCTCAAGTCCAGTAGAAACGCCAACCATTGTTCCAGTAGACCCGGTAGGTGCTACAGTTAACAAATGAGAATTCCGAATACCATTTTCTAAAATAGATTGTCGAATTTCTTCCGGCATAGATTCCATAAATCCAGTTTCCGTAAATGCTTTACGTAAGCGTTTTGTTTCCTCTTCTGTTTCACCAGTTAGGAATGGGAAGCTTCCACGCTCAACGGCAAGTCCAGCAGATGTTTCATATGCAGCAATTGCAATTGTTTTAAAGATTTCGTCCACTAAAACATTACCTTCATCAGAACCATACTCTTTTTCACAATAGATTAACAAGTCGGCAAGACCCATAACACCTAAACCTACACGTCTTTCTCCTAGTGCTTGTATTTTATTTTCTTCTAAGAAATATGGAGTTGCATCGATAACGTTATCTTGCATACGTACACCCACACGAACTGTTTCTTTTAACGCTTCATAATCAACTGTTTTTGTTTCTTTATTTGCAAATTGCGCTAAGTTCACAGCAGCCAAGTTACATACAGAATAAGGTGCAAGTGGTTGTTCGCCACAAGGATTAGTTGCGACAACTTTTTGTCCGTACGCTGTTGCATTTGTTTTTTCATTTGCATTATCGATGAAGAAAACACCTGGTTCTGCTGAATAAGTAGCACAAATATTAATCAAGTTCCAAAGCTCTTTCGCTTTTACAGTGCGATAGGTACGAACTTCGTATCCCATTCTTTCCCACTCGCGAACATCGCCGATTTTATGCCAATTTTCATTGTAGAAATCCATCTCTTCCGGTGAATAAGCTTCAGTTGCTGGGAATCGCAAGTCAAAGTCGCCGTCTTCTTCCACTGCCTTCATAAAATCATCAGTAAGCGTGACGGAGATGTTTGCACCAGTCAAAAACTCAGAGTTATGCACAGAATAAGTTCCGCCATCACGTAATTTGGTTTCCGCATCACGTATTATCTCATCATTAAACCCACCTAGACCTGGTATCGTTTTATAATTAGTAATACCTTGATACATGGCTTCTTCTTGGATAGTAAGAGGTTTGAATTTAAGCTTGTCCTTCGCAAGTTGTTTAATCGTTTCATCATTCGTATTTTCAATCAAGAAACGTAAAATACGCGGATTTTGCATTTTCGAAATAATAAACTCTGCAATATCAGGGTGCCAATCTGCTAGCATGATCATTTGTGCGCCTCTGCGTGATCCCCCTTGCTCTACAAGATGAGTAAGTTTAGCAATATCATCTAACCATGAAACAGAACCAGATGATTTTCCGTTCACTCCGCGAGCTAAGGTATTTCTTGGTCTTAGAGTAGAACCGTTTGTACCAACTCCACCGCCACGGCTCATAATTTCCATTACTTGCTTACGGTGGTCACTGATCCCCTCACGAGAATCTGCAACGAATGGCATTACATAACAGTTAAAATAGGTTACATCTGTTCCTGTTCCAGCACCATATAGTACTCGTCCAGCCGGGATGAATTTCAAAGAAACTAGTTGTTGGTAGAATTTCTCAAACCATTCCCCACGTTTTTCTTCTGTTTTTTCTACTGATGCAAGTCCAGTTGCATTTCTTTTTGCAATTTGCTCGTAATAAACTTCAAGAGGCTTTTCAATAACACTTAAAGGACGAGTAATAATTCCAGTCTCGATTTTAACCGCATCGTCAATCGCACTTCGGTAATCTTCTTCGATCTGCACCTCAGCTGTTTTTGCTTGTTCGTTAATAGAAACGATATAGCCTAGACCACGAGCTGGGAATTTAGGATCTTCTTTCACTGTTAAAACGACAAAATCCCCTGCTTTTAACGTTTTCTTTTCTGTATCCTTAAAGGAGTAGCGATCAATCATGACAAGTCTTGACACACCTTTATGTGTAAGTGTCATATCTTGTGTAATGGGGTGTACTTGTGGAAATAGTTGAATATCTTTGTTTAATGCTTCGACATTTAAAGTAAGTTTGGTTTCATTTTTGGTTGTTACCATTTACTCTTCCTCCTTTCTACAAATTGCGATTGACACAATATGTAGTGGTTTTATTAATAATACGACACAACATGTAGAAGGTAAAGCAAATAGATTAGGGATTTTAAATATAAGAACTAATTTCCTATATTTCATTTTTACTATAAGACATTGTTACTTTTATTTTTTAAAATTCCATTCATCATTGTCATATCTTGTCGTCTCTAATTCTTTTACGTAATTTTGCTGTTCTTCCGTTAATTTATATTCTACCAACTCAATCTCCAATGCATCTGCAAATCCTTTTTTAAAGGCAGCTTTACATTCTTCAATCGTTATCGGTTTTGATATTATTTTGTTAATGGAGACAGCTTTTTGAGATAGGCCTTTTCTCACTTTATTTCTTACCTCGTCAGAAGAAAATTTAAACGTCTGTATTAATTTATCTTCATCGAGGTCAAGTAAAATTGCACCATGTTGTAGAATAACACCTTTTTGTCTTGTTTGCGCACTACCAGCAACTTTTTTTCCTTCTACAACTAGTTCGTACCAGCTCGGTGCATCAAAACATACTGCAGATTTTGGTTTTTTTAAATTTTCTTTTTGTTCATCTGTATTGGGAACAGAAAAATAAGCATTTAAACCAAGATTTTGAAATCCTAAGAGTAAACCCTCACTAATAACACGATAAGCTTCTGTAACAGTTGCAGGCATACTCGGGTAGCTCTCTGTAACAATCACACTGTATGTAAGTTCATGTTCATGAAGTACCCCTCTTCCCCCGGTAGGTCTACGCACAAAACCAAGTCCTAATCTTTGCACAGCTTCCATATCAATCTCTTTTTCAACCGTTTGAAAATAACCAATTGATAATGTAGCTGGATTCCATTCGTAAAATCTAATAACCGGTGGAATAAGACCCTCACTATGCCAATCAAGTAATGCTTCGTCCATTGCCATATTATAAGATGGACTACAGGGTCCAGAATTTATGAAGTACCATTTTTCTTTTTCCATCGAATCTCTCCCTTCACAACGTGTATCATTTTATCAAATAGATTGAATTGTATCTAGCACTTCTTTTATAATGAATAGGAAACATAGAAAGGGGAAAGACCGTGTTAGAATTATTGTATTTTGTCATCGCTATACTTGTTGTCCTTTTAGTCTATGCTGGAATCTCAGCATATCGTTTAAAGAAAGCCGTAACTAACCTTACGCAAGAGCAATTCATCGAGGGTTATCGTAAAGCACAGCTCATTGATGTACGTGAACCGAAAGAATTTGATGGTGGACATATTTTGGGAGCAAGAAATATCCCCTCTTCTCAACTTCGTCAACGCTTCAAAGAAATTCGTCCAGACAAACCAGTATACTTATATTGTCAAAGTGGCGCAAGAAGTTCTCGTGCAGCGATGTTTTTAAAGAAAAAAGGTTATACACAACTGAACCAACTCCAAGGTGGTTTTAAAACTTGGTCTGGTAAAGTCAAATCTAAGTAATACATAAGGTTCTTCTATAAAGAGGAACCTTTTTTCTTTCATCCATACATTTTTGGAGGGTTTAGATGCAAAAACATATTTTATTTGCTCATACAGAAGATTTTAGAATGACTCACCCGCATTATGAGGATTTTGCTATTGTTTCTAGACGAATTATTACTTTATTGAACGAACATACAAGTGAAAGATGGCAATCTATCGATATTGGTGAATCCATCCTTCAACTGGATGGGAATTTGTTAGAAATGATGGAAAAAGACTTGCTTCATTACGAAGTGTTATGTTCCATATTCGAGACAAAGTCTCAGAGGAAAATTTCCAGTAAGTCTCAATTATCCTTTGAAAATAAATTAGAGGTTTTGGAAACCTTTGACAACAACCTTATTTTCTTTCCACAGTATAATGTGGCATTAACTCTTGCATTCAACTATTCTGGTGGAAATACATGGCCAGAATATCAATTTTTTTCAACATCTGTAGAACAGGCGTTAGATTTCTTACGGGAAATTAACGAAAAGCTACGACAATTGTTAATGCAGTCCGTTACTTATCTTGTTGATACGGAAAATGGTGTCCAACGGAGAAATTATGGAGAGCAAGCTGCTGTGAGTAGAGATGATGTGCTGCTAGCAGAGAGTATTAAGCAGGATATTTTTCGTTCGATTGATGAATTTTTTAAACAAGATGGGCATTTTTTCAAAGAATACGGACTTCCCTACAAACGTGGAATCTTGCTTTATGGCGCACCGGGCAACGGGAAGACTACTTTAGTTAAATCTATTACAGGATCCACGAAAGCTCCGGTTGTCTACTGGCAGATTACGGAGTTTACTGGTAGTCATTCCATCCAAGAGGTATTTGGTATTGTTACGAGGCTAGCACCTGCAATTTTAGTTATTGAGGATATAGACTCCATGCCAGAATATACTCGCTCGGTCTTTTTAAACACCCTGGACGGTGCCCAATCCAGAGAAGGACTATTCATCATAGGGACAACAAACTACCCTCAAAAAATAGATCCTGCACTCATTAATCGCGCGGGTCGTTTTGATCGAGCATATGAAATTCCTTCTCCACCTGAAAAAGTACGACAAAATTATTTACATAAACTCGATATCAAAGGAATTTTCTCTGATGAACAAGTGAAAGAGATGGCCAAGCTCTCTAAAGGGCTTTCTATGTCCCAATTAAACGAATTGTATATGTCCATTGCACTGAACTGGCACTATGATGGCAAGTTAGACTACGAGAAGCGAATCGAAGAATTAACGAAGCAAAATAACCGAACGAATAAAAACAAATGGGAAAACGATGAAAATTCAATTGGGTTTAACTACTAATGATGAGACTTGAGTGATACAATTTGAATTTTACTAATGAGCCGATAAGGATTTACTATGTGATCGCTATTTTGTTTTCCATTGGTCTTGGATTAGCTAGTAGATATATTAATGCACTGCCTAATTTTATCGTGATTCATGCTGGCGATACACTTTGGGCAATCATGATATATTTTCTTTTTCGGTTTATCTTTGTGCATAAAAGTCAGGATACGGCGTTTTGTCTAAGCTTTATTTTTTGTTTTTTTATTGAGTTTAGTCAGCTCTATCAAGCAGATTGGATAAATACAATTCGCGATACTTTGCTAGGTGCTCTTATACTCGGCAAAGGTTTTCTTGGAGTAGATTTAATACGGTACACTATTGGTATTGTTATAGCCTATGTGATGGATAAATGGTTTTCTTTCTTAAATAAGAGGGTTAAACATGGAAAACCATAAAATATAAGAGACACATTGTTGATTAAACAACATTTGTGCCTCTTATATTTCTTGCTATTTTGGCTAAATTGGCGATTTTCGAACTGCCTTGTTTTTTATTGTTCAGTTGATAAATAACGTTCCTTCAAAATATTACAATGATGTAGCTCATGACCAAGGATTATCACAATAATTGCTCGGGCAGTTACATTACTATTATTCGCGGTTCCACTTTTTAGCAAGCTGTCAGCATCTATGCTCTTTACAAGATGGATAGTCGATTTACGAACAGCTTGTAGGTTTTGTAGTAAATCATTTATCGATTGCTCATTAAATGAGGCTGCTTGTACATATGTTTCTTCGTCAAAACCAGGGAGTGAAACTGCATCTCCTCGTACAACTGATAATAGTCTATGAGCCATTATTCGTTCTGTGTCTGCCATATGGCCAAGCAATTCTTTAATAGTCCATTTATTATCGGCATAACGGAACATTCCCTGCCCTTCAGGTATCTGGGAAACCAAGTTACTAGTTTTATCAATTCCCTCCACCAAAAGATTATGAAAATCCCCTTCAGGAACTAATTCAACATATCTTTGATAATATGGCGCAAACTCATCTTTTCCTAGTATTTTTTGCATCTGTACAACCTCCTCAACTTAGTTATTTATATATTCCACTGTAAGTTTAATAATTCCTTTAATCAGAATAAATGAATGGCAAAAAATGCGATCCTCGGGAGAATCGCACTCTTACTTTTTTTCCGCATTAACGGACAATAATGCCCCCGCTCCAAGACTTAACCGAAGTACAAAGCATAAGTGGGAGACAACTGCCCATAAAAGCCCGTCGTAGAACATAGACGAAAAGCGACGCGGCGTTAGTTTCCTGAGTTCCATTTTCAATCAGCGGAGAATAGTTCTCCCCACTGATTGAAGTTTCACTTTATGCTTTTGTATATCTTAATACTGGCTTACGAGCAGCTTTTGTTTCATCTAAACGGTTAATAACCGTAGTATGCGGAGCATTTTGAACGATTTCTGGATTTTCTTCTACTTCTTTCGCAATTTGGATCATCGCATCACAGAAAGCATCTAGTGTTTCTTTTGACTCTGTTTCTGTTGGTTCGATCATCATACCCTCCTCTACATTCAACGGGAAGTAGATTGTAGGTGGGTGATAACCAAAGTCAAGCAAACGTTTTGCCATGTCTAGCGTACGAACGCCAAGTTTCTTTTGACGACGACCACTTAGAACGAATTCATGCTTACAATGACGATTATATGGAAGGTCGAAATGTTCCTCTAAACGTCTCATCATATAGTTTGCATTTAATACTGCATACTCCGTTACCGCTTTAAGACCATCTGGACCCATTGAACGAATATACGTGTATGCACGAACATTAATACCAAAGTTTCCATAGAAAGGTTTTACGCGTCCAATAGTTTGAGGACGATTATAGTCAAATGTATATTTGTCATCTTCTTTTACTAGCACTGGGCTTGGTAAAAACGGAATTAAATCTGCTTTTACCCCTACCGGACCTGAACCCGGACCTCCACCGCCATGTGGACCTGTGAATGTTTTATGCAAGTTCAAGTGAACACAGTCAAAGCCCATATCCCCTGGACGTGCTTTAGACATAACTGCATTTAAATTCGCACCATCATAATATAATTTACCACCAACACCGTGGATAATTTCAGCTAATTCTAAAATAGTTTCTTCGAATAAACCTAATGTATTTGGATTTGTTAGCATCAATGCAGCAGTATCTGGACCTACAACACGACGCAAGTCTTCCAAGTCTACCAAGCCATCCTCATTCGATTTAACTGTAATCGTATCAAAACCTGCAACAGTTGCTGAAGCGGGGTTTGTTCCATGTGCAGAGTCAGGTACGATTACTTTTGTACGATGTGTATCCCCATTCGCTTCATGGAATGCACGAATCATCATTAGAGCAGTCCATTCACCATGTGCGCCTGCAGCAGGTTGAAGAGTCACTTCATCCATTCCAGTAATTTCGATTAAATGCTCTTGAAGATCGTACATTAACTCCATTGCACCTTGAACAGAAGATTCATCTTGTAACGGATGAATATTTGCGAAACCTGGGAAACGAGCAACTGACTCATTAATCTTCGGATTGTATTTCATCGTACAAGATCCAAGTGGATAGAATCCTGTATCTACACCATGATTACGATTCGATAATGCTGTATAATGACGCATAATATCTAGCTCAGATACTTCTGGTAATTCAGCTTCTTCAACGCGTTGCATACCTTCTGGTAATAAAGTTGATAAATCTACTTCAGGTACATCAAGTTCAGGTAGGTTATATCCTACACGACCTTCTTTTGTAATTTCAAAAATTAGTGGTTGATTATCCTTATGCATGAAGAGCCCCCATTTCTTGCACGAGTGCATCTATTTCCTCTTTTGTACGCTGTTCTGTTACAGCAATTAATACATGATTTTTAAGTTCAGTACTGACACGACCTAAGTCAAAACCACCGATAATTCCTTTTTCAAGCAGTCCTTTATTTGCATCTGCAATTGAACCGTTTACTTTTACAACGATTTCGTTAAAATGAGCCCCTTGATATGGCACCTCAAATCCTGCTTTTTCAAAGGATTGTTTTGCATAATGTGTTTTCACGATGTTTTGAGTGGCCATTTCTTTTACACCGTTTTTACCAAGTGCAGTCATCGCTACTGAAGCCGCAAGTGCATTTAAAGCCTGATTTGAACAGATGTTTGAAGTAGCTTTATCACGACGGATATGCTGTTCACGAGCTTGTAAAGTTAATACATACCCACGACGCCCTTCTTCATCCGTTGTTTCACCTACTAAACGACCTGGAACTTTACGCATAAGTTTAGAATTTACTGCAAAGAATCCACAGTGAGGCCCACCGAAGGCTTCGGAAATCCCAAAGACTTGTGCATCTCCTACGGTAATATCTGCTCCAAATTTACCCGGGGGTGTTAATACACCAAGTGCAAGCGGATTTGCAGAAACAACGAATAATGCATTTTGCGCATGAGTCAATTGCTCCACTTTCGCCAAATCTTCAATTTGACCGAAGAAATTTGGATACTGAACTAAAACAGCCGCTGTTTCTTCATCCACTAATTCTTCTAGTTTCGCTAAATCCGTTACTCCATCTTTTGTTGGAACAGTAACTACTTGAACATTTTGTCCTTTTGCATACATTTTCACAACATCGACATATTCAGGATGTACTGCCTCAGAAACGACCAATTTTTTACGGCGAGTGTGCCCTGCGGCCAAGTTACCGGCTTCAGCTAGTGCAGTACCACCATCATACATAGAAGAATTTGCTATATCCATACCCGTCAGCTCACAAATCATCGTTTGGAATTCAAAGATAGCTTGTAATTCCCCTTGCGAAATTTCTGGTTGATAAGGAGTGTAAGCAGTGTAAAATTCAGATCTAGAGATTACATGATCAACAATAATAGGTTTGAAATGATCATAAACACCAGCACCTAAAAAAGATGCAAATTGTTTACTGTCTGCATTTTTCGCCGCAAGCTGACTCAACTCTTTTAACAAGGCAGACTCAGCTTTCGCAGGTTTAATATTATACTCACCTTTAAAACGAACTTTTTCGGGAATGTCTGCAAACAATTCATCAATTGAAGAAATGCCAATTACATCTAGCATTTCTCTTTGATCCTGCTCAGTCATTGGTAAATAACGATGCTTCATCAATGGACAACCTCTTTCTATGTCTTATTTTTCTCTTTTATAAAATGGAGTTGCTACTGTAACTGCTTTTAGTCGTTTATTTCTTATCTCAATTTCTACCTCTTGCCCAAGTTCTGCAAATGTTGCGTCAATTATAGCTAAACCAATATTTTTCTTAAGAGTAGGTGATTGTGTACCGGATGTAACATGCCCAATTTGCTTGTTATCTACAAATACTGGATATCCCGTACGAGGAATTCCTTTATCAATCATTTCGATACCAATACTTTTTCTTGGTACACCGTTCTCTTTTTGTTCAAGTAAGATTGATTTACCATTAAAATCTTGTTCTTTTTTTAGTTTTACGACAAAACCAATATTAGCTTCAAGTGGCGAAATATCTTTTGTTAATTCTTGACCATAAAGTGGTAAACAAGCTTCAAAACGCAAAGTATCACGAGCACCTAAACCACATGGAAGAATACCTTCCTCGCTACCTGCATCGAGAATACTGCTCCATAGATCTGTTACATCATTAGCAGAAGCGTATATTTCAAATCCATCTTCCCCTGTGTAGCCAGTTCGTGAGATAATCACATTTTTACCAGCAACTTCAACATTGTTTGCGAAACGGAAGAATCCAATTTCATCCAAACTTTTTGTAGTCAGCTTTTGTAAAATGACCTGAGCTAACGGTCCTTGTAAAGCAAGTAAACCATAATCTTCTGATTTATTTACTAGTGTTACATCTCCAATTACATTTTCCTGCATCCATTTATAATCTTTTTCGATATTACCAGCGTTTACAACAAGAAGATAATGATTGTCTTCAATTTTGTAAATTAATAAATCATCTACAATTCCGCCATCCTTATAACACATGGCTGTGTATTGTGCCTGCCCATCTACTAATTTTGAGACATCATTCGTCATAATGTTTTGAAGATATTCTTCACTATCTGTACCTGTTAGGATTATTTCTCCCATATGAGAAACATCAAACAATCCAGCTTTCGTTCTCACTGCTTCGTGCTCGGCCTTGATACTTGAGAATTGGACTGGAAGTTCCCATCCTCCGAAGTCAATGGTCTTTCCTCCGTAATTTGCATATACATCAAATAAAGGTGTTCGTTTCAACTTTTCTGCCAAAATAATCTCCTCCTTCACTATTTCCATACAAAAAAGGACAGAATAACCCCTTTGGGAAAACAAGGGTTCTCTGTCCTGGGACCTGAAAGTTTACCAAAAATGGCTTTCCTCTTTGGTGGCTTCACGTAGTAAAAACGAAAGCGCTCTCCAGAGTTGCGTCCTATACGAGTTCTTTTGCCTGAGAGATTCATAATTTACATTACTTGCTCCTTCGGCGACGCAACTAGTGCGTTCTCTCCCCGTATAATCATCCGCGATATCTGTATAACTCACTCTTTGTCTATATCCTAACATTCAAGTGAATTATAAGCAATACTTTTTAATAAAATCGACTAAAGGCGAACGTTATTGACGAAAATAACATATATCATCCGCCTTTGAGTCGATTCACTTGGTATCCAGCATACTCTGTAATTTGTCTTAGTGGTCTATGTTCTGTTCGAATCGTTATATGCGCAGCCTTTTTATAAAACCACTTCCTCATTTTAAACAGTTGTTCTAA
The DNA here is from genome assembly GCF_018140925.1 of Psychrobacillus sp. INOP01. Taxonomy (NCBI): domain Bacteria; kingdom Bacillati; phylum Bacillota; class Bacilli; order Caryophanales; family Bacillaceae; genus Psychrobacillus; species Psychrobacillus sp. INOP01. The sequence continues at coordinate 388,946 of NZ_CP073315.1, forward strand.
TTCTTCCTTCGTACTGTTCTGCACAATCGGTCTGTTTTTGTCGTTTTTAATTCTCATCCAAATATCTTCAAAAGTTGCATCTAAATAAAGTACAAGTCCAGTTCTTCGCATCACTTCAATATTTTTTTCGTTCATGGCAACCCCACCACCTGTCGAAATGATGCACGATTCGTTCCGAAAATTTTCAAGAAAGTCAGTCTCTACTTTCCGAAAGTACGCTTCTCCTTCTTGCTCAAAAATCTCAGGAATTGTTCTATTTTGTAATCTTACAATTTCCTTATCCATATCATAGTAGGGCATTTTTAAAAAGAAGCTCAATCTTCTACCGATTGCACTTTTGCCACTTCCCATAAATCCTACTAAATATACTTTATACACGATTCACCAACTCACTAAGTTCCAATTTTCTCGGTGCCATAATATCATCAAGTTATTCTTTATTATAGAGAGTGGCTTTTTTTATTACAACTATAAAAAAAGAGTTAAATGGAAACTATCGCGTATTTTGTCGATGGAATACCTCTAATTTTTCAATTGTTGCATCAGTATAAAACATCTCTAAAGCATCATATGTTTGATACTTGGATTGATACGCAGCAATAATGGACAGCAACAAGACAGTTACAACCAGCAAAAGTATAACTACAGCTGGTAGGAATACCCCTCTTTCATTCTGTACGAAATGTAACATAAAATACATGCACCTTCTCTACACCATTTAAAAAATTCATCTTCATTAGCAATGAGTTTCCTTCCATTTCAACAAATAGAGATTCAATATTTAATAACATCTGCTCATGACCATCCAAATTTTTTATTTTACGTATTAAGTTTTTGTATAACTCCACTTTATAATTTGTTTGACCTTTTCTGATCGTAATCCCTCTTGAATTTTCATAAACTTCTATAGAGTCCACTTCGGTTAAAAAAGAATCTACATACTGGATGAACAACGCCCATTCTGTTTCTGTAGTATCGGTCACATTTGCCTCCGTTTTAGTTAACCACCACATAGTACCTACCAACACTTGAGCAAAAAGCATAAATACGGCTAAATGAAGAATCCCCTCCAGTAACGTGTAACCTGATTGGTCACGGATTTTCATTTTATAATTGGCACACATTTACGCTGCTCCTCTCGCATCCCTTCATAGTCAATACAAATTTTTTCGTCATTAATATCATATGAATAGATAACTCCATCTACTTGCATAGCTCCAGTTGGAATATTTTCTGCGGTATACAACTTTGCAATTTCATACATGACTAAAGACGAATGATAATCTCTTTTTTTATCTTCTAGTTGAACAATCATGCTATTTACTACCGGCAATATTGTAGTACTAATTAGAAAAGTAATACTTAATGATAAAATTGTCTCTGGCCAGGAAAAACCATGACTATTTTTCATAATTTATCACACCTCTACCTATATAAAAGGTTATTCGCTTCACACCTCTCTCGGTTTCAAACAATAAGTTTCCAAAACTGTTTATATTACCATTTGGATGAAATGAAATCACTTTTAAAGTACTTTCATCACTTAAACGCATATTTTTTGGTAAATCGTTTTCGAACCAGACAGTACCTGCTGATTCTGCCTTATATTGCGTTCGGTTGTTAGGAAAATTTAAATAAGTATACCTATTTTCACCAATAGAGATAGCTTGAAGTCTCAAAATATCTAAATGTAATTGCCGATAGAATCTCTCTTCCTCCATATCCTTCATCTTTGTAGAAGTAATAAATAGAACTGAAGAAGATACCACCATTACAATCGTTAAAACAAGTAACATTTCAATCAATGTATATCCCTTCTCGTTCAGCTTAAATTTCGTCAACACGAACTTATTCACTAGTCACTTTCCCAGTAGCAGGATCAATCGTAACAGTCTCCCCATTAGGACATGTTGTGTTTTCACCAGGCAAATAACCTCCTGTCTCAAGTTCTACCAATGTAGGTATTGTTTTATGTTCAATTTTAAATGCTGCGACTTGACCTTCCAGCATTTTCACAAATGCTTGGCAGCTTTTTTCATCGATACTTGCAGAATGCTTTGTCACATTAGGGATTGATATAAGAATCAACACAGATATAATAAGCAAAACAATCATCATTTCCACCAGAGTGAAACCTCGGTCATTTTTCAGTAGTTTTTTCATAATTTCTCCTTTATACAATGTTAATCATGTTATAAATAGGCAATAATATTGCCAAATAAGCACCAATGATAAAAACAGCCAAAATTAAAAATAAGGTTGGTTGAACTATACTTATATAACGAGAAAGCTTGCTTTCAATTTCTTGGCTAAGAAACTCATTATAGAGAGATAGCTCTCTGCCTAAATAACCACTATTTTCGCCGTGCACAACAAAATGGAATAATTCTGCTGTAAAAGAGTCTAAGAGGAAAACAGCCTGAGAAAACGATTCGCCATGTACAACCTTGTCTTTCATTTGTTTTCCGATAAACCGGAGCACTTTATGTTCCTTTTGAGAAATTAGTGCCTCCAATGATTGTTGTAATGACATACCACTTTCCATGAGTCCACCCATCTCTCTTGCAAAAACTCTTGTAAGTAGTAAACGATACCAGCTTCTCACTATAGGTAATTTCAAATAAATCAAGTGTTGCTTCTCTATGGGGAGCTTTTTCAATATCCTATAGGATAAAATTAATAGACAGGAACTAATTATCGCAGTTACGAAAAATATATTGGGCATTTGCAAAAGATAACCTGTCCAAGTCAAGGAATTGTCTGATGACTCATCTCCTTTAGAACCAATTAAAGACTCCATATTTGGTAAAAAGTAAATTCTAAACATCGTAAACAATAAAAAAAGTATCATAAATAAACATACCGGATACATCAATAAGTTATTTAAACGTTTTTTTGCACCTTCAAAAAATGCAGTATTCACACTCAATACAGCAATTGTTTGTTGTAATTGACCATGAACAGAAGCAAGATTCAATGGCAACAATAATCGACTTGGAAACCCTAATAATTTAAATACATCAACTACGGCTAATCCATTTCGTTGTACTTCAGTTATTCGTTTACTAACTGCCTTTGAATCTTTCACATGAAACGGTAATAACATACTGACCGATTCGTGAAATGTATATCCTTCCATCAAGAGATCACTTAGTCTACTCAAAAACGAGGAATGCATATTTGATGGAATTATTTGACGCTTCCTTTCCAAATAAACTTTAACCTTTTTCAATAACACCTTCTCTTACCCCTCTCTCAATTTGATAGGATAAGGAAAGAGTGTACGGAATACGGTAAGTTTTCCCTGAGAGCATAGATTGAAATGCTTCCTCTAACAATTCATCTGAAAGTATTTCAAACACAGCTGATAATTCAGATTCTACCCCTACTGAAGCAACAACTAGTCTTTGAGTAACGATACCGGTAATGGTTTGCCTTAACTCTTCTGTGGTGATTCCTAAATCTAATAGACGATAAAGAGATCCTACACCGTCCTTTGCATGAATGGTTGATACAACTAGATGACCTGTTAACGCTGCTTGTATAGCAGCTTTAGCTGTGGCCTCATCCCTAATTTCCCCTATCATAATCACATCTGGCGAATGGCGCAGTATAGCCTTTAAACCTGTAGAATAAGTTACTCCTGAACGTTCATTTACTTGGATTTGAAGTAAGTGAGATTGACTATTCTCTACTGGGTCCTCTAAAGAAATTACATGTCGATTTAAATTTTCTGCACAATATTTGGTAAGCGAATACATTGTAGTGGACTTTCCAGATCCAGTAGGTCCAACGAATAAGATTAGTCCTTGACGATTATTCGCAAGTTCTACAATTTTTTCCGTTGTATCTCTAAATAAAGACAGAGAATGAATAATTTTGGCGTTGTCATGCTGTTGGAGGCGAATTACCATACTTTCCTTTCCAAAAATGGAGGGAAGTGTAGAAACACGAAATGAGAATTTATGTGAATTGAATACTTGTTGAAAGGAACCGCTTTGTGGCTTTCTTCTTTCGCTGATATCAAGAGAGGATAAAAACTTGAAGAATGAAATGATACGCTCTCCTACATTCAAAGGGAGCTTGCCCGCTTCAAACATCTGAGAATTTTTTTTAAAGTAATAGATGTAGTCTTCTTCGTTAGGAATGACGTGTAAATCGGATGCACCAAATTTATGGGCTTTTATAAGTAAACGAAAACATTTTTGTTCTATTAGATTTTCTACTTGTTGCATAAGTTTCCTTTCCCCAGATACAAGTTGCGACCGCAAACAGCTTGTACTTAGTATTATACTTCCCTATTTATAAAAAAGGAAGTAGTTTTTTAAATTTTCTGTTATTTAAAAATGATTTTATTATTCTTTCGTTCTTGATTATAATAGTAACTAATACCAGAAAGAAGGTAATTGCATGCCAAATACTTTAAAGCTCACAAATGCTTTAGCAGATGAAACAAGGTATTCTATTTATCTATATATCGTAAAACAAGTACAATCAGTAAATGTACAACAAATTGCAGAACAATTCAGCATCCATCCTAATGTAGCGAGACTCCATCTAACTAAACTAAATGAATCTAAATTAGTTACTTCTGAGTTACTTAATAATAAAAAAGGCGGTCGTCCGGCGCGTATTTATAAACTTGCAGAACAACCTATTTACTTAAGTTTTCCTAAACAAGAGAATCATTTGCTGTTAGAGTGGTTATTAGAATTAGTAGAAACTATGGGCACAGAAGCGCTTGATAAAGCCAAAAAAATTAGTTATACTTCTGGATACAATTCTATACAACAGTCATTATTAGCAGATCCGAGCTTCGAACAAAAAATAGAGCTACTATCTGCTGCAGCCCTCTCTGTGGGTTATATTCCTAATATCGAGAATAAAGAAGGTAAACAAATTATTACATTCTCTATTTTTAATTGTCCTTATAAAGGACAACTATCCAAACATCCACATATAATTTGTAGTATTCATGAATCTTTTTTAAAAGGACAGTTTGATGCTTTGTTCCCTAATAATGAATTCATTCAGCTGGAAAGCAAACAAAATCACTGTAGCAATTGCGTATATCAAATAGAAGTTCTATAATGAATGCATAGATAATACATATTTGTGACAATGCAGAGTATAATGTGTAAAGAAAACTAATAATCAGTTTACATGTACGAACACTTTCATTTATAATAAATATGAGAATTATTTGTATGGTTTGTAAAAGGAGGGACTACAAATGGGCAATATGTATAAAGTAATGGCTTTCTGGACAGGGATTTTTGCAGTTATGTTTTATTTAGGTGATATGCCAGAAGCTTCTTTACTATTTTTAGCAAATACGGGATTATTCCTTCTTTTAGGGTTCTTAAACCTTTCAGAACGTATGTATATGTACATCTTCGGAGCTTACTTAATGTTCTTCTTCGCAGGATTTACATATTACACGACATTCATGCACGTACCAGGTGCAGGACATTAATAATTTGTTCCCAAAAAAGCAGCTCAATTTATTGAGCTGCTTTTTTATCTTTTTATATAATCTATTGTTTATTATTGTATTATTTCCACCTAAAAGGTTAAAGCTATATTGCATAGCGAAATCCGAACAACGTTGAACTCTGCTACAATCGGAAGCTTTCCACGAGCACGACCAACTGGATGTTGGTCAAGAAGGAGTTGCCACATGATGGTTGCACTTAGCCTTTGTCCCTTTTAATCGTTCTGCGGGGCTTTCTGATCGTGCTACGCTCGCGGAGTCATCGCCTATAACGAAAATCAACGAAATTGACTTTAAAAACTAATAAAAAATTGGGATATCACATAAACATCCGTATTTTTAAATGATTCAAATAAATGTATTAAAATCCATTTAAGAATGGATTCGACTCCATTTCGACTTCTATTGTTGTCGAAGGACCATGCCCTGGATAAACAAGGGTTGCTTCTGGCAACGTTAAAAGTTTTGTATGAATGGCTTTCATAAGTTCGGACTGGTTACCTCCTGGAAGATCTGTCCGTCCGACACTGTTTTGAAAAAGTGTATCTCCCACAATTGCAAAGCTTTCTTGTTTAAAATAATAGGTTAAGCTACCAGGTGAATGTCCTGGTGTATGTAAAAGCTCCATATGGAATTCACCAATTTTCAACTCTGACTCACTATTATTTAATAAAAAATCTGCCTCATTACAAATTATTGACGGGATTTCTGCATATTTTGATGAGCCATTTTTTGAAGGATCCCCCAACCATTTTTTCTCTGATGAATGGATATACACTGGAATATCAAAACTTCCTCTCACTTGTTCAACAGCTCCAATATGGTCAAAATGTGCATGAGTCAATAAAATAGCTAACGGTTTCATCTTTAATCGATGAAGCTCGCTAATTATTTTCTCCCCTTCTCCTCCTGGATCAAAGATTAGGCATTGCTTCGTTGAATTTGAAACAATATAACAATTTGTTTGAATATAACCTAGTGGATAAGTTCTAACGTTTAACATAATAATCACCTCTTACTTATCTTATACGATATATCATCTATTGTTCAATAATTCACCACTTTTCTACTCGACAAAACTAACATTAAGAATTACAATAGAAGAGGAATATGCAAATGCGACATTCATTTTCTGATGTCGAAAGGAGTGTCTTTTCATGAACTTATTAATGGTTATCTTTGGACTAGTTACACTTTTAGCTGTAGTTGGCACTTATCAAGCTTTTAAAGAAAAGAATGTGTTAGGGGTTCTATTTAACTTTGGTACATTCGCTGTTTTTGGCTTCTTTACAGTCATGACAATCGTGAACCAAGGCTTCCCACCAAGCTTACACTAAAACCAAATGAAAAAAGCTGCTATACATCACTTAAATGTATAGCAGCTTTTTTTCTATTCATTTAAATAAATCCATTTCTTCTCGTCCAAAGGATTTGTAGAAATCCAAGTTTCTTTTGTATATCCTCCTAAACAAATTTCTCCATTAGGAGAGCAAGAAATAGGCTGTTCATCCATTTCCCCGAATATTTGTTGGTCATCTAAAGAAATCTTTGAAAGAACACTCTTTTGGCTAATATCATCCTGATTTCTAGACTCTTTAGCATTTAGTAAGATAAATTCTGTTGGTGAAATTATAGACATAGTTGGGGTGACCCATTCGGAATAATTTGAAACTGCAGGGGTTACCCATTCGAATTTTTTAGTACCATTCGACTCTTCAAAACGATACTCAAATTCTTTTTGCTCTTCGTTTATTTGAACATAAACAATCGCTTCTCCAATATTTGTCACATCTAATACCTTGTCTTCACCAGTACTTTTTAAGGTTTCATCTAAGATTGAGTAAAGAAAAAGTTCACTCCCATCTAGGCCAGAGTCAGACCATCTAAAAACCATTAAATTTTCCTCGTCATACCATTTCACAAACGGGTTTTCTATTTCGATAGAAGTTAACTCCTGTGTGGCTCCATCATATACGAATGTACTATAAGACCAATCCTCATAAAATGTTGAGAAAACAACTAAGTTTGGGTTTGTAGGATGCCAATCCATGTATATTTCTGCGGATTCAAACGATAGGCTTTGAAGAACAAATCCATTTTTATGTAAAAATTGAATTTCTGCGGATGAAGAATCTTTGGAAGTATGTAATAAAATCATTTCTTTAGAAGGATGAATGGTCCCTTGAATAATCGGAGTAGTCGTAGTATAAATTGTCCGCCAACTATTTGTTGAAACACTATAAGACTTAACTAACCATTGCCCCTTTTCCACAACAATAAAAACTACTTCTTCGTTAGACAACCATCCTACTACACTATGAAGGGCATTGTTATCCAACAAAATAGATGGTATCTCTGCATTTTTTTCAACTTCACCAATATCGGATGGTATTTTATCTTCATTCTCCTGATCTACTTTAGGAATTTTTGTTTCCTTTTCCGTACAAGCTTGAAGGAAGATGATACAAAATAATAATATAACAATTTTCTTCAACATACTCCCCCCTTCTTAACATAATAGACGAATGTAAATCCATTTTGTTTCATATAAAAAGCACAGACAAAATAAATGTCCGTGCTTTTTCTTATTCATCTTCTTTTAATGCCTCATTAATAAGCAAGTTCCCAGTCTTCAAATCATAAAAGCGCAATAAATCTCCATTAATGATTTGATCGGAATAGCCAAGTTCCTGAGTAGCTCTATCTATATAAGGCTGACAGCTATCTACTTCTATTTGCAAACCGGTAGTATTATCATAGCAAGCATTACCAGCATATACAACTTTGTCAGTTACAAATCCACCGTCACGGAACACAACAAATTCTTCATGCTCTTCTGAGAACAAATCTGCTCCAAGCTGCATATCTTTAGATGTGTCAACGCCTAAGGCATGTAAAATCGTTGGACGCAAATCGATTTGACCAGATGTTTCAGTAATTTCTTTACCATCTCCACTATTTGGAATATGAACGAATAGTGGAACACGTTGAAGTTTCGCTGATTCATATGGAGTTATTTCTTTTTCTAAATATTGCTCCATTGCCTTATTGTGATTTTCAGAAATACCATAGTGATCTCCGTACATAACGATGATAGAGTTATCATATAATCCTTGTTCTTTTAGGTCCTCAAAAAATAGTTTCAATGCTTCATCCATATATCGAACAGATTGGAAATATCTATTGAGTGTATTAGAGTTGGAATTATACTCTGGTATAAGCTTATCTTCTTCATCCAAAGTAAAAGGATGATGATTTGTTAAGGTTATTAAACGAGAATAAAATGGCTGAGGCATATCTGCCATCAAATCGACTGATTGCTCTAGGAAAGGAATATCCTTCATACCCCAGTTAACAGCATCCTCTTCGTTCACTACAAAACTTTGTTCATCATAATACTTTTGAATGTCCAATGCTCTATACATAATATCTCGATTCCAGAAACTTTTGTTATTAGGATGCAAAACGTTTGTAAAATATCCTTCTTCATTTAAGCTTTCTGCCATCGAATGGAATGTGTTTCCACTATGCGTAAAGAATACCGCTCCTCCACCTAATGGATATAGAGAATTTTCTAGTAAAAACTCAGAGTCGGACGTTTTTCCTAACCCAGTTTGATGATAAAAATTAGAGAAATAATATGTGTCCTTATCTTGCGTTAGTGAATTTAAAAATGGAGTAACTTCATGACCATTCATATCATTATTAATAACGAAAGATTGTAAGGATTCCATCGAAACTACGATTAAATTACGATCCTTGGCAACACCAAACATGTTTTCATTAGCATCTACTTGGTTAGATCGAACATAGTTATTTACTTCTACTAACTCACTACCATCGGCAAGCGCTCTTTGAGCATGTGATTTAGATTGGATATATATATCATATAAATGATAGTTATACGGTCCAATATTTTTTACAAGCATCTCACGATCAAAGCTTCGTGTTAATAGTTGTGGTCGTTCAATTTCAGATAAACCTAAGTTTAAAAATAGAATTGCTGCAACCATTACAAAATAAGCTCTTCTTACAGCAGGCTTAACAAGCGTAACTTTGTCTCCAATTTTCAACCACTTTAATGCAATAATGATGATGGCAACATCTGTGAAATAGAAAATATCTGTTAAAAAGATACTTTCTGCTGCCGATGAACCCAAATCGCCAAAATTACTTGTTTGAAATAGCACCGGAATTGTAATGAAATCTGTGAAAAAACGGTAAAATACTGCATTAGCATATACAACAGCTGAAAGTATTATACTAGAAATTACTATATATCTATTTCTACCTTTAGGACTCTTAAAGAACAATGAAAGTCCGTAGATAAATAGTAAAAAACTAAGCGGATTTATAAAAAGTATCAGTTGTTGCATCAAATTTTCAATATCCATGTCAAAGCTGGTGTGGTAAACAATATAGGTTTTTATCCATGTTGCCACAACAGCAAGAATCAGAATAGAATGTGTTGGCCAATTTCTCTTCTTCATGCCTACACCCTCCCCTTTTTTACTCTTTAGTTAAATATGTTAAAAGTAACAGAACTTATCTTAATCCTTTCTTTACAATAAATCAATATAAAAGAATAAGGATTTTGATACAATTGTACAAGTCTTTCATACCATACCCTATATAAGACGGATTCAACCAGTAAAAAGTTTCATTTTTTTATAAAAACATAAAACGTCAGAGTAGAATCAACTCTGACGTGTTCTAAATTTTACTATTACTTTGTTCTTGTCTCAGTAACAAAATGGCTATTTGAAAGTCTTTTGCCTCAATCATTTGCATTTTATATAGCTCTCTTATTTCATCTTCCATTATTTCTAAATCTGCTAGTCGATCTTTCGTATATACATATATACCAAATCGTTTTAAAAGTTGCATAACGTCGTATACTGAATTCATACTATTCATCCTTCTCGCGAATCTGTTTGCACAAAAAAATTTCGTTCGGTGTAATGATTTTATCTACAGGTAAATCAAATACATCATATTCAACGTTTTTCACCACTTGAATATCAAATGCCAATGACAGTGTGTCTCCCTTAAAATTCGTTAAGAAACGGTCATAATAGCCTCCACCATATCCTATCCGGTATCCCGTTTCGCTATATACAATCCCAGGAACGACTAGTATATCAATCTCCTGAGGAATGATCGCTTTAGACGTAAGAGGATTAGGTTCAAGTAAGTGCATATAAACGCGTTCTAATTGGTCAAAATTTTGGATTTGGTAGAATATCATTGATCTATCCAAAGGTGAACATTTAGGAACAACAACATTTATTCCCATGCTCCATAATTGTTTTATTATACTCCATGTATCCACTTCAGGGAAGCTAGATATTGTTAATCCGATAGTGGAAGCGTCTAAAACTGCTATTTGTCGTAAAAACTTTTCTTCAATTTGTTTTGAGTAATTATTATATGTAACCTCATCTAAAGATGTTAACTGCTTTCTCATAGCGTTTCTCATAATTTTCTTTGTCATTGTTATACCTCCAAACAATAGAAAAAAACCAAAACCATACTAGGTTTTGGTTTAGGTTATTATTTAGTTTCTCTATGAAGAGTCATTTTCTTATCACGTGAGCAATACTTTTTAAGTTCAAGACGTTCTGGATTGTTACGCTTGTTTTTCTTAGAAATATAGTTGCGCTCTCCGCAATCTGTACAAGCTAATGTAATATTAACGCGCATGGTTGTCCCTCCCACTCTTTGTCAGGATTAAATATAAAACTTGAGCATGATTTATACGACTAACCAATTATAGCATATATCCAAATAAAATCTACTATTAATACAGGAAATTATTCAATTTTTTTTCGGATATGGTAGTATGAGTATAGGAATATAACAATAGAGGTGAATACTATGGACTTTTCCATCATTATAATGTTTATTGGAGTTGTATTAATAACAATTTCTTTTTTCTTCAAGGACTCCTCCAAAAAAATGGAGTCGGAATTAGAAGACCTATCGTTCACGGTTTATCAAGAAACGAACGCTATCAAGCGAAGACTTAAAGTAGTAGAGGAAGAACTACTTATCGAATCTTCAAAAGTCTCTATACCGGTTAAAAAACAAACGAAGCACGTCATCCATGATATTATAAAAAATCAAGTGCTGGAATTGCATAAACAAGGTTATTCGTTAAAAGAAATTAGTGACCGTTCCTCTTTAACCATTGATGAAATAAAATACGTAATTGGTGGTGGAAAGTGATGAATAAGACTATTCGGAATATAGGAATTGGCTTATTTCTTGCTGGAGCAGCATTTCAAATAGAAGGATTCGTCGTAAAAGAAGATATTACTTCTACAAGCGCAATAACTAAGGATGCTTATGATCAAGCTCAACAGGAACTTTCAGATGTAAAAAAACAACTAGCAGCGCTACAACTAGATTTGAATAATGCACAACAAGTCAAAACAAGTGCACCAGAAGAAACTATTGTAACCGAACCAACTTCTGAACATACTCCATCTGAAGCATCGATGACTCTCTCCATTCAAATAGGTATGACATCCTCGGAGATTAGTGCAAAATTAGAAGATGCTGGTATTATACTAAATAAAGTGGATTTGGATAATTATTTTTCTGATCAAGAATTAGCAGGACGCATTCAAGTAGGAAACTACGAGGTTAACTCCTCCATGTCTTTAAAACAAATTGCTGAAACTATCACTCGCTAAAAATGCGCACGGCGCCAATATAAGGTCAAAACCTATTTCTATCGTTTTCGAAGCGTTTAGGACAGTCTAGTCGCTATATTATTACCGTAATTTTTTTGAAAGGCTGGTCGTGACTGGGGTCACGACCAGCCTTTCTTTTTTCGGTAATCTATTGGCATTTATCTGTCCGTCGCCCTTCTACAACGTTTAGAAACAAGTTAGTTCGGTTTTTGATAACTAGAGAAAAGCTACTTTCCTTTTCCTTGTGTAAGCTCCAGAAGATACAATATCTGGAGCTATTTCGCTTCTTTATTGTGTAAACACTTACTATTTTCTTTATTTCCACTAGTAAAAGAAAATTGTTTGCCTTCGTCTATCATTTAATTACAGTATTTCTACTTCATCAGCGATTTCAAATTATTTTATCTCAACATTAACTTTGGCTCATCTTCTAATCTCAGCGATATGCTTTGCCAAATCTTCAAGTGGAGTACTGCCAGCTATTTGATTGGAGTGCAAGGTGGCTACTCCAGCAGGAACGGCGAGAAAGTCGAGACCCCGCGGAAAGCGTCCACCTGGGACGGAAATCAGCAGTAATATAGGCTCTACGGCTCTTAGAAGCTCCATGAATAGTAGATTTCACATGAAAAACGGTAGATACCTCAATTAGGTATCTACCGTTTTTCATTTACTATCATGTTTTAATTATTTAATTCGTAATGCTTACCTTTTAATAAATATAGAAGGCGTTCTGCAATATTTGTTGCATGATCTGCAGATCTCTCTAAATAACGTGACACAAATGATAATTGAGTTACCTGACTTAGATGGATAGGATTATTCACTCCTGTAGTGAGAAGTGTCCGAATAATATGCCCGTACATTTCATCCACTTCATCATCCAATTTAGCTATACTTTTAGCTTCCTCCATATTCTCGTTCGTAAATGCATCGAGAACCTGTTTAAGCATTTTAATTGTTTTGATGCGCATTTCTTCAAGCAAAATTATTGGCTCAATATGCTCATCTTTACCAATACGAATAGTTTCCTTTGCGATATTACAAGCATAATCACCAATTCGCTCCATATCTGCAGCAATTTTGACAAGCACCATTAATCTTCGTAAATCAGTTGCAACTGGTTGTTGTTTTGCTATTAACAAAATTACTCGATCATTCACTTCTTCTTCCATACGGTTAATATGTTCATCATTATCAAGTATGGCCAGTGCACCTTCAATATTTTTCTCAAAAAGATAACTCATAGAATTGTCTAATGTGTCAATAGCTGTATTACTTAACTCCAGTAACAAAGACTGAACCAATTTCAGATCTGCATCGAACTTCTCTCTTCCTACCATGTTAGAATAACCCCCTTCATCATCCAAAACGACCTGATATATAATCTTCTGTCCGTTTATCTTCAGGCGTTGAAAAAATAACATCTGTCGTATCGAATTCGACAACTTCCCCATTCAAGAAAAATGCTGTTTTATCCGAAATACGTGCAGCTTGTTGCATATTATGTGTCACGATAATGATTGAATAATCTTCTTTCAGCTCTTGTATTAATTCCTCTACTTTAAGTGTGGAAATTGGATCGAGTGCCGATGTCGGTTCATCCATTAAAATAACATCTGGTTCTATAGCAAGACATCTAGCTATACAAATACGTTGCTGCTGACCGCCAGATAAACTATAAGCATTCGTTGTTAAACGGTCTTTCACTTCATCCCATATAGCAGCTCCACGTAAACTTTTCTCAACGATCTCGTCTAAAACCTTTTTGTTTCTTATACCGTGTATTCTCGGACCATAAGCAATATTGTCATAAATAGACTTTGGAAATGGATTAGGCTTTTGGAAAACCATCCCCACTTTCGTACGTAGTTCCTCTACTCCGTAATTTGCATCAAAGATGTTTCGTTCACGATACAGAATTTCTCCCGATGTTTTAACTGTAGGTACTAATTCTACCATACGATTTAACGTTTTAATATAGGTTGACTTACCACAGCCAGATGGTCCGATTATAGCAGTAACTTCATTTTCTTTAATCTTTAAATCGATATTTTTAAGTGCGTGATGATTTCCATACCATAAGTTTAACTTTTGTGTATCGTATACAATACTAGATGCTTCCTTTTGACTTGCTGACCCTTTTTCTAACAATTGTACCATTTAAGTTCCTCCTAAAATTCATCGTGTTTAATAGCGTTTTTGGAATTTATTTCGGATAAAGATTGCAATTGAGTTCATAATTAGCAAGAAAATCATGAGCACAAGAATTCCCGCCGATGAAACGTATTGGAAGGCCTCTTGAGGTCTTTTCGCCCAATCATAAATTTGCATCGGTAGTGCAGTGAATTGGCTTAGTAAATTATCCGGTAGAAAGTGAACAATTACTGGAATACCAATTACTACTAAAGGTGCCGTCTCTCCTACTGCACGGGAAAGTGCTAAAATTGCGCCAGTTAAAATACCTGGTATAGCGGAGGGCAAAACAATATTAATAATGGTTTGCCACTTTGTCGCTCCCATACCATATGAAGCCTCACGCACATCTTGCGGGACAGCTCTTATTGCCTCTTGCGCCCCAACAATAATGACTGGTAGTATGAGCAAGCTCATTGTAAAGCCAGCAGCTAACACACTATTTCCGAGTGCCAAAGCCCGAACAAAAATCGTTAAACCTAATAAACCGAACACTACAGATGGAACACCTGCTAAGTTAGAAATATTCATTCTAATAAAATCATTTAATTTATTTTTTGTAGCATATTCTTCAAGATAAATAGCTGTCCCAACACCAAGAATAATAGATACTGGTGCAACTACACACATCAACCATATAGAACCAATTAATGCTGCTTTAATACCTGCTTTTTCAGGTATACGTGAGCCGAA
Organism: Psychrobacillus sp. INOP01; assembly: GCF_018140925.1. Lineage (NCBI taxonomy): Bacteria > Bacillati > Bacillota > Bacilli > Caryophanales > Bacillaceae > Psychrobacillus > Psychrobacillus sp. INOP01. Next base: position 404,024 of record NZ_CP073315.1, read on the forward strand.
GTTCTGGAAAAATTCAGGTGTTAAATAACCTACTCCCTGAGAGATGATACGGTAGAAAAGCACTCCCAAAACTAATAAGGCAAATAAAGTTGCAGCAAAAAATATCGTTTTGAAAACACGGTTTACAATTAATCGTTTGTTCATTTTCTTTACAACCGCTTCATGATTCACATATCTCATATCAATATTCCTCCCGATACTTTTTAGAAATAACGTGAGCAAGATAGTTCATTAACAGAGTAAAGAGGAATAAAGTAAATCCAACTGCATAGATCGAGTAATAAATTGTGGTTCCATAACCCGCATCACCAGATGAAACCTGAACAATATACGCAGTCATTGTTTGGATGGATTCTGTTACATTGAAATCGAACTTTGGTGTAGAGCCACCTGCTAGAGAAACAATCATTGTTTCACCAATTGCACGAGAAACTGCTAATACTATTGAAGCCGTAATTCCTGAAAGTGCTGCTGGTAAAACTACCTTCAACGCTACTTCTAATTTGGTTGAACCCATAGCTAAAGCACCTTCGCGTATCGAATTAGGAACGGAGGACATTGCATCTTCTGATAATGATGCAATCATTGGTAAGATCATAACTCCTACCACAATCCCAGGACTTAGTGCATTAAAGATTTTTAAATCCGGTATAAACTGTTGAAGCAAAGGCGTAACAAATGTTAGAGCAAAGAATCCATATACAATTGTAGGAACTCCCGCTAATACTTCTAAAATAGGTTTAATAATTCTTCTTGATTTATCAGAAGCATACTCACTTAAGAAAATTGCTGATGCAATCCCAAATGGTACAGCAACTATAACTGCAATAGCAGTTACCTTTAACGTACCCGCTATCAATGGGAGTATTCCAAATAATTGTTCTGAATTTGCAAAAGGATACCATTCTGTACCGAATAAAAAGTCTGTAACTTTTACTTCTTTAAAAAATATGAACGTTTCAACAATCAATGTTCCAACAATTCCAAATGTCGTTAGGACAGAGACAGAAGCTATCAATAATAGGATAATCGGAATCATCTTTTCTATTAATTTCTTCTGCTTTTTGCCACTCGATTTCTGGATAAGCTCTTGTACCGAAAGCTTTTGGGCACTATGCTTTTGACTCACGGTGAATCCCCCTTTTACCATAACGCAAGAAATGAGTAGCAGGAGCTACCCATTCCTTACATTTTCCGTTTACCTATATAGCAACTTATTTTAAACCTTCTAGAGTAGATAGACCCTTATCATACTCAGCATCTGCCAGACGAACATATCCTACTGCTTCAGCCATATCCCCTGCATTTTCTAAAGAATATTGCATGAAGTCATATAATGCAGCATTTTCAGCAAGCGCTTTGTTACTTACATAAGTGAATAATGGACGCGAAAGTGGTGAATATTCACCAGATTCAATCGTTTCGTTATTAGGCTCAACACCCTCAATTTTAACTGCTTTTAAAGTATCTTGGTTTGCCAAGTAGTAAGCATAACCAAAGAAACCAATTGCATTTTTATCCGCTTGGACACCCTGTACTAATACGTTATCATCCTCTGATAGCGTTGCAGATTTTACAAGATCTGCTTCATCAAGAATTACTTCATCAAAATAGTCATAAGTTCCGGAATCTGTACCAGGAGAGTAGAAGACAATTTCTTCTGCTGGCCAATCTGGATTAATGTCAGACCATTTTTTTGTCGTTCCATCTTCAATCCACATTTTCTTTAAATCTTCTACTGTTACATCTTCAACCCAGTCATTATCTTTGCTTACTACTACTGTTAAACCATCATTTGCAAGTTTAAATTCTGTAAAATCAATTCCTGCTGCTTCTAATTCTGCTTTCTCTTCGTCTTTAATAGGACGAGATGCATTTGAGAAATCTGTTGTACCAGCGATGAATTTTTCAAAACCTCCACCAGTTCCTGATACCCCAACAGTTACTTGAACTTTATCTTGTACTCCTGCATATTCTTCAACAAGTGCTTCCATAATTGGTGCTACTGTACTTGAACCATCACCGGAAACTTGTCCTTCTAGAACTGCTTCATCTTGAGTATCACCTGTTGCAGCTTCTTCTGTACCAGTTTCGTTCTCAACTTCGTCTGTAGTTGAATCATCTCCACAAGCTCCTAGAGCAAGTGCCGAACCAACCATTGTTGTCATCATAAAATACTTCCAGCTTTTCATCAGGTAAATCCCCCTATATGTTTTGTTTTCTTTTTCTTACAAGCTTTACTTTAAAGGTTGTATATTTAGTCTGTATGAATGGAGTGTAAAGCTTTTGTAAATAGAAATGGGAGTGAAGTTTGAAATTTTAGTGGAGTTTATGGAGTAATAATCATTTATATAGAAGAAAGTACAGATTTGTCCATAGAAGGACAATTGATATTTGAAGAAGAAGAAAAGTGCATCCACACTTTAAAGTCAAAACCTGTTTCTATTGTTTCCGAAGTGCTATGGACAGATTTTTGCTCTATTTTTAAAAGGCTGGTCGTGACTAAGGTCAAGACCAGCATTTCTTTTTTCAATAATCTTATAGCATTTATCTGTCCGTCGCTCTTCTTCAACTATAGGTCCAAGTTTAGTAATCCTTCTGGGAAGAAGGGCAGAAATTCTTCCTTACATATAAAAAAAACACCAGAAGATATAATTTCTGGCGCACCTATTTTTCTATATTGAATACACACTTACAATTACTTTGTATTTTCACTACGTAAAAATGATGAAAATTTCAGCAGAATTTTAAAAGAAAATAGCTTACTTAATTAATCAGCGACTTTAGGATGATTATTATGTTAAATTAATTCTTTCATCTAGCGAGATGCTTCGCTAATTCTTATGGTTGAGTACTACACCCTTTTTATATTGTAGTGAAGCGTTGAGACTCCAATCAGAAAGTAGAGCCCCAGCAGGGAGCGTAGCGAACAAGCAGGCTCGGCCTTACCAGCGGTCAGCGACCTCCTGTTTCTGCATCGCTGTGCTAGCTTCGAAACATGAAAGTGCGTTGAAACGGAAATCAGAAGTATTATTAAATAGAACTTATCCTTTAAAAAACTGGATATCTGAATCCAAGGCACAAAATTTTATACTTTCATAAATAAAAGGGAAGTGATCGACTCACTTCCCTTTTGTTCTCTATTATTAGCTTAATTATTCTGTTTCTTCTTCATCTATTTTTGCATTTGTGAATGCTGGTTTTATAAGAGAAGTAGAAGTGGAATCACTTACTGATGTTGCATTATTTTTTTGTTTGATTTCAAAATATTTATCGACAAGTCTACGCGCTATTGCCGTAGAATAATTTGTTTTATATGACGATTCCAATGAAGCATGTGGGATAACAAGTGCGTATGCTATCTCAGGATTATCATATGGGGCAAAACCAACATGAGTTAAGTTTACAGTACCAAATGTTCGCCATAATTCTGCATCAAAGTAGCTAGATTGAGCAGTTCCTGTTTTTCCTCCACCAGTAAATGGGGCATTTGAAAAAGCGCCTCTAGCCGTTCCTCTATCACCAAAATACACGAGTTTCATACCTTGACGAACACGTTCAATCTCCTCACGAGTGTTATCTACTGTGTTTAATATATTTGGAGTCATTTCTTTTACTACTTTACCTAGTTGGACACCATCCTCAGAAGGCTCTCTAATTTCCTTAACTACATGAGGTTGAATTCTACTACCACCATTAGCAAGAGTAGAAGCAAACTGAGCTAGTTGCAATGTAGTGTACGTATCAAACTGTCCAATACTTAAGTCTAATAGTTTACCATCTTCAAATCCACCAGTGCTCCCGTTCACTTCTCCAGGCAGATCTATTCCTGTTAATGCTCCGAGTCCAAGTTGAGCATATCCACTTCTCATTTTAAGAAAGGCATCTGTCCCAAAGTTAATAGACTGATTTGCTCGATAAGTACTGCCCGCAATTCCATAAGCTGTTTTAAACATATACACGTTTGAAGAACGCTCTAGTGCTTGTAAATCAGTCATCCGTATACTTCCGGATCGGTTAAATACAGAACTTTTTGGCTCCGACCCCTTTATACGGATTGGTTCATCTACTAGTGAGGTTCCGATTTCTAATACCCCTTCGCGATAACCTGTAAGTATTGTACCTGGTTTCACTGTGGACCCCACTTCATATGCATTAGTAAATGCACCAAATGCGTAGTCTTTGATTTCTTTTGCACCTGTATCTTCATTTTTCCCAATTCTTTTACCTACTAGTGAAAGTACTTCCCCAGTATATGGATCCATCATAATAAAATAAGCATTTTGCAAATATTGAGCACCATTGTTTTTACTCAATTTAAGTAGTTCTTCTGCTAGAATTTCTTCATGTGCTAATTGAATTTCACTATCCATTGTTAACACTAAATCTTTTCCTGGTTCTCCTTCATAAACTGTTTGAATATCGATAACTCTTCCTTTTCCATCAGTTATATTTTTGACAACACTTTTTTGACCTTGGAGTACTTCCTCATACTGTTGTTCAATATAACTTGTTCCTACACGATCATTTCGAGAATAGTCTCGAGATAGAAAATAATCTAATCGGTCTTTTGGAATACCTACTTTGGGTAATGTAGTTGAGCCTAATATAGCAAGTGAGGAAGTTTTTACTCTTCTCCAATCTGTTGTAGTATTTACTCCCTCTAAATCACCTAGTCTTTCAGAGACCCGTGCAAATTCTTCAACTGTAACTTCTTCTTTCACGTCATCCCCTTTAATAATCTGAGGAGATAATGCATATCCAGAAGCCATTTCTCTATAAATTGCAATGACTTCCAATTCATCTGCGGTAAAGGAATTCAGTTGTTCATCCGTAATTCTACTTCTAGTCAAACGGTCGATTGCTCTATTTTGCTCTTTTTTTTCTAATTCTTCATCTGCTTCTATTGCTTTACGCTCTTTATCTGTCACCAATTCAAGTGCTTCCTCTGGATATTTTGTTAACCAGAAATCCTGCAAATCACTCTTGGTAATACCGTTTGGTTTCTTTTCTATTAGAATACTTAATGTTTCTGCAATTTTATACATTTCTTTTGATTTCGTTGTTTGCATTTTTGTATACGTAATCGCTCGTTGAGGAAGATTATCAACCATTATTCGCCCTTCACTATCGAAAATTCGACCGCGGGGTACACTAGTATTTACCGGGACTTCTTCGGTACGAGCTAAAGCTCGCGTATAATCTTCTCCTTTTACTATTTGTAAATAGCCTAAGCGAAGAATAAGCATTGTAAAAAGTACAAATATCGAGAAAAACAGTATGTTCATACGAAAAGTAATATTTGCTCGTTGTTTAGCCTTCATACTTTGTGTACGTTTATTTGGAATTTTTCGCATGAGATCACCTTCTTTATTAAATAATTTCCTTAAGTATAGTGTAACATAAAAAGCACACACTTTTAGACGAAAAAGTGTGTGCTAAGTTTCAATTATTATGCAAATTATACTGCTAAACCAATATTATTATTTTGCAGCAGCAAAACGTTTTGATACTTCATCCCAATTTACTACATTCCAGAATGAACCGATGTAGTCAGGACGACGGTTTTGATAGTTTAGGTAGTAAGCATGCTCCCATACGTCTAAACCTAATAATGGAGTTTTACCTTCCATAATCGGTGAATCTTGGTTCGCTGTAGAAGAAACTTCTAATTCTCCATTAGCTACTGATAACCAAGCCCAACCTGATCCAAAGCGAGTTGTAGCTGCTTTAGCGAACTCTTCTTTAAATGCATCAAAGCTACCGAATTTAGCATCGATTGCTGTAGCTAATTCACCTGTTGGATTTCCGCCACCGTTTGGTGAAAGGATTTGCCAAAATAATGAGTGGTTAGCATGTCCGCCACCATTGTTGCGAACTGCCGTACGAATTGCTTCAGGAACAGCATCTAAATTTGCGATTAACTCTTCCACTGATTTGCCTTGTAAATCAGAATGATCTGCAAGCGCATTATTTACGTTTGTCACGTAAGTATTGTGGTGTTTAGTGTGATGAATATTCATCGTTTCTTTGTCGATATGTGGTTCTAGTGCATCATATGCGTAAGGTAATTCTGGTAATTCATATGCCATTATTGTTTCCTCCTAAAAAATATTTTAGAAAATTCTTTCCATGTATTAGCGTATCAAACTATGAACAATCGTTCAATTAAAATCGACTAAAATAATTATTATCATACTTTTGACTGAACTTATTCCGCATTAACGGGCAGTAATCACTTCCAATTTCAACGCCTTGTCCAAGAATTGAAGCGTATAGTTAAAATCAACTGCCCGTAAACGCTCGAATGGTTCAACCAACAATCAGTGTGGATGAAGATACTCCCCACTGATTGAAGTTTCACTTTATACGAAGAAAACAAACACAATGAGCATAATGACTAAAATAATAATTTTTACTACAGATGAAGTTAAAAAACCAATTAAAGAACCTACACCTGACTTAATTGCTTGTTTTAAACCAAGGCGCGTAACGATTAATTCTGCAATAACGGCCCCTATAAATGGTCCTATTAAAATACCTGCTACAGGAATAACAAATGGACCAAAAAGCAGTCCAATTGTACTTCCCCAAACCCCAGCTTTAGTGCCACCGAACTTTTTCACACCAAAAGCATTTGCCGCCATATCTGCACTAAACAATAATACAACAAACAAAATTTGAATTACCCAAAACAGCCATGTTAGCTCTGTAAAGGAAAAAAACAACCCATATACCACATATCCCAAAAGCATAAACACTACTGATGGAATTATTGGATAGAACGTTCCGACAAAGGCGACGATGAAACATATAACGATTAATATCCAACCGATAATTTCTATCATATTCTTTTACCTAAAACTGCTTCTGCAATATTAGAAGCGTGATCACCTATACGCTCAAGGTTGCTCAAAATATCTACAAACATAATTCCCGCTTGACCAGAGCAATGTCCTTCGTTTACGCGAAGTATGTGATTTTTTCTAAACTGACGTTCCATTTTATCAATTACATTTTCTTGCTCCGACACGTTTTGCGCTAATTCAACATTGTTCGTATCTAATGCTTCCAATGCTTTCGAAACTGTTGTTATTGTAAGCTCAAACATTTCTGAAACATCTTTTATAGCATCTTCTGTAAGAATTAAACGATTCACTTCTCTATATTCGATTAATTCAATAATATTTTCAAAGTGATCCCCAATTCTTTCTACATCTCGTACCGTATCCATTAAGATATTATGTCGAGCAGAATCTTGTGCTGATAAAGACTGAGAAGATATCTGTACGAGATAATCTGTAATTTTCTGATCTAAATTATTCAAAGCATCTTCTATTTGATAGCCTAAGGCTGCTTCTTTTTTGTTATTCGTTCTTAAATAAGAATAAGTTGTTTCTAGTCCTTGAACACTTAGAGCACCCATACGCAATATTTCTTCTTTTGCCTGTCCAATTGCAATGGATGGTGATTGTTCAATAAAGTGAACGTCTAAATGTTTTGGTTTATATTCAATTGAGACATCTTCTCCTGGAATAAGTTTTGTAACAAGATAAGCCCATGCACCAATAAGCGGGAATTGTATCATCGTATTAGCTACATTAAAAGATCCGTGGGCAAATGCTATTTGCATTTTACTTTCCAAATCAAGCACTCCAGATATCCACTGTATATACATTGTAAAAGGCGTCAACAAAATTAAAAATATTATACTACCGACGACGTTAAATAGTACATGTGTAGCTGCTGCGCGTTTGGCTGCAACTGAAGCACCTAAAGAAGCAAGTATCGCTGTAATAGTTGTACCAATATTATCTCCGAATAGAACTGGCAGAGAGCCTGATAATGAAAGAAGGTTTTCTGCATAAAGTCCTTGTAAAATTGCAACAGTTGCACTCGAACTTTGAACGATTAATGTAAAAATTGTTCCTGCAAATACTCCAAGAATAGGGCTATCACTCATACTAAGTGTAAAGTCAGTGAAAGCAGTCATTTCTCTTAGAGGCTTCATCCCATCGCTCATCAGTTCGAGTCCAAGGAACAACCCACCAAAACCAAAAATAACTTCTCCTAAATTTTGAATTTTGTTTTTCTTAAAGAAGAACAAAAGAAATGCCCCAACAGCCATTATAGGTAAAGCATATCCACCAACATCGAAGCCGATGATAAAAGCAGTTACAGTTGTACCGATATTGGCACCCATAATTACTCCAATTGCTTGTCTTAGCTTCATAAATCCTGCGCTAACTAACCCAACTGTTATAACCGTCGTACCCGAGCTAGACTGAATAAGAACAGTAACGATAATACCGACTAAAACACCCATAAAAGGATTGGTTGTGTACTTATCTAAAATGTCACGAAGTCTATCCCCCGCAGCTTTTTGAAGACCATCACCCATAAATTTAATGGCGAATAAGAAAATACCCAATCCACCAAAAAATTGAAAGAGCATTTCTTGCCAATTTAATTCCACTTAATACTCAACTCCCGTTTTCGACAATTTTCACATACATACCTATTATTCATTAATAATGAAGGTATTGTAAATAGATTCAAATATTATTTACAATTTCTTAACAAAGTAATTTCTACTTTTTGTTTTCCGTATCTTTGATGTTAGAATATAAGTGAAAGGGTGACATCATTTGAGTTTATTACAACTGTTCAAATCTAGCTTATATAGTTCCAAAAAAATGGCTGCATTTCGACTTATTCCGATTGGGAAAGTAATGCAATATATATTTATTTATATATTAATCATGTCCATTATCTCTTTTGTTTATTTTCTTAACGGAATTTCTGACCAACAACAATCGATGGAAGGATTACTTGAGTACTTTTCTCAGATTCAATGGCTCTTATATCCATTCTCCTTTATATTCTTATTTGTATTGAATACTTTATTTATTTTTGTTCGTATTAGTATATTTGCATACATAGGGAGTATCATCCTTCACATTAGAAAAAGAAAAGGTGATTATCGTCATATTTGGAGAACGGCTTTATTTGCAAATACGATTCCGATGTTGCTATCTATCATTTTTGCTATACTACAACTTTCTAATAACTATATTCAACTCGTAATCTATACTATAAGTTTAGTAATTATCATTTCAGCAACTAAATACTATCCAGTTAAAAGATAATACATAGTACCCCTTTACCCTGCATAGAGTAGGTAGAGGGGGTTTTAATATGAAAATATTCGTAGCAACTATTCTATTACTCATTTCTTTTTATATCGTAAAAGTAGATTTAATCGAGGGAACCATCCCACTTGCCTACTCTTCTCAGCCAGTTGAATGTGAAAAAAAATTAGATTATATAACAGTAGAAATTGTCGCGGGAGATACACTACATTCCTTATTTTCTCTATATCCTTCTAATGAATCTATCACTTTCACAGAGAGACTAACTGACTTTTATAATCTAAATCCGCATTTTATAAATCAGTCCTTCAAAGTAGGAGAAAATGTATTGTTACCTGTTTATGCACTGTCTGCGGAATGTAAATAATGTAAAGTAGAGCTTTCTTTCTTGTCATTTCATTCAAAAGACTGATAAAATGATGGATAGTGATGGCATATGCCTCAAGAAGGAGAGAATTTCATGAGTGGAATAATTCATCGTTCCAAAACTCGTCCAGTGCGAGTTGGAAACTTAACAATAGGTGGAAGCAATGAGCTATTTATACAAAGTATGACAACAACAAAAACACATGACGTAGAAGCAACAGTTGCTGAAATCCTACGATTAGAGGAAGCCGGCTGTCAAATCGTACGTGTCGCATGTCCAGATGAACGCGCAGCATATTCTATCGGAGAAATAAAAAAACGTATTAATATCCCTTTAGTAGTGGATATACACTTTGACTATAAGTTAGCGCTAATTGCGATTGAGCAAGGTGCTGATAAAATACGTATTAACCCAGGTAATATTGGGCGTAAAGAAAAAGTAGAAGCGGTTGTTAATGCAGCTAAAGCAAAAGGGATTCCAATTCGAATTGGGGTAAACGCTGGTTCCCTAGAAAGAAAGATTTTAGAAAAATACGGTTACCCTACAGCTGATGGAATGGTAGAAAGTGCGTTACATCATATTAAAATTCTAGAAGACTTAGACTTTCATGACATCATCGTTTCTATGAAAGCATCGGATGTAACACTTGCTGTTGAAGCTTACCGTAAAGCATCAGAAGCATTTGACTACCCTCTGCATTTAGGAATTACTGAGTCTGGAACACTTTTCTCAGGTTCTATCAAAAGTGCTGCTGGATTAGGAACACTGTTAAGTATGGGAATCGGTAACACGATGCGTGTGTCCTTAAGTGCAGACCCAGTAGAAGAAATTAAAGTTGCTCGCGAATTACTAAAAGTTTTTGGATTATCTTCTAATGCAGCTACTTTAATCTCTTGTCCTACATGCGGGCGCATTGAAATTGACCTAATAAAAATTGCAAATGAAGTGGAAGAATACATCTCAAAAATTAAAGCACCTATTAAAGTTGCAGTACTTGGATGCGCAGTTAACGGTCCTGGTGAGGCTCGTGAAGCTGATATAGGGATCGCAGGCGCACGTGGAGAAGGTCTGTTATTCATGAAGGGCAAAACAGTTCGTAAAGTACCTGAAGAAACAATGGTAGAGGAACTAAAAGTTGAAATAGATAAGATTGCTGCAGAATATTTTGCAAATAAAGAACTAGAAGAACAGCAAGATCAAGAAAAACAACAAGCGTAAGGAATGGTGCAATTGACGAATATACGATTTGGTATCGATATAGACGGGACAGTAACATCCCCTACTTCTTTGCTTCCCCATATTAACGAAGCATTTAAATGTAATTTACAGCTAGAGGATATAAAAGAATATGATTTAACAAAGGCGTTTCCTGTAAGTGAGAAGGATTTCTATGAATGGTTTAAGAAAGCAGAACCTATCATTTATGCTACTTCGCCTATTCAACCAGATGCACACGCTGTATTATCGGCTTGGAAAGAAAAATACGAGTTATATTTCATTTCCGCTCGTGGAGATAATGTGATGGATATTACGTTAGATTGGTTCAAACAACAAGAACTGTTATACGATCACATTGAGTTAATAGGAACACATAACAAAATTGAAACTGCTCGTAAACATGGTGTTCACGCATTTTTCGAAGACAAACATGATAACGCAGTAGAAATTAGTGAGGAACTTGATATTCCAGTGTTATTATTTAATACTCCGTATAATCAGTTGCCAGTTCCATCTCGCGTTATCCGAGTAAATAATTGGATTGAAGCGAATAAATGGATTGAAAAGGAATTTTCAATGTCAATAAAATAAATTTAAGGCTAACCTCTCAGAGGTTAGCCTTTTTTATAGATAAGTAAATATAGTTAATCATGTTGCGGATTAACTGATACTACTGCTTTCTATTTCGCCAGGAGCAGAAATCAACATTGTTCGGATTTCGCCTAGAATATAATTTGTAGTAGGGAGTTAATTTGATTTTCGTTTATTACCCGACAAAGCTGCGCAAGTTCATCTTGAGACAGGTTTTTCCTTACGTTCCCTTGTCATTATATTTCACATATAAACACCTCACAATATGTCAAACATGTTTAGCAAAATATCAAAAAAATAGTGCAAACCATATGCTGGTTTACACTACTTTTTATTAATGACATGAAGGGCAATTGCCGTAGATTTCAAATTTATGATTTTCTATCTCGTATCCAGGTATTGCATTTTGTAGTACTTCCATTGGACAAAATGGAATTTCTTTAATGTTACCGCAGGACATGCAGATGAAATGGTGATGATGATGATCAGCCTCACACTGCATTCTAAAATGTTTCTCCCCTGTTAACTCAGTTTCTTCTAAAATCCCCAAATCTACAAATGTGCTTAAATTTCTATAAATTGTATCATAGCTCATCCCAGGATGTTCTTTTTTCATCACATTAAGAATGTCTTTAGCTGTTATATATTTTTCTGTTTCTGAAAAAATACTGAGTATTTGCTCACGTTTATCTGTTTTTTTAAATCCTTCATTTTTAAGAATGTCCCATGCTTTTTCTATATTCACCCTGAAACAGCTCCCTTGCTCCCTATCTTTTTCGATAAAATAGTTAGAAGTAAAATGATAATCGATGTAACTACAATTGTTCCACCTGGTGCTAAATCTAAATAGAATGCACTAACTAAACCGACAATAACAGACAACTCGCCGAATATTACAGATAGCAGAATCGCTTGTTTAAAGCTTTTTGAAATACGCATAGCAGCAGCAACGGGTAATGTCATAAGTGAGGATACAAGTAAGATACCAACAATTCGCATAGACCCTGCAATAACTAATGCAGTCACAATCATAAATAAAACATGAATCCATTTAGCTGGAAGACCTGATGCTTTCGCATATTCCTCATCAAAAGAAAGCACAAATAATTCCTTAAAAAATAAACTTAAAAATAATATTACAATAAAAGTAATACCAATAATAATCCATAAATCCTGACGACTTACTGCCGATACAGAACCAAATAAATAACTAAATAAGTCAGAACTAAATCCCTCTGCTAATGAGATAAAAATTGCACCAAAACCAAGACCAGCAGACATGATTATTGGTATAGCAAGTTCCTCATAGTGTTTATATAATCTTCTTAATCTTTCAATAAACAACGAGCCGGTTACCGATGCTACAATTCCTAAATACAGAGGGTTTAATAAAGCTAATGCCCCGAAGGTTTGGCTTAAATATAGGCTACCAGCAATACCTGCTAAAGTAACATGGCTCAATGCATCTGCTATTAACGAAAGTCTGCGTACAACGATAAATACACCTAATAGTGGAGCAATAAAACCAATGATTAAGCCTGAGGCAAAGGCATTTTGTAAAAACTCATACTGAAAAATAGACTCAATCATGATCTTACCTCACTTTGATGATCGACTTTACGAACTGCATGTCCATACCAAGCCTCTAATTGTTCGTCACTCATCTGATCCATTTCATTTTTAAAGCCGTGAAAATGAATTCGCTGATTTAAACAGGCCACGTGACTAATACTTTTGGATACTGCATCGACATCATGTGTAACTAAAACAACCGTAATATTATGTTCCCGATTTAAATGACTTAACATATTATAAAACGATTTTACATTTTTGCTATCTACTCCTACTGTTGGCTCGTCTAATATCAATACATTCGGATTACTGATCAACGCTCTTGCGATAAAGACTCGCTGTTGCTGCCCGCCGGAAAGGTCACCTATATTTTTCATAGAGAATTCATCCATACCTACTGATTTTAATGCTTGCTTCACTTGTTTATCAACATTTGCAGGATAACGATGAAATAATCCTGTTTTCTTTACCAAACCACTTCTTACTACCTCTGTTACAGTAGCTGGAAAACCAGTATTAAATGAATTTGATTTTTGTGAAACGTACCCAATGCGCTCTTTATCCTTAAACTGAGAGACCGGCTTTCCAAAAAGAAGTACCTCTCCTTTTGTCGGTTTTAATAGCCCTAGTATTATTTTTAATAATGTGGATTTCCCAGAGCCATTCGGTCCAATAATTGCTAAAAAGTCACCTTCTGCAATCGTTAGATTAATGTCGATTAACGCCTTTGTTTGTTCATATTGGTACGAAATATTATTTAAGCTGATAAATGGGGTTCCCATTATTATTCCTCGATTCTAATTAAGAATGATTACGATTTACAAGTTTTTAGTATAATCCATAATGCACTATGTGTAAATAAAAATTGCTTGAAAGGATGTTTTTCTGGATATCCATAAATTTATTCAACAGCTTCAAACATGTACATTAAAGGAATTTAAAACAATTGTAAGAGGTTTCGATATACAATTGTCAGACAGAGAGTTGAAAAGTGTCCATCCACTATTAAAAGAAATTTCACTTTCCTGGCTTGTTTTTGGAGTACCACTCGCAATTCAACAAAAATTGATTCAAATACTTGGAGAACAACGTGCAATGGACCTTTATAAAGAAATAAAAGAAAAAGCACCATCTTCTTTTGGCTAAAAGAAGATAATGCCTTAAAATTTTTTACCGTATTAACGGTCAGACCGAATGGTTTAACTAATAGTCAGTGGGGATGAAACCCCCACTGATTGAGGTTTCACTTTAACGTAATGCATCAATAGTTTCTGGATTAAACTGTTTTGTACGAAGCATTTCAATCTCATGTTTGTATGGGGCTTCTTTTGATTTAGCGTCTACGCCAACAAATGGTGTTTCTAAAATTTTCGGCAGTTCCATCAATTGTGGATGATGCACGATATATTGTAATGCCTCAAATCCAATTTCACCAAAACCGATATTCTCATGACGGTCTTTTGCTGCACCACATACATTTTTACTATCATTGATGTGAAGTACTTTTAAACGATCAATACCAATTATTTTATCGAACTCATTTAGGACACCATCAAAATCATGGACGATATTATAACCAGCATCATGAATATGACAAGTATCCATGCAAATGGATAATCGATGATTGTTTACAACCCCATCTATTATTTGTGCAAGTTCATCAAATGTTCGACCACATTCCGAGCCTTTTCCAGCCATTGTTTCTAAAGCTATTTGAACAGGGAATTCGGTTGCTAGTACTTCATTTAAACCTTCAACAATTCTAGCGATACCAGCATCTGCACCGGCTCCTACATGGGCTCCTGGGTGCAAAACAATTTGACTGGCACCTATATGCGCAGTTCTTTCAATTTCTTTTTGTAGAAACTCTACACCAAGCGCGAAAGTTTCCGGTTTTGTTGTATTTCCTAAATTAATAATATAAGGAGCATGAACGACGATATTGGACATCCCATTTTCTTTCATATGTGCAATACCAGCTTCAATATTCAATTCTTCAATTGGTTTTCTTCTGGTATTTTGTGGTGCTCCTGTATAAATCATAAATGTATTTGCACCATATGATGCAGCCTCTTTACTCGAACCCAGCAGCATTTCTTTTCCACTCATAGAAACATGTGAACCTAATAACATGATAGCAACTCCTTATTTCTTACGGTTTTTAATACGTCTCTCTCTTTTCTTCACTTTATCCATTTCCCATTTCATATTACGCTTGTAGCCAGGTTTTACCTTTTTAGGCTTACGAACTAGGGCCTTAGCTTTTGCATCTATCTCATTTTCATTTTTAGTACGGTTTTTTCGTGCGTGGCGCTCCTTAAGCTCTGACCATTCTCCATTAATCACATCTTTATGTTCGAGAGGAATACCCATTTTCTCAAGACGTACTAAAGCATCCTCGTCCGATGGTTCATATAATGAAATAGCGATACCTGTCATCCCAGCACGTGCTGTTCTTCCTACACGGTGAACGAAAAACTCTAAATCATCTGGAAGTTCATAGTTGATAACATGGCTGACTCCAGGAATATCAATCCCTCGTGCAGCTAAATCCGTTGCAACAATATATTGAAATTCTAGATCATGTATTTGTTTCATCACACGTTTACGATCACGAGGTGATATGTCACCATGTACCACGCCAACTTTAACACCATTACCTTGTAAATAATTTGCTACTTCATCTGCATGTTGTTTCGTATTTGCAAATATAATGGCTAGGTAGGGATTTATACCTTCCATAACATCCAGTAAACGTTTCTTCCTAGATTTACTTCGAACTGGAGTTACAATAAATTCAATACCCTCTGCTACACGACGTTTTTCGCCTATTTTGATATGGACTGGTGAATCCATATATTTCTTTAAGAAAGGTTGTAATTTTTCTGGAATTGTAGCAGAAAAAACATACATTTCTAGCTTCTCAGGCATACGAGACGCAAATTGATCGATTTCATTGATAAATCCAAGATCGAAAGCTAAATCCGCTTCGTCTACAACTAAAACATTTGCAGTATGAACAAGTAACGCTTGCTCTACTGTAAGATCACGAAGTCTACCTGGTGTTCCAACAACAATTTGTGGTTGTGTTTTTAGTTTTTCTATTGAACGGGCTTTGTCCGTCCCACCAATAAATAATTTTGTCTGAATTTCTGTGCCTTCTACTAGCTTGTTCAACTCATTATAAATTTGTGTTGCAAGCTCTCTTGTTGGTGATGTAATAACTGCTTGTACTTCTTTTTTACTAGCATCTATTTTTTCAACAATTGGGATCAAAAAACTATGTGTTTTTCCTGTTCCAGTGTGTGCTTGACCAATCGCACTTTTCCCCTTTAAAACAAGTGGAATCATTTCTTTTTGAATTGGCGTTGGTTCTTGGAAGCCTAATTTTTCAATTGCATCTACTAAAAAAGGCTGAAAACTATAATCTGTATATTTGGACATCCTACGTCACTCCCTCACATTTCTTTATTGTACCACGATTGTACATAAAACGTATAATTTGCATAGAATAGAATAGTCTTTGTTGTTCGAAAGGAGATGAAAAAATGCGCTACCAATCTTTTTATCCGTTCGCCCAAAATCGGGGAAATGATTTTTTTGGCATGTCCAATTCCAGTCCCCAGAATGTTCCGAATAATTCCTTCAATTTTTTTGGAGGTGAACAGGCTCCTCCACCACCTGCACCCGCAGGACCGGCAACTAATTTTTTTAGTCAGTTCCAATCAGCACCCACAGGAGGCTTTCAGCAGGGTCAACCAATGGGCCAACCAATGTCCAAAACTATGGGCTACTTACAAACAGCTGACAAATTTTTAAATACCGCTCAGCAGCTTACGCCTATGGTTAGACAATTCGCTCCTATGATTCAAAACGTTCCAGCTCTGTTGAAATTATATCGTGGTTTTCAGTCTGTTCCAGCTGCTGCAACTGCTACAACTGCAGCTGCCGGTAATGTTAGTGCTTCTGCCGCATCCACAGCCGCAAGAGCAGCTACTTCTTTACCAACCGGAGCATCCATACCTCGAATTTTCCAGCCACCAATTTAAAATTTTGTAATCACCCATGTGCTCCGTTATAATATGAGTATGCTCGTATTGAAGGGAGTTACGTAAAATGAAAGTACAAAAAATTTCGCCTAGGGGATACTGTTACGGTGTAGTGGATGCAATGGTTATTGCTCGAAATGCTGCACTGGACACTTCTCTTCCAAGGCCTATATATATTTTGGGAATGATCGTTCATAATAAACATGTAACAGATGCATTTGAGAAGGATGGAATAATTACTTTAGACGGAGAAAATCGCTTAGATATATTATCGAAGGTTGATACAGGTACTGTTATTTTTACCGCTCATGGTGTTTCACCAGAAGTAAAAGAATTAGCTCGTAAAAAGGGGCTAGTTTCAATAGATGCAACATGTCCGGATGTTACAGTTACTCATGACCTCATAAGTGAAAAAACAGCTGAAGGCTACGATATAATTTATATCGGCAAAAAAGGACATCCAGAGCCAGAGGGTGCAATTGGTGTAGCACCTGACAAGGTCCATCTTGTTCAAACAATAGAGGATGTTGAAAATTTAACAATCTCGACAGATAAATTACTCGTTACCAATCAAACTACAATGTCACAGTGGGATGTTGTGGATCTAATGAAAAAATTAGAAGAGAAATTCCCACATATTGAAGTTCATAAAGAAATCTGTTTGGCTACTCAGGTTCGACAAGAAGCAGTTGCTGAACAAGCTGGTGAAGCAGAACTTTTAATAGTAGTAGGCGATCCAATGAGTAATAATTCTAACAGACTGACACAAGTTTCAGAGGAAATCGCTGGAACTCCTTCTTACAGAATTGGCGACATCTCTGATTTAAAATTGGAATGGTTGGACAATATTTCTCATGTAGCTGTAACTGCAGGCGCTTCCACACCAACTCCTATTGTAAAAGAAGTAATTCAATTTCTAGAAAAATATGATCCAAACGATCCCGAAACTCATGATACAACGAAAAAAACAGTATCAGAAAAAATACTTCCTAAAATTAAAATACCAAAACCGGTAAATCGTATTGAACCCTATACAGTTAAATAGGAAAAGCTGCTCACAATTGAGCAGCTTTTTCTATAGCATTCCATATTAAATTAATTGAAAGGGCTCCGTTGAAATTTTAGAGGGGATGAATTCAACTGAGAGTTTGTTTTGAATGCAAACCTCTGTCATATATTCCGCAACTCCAATTTTCATGATCTGCTCTACATGATGTCCTGGATCAATAACCGATAATCCAACAGCCTCTGCGTCCTGGGCTACATGAAAATATAAATCGCCTGTTATAAATACATCTGCGCCTGCTCTTTTAGCTGTCTGTATATATTTGTTGCCATCTCCACCTAGTACAGCAACTTTCTGAACTTCCTTCGTTAAATCACCTACAACTCTAACGAAAGGTACATTTAATTGCTGTTTGACTACTTGAGCATATGCAGATAAGGTTAGTTTTTCAGGCAATGTCCCAATTCTTCCGAGACCTTTTTTATTTACTTCTGATTCCAACAATAGTAAATCAAATGCGGGCTCTTCATATGGATGATTTGTTAACAATGCTTTTAACACATTATTTTTCATAGAAACAGGAAAAACTACTTCAATTTTATCCTCTTCCACTATTGCTAATTCATTCGCTTGACCAATATAAGGGCTTGCTAAGTCCGAAGGTCTAAACCTTCCTTCTCCAGCTGAGGTGAAGCTACATGAATAATAATCCCCGATTTGACCTGCACCAGCAACACTTAAAGCATTTCTTACTAGATCTGTGGATTCTTTCGGGGCAAATACTGCTAACTTCATCAATTGTTCCGAGGTAGTTTGCTCTAGGATATCTATATTCTCTAATTGCAAAGCAGTAGCGAGTAAATCATTTACCCCTCCCGCGGCGATATCTAAGTTCGTATGTGCAGCATATACAGCAATATCATGTTTTATCAATTTCTCGATTAAAATACCTTGAGGTAAATCTGTTCGCATATTTTTCAATCCTCGATAAATTGGAGGATGATGAGCAATAATAAGCTCACAACCACTTATAATCGCTTCTTCTACCGTATCCAAATTCACGTCTAAGGTAACCAAAACTTTTGTTATAGTTTTATTTAGAGTACCAATTTGTAAGCCTACTGGATCTCCATCGACTGCCAATGATTTTGGTGCCCATTGTTCGAAAAGGGAAATAATATGTTGTCCATTTGTTTCCTTCATCGTTTATAAAGTCTCCTTCACTAAGGCAATTTTAGATTCAATTTCTTGTTTCTTTTGTTGTACCTCAGTTCCTGGTATTTTACTTAGCTCATTTACAATTCTTTGCCACTCATTTAATTCATTGCTCCATTTCTTTTGATAGACAGGAGACTTTTCTTTACTTAAAATAGGACCAACTAATAACTCCTTTTCTGATAACTTCATGCTGCCTTTTTTTAATACAAGAATCTCATAAATTTTATCATGTTCTTCCAGAATTACTTCCTGTTCTATCTTCCATTGTTCTTGAATAGCCCATTCTCGTATAGCTTTGGCATGTATATTAGGTTGTAAAATTAGTGTATCTACTTTGAAAAGTTTCTCTTTTCCAGATTCTAGAATAGATGCTATAAGCGGACCACCCATTCCAGCTATAGTAACTGTTTGAACATTGTCCCCTTCTGAGATTACCTCTAATCCGTTACCGAAACGTACTTCAATATTTTCTTGTAGCCCCTCACTTATCACTTGTTTTTGGGCAGATTCGAATGGACCTTTTACTACTTCCCCTGCAATAGCTTTTGAAATAATGCCTTCATGTACTAAATAACAAGGCAAATAAGCATGGTCACTACCAATATCCGCTAAAATAGTATTTTCTCTCACAAAGGAAGCGACCGTTCTCAGTCTTTCCGATAATTTTTTTGCATTCATTATTACAACACCTCTTCATTATCTATTATAGCAAAAAAGAAAAAAGACCTCGATTCTTTTACAGAATCGAAGGTCTTTTAGTCAAATACTATTCTAAAGATTTAACCCATGCTGCCATAGCGTCAATGTTTTCAGCAGGTACTAAACCAGGTGGCATAGAACCTTTACCGTTTGCTAAAACGTCTTTGACTTCGTCTTCAGACAATGAAGTTCCAACTAATGATGGGCCCATCCCACCTTCATAACTATTACCATGACAACCGATACATTTTCCTTGAGCTAGAGCTTCCGGATCAAATTCACCAGCAGATGCATCTTCTCCACCTTCTGCATGCTCTTCAGTTGCAGCCATTTCTTCTTTGTTACCTACACCGTCCATAGACAAGAAGAAAATTAAACCAATACCAAAAGCCATAATTAAGATAAATGGAATTATTGGATTTCTTTGCATAGTTAACCCTCCCTTTAATACAATCTTTTCTAATATAGAATTAGTCAACATTAATATTGTACTGCATTCTAGGGAAAACTAAAAGTCCTAGGGGAGAAGTTTTCTTACATTGTGACAATTTGGACATAATTTTTCGCGTTTTTTCTACATCTAACAACCAATATGTCGAGCTATTACCATCCTCTGTACTTCAGAAGTCCCTTCACCAATTTCAAGTAATTTAGCATCTCGCATATATCGTTCTACCTCATACTCTTTCATATAGCCATATCCACCATGTATTTGAATAGCTTGATCTGCTACTTCCATTGCAATTTCGGATGCATATAGTTTACACATAGATGCTTCCTTACCAAATGCACGTCCTTGATCTTTTAACCATGCCGCTTTGTGTACCATTGTACGTGCAAGCTCAATTTTCATAGCCATATCTGCCAATTTAAATTGAGTTACCTGGAATTCAGAAAGCGTCTTTCCAAATTGCTTGCGCTCTTTAGAATATCGGAGTGCTCTGTCGAAAGCGGCTTGTGCAATTCCTACTGCCATTGCACCTATGCCAATCCGACCACCGTCAAGTGTTACTAAGAATTGTTTGAATCCATTCCCTTTCTCACCTAACAAGTTTTCCTTGGGCACTCGTACATTTTCTAATACTAGCTCAGTTGTGTTAGAAGCATTCAGCCCCATTTTCTCATAGTTATCTATAACAGTGAATCCTTCTGAATCCGTTGGCACAATAATAGCAGAAATTTCTTTTTTCCCATCTTTGACATCAGTAATAGCTGTTAATGCTAAGTGTTTTGCATAGCTAGCATTCGTTATAAACGCTTTGTTTCCATTAATAACAAAATCATCGCCATCTTCTTTTGCAGTTGTCTGTGTACCACCTGCATCTGAACCTGCGTTAGGCTCTGTTAACCCAAAAGCACCAAATGATTCTCCTGTACAAACTGGAACCAAGTATTTTTGTTTTTGCTCTTCTGTACCAAATAGATTAAGTGGAGCACCACCTAGCGATATATGCGCAGAATAGGTAATACCTGTAGAAGCACATGCTCTGCTCAGCTCTTCCGTAACGATTGCAAAACTAACTGTATCTGCACCTGCTCCGCCATACTCTTCTGAAAACGGTAAGCCCATCATCCCCATGTCGGCCAACTGTTTAAAGATTTCTTTTGGAAATGCTTTCGTTTTATCGCGCTCAATTGCTCCTGGCGCTACAACCTCATCCGAAAACTCACGAATTGTTTTACGGATCATTTTATGTTCCTGTGTCAAATCAAAATTCATTTCTTCCATCCCCTTTGTAAATAAAAACGCTTACATTTCTATTATACTAAAAATATAAGAAATTCAAAGATTTATTATAAGAAAAGCGAAAGCATCCTCTAAGACCAAAACTTGTTTCTATCGTTTTCAGTGGGCTTTGGACAGATTGGTTTCAATTTTATTACCGTTTGATTTTATAGAGAGGCTGGTCATGGCTCACGTCACGACAACCTCTCTTTTCTCGGTAATCTTATACCTTTCTGTCCGCCGCCCTCCTACAGTCTTTAGAAACAGGATCGAAATATTTTTAGGAAGAAGGAAAGAAACTCTTTCCTTCACACAGAAGAAGCGCTTGAAGATACAATTTCATGCACCCCCTATCTATTGAATAAATACTTACTATTTCTCTATATGTCCACTATTCTTAAAGCAAAACTACTTTCTTAATCACATTGGTAGGTTATTAAAATCCATGAATGCTATTTGGATGACTACATAATTTCTACTATTATCCTGGAAAATGCAATGCTAAATCTTATTGTTGATTACTACACCATTTATTGACTGAAGTGTATAGCACCGACTCCAGCAGGAAAAGTACGAACTGAAAGCCCCGCAGAAACTTTTTATGGAACAAATACTCAAAACGCCCCTTCGTGATCAACATCCTTTTGGCCCGAATAGATTG
This sequence comes from Psychrobacillus sp. INOP01, assembly GCF_018140925.1. Classification (NCBI taxonomy): domain Bacteria; kingdom Bacillati; phylum Bacillota; class Bacilli; order Caryophanales; family Bacillaceae; genus Psychrobacillus; species Psychrobacillus sp. INOP01. The sequence goes on from NZ_CP073315.1 coordinate 426,283, forward strand.
AAGCCGTTCTGAGCGGAAAACGTCCGCCTGAAACGGGAATCAGAAGTATTATTAGATAGATTTAATCATTAAAGATATGTGTATACGTAGATCATTGAGTTCAGACGCCAAAAATTTATACTTTTTAATCCTATAAAAAATACCAACAATCAGTCACATATGTGAATAATTGTTGGCATATTATAGATATTGTTGTTTTATGTAATGTGATTAAATGAAAATAAAATAACCAATGATTAATAGCAGTCCTAATATCCCGGAAATACTAAAATACACTAGCTTCAGAAGTAATCCAGAAAATAGCCATAATAGACAATTTCCAAAGATTAACCCGATCAATACTAATGGATCATCTCCGAAGTATATATCCCATACTTTAAAGGATAATGCTAATAACAATAGAGCCGAAAATACAAATAGTAGTGGCGCCATTATAGATTTATTTTTTACTAGTTTAATAGCTATGTATAAAAAGGATAGAATAGCAATTGCGACAAGAATAATAGGTATAAAAATTGCTGTTGTAACGACAAACATGGATGCTAATAATAATGCGGTTAATATACCAATTACTGAATATAGTATTACTTTATACTTTTGTTTTTTTGCTAATACTGCCTTAGAGGCATTCTCCACTTGTTCGTCTTCCTGATTCTCTCCTTGGGCGTATAACGCCAAAAGAAAATCACAATAATGTTCGGGTAGAAGCCTGTTTTTTTTCCAAAAAGCAATTTCATTCATTATAATTTGCTTACGCTGCAGCGACATATCTAGTCCTCTTTTCATCTGGTAAAACCAGTATTATAGGATTTATAGAATATAGAAAAAGACATCCGCAGTGGATGCCTTCCATTCTATTCTAAAAAGTCTTTCAGACGTTTACTTCTAGAAGGGTGACGCAGTTTTCGTAGTGCTTTTGCCTCGATTTGACGAATACGCTCACGCGTAACTCCAAATACTTTTCCAACCTCTTCAAGGGTTCTCGTACGACCATCATCCAGACCGAAACGCAAGCGCAACACGTTTTCTTCTCTGTCTGTTAGTGTATCTAAAACATCTTCCAATTGCTCTTTGAGAAGCTCGTAGGCAGCGTGATCAGAAGGAGACTGTGCATCTGCATCTTCTATAAAATCACCTAAATGAGAATCATCCTCTTCTCCAATAGGAGTTTCTAAAGAAACAGGTTCTTGAGCAATTTTTAATATTTCACGAACTTTTTCTGCTGGCAAGTCCATTTCTTCCCCAATTTCTTCCGGAGAAGGTTCACGACCTAAATCTTGTAATAATTGGCGTTGAACTCGAATTAATTTATTTATTGTTTCTACCATATGCACAGGAATACGGATTGTTCTAGCTTGGTCTGCAATTGCACGTGTGATTGCTTGACGAATCCACCATGTTGCATAAGTACTGAATTTGAATCCTTTACGATGATCAAATTTCTCTACAGCTTTGATGAGCCCCATGTTACCTTCTTGGATAAGGTCTAAAAATAGCATTCCGCGCCCTACATAACGTTTTGCAATACTTACAACTAATCGAAGGTTTGCTTCCGCTAGACGTTTTCTAGCTTCTTCATCCCCTTGTTCAATACGCTCAGCAAGAGCAACCTCTTCAGAAGCTTTTAATAGGTCTACTCGCCCTATTTCCTTCAAGTACATACGAACGGGGTCATTGATCTTAACGCCGGGTGGGACACTTAGATCATTTAAATCAAAGGTCTCTTCTTTCCCTTTCATTAAACGATCTAAATCTTCCTCATCACCATCTTTACGGCTAAGTTCAATATTTCTACCTTCAAGATTGTCAATGAACTCTTCGATTTGATCAGATTCAAGTTCGAAATGGGCTAATTTTTCCGCAATATCATGATACGTCAGCTCACCATTTTTTTTACCTAATTCGATTAATTGTTTTTTTGCCTCGTCTAATGATAATTCAATTTCTGATTCTTTTGTACGTTCGGACTTGTCCGCCATAAGAATTCCTCCTTTTACTACCGGATAGTTACTCTAAAGTTCCCAAAGACTTTCTCAACTGTATCGCTTCTTGAGCCAGTTCCAACGCTTTGGAAATATCACTCATTTTTTCTGCTTCTTTTGCTTCATGTAACTTACGTGAAATACGTAGTTCAATCCGGTATTTTCGTATATGGCGCAAACAGTCCATGACTTCCTCTGTTTCATGCTCTGGATCACGTTCTGAGAGCGCTGCTTCCATTACTATTTTTCTTAATTCCGCATCATTTAATACTTCTAAAAAACGTTGATAGTCACCATCTGGATACTCTTCATAAAATCCAGTTAATCGAACAAATACAACTTCATAAGCATCTCTGATAAAACATTGATCTTCTAAATTCCTTCTTGCAATATCAATTACGCTAGGATTATGAAGCATATGGGAAAGTAATATTCGCTCTGCTCTTTCGTCTGCGGATATCGATTTCTTGATCTTCGGCATCTCAGGTTTAATTGTTAAAGGAGTAGAAGACTCATGCTTAGATTGTTTTGCTATTTTCCCTTGAATTTTACGTAAATGCTGGTAAATAGCTTCTTCTGATACATTAGTTTCTTGTGAAAGTTGACGAATATACAAATCACGTTCAACTGAAGAACTTCTATCACTCAGTATTTCCAATATCTCTTGGATATACTGTAAAGTATCATTTTCATTATTAAAATTTTTGTCTCTTTTTGAAACAATCATCATAAATGACAAATAGGAATGCGGCTTTTCAATAATCTTTGTTCGAAATGCTTCTTCCCCATAATTTTTAATATAGTCATCCGGATCCATTGCATCTGGAATAATTGCAATTTCCGTTTGTATTTGATGGGCTTGCAATGCTGTAGAAGCTTTTTTAGCTGCCTCCATACCGGCACGATCGCCATCAAAACAAAGCGTGACATGAGAAGTAAGTCTATTTAGTTTGGTTATATGAGAAGACGTCAATGCGGTACCCATAGTTGCAATTCCATTCTCGATACCTGCCTTAGATGCAGCAATAACATCTAGAAAACCTTCAAATACGATCACATTACGTTGTTTTCGAATGTCTAATCTTGCTTTATCTAAATTATAAAGCACCTGGCTTTTTTGGAATATTGGAGATTCTGGACTATTTAGATACTTAGCTTCATTTTCATTCTTTTCAAGTATTCTACCGGAAAAGGCAATAACATACCCAGTTTCATCAAAAACTGGGAACATAATTCTCCCACGAAACCGATCGAAATACTTTAATTCATTTTCTTTTCGGATAATGAGACCAGTTTTCTCAATTTCTTGTAAATCCATACCTTTACGTTCAAGTAACGTAGTTAATGCATCCCATTTTGGCAGAGACCACCCTATTTTATACTTTTCGATAATCTCTTTAGAAAACCCTCTTTCTTCGAGATAATGTAATGCATTTTCTCCTTCCTCTGTATGAAGCAGTAAATGATGAAAATAGTCACTTGCAAACTCATGCGCTTTTTTCATTAAGGAAATCTCTTTTGACACAGGTGCTTTTGACTCTGTATCGCCAGAAGAACTTTCTTCAATAGTCAAACCAATTCGACTACCAAGTTTACTAACAGCATCTTGAAAAGAGAGATTTTCAATATCCATTAAAAATGTAATTACATTCCCACCAGCTCCACAACCAAAGCAATGAAAAATTTGCTTTTCATGTGTTACTGAAAAAGATGGTGTCTGTTCACCATGAAAAGGACATAGACCAAAATAGTTTCGACCTCTTTTGGTGAGTTGAACATATTCGCTTATGACGTCGACAATATCATTGTTATTTCTAACTTGTTCGATTACCTCTTCTTCTATACGACCCGACACTTTTTCACCATCTTTGCTTGCTACTTTAATAATTCGTGAAAGGAAAGAAAAATCCTGCAAGAATCGACAAAAAAATCATAGAAATAATTTCATAATAGTTATTTTCCACAAATAACTATTATAAAACATTTTAAACTATTAATCTATCTTTATATATTCGATATACAATAGAAAAAACCTTTTCACAAGTGTGAATCGGTTTAAAAATCTTCCAAATTATTTTTGTTGAATATGATTGATTACTACATTAGCAGTTTCTTCCACCGCTCTGTTCGTCACATCAATTACTATACAACCAATTTTTTTAGCGATTTTCTCGAAGTGGATAATTTCCTCATTGATTCTTTCTATTTTAGCATAACTTGCATCATCATTTAAACCAATTGCTTTTAATCTTTCTTTTCTAATAAAATTAAGTTTTTCTGGAGTAATGACTAATCCAACACATTTAGCTGGGTCTACTTGGAAAAGTTGCTCTGGTGGTTCAACTTCTGGTACAAGTGGAACGTTTGCTACTTTAAATCTTTTGTTCGCCAAATACTGTGACAATGGCGTTTTAGAAGTTCGTGATACCCCTATAAGAACTATATCGGCTTGGAGTAAACCTCTAGGATCTCTTCCATCGTCATATTTTACTGCAAATTCGATTGCTTCAATTTTTTTAAAGTAGTCTTCATCTAACTTCCTTACCAAACCAGGTTCTTCAAAAGGTTTTTCATCTAATTCTTTTTCAAATAGATTAATAACCGGCCCTATTAAATCGACAGACTCTAAATTGTATAACTTACAATACTCTATTAATGCTTGACGCATTTGAGTTTGCACAAGTGTATACAAGATTATAGCTCCTTGCTCTTTAGCAAGTTCTGTAATTTCTTTAATATGGTCTAAAGAATCAATATGAGTAAATCTCTTGAATTTAGTATGCTGTAGACCAGGTCTAAACTGACTTATTGCCGCTTTTGCTACTAGTTCGCCCGTTTCTCCAATGGAATCCGAGACTATAAACAGGTTTAGCATTTTCATCGTTTCACTCCTTATAGATCGTGGTCATCGGCTAAAGATAAAAAGGCCCGGGTAATATTAGTTTTTGTAATTCTACCAATAACTTCTAACCCTTCTTTACCTTCTTTTACAACTGGTAATGAATCGATTTGTCGATTCATTAATTTTTTGGCCACTTCAAAAAGTGTATCCTCTTTCAAACAATATGTGATATTAGGCATTCTTGTCATAATCATATGTACTGGAATTTTGTTCAAATCTTGGTTACCAATACTTGTACGTAAGAAATCTTTCCTAGAAAGAACTCCTGAAAGTAATGAATTTTTATCTAATACAAATAATGATCCTACATCCTCTAAGAACATATGGCATATAGCATCATACACAGTCATGCCTTCATCAACAACTACTGGTATAGATTGAAAATCCTTCACCATCATTTGCGCTATATTATCTGAAATAGCTTGGCTTGTTTTTTTGCCAGAATAAAAGTACCCCACACGTGGACGAGCATCTAGAAAGCCTGCCATCGTTAATATAGCTAGATCTGGACGTAATGTGGATCTAGTTAAATTAAGTCGCTCCGCAATTTGTTCGCCAGTGATAGGACCGTTTCCTTTTACTATGTCCAAAATTTCATTTTGCCGTTTGTTGAGTTCGATTGGACTCACCGCCTCAAAGTGTTATACTTCATACTGAATTATTATATACTATTTCCTAGGTGATTGCGAAGTAAAGTAGCTCGTGATACAATAGCTACAAATAATAAAGCGTTGAAGAGCATTATAAGTACTACACCATAAGCGAGTGGCGACAGTGAAAGCCCACATTGTAGGAAAACGGCAGCTCAGAGCTTATGCTTTTAAAGAGGATTGTTTTTTAACAATCAATCGGGGTGGAACCGCGGGTTAATAACTCGTCCCCGGGCACAATTGCCCGGAGGCGAGTTATTTTGTTTTCCGGGTAAAACACAAAATTTTATGGAGGTTTTCAAATGACAATTACAATGGAAAACGTAGTTAGTTTAGCAAAACAAAGAGGTTTTGTATTTCCTGGATCTGAAATTTATGGTGGTCTAGCTAATACATGGGATTACGGTCCCCTTGGCGTGGAACTAAAAAACAACATCAAAAAAGCTTGGTGGAAAAAATTTGTTCAAGAATCACCATATAACGTAGGTTTAGATGCAGCTATTTTGATGAATCCAAAAACTTGGGTAGCATCCGGTCATATTGGTAACTTTAATGATCCAATGATTGACTGTAAAAAATGTAAATCACGTCACCGCGTAGATAAAATTATTGAAGATGCACTAGACAAAAAAGGTATTGAAATGGTAATTGACGGCCTTTCATTTGAGAAAATGGAAGAAATCATGAAAGAGCACAATGTTGTTTGTCCATCATGTGGTGCTTTCGATTACACAGAAATCCGTCAATTCAACTTAATGTTCAAAACGTTCCAAGGGGTAACAGAAGCTTCTACAAATGAAATCTTCTTACGCCCTGAAACTGCACAAGGTATTTTTGTGAATTATAAAAACGTTCAACGCTCTATGCGCAAAAAAATGCCATTCGGAATTGCACAAGTAGGTAAAAGTTTCCGTAATGAAATTACACCTGGTAACTTCACATTCCGTACTAGAGAGTTCGAACAAATGGAACTAGAATTCTTCTGTAAGCCTGGCGAAGATATGGAGTGGTTTGAATTCTGGCGTAATTATTGTAAAGAATGGCTCTTAAACCTAGGTGTGTCTGAGGATACTATTCGTTTACGTGACCATTCGGAAGACGAGCTTTCTCATTACTCAAACGCAACAACAGATATTGAATATAAGTTCCCGTTCGGTTGGGGTGAGCTATGGGGTATTGCAGATAGAACGGATTTTGATTTAAAACAGCATATGGAACATTCTGGGGAAGATTTCAATTATATTGACCCAGTTACTAATGAACGATATGTACCATACTGTATCGAACCATCTCTAGGAGCTGACCGTGTTACATTAGCATTCCTTTGTGAAGCATTTGATGAGGAAGAATTAGAAGGTGGAGATATTCGTACAGTATTACGTTTCCACCCTGCATTAGCACCAGTTAAAGCTGCAATTTTACCACTTTCCAAAAAATTGTCTGAAGGTGCAACGGCTTTATTCTCAGATTTAAGTAAGCACTTCATGGTGGATTATGATGAATCTCAGTCTATCGGTAAACGTTACCGTCGACAAGATGAAATCGGAACTCCTTTCTGTATCACTTACGACTTCGATTCAGAAACAGATGGCCAGGTCACTGTACGTCACCGTGATTCAATGGAACAAACAAGAATGCCAATTGCCGATGTAAAAGCTTATATCGAAGAGCACTTACAGTTTTAATAAAAATATACTGTCTACTAACTCAATTTTGAGTGAAAAAATGTCAGACTAATAACGCAAGAATGTATGTTCATCAATCTGAACAACATTCTTGCGTTTTGCTTTACCAGTAAAATAAGAAAGATGAATCCATTGAAATGCGTTCTATACGGTTGTGCGCTTGCCGCACGCTACGCATGAGCCTTCAAGAATGGTCGCTGTTGCTCCTGCGCGAAGGTCGTCGCAGCAAAAGCGGCTCGCTCCTTCATCCTTTTTGAAGTTTCATTCTTCGCGCTTCTCCGGCTTGGAAGGCGCACTCCTAGGTAATTGCTCTGAAAATGATGTTTCACATTAAATGTTATCAATCTTCGTTTCTATAACACTCACTCTGCTTAATCTTAATATTAAAATCTACTCACTTATTGATTGGAGTGTAACGCGGCGACTCCAGCGGGAACAGCGAGAAAGTCGAAACCCCGCAGTGAGCAATTTAAAGGAACGAAGGCTAAGAACGCCACCTCGTGTGGCAACGCCTTCGTGACCAACATCCTGTTGGCCTGAGGAGGCTCGACCTCGCCCGCGGAAAGCGTCCGCGTGAAACGGAGATCATAGGTTTACTATCACTTCACTATGACTTACCTTCTTTGATCATCGTTCCTATAACACTTACTCTACTACATCACAAAGTTAAGATTCACTCACCTATTGATTGGAGTGTAACGCGGCGTCTCCAGCGGGAACAGCGTTAGGTGAAGACCCCGCAGCGTAGCGAGGAGGCTGAGGCAACGCCCGCGGAAAGCGTCCGCGTGAAACGGAAATCACAGCTATACCTAATTAATCCTATATTTAATTTACACAAAAAGATTATATCTCCGGTGCATACAACAAAAAATCCAAGCCCAAAGAATTATTCTTCTTCGGGACTTGGATCTTCTTTTTTAGGTGTGAAAAACTCTGGGGTTTTCTCCATTTGATCTAAAAAATTTTGTGACTTTAATCTTATACCTACTTGTTCACTATAAATAGTTCGGACAATTTTTTTGATAAAGCCCTTTGTTTCTTTTTTGAGTGTCAGCTTACCTACCTGATCAATAGGAACTGTATAAAAGGTTCGGATAAGCTTCACCTGAGATGGAGAAAGCCTTATGATATATGGGTCAATTGAAAAACATCGATGACAAAGAAATCCTATTTGAGAAAAAGAAAAAGCAAATTCTCCATCTGTTGCACCGCAATTCGTACATTGGTGAAGAGTTGGATAAATACCTGCTGTAGGGAGAAGCTTCCATTCCACAAACAAACTGATTGCCTCTGGATCATATTCCTCTGAAATTGCATGTAACGCCTGCTGCAAGATTTCGAATAACTGCGGCTTCGGCGATTCATCATCGATTAACTTATCTACTAATTCCATTATAAAACTTGCATATGCTGTAGCAAAAATATCTTCTCGAATAGATCTCATGGAGTCAATAATTTCACCTTGCTGCAAAGTACCCATTCCTCTTCCCTGCTGAATCAAAAAATAGCCGTACGTAAAAGGCTGAGAGATTGAAGCTAAACGGCTCGTTGGTTTCTTTGCCCCTCGAGCCATAGCTGCTCGCTTCCCTAATTCACGTGAAAAAATGGTAACAATTTTGTTGGATTCGCCATAAGAAGAAGCTCGTAAGACAATACCCTCTACTTTTTGTAGCAATTGCCTTCCCTTCTTTCTTAGTACTCGTCGTCTCTAAAACCATAATCTTTCAAATGGGCTGATTTATTTCGCCAATCTTTTTGTACCTTTACCCAAAGCTCTAAGTACACATTTGTTCCTAAAAGCATTTCGATATCCTTACGTGCTCTTGTCCCAACTTCTTTAAGTAAAGCACCTTTTTTACCGATGACAATTCCTTTTTGGGAATCTCTTTCTACTACAATCGTTGCAGAAACACGAATCATATCTTTTTCCGTATCTTCTTCTTTTTTAATTTTATCAATTACAACAGCAATTGAATGCGGAATTTCTTCTCTCGTTAAATGTAAAACTTTTTCACGAATTAGCTCTGAAATGATAAATCTTTCTGGGTGATCCGTTACTTGATCGGCTGGATAGTATTGTGGTCCTTGTGGTAAATATGATTGAATTGTTTCAAGTAGTTTATCTACGTTATTACCTTGCAGAGCAGAAATTGGAAGAATTTCAGCGAAGTCATATTTTTTTGTATATGATTCAATAATATCAACTAATTTTTCAGGATGAACCTGGTCAATTTTATTGATCACAAGAAATACTGGTGTTTCATTTTTTTCTAGCATCTCCATAATATACTCGTCGATTTTCCCTCTTGGTTCTACTGCGTTTACCATGAACATAATTACATCTACTTCACGAAGAGTATTTTTAGCAACCTTAAGCATAAAGTCACCAAGCTTATGTTTTGGAATATGAATCCCCGGTGTATCGATGAAGATCATTTGACTGTTATCTAGAGTTAGAACACCTTGTACTTTGTTTCTAGTTGTTTGAGGCTTGTCACTCATAATAGCAATTTTTTGCCCAATTACACGATTTAAAAATGTAGACTTCCCTACATTTGGTCTACCTATTATCGATATAAATCCTGATTTATAATTCTCATTGTTTTGCAGCATAATCTAAATCCTCCGTTGTAAAGGCTCCAGGTAATAATTCTGCAACCGTTGTTTCCGATACATTTCCCTTTAAATTTGTTAAGTAAACAGGCATATCTTTATCACAAAATTCAGCTAAAACTTGTCTACATGCTCCACAAGGAGAAATGGGTCCTTCTGTATCGCCTGAAATTGCAATAGCAGCGAACTCTTTTTTCCCTTCAGATACCGCTTTAAAGATTGCAGTACGCTCTGCACAATTTGTTAACCCAAACGATGCATTTTCAATATTGCAGCCATGAATTACTTCTCCATCTTTTGTTAAAAGTGCTGCTCCTACTGGAAATTTCGAATATGGAACATACGCTTTTTCTCTTGCTGTTTTGGATGCTTCTAATAACATTTCTTTATTCAACTAATTCACCTCTATAATATGATACCCGACCATTTCGGGATAAATATGATTAAACCAACAATTACAGTACAAATAGCATATATCAAGCATGCTCCCGCAGCAAAATCTTTTGCTTGTTTAGCTAACGGGTGTAATTCCGGTGTTACCAAATCAACGACACGTTCTATGGACGCATTTATTAATTCTATCATGAACATACCAAAAATCGATATAACAATGATTATCCATTCTATTCGCGATAAACCTGTCATCCATGCGGCTATCGCAACAACCATTGCAGCAAATACATGAAACCGAAAATTTTGTTCACTTTTTACTACACTATAAATTCCATTTGCAGCATATATAAACGACCGAAAAAATTTACGTAAGTTCATGGCCTTCACGCTTCAAACCAAAAGCCTGTAGAATAGATTCTTGTAAGCCAAACATTTCTTTTTCTTGCTCTTCCGTCCCATGATCATACCCTAATAAATGTAAAAATCCATGAACCGCTAAAAAGCATAACTCTCGTTCAAAAGAATGCGCATAAGATTCAGCTTGTTCAGTTGCACGTTGTACAGAAATGATAATATCTCCTAACATTGTCGGAATATCAGCGTCCAAAATTTCTATTTCTCCTTCACCCATTTCCTCCATAGCAAAGGAGATAACATCGGTTGGAACATCCTTATTGCGATAGGTTTTATTAATCTCTTGGATAGCATCATTCGACACAAATGTTACACTAACCTCACTGCCTTCTTTAACCGAAAGCTGTTCTCCAGCTGACTGCAATACTTTTCCTACAAGAGCTAAGGTCTCCTCGGGTACAGAGTTTGTCTCATCCATCAAATCTAGTTCTAGCATATTTTTAGCTCCTCACTTCATTATTTGGGATATTCAATCCGCGAGTGGAATGTTCCATTCATCGTTGTACAAAAACTTTCTTCCATTTTCTTTATTTCCTTCAAAGATAGATCACATTCATCGAATTGCCCATCTAATAATTTATCTTTAATAATAGACTGTATCATTTTTTGAATTTTATCAGCATTTGGTTCCTTCATCGAGCGAACAGCCGCCTCTACACTATCAGCTACAGAAATAATCGCGATTTCTTTTGTTTGCGGTTTTGGACCTGGATAACGGTATTGCTCTTCTTTTACATTACTATTTGTTTCTTTTTCTTTAAAATAAAAGAATTTCAACAAACTTGTACCATGATGTTGCGCTGCTACATCTACGATTTCTTTCGGTAATTTATGTTTCCGCAAAATCTTCGCACCATCCACCGCATGTGCAATAATAATATCTCTGCTTGCTTCTGGTGACAAATTATCATGTGGATTATAACCGTTTACTTGATTTTCGATGAAAAATCCTGGTCGATTTGTTTTACCTATATCATGATAATAACAACCAACTCGTGCGAGTAATCCATTAGCACCAACTACTTCACAAGCAGCTTCTGCTAAATTGGCCACCATTAAACTGTGGTGATATGTGCCGGGTGTCTCGGTTAATATTTTCTTCAACAAAGGATGGTTAGGATTGGATAATTCAATGAGTCTCATAGTAGATAGTATGCCAAAGATAGATTCAAAGAAAGGTAGTATCCCAATAGTCATAGCACCAGATAGTACCCCAGACAGCATAGCTGCTCCAATATAAAATAATATATCTGTAAATTCATAGGATGCCTTCGTCATTAGTAAATAAAATATGATAAACACAATATTAATAGAAGAAACGATGAGACTAGACCGTAATATTTGGGAATTTGTATGCATCCGTTGCATCGCGAAAATACCTGCAACCCCTCCAAATAATATGTATAACGAAGCTTCCATTTGAAATACGTTTGTATAACCTTCTTGAAAGATAATACCAGCATATGCGGCAGACACAAAATTAGAAATATAAGCTGCACGTTCATTTACCAATAAATAAACAAGCATCGCAACCATCGCTGTAGGAAATAAAAACACTATAATTACATCAAAATTATATGCTACAGACTGAATCACCTTCATCATTAGTACTGATAAAATGACACTAAAAGCAACAACGATTAAATTTTTTGAGTTGTTTATAGTCTTTTCTTTTCTAATAATTGTTTGTCCGAATAACACCCACATCGTTAGTCCTACAAATACAGCCACCCCAAGATATGGCTTATAGGACGACTTATTTGTAAGCATACCAAGCAACTCAAGCTGTCGATAGACCTCTCTATCAATAATTTCACCCTTTTGAACAAGTATTTGCCCCTGAAGTATACGAGTCGGCTCAACGCTTGCTTTTGCCTGTTCTATACGTTCCTCCGTTAGATTCTCATTTACTACCTCTGTTGCAACAATTGAGGTTTTTGCAATACTTGCGAGTACATTTTTATAATCTTGTGAATAAATAAAAGTGTTATTTACTTGCTGACCAACTTTCTCTTTTGCAATAGATATATTTTCCAATCGAATTGGTTCACTTAAGATTGTCTCCACAAGTTCAGATAACTTCTTTTTTGAATCATCCAAAATGATATTATTCTGTTTTATTAGTATGGCTAACATATCATCGTTAAGAGGTACATAACTCGCATTCTCTGCCAATTCTTCCATATCTTTTTTCAGTTTGGCTACTAAAGTAGCTGTTGTATCCTCTTCTGGATTTGCATTTTCTTTTACATGCAAGACACTATCAAAAATAGACTCTGTTATTGCCGCTTGATTAGCAGAGGTTTCGTCTTGAAATTGATAAACAGCAGGAACCTCCTGCTCCGTTTTTTTACGTTCTTCTTCTGTTTTCACAGTGTCTTCCATTGTTTTAACTGCTCTTATTGTATCAGGTGAAAGCTGGAACAACTGAAAATCATACTTACTTTCCTTTACATTTCCGATTAATAAAAAGAACAAGCATATGGCTGTAATAATAGTGACGATGAAAGGGAGATACTTATGATTTCTCCATTCTCTCCACTTTATCAGGATTTTTTTCATTTATTCTCATCCCCCCCACCAACTGGTTATTCCATTATACCTTATTCTTTTCACAATTCACTAATATTTCCCTAATACAAAGAAGCAACCGTCTAAACTTAGACCGCTGCCTCTTTTTTAGTTATTCAAATTATTATTGTTCTTCATATGCTTGTATAATTTTAGCAACTAGTGGGTGACGCACTACATCCCCTTGCTCTAAATATTGAAAATGAATTCCCGCAACATTTTTCAATATTTTTTCCGTAACGATTAAACCAGATTCGGCACCTTTTGGTAGATCAATTTGAGTTTTGTCACCAGTGATTACCATTTTAGAACCAAATCCAAGACGTGTTAAAAACATTTTCATTTGAGCTTTTGTTGTATTTTGAGCTTCATCTAAAATAACAAAAGCATCATCTAATGTACGACCTCTCATATAAGCTAGAGGCGCAATTTCAATTGTCCCTCGTTCCATCAGACGATCTGTCTGTTCCGTACCCAACACATCATGCAATGCATCATATAACGGTCTTAAATAAGGGTCTACCTTTTCTTTTAAGTCTCCAGGTAGAAAACCAAGACTTTCACCAGCCTCGACTGCTGGACGTGTTAAAATGATTTTTTTCACATGCGCATTCTTAAGTGCTTGTGTTGCCATTACTACAGCTAAATATGTTTTTCCAGTACCCGCAGGTCCAATACCAAAAGTAAGATCAGTATGTCTGATTCCCTGGATATACTCTCTTTGTCCAATTGTTTTCGCTCGAATAGCTTTACCTTTTGTATTTCGTGCAATTTCTTCATCGTATAAACTAGAAAAATATTCAATTGTACCATTCAAACTCATCTCAATTGCAGATGATACGTCGCGCAAATTAATATTGATGCCTTTTCGAATTACTGCCAATAGTTGAATCATCAACTGTCTAGCGTCTTCCACATTTTTTTCTTCACCAATAATCTGAATTTGTTCACCTCTAGTAATGAGTTGAACTTTTAGCTCTGCTTCAATAAGCTTTACATTTTTATCAGAAATGCCAAGTAACATTACAGCCTCGGCAGGATCTTGCAAATTAATATCTAGTTGTTTTTGTTCGCTCATGCTCCGTCTCCTTGGGGTATAACATGTGGTATTGCAATATTTTCATTAATTAGTAAAAGTATCTTCCCTTTTACTTTATCATCTTGTATTGATACCTGTAAAACTTTATCCTCTAATAATTGTGTTCCAGTTGGTAATTCTTTAATAATTTTTTGAAATAGCAGAGGTCGTATAAGATGTTCAATAGATTCCTCTGTCAGAGAATAGGTTATTTGATGATTCTTTTGTACATAACCAGCCTGAACATACTTTTGAATGAAAGCAGGTAACTGTATTTCCTTCCAAAAGATCTGCTTGTCATCCACTTTTTTTTGTATGATCAATTCTTTTGCATTCGGATTAATGACAGCAACTTGTGTTGGAAGCTCAAATGATAGCTCTATCCAATAACTGGCATAAACCTTTCCTTCTGCGCTCGTAATAATCCTCTTGTTTCCTTGGGTTACAAACCCATTTACTAGGACATCTCCTTTTTTCACAGCAATATTCTTTTCAACTGCTCTCACACCTTTTAATAGAGAAAAGTCTGTTATGACTCCGCTTCTCTTGGCAACTAGATTTACAGCAGGTGCATCCTCAAGCACTCTTTCTGTTTGCGGAGGTGCCAGCATTGGAGACACTGTAAAGTTGGCGCCTGATTTTGAAAAGTGTACCCAAGAATACTCTTTATGCTTTAATAATATTTTTTGACGTATCTCTTGCTCCGCTGGAAGTTTAGATGCAATCATTCTCTCTTTAATACCCATTTCTTTTAATTGTTCAGTTAGCAATATGTTACTTTCAGGTGAATCCGAATCAATATGAATGGTCCAGATGAATTGCGCAAATATTACGGGTATTACTAAGAAAAAGATAACCCCTATAACAGATGCCGAGTAAATAGAAATAGTACTCTCTTTTAGTTCATCCTCTAATTTGATCGACAGTTTTAGTTTTTTCCTTACTTTCCGAAAAGCCTTCAAATCTTTTGCTTGAATCGAAAAACTTATATGATTCTCATTTGTATGAAGCTGATACACTTCGATATTTTGATCCTTTAAACTTTTATAAAGAGTAAGTTGATCAGTAGAAATTGGTGCTTGTATTTTAATAAGACGCCTCATACCGTTTTTTCCTTCCTAGTAAGATTAAAGAACTGAAGATTTTGCACATGAAGATGTAGCCTATCACTAGACATTGATTTTATATGCAAGCTTTCGGCATGAATTTCTAAAAGAAAATGGTCATACGTACAGACAATACTATTTTCTTTTAAGCGAACCAATGAAAATGCATAATCCAATATAATATCATCAAAGCTATCTACCATAATACTCGCATGGAGTGGAAATAATTGCTTCACAAAAAAACACCCCTTTACATGAATTTATGCATGTAAGGAGGTGTTCATGAGTTATCTTTTGGATTTTGGTGGAGCGAGTATTTCGGAAAAAATAATTCCTTTGATCAATTCGTCCTCATTACTTGGTAGTATAGTGTTTACTACTGGTGTAGATACTTGACGTAGAGGTGCGTTTTCCTGATGGGTACTTAATCTACCAGAAGTTCTTGCCACCCCTTGATTTCGTTTAACCTCTCGCTCCTGTTTCTCAGCTATTACAGGCACTTCTTTCACAATAGGAGGTTTTGTTTTCATCTCCTGCTGTCGTTCACTCGTAAACTGTTTAGCAAAATCACCTAATTCTTTAAATGGATTTTCTGAAACAGTTTTACGCATTGGAGTTCTATTTACAGGTTTTTCAACAGTTTTTTTGTCTGGTTCTTTCTTCTTATTTGAAAAGAAAAGACTAAAAAGTGCTGCGATGATTATAGGGATGAAAGCTTCCAAGGAGATCGCCTCCTTTCCGCAATTATTTTAGCTCGTCAGTAGAAGGTTTATCTCCGCCGACTTTACTAATAGAATCTCTCATACCAGTATCTGCTTTGATATTATTGTAATTCATGTAATCCATCACACCAATATTACCTTCACGTAATGCTTCAGCCATAGCTAATGGAACAGCAGCTTCCGCTTCTACTACTTTCGAACGCATCTCTACAACTTTCGCTTTCATCTCTTGTTCAGATGCTACAGCCATTGCACGACGTTCTTCTGCTTTTGCTTGGGCAATTTTCTTATCTGCCTCTGCTTGCTCCGTTTGTAGTTCGGCACCAATATTTTTACCTATATCAACGTCCGCAATATCAATCGATAGAATTTCGAAGGCAGTTCCAGAATCTAAGCCTTTTGCTAAAACCGTTTGAGATATTAAATCTGGATTTTCTAGTACTCTTTCATGACTTACACTAGAACCAATTGTAGAAATAATCCCTTCCCCTACACGGGCTACGATTGTTTCTTCACCAGCACCACCGACTAATCGGTCAATATTAGCACGAACTGTAATACGTGCCTTTGCTTTAACTTCAATACCGTTCATCGCAACACCTGCGATAAATGGTGTTTCAATAACTTTTGGATTTACAGACATTTGAACCGCTTCTAATACGTCACGACCCGCAAGATCTATTGCTGCTGCTCTTTCAAATGTTAGTTCAATATTAGCACGATGTGCAGCAATTAAAGCATTAACAACACGGTCAACATTACCGCCAGCTAAGTAATGACTTTCCAATTGGTTGATAGCAACATCAAGCCCTGCTTTATGTGCTTTGATCAACGGATTAACGATACGAGAAGGTATAACTCGACGTAATCTCATCCCTACTAATGTAAAAATACTAATTTTTACCCCTGCCGCTAATGCAGAAATCCATAACGTAATTGGGAAAAATGTGAAAAATACCGATAGTACAATAAATGCCAGTACAATAACGACGATTAATGTAATTGTTGAACCTGTAATCATTCTGTTGCCTCCCCTTCTACTGCTTCTCGTACAACTATACGAGAGCCTTCCACTTTAATAATTTTAACATGTTTGTCTTTCCCAATAAAACTTCCATCAGAAACAGCATCAATTCTTTCATTATCGATACGTATAGTTCCAGCAGGTCTAAGTGGTGTCATTGTCACGGCAACTTTACCGACTAGTTCCACCCGATTTTTATTGGAAACATATCCTTTTTCTGTTGTTGTCGCATCCGACAGAATCACTTTATTCAACACTTTTAGTTCCTTACCAAAGAACTTCATAATAATCACCATTCCCACTATAGCTACTGATAAAGCAATAATAACAGCGATAATCATTTGCTCGATATCGCCACCAGCTAATACTATACTCACAATAATAGCTGCCGCCCCTAATATACCACTAATTCCTCCGGGCAGGAAGAACTCTCCAATAATAAGTATGATACCAATAACAAAAATAATTATTGTTTCATAACCAGCTAGACCTGCAACTAAATGTCCGAAAAAGAACAGAACTAACGAGATAAGTCCCATTGTACCTGCAACACCAAACCCAGGTGAATAAAGCTCGACGATTAAACCCAAACTAGCTATAGATAATAAGATCGGTACTATGATTGGATTTGTTATAAATCGAGCAAGCGATTCCATAAAGGTTTCTTCTGTTTCTATCACTTTTGCTCCAGCAAGGTTAGTAACTTGAAGTAGTTCATCAAACGAACTAACCGTTCCTTTTGAATAGCCTACTTCTAGAGCTTCAGCTGAAGTCAGTGTCAATAATTTTCCAACAGGAGCTCTGTATTCAGGTAAGTCAACTGAATCATCTGCCATTGCTTGAGCATAAATAGGATTTTTCCCGGTTAGCTCGGCAGCGTTTTTCATTTTAGCCTTCCAAGCACTGTTCGCCTTTTCATCAGCGGTGTTTCCACTACTTTCAATGACTGCAGCTGCACCGATTGTTCCACTTGGAGACATATAAATTTCATCCGTATGAAGCGCTAAATAAGCACCCGCTGATAATGCTTCCGAGTTAATATACGAAATTTTACGAATCGTTGTTGAGTCCAATAAATTAGCAATATCTTCTGCAGAATCTACAAAGCCTCCAGGTGTATTAATCTCGAAAATAATTGCCTCTGCACCAGCCTCTTCAGCTTCATGGATAGAACGTTTAAGAAAAGCATATAATCCTTTTTCTACTTCTTTGTATACAGGTACTTTATAAACCTCCGTAGATTGTGCTGTAATAACAGGGATCATCATTCCAAATGATAAGATCAATAAACAAAGAGAAACGACATAACGAGACAATTTCACCACTTAACCTCCTTTCTTCTATATGTATACTCTTATTTACGGAGGAGCTAACAAAAAGTTTCATAAAATAAAAATAAACCGAGAAAATAAATTTTCTCGGTTTACATAATTGTAAATTTTAATCATAAAGTACGTGTTTTGAACGTAGGGATGGTTGGGATAAAATACCACTTACGTTAACGTGCAGCTTCTGATTTCTTTTTACGTTTCCGCTCAGGTTTTAGAAACCATAGCTTCGAAGCTTGGTAAATTAAAATTAATTAGAATTTACGTTTACGGGCAGCTTCAGATTTCTTTTTACGCTTTACGCTTGGCTTTTCATAAAACTCGCGCTTTCTTACCTCTTGAATTGTACCACTTTTAGATACAGTACGTTTGAAGCGGCGAAGAGCATCTTCAAGCGATTCGTTTTTACGAACGACAGTTTTTGACATCTCTTTTTCCCTCCCTCCGAACACACGTCAAGTACATAACCAAGTGTTATGTACTAAAAAATTATACCGTATAGTAGAGACTTGGTCAATACTTTGAGATAAATTTAACTTAATTTAACTTAAAGTTTAAACTTCCATCAAAATCAAGTTAGCGTACAGTAGATATCACAGATTTTGAAAGGAGTTAAACAAAGATTTTTTAGTTACTTACGTCGCATACATGTCGCCAATGGCTAACCGATTTACCTCACGTAGGTCGATGCTCATTTCAAAATCCGGAAGCAATTACGCCAAATTATAAATTAATAATCAGATTTACTTTCTAAACCTTTTACAATTTCTACTCCAGAACTTGCACCAATTCGTGTTGCTCCAACTTCAACCATCGCTTCAACATCAGCTAAGTTTCTTACTCCACCAGAAGCTTTCACTCCTAAGTTTGGTCCTACAGTTTCGCGCATTAGTTTTACCGCTTCAACTGTTGCTCCTCCAGTAGAAAAACCAGTAGAAGTTTTTACAAAGTCTGCACCAGCTGCTTTAGATAATTCACTTGCTTTGATAATTTCTTCATTTGTTAATAAACAAGTTTCTAAAATAACTTTAACAATTGCTTTATCTTTTGCAGCAGTAACTACTGCTTCGATATCATTTTGTACTAAGTTATAATCTTGGTCTTTTAATGCACCAACATTTAATACCATATCAATTTCATCTGCACCATTTTCAATAGCATTAGTTGTTTCGAATGCTTTAACTGCTGATGTACTTGCACCTAAAGGGAATCCGATTACAGTACAAACTTTCACTGGACTTTCTTTTAGTAGTGATGCACTTAAATTTACCCATGTAGGATTAACACATACCGATGCAAAATTATATGTTTTCGCTTCCTCACATAATTTTTCAATTTGATTTTTAGTTGCGTCTTGTTTTAGTAATGTATGATCGATTAATGCTGCAATATTTTCAGTCATTTGTTATTCCCCTTTCAAGATGTACGTACCTCTTAATAATACTCTTAGTCTGCACTAAAGTGCAAGTGCAGTGGTTATTTTGCTTTTTATCTGAAATAAAACATACTAATAACGATATTAATTGGAACAGGTAATTAAGAAGTTCAGCGTCATTTCCGTAAGACCCATGCGTAACATGAAGTAGTTCACATTAGTTTAGATAGAACTACTAATAGTATCTTTTCTTTACTTGTCACCATTTATTCCGTACTATTTAATTTCTCATGAATTTGTTGAAGCAACTTTGTTTGAGCCTTTAGCTGTTTCACTATAGTAACCATGAACCAGATGACAAAAATTACTGGAACGAAATAAAATAAAAATAGTAAGCCTGGCAATAAAGCCGTTAATGCTTCCAAAGTAGAACCTCCTATGTATCCATTTTCTTATATTTAAATTATTTTATCTTATACAAAAAAAACCGGTGAAATATTATCACCGGTTTTAGATTATACTAACTCAGCTACTCCATCTAGTACCCGAACGAATTGTCCTTCATTGTATGGATAACCAGCTTTCGTAATTTTCACACGAACTAATTTTCCGATTAAATCCTCGGATCCAGGGATGACAACCTTTAAGTAATTATCGGTATAGCCTTCAACCATATTAGATGCTGAATCTGACTTATAAGCTTCCTCTGGAATAATTTCAAGTACTTCGCCCTCAAATCTGGAAGCATACTCTACAGCTAACTGATTATTTAAGGTAATCAATCGATGAACTCGTTCATTTTTCACTTCTTCGTCTACTTGGTTATCCATTCTTGCAGCAGGTGTTCCAGTACGTTTTGAGTATGGAAATACATGGAGCTCGGAGAATTTTTGGTCACGGATAAAGTTAAACGTCTCCATAAATTCTTCCTCTGTTTCACCCGGGAAGCCAACAATAACATCCGAAGTAATAGCAAGATCAGGTAACGCTTCTCTTAAACGGTCTAATCGATTCGCAAAAAATTCCATTGTATATTTTCTACGCATTCTTTTTAATACAGTATCTGAACCAGATTGAATAGGAATATGCAAATGTCTTACAACAATTTTAGAATCTCTTAATACATCAATCACTTCGTCCGATAATTGGCTTGCTTCAATCGAACTAATACGCAGGCGTTTTAAACCTTTGACGTTGTTTTCAATATCTCTTAAAAGTTGAGCTAGATTATAATCCTTTAGATCTTCTCCGTATCCACCTGTATGGATGCCTGTAAGAACTATTTCCATATAACCAGCATCTACTAATTGTTGCGCCTGTCTAACTACTTCTTCTGGATCTCTTGAGCGCATAAGACCACGAGCCCAAGGGATAATACAAAAAGTACAGAAATTATTACAGCCCTCTTGAATTTTTAAAGATGCTCGGGTTCTGTCTGTGAAAGAAGGCACATCTAATTCTTCATATACTCGGTTTTTCATAATGTTTCCTACAGCATTAATCGGTTTACGCTCAGTTTTATACTGTTCAATATAATCCAACATTTTGGTGCGTTCTTGAGTACCCACTACGATATCTACTCCTGGTATTGCCATGATTTCTGCAGGAGAGGTTTGTGCATAACAACCAGTAACACAAATAACAGCATCAGGGTTTTGGCGAATTGCACGACGAATAACTTGGCGACTTTTTTTGTCCCCTGTATTCGTTACTGTACATGTATTTATAACATATACATCAGACTGTTTTTCAAATTCTGTACGATTATAACCATTTTCTTTAAATAATTGCCATATAGCTTCAGTTTCATAGTGATTTACTTTACAACCTAACGTATGGAATGCAACGGATGACAAGTTCTCACACCTCTTTCATTCAAATTCATAAGAAATTGCTGACAGCGCATATAACGGTGCAGTTTCAGTTCGAAGAATCCTAGGTCCTAGCGCAATTGTCTGAAAATTATTTTCTAATAATAGCTTTATCTCTGCTCGATCTAGTCCACCTTCGGGGCCAAATACGATGAGTATCGATTGTTTATCATACACTTTTTTTAATTGTTCAGCAAACTTTTGTCGTTCCTCAATCTTTGCGTCTTCTTCATCCGCTACATACTTTACATCGTATGTTTTGGATATTTCTAATAACTCTTTTAAAGAGATTGGATTATGTATTTGTGGGATAGTGGAACGATGAGATTGCTCAGCTGCTTCTTTAGCAATTTTTTGTAATCTCGCTACCTTCTTCTCGTTTTTAGAGTTATCCCATTTTACGATAGACCTTTTTGCTTCAAACGGGAATAATTCATACATTCCCAGTTCTGTTGCCTTTTGAGTGATCAATTCCAGCTTGTCTCCTTTTGGAAGACCGCAAACAAGTGATACTTTCTTCGGCATTTCATTTGTATTGGCAAGAACTTCTTTTACTGTTAAATGGACAGTTTTTGAAGTACCATCTAAAATTTCCATCGTGTACGTTTGGTTATTTGCAACAACAAAAACTAGATCACCTGGTGACATGCGCATCACTTGAATCATATGATGCGCATCATCTCCGGTAATTGTCACTGTATTATTCTCACTTACGGGTTCATTTGTAAAATAACGTTGCATGACAATCTCCTTTATTTAACAGGCTTTCTAGAAATGATTGTAACCCAATCTTCCATCATCATAACTTCCTCGATTTCAAATCCTGCTTGTTGTAAAGAATCTCTTACATCATCTTTTTTCGTTGCAATGATTCCGGAAGTGATGAATAATCCACCATCTTTTACAATTGTGAATGCATCTTCTGTAAAAGTCATGATTATTTCTGCTAATATGTTCGCTATGACAATATCCGCTTGTTCATTGACATTATCTAAAAGATTACCATGTGTTACTTGAACAACATCATCTACTTTGTTTAACGCAATATTTTCTATTGCAGATCTAACAGCTACTTCATCCAAATCTAGTGCATGGATTTTAGATGCTCCTAGTTTTGCAGCACCGATAGAAAGTACACCAGAACCAGTTCCTACATCGATAACACTTGAAGCATTCTGGACAGTTTTCTCTAAAGCTTGGAGACACATAACAGTTGTTGGATGTGTACCTGTTCCAAATGCCATTCCTGGATCAAGCTCGATGATCAATTCGTCCGTGTTCACACGTTCATAGTCTTCCCAAGTCGGAACAATGGTAAAACGATTAGAGATTTTCACGGGATGGTAATACTTTTTCCATGCAGTAGCCCAATCCTCTTCGTCAACCTCTTGAACTGTTACAACGTTATGTCCTAGATCTATATCAAATTTTGTTAAATTGTTGATAGCAAGTTTGATCTCTTCCACTGTTTCTAATAAAAAACTGGTTTCTGCTAAATAAGCTTTTATGCGTACGCCATCTACTGGAAAATCATCTGGGTTTAAGCTATAAATTTCACCAAATACATCTTCTCTTTCTCTTCCTAATTCATCTGAGTCTTCGATAACTACACCACTTGCACCAGCTTCATGCAAAATATTACTTACCGCTTCAACCGCTTCATTTGTAGTATGGATGGATAGTTCAGACCATTTCACTTGCGCCAACTCCTTTATTCGCCTTTTAATGTCTTCTTGATCTTATCAAATAATGAACTGCCTTGCTCTTCAGGAATATCTCCACTGATTTCCGCAAATTCACGTAATAACTGTTTTTGTTTCTCTGTTAGCTTTTTCGGAGTAATTACTTTAACAATTACATGCTGATCTCCAACACCGTAGCCATGTACATTTTTTATGCCTTTTCCTTTTAATCGGAAATTCGCTTGCGATTGAGTTCCAGCCGGAATTTTTAGTTTTACTTTTCCTTGTACTGTTGGAACTTCAATTTCATCACCTAGCGCTGCTTGAGCAAATGTTAGAGGCAACTCATAATAAATATCATCGCCTTCACGTTCAAATCGAGGATCTGCTTTCACACGGAAGACAATATATAAATCTCCTGCTGGCCCACCGTTTACACCAGGTTCTCCTTGGCCACTAACCCGTAATTGTTGACCATCATCAACACCAGCTGGTATTGTAACTTTAATTTTTTTACGTTTATTGACTGTTCCTTTACCATGACAAGTAGCACATTTATCTTTAATAATGTTACCTGTTCCCTGACAGTGATTACATGCACGTTTTGTTTGCACACGGCCGAATGGGGTATCTTGGGTAACATTTACTTGACCGTGTCCATTACAATGTGTACATTTTTCTGGTTTTGTACCAGGTTTTGCACCTGATCCAGAACATGTTTCACAATTTTCTTCTTTAGACACTTCTATTTCTTTTTCTTTACCGAACACTGCTTCTTCAAACTCAATGGTCATCGAATATTGAAGGTCATTTCCTTTTCTTGGAGCATTCGGATCACGTCTTCTAGATCCGGCTCCCCCACCAAAGAATGAACTAAAGATATCTTCAAATCCAAATCCATCTGCACTACCACCGAAGCCACCAAATCCTTGGTTAGGACCCGCATGACCAAATTGGTCATAAGATGAACGTTTTTGCTCATCACTTAATACTTCGTACGCTTCGGAAATTTCTTTAAATTTATCCTCTGCTCCAGCTTCTTTGTTAATGTCTGGGTGAAATTGTTTCGAAAGCTTACGATATGCTTTTTTTATCTCGTCTTGAGTTGCGCTCTTAGAAATACCAAGAACCTCATAATAATCACGTTTATTCATCTTTCACTCTCCTGCTCTGATAACTTGCACATAGGAATAATTGTACCATGTACAAAATCCTAATAGCAAAACTTTGAAAATTAAAACATCCGAATCAATTAAATGTTGATTTGCTCCAGGCGTACGCTTTCCGCGGGCACGGCTTCAATAACCTACTAACAGCTTATAACATCACATAAACGTTCGTCATTTTAATTGATATTAGTAAAATGAAGTTAATCCTCCACATATAAGAAATAAGTCATTCATGTTTTTCCTATACAGTAAGAAAAGCCAAAGCCGGAAACGGTCTTTGACTTTTTGCTTACCGACACTTTAACAAACTTACTTGTCTTTATCGTCGTTTACTTCTTCAAATTCTGCATCTACTACACCGTCATCAGAAGGACCAGCTTGATCTGCATTTGCTGCAGCATCCGCTTGTGCTTGTTCATACAACTTCATTGTAAGTTGTTGTACAATTTCATTTAATTTATCTTTTTTCGTTTTGATATCTTCTAAGTTTCCAGCTTCTAAAGCAGCTTTTAACTCTTCTTTTGCATCTTCAGCAGATTTTTTCTCTTCTTCTGAAACTTTATCTTCTAGATCTTTTAATGTTTTTTCTGTCATGAATACTAATTGATCCGCTTCGTTTTTCACTTCTGCTTCTTCTTTACGTACTTTATCTGCCTCAGCATTTGCTTCTGCTTCTTTTACCATACGCTCGATTTCTTCATCAGAAAGTGAAGAATTTGATTGGATCGTGATATTTTGTTCCTTCTGAGTTCCAAGATCTTTTGCTTTAACATTTACGATACCATTTTTATCAATATCAAATGTCACTTCAATTTGTGGAACACCACGTGGTGCTGGTGGAATATCCGCTAATTGGAAACGTCCTAGTGTTTTGTTGTCCGCAGACATTGGGCGTTCACCTTGAAGTACATGAATATCTACTGCAGGTTGGTTATCTGCTGCTGTGGAGAACGTTTGTGATTTTGAAGTAGGAATTGTTGTATTACGTTCAATTAGTTTAGTAAATACGCCACCCATTGTTTCAATACCTAAAGAAAGTGGTGTTACGTCAAGAAGTACAACGTCCTTTACATCTCCAGTTAAAACTCCACCTTGTACAGCAGCACCCATAGCTACTACTTCATCTGGGTTTACACCTTTATGTGGTTCTTTGCCAGTTTCTTTTTTAATAGCGTCTTGTACTGCTGGAATACGAGTAGATCCACCAACAAGAATTACTTTATCAATTTGAGAAGCAGATAATCCTGCATCTTTCATCGCTTGACGAGTCGGTACCATTGTACGCTCTACTAAATGAGCAGTTAAATCGTCAAATTTCGCACGAGTCATTGTAATCTCTAAGTGAAGTGGTCCAGCTTCTCCTGCAGTGATGAACGGAAGTGAGATTTGAGTTGATGTTACACCTGACAAATCTTTTTTCGCTTTTTCAGCAGCGTCTTTTAGACGTTGAACTGCCATTTTATCTTTAGATAAATCGATACCATTTTCTTTTTTGAATTCTTGCACTAGGTAATCCATTAATACTTGGTCAAAGTCATCCCCACCAAGACGGTTATCACCGGCAGTTGCAAGTACTTCGAATACGCCATCTCCAAGTTCAAGGATAGATACGTCAAATGTACCGCCACCTAGATCGTAAACTAGAATTTTTTCATCGTGATCCATTTTATCTAAACCGTATGCAAGTGCTGCTGCAGTTGGTTCGTTGATAATACGTTCTACTTCAAGTCCGGCAATACGACCAGCATCTTTAGTAGCTTGACGTTCTGCATCATTAAAGTAAGCAGGAACTGTAATTACTGCTTTCGTTACTTTTTCACCTAAGTATTCTTCCGCAAAACCTTTTAAGTATTGAAGAATCATTGCTGAAACTTCTTGTGGAGTGTAATCTTTTCCTTCAGCAGAAACTTTTTCGTTTGTCCCCATTAGACGCTTAACAGATGCAATTGTATTTGGGTTTGTAATAGATTGACGTTTTGCAACTTCCCCAACTTGTTTTTCACCATTTTTAAATGCTACAACAGATGGAGTTGTACGGTTACCTTCTGGATTCGGAATTACTTTTGGTTCTCCACCTTCTAATACAGATACACATGAGTTTGTTGTTCCTAAGTCAATACCAATAATTTTAGACATTTAGTTTTCCTCCTAATAAATAACTTGGATATTCATTTTTTTTATTCATTTACTTTGACCATGGAAGGTCTTAATACACGGTCTTTTAACTTGTACCCTTTTTGCAACTCTTGAAGCACAATTCCAGATTCTTTTGAGTCATCTTGCTCCTGCATTACTGCTTGGTGGAAGTTTGGATCGAATGCTACACCTTCTGCTTCGATTTGTTCCAATCCTTCTTTTTTAACTGCTTCTAGTAAAGTGCGGTATACCATATCCACTCCTTTTACTAAAGAAGTTGCTTCCTCAGTAGTTGGTTCAACAGCAAGTGCTCTTTCAAAGTTATCAAGGACAGGTAGTATATCCATTAAAACCGATTGCGCACGGTATTTATAATCGGATGCTTTATCTAGCTGTACTCGACGTTTATAATTCTCGAAGTCTGCTCTTAAGCGAATAAGCTTATCTTGCTCTTCTTCTATTTGCTGTTTAGCTAGAGTTAGTTCATCTACTTCTTCAACTACTTCATCGATCTGTTCAGGCTCTTCTTGAGCATTCTCTTTTACTTCTTGCTCTTCTAATTTTTCATCATTGATTTCTGCCATTGTTTGCAACTCTCCTTATCCATGATGTCCATGTAATATTCTCGATAGTTCTCTAGACAAGTCACCACTCATGATATCTAGTAATGACACGACTCTCCTATAGTCCATTCTGGTTGGACCAATAATTGCAATCGAACCCATCTGTTCCTCACCAATGCCGTATGATGCAGTAATAACACTACATCCCTCCATGGCAAGATCATTATTTTCTGAGCCGATCCTGATTTGGATGCCTTTTTTATCCAAATGGAAAATACCTGGAATTTGACTTACATGATCCATCCAATTCATAATATTTCGTGCTTTTTCTACATCATTAAACTCTGGTTGGTTTAAAATTTGCAGCTTCCCACCATAATACACTTTGTCTTCATGCTCAATAGTCATCGCTTGGTTGAGCGATCCAAAAAGATGATTTAGACGGCCGCTATTTTGTTGCAGCACTGTCATAGTAACTGCTTCAAGCATTGCAGGTAGCTCATGCAGATATACTCCTACCAGTCGCTCGTTAATCAAATTGACCATACGTTCGATGTCTGATGCCTGAAAATTTTCAGGGATAGAAAATACTCGATTTTCTACATGCCCACTGTCCGTAACAATAATCGCTACAGCAGAATCACTTGAAAGTGGAACAATTGAAAATCTTTTAACACGATGTTTCCTAACATCTAACCCTAACATAATAGAGGTATAATTCGTTAGTTCCGATATTATTTCAGCGGATTTACGAATTATTTGCTCCGTCTCCACCTTTCGTTCTTCAAAAATAGAACGAATTTGTTTTATCTCATTTTGCGAAATTCTTTGTGGAGTTAACATATTATCGACATAATAACGGTAGCCCTTTTGCGAAGGGACGCGACCAGACGAAGTATGCGTTTTTTCTAAAAAGCCCATTTCTTCTAAATCTGCCATTTCGTTTCGAATAGTAGCAGGACTAAATGGTACTTCCTCCTTTTTCGAAAGCTGACGAGATCCAACTGGTTGAGCGGTTTCGATAAAATCATCTACCGTTACTTGCAATATTAATAATTGCCTGTTTGTTAGCATGATTATCACCTCTGTTAGCACTCGTTCAAAGAGAGTGCTAATACTCATATAAAACTTATCAAATCTACAGAAAACTGTCAACGATTTAGCTTTAATTATTTCAGGAAATATTGAAACACTTCGTTTCCAATAAATCTTCCGCGTGTAGTTAGCCTCACAAAATTATTTTGTATGAATAGTAAGTTCTTTAAAATTAAATCGTCAAGTTCTTTTCCGTAAACTTCTCTAAGGGTCAGTCCGTATCTTTCCTCAAACTTTTCAAGAGATACTCCCTCATTCTTCCTTAACCCTAAAAACATTTCTTCTTCCATTTTTTCCACTTTAGTTACTTCTTTTTGCATCATGAGAGGTTTGTCCCCTAAATCAATTGTTTGCATATATTTTTTTAACGGACCATGATTCGAATATCTTACATCGTTCACATATCCATGTGCCCCTGCACCTAATCCAATATATTCATCATTGTTCCAATAGAGTAAATTATGCTTCGATTCTTTTCCTTCATACGCGAAGTTACTTATTTCATATTGAGAATAACCATGATTCTTCATTTCCTCTAATAAATAACTATACATCTCTGCCTCTAAGTCTTCGCCAGGAAGAGATAGTCTCCCTTTGGATAGAAGATTATAAAAGATGGTTTTTGGTTCTACTAAAAGAGAATAGGCAGAAATATGCGGAATTTTTAAGCGGAACGCTTCTTGCAAGGATGCTTTCCATTGGTCCATTGTTTGATTGGGAAGACCATACATCAAATCAATGCTAATAGAAGGAAAATCAGTTTGTTTGGCATATTCTATCACCTCATAAACATGATCATTAGAATGAGTTCTACCTAATACTTTTAATAGCTCTTGATCAAAGGTTTGAACACCCATACTTAAGCGATTTACACCAAATTTACGCATTAACTGCATTTTTTCAAGTGTTAGCTCATCCGGATTTGCTTCTGAAGTAAACTCCATTACATTTTCCAGTGGTATATGCTGATGAATTAATGTTAATAACCGTTCTAATTGCTTTACGGATAAAGAGGTCGGGGTTCCCCCGCCAATAAATATTGTATCAATAGTAGCTTTTTTAAGATCATTTCGCCATAATTCCATTTCTTTTCCAAGCGATTCTATATATTCATCAACCGGTTGGTTTTGAAAGAAAAATTTGTTGAAATCACAGTAATTACATATTTGATGACAAAAAGGAATATGTATATATACGCCTCGTACCATAACTATCCCTACTTTCTTATATAAATGAAACTTCAATCAGTGAGAGTTTTTCCCCACTGATTGAAAAATTGAATTCATGCAAATATCGCCGCTACGTGGGGAATGCCTGAATGACCAGCATCCTGTTGGTCCAAACCATTCGTCTTTTACGGGCATTTGTTCTCCGACTTCCGCTTTGTTGCATCTGTCAAGTCCTGCAGTGGAAGCTATACTGCCAGTTAATGGGGGATAAAGGAAAAAGGAGGCTGCTAGTGCCTCCTCCTTCGTTTTGTTACTTATTAGGCTCGTCCATCTTAAGTACAGCCATAAATGCTTCTTGAGGAACTTCCACAGAACCTACTTGCTTCATACGTTTTTTACCTTCTTTTTGTTTATCAAGAAGTTTACGTTTACGAGAAATATCTCCCCCGTAACATTTAGCCAAGACGTTTTTACCGATTGACTTAATAGTTGACCGGGCGACAATTTTTTGACCGATAGCAGCTTGTACAGGAACTTCAAATTGCTGTCTCGGTATTAAGGCTTTTAGTTTTTCAACTATTAGCTTGCCTCGTTCGTAAGAGAAATCACGGTGAACGATAAAGCTAAGCGCATCCACTTTTTCGCTGTTAAGCAGAATATCCATTTTTACTAATTTAGATTCTTTATATCCGATTAAGTCATAGTCAAAAGAAGCGTATCCCTTAGTACTTGATTTTAACGAATCAAAGAAGTCATAAACTATTTCTGATAATGGAATCTCATAAATAATATTCACGCGAGCTTTTGATAAGAAATCCATTGTAATAAAGTTACCACGTTTGCGCTGACAAAGTTCCATAACTGAACCAACGTAATCTTCAGGGACCATAATAGATGCTTTTACATATGGCTCTTCAATTTTTTCTACTTTTTGTGCATCTGGCATCATAGATGGATTGTCCACTTTTAGAATTTCTCCATTTGTAAGTTTCACATCATAAATAACACTAGGTGCAGTAGTAATTAAATCAATCTTAAATTCACGTTCAATACGTTCTTGAATTATCTCCATATGTAGTAGTCCTAGGAAACCGCAGCGATATCCAAATCCTAACGCTTGAGAAGTCTCTGGCTCAAATTCAAGTGCTGAGTCATTTAATTGTAATTTTTCTAAAGCATCACGTAAATCTACATATTTTGTATTATCGATTGGATACAATCCACAAAATACCATCGGATTCATTTTTCTATATCCAGCTAAAGGTTCAGTTGCAGGGTTTTCAGCTAATGTTATCGTATCACCGACACTTGAATCCCCTACATTTTTCATAGACGCGGTTAAGAAACCAACATCCCCAACAGTCAGCTCAGAACGTTGAGTTGTTTTAGGTGTAAATACTCCCGTTTCTACCACTTCAAATTCTTTACCCGAAGACATCATTTTAATCGTATCGCCTGGTTTGACCGTCCCATCTATAATTCGAATATAGACGATAACTCCACGATAAGGATCAAATAAAGAGTCAAATATTAATGCCTTTAAAGGCGCATTTGGATCTCCAGTTGGGGCAGGTACTTTTTCTACAATTTGTTCAAGAATTTCTTCGATACCAATGCCAGCTTTCGCAGAAGCTAAAACCGCTTCTGAAGCATCCAGACCGATAACGTCCTCTACTTCGCCTCTTACCCGTTCTGGATCTGCTGCTGGAAGATCAATTTTATTGATAACTGGTAGTATTTCGAGGTCGTTATCTAAAGCCAAATAAACATTTGCAAGTGTTTGCGCTTCAATACCTTGTGCTGCATCTACAACCAAAATTGCTCCTTCACAGGCAGCTAAGCTTCGTGATACCTCATAGGTGAAATCGACATGTCCTGGTGTATCAATAAGATGGAAAATATATTCTTCTCCGTCTTTTGCATTATAAGTCAATTGAACTGCATTCAATTTAATTGTAATACCGCGTTCACGTTCTAGGTCCATCGAATCGAGTAATTGGCTTTGCATTTCTCGAGATGTTACTGTTTGTGTTCGCTCTAATATGCGATCTGCAAGTGTCGATTTCCCATGGTCAATATGGGCAATTATCGAAAAGTTACGTATTTTCTTCTGTCGTGCTAGTCTATCATCATTATTCATACTTGTTCACTCCTAATTTAACTACTTGCATTATAACAGATAAAGGATTGTTAAAAAAATATAACTGTATTATTGTATGTACACTATAAATCATTTAATTTGATAATAATTAATCTTAATTATTTTTTGCCAGATTTTAATCTTATCAAAAACCCGTACATAACACAATCTACGAGTATAGTTTCCTTACACAAAGAAACGAAGCATCTATGATTTGCTTCGTCTCTTTTTATACTTATAAAGGTAAATCTTCGTTTAACATATTAGATAACGCTTTTGCTAAAATCGCAATCGAACGATTTATTTCTTGTTCATTATTATCAATGCCACCCAATTCTACATTGAGTAAATTTTTGGAAAGGTCTTGATTATATACACCGTCTACTCCCTTTCCTTCTTTTGGTAATATTCCACGTGAAATTCCAGGTACTAATTTATTTAATTGGTTAGAGAGATTTTGTGCAAGCTGCTCATTCCATCTATAGTTTGGGTGCTCTCGGCCAATAACGAATATAAATTTAGCGTAACTTTCTTCTCCACTTATAAGCGTCGTCACATTTGCTTTTGCGGAATCTCTATGAATGTCTAAAATAATATCATATTCTTTTTGCCCAATTGCTTCTTGAACTAAAGGTCGTATCGAATCATATTGCTTTGCATTCCCCGTACTCTCGGGTCCCAAAATATCAGTTTCTAACTGATGGAATGCGAATTGATTAGTGATCTGCTCTTGAAATGACGTAATATTGTTTACTGGATGATAGGTAGCGATTTTTTCGCCTTTAGCAGCTAATATAGGCTTATAGGCTTCTTGAGAATGGGTAAAATAGACAAATGCTTTTTTAGGTTCTAAAATTTCGGAAACAACAGTTTTTGTTTCTAACTGTGCTGCATAGACAACAGCAGTGCCTTCCTCTTTTGGTATTACTTCTTTTGTTTCTGATTGTTGCTTTTGTACCGGGAAAAGAGGCGTTTGGACGGTTGCAATAATAATTGGTGCTAAAAATAAAAGTAATAAAATGCTAACAACATTCTTTAAGGACTTAGCCATAATTTCCACTCTCCTCACACAATCGTATGAAGAGAGCTGCATTTTTAGAACAATTTTATCTTGTTGTAATCCAACTTTCTATTCCATTAGAAAGAATATATGCATAGTGTTCAACCCAGGCATCCGTCTCTTTAGGGGTTACAAATAAAGATGGATTTTTCCCGACAAATACTTCTTCAAATAATTTTCTTTTTTCTTCCGTTGGCCACGTAACCCATTCCCCAAAAATTGGTTGAAGTACAGAGTTGTCAATGTTCGCTTTTTTACTAGATACCATTGGCGTGACAGCTAATGCAGAAGAAGGTCTCCCTTTTTCTTCAACCTTAGAACCAATATAATGAATGACTTGCTCCATTGCGTCAGCGTATAAAACTGGTCCATCTACAACCATCGGAATGCCAATAGCGGTTACAGGAACCCCATATACTTCTTCTGAAATTTCTTTTCGTTGGTTACCTACACCTGATCCTGGATGAATTCCTGTATTCGTTAGTTGAATCGTTTTGCATAGACGTTCGCTATTTCTGGCTGCCAAAGCATCTAACACAATGATTAAATCCGGTTTATAAGCATTACTAATTGCTTCAACAAAATCACTAGTTTCAAAACCGGTTTGTCCAGTTACCCCTGGAGCATACATCACCACTTTTACTCGTTCAGCACTTTCGGTTAGTGAAGAACTTTGTAAATACTCAATTGCCTTTGGACCAATTGCATCAGGTGTTATAGTCGCGTTACCTAATCCTATGATTAATATTTTTGAATCCTTCGTTAGATTTAAATCATGATGCATCTCTTTGAGCTTTTCGATAAATATTTTTTCAATGGGCTTGAAGCTATCCTCACTATCTGGACTCACCGTCAAGTCCGTTAACGTAATATATTTACCTTTCTTTTTCCCTATTTTTTTCTCGCCCTCTTCATTTACTTCGATTGATGTAATAAGTACTGCGCCTTCACGATTTTCATCAAATGTAATACCTTCTGAATTTGTGAGTTTGTTTTTTTCCTCATGTGTACGATGCTTTACCATTTCATCCGATTCATCTAATAAATCAGTTCTTCCCCACATAATATCACCTCTTATTTAGTGTGGTCGAAGTGTCAAGTAAATATTCTTTGCATTTATATATTGCAATTTGTTTTTGTGTTTGTTAAAATAATGCTTGTTGTATTAGAAAGAAATGTATCATCTCAGACCTTACTAGGAGGTGAAAGGTATGCCAAACATTAAATCTGCTATTAAACGTGTTAAGACAAATGAGAGATTAAACACTCAAAACGCAAAAGCAAAATCAGCAATGCGTACTGCTGTGAAAAAAGCTGATACTGCTGCTCTTAATAACGACGAAAACGCAAAAGATCTTATTAAAACTGCTATTCAACAACTTGAAAAAGCAGCTTCAAAAGGTTTAATTCATAAAAACGCAGCTTCTCGTAAGAAGTCTCAATTAATGAAAAAAGCGTAATAAAAAAAAGACTGGCCGATTAAATCGGACAGTCTTTATTTTATGCTTAAAATATTTGGCAGATTAATAAGATTTAATAAAATTTATTTCTGTTATTGTGAAGTTAGTCACCGCCGCCACCACCACAATCACCACCGCTATCACTATTAAAACTAGCGCTACCATTACTAAAACCTACGTTTCCACAATCCCCATTTCCACCACCATAGTAGCTCCATGCGTAGTTGCTTTCAGATACACTTACAGGCTTCTTTTTACCGTAGTGAGATTTCGGCTTCATCTTTGTCATGTCGGATAAAGAAGGTAACATAGCACCGCCTATAAGTGAAAATATGATGAAACCTGCCGTACTAAAATCTGTACCAACTAATATGAACGTTGAAAAGGTAGTCATGACCCCAAGGACGACTAGGAATTTGATTACTTCGAAGCTGAAACCCAATTTGAATAATAAATATAATAGATGGGCTGCTTTAAATAAAACTGTTATAGCTATACCTGTAAAAATCACCATAAATACGATGTTCATAATATCCCTCCTAAACGTAAAATAAATGTAATATTATTACGTTAGAATATTCAAAAAGTTTCAAAATTTGTTCTTTTTTCTACTAACTTTTAGAATATCAGGTCAATCTCGTGTAACTTTTTTTAAAAAAAGTATGTTCAAAACAAACTCATATTTGGGGACAAAAAAGAAACCATTTTTTATAAAAGACTTTGTTCAAAATGGTTTCTTTTTTAATTTAATTTTAATTCGTTCGAACTCAACTATAGAT
This sequence comes from Psychrobacillus sp. INOP01, assembly GCF_018140925.1. Taxonomy (NCBI): domain Bacteria; kingdom Bacillati; phylum Bacillota; class Bacilli; order Caryophanales; family Bacillaceae; genus Psychrobacillus; species Psychrobacillus sp. INOP01. Next base: position 461,250 of record NZ_CP073315.1, read on the forward strand.
TAGATTATCAGCTTTTTATTTCACTATTGCAGCCATGCGCTTAACAAATATATTTCTCCAAATCAAAGTTGCAATAAGAAGTACAATACCCATCGAAGCTCCTACCATTTGGTCTAATAAAAGTTCACCTGTTCTTAAGTAACGAAAGGTAAAAGCCCCTCCAAATATAACGATTATCGTAATGGCTAATTGAATAAAATATGTATTAATTTTCATAGTCTGATTCTCCTTGTATAACTACTACATGGCTACTTCCACTAATTTAATTTGGTTGATCAGGAATTTTTATTTTTTCTACTTAAGCCAAATACTGTGGAAGAAAAAATAAAAATGGCTGTACATAGCCATATTGTAATTCCATTAAGTTGTCCATCAAAAAGAGTTATATTAGTCAAAATTATTACTTGCATCAAACAAATTGAAGTATACAATACTAAGTTATATCGCAAATGTTTTCCCCTTAACTTTTATACTTATAAGTTACATTTTTAACTAATGAAAAAAACATCCGTTAGTTAAATAAGAAAGTTAAAACATCCCTATACGACTACCGTAGTATAAAAGACCATCATATGGGTCTCCCTCTCCCAAAAAGCAGGCTCTGTTTTAAACCCTTCTTTTTTAACTGTTCAGCCCTTATGTAGGGAAACTGCTCTAATAGAGAATTTTCAATTACCATATGCAGATAAGCATACTGTTCTTTTACGGGATGGGATTGAGCGAATAATTCAAATTCGAACCAACCAAAAATGATCATATCCCCTTCAAAACTTCTTCTGTCTTTCTGAAGTGGTTGAAGTGCATGGTGGACTCCAGGCGTGGAAAGCACGAGCTGTAATCCTCGCAAAAACGTTTCCCAGTAACAAAGATAAAGTTCGCCACTAAGTGTGGCAACGCCCTCATGACCACTATTCTGTTGACCTGAGGAGATTGCAGCCGTGCTGAGCGGAAAACGCCCCTCTGAAGCGGTGATAACATTGTTCGTATTTCAATATATAATATACTTTTATAAAATTGATTCAATGATTAACCTTTTCCGGTAAAGTTCTCTTATTTAAGTAAAAACATTTCTAAAATTCGATCACGGTTAATGTTGAGTGTTTTTAATTGTAAATCTACTGTCGCTAGGTCATTCAGTGTTTGCAATAGTTTTTGTTCATTGTGAAGCATTGGGTGATCTATTAATAACTTTACTCGATATGGATGTACTTTCAGCTGATTAGCAATTTGCTGTGCGTGGTAGCCTTTTTTCTTTAAATGGCTGACTTGGACCATTAATCTAACTTGCGTTGCTATTAATGCATTTAGCTTTAAAGGATCTTCTTTTTGTTTTAATAAATCATGATAAATTTCAATTGCTACACTTTTATTCCCTGAAAGATATGCATTTCCTAATGTAAAAACATCTTGCTCTAATGTCCGGACAAGTAATTTCTTTATAGTTTCTATATCAATCTCTGGCTCTTCTCCAACAAAAGTTGCTATTTTTGTTAACTCTGTCTGCAGATGTACAAGATCAGTTCCACCAAGTTCTATCAGGCAATCAATAGACTCATCAGACATCGTTTTCCCATGTGTTGAAAGCTCTTGTAAAATCCACCCTTTTAAATCATGGACCTGTAAACTAGCTGACTCAATTACATTAGCTGTCTGTTTCATAGCCTTCGTAATTTTCTTGCGTTCATCAAGTTTCTCATATGGCGCTATAAAAATGGTTATCGCTGATGGTGAAGGGGACTTCAGCCACTCTTCTAGACTAACCGTATCATGAGTTATTTTTTCTTTACCTTTTTCTGTTGCCTTTAGAAAGAAAGCATTTTTAGCTATCACCAGTTTTTTATCGGAAAAAAAAGGTATAGTGTCTGCCTCATACATTACCTCATCTACTTTACTTTCCTCCATATCAAAGGTAATAACTTCTAATTCCCCTTGATCACTTAACTGCCTTTTAATTCTTTTTAATGTTTCTTCGATAAAATACGCCTCTATACCGTATAATAAATACACAGAAGAAATGTTGTTATTAGATATTTGCATCCACTTTTCTGAAATCATGTTAAGTGCTCCCTGCTATGTATAGTTAAATTTCATTATATCGTAAATACGTGAATAAATTGTGACATTATATGCCTTACTAGAAAAAGAAAAGTTTGTTTATAGATTTTTCATAGGCAATCCTTTATAATAAGGTGGAAATAGGAGGGGTAACAATGAATGAATTTGAACAAAATGTCCAGTCGAAACGTAACGACGCGATCGACTCTGGTGTAGGTTTTGTAGTCTCCTTTGGTTTTTTTGCAATAATGTTTGTCATTGCAACCGTTATTGAGTTCGTAGCTCGATAAAGTGAAACTTCAATCAGTGGGGTTTTATTATTCCACACTGATTGTTAGTTAAACCATTCGGGCTTTTACGGGCAGTTATTTCCCACTTCTACATTGTGCTTCAGCTAATCCGTGAAGTGGAAGTCATACTGCCCGTTAAAGCGGGATAAAATAAAACTTCAATTAGTGAGATATTCTTCAATCATACTGATTGAAAATTAAAAGGGTTTTGCCTCGTGGAGGTAAAACCCTTTTTTCGTTTAAATGAATCAATTTCATAATGAAGTAATAAGTAGTAAAATCCGAACAAAATTGATTTTCGCTCCAACGCACTTTCATGTTTCGAAGCTAGCGTAGCTATGCAGAAACAAGCGGACGCTTTTGGTGCAGAAAACATTTGCTATTCCCACTGGAGTCGCCGCCTTGCGCTTCAACTTATGGAGTTGTAACAAACATTTCCCCACTTTTATTAATTTCAACTTCAATAGTGCCGTCCGTCCCGGTCTGTAAATACGGAATACTCAATTCTTCTAACCGTTCGACCACTTCTGGATGAGGATGACCATACCGATTCTCAAATCCAGCTTGAATAATAGCAACACTAGGCTGAACCAACGTCAAAAACTGTTCATTGCTAGAGGTTTTACTGCCATGATGACCTACTTTCAATACGTCAATTTGTTTTAGTGCTTGTGTATAATGCTTCACTAAATCTAATTCACCCTGTTCCTCTAAGTCTCCTAAGAATAATCCATGAAAGTTAATATTTCTCATGGAAAGTACAAGTGAATCATTATTCCCTCCATATGTTTCATCCAATGGATATAAGTATTGGAATTGAAAATAATCCGATAAGATTATATCCCCGGCTTTCTTTTCATAGATTGGAATTCGCCGTTTCTCTATTTCTCCCCATAAATCATCCATTACTTCTTTCTCCGCAGATCCAGGAGTAATATGAATTTCCTTTACCTTTACTCCTCTTAGTACCTCTTCTGCACCTTCCATATGATCAGCATCTGCATGCGTAATAATTAGTGTATCGATTGTGTTGATACCTTTTCCTTTTAACAAAGGTAAAACAACCTGCCTGCCGATTTCATAAGGCTCACTTGTTTGCTTCCAAATTTCTTGATCAAACCTAAGTATGCCACCAGTATCAATCATAATCACTTGTTCTCGGTAAGGCATTTCAATAAGTATACAATCACCCTGTCCAACATTTACAAAAGAAATTCTGGTAGAGGGATCCATATAAGGTCCAATCTGAATGATTACTACAACAACTAAAAAAAAGAGAGTGCCTAAAAATAGGTTCTTTTTTCTTTCAAATGAAACAAGCAACAGAACTACACTAAAGTATGCAAGTAGTACCACCCCACCGGCGGGCCTCATCGGATTCCACATCTGATACGGTAATGTACCTAACTTTAAAATGAGAAGATCCAGTAGCCCTCGAACAGGTTCATACACAAGAAATAGAATTTCAGAGAAAAACGGTAATATAAATGTTAGCAGCAGCAACAAAAGATTTAGGGGTAAAATAAGAAACGAAAATAATGGGACAAATACTAAATTCGCGAGAAAAGAAGAAATAGAAATTTCATAAAAATGATAGAGAAGAATAGGATATACGATGAGTTGACAAACAGCAGTTATAATAAATGATTGTAATAAATAGGAATGACTTGATATCAATAAAATCGAGGAATAAATAAGTGAAAATGCGGCTAAATAGGAGAGTTGAAAACCAATTTGAAATATAATCCAAGGTGTTAAAAAGACAAAACCGATAATACCTAGTGAAAAAGCGTCTTCTATTGCTATTTTCCTTTGAAAAAGCATCGAGATTAATACAATCTCAGTTACTGAAACGGATCTCCATACAGAAGGTGCACCTCCAGCAAGCAAAGCATAAAAAGGTAGCGCGATTATTAGCAACCAGTTAGCGGTTTCTCTCCTTACACCTATACGAATCATCATTTCATAGATTAACCAAACGATTAGCGCTACATGAAGACCTGAAATAGCAAATAAATGCGTTATACCGAGTGTCTGATAGGCATTTTGCATATCGGTGGGCATTTGCTCCCTACTCCCTATTAAAAGGGCTTCTGCCTCTGCTTGGAGAGATAATGGAAAGTGCCTCTCTATATGCTGCTTCATCTTAAAACGCTGACCTGCCATAAAGGTTATAAAATCTGTATTCTTTCCAATGAGCTCATACTGAGTAATCTGAAGTTGTCCGACAGAGCCATTGCTTTTTAAATAATTATCCATATCAAATGCATACATATGTGCCTTTGGTCTATTAGAGGTTTCTTCCGAGAGAATATTCATAGTCAATCCTGCAATCGAATGTTCTGTGAATACTTCCTTGTGCTGCTCACTTTCCAGCTTTAATTGAACGTACCACTTATCCTTGTTCTCCGATATAGCAAACCCCCGTAAAGTACTACCATTGATGCGATAAGTGTCGGTCCAAGTAATTTGAGTGACACTTTTCTCTAATGGAGGAACAGGTATCCTGTGCTCCGTATAAAAAAAGCTTCCAATTCCTATGCTTAAAGTAAAGGCTATAAATAATATCGGAAACTGTTTATATAACAGCAGAGACAGAATAGCAAACAGGAAGAAAAGGATAAGGGTAGATTCGTAAGCAGCTATTACACCTACTATCGCCGTTATTGCGATATATATTAAATTTCCATGGAAGTTGTTAATCCAAATAGTTCTGCCACCTTCATTTCATACGGTTCCAGTTCTTCACTACTTGCTCCTTTTTCTCTTAGCTTTGAAATCAGTTCTGCGTACAGAGCAACTTTTTCATCACTAAGGAAATCTATCTTTCTTTCATCGAAAGGCACATGAATAACTTCGACTCCAGCCTTATTTAACAATTCAATGGCATAAGAGTTGTTTTTGTAGTCTTGGGCATAGTAGAGACGACTGATCCCAGATTGAATGATTGACTTGGTGCAAGGAAGACATGGAAAATGAGTTACATACAAGTCAGCACCACTCACTGTAATCCCGTATTTTGCACATTGTAAAAGAGCATTCATCTCTGCGTGTATCGTTCTCACACAATGATTGTCTACGACATAACATCCATGATCAATACAGTGGTCGCCACCTGAAATAGATCCATTATATCCTCCAGCCATTATTCGGCGATCACGAACAATCGTTGCACCTACTGCTAGACGTGTACATGTGCTTCTTAGTGCAAGTAAATGGCTCTGAGCCAAGAAAAATTGATCCCAAGTTATTCTCTCCATATAACTACCCCCAAAATAAACATTTCTTTAAGTGTAGTAGTTTATGCAAGAAACTTCAATAATCCATTTGTTATTTAACTGTTATTAATGGTTCCAGTTTCTCATACGTTTTTTGTCCGATACCCGTCACTTTCATCAAATCCTGGTTATCTTTGAAGGCACCGACCTGCTCGCGATGAGCGATAATTGCCTCTGCTTTAGCTGCTCCAATACCCGGTAGAGTAGACAAAACTGTGGCGTCTGCATTGTTTATATTTACTAACGATGATTGTGAACTACTAATGGATAACGTCGTTTCTTCCTCTTCTTCTTCGCCTTCTTCTGGAACATAAATAACCATTTCATCTTTCACACGCTCTGCATGATTAATGTGTTTAGAGTTACTAGACACCAAATAACCTCCAGCCATTTCAATCGCATTTAACACACGATCTCCTTCGGAAAGTTCATAGACTCCAGGCTTCGTAACAGCACCTTTTACTTCTACGAATACAACAGGGTCCTCTACATATTCAATTGTTTCTTCTTCTGTAAAATTTTTTAATGGGATAGTTTGAATGGAATCGGCTTTGGGGGTTGCCGATTTTAAAAAGGATTGAATACTGATAAACAGTATTATTCCTATTACTACTACTGGGAGTAATAGCTTTTTCTTATATTTCTGGATAAACAGTTGGATCAGATTTATCAACCTCTTTCATAAGAGGTAATTATATGGAGTTAAGAAGACTATACTAAATTTACCTCAAGTTGAAAAGAGATAATTTAAAAGTAATAAAATAATAAAGATAAATAGATATCGAGCTGGTAATCTAGTTGTCCATTAATAATCGACTGCTAATTTCCGTTTCAACGCACTATGTTTCGAAGCTAGAGCAGCGACGCAGAAACAAGCCGAATAGAAGCCCGGTCCTTTAAGGTCTCAAAACCTGTTTCTATCGTTTCCGGAGGGTTTTGGACAGTTTTACTATATGATTTCCGAATTTAATAGACGATTTTATCACAATATTAACTTTGACTACTATTATCATCTAAGCGATAGGCTATGCTAAATCTTATAATTGAGTACTACACATTATATTGATTGTAGCGGAAGGCGGCGACTCCAGCGGGATTAGCTTGAGCTGAAGACCCCGCAGGAGCGCAGCGAACGAGGAGGCTGAAGCCAAGCCCGCGGAAAGCGTCCGCCTGAAGCCAAAATCATAGTGGAATTATTATTTGTTAATTATCAAGAACCCAGTATTCACGGGATATTTTTATATACTTTCTTAATCTTGAACAATGGCTAAGAGCGCCACCTCGGGAGAGAGATGAGTAGTCACTTATTATATTTCGAATAAAAAAAGAGCCTAATCAACGGCTCTTTTTTCTTATTTTACAGCATGGATAAACCATCTATCCACTTCATCTGTAGGCTTTCCAAAAATATCATCACGGACTTTCACGGAATGGAATCCTACTTTTTCTAGAAGATTTTTGAATGTTTCCACCGAATACGTACGTTGATAGTGGGATTCTTCAAATCGTTCATAATAACCGGATTCATCTCGAACAAAAAAAGTAATATCATGATAAATAGAATGTTCTTCTTCCCCTGGCTCAGTATGCCAAAGATAAGCAACTTGCTCATCCTCATACGTAAAGGGTCCATTTGGATAAATTTCATCCATTTTATAAAGAGAATGGACATCAAAAAACAATTGTCCATTTGGATTTAAAGCTGCAAACAAACGTTTAAATGTCTGTTCTACTTCCTGTAATGTCTCTAGATAATTAAGAGAATCTATAGCAATAACTGCTACATCTACTTCATCTACACCTTCAAGATCAGCCATTGATTGACATATAAAAGTGATATCCGTTCCATTTTCAAAGCTTCGATTTTGAGCTACAGTAAGCATAGAATCCGATAAATCTACACCTATTACCTCATATCCTGCTTTTGCAAATTGGATACTAAGAACCCCTGTTCCACAGCCAATATCAACTAATTTTCTGGATGTAGTCAATGGCGCGTTCTGTTGTATCCATTCCGCATATTTGTTATACGGAATGTCGGACATTAATGAATCATAAATATAAGCAAATTGTTCATACGTAGACATTAAGCATCTTGCCCAACCTGAATCATTGGTGCATCTCCCCAAAGTCTCTCTAAATTATAATAAGCACGTTCATCCTTGTGGAATACATGTGCTACAACGTCACCCATATCAACTAAAATCCATCTTGCTTCATCAAAACCTTCTAATCGTTTTACATTAAATCCTGCTTTAAAGGCTTGGTCCTCTAGTTCTTTTGCAATTGCTTGAACCTGACGATCCGAGTTCGCATGGCAGATTAAAAAGTAGTCAGCAAGTAAAGAAACCCCTTGCATATTTAATACTACAATATCCTCTGCTCTTTTATCGTCCGCTGCTTTATAGGCGATTTCTACTAATGAATTTGAAGATGTCATTCTTTCACTGTTCCTCTCTGTTGTATCAAATCATTGTAACAATGAAATGAGTCCGGAAATACCGGTTGTTTTTTTTCTATTAAAAATGAAATACTATGCTTTATACAATTGGTCATTGCATCTTCTAAATCAACCTTTGCTTTTTCGCGTAAAAGATCGACTCCTGAAAATTTCCGACTAGGCTCTATCATATCTGAGACATAAATTATTTTTTCTAATTTGGACATACCAGCTCGACCCGTTGTATGAAACTCGATTGCCCGCAAAATATCCTGATCTGTAATTTGAAACTCTGTCCTTGCAACATAACTACCAACAGGAGCATGCCATAATTCATGATTAAAATCCAATAATAATGGATTCATTTTTTCTGAAACAATTATGGATCTTAGCCACTCTTTATCGGCATACTTTACACTATCATGCAAAATTCCCGCAATCTCTGCTTTATCAAAATCTTCTCCATACATTTTGGCCAATTGTATAGCTGTTTCAGCTACACCTTTTGTATGTATAAATCGTTTTTCAGGCATTCGACTTTTCATCTGCTCCAGCAAATGTTCATGTTTCATATAGCTTCTCCTTTCGGATAAAATCCCGAACAGCATCACTAATAAGAAATCGTGTAGTTTCACCATTTGCAATTCGATTTCGAATTATAGTAGAAGATAAATCGATTTGAGGTATCTCTAATGTTACTATAGGATATGCAGTTTTGAGTAATTTATTTGGTCTTGGAACTCCTACTAAATGCACATTTTGTATAAGTTCATCGATTCTATACCACTCAGGTAAATCCTCCACCTGATCTCCACCGATAATAAAATAAAAATCAGTTTGCGGTTCACGTTTTCTAAGAAGCTCCATCGTATCAAAAGTGTAAGAAGTTCCACCTTGATCGATTTCAATCGTTTCTATTTCCAACATGGGAATCTCTTTTATGGACAATTCCACCATAGTCAGACGTTGTTGAGCTGTGACACTATTTTGAATCACTTTATGAGGAGGGGTAGCATTTGGCATTAAACGCACTTCATCTAATTTCAATGCGTGTAGTACTTCATTTGCAATTATCAAATGACCAATATGCGGCGGGTTAAAAGTTCCACCTAAAATCCCTACTTTTTTTCTCATGCACGACTCGCTTTTGGAAGCTCGATTCGTTTATTATTTTTTGACGGTTTGTACAGTACTACTGTTAAACCAATCAGTTGTACTAGTTCTGACTTTGTTCCTTTTACAAGCGCCTCTGCTACTTCGTGCTTATCGTCTTCACAGTTTTGCAAAATACTGATTTTGATCAATTCTCGAACTTCAAGTGCTTCTCCGATTTGTTTAATCATCGCATCGTTCACTCCACCTTTACCGACTTGAAAAATCGGAGATAGATTGTGTGCTTGACTACGTAAAAATCTTTTTTGTTTACCTGTTAACATAATTTCCTCCTATTTGCTCTATCAATTGTTGGATCATCCCATCTGTATCGGGTATTACTCCATTCCAATATGAAAAGGCCAGTGCTCCCTGATGTACAAGCATTCCTAGACCATTAATTGTTCGAACATTGTATTTCTTCGCTTCCTCTATAAAAGGGGTAACTAAAGGATTATATACGATATCCGCAACAATTGCATTCTCTTTTAATCGATTTAGCTGAATTGGTAACGATGCCTCGCTACTTTTCATGCCGAGTGGTGTCGTTTGAATAATGATATCAAACTTGTTCAAATTATTTTCTGCTTCATCAAGAGTCAATGCCTGTCCTGTCTGTAGTTCATCCACTAATACTATTGCCTTTTCTAACGTTCTATTCGCTATTGTTATTTGTGTAAAACCAAGACGCTCAAAAGCATGAGCTATACCGCGCGCAGCTCCTCCAGCTCCAATCAGCAATATGTTATGCTCAGGTAAAATGTAGCCAAGGGATTCAATAAAACCTAATCCATCGGTATTATACCCGACATACTTATTGTCCAATGTTCTCACTACTGTATTTACTGCTCCAATTCCTTTTGCAGAATCATCCACATCATCAAGAAATGGAATAATCGCCTCTTTAAAAGGAACAGTCACATTCCAGCCACTGCATCCTAGAAGCTTTAACGATTCCACAGCTTGCTCTAATTGATCTTGTTCTACATGTATAGGAATATAACTTGCATCAATATTCAGCTGTTTTAACCATGTATCATGCATATTAGGTGATAAGGAATGAGATATCGGATTTCCTATAACTGCAAACCATTTTTTCAAACCTAAACCCCCTATATTAACGATGGACGAATAGATATTTCTACACCTGCAGGGGCATGCGCAGCTACAATAACTCCGCCACGTTGTACAGTAATCCACCCTAATCCAGAAAATACAATATCTGTTTTGTCATCTTTGATCTTAAATTCATGACGAACTAAAGGAGGCAATAGATCAGCAAACTCTTCACTAGGTGGAGATAATAATTTACCTTTATGCTCTTTATATAAATTATCCGCATTCTCTAATTTTGTGCGGTGAATTGGAATATCATTTGCTATATGACAGGTAAACGCTGCACGGTCACCTTTGATAAAGTCAAAACGAGATAAGCCACCTAAATATAATGTTTGTTCACTATTTAGCTGAAATACTTTCGGCTTAATTTCTTTTTTGGGTGTAATATATTTCAATTCCGACGGATCTAAATAATGCGCCATTTGATGGTGATTTATAATACCAGGTGTATCAAATAATGACTTAGTGTCATCTAATGGAATTTCAATCATATCTAATGTAGTTCCGGGGAAATGTGAAGTAGTAATAATTGCATCTTCTCCAGTTGCTTGTTTAATAATACGGTTAATAAAAGTTGACTTACCAACATTCGTACAACCAACAACATAAACATTTTCGCCTTTTCGATAATGCTCGATTGCTTCCATTGCTTCTGGCATACCTGTACCTTTATGTGCACTAACAAACAATACGTCTATTGGAGACAAGCCTAGTTTTTTAGCTTCCTGTTTCATCCAATTGATGACTTTATTTTTTTTCACTGATTTCGGCAATAAATCAGCCTTATTTGCTATCAATAAAATAGGATTATTGCCTACAAAACGATGCAAACCAGGTAACCAACTACCATTAAAATCAAAGATATCAACTATTTTAACGATCAATCCTTTTTGAGTACCTAAGCTGTTTAAAATTCGAAGAAAATCATCATCTGTCAATGAAACTGGTTGTAATTCATTGTAATTTTTCAATCGGAAACAACGCTGACATATAATATCTTCTTTTTCTAAAGAGGAAACTGGCGCATAACCAGGCTCTCCTACTTTTTCTGTTTGAATTGTTGTACCGCAACCGATACATTTTGGTGCTTCTGTCACGCTTCTTCCTCCCATGTAACTTGTCCTTTTTTGTCCAAGTAACTAAAAATTCTTCGTTCCACCATACGATTAAATTTGGTCACAAATCCATCTGATTTCGCAACCGGAATGACTAAAATCGTATGAAGTTTTTGTCTGTTCCCGCCAAACACATCGGTTAATAACTGGTCACCAATGACTACTACTTCCTCTCGCTTCACCGACATAATACTTAATGCTTGGAGAAATGCTTTTCCAAGTGGCTTACGAGCCTTAAATATGAACGGAATTCCAAGTGGATCTGCAAAGGATTTAACTCGCAGCTCTTTATTGTTTGAAACAATTGTTACCTGAATCCCGGCAGCTTTAATACTTGCAAACCACTCGATCAATTTAGGGGTAGCATCTGGTCGATCCCATTCAACTAATGTGTTATCTAAATCTGTAATAATGGCCTTTATCCCTTTATCTTTTAGCATTTCAGGTGTTATATGAAAGACACTTCTTACAAATTCACTAGGTATAAAATATGAATACAAAGACGAACACTCCAATTCGAGGCTTTTTCTATTTATGATTATAGCATATTTGCTACATTCTCACCCATTCGGACAAATTTACCAGGGTGAACTTTACTTGAGAACTCCACGCTATCTGCTTCGAATAGCATAACAACTGTCGATCCAAAGGAGAAATATCCGACCTCTTCTCCTTTATTCCATATAGTAGAATTATTTGTAAGCTCAATTGAATTTACAAACATGGCACCTACTTTTATATGTATACATTTTTTTTCGTTAGGCATTTCTAATTCTGTTAGCAAACGGTAGTTACCACTTATCGTTTGTTTTCCAAACTGAAGTCCCCATTTATTAACTGGATACGATTTTTCACCAAGACTATATTGACTTAGTACTTTCCCATCTACTGGAGAATGTATTCGGTGATATTCTGCAGGGCTTAAGTATAAAATGATATACTTTCCATTTTGAAAGGACGAGGCTATTTTCTCTGAACCTAGCATATCTTGTAACGTGTAGGTTTTCTGTTTTACATAAAAGAGCCCGTCCCCTGTAATATCCCCAAAGGTCTCTATTGTAGCATCTACCGGGCTAATAATGCTATTGGCTTCCTGATCAATCGGACGGCTTTCCTCTTTAACCTTACGAATAAAAAATTCATGTAAACTTGTGAAATCATTACTTTTTTGTATCGTATCGTGAGTTGATATATTAAAATAATTAATATAAAAGGGAATCATACGTCTACTAACATTAGACTGTGTAAAGCTTCGGATCAGTGACGAAGACCATTTCCCATTGGTTAATTCAATCATGGTTTGGTATAATTTTTCTTTCATTTTTTAGCTCCCTAGGAAAAATTAAACTTACTATTTTTACTTAATCGAAGTATAATGAACAAATATGTTATTTGTAAAGGAGTGATTTGCAATGTTTTTACAAAACGCAATGTATCAAACAGTAAAAAAATTGAAATCACATGCGGCGAATATGGTCACCATTGGCAATCTTGCTTTTGGTGGTGCAGCCATCATGGCAACGATGAATGAAAATTACACGTTTAGTGTATTATTTATATTTATAGCTGGCCTCTTGGACAGATTTGATGGAATTGTAGCAAGAAAATTTCATCTTGAATCCGAATTAGGCAAACAACTAGATTCCATGAGCGATATTATTTCATTCGGGATAGCCCCTGCATTACTGATGTATTCATTAGTATTACAAGAGTTTAGTGTTACTGGAATGATAATAACCGTTATCTATATAGCATGTGGTGCTTTCAGGCTCGCACGATTTAATATTTCTGAACCGAATGGTTTTTTTACAGGTCTACCAATTACTGTAGCTGGTGTGATCTTAACGCTTTCTTATTTTGCGATAGAATATGTACCATCTGTCTCGTACATGTTTTTATTCATTATCCTCGCATTACTTATGATCAGTACATTTACATTAAGAAAAGTTTAATAGGAAAAGCGGCTGCGAAATTGCGGTCGCTTTTTTTCATATTTTGTCAGCTTTCGACATATATTGGTCTAACAACAAGATGGAGGTGAACCTCATTACAGGTCTAATGACTGCCTTTATAAGCATCTTTGTAGATTTCCCTCTCGTTATTGGTTATTTGAAAGGCCAGGCATTTCATCAACCCTTCACTCCGGAAGAAGAAAAAGTCATGATAGATCGTTTTTTAGGCGGAGATTTAACAGCTCGTGACGAACTTATCGAACGAAATATGCGTTTGGTTGCCCATGTTGTAAAAAAGTTTCACCCAAAACATGAATTATTGGATGATTATATCTCCATAGGTACAATTGGTCTGATGAAGGCCGTCAATAGCTATACTCCTACTAAGAAAACTAAACTAGCCACATACGCTGCCAGATGTATTGAAAATGAAATATTGATGTATTTGCGATCATTAAAGAAAGTACAAAAAGACGTTTCCTTACATGAGCCAATTGGTATGGATAAAGATGGTCACTCTTTAGAAATTACAGACCTACTTCCAGGTATCGATAAAAGCACAGATGAACAACTAGTAGAGGAGGAGGATACGAATAGCTTATACCGCCATTTGTCTCAACTCGAAAGCAGGGAACTAGAAATTATCGTCCGAAGATATGGATTACTTGGTCATGAACCGATGACTCAAAAAGATATATCTAAACAATTAAAAATATCTAGAAGTTACGTATCTCGGATTGAAAAACGCGCATTAGTTAAACTGTATCAATCCTATATACATGAAAAAAACTCTTTTGATGTATCAAACACCAAAAGAGCTTAGCTAAGATCAATCTTCACTTGTCTCTGCGATCATGATAAATGCTAAAACTGCTGTTACTAAAACTGACATCGCCATTATAAATAACATTCGATCTCCCCCTCTTACATTGAAAGCGCTTGATGACCTTATCATAGCACATAATAAGAGAATTATTAATATGCGGCAAACTACTCAGTATGGCAAATTAATGACAAACTTATAATTTTTCAATTACATGTAACACTACTTGTGTCGAATGTTTTGCAGCAACCGGTAAAAATTCATCGAAACTGATAGAAGACTCTTTTCCAGCAATATCAGAAAGTGCACGGATTACCACAAAAGGAACTTCAAATTGATGACAAACTTGCGCAACTGCAGCAGCCTCCATTTCACAAGCTTTCATTTGTGGAAAATTAATACGAACCTGTTCAACTTTTGCAGGATCATGCATAAAGATATCCCCCGTTGCAATTAAACCCGTTGCAGCTTGGTGTTCACCAATTTCGGATACAGCATCCTCTGCTAATTTCATTAAGTGCTCGTCTGCTTTAAATGCTGCTGGAAGCTGAGGTACTTGACCGATTTCATAACCAAATGCGGTTACATCTACATCATGATGTCTTACCTCATCTGAAATTACGATAGCCCCTACTTCTAGATTCGGATCATAACCACCTGCTGATCCAGTGTTAATCACATAGTCAGGTTTGTATTCGCTTAATAATATGGAAGTTGTCATTGCCGCATTCACTTTCCCGATTCCACTTTTCAATAAAACAACTTCATGATTTTTGTATGTCCCGCTTGTAAATTCACTATTTGCTATGTTCTGTATTTTAGGATTTTCTATTTCATTTCTCAGAAGCTCTACTTCTTCTTCCATTGCACCTATAACTGCTATTTTCATTGTTAGTTGCCCCTCTCTAAAATGCACTTCTTTAAAAATAAGGAAAAAAGCTTCTTAAGTCAAGAAGCTTTTCTTTTTGCAAATATATTCGGGTCACTATTCTAATGTTTTAAGTTTTTCTTTTTTAGTTGGTTTCCATCCTTCACCATCAATCCATTCTATGGATATGCGATAAATTTCACTGCCATCCTTTGAAGTAACGGTTCCTATCGATTTTTGAGGGCTTCCACCATTACCTAAAAATTTTACATACATATTGGACGTATCTAAATTAGCAGCATAGGCTAATGCTTTAACTTTTTCATCCCAGTCTACAGAATTACTATCATAGCTAGAAACGTGATTACCGGATTGCTCTGTTCCTATTGGCGCCCATCCAGAATCTATAACCACTGATTCAACATTATTATCGTTTGATGGCTCAGTAGTAACAGTACCAGCTTCATTTTCTTCTGTATCAGTACTTTCATTCTCTTCTGTTTCTGAAGTTGTCTCTTCATTTGACGAAGTAGAATCTATGGATTCCGTGCTATTGCCCACTACTTCTTCAGATTCCTGTTCTTTCTCTTGCTCTGTCGATTCATTTTCAGTATTTTCTTCTTGTTCACTGTTTGTGGTAGATGTATTAGCACTCTCTTTCTCGTCGTCACCTGTAACAATATTTACTGTCACTATAATTATTAGGAGAATTACTATTCCTATAAGGATATTTAGAATATTATTCTTTTTTCTCTTGTGATTTCGTTGATCTAACCGCGTGTCAAATTTCGAATTTTTTTCTGGCATGTAATTCCTCCTTCTATATAAGAGAATATACTACAAATAGACGATATTAATAGGGTTATGTTTCAACATACTCAAAAATAGGACAATTGATCTTTATGATTTATTTTATCAAGACTATTTTCTCTGTACTACAAGACCTCTTGTTTAGGTAAAAGATTCTATTTTCGAAAAGTGAAAGCGTCCTTTCTAAGTCAAAACCTGTTTCTAACGTTTTTAAAGGACTTTGGACGGACGTTTTGCTATATGACTACCGAGGAATTTTTTTAGGTAATCTTATGGCATTTGTCTATCCGGCGCCCTCCTGCAGCTCTTAGAAACAAGTAAGTGCGTTTCTGGATAACTAGAGATAAGATACTTACATATTGATAGAGCAAGCTCACGAAGATGCAATTTCGTGAGCTATTTCGCCTCTTTATTTAGTAACTACTTATTATCTCTCTTAATTTTCATTAGTAAAAAAGGAAATCTACTTTCTTCATCCTTCTTTCAGAAAACATCCCTAATACAACAGATGGTTATATCGTTATATTAACTTTGAAAATTCTTACCATCTTAGCGATATGCTATGCTATAACTTATAGCCTGCGTACTACTCACTTAATTGATTGTAGTGAAAGGTAGCGAATCCAGCGGGAAAAGCGTTAGGCGAAGACCCCACAGCGAACTATAGTAGGAAGGCTAAGAACGCCACCTCGTGTGGCAACGCCTTCATGACCAACATCCTATTGGCCTGAGGCTAAGGCAACGCCCACGGAAAGCGTCCACCTGTTTCTGCATCGCTATGCTAGCTTCGAAACATGAAAGTGGGTTGTAACGGAAATCAGTAGTATTATTCATTCTTCTAAGCCCCATGAACCCAGTATACACGGTGCATTTCATATATTTTCTTCTCAAAAAAAGAGGTAAACGGTTTCGTTTACCTCTTCATTTTATGATATGGTTTTTATTTCTACGTCCATTTCTCCGCCAGGAGTAAGGATTTTCACTCGATCTCCTGTAGACTTGCCAATTAAACCTTTAGCAATTGGAGAATCATTTGATATTAGGCCCTCGATTGGATCAGCTTCTGCAGAACCTACAATAGTGTAAGTTTCTTCATCGCCATCTGGAATCTCCACAAATGTTACAGTTTTACCAAGCGTAACAATATCGTTGTTTCCTTCTTCTTCGATGATTACTGCATTGCGAATCATTGACTCAAGAGTTGAGATTCGACCCTCTACAAACGCTTGATCTTCTTTAGCTGAATCATATTCAGAGTTCTCTGATAGATCGCCAAAACTTCTAGCAATTTTAATACGTTCTACTACCTCTTTACGTTTCACCGTTATTAAATGCGTTAATTCATCTTGTAATTTTTGTTTACCAGCAACGGTCATTGGATATTGTTTCTCTGTTGACACTCCCATACACTCCTTTAAATACACACTTAAAACTCTATCATGTATTATTCATATGCATCTAATCACAATGTTATGAATTTCATGAAATTATTGTCAATCTCAATCATCATATTATACAATAACATCCGTTTCAAGAATAGTTTTTATTTTTGTTACCATTAAATCGATAGCCACTTCATTTTGGCCACCTTCTGGAATGATTACGTCAGCATACTTTTTAGTTGGCTCGATGAATTGATTGTGCATTGGTCGAACTACATTGAGGTACTGATCCACAACTGAGTCTACTGTACGTCCTCTTTCGTTAATATCACGTAATATACGACGAATAATACGTAAATCTGCATCTGTATCCACAAATAATTTGATATTCATCATATTTCGAAGGCGCTCATCTTCTAATACTAGTATACCTTCTAAAATAATTACGTCTTTAGGCTCTATTTTAATCGTTTCCGAAGAGCGAGTATGTTTTGCATAATCGTATACTGGCTTTTCAATTGCCTTATTGTCTAACAAATTGTGAATATGTTCAAGTAATAAGTCATTATCAAAGGCTAGAGGATGATCATAATTTGTATCAAGTCTTTCCTCAAATTTTAAATGACTTTGATCTTTATAATAAAAGTCTTGTTGTATTACTACTACTGAATGGTTCTTAAATACTTCACTTATTGCGTTAGTTACACTCGTTTTACCCGATCCTGATCCACCTGTGATCCCAATGATAAGAGGAGTTTTCTTAGTCATTATTTCATCCCTTTTCTCATCATATTATTTGGATATAATTTTGTTAGACATTTAAATTGGACAACTTGTAAAGGATGTCTAGCCGCATCCAACACCTGTCCTTTTTCGTCTGTAATTTCATTTATAACCATCTCAACGTTTTCTATTTCTGGGCCAAAAAACTCTACTTTGTCTCCTGGCTTAAAATAATTACGTTGTTGCAGTGTAACTATTTGTGTTTCTTCGTTATACTCTAACACAAGTCCCACAAAATCAAACCCTAATTTTTTATCATGTACCCCGTACATTTGTTGTTCAAAACCAGGTTCATCCACAAAAAAAGCTGTATCTGCTTCACGATTTGCACATTTTTCTAGTTCTGCTACCCAGCTCGGTTGCATTTGAAAGTTTTCAGGATCGTCACAATATGCATCAATTACTTTACGATAAACACTAACAACAGTAGCAATATAGTGAATTGACTTCATACGACCTTCCACTTTTAAAGAATCTATCCCTAATTCGATTAAACGCGGTATCGATTCCAATAATTTTAAATCTTTCGGACTCATGGCAAATGGAACATCATCTCCAGTGAATAACGCCTGTTCTTCTGTGTCTGTCTGTTCATATAAATCATAATCCCAACGACACGATTGACAGCATCCGCCCCTATTCGAATCACGGGCAGTCATATGATTGGAAAGTGTACATCTACCACTGTAAGCAATACACATTGCACCGTGCACAAACGTTTCAATATCAATATCAACTTTCTCTTTCATCAGTTGAATTTCGTCTCCACTTGTTTCACGAGCAAGTACAACTCGATCAAGCCCTTCTTCTTTCCAATACTGCACAGCTTTCCAATTGGACAAGGATTGTTGTGTGCTTAAGTGAAGCTCTAGTTTGGGAGCTACGGTCCGACACGTCTCAATTATTAATGGATCTGCAACAATAATACCAGTGACTCCGGTGGATTCAACTGCTTGTAGGTATTCTTCTAATCCATCCATATTTTCATTATGGGCAAATATATTAGTGGTTACGTACACTTTAGCACCGTACCGATTAGCAAATTCTACTCCTTCACGCATTTCATCTATTGAAAAGTTTCCCGCATTAGATCGAAGTCCAAATTCTCGTCCACCTATAAATACAGCATCGGCACCATAATGCACAGCAATTTTTAACTTTTCTAAACTTCCAGCAGGCGCTAATAATTCAGGTTTTTTCGTAATAACACGTTTACCATCAATTAGCTCACTTATTTTATCTATTTTTGTATTACTCAAATACAACCTACCCTTTCCTAACTGATAAGCATTACTTAAGCTTTTCAGTTATATGTAATTACAAAAACAAAATTTCTTTAGTACACAGTTTCTTTAAAGAAAAAGCCAGTATCTAATGGTCTTAATGCTGGTTGGATTTCTTCTATTTTGTTAAATAGCTCTTTTTTGCGAGCTTTATAAGCTGCTCTCGATTCATAATAAGCATCGATTGCTTGACGGTAGTAGCCTGTAACAGCTGTTACATAAGATGGGTCTTGTAAGATTCCATCTATTTTTAAACTATCAATTTCAGCATCTAATAACTCATCTAGTTCATCGATCATACACATATCGTTTGGACTAAAAATATGAGTACCATTGCTATCCTCATAAATCGGATATTTATTAGATCGTTCTTTGTCATGTAAAAACATATTTTTATTTTTCGAACGATTTTCTACTTCCATTGCTTTTTCTTGGAATAAGAAATAATTACCTAACAGTGACCGCTTAGATTGAAAAATACAAGTCATACCTTGGACTTGTACTTCTATTTGAACTTCAGCATTTTCTTTTACTTCGACTACCTCATCTAGACTTAGTTCTCTTGCAAGAACGGCTCTGGTTGACCCACGTTTCCCCCAATAATTCGCTGTAAAATAATTGGTTGCAGTTTGTTCCGTATTCCAATGTAGGGGAATGGTTACTTCAGCTTCACGTCTAGCTATAATAACTGCTGGATCTCCGAACACAATTCCATCTACGCCAATCTCTTGAAGCTTTGTCATGTAAGGTGCCAGTGCTTCTAATTTATCGTTATGGAAAAGGGCATTCATCGCAACATATAGCTTTTTGTTTTGTTTAGAGGTGAGAGTTCTTGCTGTTGCAATTTCTTCCAATGTAAATTCTCCTGGAAGTCTCAGACCAAAAAACTGTTCACCAACTAAAAAGGCATCAGCTCCAGCTACGATTAAATCCTCTAAGTGACTAATACTTGCTGGTGTAACTAATAATTCTGTTTTGTTCATATCTTTCACCTCTTAATACTTACTAACATTCCATCTCCAACAGGTAAGAATGCAGTGTCATAATCCGGATGATTCATCAGCCACTCCATAAATTGATGTTGGTTTCGGACCATAGTTCTTTTTCTTCTAGGCACTTCACTCATCGGTAATTCAGACAAACCATTTAACAATAAATTATCACAATAAATAACGCCACCATCATTCAAAAATGGGGCATATTTTTCGAAGAAATTTTTGTATTGACCTTTAGCTGCATCAATGAAAATAGCATCAAATTTGGAGTCTTCAAGCTCTTTTGCTGAAATTTCTAATGCGTCTCCAACAATTACTCGAATTCGGTGTTGCAAATCCGCACGCTCCATATAATTTTTAGCCAGTTCTGCCTTAGTTTCATCTCGCTCAATAGTCACAATGGTTGTTTGCTCTAGTTTAGTCGCCATACGCATGGAAGAGTATCCAATCGCAGTTCCAAGTTCTAAAATAGACTTAGGCTTTTGTAAAGAAAGAAGCTGCAATAACGATTCCATACCCATCAGTTGCATAATAGGCACATGATTATCTTTTGCATATTGTTCCATTTCCAAAAAAATAGCGGATCTAGGTTTAATCAGATCCTTCAAAAAATCATCACTTATATTCATCAAAACTAACCCCTTTAGGTCAATAAAATAGTAATCCCTATTATGTAAAAAAACAACTCTTATAATAACATAGCAGGAGAAGGAATGCGACATCACTCCCTCTCCTGCACTAAAATTATTTTAAAAATTCGTCAATTTTTTGAAGATGTTCATCATAAGTTACAGAAAAGTGATTAGTTCCATCTTTATCGGCTAAGAAGTAAAAATAATCTGTATCACTTGGATCCAGTGTAGCTTCAATAGATGATTTACCAGCATTTGCAATTGGTCCAGGTGGTAAACCAGGATTTTGATACGTATTATAAGGGTTATCAAACTCTAAGTCTTCAAACAACACACGATCTTTATGCGTTCCTTTTGCATAAAGGACAGTTGGATCTGTTTGTAATGGCATACCTTCTTCTATACGGTTAAAAAAGACACTTGCTATGGTTGCTCGATCTGTTTGGGCTGTAGCTTCTTCTTCTAACAAGGATGCAAAAGTTAATAACCAGTGAACTGATTTTTCTTCTGCTTGCAATAGGTCTACGTATGAAGTTACTACTTTATCAGTATTAGCAAGCATTGTATCTACTATCGCCTCGATAGAAGGATTTTCCTCGAAAAATGGATAAGTCGCTGGGAAAAGATATCCTTCTAAAGCATAGCGTACATTTTCTCCTTTAATCTCCGGACCTAATAAATTTGGATATTTAATCATCATTCTGTCCACAAATTCCTCACTTGTTACGAGGGCGAAGAAGTCATCGGCAGAATGGTTTGTATTTTTTTCAACTACTTGTCCTATTTGCTCGATTGTTAATCCTTCAGGAATAGTCAACGAGAAAACTGGTTTCCTGTACACTTTACCAGTTTTTAAGCTTTCAATAATTTCATCTAATGTCATTGCCTTCGTTAAACTATACTCCCCAGCCTGAAATTGAGATTCATTATTAAACTTTGCATAATACTTGAAAATTTTAGCGTTTTTTATAATTCCACTTTCTTCTAACTCGTTGGAGATAGTATCTAATCCTGATCCGATAGGGATGTCCACTGTTATGGTCTCTTCAGAATTAGGATCTAATGGTAGAAGTGCTGATTCTACAAAATTATAGACAACTAAACCACCTATACCCCCTACGACGATTAACAGAAACGTAATGATTAAAACAATTTTTCTAACAAGTTTCACTTCTTTTTTCTTTTTTTTCATTTTTTTAAACATAATATCTTTTTTTGTTTCATTTTCCACGGGTTCTCCCCCTTTATCACGCATTAACTGTTCAGTAAGACTCCCACTTCAAGGTTTAGCCAAAGTAATAAAGCATAAGTGGGAGATAACTGCCCGTAAAAGCCCGAATGGTTCAACTAACAATCAGAGGGGACGAATAACTCCCCTCTGATTGAAGTTTCACTTTATCCCATCTCATTATACAAGAAAACATACAAAAGAACAAAAGCGCAAGCGCCGGCTAAAGTAGACACCTATTTCTAACGTTTTCGATGAGCTTTCTATAGACTTGTTGCTAGATTAAAATTAATGATTTTTTAGTGAGGACAATATTTTTCCTACTTTAAATTAAACCATCTATATCTAGACTGTGAATTACTTGTAGACAGTTATAAACAGTTCCAGGATTTTACAATTTCCTAAACAAAGAAAAAGGTGAATGAGGCTTCCCTCATCCACCTTGAATAGATAATCTTATTCTTCGTCTTCGTCTTCTTGCTCATCTAGGAATGTACTTAACATTTCTTCGATCATATCCCATTCAGCATCAGACTCTACCGGAAGTAACTCTCCGTCTTCTCCGTCTTCATTTGGAGTGAAGGATGATGCATGAATTTCGATTTCTTCATTTTCATCTTCTTCTGCTCCTATTGGATAATAAAGTACATAGGATTTTCCATATTCATCTGATTCAAATGTGAAAAGCACGTTACAAAGTTGTTCGTTTCCATTCTCATCTACAATTGTAATATTTTCTTGACCGTGGTCCATTTGCAGTCACCTCATCTATTTTTTCTATCAAGATAGCCTTGTAAAATCATTACAGCAGCCATCTTGTCGATCACTAGCTTACGTTTCTTACGGCTAACATCAGCATCTATTAACATACGTTCTGCAGCCATCGTTGTCAATCGTTCATCCCATAATGTTACAGGGAAATGATATTTCTCGGTTAATAGCTTGGCATATTGTTCTGAAGCCTCAGCACGTGGACCAATAGAATTATTCATGTTTTTCGGAAAACCTACAACAAATTCAGTTACATTATGCTCTTTCACGAGTTCATCAATTCGTTCTAGACCAAATTCTAAATTTTCTTCATGTATTTTTATCGTTTCAATACCTTGTGCAGTCCAACCTAGTGCATCACTAATTGCTACTCCAACGGTACGAGATCCAACATCTAACCCCATAATTCGCATCATTAAGCCTCATTATTTTTTTTAATATAAAACTTCACTAGTTCTTCTAATATTTCATCTCGTTCAAGTTTTCGAATCATATTTCGTGCATCTTGATGGCGAGGAATATAAGCTGGATCACCTGACAATAAATAGCCTACAATTTGATTGATAGAATTATACCCTTTTTCTTCTAGTGCAGAGTGAACTTGTATCATCACATGTTTTACTTCTTGTTCCATCGATTCTTCAGGGAAATTAAATTTCATCGTTTTATCAAAAGAGCTCATGATCAGCACCTCGCTTTCCATTTGTAGTTAGTAACTAATGTATCTATTGTATCAGTATACCCTATTTTGGAAATAGTTTAAAGAGATTTAATATAATCCAATACAGAACTTAAGGCACCTTCTAGCTTACTTGCATCTTTAGCACCAGCCATTGCAAAGTCTGGACGACCTCCACCTTTACCTCCGCATTGCTCCGCCACTAGTTTAACGATATTACCGGCATGGTAGTTCCCACCAACTATATCCTTTGTTACTCCTGCAGAAATCATTACTTTATCCCCATCAACTGCACCCAAAACAATGACCGCTTTTTCTAGCTTTTGTTTTAAATCGTCCATCATTTGACGTAATTGGTTATTATCCTTCGCGTCTACTTTTACGGATAACACGGTAACATCATTCACTTTTTGTGCTGATGACAATACAGAAGAAGCCTGGCTATTTGCTATTTTTGCAGATAGGGACTCATTGTCTTTTTGAACATTTTTTAGCTCTTGTAATGTTTGAGCAACCTTATTCATCAAATCTTTTGGCTGTGCCTTCAATAAATTTGCTGCCTCATTTAACATATGTTCCTCTTCCTTAACCATTTCATAAGCACCTTTACCAGTTACAGCTTCAATACGTCTAGTACCAGCTCCGATTCCACTTTCTGAAAGGATTTTAAAGAATCCAATTTCTGAAGTGTTTTGGACATGAATACCACCGCATAGCTCTAATGAGAAATCGCCCATTTTAACCACTCTTACAATATCACCGTATTTTTCTCCGAATAATGCCATTGCACCCATTTGTTTTGCTTCATCAATATTATGGAAACCAGTAACCACCGGGATATTATCCCACACTTTTTCATTTACTATACGTTCTATTTGTTCAAGCTCTTCTTTTGTGACTTGTCCAAAATGAGAAAAGTCAAAACGTAAACGATCAGGACCAACATAAGAACCAGCTTGGTTTACATGTGTTCCTAATACATCTTTCAAAGCCTGATGTAAAATATGTGTAGCTGAGTGATTTTTAATCGTATGTCCACGAAGAGAATTGTCGACAGTTGCCAAAATTTCAGCATCAGCAATGATTTCTCCTGATTCAATAACTACTGTGTGTAAGTTTTGTCCATTAGGAGCTTTCTGGACATCTTTTACGTATCCTTTAAATGTATCGTTTTCAATTACTCCATGGTCGGCAATTTGCCCACCACTTTCAGCGTAGAAAGGTGTTTTTGTTAAAACAACTTTAACTTCTTCACCTTCGTGTGCTGTTTTTACTAATACTTGATCTCGAACAATTGAAGTAACTTTTGTGGACACAGAAATTGTGTCATATCCAATAAATTCACTTTCATCATGAAGATTTCCGAACACTTCGGATTGTACTTGCATAGAATCTACATTTTGACGAGCTGCACGAGCACGTGCACGTTGACTTTCCATTTCTGATTTGAATCCTTCATGATCAACGGTCATATTTGCTTCTTCTGCATATTCTTCCGTTAATTCAATTGGGAATCCGTACGTATCATATAACGTAAACGTCGTTGTACCTGGAATTGAAGATTCACCTTTTGCTTGTTGTTCCTCAATAACCTTTTCTAATATAGCTAAGCCATCATGAAGTGTTTCATGGAATCTTTCTTCTTCAGTTTTAATAACTCGCATGATGAAATCTTGTTTTTCTGTAACCTCTGGATAGAAATCTTGCATAATTTCTCCTACCACTGGAACAAGTTCATGTAAGAATGGCTTTTCAATCCCTAATTGTTTTGCAAAACGAACAGCTCTACGAAGTAATCTTCTAAGAACATATCCTCTTCCTTCGTTTGATGGTAATGCACCATCTCCAATAGCAAAAGCTACTGTACGAATGTGGTCAGCAATAACTTTAAATGCAGTATCATCAACATCATTTGAACGATACGGCTTACCAGAAATCTGTTCTGTTTGACGAATAATTGGCATAAATAAGTCCGTGTCAAAATTTGTTGGAACATCTTGCACTACACTTGCCATACGCTCTAGTCCCATACCAGTATCAATATTTTGTTTTGGTAAAGGTGTGTACGTATTGTCTGGATTATGATTGAATTCGGAGAACACTAAATTCCAAATTTCTAAATAACGTTCATTTTCCCCACCTGGATACAACTCAGGGTCGTTCATGTCATTACCATAGCTTACTCCACGATCGTAGAAAATCTCTGAGTTAGGACCACTTGGACCTTCTCCAATGTCCCAGAAGTTGCCCTCCAGACGAATAAGTCTTTCTTCCGGAATTCCAACTTCATCCTTCCAAATATTATATGCTTCTTCATCCTCTGGATGTATCGTAATAGATAATTTTTCTGGATCGAAAGCCATCCACTTAGAATCTGTTAAAAACTCCCATGCATATTGGATTGCCTCTTTTTTAAAGTAGTCGCCAATAGAAAAGTTACCTAACATTTCAAAGAAAGTATGATGTCTTGCTGTTTTTCCGACGTTCTCAATATCGTTTGTGCGAATGGATTTTTGCGCATTCGTGATACGAGGGTTTTCAGGAACAACACGACCGTCAAAATATTTTTTTAATGTAGCTACACCACTGTTTATCCAAAGTAAAGATGGGTCGTTGATTGGTACAAGTGGAGCTGATGGTTCCTGGGAATGACCTTTTTCAATAAAAAAGTCTAAATACATTTGTCTAATTTGAGCACCAGTTAATTGTTTCATGTTTAGTTCCTCCTAATAATTTGTATTTTGGGTCGGTATACGTTGATGATTTAATTTTGGATCAGCTTACGGTAAGTATTGATTTAAGTTGTGGTAAAGTGAGCCAAATAGGATTTTCTATACGGATGTGAGCTGCTGCACGCTACGCATGAGCCTCCGCAGTGAGCGCAGCGAACGAGGAGGCTCGGACTCGCCCGCGGAAAGCGTCCGCCTGACACGGAAATCAATAGTATTACTTCTTAGAAATCTTAGAAAAACATTTCCCTACTAATTAAAAGACTTAAACTGTAGATGTTATAAAAGCCAAAACAAATAAAAAAAGCCCTCATCCCTAAAAAAGGGACGAAAGCTGTTGTTTCGCGGTACCACCCTAGTTACATAGTAGAATTGCTACTATGTCTCTCAAGAAGCCTTAACGCGGCCGAACGACAGGTTTTAACTGTACTCAGGAGTAGCTTTCCTAAATGTTAGATCAGTGAATTCTTTCAGCCAAGGAATTCATCTCTAGTCAGATAACAATTAGTACTTTCTCCGTCAACATTTTACTATATGCAATTGATTATAAAAAACAAATCGTCCTGTGTCAATTGTCTGTATCCATAAATTGATATGGCGTGACACCATTCATCCCAATAAGAGGGTCTATCTTATGATAATTTTCAGCAGTTAAGTATGTGAAGTCAGTTTGAGTCCCATCTGATTCTGATTCTAATTCTTTTACTATTTCTTTATCTTCTTGCTCTGATTCTTCTACATTAGATAAACGATCTTTTAATGTTGTTAATCGCTGAAGATCATCGGTTCTTTGAACTCCGAACTTAAACACTTCAGGATCTCCACATAATATGAGAAAGTTTTTAGCACGAGTAATTCCTGTATAAAGTAAATTTCTTCTTAACATCTTCATATAACTTCTTGTTATGGGCATAATAACCGTTTGAAATTCACTACCTTGTGATTTATGGACTGAACAGCAATAAGCAAGTGTAAGCTGATTCAAATCATTTTTTTCATAGGTTACTTCATTGCCATCAAATGAAACTATTAACATCTCTTTTTTCTCGACTGTTTCTGCAGCTCTGAAAATACTAATAACTTCCCCCATATCTCCATTAAACACATGACTCTCTGGTTGATTGACTAGTTGTAGAACTTTATCCCCAATACGGTAGATAGTTTCACCAAATACCATTTCTTTTCGCTTTCCGTCCGTATTAGGATTGACCATTTCTTGGATCATTTTGTTAAGAGCGTCAATACCTGCCGGACCTCTATACATAGGTGCTAATACTTGCATTTCTCGAATGGAATGTCCTTTGGATAATGCACTTTTTAATACTTGTTCCACCACTTTCGGGATCTGATCAGTAGTAGCTTTTATAAAGGATCGATCCTTTGTCTTGTCTAATAGAGATGCTGGGACCATCCCTTGCTTCATTTCATGTGCCAGTTCTATAATCGAGGACCCTTCTGCTTGTCGATAAATATCCTTTAGTTCAACTGTAGGGATTCGTTTGGAAGCAAGTAAATCCTTTAATACTTGCCCGGGTCCTACTGGTGGGAGTTGATCTTGGTCCCCTACAAAAATAACTTGGGCATCCTTTGGTATAGCCTTTAATAGTTGATATCCTAACCAGGTGTCTAACATAGATGTTTCGTCAATGATAATTAGTTTACCTTCTATCTCTTTGCCTTCGACATCCGCATCTTCTTGACCATTAAAGCCTAATAATCTATGAATAGTCATAGCCGGTAATTCTGTCGATTCACTTAGTCGTTTGGCCGCTCTACCAGTTGGAGCAGCTAAAACTACCGGAAATGGTTTCTTGTCTTTTACCCACTCCTTCGGATCCAGTGAGAGTCCATGTAACTCTGCATATAGCTCGACAATCCCTCGAACAACGGTTGTTTTTCCAGTTCCAGGACCTCCCGTTAGTAAGGTCATACTTGCATTTAATGCTGTTTCAATCGCATTAATCTGTGTCGGGGCATATTGCACCCCTAAACGTTCTTCAATACCCCCAAGATGCTTTTTCATCTCAGCTAAAGGAAATTGATGATGTGTATCATTTTCAGCTAGAAGTGTTTCAATTTTAGAACCAATTCCAACTTCGGAATAATATAAAGAAGGAATATAAAAACGATTCACCTCTCCGACTATCCGACTTTCTTCAGCAAGTTCAATACAGCATTTGCTTATTGCCTCATACGGGATCTCTTCACGCTGAGCATTTTCTAATAGCTTTTTAACTGATTCTAATAATTGCTCTGCATATAAAAATACATGACCTTCTCCTAGCGAAGCAGATTGTAGCAAGTGATATACCGCCGCTTTAATACGATCTGGGTGGTTACCTTGAATACCTAATTTATAGCCAAGCTCGTCTGCTCGAACGAAACCTACCCCCTCTACCTCTTCAATTAGACGAAATGGATTTTTAGTAAGGACGGTGATTGTTTCTTCTCTATAGGCTTGATAGATTTTCATAGCTATTTGAGGGCCAAATCCCCATTCATTGAGTTGAATCATCACTTTTTCCAAACCTAAATTTTGTTCTAATACTGCACGTAGTGTCTGTTTTTTCTCTTCTGAAAGACGTGGCACTACATCTAGTGCTTCTGGATCATCTAATATTTTGTTAATGGCGTTTGGTCCGAGTTTTTTTACAATTTGTTCTGCTGTTTTGCGACCTATACCAGTGAACATATCGCTCGAAAGATAATGAATGATTCCTTGCTCTGTCGCTGGTACTTCTTTTTGGAACGTTTCCACTTGAAATTGAACGCCATATTTCGGGTGATTTTTAATATATCCAATAAATTTATACGGTTCTTCCAGTACTAATGGAGGGAAATAACCAGATACAATTACTTCTTTGTCTGTGTATGTAGTGTTGGTGGATTTGATTTTCACTTTAATAATTGAGAATAAGTTTTGAGGGTTATGAAAAATCGAAACGATAGGACGACCCGTAATAAATTGTTTTTCATTATTTATTTCGTTGGTCATGCTATCGCCTCCAGAGTTTCATTAATTTCGTAGGGAAATCATGTCGTGCACATAGCGTGCCTGATCATAATTGGGTTGAAGCGTAAAAGCTTCTTTTAAATGGGATAATGCAGCATCAGTGTTAGATGTAGAAACAGCATATAAAACACCTAAATTATAGTGAGCATCTGCATTTTCAGCATCCGTCTCAATTATCTCTTTAAAAACCGGTTCTGCTTGATCGAACATTTCTAAACTAGCCAGTGCAATTCCATAAGATAATTTCACTTGAGTATCCTCAGGAGCTAGTTCATATGCTCTTTGAAAGTATGGAAGTGAAAGCTTCGTTAAACCTTCTTTTTCAAGACTCTTCCCAAGCATATAGTAAGCGTCCGGTCCTTCAATACCATTAGAAATTGCTTTTTCATACAACTTAGCAGCTTCCTCAAATCGTTCCGCATTATAATATAAGTTTGCAAGACTATAATAGGCCGTTGCTGCACCCTCATCTAGTGTGATCGCTTTTTGAAAAAATTTCTCTGCTCGTTCATCTTCATTCATCGAGGATAAAAGATTTCCAAAATTGATATAACCGATAGCCTCATCTGGATTTTCTTCAATTGCTTTCGTAAAAAACTCAACCGCTTTTTCGTAATTCTCTTCTTGAATAGCTTGAATTCCTAGTTCATTGTAGTTCATGTTATTACCTCCAGTTATCCAACATAATCCAGTTTAACGCCATCTTTGAATACTTCATCAATTGTAGCACCGCCTAGACATTCATCACCTTGGTAGAATACTACGGCCTGTCCTGGTGTAATAGCACGTACTGGTTCATCAAATGTAACTCTAACTCGATTAGAATCTATCAACTCCACGAATACACCTACATCGTCTTGACGATAACGGAACTTCGCTGTTGCTTGGAAAGATTGAGGTTTTTCGATTGTTGTTGTAAAGGATAAATCAGTTGCAGTTAGGCTAGTTGAAAATAATGCATCATTGTTAATATTTTGCCCAACTAGAAGTACATTTCTGTCCAAATCTTTCCCAATTACGAACCATGGATCACCTGAACCACCAATTCCAAGACCATGGCGTTGACCGATTGTATAGTACATCAATCCGTCATGCTGTCCCATTACTTTTCCATCCATCGTTTCCATAGCACCTTGTTGTGCAGGAAGATACTGACTCAAGAATTCCTTGAAGTTTCTTTCGCCAATGAAACAAATACCAGTGGAATCCTTCTTTGTCGCTGTAGCAAGACCTTGTTCCAATGCAATTTCACGCACTTTTTTCTTTTCTAAATGTCCAATTGGGAACATTACCTTTTCTAATTGTTCTTGATTTAATTGATTTAAAAAATATGTTTGATCTTTATTATTGTCTCTTCCACGTAGCATACGAGTTTGTCCATCACGAACTTCTACTTGTGCATAGTGACCAGTCGCTAAGTAGTCTGCTCCTAATGCTAATGCGTGCTCTAAAAAGGCCTTAAATTTAATTTCTTTATTACACATAACATCTGGGTTAGGAGTTCGCCCTGCTTTATATTCTTCTAAAAAGTAAGTGAAAACCTTATCCCAATATTGTTTTTCAAAGTTTACTGCATAATAAGGGATGCCTATTTGGTTGCAGACTTTTATAACATCTTCATAATCCTCTGTAGCAGTACACATACCAAATTCATCGGTGTCATCCCAGTTTTTCATGAAAATGCCGATAACATCATAACCTTGTTCCTTCAGTAGATAAGCGGCAACTGAAGAGTCTACCCCTCCGGACATTCCAACTACTACTCTTGTATCTTCTATTTTTTTCATCGTATTCACTCTTTTCACTTAAATCTTTAACTTCATTGTAGTAACATTCAAACTCAAGCTAAATGAAGTTAAACCTTTAGTTGAGTTTGAACTATAATACTATCTTACTTATTTTCTTTACAGCTTCCTTCACTTGCTCTTCCGTATTGTTCAAGCCAAAACTAAAACGAACCGAATTGCGTAGCTCCGGTGTGTTTTCGCCATACATCGCTACTAGTACATGAGATGGATCAATCGAACCGGCAGTGCAAGCAGACCCGCTAGATGCGTCAATACCAGCTAAATCTAATTGCACCAAAAAAGTCTCCACATCTGTATTGGGGATACTAATATTTAATACATGTGGAAGAACAAATTCAGGCGAGCCATTAACTTTAAAAGGAACGTCTAATCTCTCCAATTCAGTTAAGAAAACTTTCTTAAACTGACTATAAGCTGCAGTCCCCTCAATAATCGCTGTTTGTTTCAATTGTACTGCCTTTGCAAATGCAACAATAGCCGGCACATTTTCCGTACCTGCTCGTTTTTTTCGCTCTTGCTGCCCTCCGTAAAAAATAGGCTTTAGAGAAACACCTTTTCGTTGATATAAAAAACCTATCCCTTTAGGTCCATTTATCTTATGACTTGAAACACTTAGTAAATCAATTTGGGCTAGTTGAACATCTATTGATAAACAACCATATGCTTGTACAGCATCTGTATGGAAATAGGCAAGGTGATCCTTCAGTAGCTCTCCAATTTCCACAATAGGTTGAACAACGCCCACCTCATTATTTGCAAACATAATGGAAACTAAAATAGTATCTTTTCTCAGTGAATTTTTCAAGTCATCGATACTGATCAAACCATTTTTATCTACTGGTAAATAAGTTACCTCAAAACCTTCTTTTTCAAGTTGCTCACATGCATGAAGTACGGCATGATGTTCAACTTGAGTTGTAATAATATGCTTTCCTTCGTTCTTTCTTGCGTACGCAGTTCCAAAAATAGCGTAATTATCTGCTTCCGTACCTCCGCTAGTAATTGTAATTTCCGTTTCATGTGCTCCAATACTTTTAGCTAAAATTACTCTAGCCTCATCCACTTTTTTTCTTGCTTTTCTTCCAGTTTGATGAATGCTAGATGGATTTCCGAACTCTTCCTTCATTTCAGCTGTATAGACTTGGATTACTTCTTTGGCCATTGGTGTTGTGGCTGCATGATCCAAATATATTCTAGTCATTTTAAACTCCTTATATATAAAACATATATCCAGCGTTCCCTGGATCTTCTTCAGTGTATTTTGCAAGGTCTTCGATCGTAGTTGTATCTAGTACATTTTTTACTGCGTCTCGTATACGCATCCATAATTCACGCTGTGGAGGTGCTTCCTCTTCAATACCCTCAACGATTTGAATAGGACCCTCTAAAACTCGAATTACATCTCCTGCAGTTATTTCGCTTGGAGTTCTTGAAAGCATATATCCTCCGTATGCTCCTCTGACACTCTTCACAAGCCCTGCATTTCTAAGAGGAGAGACTATCTGCTCTAAATACGCTTCGGACAAATTATATTCTGCAGCGATTTGTCGAAGGGCAATTTGGCCTTCTCCGTATTGCTTGCCTAGAGCGACCATTATCGTTAAACCATATCTTCCCTTTGTTGAAAATTTCAATATAATTCACCTCATAAGATTAAAAAAATTCTTTCCCTAGTATAGCATAATTACACGCTATATCGACTTCAAAATGACTTTTCAGACAATCTTCTATATAATAAAAGAACAAACGTACGAAATAAGGAGAGATCATTTTGCAAAATGAACCTTTAGCATATCGGATGAGACCTCAAACTATTGACGACCTCGCTGGACAACAGCATGTTATCGGAGAAAACACCGCTCTATATAAAATGATAAAAAACGGACATGTACCCTCTATGCTATTATACGGTGACCCGGGCGTAGGCAAAACATCTCTTGCTTTCGCCATCGCAGGTACGACAAAGCTACCTTTTGTTGCATTGAATGCTACAAAAGCGGGGAAAAAAGACGTGGAAGATGTAGTAGCCGATGCACGTATAAGTGGAAAGGTTATTTTATTTCTGGACGAAATTCATCGTTTCAACAAGCTACAACAGGATACATTGCTTCCACACGTCGAGAATGGATCCATTATTTTAATCGGCGCAACAACAGAAAATCCTTATCATGATGTAAATCCAGCTATAAGATCACGCTGTGGAGAGATCAAACAACTCAAAAGATTAACAACAGACGACATAGACTTACTATTAAATAGAGCGTTGGAAGATAAAATTAAAGGTCTAGGTCAATTGAACATTCAAATTACTGAGCAGCAAAGAAGACTTATTGCAGATGCAGCAAATGGGGATGCTAGGAAAGCTTTAACCCTATTAGAATCTACCATCTTTGCAAGTTTCGAAGAAAATGGGGTAACCATTGTAGAGGATTCAACCTTAAAAAGTCTTGTAGATCGGGTCGGGGTATTTGGAGATAAAAAAGGCTCTCATTTTTATAACTTGCTTTCAGCCCTACAGAAATCTGTTCGCGGTAGTGATACGGATGCTGCTCTATATTATTTAGCACATTTATTGGAAAATGGAGATTTAGTAGCTGTATCTAGGCGGCTACTTGTGATGAGCTATGAAGATATAGGTCTTGCCAATCCTTCTATTGGACCCCAAGTGTTAGCTGCTATTCAATCTGCTGAACGATTAGGATTACCCGAAGCAAGAATCCCCTTAGCCAATGCAGTTGTCCTAATGTGTCTTTCCGAGAAGTCCAATTCAGCTTATTCGGCTTTAGACGCTGCAATAGCTAGTATTCACCAAGGAAAAACTGGGGATATTCCAAGTCATTTAAAGGATACGCATTATGCAGGGGCTGCTGATTTAGGTCATGGCGGCTATATTTATCCGCATGACTATAAAATCGGAACCTTTGGAGGCTGGGTCAATCAAACATACCTCCCTGATAATCTTGTAGGGAGTTCCTTCTACAAACCAGTAGAAGCTGGAGAAGAAAAAAGATTAGCGGCTATTTATAAGCGATTAGAGAAATTTAAAACACAAAAATAAGAAAACAACAAAAGTGAATGCGCAAACGGCCATTAAAACCTGTTTCTATCGTTTTCGGTAGGCTTTGGACAGACTTGTTGTTATATACCGACTGTTCTTTATAGAGGCTGGTCGTGACTGACGTCACGACCAGCCTCTCTTTTCTCGGTAATCTTATGGCGTTGTCTGTCCGTCGCCCTCCTACAACTAAAAAAAACAGTTCGAACAGCAGTATTAAGGGACAGATCCTATTCCTCAAAATACCTGGATCACTGGATTTATGGAATGGGAACTTTATATATATAATTGAGCAAAATCGCTTGAGTCCGGACGGGAAATCACTCATAGAAAATTATTTACATGCATTAGTTTTATAAATCCCCAAAAAAATCCAGTCACCTTATAGGGACTGGATTTTTGATGTTTTAGACACCCATTTTACGTCTAGTGTTACTAACCTTTTTAGTTTGTTGACTTTTCATTTTTTGGCTTCCTGTAGATCCGTTAAGGGAAGCTTTACCACCGGCAGATTGATTCTTTTTCTCTTCAAGCTTTTGCTTAACAGCTTCTTGTAGTGTCATTTTCTTTTTAGGTGCTTCTTGGTTATTTGTTTCAGTCATTTTATTCCCCTCCTTGTTTATATAAATTTAGTATAAATCATCAGGAAAAAACTTCAAGCAATTACTGTACTCTATTAATATGAATATCTTTTGAAATGTCGTTTATTACCCAGCTGGCACATATTAAACCGACTGTTGATGGAACAAATGCATTTGAAGAAGGTGGCATCTTAGCTTTTCTAATAGCTGCCTCTGGTTTACCTACTGTTTCAACTACATCTTCTCTAACTACAATTGGACTCTCATCTGAAAATACAACTGGAATCCCTTTCGTAATTCGGTCTTCTTTGCGCAGCTTTGTGCGTATTACTTTTGCAATTGGATCTGTATGTGTTTTAGAAATATCCACAATCTTAAAGCGAGTCGGATCTGTTTTATTTGCGGCACCCATACTTGAAATAATTTTAATATTACGTTTCAAACATTCTTTCATTAAGTGAATTTTATAAATGATCGTATCAGAAGCATCTATAACATAATCAATATTCATCGCAAAAAATTGTTCATACGTTTCTTCAGTATAAAACATATGCATATCTATTACTTCACATTCAGGATTAATGTCAGCAATCCGTTCCTTCATCACTTCTGATTTTGAACGTCCAATCGTTGATATGTAAGCTACTAATTGACGGTTAATATTAGTAATATCTACATTATCTTTATCCACTAAAATAATACGTCCAACACCGCTTCGTGCACAAGCTTCAGCAGCGAAAGATCCAACTCCACCGACACCTAATATAGCAACAGTAGTACCTTTCAATAAATCTATTCCCTCTTTACCTATTGCAAGTTCGTTTCTAGAAAATTGATGCAACATTTTAAAACACTCCATTTTAAATCAGATTAGTAGGATTAAATCCCAAGAAAAAACCTCTAGCAAATTCGCCAGAGGATATTTAAGAAATGATACGAATCCCAATCGTGCCGACAAATAAAGCGTATCGTTTTGAACCCGCAAGAAGCAGGTGGGTGTCCTCTTTATTAATCTTGGCGTCCCGATTAAAGGCATGTCATTCATAATAAAAGTTAGACTCCCAACGATATAGTTGTTCGGTCAAAACTGATTAGCAAATTGCGAACACATCAGGATTCGTGTTAATTGAATAATAACATATAAATTTTCGAAATTCAATCATTTTATCATGTACTTAATTGACTATTCTGAATAATAGGTAAATATAATTATTCGTCTTTAACTTATACTTAATAATATTTAGTTCCATAAGTTGTAAGGTAAGTCCATCATGAATATGATGCATCATATAACAAAAATGGAGGACATGAATGAATTCGTTAAGTACATATTTCTTGTTAGGCATATCTTTAGCAGCGCCTATTGGTCCTGTTAAAGCAACACTCCTAAACACCGGTATAAAAAACGGTTTTTTCCATGCATGGTTTTTTGGACTCGGTGCAATAGTAACAGACATAATTTATATGCTAATGGTTTACTTTGGAGTAGGGCAATTTATCGATTCTCCTCATATGCGGATATTTTTATGGTGCTTCGGCTTTTTTGTACTAATGTATACGGGAATTGAAAATTTACTTACGTTAAACAATATTTCTATGGACCCAAAATTCCGGAAAATTGTGCGGTTCAGACACTCTCTACTTGCTGGTTTGCTAATGGCTTTTTTAAATCCGTTAACAATTCTATTTTGGCTAGGTATTTACGGGTCTATTTTAGTGAGTGGCGGCGGTGAAATATCTGGTATTGAAACGATTATCATAAGCATAGCCATATTAGTTGGTATTGGATTTGTAGATTTTATAATGGCTTTCTTATCGAGTAGTTCACGAAATTTATTGTCCACCCCTCTCTTAAAAGCTATTTCTTTTATTTCTTCTTTAGGTATGATTGGTTTCGGTATCTATTTTGGCATGCAAGCATTTCAAGCTCTGTTTTAGTAGATTTTTGAAACGTATATTGTAGTTCACGATGGAGAACATACCTTAAAGATCATTAGTTGAGGTGTGTATATGATAAATAACAATAGTCAAACTGACAATGTAAGTATATGGTGCGTTATTAGTATGGCTTCTATCCCACTCGTCATGACACTTGGCAATTCTATGCTCATCCCTATTTTACCTATTCTAGAAAAAAAGGTAGGTATCAGCTCATTCCAGTCAAGTATGATTATTACAAGTTATTCAATTGCAGCTATTTTTCTTATACCAGTGGCGGGATACCTATCTGATCGTTTCGGGAGAAAGATCGTCATTTTACCAAGCTTGATATTAGCGCTACTCGGAGGTATTATTGCTGGTTTTGCCTCGTGGAAAATAGATGACCCCTTTTTTTGGATTATTATAGGAAGAATCCTTCAAGGTATAGGGGCGGCTGGTGCCATGCCAATAGTATTGCCGCTAGTAGGAGATTTATATAAAGATGATGATGAAAAAACCAGTTCCTGTCTCGGAATTATCGAAACCTCCAATACCTTCGGAAAGGTTTTAAGCCCTATTCTTGGATCTGTTTTAGCAGCGGTATTATGGTTTTTACCTTTCTTTTCAATTTCGATTTTTAGTTTAATTTCCATCGTGATGATATTTTTCTTTGTAAAAGTACCAAAGGAAAAAGATGAACCCATAAAATTCAAGGACTTTTTGAGGAATACAAGGAAGACATTTAAAAAGGAAGGTCAATGGCTTTTAACTGTATTTATAAACGGCGCTTTTGTTATGCTCCTATTATTCGGGGTTTTGTTTTTTCTATCCGAAATGCTTGAAAAAACACATGATATAAAAGGAATAAAAAAAGGATTTGTATTAGCAATTCCACTTCTCATGCTTTGTATTGCTTCTTATATAACTGGTCGAAATATAAAAGGAAATGTTTCCACTATGAAAAAGATGACGATGATTTGTCTAATAGTCATGTCTATCTCTGTAGTATTTATAGGATTTACAAAAGAAAAACTGTTTCTATTATTACTTATAACAAGTGTGATGGGAATAGCCATTGGTGCATTGTTACCAGTATTGGATGCACTGATTACCGAAAATATAAAAAAAGAAGAGCGAGGCACGATCTCTTCTTTTTATAGTTCTGCCAGATTCATCGGAGTTGCAGCTGGCCCACCAATCATGTCACTAGTCATGAAAAATTATCTTAATATTAGTTATATTGTTGCTGGAGTGATTGGAATTACTTTGTTTTTCCTTGCGATGAAACTTATAAAAGTAGAGGAAATTGAGGGACAAAATCATAAAGTATAAATATAATGGACTGGAAAGCGATAAGCTAACCAGTCCATTTTATATTTTCAGTTTGACTTTAAACTATAAAGGATGAGCAATATACCTGCAAATAAGCATACCATTCTTGTTAAAGATATTTTTTCAGATAAGCCAGTTAAACCTATGCCAGTTGTAACTATTAAAACAACAGGACCTACTAAAGCTAGTAAAGAGTTAATATAAAAAGCTTTTTCTAAATCATTAAATTTAATCATAAGCATTGCTGCAGATAACTCTATACTTCCTGAAAGTAATCTAAGTATGATAATAAATAATAATGCCTTCTCAATAATCAGTATCTTCTACCTCTCTTTAATAAAAGAATATGTACTATTGAAATTATATGTAAACATCGTAAGTATTATTTGAGTAACACCTTAAATATGTTTATAAGAACAGCGCAA
The DNA here is from genome assembly GCF_018140925.1 of Psychrobacillus sp. INOP01. Taxonomy (NCBI): domain Bacteria; kingdom Bacillati; phylum Bacillota; class Bacilli; order Caryophanales; family Bacillaceae; genus Psychrobacillus; species Psychrobacillus sp. INOP01. The sequence goes on from NZ_CP073315.1 coordinate 499,768, forward strand.
GCACCTGTAATTTAAAACCTGTTTCTATCGTTTTCGAAGAGCCTTAGACAGACGTCTTGCTATATTATTACCGAGTGAATTTTTAGGGATGCTAGTTGGTTGTGACATCCGCCACAACCAACTAGCATCTTTTTTTCGGTAATTATATGGCGTTTCTCTTTCCAACGCCCTCCTACAACTTCTATAAGCAGGTTAATGCGTTTTTGGATAACTAGAGAAAGGATACATCACTATTCATAGAGAAAGCTCTCGAAGATGCAATTTCGTTCGCTATTTCGCTTCTTTATTAGTAAATACTTACTATTTCTCTTTATTCCACTAGTAAAAAATGAAATCTAACTTCATCAAAATTGAATAATTGTATTTCTAATTCAAAAACGATTACAAATAATTTTATCACTTTCTAAAACTTAACAAATCTTATCTTCTTAGCAGTAAGCTATGCTATAGATGGAGTCTTACACATTTTATTAGGAACGTAGTGACCAGGAGATTGAAGCCGTACCCGCGGAAAGCGTCCGCCTGAAACGAAAATCAGCAGTGTCATATATCTGATTCTCCAAAATACCTGGATCACAGAGTTAAGTGTCAAGAAAGTCTTTAATCTAAAAAAGAAGGATTCATCACGACTATTGTCACGACAAATCCTTCTATAATTTACTTCGTTTTCAATTTTAAGCTCAAGCTTAACTCATCTAACTGAGCCTCTGCCACTGGGCTAGGTGCAGAAGTTAATAAATCACTTGCACTTGCTGTTTTCGGGAATGCAATCGTATCACGTAAATTTGTACTACCAGAAAGAAGCATTACTAATCTATCTAGTCCAAATGCAACTCCGCCATGTGGAGGTGTTCCATATTCAAAAGCTTCCATTAGGAAACCAAATTGAGCTTTAGCTTCCTCATCCGAAAACCCAAGTATCTCGAACATTTTTTCTTGAACTTCTCTAGAATATATACGTAGAGATCCTCCACCTAATTCATAACCGTTCAATACTAAGTCATACGCTTGCGCACGTACTTTACTTGGATCAGTATCCATTAATGCAAGATCCTCCTCAAAAGGTCTTGTGAATGGATGATGCGCTGCGTAGTAACGACCTTCTTTTTCATCATATTCGAATAACGGCCAGTTAACTACCCATAAGAATTCAAAGCGTGATTCATCGATCAACTCAAGCTCTTTTCCAAGTTTTAAACGTAACGCACCTAATGCATCTGCCACAACGGAGGATTTGTCAGCAACAAACAATAATAAATCTCCTGCTGTTGCCTCTAATGTTTGGATAAGGCTTGTAGCTGCTTCGCCCTCGAAGAACTTAGCAATTGGACCCTTCAAACCTTCTTCGTCCACTTTCAACCAAGCAAGCCCCTTAGCACCATAAACTCCAGCGAATTCTCCAAGTGCATCAATATCCTTACGAGAATAGTTATCTGCTGCACCTTTGACATTAATCGCTTTTACTTGCCCTCCAGCTTCCACTGCTGAAGCGAAAACCTTAAATGAGCTGTCTTTCACTAATTCCGAAAGATCAACAAGTTCTAATCCAAAACGAACATCCGGTTTATCTGATCCAAAGCGATTCATCGCTTCATCATAATTCATACGGTTGAAAGGAATGGTCACATCTACACCTTTAACGTCCTTCATAACCTTTTTCATCATGCGTTCATTCATTTCTAAAATTTCATCCATCGATAGGAAACTCATTTCCATATCAATTTGAGTAAATTCTGGTTGACGGTCTGCACGTAAATCTTCATCACGGAAGCATCGAGCAATTTGATAATATTTTTCAAATCCTCCAACCATTAGAAGCTGCTTGAACAACTGTGGTGATTGTGGAAGTGCATAAAATTCTCCATCGTGTACACGACTTGGCACTAAATAGTCACGTGCTCCTTCAGGAGTAGATTTAGTTAAAATTGGAGTTTCTACTTCTAAGAATCCCTCATCATCTAGGAAGCGTCTCACTGTTTTAGTAATATCTGAACGCATTTTGAAGGTATCATACATTACTGGTCGTCTTAGGTCTAAGTAGCGATATTTTAAACGAATATCTTCACCTGCATCTGTTTGGTTTTCAATTGCAAATGGAGGGTTTTTAGCTTCGTTAATAATGCGAGCTTCACTAGCATGTACTTCAATTGCTCCAGATGAAATATTTTTGTTCACTTGGTTTGCTGCACGTGCAACTACAGTACCTTTTACCTCTATTATATATTCATTGCGCAATTTATCTGCAATTTGAATAGCTGATTCTGAAAATTCCGGATTGAAAACTACTTGTACTAGCCCTGTGCGATCACGTACATCAACAAATATTAATCCACCTAAATCTCTACGTTTTTGTACCCATCCGATTAATTGGATGGATTCACCTATTTGCTGTTCATTTAATTGTCCACTTGTGTGTGTTCTACTCATTATTCCTCTGCCTCCAACTGTGTTAAACTAGTCTTTATTTGTTCGATTAATGAACTGAATGGAACTAAATTTTGAGTACCAGTTGCTAGATCCTTCAACATAGCACTTTCTTTTTCTAATTCATCATCGCCAATTACTAATACAAATTTTGCATTTAAACGATCGGCTGATTTCATTTGTGTTTTCATTTTACGATCTAAATAATCCATCTCTGCTGTAATTTTGTGGTGTCTAAGTTGATACGTAAGTTCGACCGCTTTTTTCTTAGCGGCTTCACCTAGTCCAATTACATAGACATCTAATGTCGACTTAGCAGACCATTCATTGTTTTCTGCTTCAATAGCTAATAATAATCTTTCAATACTCATTGCAAATCCAATTCCAGGAGCATCTGGTCCACCTAGTTCTTCTACCAGACCGTTGTATCTTCCCCCGCCTGCTAGTGTTGTAATTGCTCCAAACCCTTCTGCAGCACTCATAATTTCAAAAGCAGTGTGGTTATAATAATCTAATCCACGTACCAGATTAGGATCTACCTCAAATGGAATATTTAATATCGTTAAATATTCTTTTACTTTTTCGAAATAAGCAGCTGATTCTTCATTTAAAAAATCTGCTAAGGAAGGTGCTGTTTCCATTAACGGATGGTTACGATCTACCTTGCAATCCAAAATACGAAGTGGATTTTTTTGTAATCTATTTTGACAATCCGAACAAAACTCTTCAATATGTGGCTCAAAGTGACCAACTAGTGCCGCTTTATGAGCAATTCTACTTTCAGTGTCCCCTAAGGAATTTATAACAAGCTTTAGCTTTTTCAATCCTGCATTTTGATAGACAGACATTGCTAAAGAAATAACCTCGGCATCTATTGCTGGATCCGCACTACCTATTGCTTCAATACCAAACTGTACGAATTGACGGTATCTACCTGCCTGCTGACGCTCATAACGGAACATCGGTCCCATATAGTAGAGCTTAACTGGCTGATCTGGATAACCGAACATTTTATGTTCTACAAACGCTCTTACCGTTGATGCTGTACCTTCTGGTCGCAATGTAAGGGAACGATTCCCTCTATCTTGGAATGTGTACATTTCTTTTTGAACAATATCCGTGGTGTCTCCAACGCTTCTAGTAAATAATTCAGTATGTTCAAAAACAGGGGTTCTAATCTCTTTGTATTGATACATACGACATTGCTCTCTAATTAGTTCTTCTACTGCTTGCCATTTACTAGTTTCTGATGGCAAAATGTCTTGTGTTCCTCTAGGTACTTTAATATCCATGGCAATTGCCCCTTTCCATTGCATATAAAAAAGCCCTCATCCCCTGCTATAAATAGCAAGGGACGAGAGCTTATATAAGCTTCCGCGGTTCCACCCTAGTTGGTCAAAAAATTGACCCTCTCAATTCTGGATAACGACCAGTTCCGTTTCTGCCTACTAAAGAATAATCTCTTTCGACAAAAATCCTCTCGAATGTTGTTCACTGAATGCGTATGTAGGAAAGATTTCAGCCACGTCTTTCCTTCTCTTGTCATCCGTTTTAGACAGCTACTTTTTCGGTCATCGGTTTGTTTTAGTTTTTGATTATACTTTATCTTAATGACGTAAGACAAATAAGTCAACCCTTTTGAAGAAAAGGTAGAATTTTTTTATCAGACTATTTACAATAGGGATAGGAGTGATTCAATGAACGCTAAAATAATACATAAAATGACTATTATTTTTTTATGTGCATGTTTCCTTATACCATACTTGCAAGTAGATGCACAGGAGAATGAAGTGACCGTAAATGTTGCTTCTTTAAAAGTACGATCAGGTCCAGGCCTTACATATGATACGATCGGTGCTGTTACAAAAAATGACAAATTAGACGTAATCGGCAAGGAAAATGATTGGCTTCAGGTTAATTTTGGGAGTTCCACTGGTTGGGTAGCTAGCTGGTACACAACAAAAGAATCGCTTGAGTTGACAAACAAGCAGATTGTATCGAAAGTAAATCGATTGAATGTTCGAACGGAACCTAATACCTCTTCCGCAGTGATAGGTCAATTACAAGAGGGTGATTCTACAATTGCCTACAAATCTCAAGATGATTGGATTGAAATAGACTTTCAAGGTCGAAAAGGTTGGGTCAATCAAACCTATATCACTGTGACCGACCAAACTGTAAGCAAAGATACGAACACTACTGAAAGTGTATTTGAAGTATCCGTCGATGCACTAAATGTTCGCTCAAAAGCAGATTTAACTTCCAAAAAAATAGGACTGGTTAATAAGGGAGATCAATTTTCAGTTGTTGACTCTGATCATAATTGGGTGCAAGTAGAACTTGAAAATGGAGAAAAAGGATGGTTGTATAGCTTTTATGGAACCTTCTCTGCAACTTCTGAAAGTATTGAATCTGCAGAAACAAAAGGAACCATTACTATTCTATACAATGGGACAAACCTTCGCTCTGATAGCACAACGAGTAGTGAAGTAGTCTCAAGAGCTGACGCTGGAACTACATTTTCAGTAGCAGAAAAGACAAATGATTGGTATAAAATTATCTTAGATAATGGACAAACAGCTTATGTAGCTAGTTGGTTAGTTTCATCTTCATCCACAGCATCTAATGTAATTGAGCAATCAGAGGAAAAACACGAAGGTGAAAAAGAGGAGAAAAAGGATGTTACACGTAAAAAGGGTACCTTAAAAGGATTAACTATTGTCATCGACGCAGGGCATGGTGGAAATGACCGTGGCACGACTGGTGCACTTGGAACAGATGAAAAAGATATTACTTTAATAACATCAGAATTACTTTCATCCAAATTACAAGCAGCTGGTGCTAATGTAATTTTGACTAGAGAATCGGACGAATATGTAGACCTTCGAAAACGCGTCTCCATTGGGCACCAAGTCGATGCTGATGCATTCATAAGCTTACACTATGACGCAATCGATAATAGCTCGGTAAGAGGCTTCACAACCTACTATATGCATAATTACCAAAAAGAATTGGCTAAGTATGTCCATAGTGGGCTTGGTGAAATGATTTCTTTAAAAGATAGAGGCACTCAACCAGGGGATTATTTGGTATTACGAGAGAATAAACAGAATGCTATTTTAATAGAGTTGGGTTATCTAAGTAATCCTTCTGAAGAACGGAATGTAACTACTCAAAACTATCGAGAACAAGCTACTCATGGTATTTATAATGGGATTATAAATTATTTTGATGCTCAATTAGATTAATCATAAAAGGTCAAAATCTGTTTCTATCGTTTTCAGACGGCTTTGTACAGACTGGTTGCAATATAATTTTAGAGAGGCTGGTCGTGACTGACGTCACGACCAGCCTCTCATTTTTCGGAAATCTTACGGTATTTATCTGTCCGTCGCCTTTTTTCAACTTTAGGTACTGGATTAGTACTGCTTTTTGGAAGAAGAGAAGAAAACTCTTTCCTACCCATCGGAAAAGCGCCAGAAGATACAATTTTGTTCGCTCCCCTTCTTCTTTATTGGGTAAAAACTAACTATTCTTTGTAACTCCAATATTTTAAAATAAACCTACATTGGACTAAATCCTAATGTTCAGTACTACTCACTTTATTTATTGGAGTGAAAGGCGGCAACTCCAGCGGGATGAGTGAGACAGATGAGCTATCACAACGGACGCGTGAGCTACGGTGATAGCTCATGCTCACCCCGCGGAAAGTGTCCGCCTAAAACGAAAATCTGCAAGAATATTTAATAGAACCTACTCTTAAAATACTAGGAACACTTGGTTCATAGCACAGGATGGTTCACTACAATTACTAAAACTAATACTTAATCTTAGCGATAGGATGGTTCTAAATTTATTCTTGAGTACTACCCAAATTATTGATTGGAGTGAAAGGCGGAGACTCCAGCGGGATGAGTGAGCTACGGTGATAGCTCATCGCTCACCCCGCGGAAAGCGTCCGCCTGAAACGGAAATCTGTAGTAATATTGCTCTCTTTAAAAAAAGTTGTACAAATTACTCTCAATTAGAGTAATTTATACAACTTTTTTAGTTAAGCTTCTAACATAATCGTGACTGGACCATCGTTCGTAAACGTGACGTCCATCATAGCACCAAATACGCCAGTTTCTACTTGCAGACCTTTTGCTTGTAGTTTCTCATTGAAGAGTTCCCATAAAGGTTTTGCAATATCTGGTCTCGCCGCATCGGTAAAGCTAGGTCTTCTGCCTTTTCTAGTATCGGCATATAAAGTAAATTGAGATACGGACAAAATACTTCCCCGAACTTGTTCGATGGAGTGATTCATTTTACCATCCGTATCCTCAAATAAGCGTAGTCCAACAACTTTTTCCACTAGATAATTTATTTCTTTTTCGGTATCCGTTGTAGTAATACCAACTAACAATAAATAGCCGTTGTCTATCTTTCCAGTGACTTGTCCATCCACTGTCACACTTGCATTTTTACATCTTTGAAGCAATACTTTCATGAAAAGAAAACTCCTTTTTACTAAGGCACTGCTAATTTTTTATAATAACAGCACTTTAATTTATAATTCGTTGTACAGAATATATATCCGGCAATTGCTTTATACGATCTGCTATCCTGTTTAGGTGAGCAGTGTTTGAAATTAGAATAGTTAAATGAATGATAGCAATATCATTTTCTGATTTACCGGTTACAGCAGCGATATTAGTTTTAGATTCATTTACTACTTGTAAAACTTCATTCAACAAGCCCGATCGATCATATGCGGATACTTCTATATCCACTTGGTACTCTTTTTTAGTTGGAGAATCATATTTTACCCATTCTACTTCAATGATCCGAGAATTTGTGACATCGTTGCGTACATTTGGACAATCTGATCGATGGACTGATACTCCACGTCCTTTTGTGATAAATCCAACTATATCATCACCTGGAACAGGGCTACAGCAACGCGATAAGCGGATGAGCATATTCTCAATTCCCTTAACGAACACGCCTGATTCTGTAGTTTTGTTGACTATTGGAGTCTGCATTTCGGTTGTTATTTTCTCTAATGCTTCTTCCTGATCTCGAATCTTCCGCATTTTTTCTGCTAAGCGATTCACCACTTGCTGCGCGGTAATGCCATTAAAGCCTACAGCTGCATATAAGTCTTCTTCTCCTGTAAATGCATACTTATCACATACACGCTTAATATTTTCAGTAGTTAATACTTCTTTTATATCAAAGTCTTGTGACTTAATTTCTTTCTCTATTTGTTCTTTTCCTTTAATAACATTCTCATCACGCAACTGTTTCTTAAAGAACTGTTTGATTTTATTTTTTGCTTGAGATGATTGAGCTATTTTAATCCAGTCTCTACTAGGACCAAATGATTGTTTGGAAGTCAGCACTTCAATGATATCGCCTGTTTTTAGTTTCGTATCAAGTGGAACCATTTTACCATTAACTTTTGCACCAATTGTTTTATTGCCAACTTCTGAATGTACCCGGTAAGCAAAATCTATTGGAACAGAGCTTGCCGGAAGTTCTACCACATCTCCTTTAGGCGTGAAAACATAGACCATATCGGAAAATAGATCGAATTTTAAGGATTCCATAAACTCTTCTGCATTCGAAGATTCATGCTGATATTCTAAAATTTCTCTAAACCAATTCAGTTGAGAATCAATCGTTTTTTTATCCGCTTCTACTTTTTTACCTTCCTTATAAGCCCAGTGTGCAGCGACACCGAATTCTGCAATATTATGCATTTCTTCCGTGCGAATTTGAACCTCTAAAGGCTCTCCATTTGGACCTATAACAGTTGTATGCAGCGATTGATATAGATTTTGTTTAGGCATGGCTATATAATCTTTGAAACGACCAGGCATCGGTTTCCAAAGCGTATGAATGACACCTAGGACGGCATAACAATCTTTAATGCTGTCTACTATGATTCGCATTGCCAGTAAATCATAAATTTCGTTAAATTGTTTGTTCTGGACGACCATTTTACGATAAATACTATAAATATGCTTAGGACGACCAGAGATATCAGCTTCAACTTCCATTTCAACTAACTGTTTTCGTATATCTTCCATTACATTATTTAAATAGGATTCACGTTCTGTACGTTTTTTCTTCATAAAATTAACAATTCGATAATATTGTTGAGGGTTTAAGTATCGTAATGCAGTATCTTCTAACTCCCATTTGACAGCAGAGATACCTAGTCGATGAGCAAGTGGTGCAAATATTTCTAATGTCTCATTGGAGATTCTACGTTGTTTTTCTTCTGGTAGATGTTTTAATGTACGCATATTATGTAAGCGGTCCGCGAGCTTAATAAGAATAATACGTATATCCTGCGCCATTGCTATAAACATTTTCCGATGGTTTTCCGCTTGCTGTTCTTCTTTTGACATGTACTTAATCTTACCTAGTTTAGTAACTCCTTCTACTAACAGAGCTACTTCCTCGTTAAATTGCTTAACTATATCTTCACGGGTATATTCTGTATCTTCTACGACATCATGTAAAAAACCAGCAGCAACGGTTTCTGGATCCATTTGAAGATCAGCAAGAATACCAGCTACTTGAATAGGATGTAGAATATAAGGTTCACCCGAATTTCGGAATTGTTCTCTATGTGCATGCTCTGCTAGTTCATAGGCTTTTTTCACAAAGTTCACATGTTCCTCATTCATATAAGTAGAGAGTGTTTCAAACACATCTTCTGCCGTCTTCACTTGATCTTTAGCCATGCCAACTCACCTGATTTCATTTTATATTTCTAAAATAGTATATAAACTACATTGTATAAAAAAAAAGAGGGACTTGTAAAGTCCACCCTAAATAAGCTTGCTAATTACAAGCATTTATTCACACAATGATCAATATTGCATCAGTGTGCAAATATCATAGTTTTCTAATTTGTTGCGTCCTTCTAAGTATGTAAGTTCTATTAAGAATGCACAACCTACCACTACTCCACCCATTTCTTCTACTAATCGAATAGTAGCATCAATAGTGCCACCTGTCGCTAAAAGATCATCGACGATTAACACACGTTGTCCTGGTTTAACAGCGTCTTTGTGCATTGTTAAAACATCTTTACCATACTCTAAGCCGTATTCAGCACGAACCACTTCACGAGGAAGCTTGCCTTCTTTACGTACTGGTGCAAAACCAATTCCAAGTGCATAAGCAACCGGACATCCAGTGATAAATCCACGTGCTTCTGGTCCTACAATAAGTTCAGCATCAACTTTTTTTGCATATTCTACAATTTGGTCTGTCGCATACTTATATGCTTCGCCATTATCCATAATTGTTGTAATATCTTTAAAACTTATACCTGGTTTTGGCCAATTTTCTACTGTTGTTACATATTGCTTTAAATCCATATTTGCTCCTCCTCAGGAACGGTTTGTACTGCTTTTCGCTCTTCAAACCATTGTTTCAACTCTATATACGGGGCGTATAATAATCTTTGTTCAAGTTCCATCTGTTTCTCTCTATGCTTATATGATGGTGCCTCAGATAAATCTTTTTTTGCTGGACTTTCATTAAGCACCAACATCCCATTGTCTATTCTAACAAAACTTAGTTCAAAAAACACCTTCGACATAAAATTAAATGTATTTGGACTCCAACCGGTATGCTTAGATAATTCGTGAATATGCTGTTTCAATGCAAATGTTTTTCTTTTTGCTAGGAAAGAGAAATACCATTTAAATTGATCTCTCGTCGGTAATCCCTCAAAATAGGAAGATTCATTCGTATAAAAGTGTGCGTATATCCGTTTCCAAGAATGATATTGCATTAATTTAATCAGAGATTGCTCGTCTCCAGGTAAATCCAATAGTACAACATATTGTGCTTGGATAGACTGTTCTACCAATTCACTCATCAAATAGATTTTATTGTCGATTGTAGAACTGAAATGCTTAATCGTCATTTCATTAAAAGCAACATATACTGTATCTTTTTCAGGAATAAGTGATTTCCAACGATTTACTTGTCGGATTCCTCTAATATCAAAAAGCTGCCATTCATCTGTTTTTATATCCTGTATCATTAACTGTGGCTTTTTACGTCCATTCCATTCATTGATCTGTAAATCTCCAATAAAAGATAGTTGGGTTGTTGGGGCTATCTCGTCTGCTAGTTGCCCTTTTCCAAATCCTATCGCATCTAATAAGACAGCACCTTGTTTCAATTCCATTTTCAAATGATTTTGCGCAGAGCCAATTTTTCGAACGCTCGAAACCTCTACATTTTCAATGCAGTAAACTGGTTTTGCAAAGTCCATACCAAACGGAGCTAGTTTTTTTAGGGATTCAATGGAATCTGTAGATATTTCATCCATCTCAAGCGGCACATCAATAGATACAATAGGTATCAACTGTTCTTCTGTTAAACTTGTTTTGGCTTGTTCATTGAGTCTAACACGAAACTCATCTACATTTTCTAAAGCCAATGTCATACCTGCAGCCATAGGATGTCCACCAAAATGAGGGACAATATCTTGGTTCTCTGCAAGCTCTTTATACATATGGAATCCCTCGATACTGCGAGCGGAACCTTTTGCAATATTTTTTTCTTCATCAAAACCTAATACAATAGCAGGTCTATAGTATTTTTCGACTAGCTTAGAAGCAACAATACCTAGCACACCTGGATTCCAGCCTACCTTCCCTACTACAATGACACTTGGTCCCTCCCCGGGTGGAAATTGCTCTAGTTGCTCCATTGCTTCATCTGTAATTTGCTTGACGATTGCTTGACGCTCTTTATTTTTTTCATTGAGCATATTTGCCAATGCCAGTGCTTGGTTAGGATTTTCTGTCAAGAACAAATCTACACCAGGTGCTGCTTCTCCTAGTCTTCCTACCGCATTAATCCGTGGACCAAACATAAATCCAACCGTCTCTTCATCGATTGAACGTAGCTCTACTCCGCTAACGTTTGCTAATGCCTCTATCGCTACAGAATCTGTATGTTGCATTTGTTTTAACCCTTGTTGGACTAAATAACGATTCTCCCCTGTCAATGAAACAAGATCCGCTATTGTACCAATCGCAACTAAGTAAAAGAACTCCTTTGGAATTTCCCCAAGTAATGCATGAGCTACTTTAAACGCCACACCTACTCCTGCTAAATATGGAAATGGATAGGTTGTATCTTTTAAGCCTGGGTGAATAATAATATCAGCCATTGGCAAACTCTCACCAGGTTCATGGTGGTCTGTCACAATTACGCCCATCCCTAACCCCTTCGCAAACTCAATAGGTTTTAAACCAGAAATACCGTTGTCAACAGTAATGATTAGTTTCACGCCTTCATCATAGGCTTCTTGAAACAAACGTTCACTTGGTCCATAGCCATCTATAAATCTATTTGGAATCTTATAGATGACATCAGCACCTAGTGACTCTAGAGTCTTAACCATGATAGTTGTGCTCGTAATACCGTCCGCATCGTAATCTCCGTAAACCATAATACGTTCTCCTGCATCAACTGATTGATGCACCTGAGAAACTAACGCTTCCATGCCTGGAAGTAAAAAAGGATTATGTAGTTGTTGTTCCGTTACATTTAAAAATGATTTCGCATCCTCTACATGCTCAAATCCTCTAGATGCCAATACTTTTGCACAAACTCTCGGAATTGAAAGCTCTTTTTCTAGCATTTCTACTACTTGTATATTAGGCCTTGAAACTTGCCATTTTTTTTGAGATTGAATCATTTTATTCACTTCCTTGTAATCTATTATACCTTAACATAAGTTGAAACGTTGTTAAAAACCAGTTTTTCCTAGTACACTTTCCTCTCTCCCAATAAAAAACCTTCTGACAATGTCAAAAGGTTTCGTCCTTAAATAGTTGAATTCTCATCTTTTACTGTTACTGGCTTATCAAAAAATTCTACTGGTTTTTCTTTATACGCAACTACCTCATTTTGTAAAACACCAATGGTAGCCTCTTTCTTTTCAAGCTCTTTCTCCAAGTGTTTAACTTTCCGGGATAACATAAATGACCGATAAATTGCTACAGAACCACTTAGTAGTGCCCCTAATAGTGCTGAGCCCAAGATAACAAGGATAAGTGGCCATTGTGCTGTTCCAAACACATAATTAACTGGAACAGTATCTACATTGTAAATAGCAAATAAAGCGATAATAATAGCGAATAGCAAACCAAATAATAATGACCATTGAAATTTCATCATGTCACTCCTTTTCTTATTAGTATAGAAAAAAATGGAACAGAGTATATGTTGTTATACCCTGCTCCATATTATACTTAAACATTAAACGACTGGCTCATCAGAACCCCATTTTTTCTCTTCTTTTTTCACTTCAATACCACCATTTTTACGCATTTCTTTCACTTTCAAATCAAACCAAATTTGTGCTGCAATGTAAATGGAAGAATACGTTCCGGCTAATAACCCGATTAATAAAGCGATAGAGAAGTTACGAATTCCTTCTGCTCCAAATAACAATAGAGCTACAACTACTAAAATAACGGTAAGAACTGTATTGACAGAACGACCTAATGTTTGTCGTAGTGATTTATTTACAATCGTTGCCAGTTCATCTTCTGATGTAATCTTAGCACTACGATGTAGGTTTTCTCGAATACGGTCAAATGTTACAATCGTATCATTTATAGAGTAACCGACAATCGTTAATACTGCTGCGATAAACGTAATATCTACTTCTAACCGTAGAATACTAAATACGGTAACCATTAAGAATGCATCATGTAGCAGCGAAACGATTGATGCAAGACCCATTCTCCATTCGAAACGGAAAGCAACATAAATAACTATTCCAAGAGCAGCAAACATTAATGCTTTTAATGCATTTTTCACAAGCTCTTTTCCTACAGTATCAGAAACGGTGCTTACTGCAGGTTCAACACCAAATTGTTCAGTCATTTCTGTTTTTAGTGTTTTAACTTCTTCTTGTGTAAAGTCATCTTTGTATCTGACTACTGCACTATTCCCGTTTTCTCCAGAAATTACTATGTCATCTGAAGGCAATCCAATGCTTTCGATTTTCTCAGTAACAATTGCTTGAGTTAACGGCTGAGTAGACTCTATTTGAACACGTGTTCCAGAAGAAAAATCAATACCTAGATTCAACTTGAACACACTCAAGATAATAATTCCCGCAATCGTCAGTGTGATAGAAGCAATATAGAAGATTTTACGACTATGAACAAAATCAAAACGATCGAATTTTGTTGTTAAGTCAAGAGTATCTACCTCTTCTTCTGGAGCGTGCATTCTTTTCTTCGGAATACCAAACCAACCTGGTTTATTATCGAAGTAACCACTATGAACAAGTAGCCCAAGTAAAATACGCGAAGCCCATACTGCTGTGATGAAAATAACTAATATACTTATGATTAACAGTGTAGCAAATCCTTTTACAGAACTTGTACCGAAGAAGAATAATACCGCCGCTGCTAATAATGTTGTAATATTTGCATCGAAAATTGCAGTAAAGGATTCTTTCGCTCCTGCATCAAATGCTTTCTTCACTGATTTACCAACACGTAATTCTTCTCTCACTCGCTCATAGGTTAGGATATTTGCATCTACTGCCATACCTACCCCTAGAACAATTGCCGCGATTCCTGGAAGTGTTAATACACCATTAATCCAATCAAAAATAACTAAGATTAAGAAAATATATACCACTAAAGATAAAACCGCAATAACACCAGGTAAACGATAATATCCAATCATAAAGATGAAAATTGCCGCAATACCAATAATACTAGCTAAAATAGTACTCTTTAATGCTTCTTCCCCAAATTGTGCACCTACTGAGGTAGAGTATATTTCTTCTAATTCAACTGGAAGAGCACCTGCATTTAAAATTCCCGATAAATGTTTTGTTTCATCAACTGTAAATGCACCGGAAATTTCTACGCTATCTGAGTTTATACGCTGAGAAACTCGTGGAGCTGAAGTGAATTTTTGTTCTTCAACAGGCTTCAATGCTTCCTCTTTGTATGAATCCACACCTTCTTCAAAGTCTAACCAAATAACTAGAACATTGTCCGGTGCTGGTTTAGCAGCTATTTCTGAAGTAATTTCTGCAAATTTATTTGCATCTTTTAATTCTAATGTAACGATAGGTTGTCCTTGTTGATCAAAAGCTGCCTTAGCTCCACTTTCCTTCAAGTCCATCCCGTCTAGCATTATATTATCATTGGAATCTCGGAATGTTAAATTCGCTTGTGTAGAAAGTAACTCTCTGGCAGAACTCTGATCATCCACACCAGCAAGTTGTACTCGAATTCGGTTGCCATCTTCAATTTGAATACTAGGTTCACTTACACCTAATACGTCAATACGACTCGTAAGTGCTGAAGCAGTATCCGCCACAACATCTTCCGTTATTTCTTGCCCATCCTTTAATTCATTTACTTGATAAAGAACCTCAAAACCACCTTGAAGATCTAGACCGAGTTTAATATTGTTCAATACGCCTGTAACTGTGGGACTGATTGTACCTGCAAAAATAACGAGTAGCAATAAAAACGCAACTATGCGTCCTCTAGTTTTCATATGTAGATTTCCTCCTCAAAAAAAAAGCAACAAGTTTATTATGAAACACGTTGCTCTCACTGTCAAATAACCATGCACTTATTTTTCTTCGAAACCAGGGTTTAATAACAATTGCAACTCATCTTGATTAATTTCAGAAAACCAATTAGATGTTCGTTGATTTTCAATTTGTTCAAACGTCATAAATTCTGCTGGAGAAATGGTGAGAATATCATTAATGATTTGATATAAAGGCAAGGAAGCTATATCTTTTTTTCTCCATTTTTTGGTCACACAAAATTTCCAAATGTCCTTTTCCGTAACCGTATTGTATTGATAAACGACAAACTCATTTCTCTTACTTTCTATAGCTGGTAGTACGTGCGTAAAAATAGCTTCATAATTATTTTCCATAATATCGCACCTCTTTTAAAGAATAATGTACCAAGCAATATGCATATTGTTATTGTATACGAAGTTCCTGTATTTGAGAAGGAAGTGTTTAGTTGTCAACATTTTTAAAAGGGTCTATTTTGTTAATGATTTCAATTTTTTTATCTAAGTTTTTAGGGTTTATTTATCGTATGCAGTTTGTTCGCTTAACTGGTGAAGAAACAGTTGGGATATATATGACTGCCTATCCAGCTTTTATCTTTTTTCTTTCTTTGGTACAACTTGGTATTCCAATTGCAATGGCTAAAATTATTGCGGAACTACGCGCAAGAAGTGCGACATCGGACTATTTCTCAGTTATGCGAACCTCTGTTATCGTTACGGTTGTTTCCATCTTACTTTTCACGCCACTTTTTATCTTTGTAACTCCATATATTTCAGGTAGTCTATTAAAAAATGATGCAATCACTATGACATTATATGTATCTATCGCAATCGTTCCAATTGCTGCAGCTGGAGGAATATTGAAAGGTTTTTTCCAAGGAATAGCACGATTAGAAGAAACAGCAGTTGCACAATTAATGGAGCAAATCGTTCGCATTATTTTAATAAGTTTTCTACTTCCTTTCTTTTTAACTGCTGCTACTCCACAAGAAGCCGCTGCATATGCGATGGTCTTAGCTCTAATCGCTGAACTTGTAGCACTACTATACTTAAAATGGAAGTATGACAGATGGAAAGCAAAACAAACTTATAACAAAACATCAAAAGGATATCCACTTTCTCCACTTTTCGCAATTGCATTACCGTCTTCAGGAAGTCGACTTTTCGGATCCTTCACATGGTTTTTGGAGCCGATTATCTTTATCAAGGCTTTAGCTATTACAGGAATTACTGCCGTTGCAGCTACTACACTTTATGGAGTTATTTCAGGTGTTTTAGTTCCTTTGTTATTGTTCCCATCTTTCATCCCATACGCACTTTCTATTGTCCTAATACCAGCAGTTAGTGATGCATTTGCACGGAAAAATTTCAAGCTATTAAAAGAAAGAATTCACCTTTCTCTAAAATTCTCCACGTTAACGGGCTGTTATGCAGCTACACTGTTTTACCTACATGGTGGTGAGCTAGTAGAAAAGCTATTTCATGTAGAGAATGCAACGGTTTATATGAAAATTCTGTCGCCTATTTTTTTCTTTTATTATATCCAAAGCCCTTTGTTTTCTATTTTGCAGGCCTTAAATAATTCAAAAGCTGCCTTTCTCAATTCCCTATATGGTGGTGTAGGAAAACTATTGCTACTATTTTTCCTTGCTTCTCAAGCAACTATTCAAGAAAAAGGTGCTATTGTTGCGATTGGATTTGGAGTATTGATTACTTCTTTTTTACATATCGCTTCTTTAAAGGAAAAAAAAGAAGCACAAATTGGCTTCTCATTCTTTGTAATTCCTTATGCTGTCTTTTTATTAACTATCATCTCAAGACCATTAATACTTTCTATTGGAAGTCGTCCTTTACTAATTGATTGTCTATTGACTATGCTATATTTAACAGTTGCTTTAGTACTTTTTAGACAGATTAAACGAAAAGAGCTAAGCGTCATTTTCAAGATTGCAAAAACATCTAAAAACAGATTTTGAGAAATCACTGCTAAAAAGAAGTCTTTAGCTGAATATATAGTACTTCGTTTTCATAGCTACAGTAAAATATTTTTTTATAGTTCATGATTTGCTTTTGCTCTAGTTCTTGTATCAACCACTTTTCATTTTTACCAATGTGCTCTAGATGTCTTTGTTGTATATCGCCATCGATGATGAGAGGAAAAACGTATTGTTCTCCTTCTTTTTTAAAGACAGATAAGTTCCCTGATGGCTCCAAAAAAGCATAGGAGACAGACTGAATCGAACCAATCTGTTGTTCTCGTAGTTGTTGAAGCAGGTCATCTAAATTATAACGTTGTTTTCTCATCTCTCTTTCAATGATAATCCCATTTCTGATTAGTATAGAAGGCTCGCCTTCCATCACATCACGAAACTTTTTGCTTTTTAAAGAAAAGTAGGATACTCCAATCTGAATGAGAAACAATATAATCACTGGAACAATTGCATGGATAAAGCTACTGTGAGGATCGTCCAATGAAAATGCTGCGACCTCCGCTATCAAAAGAAAGACAACTAAGTCGAAAATACTTAGCTCGCCGACTTCTCTTTTCCCCATCAGACGAAGAATTAACAAAATAAACCAATACAAAATAAATGTCCGAATCATAATTATGAGTAAATCTTGCACATAATCACCTCATAATTACCTTGCCCAAAGAAAAAGAACTTACTCATAAAATGAATAAGTTCTTTTTCTTATGTATCTTAGTTTAGATAATCAGTCTCGGATCTAATTAGTGTACTACGAAGTTATGTAGTTTGTTCCAGCGCCTATCTGAGTCGCAAATGTTCAAAGACTTTTCATAGGCGCTTTCACATTTCATTATTACTTAGTTTCTGACACTACTCGTCCTACTGCTACGCGCTCGAATTGTAAACGAGTGCCATCTGCAACGGTAACGAAGATAGTTTGATCATCTACTGCATCTACCTTAGCGTGTAACCCGCCTACAGTGATGATATCGTCGCCACGTTTAATATTGTTTTGCATTTGAGCTGTGTTTTTTTGGCGCTTTTGTGCTGGTCGAATAATGAAGAACCACATTACTGCGAACATAGCAATAATTGGCAACAAACCTACTAATGTATCCATGTATTTATTTCCCCCCTTTTATCTCTTTACCTAGTATACAAGAATCAGAAGTTTTTTGCATTTGGTTTGTTATACCCATATTCTTCAAAAAATTCTTCTTTAAAATCAAGTAGACGATCTTCACGTATTGCTTGTCTTACATTTTCCATTAATTTCATTAGGAAATGCAGGTTATGGTAAGACGCTAGACGTAAACCAAATGTTTCATCCGCTTTGAATAAGTGGCGAATATATGCACGTGAATAATTTTTACATGTGTAACAATCGCATTTTTCATCGATAGGTCCAAAATCGCGAGCGAACTTAGCGCCTTTAATAACTAGACGACCTTGATGAGTAAAGAATGTACCATTGCGTGCAATACGTGTTGGTAATACACAGTCAAACATGTCTACACCTCGAATAGCACCATCTATTAATGAGTCAGGTGAACCAACTCCCATTAAATAACGAGGCTTATTTTCAGGCATCATTGGTGTTGTAAAATCAAGTACACGATTCATCACATCTTTTGGTTCACCAACAGATAATCCTCCAATTGCATATCCAGGAAAATCAAGAGAAACTAAATCCTGTGCAGATTGACGGCGTAATTCTTCAAATTCTCCACCTTGGATGATTCCAAATAGCCCTTGTTTATCTGTATTTGTATGAGCGGTTAAACAACGCTCTGCCCAACGCGATGTACGTTCTACAGACGCTTTCATATATTCAAAAGATGCGGGATAAGGTGGACATTCATCAAATGCCATCATAATATCAGAGCCTAAATCATTTTGAATTTCCATCGACTTTTCAGGACTTAGGAATAATTTATCCCCGTTGAGGTGATTACGAAAATGAACACCTTCCTCTTCAATTTTACGCATATCACTCAAACTAAATACTTGGAATCCTCCAGAATCTGTAAGAATTGCACGATCCCAGTTCATAAATTTATGAAGTCCGCCTGCTTCACGAATAATTTCGTTTCCTGGACGAAGCCATAAATGATAGGTATTGCTAAGAATTATACCAGCATTCATCTCTTTGATCTCTTCTGGAGCCATTGTTTTTACAGTTGCTTGTGTACCTACTGGCATAAATGCAGGTGTTTCAAAAGATCCATGAGGTGTGTGTACAACACCTAATCGAGCACCCGTTTGTTTGTCTTTTTTTATAAGTTCATACGTAATTGCTGTCATTTAATAATTCCTTCCTTTTATAAACATTGCATCTCCAAAACTGAAAAAGCGATACTTTAAGTCAACTGCTTCTTTATAGGCACGGAGTATAAACTCTCTAGAAGTAAGTGCACTAACAAGCATTACTAAGGTAGATTTAGGTAAATGGAAATTTGTAATCATTCCATCTATACACTTAAATTCATAACCTGGATATATAAATATCGAAGTCCAACCACTGTCTGCTTGAAGTTGTCCATCAAATTTTGTTGCCACTGTTTCCAATGTTCTTGTAGAGGTAGTTCCAACTGCAACAACTTTTCCTCCCGAGGCTTTCACCTGGTTAATAATATCTGCTGTTTCCTGTGTAATCCGATAAAACTCAGAATGCATTTCATGATCATCAATAGAATCTACACTAACGGGGCGGAAAGTTCCAAGTCCAACATGTAATGTCACAAACGTTATTTTAACACCTTTTAGTCGAATGTCGTCTAATAATGCATCTGTGAAATGTAGCCCGGCTGTTGGAGCCGCTGCAGAACCTTGCTCTTTTGCATAGACTGTTTGATATCGATCTTTATTTTCCAGTTTTTCATGAATATATGGGGGAAGCGGCATTTCTCCTAATTGGTCTAATACTTCAAAAAATACTCCCGCATATTCAAAACGAAAAATTCGCCCACCATGATCTTTTATACCTGTACAGACAGCCTTCAACAATCCTTCACCAAATGTAATTTCTGTGCCTATTTTGACTCGTTTTGCAGGTTTCACAAGTGTCTCCCACTGATCCCCTTCTATTTGTGTCAATAAAAGAACTTCTACATTGGCTCCAGTTTCTTCTTTCATACCCATCAAACGAGCAGGCATTACCTTCGTATCGTTCAACACAAGGCAATCTCCTTCATTTAATTCGTCTAGTATTCCCTTGAAGTGAGTGTGTGTATACGACTGTTTTTCAAAATCAGCTATTAATAGCTTACTGCTCGTTCTGTCCAAAAGTGGTGTTTGGGCGATTAGTTCTTCCGGTAATTCAAAATCAAAATCTTCTACTCTCATATATAGGACATCCTTTTTTATTCATTTCTTTCCACTGGCAATGAAATCCCGAAATGTTCATAAGCAAGTGGTGTAACAATTCTTCCTCTAGGGGAACGTTGGATAAAACCAATTTGTAGTAGGTACGGTTCATATACATCTTCAATCGTAGCAGACTCTTCTCCAATACTTGCTGCAATGGTATCTAAGCCGACAGGACCACCTCTAAATCGTTCAATCATGGACATAATTAGTTTATGGTCAATATGATCTAATCCACGAGGATCTACTTGAAGCAGCTCCAATGCCTCTTTAGCAATATTAACCGAGATATGCCCATTTCCGCGAACCTGTGCATAGTCTCGTACTCTTTTTAACAAGCGGTTAGCGATACGGGGAGTACCTCTCGACCTTCTAGCGATCTCTCCAGCAGATTCATGGTCAATGGATGCATTAAACAACTCTGCACTTCGAACAACAATCGAGGTTAATGCATCTTCATCATAGTAATCTAGCCGCAGCAAGACTCCAAAACGATCACGTAAAGGTGCAGATAATGCACCAGCTCTAGTAGTGGCACCTATTAAGGTAAATGGTGGTAAGTCAAGACGCACACTTCTAGCGGCAGGTCCTTTTCCTACAACGATATCCAAGCAAAAGTCCTCCATTGCAGGATAAAGAACCTCCTCGATGGATCGATTCAACCGATGAATTTCGTCTATGAATAATACATCTCCAGGCTCCAAAGAACTAACAATTGCCGCTAAATCACCGGGACGCTCGATAGCTGGACCACTTGTCATTCGAATTTGTACGTCCATTTCATTTGCAATTACAGCAGCTAGTGTAGTTTTACCAAGTCCAGGAGGTCCGTATAAAAGACAGTGATCTAAACTTTCACTTCTCATTTTAGCTGCTTCGATAAAAATTTCTAAATTATGTTTAATTTTATCTTGCCCAATATATTGCTGAAGAAACTGAGGACGAAGTGATTGCTCGAAAGGTTCGTCAAAATTGGAAATTTCGCTTGAAATGACACGTTCATCCATACTTAGAATCTCCTTTCTTTTGTTTATTTACCTGAAAATAATAATTGTAAAGCTTTCTTCATAAATTGATCGGTTGTTTGAAGTCCAGCCTCAGCTTTAAGTAGTGGGCGAATTTTAGCTAATTCTCTTTCCGAATATCCTAATGCTGTTAACGCGAGCATTGCTTCTTCTAGTTCATGATCAGCTTCCCCATTATCGAATAAGTTAGGTTCATCATCTTCGAATTCTAGCTGTTCAAAATCTATTAAATCATTTAATTTTCCTTTTAAATCTAATATCATTTGGCGAGCAGTTTTCTTTCCTACTCCAGGGAATTTCACTAAAAATGTTTCATCTTCCCTTTCGATTGCTTGAATGACGTGTGTAGGCTCTCCACTAGCTAATATAGCCAAAGCACCCTTTGGGCCAATACCTGAAACTAAAATGAGCTTACGAAATAATTCCCTCTGCGCAAGGCTGGGAAATCCCATTAGCTGCTCTGCATCCTCTCGGACATGAAAGTGCGTATATACTTGGACCATTTCCTCACTTTTTCTGAAGGCGAATGGATTTGGTGTAAAGAGTTGATAACCTATTCCCTGCTGTTCTACTACCACATACTCTGGTGTGACCCGAGTTACTTGTCCTTTTATGTAATCATACATCCTTTAAATCCCTCACAATTCATACTGTTATTATAGCATAACAAACAAAGAAGGCCGCTCAAATCCCGAGCGACCAACTCCTAAATAGAACGATTATAGTTTACTTAAAGTATAGCATAAATTAGGCCATTCTGTTAGTGCTTTATTCGTATAAGGTATTAACTGATCGATAAATTTCTGTTTACGCTCATCGGGTAATGAATACGCGTACAACCATTCACGGTATAGCTCATTTGGATACATCATCGCTTCCTTATATCGTCGAACCACTTTTTCAAGATGCGGAAATTCTTGGAGAAGCAACAGAATATCATAGTCTAATTCCGGAAGGACCCGATGCATCCATAATATATTTTCCATTTCTCTTGGACCTATCACAGCCAAATCAAAATCAATTATTTTATAATCGGAACTATCTGATAAAAAATTATGATGAACAACATCTCCATGCAGTAAGGTACGTTTTTCCATATTAAATGGTTTCATATTTCGTAATGCAACATCACCACAAAGCAATAGTAGTTTTGTCTGATTACATCCTATATGTGACTCGATGAAAAATGAGATTTCATTCATCTTCCATTTCCTGTTCTGCCATTTAGAGATAAGATTAAAAGAATAAAATAAATTACTGTCTTCCCAGTCAACTATGCGATTGGTATCATGAATTTGATTTAGGAGAGAATAGATTGCTTTTCTGTCTTCTTTCAAACGATAGGAAACCGTATGCGTCCCTTTATACCATGGTTGGATTATAAAATCCTCTTGTGTCGATTCAATAATTGGAAGTATAAATGGTTTGTCGATGGATTCTAGCTCTTTATGAATAAGACGAATTTTTTCTGCCTGTTCAATGGTCGGATATTTTTTTACTGAAAATACGCCGTTTTCATTTTTCCATTTCCATACATTTTTCTTAATCTGCCGAATATACGTACTCACGTTTTAATAATGATGATAGGGATAGGGAGGACATGGGTATACAGGAACATAACATATCTGTACACAAGGAAATCCTCCGTAGTCTGCTTGGTGATGCATGTATGGAAATTGTTGAAATGGTGGGCACGGATACATTGTCGGGAATGTAGGTGAAGCTTCGAACATAGGTGAAGCTTCTTCCGATATCGGGCTTGTTAGCTGTGGTGTTGGTTGAATAGGTATTGGTTGGACAGGCGGCGGTGTTGGTTGCGGTGCTGGTGTTTTATCAACGTTTATATCATAATTCTCAATATGGTTATGAATGTGAATAGACGTAGACTCCATCAATCTCCAGCCTTGGGGAGACGGGGTCATATCAATGTCAGGGACAGGCATCATTTGAATTGGGAATGTATAGGATGGCTGGGTTTGCGGCTTTTGTTGTTGCTTTGGTGGTTGTGCCTTGGGTTGTTGTGGCTGTTGATACGTAGGAGCCACTGGTTGCATCGGTTGCGGCATCGGCACTACTGGCACTACTGGTGGTACTTGTTGCATCTTCGTTTTATCAGAAATTTTCACTTCCTCCTTTTTCATCATTTCTTTTTTGACCATTTCTTTCTTTACTGGTCGATTATCACTGTATGGATGTGTTGTCGATTCCATTTTTTTTGAATTTGGAATAAAAATCTTCATACCCGGCACGATATATTCCGGATTAGCGAGATGGGCATTAACTTTCTTTAATTCCTCAAAAGAAACACCATAATTTCTGGAAATTTTCCACAGAGTGTCCCCTTTTACAACAATATGAGTTTGCACTGCCTTCCTCCTTCCTTCTCCTTTAAATTATGTGTAACACCTTAAATTGGTCACAGATTTTAAACAAACAACCATCCCTTCATGATAAACTTATGAATAGGAACCAAGTCATTATGCAAGTTCGGAGGGGTTAATCATGAAAAAGTTAAAAGGTGAGGACCGTAGAAATTGGATTTTTTCCTATTTAAAGGAACAACATGCACCTGTGACAGGCACAGAGTTAGCAAAGCTCACCAATGTCAGCAGACAGGTGATTGTAAATGATATAACATTATTAAAAGCAACTAATGCCCCTATAATGTCTACTAGTCAAGGCTATATTGTACTACCTGATAAAGAAAGCACCCCATATGTTCAAAGACGAGTAGCATGCAATCATCAATCCATTCATTCAGAGGATGAGCTATTAGCTTTTGTTGATGCTGGGGTCACTGTAGAGAACGTTACCATTGAACACCCTGTTTACGGGGAAATCACTTCCTCTATCATGGTCTCTAATCGACATGACGTAGAAATGTTTTTAAAGAAAGTGCGAGATACGGACGCTCCATTTTTATTGGAGCTTACTGCCGGAATTCATTTGCATTTATTGTCCGCACCAACCGAAGAAATTTTAAATAGAGCTATCAGTGCAATTAGAGAAAAAGGTTATTTGATGGAAGGATAATTTTTAAGTTCAAAACCTGGTTCTATCGTTTTCGAAGGGCTTTGAACAGAACTTTTGCTATATGATTACCGAGTGATTTTTTTGAAATGTTGGTCATGACTGGAGTCACGACCAGCCTTTCTTTTTTCGGTAATCTTATGACGTTGGTATGTCCGTCACCCTCCTACAACTCTTAGAAGCAGGTTAATGCATTTTTGAATAACTAGAGATAAGATCCTTTCTTATAAATAGAGGAAGCTCTCGAAGATGCAATTTCGTTCGCTATTTCTCTTCTTTATTTAGAGAACACTTACTATTTCTTTTTATTTCCACTAGTAGTATAAAAGAAAATATACTTTCTTCATCCTCATAACAGAATAGTATCTCAAATTCAGCAGACGGTTTTATCACTATATTAACTTTGACTACTATTATTATCTTAGCGGTAGGCTATGCTAAATCTTCTTGTTGGGTACTACTCACTTAATTGATTGCAGTGGAAGCTGGCGACTCCAGCGGAATAAGCGAGAAAGTCGAGACCCCGGAGGGAAGAAGCGTAGCGCCGCCCGAGGAGGCTCGGCCTCGCCCGCGGAAAGCGTCCACGTGAAACGGAAATCAGTAGCATTTTCATTCTTTCAAGTACCCCGTACCCAATGCTTATAGTACTTTTTCATTTACACTGTTAATAAAAAAACGAAGCGAATCCATTTATGAACGGATTGCTTCGTTTTTTGTTTCGTATGTATAATACGAGCCTAATGATTTTACGCCACAGCCAAGAGCCTTTAACTCTTCTAATGCACCGATCATCATTGGCTTTTTTTCGTCTTCTAGAACATCCATGATAAAGAAATATTGCCCTAAACCTGTTTTTAATGGTCTAGACTCAATTTTACTTAAATTGAGCTGTCTCCATGCAAATACAGAAAGCACCTGATGTAAGGCTCCAGAGCGATCATCTTTAGGTAATGTGATCATTACCGTTGTTTTCACTTGGTCTGTATGACCATCTCGATCGATACAATGATTCTTTTTAGAAATCACAAAAAAGCGTGTGTGATTAAAATGAAAATCATGTATATTTTGTTCAACAATTTTCAAACCATATTCCGATGCGGCTGAAGTATTTCCAATCGCGGCGATACATAAATCTTCGTTTTCAGAAACGTATTTTGCTGCCGCTGCGGTTGAAGATGATTGTTCTAATGGTACTTTTCCAAATCGGTAATACAAATATTTGTGGCATTGCGCCAAAGCATGTGGATGGGAGTATACGGTTGTCATTTCTTCCCATCGTTCCGCATTACTTGGATGGACCATCAAATGCTGCTCGATTGGAGATAGAAGCTCTGCAATTACGTAAAGCTCTGCCTCATGGAATAAATAATCTATCGTTAACGGAACTGTGCCCTCTAATGCATTTTCCAGAGGAACTACCGCTATATCTACTTCTCCAGTAGCAACAGCTTCAATACATTCAGGTATAGTACGAATTGGCACTAACAAATCTTGTTGAAATAATGATTTCGCCGCTAAATGTGTAAAAGAAGCTTCTGGCCCTAGAAAAGCAACTTGTTTGGTTGTCATAAAAAGCCTCCTTTATTGGTTAGCTCCAGCGCCCTCCCCCTCGGTGTCAATTAACCTAACCCCAATGAATACAAGAACGACTTCTTTGGGGAAAGAACATTTGCATGTCGGAGGCAGGTCATACAGTCGTTGCAAAATATTTTTAATTTGCGACGAGCTTTGCGCAGGAGCACCAGGACGACGCGTACTTAGACTGTACCCATCTATAGTCGCTGGCGCTTCTCTTATAAAGCGCCAGAGCTGATTACTTCTGCAGATTCGACAAAGTCCAGTCGCTTCATTTCATTTATAAATTCATCTAATTCCTTGTTCATCGCTGTTACATCAAGTGATAATGTTACACTAGCTCTTCCTTGAATCGGTATCGTTTGATGGATTGTCAACACATTACATGTAGAGTCAGCCACCAATTGCAATAGCCTAGCAAGTGTTCCTTCTCTATCTTCTAATTGTAGAAAGACAGTTAAAATTCGTTCTTGAACGATCGAATGGAATGGAAAAACCGCATCACGATATTTATAAAAAGCACTTCGAGATAAATCTACCTCTTTTACTGCATCCCAAATCGAAGTTACCTTCCCAGATTGCAGGAGGTGTTTTGCTTCCAAGGTTTTTTGCATTGCCTCTGTCAGCACGTCCTCCCGTACTAAAAAAAATCTCTGGCTTGTCACATCTTTCATGCGGTTCCCTACTTTCTTCTATTCGATAAACTCAAATTCAAATTTCAATAATCGTACTGTATCCCCATCTTTAGCTCCACGTTGACGTAGGGCATCATCAATTCCCATTCCGCGTAGTTGTCTAGAGAATCTACGGATAGAGTCTTCTCTACTGAAGTCAGTCATTTTAAATAATCTCTCTACTGATCCACCAGAAAGTACGAATGCCCCATCGTCATCTCTTGAAATAGTGAAGTCGTCTGGTTTAGCTTGATACTTGTACATAACAGAGGTTTCTGTTTCTTCTTCCACTAATTCCTCTAATGGGAATTCTGGTGCAACCTCTAACATGTCTGCTACAGCAAATAATAACTCTTGTAAACCCTGACGAGAAATTGCTGAAATCGGGAATACTTTTAAATCTGATCCGACTTTTTCTTTAAATTCTTTTAAGTTTTCTTCGGAATCTGGCATATCCATTTTATTGGCTACAATAATTTGTGGTCTTTCCGTCAAACGAAGATTGTATTGTTTTAGTTCTTCATTAATTGTTAAATAATCCTCGTAAGGATCGCGACCTTCCATACCAGACATATCGATGACATGTACGATTACACGCGTACGTTCAATATGACGTAAGAATTGATGACCAAGCCCTACTCCTTCATGTGCACCTTCGATTAGTCCTGGTAGATCCGCCATCGCAAAGCTGCGATGATCTTCTGTTTCCACCATTCCTAGGTTTGGTACAATTGTAGTAAAATGGTATGGAGCAATTTTAGGCTTAGCTGCTGATACAACTGAGAGTAGCGTTGATTTTCCAACGCTTGGGAATCCAACTAAACCGACGTCAGCTAGAACTTTTAGCTCTAACTCAACATTCAACTCGAAACCTGGCTCTCCTTTTTCAGAAAGCTCTGGAGCCGGATTTGCAGGCGTTGCGAAACGAGAGTTCCCTCTACCACCACGACCACCTCTTGCAATTACAGCTTTTTGACCATGCTCAACTAAATCAGCAATTACTTCCCCAGTTTCTTCATTTTTAACAACTGTACCCGGCGGAACTTTAATGATTAAATCGTCGGCATTGGCACCATGCATATTCTTACTACCACCATGAACTCCTCTATCCGCTTTAAAAATTCGCTTATAGCGGAAATCCATTAATGTACGTAGACCTTCTTCTACTTCGAAGATAACGTCGCCACCATTTCCTCCGTCCCCACCTGCAGGACCTCCTAAAGGAACATACTTCTCACGACGGAATCCAACCATACCATCTCCGCCGTCGCCACCTTTGACATATACTTTCACGTGATCAACAAACATTTATTTCACTCCAATCTTCCACTTGCAATTAGTTTTACTTTTATCGAATTGTTGGTTGCTTCTAATATTTCCAGCTGAAATAACCCTTCTGTTAGTTCATCCTGCCAGTTATTATTAGACCAATCTCCCCGAATATCTATTAGTATTTCCAAAAATTCATCTGAAATGATATGAAGTTTCAGTAACTGCTCTTGATATCCTCTAAAATGCGGGTAAATAGCTTGCACAAATCTATTTAGATAATCTATCAAAGCATCATCGTACTTATCTGCTTTTCTATTTAGAAGAGATGTTTGAACATCTAAAGTTAATTGATTATATTTAATACTAAATGTTTGTAGCCATTCATTTGTTTTATATAAGCCAATATTATTTAAATCAAAGAATTGATTGCATTTTTGGGAATACTTTTTTATCAAGGCCCTAACTTCCTCGGGCTTTCCCATATCTAAGTTCATCTGTAATAGATACATGTTATTTAAAAAATCATGCATTGTATGCCGAAGTACTTCATTTAAAGTAATCTCATTATGATCCATATCAGTATACACACCCCAACATTTACTATCTTCTCTAGTATAACAGGAATAGTTCTTTTATGCTTTTAGAGTATACCTTACTTTTATGAAATTTTTGAAATGAAAAAGGACTGCATAAATGCAGTCCTTTTATTATTCATTAAGCTTCTTGAGCTACAGGATATACACTTACTTTTTTCTTGTCGCGGCCGTAACGCTCAAAGCGCACTACACCGTCAACTTTCGCAAAAAGTGTGTCATCTCCCCCACGTCCAACGTTTTCACCTGGATGAATTTTAGTCCCGCGTTGACGGTATAAAATTGATCCACCTGATACGAATTGTCCGTCAGCACGTTTAGCGCCTAGACGTTTCGATTGAGAGTCACGACCATTACGAGTCGAACCTACTCCCTTTTTGGATGCGAAAAACTGAAGATTTAATTTTAACATATGTTCCACCTCCTACTTTTTGAAGGTTATTTTTATATACTTGGCATAATCTTGCTCAATTGTTTGTAAAGAAACAACCATCGCTTCTAAAATCAGCTGTATTTGAGCAGCCTTTTCCAGATTTGAAATGCTTGGAACCTCGACGTATAAATAGCCTCCGTCCCCTTTTTGCGCAAGTATGGGAGTAATTTCTGTAAGTGCGATCACAGCATTAACTGCACCAAAGGATACAGCGGAAGCTCCTGCACATACTAAATCTTTTCCATGTTCCGCAAAATCAGCATGGCCTTTCATCTCGAAAGAATGAATATGACCGGATTGGTCTTTTGTTATAGTCACTCTAATCATCTTATAAACTAATAGATTCTACTACTAATTTAGTGTATGGCTGTCTGTGACCTTGTTTTTTGTGATAGTTCTTTTTCGCTTTGTATTTGAAGACTGTAATTTTTTTAGCTTTGCCATTTTTTACAACTTTCGCTGTAACTGTAGCACCATCCACGAATGGAGCGCCAACTTTAACATCTTCTCCACCTACGAATAAAACTTTTTCAAAAGTTACAACTTCATCAGCATTAACATCTAATTTTTCAATGTAGATTTCTTGCCCTTGTTCAACTTTGATTTGTTTACCACCAGTTTCAATAATTGCGTACATACTTGCACCTCCTCTTAGACTAAGACTCGCCTTCCAAAAGGTGATTCGAAACTCGAATACTTGAACCTTTTCAGAGCGGTTGTAGCAACGGGTGCTGCTACAAACGATAACATTAAAATATTATCACACATAATATTCATAGTCAAGCGCTTTTCGTTATCCAATCAAATGCAAGCTTGTACTTACGAAATCTCCAGTAGGAAAAGTTTTGAAAGGCAAGAAACAAAAATATAAGCGTAAAAGCCAACCCTTTCGGAAAATAAAAACAACTTATCACAAAAATGATAACACAAATACATCCCGAAAAGCCGATCAGCTCCTCATACCTCTCTGGAAAAATAGAATGTATGATCCGTCCTCCGTCTAAAGGGAAGATTGGCAATAGATTTAAGCCTAAAATAAGATATTGAATCATGATAAATATATTAGCTTGAGGAAAATCTACGAGCATACCAAATAAGAGTAAAAGAAGCGTACTAAATGGCCCTCCTAAGATTACACACACCTGCATCGTTTTCGTAAGCTTAGAGAATTGCTCCATCTTAATTTCACCGCCATATGGTAAAATAATGCAAGATTGAATTTTTGCACCCATACATACTGCAACAAATAGATGGCCAAGTTCATGAGCCAACAACGAACCAAACACGAGTGCATACATAGCTATTTCCCCAGATAAATAAAAGAAAAGAAAAAAAGGAATCATTATAGGGTGTACACGAAATAGTTGTTTATTCATAGGTTACGGCAAGCCACTCAATCAGCTCATCCGTTTCCAACATCTCCCCTTCTTTTTCCACCTGAACATAAAGAATTTCGTTATCGATAGTGCCAAATATATCTCCCGCGTTTATAGTCGTATATGGCAATTGACGGAACTCATCTACAAAACCATATGTAGCTGTTTCTCCAGTATCATATAAAATAGACATCGTTTTACCAGTCTTCTTTCTATAACCAGTATAAATAATTAGTCCATCTTCAGACGCATACAGGTCTTGGGATTTATCAACTGATAGAACTGCACCGTCTTCTAAAGGCTGAATCGATTTATATTCGATTAATGGAGGATTAGATACTGGTGCACTAACACTGATTAATTCATCTGAACGAGTAATCCAAGCCACTACTTGTTTATATATTTCTGTTGGTTTTTGAGGTTCTAATAATAGGCTGGCATAATTGGTGGATAAAGTACTATTTCCTTCTAACTTTGATAATAAAACAAATGATAATACAAATATAAATGAAAGTACCCATTTTCTTTTCGAAAGCATAACATTCCCCCTAAGAAGAATATATGAAGGACAAAGTTGTTTAATGAATATGTACTTATTTTTTGAAGAGATTTTGAGGAAATAGATGATAGGTTCTTAACTTTATATGAAAAGCTTAAGTGACCCATTAAGTACAAAAACTGTTACGAATCGTTTTCGAATGGCTTTGGACAGACTAAGGCTATATCATTACCGGGAATCTTGAGGGGCGTGACTCAGTCACGACCCTCCTTTTTTTTCGGTGATCCTATGGCTTTTTTCTGTCCGTCGCCCCCCTTTAACTTTAAGAAACAGATTCATAAAGCTTTTCGGAAGAAGGGAAGTAATTCTTTCTTACTTGTTGAAGAAACGCCCGAAAATACAATTTCGGGCGCACTTACGTATGCTTACATTTTCACTTTCATTTCAGTACTATAATACTGCCTCGATCACTAATAATGTGGTAAATAAATGAATTAACCCCCTACAATTACTCACGTAAGCTTTCACTGTAATTTAGAAAAATGAGAGCATCCCTAATTCAATACCGATTACAAAATAGTATTTTCACTACAATAACTTAAACTAATCCTATCATCTTGACAATAGACTTTTCTAATCTTAATGTTGGATGCTGCTCTCTTAATCGATTGAAGTGGAAGGTGGCGACTCCAACGGGATTAGTGAGACAGATGAGCCATCACAACCGTACGCGAAGCGGCGGTGATGGCTCATCGCTCACCCCGTGGAAAGCGTCCACCTGAAACGAAAATCTGTGTATCTTTTATTTCTATAAATTACTACAGACACTGGGTTCTATGATAATTCTTCTTTTTTAATCAAAAAATAAACCGACTGCATCAAATTTCGGCAGTCGGTTTCATATATATTATTTAGAAAAAATAGATTTGATCTTAGAAAAAACACCTGTCTTAGGAAGGTCCATAGACATTAATGGTACTGATTCTCCCAAAATACGGCGAGCAATGTTACGGTATCCAAGTGCCGCTCTGTTAGCGGGATTCATAACGATAGGTTCACCTTTGTTAGAAGAAGTAATAACATTTTCATCATCCGCGATAATTCCTAATAAATCAATCGATAAGTGAGTAGTAATCTCATTTATATCCAGTGCATCTCCGTTATTCATCAAATGCTGACGAATTCGATTGATGATTAGCTTAGGTGGATCGATTGTTTCTTCTTGCTCAAGTAAACCAATAATACGATCTGCATCACGTACAGCTGAAATTTCGGGCGTAGTGACTACAATTGCTTTATCCGCACCAGCTATCGCATTTTTATAGCCCTGCTCAATACCAGCTGGGCAATCAATTAGTACATAATCATATTCACGTTTTAACTCTAAAACAAGTTCTTTCATTTGTTCTGGATTTACGGCATTTTTGTCCACAGTCTGAGCTGCTGGAAGTAGGTAAAGTCTATCCTCAAAGCGTTTATCTTTCACTAACGCTTGATGAATTTTACATCGACCTTCTATAACGTCTACTAAATCGTAGATAATTCTGTTTTCCAGACCGAGAACTACATCCAAATTACGCAATCCAATATCCGTATCCATTAAACAAACTTTTTTCCCTTGCAGGGCCAATGCAGTTCCAAGGTTAGCTGTTGTTGTCGTTTTACCGACACCACCTTTACCTGAAGTTATAACGATTGCTTCTCCCACATTAGCTTCCTCCTTTAAATGTTGATAAATTAGGTCTTAACAGACGAAGATCTTGTAATCGATCAATTGCTATTGAACCATTTGTATGTAAATAAGCACATTCCATTTCGGGATGCTCTGATAGAACAGCCAGCTCATCAGTCATCGTTTCTACCACATTGTCGATGATCAAATGCGTTGCCTCTAGCCAAGAAGCAGCTATAACTGCTTCTTTGTTTCCAGATGACCCTGCGTGAGCAATTCCTTTTAGTCGACCGAGAACAAAAATATTCCCTCCAGCAACGACTCTTCCGTTTGGATTCACATCACCGACAACTACCAGATCCCCTAAAGCAGTAATGACTTGTCCTGAACGAACAATTCCTACATAAGTCTCTGACTGGTTTTCTAGTAATCTTTTATTACAATCTTCCACTGTCATAACTTCACTTTGAATTTTAGTCACGCGTAGATGTTCTGTTTGTTGGACGCAAGATATAATTTCTTTCGTTTGTTCATCGTTACAATAACGATAACCTAGATGTAAAAGTACTTCTGCTTGACCTTCAAACCCTTCATCAGAAACCTTTTTTGTTAATTCATCTAAAAGCTCTGCATATGAACACTGATCGTCTAGGCGTAATACAAGGCCCTCTTTCGTTCCTTTAATGAATATTAACTGCTTTTTTGTCAATCAAGTCACCTCAGATTTACTGTTAAATCAACAAGCTATTTTTGAAGCAATAAGGCTTTTTGATTAAACCGATTTAGAAGAATATATTTAAAAGCCCATCCGAACATTAATAAAAATACAGCATTTGCAATCATTGTAGGAATGAGATTATGTTGATAAAAATAAGTAAAGGTCATCGTTTTAATACCGATAAAAGTATAAAACAAGAACAATAATAACTCTACCCCAGCTACTAGAAGCAAGGTGAGAATTGTAGAAACCAATAGATGCTGGTGAATGTATTTAACGGTAAAACTAGCAACCAAACACATTAGAGGATATATAAAAGAATATAATCCAATAATATCAATGAAAAAGACATCATACAAGAGCCCAAAAAACAAACCATAAAGCATTGCACGTTTCCGATCATAATAGATGGCTACAAAAATTAGATAGATGATAAGAAAACGTGGAACTAATACATAAAAATCACTATTCAATTCAATTGGCGAAAAAAGACCAAAAATCGGTTCTAAATAAAATAATAGAACCGAAATCGCAATAACTAGAAAACGAATCATGAGCCGTCCCCTGCACCTTCTGTTAGATCAGCCTCTGTATTTCCTCCATCTGTACCATCCACTGAAGTAATCGTACGTTTAGAAATAATTACATGATCTAAAATTGAGAAACTAGCCGCAGGTTTAACGTATGCTAATTTAGTTAACCCGTAATCATCGGTTGTAACTTCTGTCACCTCTCCGATTAGAATTCCTTTCGGGAAAATTCCACCTAGCCCAGAAGTAGTTACTTTTTGCCCTACTTTCACTTCATACTCAGAATCGATTCTTTTTAGTATTAATTCTTTACGCTTTTCGTCATATCCTTCAACAAGTCCAAAAACCTCTTGACCTTCAGCAATTACAGCTGAAACTCGATAGTTTGGATTTTGTGTAGATAAAAGTTCCACAGTTGACGTATAAGGTGTGGTTAATATTACTTTCCCTATTAACCCCTGGGAAGTCATCACTGCCATATTTACATCTACTCCGTGGATCTCACCTTTATCAATAATAATTTTTTCTTCCCATTGGTCGGGGTTTCTAGCGATTACAGTCGATTGGATAGGATTATACGCACGAAGATCCTCTTCCTTATCGACAATTTTGCGCAACTCATCATTTTCAAGACGTAGATCATTTACTGAAGCTTGAAGTGTTACATAATCTTCTAATCTAACTTTTAATCGTTTATTTTCATCATATGTATTAAGTAAAGATTCTACATTATCAAAAACACCCGTTATATACTGGGTCGGCTTGGAAAACATAGATTGTCCAAAACCGACCACATCTTTGATCAGCTGTTCAGGCAGGGATGCATGATTTCGATCTCGCAAAGAAAAGCTGATGAGCGCCACAAGAAAAATCATCCCTACAAGCAGCAATATTAATCGCTTATTCGAAAAAAATTGTGGCATATCACACTTCTCCTTAGTGTTTTGTTTGTTGACGTTTCAATAGATTCATATGATCTAACGCTTTTCCAGTACCAATTGCAACACAATCTAGAGGATTTTCTGCAATAAATACAGGCATATTCGTTTGATCACTGATAACTTTGTCTAGGTTTTTCAGTAATGCACCACCACCGGTTAACATGATTCCTCGCTCCATCACGTCCGCTGATAATTCAGGTGGAGTTTGTTCTAATGTCTTTTTCACCCCATCAATAATAGAGGAAATTGACTCACGTAACGCATTGGAAATTTCTTTAGAGGTAATTTCAATTGTTTTTGGCAACCCAGTAACTAGATCACGTCCGCGAATATCCATTTTGTCAACTTGATCGGACACTCTCGCAGAGCCAATTTCAATTTTAATCGCTTCTGCTGTACGTTCACCAATCGTTAAATTATATGTTTTTCGGATATATGCAGTAATAGCATGGTCCATCGAATCTCCTGCAACACGAACTGATTCACTTGTAACAATGCCGCCTAATGATATAACCGCAACTTCTGTAGTACCTCCACCTATATCAACGACCATACTACCAGTAGGTTCCCATACAGGTAAATTTGCACCAATTGCAGCTGCGAAAGGCTCTTCTATTGTTAGAGCATCACGTGCACCTGCTTGCTTAGCAGCATCAATTACCGCTCGTTGCTCCACAGAGGTAATACCAAATGGCACACAAATCATGACATTTGGTTTGCTCCATGACATTCCAGATGCTTTCATTGCATTTTTCAAATAATATTCAATCATTGCAGAAGTTGTATCAAAATCTGCGATAACTCCATCCTTCATAGGACGAATTGCAACTATTGAACCTGGAGTACGACCGATCATATTTTTCGCATCGTTCCCTACCGCTACAATAGCGCCGTTTTGTACATTTTTCGCTACAACTGATGGCTCTCTGAGCACAATCCCTTTTCCTTTAATGAAAACTAGCGTATTCGCTGTTCCTAAATCTATACCCAAATCTCTTGATCCAAATCCAAACACAATTATTTACTCCCTTTCTATCTCAAGCAAGTTTCACTTCGTTGTCATAAAGTCATAACACTCATTATAACTGATAGAACGGAAAATGCACAGTGTCACATATACCCTTTTTCTTTTAAGCTGATAAACTGGTGATCACCGATAATCACGTGA
Source organism: Psychrobacillus sp. INOP01 (assembly GCF_018140925.1). Classification (NCBI taxonomy): domain Bacteria; kingdom Bacillati; phylum Bacillota; class Bacilli; order Caryophanales; family Bacillaceae; genus Psychrobacillus; species Psychrobacillus sp. INOP01. The sequence goes on from NZ_CP073315.1 coordinate 535,634, forward strand.
TCGAGCAATTCTATGCCCATAATTAAACCTGCTTCATATAGTCTTTTCGTCACGTCAATATCTTCTGTTGATGGTGCAGGATTACCGGAAGGGTGATTGTGGGCACAAATTATCGAGGCAGCTGAACGTTTTACAGCTTCGCGGAAAATTTCTCTAGGATGTACTATCGAGGCATTAAGAGATCCAATAAAAATTGTTTGTTTGTGAAGGATTTGATTTTTGACATTCAAAAATAGAGTGACGAAATGCTCTTGGTTCAATGAAGTCATATCTTGCATTAAGTAAGTAGCCGCATCTTTCGGAGAACGAATCGTAAATTTGCCATCAGTCTTTTGTTGAGATAGTCTTTTCCCCAGTTCAACTGCCGCTAGTAGTTGGACCGCTTTTGCTTGTCCAATACCTTTAACGGCAGTTATTTCTTCGATGGAAGCATTTTTTAGTTCCTGAATTTGTTCAAAATAATTGAGGACACGGTTAGCGAGGTGAAGAACAGATTCCTGCTTCGTACCGGTACGAAGCAGGATTGCGATCAATTCTTGGTTAGATAAGCTTGAGGGACCTTGTCTAACTAGTCGTTCCCTTGGACGATCAGACACATGTACATCACGAATCATAAGGGAAGGCGGTAACTTAGAATTCATGAATTTACCACCCGCTCAATTTCTATCAAACGTAGTGACAATAATACTTTAAACAAGCGACTGATTGGAAGTCCAATAACATTGTTATAGTCTCCCTGGATACTTTCGACGAATAATCCACCCATTGTTTGAATTCCATAAGCCCCTGCTTTATCTAAAGAATCTCCCGTTGCCACATAAGCATCTATTTGTCCTTCAGTAAGATCAAAAAATTTCACCGAAGTAGTTTCAGCAAAACTAATCGAGTAGCTCTCACCATAAATAGCAACACCGGTAGTAACTTGGTGCGTATTTCCTGAAAGTTTTTGTAGAAAAGTTTTTGCTTCAGCATTATCTTTCGGTTTCATCAATAATTCATCCCCAAAGCTTACAATTGTATCCGCCCCAATGACGATTGCTGAAGGATTCTCATTTAAAATAGCAGTTGTTTTGCCAATAGCGATATTTATTGCCACTTCTTCTACAGAAATATTTCCTTCCACTATTTCTGCAGCTCCTGAAGCAATAACCTCAAATGGAATACCGAGTTTACTAAAGAGTTCCTTTCTTCTAGGTGACTCACTAGCTAAAATAAATCGATTGTTAGTTGTTAGTTTCAATTCTTATTCCTCCTTTTCAATAGCATACAAAACTATTGAAAAAATAGAAATTGTGTATAAAAAACAACAATTGAATTTTTGCCGCGAAATTAACGTCAAAAATTCAATTTCAAACAATTATTCGTCGCAACATAATGAGAAAAAATATGTGATCTCATGACAGAAGGAACATCTGAAAACGCTGATATAGCTTGAACTATTTGCATTAAATCATCTGGATACTCTTCTTTTTTATCAAGAGACTCGAAAAAATTTTTACTTAAGTTCTCTTGTTGTATTAATTCCATTACTTTTATTACTTTAGGATCTTCACAACCCTTAGTCGAAACGTACAAACTTTTTATAAAGGTAGGTAATACATCTGCTTCTTGTGTAGGAATAGTTGTAACGTATAAATCACTCCAAACAAAAAACTGGTTGTCCACTTGGAAAATACTTGCTTTTGCAAGGGAAGGCTGTGATCCTATAAAAGCCATCGCACTTTCTTTAGAAGTGAACATGCCGTATTGTTTTGCTTGGAAAGGAAGAGATTTCTCTTCAACTTCTCCTGTAACCTCTACTTTTTTGCCTTCATCTTTAGGAGTCGTAATTTCGGCCTCTTCACTTTCAGCTTTCTTATCATTAGCTAAATTTAATATTAATCCGAACAATAGTACTCCTACAACTCCAATGATCAATCCTTGTATGCCAGCTAATATTACTTTTTTTCTCGTATTATTGCGTCTACCAATTGGCATAGAATCACCTCTTTTTCATAACCTTATCACGAAGATTATAAAAAAAGACGAGACCTATGTCGGCTCGTCCAAAAAAGTTATCGAGTTAAAAAAACAAATTTACATACCAATCGACAAGCAACTCACCATAAAAATAAGCGATAATAGCCGCTATAGCTATCGATGGACCAAATGGAATAGGTGTTTTTCTGCCTTGTTTAGATCGCCTTAAAGAAATAATACCAATAACCGTACCAATAATAGAGGCTAAAAATAGAGTCAATAGAGTTGGAACCCAGCCCAAAACTAAACCTATTACGAAGAATAGCTTAATATCCCCTCCACCCATGCCCCCCTTGGACACAACCGCGATGAGGAATAACACACAAAAACCAACAACCGCACCGATAATACTATCCCACCAGGGGCTAAGTGGCTCAAATACTCTTAACACTATTAAAGGTATCAAAAAAAATAACAGTATTTTATCAGGAATTAGCATATACGCAATATCCGACACCGTAATTATAACTAAAAGTGAAATAAACAATAGAGCAACTGCTAGCTCCAAAGTGAAACCTAACTGATAGTAAGCAAAGGTAAAAAGAAGGCCAGTCACTAGTTCCATCACTGGATACACCCAATGAATCTTTGTCCCACACCCTCGGCATTTTCCTTTTAGAACTACAAAAGAAAATACAGGCACAAGATCTTTAAACGTTAAATTTCGATTACAAATCGTACAATGGGAAGGCGGACGAACAATCGACTCCCCTTTTGGAATGCGTAAGCCTACTACGTTAAAGAAGGAACCGAAAACTAGACCGTATAAGAAAAATAAAAAAATGATTATAATTTCCATATCTACCTCTTTACCTTCATGTTCATATTATGGTATTAATAATGTTTCACCAATAATCACCATATCAGATTTTAGCTTATTGGCTTTTTTGATAATGGATTCTCCCGTGCGCGATCTGTAAAATTTCATAGAAATAGAATAGAGTGTATCTCCTGGTTGCACTTTATATGTTTTAATGGAAGGCTTTTCAGGTTCCCCTTGTACTGAAACATCCTCAGTAAATTCTTCTACTTCCACTTCAGTCTCAGTCTCTGTTTCATTCAATGGTGTTTCTTCAATTGATGGAGCTTGCCGCTCCTCCAAAACATCATATATCGGATTATTTTTATTAGAAATAGGGGGAATTACTAATCCAAATTTATTCGCTACTCCAGTTATTACAGGTGCGTAATATGTAGAAAGTACTACACTGTATTCAAGCTGATCTTCCTGTGGTCCTGGTAATACTTCTCCTTCTTCATACCCTTGAAATGAAAAAGATTCAACCACATAAATGCGTGGATTTTTTCGGATATTTTCTAAAAACTTTGTCAAAGCATCGAAGTCTTTTGATAATACCGTTAAGGATATAGAAATTGCTTCTAATCCATCAGGAGTTATTACAACCACTTCCTCTAGTGGGAGTAACTCACCATTCTCATTATCTAAATCATATGACTGTTCTTCAGTTGGCTGTTCTGTTATTGAAGTATCTTCTGCTGGTGAAACTGGTTGCTCCTCTTTCTGCACGTCAGAAAAAGCCGCATTCAATATAATACTATCCGAGCCAACTGCTGCACCTTCAAGGTCGAGAATAATGGAATCTACTAGCTTTTCAACAGGTACCTTTACAACTAGGTCCGATAAGTCTTGCTGTAACTTTTCCATATCGATTTCTGTAGTTTGATCTGATTTTACATTTGTCAGTTGTTTTTCTAGAGTAAAGTTATGCACTTTCAAAGTTGAAAATGAAGTGAAATAATATAAAATACCCACAGTAAATATAAGAAATATTCCTATCATAATCGTTAACCAATGTTGCTTCTGAAAATGAATCATGAGGCAGGCACCTCCTCAACCGATGCTTGTTTTAAGCTTTCTATGTCTATAATAATTTCATAGTTTGCTTCTACACGAGGCTGAAACTGTTGTGTATCACTAACAGCTGTGATATCTACCTCAGTATCAATATCAGTAGCGAGAGATGTTAAGGTTGCTTCCATAACATACGGCGAAGCTTTCAGCGTTGTTAAATAGTGCGCTGCCTCAGTATTAGATTCAAATTGTCCTATAAGTGATACAGAAGAATTATTAGTAGTATAAGTAAATAGCTTTATAAACCCGTGTTCTGGGAGACTTTGTGATAAGTGTTTTAACAAAAATACAGTAGGAACTGGTTTACTCTCCGCCCATTCTACGAGAATCTCTAAATGCTCTTTATCAGAGAGACTAGTCTCTATATTTTGTTGCTCCGTTTGCTTCAATAATAATTCATTTTCTAAATTGGTTTCTAGCTGTTGTTCAACAGTCTTCTCTTGGTGGTGTAAGTAATACAGAAAAAAAACCGTAGACAGAGCAGTAATACCAAGAATAATCGCAACGGCTAGCCACTCTATCTTTCTCGTTTTCTTCTGAAGTAAGTTTATATCTATATACATTATCTATTCACCTATTTCCAGGAAAGTCCAACAAGCTCTGCAAAAGAAGCGGGAATATGGACACCCTCTTTTGTCGCCCATTTATCATCCGTCATTTGATACACAGATAAGAGTTCAGTCGTCTGTAGATTAGAAGCAATAATAGGGATCAGTGGGTGATCCCCTGCAATACAAATCGTATCAATAGAGTATTTTCCATTTCGTAAATTATATAAATAAAATGATTGCAGACGAGCAACTTCTTTCTCTATGATAGCAAGATGATCCTCTAGCACCATTTCATTTCCATCTACTTGGATATATTGAAATCCAGTGCGTGTCTCGTATCCTGAAAAAGACTCAAATGGTCGAATACCCATTGTTCGTACATAAACTGGTTTATGATCATGAAACATACTTAACTGCATAACATCTAATTCTAAGTGAATTAGTAGCACATGCGCAGATTCTTCTAACTTGTTCATTTCTGCAAATAAACGATATAAACTTAAAAACGGAACATCAATAATAACCGGTCTAAGTTTTGCTTTCATTAGTACCCGTTCAATCGTAGTGACGTCTTTTTCAGGAACAGCGAGGGCAATAACTTCGTCTTTCCCTGTTACTCGATTATCCCCTACAATTTCTATAATAGGATCGGAAAAAGGCAGATGAAAAGATTCTCCTAGTTCCAAATATAGATGACCTTTCCATTCACTCGGAGGAACGGATTGAGGAATTGTAGTGGAACGCAAAAGTAAATCATGTTGAGAAAAAGAGAAAAAGGTTGGTATACCTTGTAGTTTATGTTTTTTGACAATGGACGACAATTGCTGAATAAGTCGTTCTTCATGTACTATCTGACCCGACTGGAAAGTCCCCTCTTCAATCACTTGTTGTATAAACTTAATATATTCATTCTTCCGCCCACCAACTAAAATACGTATGTATCTTTGGGTAAAAGTAATAAAAACAGCAGGTTGTGATTTCCAATATGTAAGCATTCATGTCCCTGCCTTTCTTTTAAAAACTATAGATATAAGTATAATAGCCCCGTGCACGAATGCAAAGGGCTATTGACAAATAAAATTTTATTATTTAGCTTTAACTACTTCTCTACCCTTAGTGCTTAAGTCAGTTTCTGAAGCATCTAATTTTCTTTTAGAACCAACAAGATTAATTGAATAAACTATACCTTCTTTTTTTACAATAACAGTTGAATAACCAACATCCCCATCCGGATCTTTAGGAATAGAATCTAAATACTTTCCTGCTACTAAATCACTTCCCTTTATAGTAGAAGTTGCAGTAGTATCCCAAGCACCACTCGCCTCTGCTAATTTAGCAGAACTAATAATCATTAAAGCATTCGATACATGTGCATCTTTTTTTGTATTATCAATTATTCCTGAAATTGACGGTACTGCAATCGCTGCAATAATCCCTAAAATAACTACAACTGCTAATAATTCGATAAGCGTTAATCCTTTTTCATTCTTAATCGTTTTCAACCATTTTTTCATTTTATTCTCCCCTTATTACAAATTATTTGCATGGGTGGGTGCACTAATTGCTCCTAATCGTCTAAGTGCCCAAATATTCGACAATTACTCTTCGCTTCCAATACATCTATTATTAATAATATCGGTTAAAACTACTAAAATATCAAGTCTTTTCACATAGTTCTTTTAACCTTTTTTCACTGAACTTCTGAAAAGATTGAAAACATAGGAATCATTATAGCTGCCACGATTCCTCCAATGACTACTGCTAAAAACAAAATCATCGCAGGTTCTATTAGAGACTTCAATCTCTCAGCAGCAGTGTCCACTTCCTGCTCATAAAAATCTGCAACTTTTGCCAGCATAAAGTCGAGTGTCCCCGATTTTTCACCAAGTACAATCATTTGTGATACAAATGAAGGAATTGCCCAATGACCCAGCATAGGAGTTGCTAAAGAGTTACCTTCTTGAACACTCTTACTAGCTTTTTCAATAATTTCTTCAATAACCGCATTTTCCACCACATTGCGGACTACTAATAACGATTGAGTCACTGGAACGCTAGCAGCATATAAACTGCTTAGAGTTCTTGTCATTCGAGCAAGTGTTGACTTTTGAATAACGGGACCAAAAATTGGTAGTCTAAGTATTATACTGTGAGCTAAGTATCGATATGGATCACGTTTTATTAGTACACTTACTGCTATACTTATGCCGATTATTAATATTAGAGCTACCCACCACCAAGTTTGAAAAATAGCACTTAAATCCAATAGAAATTGTGTAATGAATGGCAGTTCTGCTCCAAATGATGTAAACATACCCGCAAATCTAGGAACGATAAACCCTATCATGAAAATAACAACACCTACTGCAACAATACCAAGTACTGCCGGATAAATCATCGCAGACTGCACTTTTTGTTTCGTTTCATTTTGTTTTTCATAATAGACTGCTAACTGATCTAAAATCTCGTCAAATTGTCCACCCGCTTCCCCAGCCTTTAGCATATTCGTAAATAATACTGGAAACACTTTAGGATGCTGCTCTGCTGCAACTGAAAAAGGATGTCCTTCTCGAAGATCCTCTTCTATTTCAGCCAAAACTTGCTTCAATTTTTTTTGCGAAGTTTGATCCTTTAAAATCGAAGTCGCATCTAATATGGATATACCCGCTTTAATGAGAGTCGAAAACTGACGAATAAAAATAACTAAATCCTTGAAGGGAACTTTTCCACTTCCTAAATTTAAATCTTGGTATAAAAAACCAGTTTTCATCGAAATTTCTCGCGCGGCTATACCTTTTTTACGAAGCTTTAATTTTGCATCATCAGCTGTTGGAGCACGCATGATACCTTTCACAATTTCTCCTTTTTTATCTCTCCCATTATATTGAAAATAAGCCATTATACCATCTTCTCCGCAAAATAGGGTTCTAGTTGTTCGTTTGATACTAATTTCTCTTTAGCTAGACGTTCTAGTTCACTTTCCATTGTTTGCATACCCATCGATTTGCTTGACTGCATAACGGAATGAATTTGATGGATTTTTTCATTTCTTATTAGATTTTTTACTGCCGGAACATTTAAAAGTATCTCAAATGCAGCTACTCTACCTTTACCAGTAATGGATTGGAAAAGTCGTTGTGAAATAACCGCTTGAAGTACGGAAGCCAATTGAATTCTTACCTGTGGCTGCTGATTGGGCGGAAAAACATCGATGATTCGATCAATCGTCATAGAAGCACTCGTTGTATGTAATGTAGCAAGTACTAGATGGCCAGTTTCTGCTGCAGTAATTGCTGTAGAAATTGTTTCTAAATCTCTCATTTCACCAACTAGTATAACGTCAGGATCTTGTCGTAGCGAAGCTCTTAATCCAGATGCAAAAGTTTTTGTATCGAAACCCACTTCTCGTTGATTGATAATACAGGTGCCATGAGAATGTAAATACTCGATTGGATCTTCTAATGTAATAATATGTTTTTTGACAGTTTGATTCATTTCTTGAATCATCGATGCAAGTGTGGTAGATTTCCCTGAACCAGTCGGACCTGTTACTAATACTAGTCCTTGAGGTTTCTTTGCAATATCATGTAAGATAGTTGGCAAATTTAAATCCTCGAAAGTTGGAATTACTTTTGGTATTACACGGAAGGCAAGACTCACACAATTTCGTTGATAGTACGCATTTACACGAAATCGAGAAACTCCAGGTAAACTATATGAGAAATCGAGATCACCCTTTTCTATAAATGTGTCCCATAGATTCGGAACTATAGCTACTTTGGCCATTTCTTCCGTGTCTATTGGTTTTAATATATCTTGTCCAAATCTTTTTAATTCACCATGTAATCGCATCATTGGGGGCATACCAACTGTTAAATGTAAATCAGAGGTTCCAAGTTCAAAAGAGGCTTGTAACAACTGATGTAGCTTTTCTTTCATAATTGTAATCCTCCTCTCCTACTCTACTTTTGCGACACGTAGTACTTCTTCAACTGTGGTGTAACCCGCTTTCACCTTCAATAGTCCATCATCAATTAAAGGGATCATCCCATTTTTCATTGCAGTTCTTTTCACTTCTGTCATACTACGATTGTTATATAGCAGCTCACGAATTTCATTGTCCACTACGAAAATTTCATGAATTGATAATCGACCTTTAAAACCAGTTTCACTGCAAGCTTTGCAGCCCCTACCTCTAAATAGCTTTTCAACCTTAATAAATCGTTTATCAAATAATTCTTGCTCAATTGAAGAAGGAATATATTCTTCTTTACAAACGTCGCAAATTTTACGTACTAATCTTTGTGAAACAGCACCATTTAATGCTGAAATAACTAGATAGGGCTCAATATTCATATCTAGAAGTCTCGGAATAGTACTGATCGCATCATTTGTGTGTAGTGTACTTAACACGAGATGCCCGGTTAACGCTGCACGAATGGTAATTTCAGCAGTTTCCTCATCTCTTATTTCCCCCACCATAACAATATTTGGATCTTGGCGTAAAATTGCACGTAAACCACTTGCGAACGTCAACTGGATATGAGGATTTACTTGAACCTGATTAATCCCCTCCATTTGGTACTCTACTGGGTCTTCAATTGTAATAATATTAACGGATTCTTGATTTATATGTTGAAGAGCGGAGTAAAGCGTCGTCGTTTTCCCCGACCCAGTCGGACCCGTAAGCAATACAAGACCAGTTGGTTTTTCTATTAACTCTATAAATGTTTGTACATACCTTTTATTGAAACCTAGTTGATAAATTGGCTTCACGGCATTAGCTAAATCTAATAATCGAATAACCATTTTTTCCCCATAAACTGTAGGTAATATGGAAATACGCATATCGATTGTTTGTTGACCTTGTGTTAACCGAACCCGCCCATCTTGCGGTAAACGAGATTCGGTAATATTTAGATTTGCCATGATTTTTATACGTGCGACCAAAGATGGAAATTGACTCATCTGTATTACTCGATCCGTCGCAAGTAAACCATCCACACGGTATCTTACTAACACTTTGTCTTCATGTGCATCAATATGTATATCACTAGCCTGAATCTGAATCCCACGTGATAATATTTGATTTACCAGACGAATTGCAGGGGCTTCATCCTCATTCGCCCCTTCTTGTGACAAATTTTCGGTTAATGCTATAGATGCTGCTTCTTTTGTTAGTTTATCTATCGTTTCCAAAATATCTTTCCGGGAAGAAATAACAGGCTGCACCGTAAAGCCTGTCATCAATTCGATATCATCAATTACAACATAGTCAAGTGGGTCTGCCATAGCTACCTTTATCGTCTGTTCGTCTTTTTCAATAGGTAGGGCATAATTTTGTCTTGAATAATCTGATCCTACCAATTGGATAAGTTTCGTATCTATCGGAAATAAATTAAGTGCGACGTGAGCAATTCCAAGTTGAAATTCCAATACTTCAATAAGTTGGCGATCAGTCAAATAGCCACGTTCAACGAGGGCATCCCCTAGTCTCTGTCCAGGTGTCTTTTTTTGTAACGCCATTTGAAGCTGATCTTCTGATATTATACTTGCCTCAACTAACAAATCTCCAAGTCTTTTTCGAATAGCCATTTTTCACGCTCCTTAACTTGTTTAAGATATAGTATACTAAATAGTATAATGGATACACAGGATAAAAAGGTAGCTGAATCTTACGAATTATAAAGGGTGATTGGTAGAATATGAGAAACAAATTAAATAATAATAAAGGATTAACACTGATTGAAGTTTTAGCCTCTATTGTACTTCTCTCTATCGTAATCATTTCATTTATGTCTTTGTTCCCTCAAATGACTCTAATGAATCATAAAACAGAAGATAATCTTCAAGCAGCAAATGTGGGAAAAGAGTTGCTGGTTGAAATAAAGAAGTTGACCTTTGAATCTATAAAGAATGGGGATAGCTTACCCATCACTAATATTTCGATTGATATAAATTCAAATTTAACAATAATCGACGGAACTTATAAATCTTTTAAAGTCAAGATATCACTATATGCTAACTTAGATATAAGTGGTGAAATTCAAAAACTACATAGAATTAGAATTGAAGTCTTAGATGATAAGTCCACTGTTTTAACATCAACCTATGGTTATATGGAGCATAATTGATTTTCTCAAGAGGAGTATAACGTATGAAAAAAAGACTGGATCAACAAGGATTCACATTAATAGAATTACTCGCGGCACTTGTATTATTCACAATATTTGGAAGCGTTATTTGGGGACTTTTCTTTCAATCATTAAAATATAACGATGCAGAAGTCTCTAAAAATCAATTACAACAGGAAACAAATTTAATTCTTAGTACAATACAGCAAATGCATACTTCCTCAACAATAACATCAATTGAATCAACTGGTTCTACCTTATTAATAATAAGCGATAAAGGAGAATTCCCTTTTAATAAAGATAATGTACTATATCAAATAAATGAACCAATTAATCTTCCGAATAAAGAGTTTCACCTTGTACTAACGTTATCATCTACTGAAAATTCATCCATTCAACTTGAAACAGAAACTACTTTTAGCAAACTAAAGTAAGGAGTTAATTAAAACATGAAAATAATTAGAAATGAAAAAGGATATACATTAATACTTACCCTCATCATAATTATCGTCATTGTATCCCTATTCTCTACTTTCGCATTTGCTGCTATAACACAACAAAAACAAGTTGAGATTACAGATGACACTTATGAAGTCACTGCTATTGCAGAAATGGGCGTAGAATACTATAGAGCCGAAATAATTAACCTAGTTGAGATTTATAGACAGAAAACAGTTGTTGAAGTGAATGCGGTAGAGAGTGATACAAAATTAACAGATACAGAAAAACAAACTAAAATTGAAAAAATAAATGATAATAATCTTATTGAACTTCGAGATGAAGTACAAGGAATTACACTTGGGCAAACCGAAAAAACAACATTAGATCCAAGCGCGCATAAATATTTTAGATTAGTTACTCAACCATCTTTTTCTGTTGAGAATCCAAAAAATTTAACAATAGAAGTTGAAGGCAAACTAAAGGAAGAAGTCAAAATTATTTCTGCTAAATTTTATTTCCCTACAAATTTAGTTACATCAACTCCTATTACTGGTGACGGTGGTAGTGATGACGGTTCTGGGAATGGAGGAAATGGAATTGGTAAATTGATAACTCCACCTATTTTTCCAGATACAAATTATCACCTTGGCACAAGAAAGTGTTCGGAATTAATGAGTTCAAATCAAACTAAAAATACTTGTTATTCCGATACGATAAATGGATTAAATAAACTCAAAGAATTAAATTTATATTATACAGGCGTTTCTCATATACAAAATATAAATCAAAACTTTGAGAGCCTCGCTAATTTTTATGCTAATTCGAACATTACAATGGAAAGTTTAAAACCAATTAACGATAGAAATTATTATATAAACGGAAAAGCCGTATTTAAAGAGCTAGATAACGCTTCAAATTCCTTAATATATGCATCAGACGACATTGAGCTTTTTACCACAAATAATATGAAATCATTAAAAATTTACTCTGGCAATAAAGTTACATTTAACAGACCATTGGATGGCAATAATCTTACTTTATACGCTAAAAATGCAAAATTTAATAATATTAACAAGTTGAATCATAGCACTATCCAAGTAAATATGGATGCTGAGTTTACTGAAATAAATACCATTTCTAATAGCCATATTCAAATTGATGGAATCGCAAAATTTTACGCACAGAATAAAGGAGAATTCACAAATTCTAAGGTTTTGGTAAATAAATTAGAATTTGATACCACAAAAAATAATCAGGATATAATCAGACTTAAGGAAGATTCAATTTTTTGTGTTAGAAACAAAGATTTTAACGAAAAGCAGGTTCAAGTGAACGATAATAGTTCTTTAGTAATTCTAGATGAGACTGTAACAGATACAACTGAAATAAAAAAATTAAAGCATGTTGAATATGTTTCAAAAGTCAACTTTGATAGAATCTGTAACTTCGGATCAAATTCAAGTCCATCCAATCCATCATATGAAAATGTAGTAATTCCACCACCTACTATCGATGGATTTACTAATGAAATTATTTATAAGTAGTCAAAACAAAGAGTGAGCAGACACTTAAATTGTCTGCTCACTGTTTTTCATTTCCCCACATACCCATTTCCAAGTTCAGGATCTACTTCGACATATCCTTTATCTTCCGTCACAATTGTAGGAGGAGTGGTTGAAGAAGAGTCCACATTTTCATTTCCGAAATCTGCAGTTGTTCCATTCGAAGTTCCTGATGAATTTAGTAACTTGTCGTTCCATTTATACCAAACTTCGTGAACTGGTAAATATGTATCCATAGTAACATCGTAACTTTTCCATGGTGAGTCATCTAGAAATACATTCCTTTTCACACTTACTTCCATCCCATTTTTCCCAGGAACTTTACGTTCTTGTTGGTCTAGAGTTATAGGACGAACAATCACTCGTTGGTTTAGATTTTTCTTTTCATCGCTAGCAGAACGTATGAAGACCGGTGTGTTTACGCTAAAAATAGAAATCGTAAGTTCATTACCTACTAGACTGGACTCAATTGTTATTGGGTAACCATATTCATTTTTAACACGTAAATCATGTGTCTTATCTATAAATGCTTCGTATCCTATTTCACTGTTAAATTCATTATTCGTTGTGATGTGACGTTCTAATATAGAGAACGGACTATTTAAAGCGACTTTATATAGAAGCGAAGAGACTTCATTTTGAAATTGTGCATTGTATAACCCTTCTGAATCAGATCGCACTAGTTCATTTAAAGAGAATACTTGGTCTTCTTTCACTTCCACTTCGCTATGCTTCTGTATCCAGCTAAATGATCCAAAAGAAGTTTCGTCTAACTTGATAGTCTCGCTAGTCAGTAACATTTTTTCATCACTTAGTGATTTTAAATACCTCGTTATATGAATAGGCTCATCCATTATTGTTAAATTAGAAGCAGATTCTAAAATCTGTTGTTGTAGAAGCTTTTCATCTATTAATTCGCGATACTCCTCTAATTGGAGATTGTCAATTGCAGTCTCCCATTCTTCCCCATTAATACGTGTGATTAATAAATTATGTTGTTCTGATACCGCTTGCTCCACTGACTCTTCGAGCAGGAATTGTATAATTTCGCCATTTAAAATACTTTCTTCAAAAATAAATTGTAGAGAAGAATGTTGATTTATCGACCAATCAGATATCTCTTGAGTGAGAAGTTGAGTTGCCTGACTCTTTGATAAACCATCAACCATGATGGGACCGATCCATGTATTTTCATCAAAATAACCATCACTCTCTCCTTCATTGGTGAAAGCATTTGCCACACTATAAAGTCCAAAGGTTAAAACAAATAAAAATAAGCTAGCTCCGGCAACAAGAAGGAAGAATTGTATACTATTCTTTTGTTCCATCTAAATCACTCCGTTGTTTATTGAAATATTGTGCAGATATATCTTCGAAATCATTTCTTTTATCAAACTTTTCTTTTGTTTCTTGAATTGAAGTAGAAAGATCATCAAGATTTGGACGGATAATTTCTTCCGGATCTGGTTCTTGAAATGACTTTTGTAATGGATTTTCCTCTGAGCCCAGCAAGGCATCAAATCTTCTAGCCATCCATTTATCTGATAATTCTTCCGCATCTTCTATTTGTTCAGTCTCGTTATTGACGGTCAGACCTAACTTTTCCTTTGAATTATCATTAAGCTCCATATTTATCTCTGTCATAGCCGCTTCTTGTAAAGCAGCTTCATAGGACGGGTCTGGAACAACCGGTGCAACAATTTCCTCTAGGTCATCTATAGGAATAATAATTTCTGAAACTGGCAGTTCGACCAAAGGATCTAATTCATTTTGTTTGTTTTCTAAAGTTGCTAAATCGACTTCTTGTTTATTTAATAAAAAGTCTTCAAAAGAACTTTCTTCTATTATAGAATCTACTTCGTTAATTTCCTTCGGTATATACAGAGGACTTTTTTCTTCGTCATAAATCGATCTTCCTTGAGAATTTTCAAAATGCTTCTTTACTCTATGTAAATTTCTATTAGGTACTTGAGCCTGTCCAATTTCCTCTTTCTTTACTAACCATTCTTTTCTTTTTCCAAGTAAAATGGCAGAAGAAACGATTATGCCAAAGAAAAATAATATCCCCAACCATAACGACAAATTTTGTGAAGTAATATATGAAAATAAAACAGTAATTCCAGAAATAAGTATCACAATATAAATAGGCTTTTTTTCAAAAGAAAGTCGAATAAAGTAAACTAATAGTAAAGTGATTAATACACTTACTATTAATAAAATACTAAAAAGCATCATTTCATCCCCTCTCTTATATTTCATTATACATGGACGATCCATAATAAAATATGAAAATATCTAAAATCTACAATAAAATAGCCAATCAGAATAGTATCTGACTGGCTCTATTTCACATATTCTGCAACCCGATTCCTACCCGCCTGCTTCGCTCCTATATACAGTGCACGGTCTGCATTTCGAAGTAGGGTCATTCCTTCGTCACTGTCTTCTGGTGCTGTAGAGACACCAATACTTGCAGTTATGAATATTATTTCTTCTCGTGATACTTCACCTAAATCGAGAGGTACCATGAATGGAGTTTGTTCAACTTTTCGACGAAGTTGCTCGGCAATATTTTTCGCCTGTAGTTTTGAATAATTAGGTAAGAGAATAACGAATTCTTCTCCTCCATATCTCGCAACTGTACCATTTGAACCAATTTCATTTTGAATTACTTTTGCAAATTCCTGTAAGATGAGGTTTCCACTGTGATGTCCATAAGTATCATTAACTGCTTTAAATTTATCTATGTCCATCATGATCAATGAAACTGTACTATATACTCCATTATTCAGCTTCGACATGTCCAATTTCAATTGTTTATCTAAGAATCTATAATTATAAATCTTCGTTAGATCACAAACTTCACTTTTCTCCACTGCTTCTTTTACATATCTGGCTTTTTCTAATGAAACAGCAAAATACGAACATAACAGGTGAACAATTTTTAGTTGATAAGATTCAAATGCAAACTTCGCTCTTGCGGCCAATACAAGAACGCCTTCAATTCTTTGATTTCTGTATATAGGCACACACATTACGCTTTGCATATCATCTGCTAAGAATGGTGGTTTCATATGTGTCCATTCTGCCTGTTTATTGTAAAGAATTGGTTCTCCTTTTTCATATCCTTTACCTGCTAGGCTATATTTTATATCTTCATGGACATATTCCAATTCTTTGTTTTCCCCATCTTCTATAGCACGCAAAATAAAGAATTCACTATCTACATTGTCTACGATATAACCCGTATCGAACGGGAACATATCAGACATTCTCCTCAGGAACATATCTAAAACTTCTGTAGTAGTCATCCGCTCCGCGAGTTGATGACCAAATTCACTCGCCTTGTTCAGATCAGTATTTACCTTCTCTGAATCATTATACATACGTATTAATAGTGTGATTGCTAGGAACGGCACTCCTAGTAATATAAACGCAATCGGTCCTACACGACCTTCTAATATATATATACTAATCCCAAAAGGCAGTGTAATTATTAAACAAATAAAATCCCAGCTAAAATCCTTTGTAAAGAATTTTGGTTTTAATCCCGTAAACACTTCTCTTAAATACAAGAAGAGATGATTCAATACTATATTTAACAACATATAGATACTACCATACAAAAGAATTTCATTTATAACTAAAGTTCCGATTTCATATCCTATCCACAAGACTAGAGAACCGCAAATGATGGAAATACAAAAAAACATAAATGAATTATAATACAACTTATATCTAGTTTCTTTAGTTAATTTCATGTGGAATAGGATTGGTAGGATGCATAATTGCATGGAAATTAGTTCTGCAAGAATCCCAAATTTTAAAAAGATAGCTAGATTAACCCATTGAACAAGCACCATCAATGATCCCGCTATAAAAAATGGGAAGATCGTAGTGAGTAAAGCAAGTATAAGAAAATAGATGTAATGATCCCAGTCACTTGGTTTCGTTGGCGAAGTCAAATAAACTATACAAATACCAATAGGCACAATTAATAGCCACATAAGGAAAATATTCATCTTAGCTTTTTTTGAAATATCCATCTGACTATTAATCTCCTTTCAGTCTAAATAACTAATACTAAATACACATTTTGAACTAAAATTATTATATCACTAAGTTCTCTGAAAGTTTAAATTACTAAATTCCTGTTTTTTCCTTCAACTCAGCAATGAAATAAAATGATCCAGTGACTATTGTAACACCATTATCAGAATTCTTATTTAAATCGATGTTGGTTGCATCTAAAGTAATACTCTTTACACTGTGAGAACAGTGATTATACAAAATAGTTGCATCTAACGCTCTTTCATGTTGGAAATTAACAAATTCAAAAGTACTAGCAATTCCCTCTAACTTCCTTAACATATAGACATAATCCTTATCTCTTAGTATACCTACTATTAGATGTATATTTTTGTTAGGAAACATTTCTTGAATGGTTTCTACTAATGCATCGACACTTTCTTGATTGTGAGCTCCATCCATATAAAGGTTATCTCGTATTTTTTCCATTCTGCCGGGCAACTTCGCACTATTCACAGCCGTCTGCACATTTGTTTCAACTAGCTTAAAACCACTTATTAGCATTGCTGTTATAGCCAAAGCCATGTTAGATTGTTGATGTCTCCCTATCATTTGGGGATGTAAATCAGAAAAAGAATACTCTTTAAATCTGTATTTATGATTCTTTATACTAAAATTTTTATTGTATTCTAAGACATTAGCTTCTTTATCTTCTGCTTCTTTATACACAACTGTTCTTGCTGGTTCCACTAATGGCCCTATAACTAATTGGCTATTATGTTTTAAAATTCCTGCTTTATGCCAACTAATTTTTTCGATTGTATCTCCTAAGAATTTTGTGTGATCTATAGATATGCTAGGTATAATGGATACGGAGTTTTTCATGACGTTTGTGCTATCTAGTCGCCCCCCCATACCTGCCTCAATGAAAATAATATCTAATTCCATCGTTTCAAAGACAACAAAGGCCGTAACAGTTAATAATTCAAAATCAGTTAACATGCCGCTAATACCTTTGCGTTGCATATACGAAAATGCTTCGTCCATTTGTTTTTCTGTAACGGGCATACTATTTATCTGAATTTGGTCATGTACATCGACGATACTTGGGCTAGTAAACGAAGCGTAAGACAAGCCAGGATCTTTTGCTAGTGCTGTTAAAAAAGCAATCGTAGATCCTTTACCATTTGTTCCAGCTACATGGATTATTTTGTGCTTGTCCTGGGGATTGCCTAGTTTTTTTAGAGCAGCTTGAATCGTTTCAAGGCCTGGTTTTATAACCGTTTCACTTTCTATATTCCACTTTTTTTTGTATTTATTAAAATTTTTTATTTCCACTCATGTTCACCCTATTCCGTCTGATTAAATTTCGTGCTAAACTTCTTGTGAACACATTATAACACGTACTAGTGGAGGTCATTCATTATGCAAACATGTTGGATCGTTTACAACGGTAGTCTTACACATGATAAATTTATCGATCAAGCACTCCTAGTGAAGGAAGCTGCGGACCGACATGATATTCATGCCATTCTAGTGAAAAATTATGAGGTGCTGATGAATGTCCAGCAAAAGTTACACGCCAAACCAGATTTTGTCGTGTTTCTTGATAAAGATATTTTGCTTGCACAGTATTTGAAAAATGAAGGTATACAAGTATTTAATGATCCAAGTGTTATTGAAATTTGCGATAACAAAGCAAGGCAGTATTTGAAGTTAGCAAATGCTGGAGTGCCTATGCCTTTAACAATTATCGCACCAAAAGTATATCCTGGTTTTTCTATCGAAGAGTCAGGTTATTTCGAGCAGGTGCTCCAAACGATTCCATTACCTATGATTATTAAAGAAGCACATGGCTCATTTGGTATGAAGGTGTATTTAATAGAAACAAGGGAGCAGTTCTTTGCGAAAGTAGAGGAACTCGCAGGTATCGAGTATGTCTTCCAACAATTTATCGAGAATAGTCGAGGTAGAGATATCCGCGTAAATGTAGTTGGCGGGAAAGTAGTTGCTTGTATGCTTCGTGAATCACAAACGGATTTCCGCGCCAATATTACAAATGGGGGCACTGCTTCTCCTATTATTCTCACACAGAGACAAAAAGATGTAGCAATTCAAGCAGCTGAAGCTTTACAAGCGGAATTTGCAGGAGTGGACTTATTGTTTGGGGACGATGAAGAGCCACTTGTTTGTGAAGTAAATGGAGTAGCCCATATCCGTAACATTTATAATGTAACCGGGATTAATGTTGGGGATGCAATGATAGAATATATTCTTTCAAAAGTTGGAGCGGCTGTTGTATGAAGGGGTTACTCATATACGAAAAAGCGGAAATAGAACGCAATCAAAACTTTATTGAACGATTAGTAAATGCTGCTAGTACTCATGAACATACTTTAACTGTAGTCGATGATCAAGGCACTATTCCAGTAGCAGATTTTATATTCTTCCGAGCAAGAAATCCACAATTATCAAAGGAATTAGAACAAAGAAATATACCAATGTTCAACCGTGCAGAAGTGAATGTTGTTGCTAATGACAAATTAAAGGCAATACAGCTTGTACAGCTTCTCGGGATTGCAACTGTTCCAACTAAAAAAATTGCATCAGTTTCTGAAATTAACGAATATCCTGTCGTATTAAAAACGATCGACGGTCATGGTGGAAAACAAGTAGAATTAGTTCACACGGGAAAAGAAGCAACTTCATTTCTGAATACATTTTCTGAGAATGCGATTATCGCCCAACAATATATCGAAACAAATGCTACTGATGTTCGTGTATTCATGCTAGGCGAGGATGTATTGGGTGCCGTAAAAAGAACTGGACCAAAGGATAGCTTCAAATCCAATTTCACACTAGGTGGAACAGTTGAAAAATACACACTAGACACCCAGCAAGTCGCAGCCGTAAAGAAAATAGCTAAAGCTTTAAAAAGTGATTATATTGGCATCGATTTTCTTCTATTACCTGACGAATCCTGGCTGTTCAATGAAATAGAAGATCCCGTTGGTGCTAGATCTTATTTTGAAACTACCAAGAAAGATATCGCAGAACCTATTATGGAATATATTAATAGAAAACTCATAAAAAAAGAGAGCGACGAGATTTAATCGTCCTCTCTTTTTTGCATTTGAATGGAAACACAGGAATGTTTCCGAGAATCACCTGAATAATAGAAACATCACCTGAAAGTAGTGAAAAATCACCGGAATCCGGAGAACCTTTTCTCCTTTAAAAAAAGTGAGCACCCATATAAACGGGTGCACGCTCTATTTTATAGATTATTCAATTCTTCCATACGCTTTAATACAGATGCGTGTTTTTCTAGATAGTCAGCTTCTTTTGCACGTTCCTCTGCAACTACTGCGTCTGGTGCTTTTGAAACGAAGCGCTCATTGGAAAGTTTTCCTTGAACGAGTTTCACTTCTTTTGCCCACTTTTCTAACTCTTTCGTTAAACGAGCTTTCTCAGCATCTATATCGATTAACCCTTGTAGTGGTAGATATAAAACTGCTCCCGTAACTACTGCCGACATAGATTGATTTGGAGCTTCTAGATCTAAACCAATTACAAGTGGTTCTGGATTACAAAAACGCTCTAAATACTTAGCATTTGCTTCTAATACTGCTAATGTATTCGCATCCTTCGCCGAAAGGTATAATGGAACCTTTTTACTCATTGGTGTCTGTACTTCCGAACGGATATTACGTACAGAACGGATAATTTCAGAAAGTAATTTCATATTGTCCGCTTCTTCTTTATTAGAAAGCGCTTCGTTTACAGTCGGCCAAGCAGCAACTGTAATCGATTCCCCTTCATGAGGAAGGTTTTGCCAAATTTCTTCTGTTATGAATGGCATAAATGGATGCAATAGACGCATAGTATTGTCTAAAACATAAGCTAGCACAGAACGTGTCATATTTTTCGCTTCTTCATCTTCCCCGTTAAGCGGAAGTTTCGCCATTTCAATATACCAGTCACAGAAATCATCCCAGATGAAGTTATAAAGTGCACGACCAACTTCACCGAATTCATATCGTTCAGAAAGTCTTGTTACTTGCTCGATCGTTTCATTTAAACGAGTTAGAATCCATGCATCTGCAACTGATTTTTTTCCGTCTAAATTGATCTCTTCGAATTTCAAGCCATCCATATTCATTAATGCAAAACGAGATGCATTCCAAATTTTATTGGCAAAGTTCCATACAGCTTCTACTTTTTCTGTAGAATAACGTAAATCCTGACCAGGAGATGATCCAGTACTTAAGAAGTAACGAAGTGAATCTGCACCGTATTGGTCTATAGCGTCCATTGGATCGATACCGTTTCCTAGAGATTTCGACATTTTACGACCATCTTCTGCACGAACAAGACCATGAATTAATACATCATCGAATGGACGAGTACCAGTAAATTCTATTCCTTGGAAAATCATACGAGAAACCCAGAAGAATATAATATCATAACCAGTTACAAGCGCATTCGTTGGATAATACTTTTTAAACTCTTCGTTGTCGGTATCTGGCCAGCCTAATGTGGAGAATGGCCATAGTGCAGAGGAGAACCAAGTATCTAATACATCGTTATCCTGATTCCAGTTTTCCGCATCTGCTGGAGCTTCATGACCAACATATACTTCACCAGTTTCTTTATGATACCAAGCCGGTATCCGATGTCCCCACCATAATTGACGCGAAATACACCAGTCATGAAGATTTTCCATCCAATTTAGATATGTTTTTTCAAAGCGATCAGGTACGAAATTAACTTTTTCTTCAGCTTGTTGTAACTTAACTGCCTCTTCTGCAAGTGGCTGCATTTTTACGAACCATTGTAAAGACAAATATGGCTCTACAACTGCACCGCTACGTTCAGAATGACCAACAGAATGCATATGTTCTTCGATTTTAAACAGAACACCTGCATCTTGTAAATCTTTTACGATTTGTTTACGACATTCAAAACGGTCCATTCCATCATAGGAAGCAGCATTTTTATTCATCGTTCCGTCTTCATTCATTACTAAAATACGTTGTAGATTATGACGATTTCCAATTTCAAAGTCGTTTGGGTCATGTGCAGGTGTAATTTTAACTGCTCCACTTCCAAATTCCATATCAACGTAATCATCTCCAACAATCGGAATTTCGCGACCAATAATCGGAAGTTTTACTGTTTTTCCAATTAAATGCTTGTAACGATCGTCCTCTGGATGTACTGCAACTGCAGTATCACCTAGCATTGTTTCCGGTCTCGTTGTCGCAACATCGATAGATCCAGTACCATCTGTAAGTGGGTAATGCATATGATAGAATGCACCCTGTACATCTTTGTGGATTACTTCAATATCTGAAAGAGCTGTTTTAGTTGCTGGATCCCAGTTGATAATGTATTCGCCACGGTAGATCAATCCTTTGTTATATAGCTTTACGAATACTTCTTTAACTGCATTTGATAATCCTTCATCTAAAGTGAAACGCTCGCGTGAGTAATCTAAGCCAAGTCCAAGTTTTGCCCATTGTGAACGGATATGACCAGCATATTCTTCTTTCCACTTCCATGTTTCTTCTACAAATTTTTCGCGGCCTAAATCATATCTTGTAATGTTTTCAGAACGCAGCTTTTCCTCTACTTTCGTTTGTGTTGCGATACCAGCATGGTCCATACCTGGAAGCCATAATGCATCGTATCCTTGCATACGTTTCATGCGGATAATAATATCTTGTAATGTAGTATCCCACGCATGACCTAAATGTAGTTTACCCGTTACATTTGGCGGTGGAATTACGATTGTGTAAGGTTCCTTATCGCTTTCTGGATGAGCTTCGAAGTATTTTCCTTCTAGCCACCATTCATACCGACCTTTTTCAATCGACTGCGGATCATACTTTGTGGACATCGTTGTTTCGTTTGTCATTGTCTGTTCCTCCTAAAAAAAGAATATAAAAAAACTCCTATCGTCATTAAAGGACGAAGGAGTTTGTTCGCGGTACCACCTTTATTCGCAGATGCAAAATGCACATCACGCTCTCAATTAGATAACGGCTTCAAACCGGCATTTGCTACTCTACTTTCACAAATACTGCTCGTGGGCTACCTTCAAATGGTGGTTGACAGAAACATTTCAGCAAATTGTTTCCTTTCTTTTGAAAACCATATCATTTTACTCTTCCCATTCATTGCATCTCTATTCAGTTGTTCCTATTGTAAAGGATATTATTATATGTCGTCAAGTCTAGCATGGTGAAAGGAGAAATACATTGAGAAAAGGATATAATCCATATTTATTGCCTGATTGGTTACGTAAAACACGTTTCTATTGTAAGCATGTAAGTATTCCTATTTGTGGTTTTCAATTAATACGAGTATTAATTGTGCCTACCACATGGGATTTCATCTTATTGGTACTATTACTATTCATCTGCTTTTTGTTTTACAAAAACATTATTTGATGGAAATGAAAGCTTCGAGTATCCATCATCTAAATCCAAAATAAATTGAAGTTCAAATTCCTCACCTTTAGGATTTTTTACTTCCATTGGCTCGGCAGGATTTGGACTTTCTAATTCTACAAGAGGTTCAACTGGTTTAGGTACTGGAGCTTCTTCGTAATCACAGTGTACTGTCCACCCAATTTCAATAGCCATTTGCTGTGTTGGTTTCGAGTTAATATGGTTCACATGAACTGTAGGCTTGGAACCTTCTTTTAATTTGTCTTTCCCAATCTCAATACTCATTGGTACAGCGTACTCGAAATAACCGACCTCACCTTGCACATCTAAATCCTCAATTTCCGTGAATTCACTAGTAGCATGATGTTCCTGTTCACCTTCCTCAAACTTAACGTGGCAGGTGATGTGGTATATACCAACCACTTGGATAAAATCTTCCTTCTCAGCGACTTCGCATTGAGGAGTTACTGCTACATTTTTAATCTCCATAGGAACCCCGAAGCTTTGCGGAAATCGAAATTGTTCTTTTACATCCCATGTTCTTGTTGCCATAAGTCATCCTCCTTCTATAGGACAACTTATGAATGGAACAAAAGGGATAGAACATATTTCACTTTAGAATTGCTTTTTGTGGTTGTTTTCTTCAACAATCTGCTTTAGTTCCAACCAATTCGTTAGCCTTGGAATAGTTAGATGTCGGTTATATGATTGCGTTTTTACAAATACTTGTAATGTATCCTCCGTCAATGTATTTAATACATCTGGCTTGTCATCGAAATAATAATCCAACTGTAAGTCTCGAATAATATTCACTTTAGCTTGATCCTTCATACCACAATAAAACCGTTCTACATCGACTGGAAAACCCTGTTCAACTAACCATTCCATCGTTCTTTCTCGATGCTCTGCAGGTCTAGCCGTAATATAGTAAACCTCATGTCCTTGTTCATGTAGGTTAACTAACGTTTCTACTGCATCTGGATAAGTTGGACAATTCGTGTAGTATATTTGTTCCAATGTTTCATTCCACATTTTTGAACCTGCTTCATCCGACATCCCGAATAACTCATGAATCTCTACTTTATCTAACTCATGAAACTTATCTAATGCCACTTGTTGTCCTAATTTTTCATTATAAATATGAAAAGCATGTTCTCTTAAATTGATCAATGTATCATCAATATCAAATCCAAATTTCATCTTCTATCCCTCACCAACTACATCTTATTTGTATGTTGGATAACCAACAAACTTAAAGTCTTTCCCTATTTTTTGGACATCCGTATCGACCAGCTCAACCGCATCACTCATTAGGTCAATACCGCTACCTTCCATAAATGTCGGAGCATTTTTACCACCTATTAGCTTGGGAGCAATATAAATAACTGCTTTATCGATTAATTTATTTTCTAAAAACGCCGCATTAATCGTGCCTCCACCTTCAATCAATAATGATGAGATAGAGTTTTCACCTAAACGTTGAACGACTTCATGTACATTCACATGTTTAGAACCTGTTGTATGGAAAATACGAACTCCTTCATTTACAAGCTTCTCTTTTTTATCATTATCATAATTCGCTCCTGTAAAAATCCATGTCTCCGCTAGCTGATCCGTAACTAGCTTTGCATCTAATGGGATTTTTAAAGTAGAGTCAAGAACTATGCGAATCGGATTACGTCCATTTTCAATACGAGTGGTCAGTTCGGGATTATCCTCTATAACAGTATTCACACCAACTAAAATTGCCAAATGCTCGTTTCTAAGATGATGAACATCCTCTCGTGCATCTGAAGAGGTAATCCACTTGCTATGAGCAGTGTGCGTTGCAATTTTACCATCTAACGTTATCCCAGATTTTAATGTGACAAAAGGCTTTTCCGTTACGATAAATTTATTGAATACCTCATTCATTTTTTTAGAAGCTTCCTCTTGAATACCTGAGATAACATTTATCCCAGCATCTTCTAAAATTTTCACTCCCCGACCTGAAACGAGCGGATTCGGATCGAGCGTTGCAATGACAACCTTTTCAATACCGGCTTCTACAATTGCTTCTGCACAGGGACCTGTTCTACCGTGATGCGAACATGGTTCAAGTGTTACATAAATAGTAGCACCCTTCGCATGCTCCCCTGCCATCCTGATTGCGTGAATTTCCGCATGAGGCTCGCCAGGTTTCATATGCGCACCTATACCAACAATACGATTATCATTTACGATAACCGCTCCTACTAATGGATTCGGATCTGTTTGCCCTTTCATAGCACGAGCATTTTGCAGAGCAAGGTCCATGTAAAATGCATGACTAGTCATTTTGAAAAGTACCTTCTTCCTCCATATGACCTGAACGATTTATCTTCGTGTGTAAGTACTTCTCATTGAATTCCGAAACGTCCCCCCATAATGGTGTACGTCCCGCTACAGATAAGCCTGCGTCCTTTAATGCTCTTACTTTCTTTGGATTATTCGTTATTAATGTTACTGGTTTCGTGCGTAATACTTTTAACACTTCGATTGCATCACTGTAATTTCTAGAATCATCAACAAAACCAAGTTTTTCATTTGCCTCAACAGTATCTGAACCATTTTCTTGTAGAATATAGGCCATTGCTTTACTAAATAGGCCAATCCCTCTACCTTCATGGTTTGCTAAATAGAATAATGCGCCTGCTCCGTTATTAACAATCATTTGCATCGACTGTTTTAGTTGGAAACCACAATCACAACGCTTACTGCCAAAAATATCACCTGTATGGCAAATGGAGTGCATGCGGATTAGTGACTCCTCTGTCTCTTTAAAATCTCCGTAAACTAACACACTGGACTGTTGGTATTCCGCTAAGTTAGAGGAAGATAAATTATTGATGATTTGTTGGATGTCCTCTGTGTATTCACTGCTATTTAACCAGCTATACCATTGGAATATAACTGTATTCCCATTTAAATTTACTGGCAGGCGAATTGGTCCAACTAGATAAATTGAACTTTCTCCGGTTTTAATTACTTGAATTTTATCTTTTAATACATTTACTACATCATTTGATATTTCCTTAACATTTGTCATTCCAAATCCTCATTTCTTTAAAACATAATAGTATCTCTATATTATTCTATCTAGATTACTTTTCGTAAGTAATTATATTTTAGTAATCATTTTATGTCAATTAACTTAGACTAAAAGAGCCCTGCAACAGTTGCAAGGCTCCAATTGCTATTTAGTTGTTTGATAATTTTTCGAAAACTGTATGGAACGCTTGAATAGTTTTCTCTATATGCTCTACAGTATGTGCACTTGATAAGAATAATCCTTCAAACTGCGAAGGTGGCAGATAAATTCCTTCCTCTGCCATGAGACGGAAATACTTAGCGAATAATTCTAAATCAGATGTTTTCGCTGTATCAAAATTAATTACATCTTCATTGGTTAAGAAGAAACCGATCATAGAACCAGCACGATTCACTGTATGCGGAATATTATATTTTGTCGCTGCTTCTCGGAAACCTTTTTCAAGTATATCCCCTAGCTCGATAAAATAATCATATGATTTTTCATTTAATCGAGTTAATGTTTCATATCCTGCTGTCATTGCTAAAGGATTACCTGAAAGAGTACCAGCTTGATATACAGGTCCAGCAGGTGCAATCATTTCCATAATTTCACGCTTACCACCAAATGCCCCTACAGGAAGCCCTCCGCCAATTACCTTGCCTAAACAAGTTAAATCCGGTGTAATACCAAAATATCCTTGAGCACAATTGTAGCCTACTCTGAAGCCCGTCATAACCTCATCAAAGATTAACACTGTTCCGTTTTTCTCTGTTAATTCGCGTAATCCTTCTAAGAATCCTTCAGCTGGAGGAACAACACCCATATTACCCGCTACAGGCTCAACGATTACCGCTGCTAAGTCGTCTCCAAAGTTTTCAAATACGTGGCGTACGCTTTCTATATCATTATACGGTACTGCTATTGTGTTTTTTGCAATAGACTCAGGTACACCTGGGCTATCTGGTAATCCAAGTGTAGCAACACCAGATCCAGCTTTTATCAATAAGCTGTCCCCGTGTCCGTGATAGCTACCTTCAAATTTCAAAATTTTGTTGCGCCCTGTATAACCACGAGCTAAACGAAGTGCACTCATTGTTGCTTCTGTACCAGAAGAAACCATACGAACCATCTCGATAGATGGAACACGCTCCATTACTAGTTTAGCTAATTTAGTTTCGATCAACGTGGAAGCACCGAAGCTTGTACCTGTTTCAGCTACCTGTTGGATTGCTTTCACAACGTTTGGTTCCGTATGCCCTAAAATAAGCGGACCCCATGATAGAACGTAATCAATATATTCGTTCCCATCGATGTCTGTTAATATAGCGCCTTTTCCACTTTCCATGAAAATAGGATCCATATCTACTGATTTAAATGCACGTACAGGACTATTTACGCCACCTGGCATTAACTCTTTCGCTTCTGTAAATGCTTGTTTGGATTGCTCATATGATTTCGTCATTATTTTCCCTCCAACCAACGGGCAACATCTTTTGCATGATATGTTAAGATCATATCTGCTCCTGCACGTTTCATTCCTGTTAGTGTTTCAAGCACTGTTTCTTTTTCGTTGATCCAGCCATTAATCGCTGCAGCTTTTACCATTGCATATTCTCCACTTACGTTGTATGCAACAATGGGAGTAGCAAAAGTATTTTTTACGTCACGAATAATATCTAAGTAAGCTAATGCTGGTTTTACGATTAAAAAGTCTGCTCCCTCTTGTACATCTGAAGAAGCTTCTCGGATTGCTTCCATACGATTCGAATAATCCATTTGGTATGTTTTGCGGTCACCAAATTTTGGTGCGCCGTCCGCTGCTTCACGGAAAGGGCCGTAATATGCGGATGCATATTTTACTGCATAAGACATGATTGGTACGTCTTTAAACCCTGCTTCATCTAATCCAAGTCGAATTGCAGCTACAAAACCGTCCATCATATTTGAAGGAGCAATAATATCAGCGCCAGCTTCCGCTTGGCTAATTGCTGTTTTCGCCAACAAATCAAGTGAAGGATCATTTAAGATACGTTCATTTTCATCCACTACCCCACAATGCCCGTGGTCTGTAAATTCGCATAGGCAAGTATCCGCAATCACGATTAAATGTGGATGACGCTCTTTGATGAAGCGAATCGCTTTTTGAACAATTCCATGATCATGATATGCCCCAGAACCAACTGCATCTTTTTCGGCAGGAAGTCCGAATAATATAACGGAAGGAATTCCCAAATTCACTACTTCGTCTACTTCCTCTGCTAAACGGTCAAGAGAGAATTGGAAAACGCCAGGCATTGATGATACTTCGTTTTTAATGTTCTCGCCTTCCATCACGAATATAGGATAGATTAAATCTTCCTTATGTAAATAAGTTTCCTTTACCATTGCTCGAATTCCAACTGATTGTCTTAAACGACGATGACGTTGAAAAAATAATTCAGTCATTACACTCTTCCTTTCCATTCCGCTAATTTAACGATTACATCTCTTAAAGTATACGTATCTGGCATAACCTGCACAGAAACCTTCATAGATTCCAAAAAATTCTTTGTAATATGTCCGATTGCACAAACTGTGACATGTTCATATCCAAAGGTAACCCCAATACTTCGATGAAAAACCTCGGCTGTCGATGGACTTGTGAAGATAATAGAACACTTTTCCTCGCCCATTAATAGCTTTTTCACATATTCCTTGTTTTCCTCAAGCTCCACTGTTTCATATATTGTCCATTCATCTACTTCATTGTTCAGTCCGGCTGTTATTGTATCTTTTGCAAGATTACCTTTAACAAATAAACACCGGTCCTTAAATGATGCTACCTTAGGAAATTCCTGAACAAATATATCCGCACTAAATATAGTAGGGGTAAAATCGACAGTTAATCCCACGTTTTCAATGGCGTTTGCTGTTTTTATCCCGACCACTGCTATCTTAGCTGTAAAAAAACTTGCATCCAGCCGATACTTTACCATCTTCGATTGAAATGCCTTCACACTACTTTGACTAGTAAAAATAAGCCAGTCATATAAGTTACAGTTCTCTAATTGATCTAAATCTTGAGGACTAACTATCTCCTTTGTAGCAATCATCGGAGCGATTACTGCATTTCCACCAAGTCTTTTAACAAGATCTGATGCTTCCGAAGACCTTAGAATGCCCGTAAAAATGACATTCTCTCCTAACAAAGGAGCATTATTAAACATTCAAATCTGCCTTCACTTGTTGGATTAAATCGTATGCCCCTTGTTCCGTCACAATTCGTGCTAATTCTTTCCCAAGTGCATCCGCATTCGTACCAGTTAATATTTCTTTATATACGATAGAAGCATCCGGTGCTGCAACTAGTCCAGTCATTGTAATTTTATCGCCACTAATCGTTGCATGTCCAGCAATCGGCACCTGACAACCACCGTCCATTGCCGCTAAAAATGAGCGCTCTGCTTCTACTGCAACCCATGTATCACGATCAGAAAGCTTTGAAAGCTCATCAATTAACTCTTTATCATCCGCACGGCACTCAATAGCTAGAGCCCCCTGTCCAACTGCTGGTAAACAATCCTCTGGGGATAAATATTCTGTCACAACCTCATCGCTCCAGCCCAAGCGTTTTAAACCTGCTGCTGCTAAAATAATCGCATCATACTCGCCATCTTGTAATTTTTGCAAGCGAGTATCTACATTACCACGAATCCATTTAATCTCAATATCTGGACGTAATAATAATAGCTGGGCACTTCTTCTTAAGCTACTTGTTCCTACAATTGCTCCTTTTGGAAGGTCTGCAAATTTCACATGTCCTGTTGATATAAAAGCATCACGTTCATCCACACGTTTTGGGGTACATCCCATAACTAAACCTTCTGGAAGTACAGATGGCATATCCTTCATACTGTGCACAGCAAAGTCGATTTCTTTGTCGTAAAGAGCCTGTTCTATTTCTTTAACAAAAAGTCCCTTCCCGCCAACTTTTGAAAGTGTAACATCTAAAATCTGGTCACCCTTTGTCACAATCTCTTTAACTTCAAACTCAAAAGGTGCTCCCATATCTTTCATCTGTTGAATAAACCAATTTGTTTGAGTTAAAGCTAACTTACTTCGTCTAGATCCTACAATAATTTTACGCATAAAATGTCCAAGTCCTTTCTTTAATACCAAATGTGGAATTGAGATAATTGACTACCTAATAAGAAATTTATCAAAACAAATAGAAACGCATAAATGTGTATCCACGCATAATTTGTCCCTTTAATCTTTGCCGATTTTCTTATCAATAAAACAAGAGTATAAATTACTAATACGATAAAAGAATTAACTATTTTTATATCATAGAGTGGGAACGCATCTAAAGATATATATGCCCATTCTAACCCAAGAACTAAACTTACAAACAATAATGGGATTCCCGTTAAAATTGACAAGCTCATCCCGTTCTCAGCTTGTTTCAGAGAAGGTAATCGAGTAAACTGTTTCGTCCATTTTTTCTTCTTTAATACTTTATATAAGATTAAATATAATGTCGAAAAAACAAATGCTAAAGCAAAAGCAGTATAAGCTAATAACGCAAACATAATATGTATGAATAACAGCTCAGATTTAAGGTTATCCCCTACCAGTGACTGCGCCATTGGATCTGGTGCAAACGTATGAATTGTCATAAAAATAAATCCAATCAAATTCAAAAAGAAAGCTGGAAGGTCCAATCTAAATACCAATTGTAAAACAAGGGATAGCATAATGATCAACCACGCATAAAAATAAATACCCTCAAACAACGAAAGTATTGGAAAACGCTTCAGTTCCATCATATACATGATTAAAAAGATTGTTTGTAAAGTACCAACGACAAAAAGTAACCACACCGCTAGTTGATGTGCACGTCGATCTTTATGTAAGTAATCAATAAAATAAAAAACAAGGCTTATAGCTTGAAGAATGACCATAATCTCATGAAGCCTTGTCATCGTCAGATCAGTCATAATATTCCCCTTTTACATAGTAAAAAGGCGTTTATTATATCTATTTGTCTCCATACAGATATAAAAACGCCTCCTTTACTTAGTTATATAACAAATTTTCTTTTAAATTCTGTGATTCGATTAATGTTTGTTTTAAGTTAATTTTAGCTTTTTCTGCTTGCACTGCTATTTCCTTTTGAACATCTTCTTCTATACCGAAGATTTGCTGG
The DNA here is from genome assembly GCF_018140925.1 of Psychrobacillus sp. INOP01. Lineage (NCBI taxonomy): Bacteria > Bacillati > Bacillota > Bacilli > Caryophanales > Bacillaceae > Psychrobacillus > Psychrobacillus sp. INOP01. The sequence goes on from NZ_CP073315.1 coordinate 566,938, forward strand.
AATAGTTGTAACTGAGCTGCAGGATCTTTTGCTGCCGATAATTCTTTTACTTGTAAAATTGGTTCTTTTAAAAGCTTATTGACAATCGATTTTGTATGCTTGCTTAAAATTTTTCGTTCACGATCCGTTAAATTTGGCATTTTGTTTTCAATAGATGCCATCGTTTCTGCTTGAATCGTATTTGCTTTTTGACGAAGTGCTGAAATAATTGGTACAACACCAAGCGTCGTTACCCAATCATTAAATTGATCAATTTCTATTTTGATCATCTGATTGATTTGCTGAGCTGCACGTTCTCTTTCAGCTAAGTTTGCTTCCACTATTCCTTGTAAATCATCAATATCGTATAAGAACATATTCGGAAGATCACCAATACGCGGATCTAAATCACGCGGTACAGCTATATCTACCATAAATAATGGGTTCCCCTTACGAAGACGCTCTACAAACTGCATTAGTTCATAATCTATCACAAATTCAGTTGAACCTGTTGAACTAATGAGAATATCTGCCTCCAATAATGCACATTGAAGCTCGTCCATAGGTTTAGCATCGCCGTCGAATTTAGAAGCAAGCTCTTTCGCTTTTTCAAAAGTACGGTTAATCACCGTAACCTTTTCAGCTCCACTGCCATATAGGTTCTGAATAGCAAGTTCACCCATTTTACCAGCACCTAAAATAACCACATGCTTATGCTTTAATGAGCCAAATATTTTTTTCCCTAGTTCCACTGCTGCATAAGAAACGGACACAGCATTCTCTCCAATTGCAGTCTCTGCATGCGCTCGTTTTGCAAATGTTACTGCCTGTTTGAATAATTGATTGAATACAGTACCCGTTGTACCGTTTTCTTGTCCATTTAGAAAACTTTTCTTCACTTGCCCTAATATTTGTGTTTCGCCAAGTACCATCGAATCGATGCCCGCTGTAACACGGAACAAATGATTATTAGCTTGGTCATCCTCGTGAACAAATAAATAGGTAGATAAATTTTCTAATGGAATATCAAACCAATTTGCTAAAAATTGCTTCACATAGTATTTACCTGTATGTAGTTGGTCTACAGTAGCATAAATCTCCGTACGATTACATGTAGATACGATGACATTTTCTAATATACTTTTTTGGTCTTGTAATGCTTGCATCGCATTCGGAAGCTCTGCTTCAACAAACGACAGCTTTTCACGAATTTCGACAGGTGCAGTACGGTAATTGACACCAACCACGATTGTATGCATGGAATATGTCTCCCCTTCACGTTCATTTCATAAGTCCAATTATATCATAGCTTTGCGTTAGTTCCCCGCATATTTGTGAACAACATATGAAATCTTATTTAGAATTATTATAAATTAATAATAACAAACAATGCTACCCAATTCAATCATTCTGATCCAATTGATAAAAGTAGAACAATTCAAAAAATAAAGTCGAATTTAAGGATATTATTCCCTAATTAATTAGTTTTAAGCTTATAGTCTCTGCTCTTATTAAAAATACCGTCGATTTCAGTTTCTGGCGGATGCTTTTAACATCGTTCAATAAAAAAAGCGCAAGCGCCAATTAATATCGAATCCAGTTTCAATTATTTTAGGAGAGCTTTCAACAGACTTGTTTTTATATTATTACCGACTGACTTTTTAGAGACGCGATCGAAGATACACTTTCGCTCTCTCCATACTCTTTATTAGGAAGATACTTACTATTTCTTTGTTGTCCATTAATATTAATGTAAGTCTATTTTTTATATCACAAACTAATTGGGAATTATCTAATCATATTATTACAGCGATAAGCTATGCTAAATCATATTATTAATACTACACATTTTTTGATTAAAGTGTAAGGCAGTGAATCCAGTGGGGAAGCGTTAGGTGAAGATCCCTCGTTTAAGGTTGGAAGGCTAAGTGCCCCAAATCGTGTGGCAACGCCAACGGAAAGCGTCCGCTTGAAACGGAAATCAGTAGTATTAATAGATAGACCTTATTCTTCGAATTACCAAAGCACAAAATTTGAACCTTCTTCTTTAAAAAAAACGAGTTCTTGGTCGACTTATCGCTCAAGAACTCGCTCGGAAATACTTTATACAATTAGTCACTACTAATCAACTGTAGAAATTCAAATATATTTAGAGATTCCCAACTATTAGCCCTAATCTAAGCAGAATTAAATTCTACTTTCAATTTCAGCCCATGCTGCATCGAAGCCTAAACCTGTATCTGATGAAAAAACGATTAATGGATCTTCTTTATCCATTTGAAGTTCTTCCTTTACTATCTTTTTATGCTTATCCCATTTCCCTTTAGGAATTTTGTCTGCTTTTGTTGCAATAACAATACATGGGATATTATAATGCTTTAAAAAATCATACATCATGCAATCATCACCTGTTGGTGGATGTCTTAGATCCACTATTAATACAACTGCTTTCAGAATGTTGCGAGAGGTAAAATAAGTTTCAATCATTTTACCCCATGCAGCACGTTCTGATTTAGATACTTTTGCGTAACCGTAACCGGGTACATCAACAAATATCAAAGCTTCCTCTAATTGATAAAAGTTCAACGTTTGCGTCTTACCTGGTTTAGAAGAAATCCTAGCCATGCTTTTACGACCAATCATTTTATTGATAAAGGATGATTTCCCTACATTTGAACGTCCAGCTAAAGCTATTTCAGGTAAATCACCCTCTGGATATTGAGCTGGTCTTACGGCACTGATTAGTAATTCTACATTATGGATTTTCATTATTATGCCTCCTCTAGAGCCAGTTGAAGCACCTCTTCAGCATCGGAAACAAAATGGAATGTTAATACTTCGCGAACACTTTCTGGTATATCTTCAATATCGCGCTCGTTGTCTGACGGACAAATAATTGTCGTCAAACCTGCACGATGTGCACTTAGTGTTTTTTCTTTTAAACCGCCAATAGGTAATACTCGACCTCTTAATGTAACTTCTCCTGTCATACCGACTTCACGTTTTATAGGACGCTTAGACAGCGCAGAGACTAGCGCAGTAACTATTGTAACCCCTGCAGAAGGACCATCTTTCGGAACAGCACCCTCTGGAACGTGAATATGGATATCCTTGTTTTCATAAAATTTCGAATCAATTCCAAAATCCTCTGCTTTTGAGCGTACATACGACAATGCCGTTTGTGCAGATTCCTTCATTACATCACCGAGCTTACCAGTCAATTGGAGCTTGCCGGTTCCTGCAGACAACGAAACTTCAATTTGTAGCGTATCTCCACCTACTGATGTATAAGCAAGACCAGTAGCCACTCCTATTTGATTTTCTGTTTCAGCTTGTCCGTACCTAAATTTTCGTTTACCAATAATATTTTCAAGACTTTTTGTTGTGATTGAAACTCGTTTTTTATCACCTGATACAATTTGTAGGGCAGCTTTACGACAAATATTTGCCAGTACCCGCTCCAAACTACGAACTCCAGCTTCCCTAGTATAATGTCGTATTACATCCAGTAAAGCATCGTCTTTCAGCTGTAGCTGACTTTTCGTTAGTCCATGCTCTTTCAGTTGTTTTGGTAATAAATGATTTTTGGCAATAGAGAGCTTTTCTAACTCTGTGTAGCCAGCAATCGATATAATTTCCATACGGTCCCGTAATGGTCCAGGAATAGTACTTAAATCATTTGCAGTAGCGATGAAAAGGACATTGGATAGGTCATATGTCTCTTCGATATAATGATCACTAAATGAATTATTTTGCTCAGGATCTAAAACTTCTAGCATTGCAGCGGAGGGGTCTCCTCTAAAGTCATTCGACATTTTATCGATCTCATCTAGTAAAAACAATGGGTTAACTGTTCCAGCTTTTTTCATCCCTTGAATGATACGACCTGGCATTGAGCCTACATAGGTTCTTCGATGACCTCGAATCTCAGATTCATCCCGGACACCTCCAAGGGAAATACGAACAAAATTACGCCCTAAAGACTCAGCAATCGATTTAGCTAAGGAGGTTTTACCAACTCCAGGAGGGCCTGCTAAACAAAGAATCGGTCCTCTTAAGGATTTAGTCAATTGTCTTACAGCCAAATACTCTAACACACGCTCTTTAACAGACTCTAATCCTTCATGATCTCTATCCAATATTCGTTCGGAACGTTTTATATCTAGCTGGTCTTCTGTCGCTTTAGTCCATGGGATAGAGACGATCCAGTCGATGTAATTTCGTATTACGCCGCTTTCTGGAGCCTGTGTAGGAAGTTTTTCATAGCGATCTAATTCCTTTAGCACATTCTTTTTCGTTTCTTCAGGTAAGCCTGCTTCCTCAATTCGTTTTTTTAATTCGGCTACTTCTCCTGTTTTACCTTCTTTATCCCCAAGCTCTGTTTGAATCGCTTTCATCTGCTCACGAAGATAGAACTCTTTTTGTGTTCTTTCCATCGCATTCTTGACCCTTGTATTTATTTTCTTTTCTAGGTCAAATATTTCTTGTTCATTGTATAAACGAGCGATTAACCATTCTAAACGTTCTTTGACATCCATAATTTCTAATACTTCCTGTTTACCGGAAATTTTTAAAGGTAAATGGGAAGCAACCATATCTGCCAAACGACCAGGTTCTTCAATATCAGTAACTGAATTGTACGTTTCTTCGGAGACACTCTTAGATGATTTTGAATACTTTCCAAAATTATGTACAAGCGTACGCATGAGTGCCTCGTCTTCTTGATCCACTTTTTCTGGTTCAATAAATGCAGTTACAGAAACCTCGTCAAATGTATCAAGATTTTTAAAATCATCCCAAATTGCACGTTGTAATCCTTCTACTAAAACCCTCATCGTACCATTTGGCAACTTCACCATTTGTTTTACTTTTGCAATTATGCCGACATCATAAAGATCTGACATATTGGGTTTCTCCAACGTCATATCTTTTTGAACAGAAAGAAATAACTTTTCCTCCCGAATCATTGCCTCATTGAGTGCAGCGATAGAACGTTCTCGCCCTACATCTACATGTAAAATCATTGTAGGATAAACCAATAAACCTCTCAGAGGTAGTACTGGATAAAATACTGTTTTTTCATTAGCCATTTGGGTAGTCACCTCCAGCTTATTCTGTCCGAATAATTCATTAATAATGCCTCTATATAAAAAAGTTCCTGTTAAGTTAAAAAAGCTGACATCCTTGCATGCGCTAAGCACGCGCAGATTGGAAGCCAGCTTTATCAATGGCTAATTAAGCCGATGTTTTTTCATTATCTTTTTCTAATTCTGTGCCATCCTCTAATAATAGTTTAGGTTTGGCTTTATCTGTAATAGATTCTTTTGTTATTACACATTCTACAATATCATCTCTTGAAGGTAATTCAAACATTACATCAAGCATGATATTTTCGATAATAGAACGAAGTCCACGAGCACCAGTTTTTCGTTCTATCGCTTCTTTAGCAATAGCTTCTAGTGCACCATCTTCAAATGTTAGCTTCACATTATCCAATTCAATCATTTTTTGATATTGCTTAGCAAGAGCATTTTTCGGCTCTGTCAGTATTTGAACTAAAGCATCCACGTCCAATTGCTCTAGACTAGCTAGTACTGGTAAACGTCCGATGAATTCTGGGATTAAACCAAATTTCAATAAATCCTCTGGTATTAGTTGAGAAAGTACTGAACCTTCCGCAACCTCCACCTTGTTAGGATCTGCTCCGAAACCAATTACTTTTTCACCTAAACGACGCTTAATGATTTGTTCGATACCATCAAAAGCTCCACCAACGACGAATAAAATATTCGTTGTATCGATTTGTAAAAATTCTTGATGAGGATGCTTACGGCCACCTTGCGGGGGAACGCTTGCAACAGTACCTTCTAATATTTTCAGAAGTGCTTGTTGTACACCTTCACCAGATACATCACGTGTAATAGATGGATTCTCAGATTTACGAGCAACTTTGTCTATTTCATCAATATATATAATCCCTTTTTCAGCACGTTCAATATCATAATCTGCTGATTGAATTAGTTTTAAAAGGATGTTCTCAACATCTTCTCCTACATATCCTGCTTCTGTTAACGAAGTTGCATCTGCAATTGCAAATGGAACGTTAAGTATTCTTGCAAGTGTTTGGGCAAGTAATGTTTTCCCACTACCAGTTGGGCCTATTAATACTATATTAGATTTAGCTAATTCTACTTCATCGATTACACTATTGGAATTGATGCGTTTGTAATGGTTATAAACAGCTACTGCAAGTGATTTTTTTGCTCGTTCTTGTCCAATTACATATTCATCTAAAATTGCTAAAATTTCTTTTGGTTTTGGAACTTCTTTAAACTCTACTTCTTCTTCAATTCCTAGCTCTTCTTCTACAATTTCAGAACAAAGATCGATACATTCGTCACAAATATATACGCCAGGTCCTGCTACTAACTTACGAACTTGTTCTTGTGGCTTACCACAAAAAGAACATTTTAAGTTCCCTTTTTCATCATTGAATTTGAACAAAATATTCACCCCTATTCAAGCAATTATGTTACAAGATTCTCATCAAGTAATCAAATAATACGTTTAAGTATGTATTTTAATATATAAAATGCTATGTATATGATAGAACAAGGCACAGTTTTAAGTGCTGTACCTTGCTCTATCTGTATTAATCACTTATGGATTTGAAATTAAGAAATTTTAGCGTTATCCACTAAGAATTCAACTGTTTTTGCAAAACGTAGATCGTTTGCAAGAACGTCAGTACCACCAAGTGCACGTTTAATATCTTCAATCTTCATGTTGAATTGTGCGCTCATTTTGTCTAGCTCTGCATTTATATCTTCTTCAGAAGCTTCAATATTTTCTTGCTTAGCAATTGCTTCAAGAGTTAAAGAAACTTTTACTCGGTTATTAGCATCTTCTGTCATTTGAGTACGTAATGCTTCTTCATCTTGACCTGAGAATTGATAATAAAGATCTAAGTTCATACCTTGTTGCTCTAAACGTTGACCAAATTCTTGTAACATGCGGTCAGTTTCAGAAGCGATCATTGCTTGAGGAATATCAATTGTTGCATTTTGAGCTGCTGCTTCAACTAATGTATCACGAAGCGTTTGAGCAGCTAATTGTTTTTTCTCTTCAGCAGTTACTTCTTTAAGTTTAGCACGTAGAGCATCGATACCTTCTACTTCAGCATCTACTTCTTTAGCAAAGTCATCATTAAGTTCAGGTAGTTCTTTACCTTTTACTTCTTTAATAGTTACTTTGAAAGTTGCAGCTTTACCAGCTAATTCAGCAGCATGGTACTCTTCTGGGAATGTTACTTCAACATCTTTCGCATCTCCAGTTTTTGAACCAACTAATTGCTCTTCGAAGCCAGGGATGAATGAATTAGAACCGATTTCTAATGGATAATCTGTTCCAGCTCCACCTTCAAATGCAACTTCATCAACGAATCCTTCGAAGTCGATTACAGCAGTATCACCTTCAACGATTGCATCTTCTTTTACAACTAATTCAGCTAAACGATTTTGTTGGCTTTGTAGTTGCTCATCGATTTCTTCGTCAGTTACAGTTTCTTCTAATTTTGTTGCTTCAAGACCTTTATAGTCTCCTAAAGTTACTTCTGGTTTTACAACAACTTTAGCAGTGAAAACTAAAGGTTGCCCTTTTTCCATCGTTACGATATCGATTTCTGGTTGGTCGACTGGATCAATTCCAGCGTCTTCAACAGCATGCCCATAAGCATGTGGAAGAATGATATCTAATGCATCTTGGAATAATGACTCTACACCATACATTTTTTCGAACATTGGACGAGGCATTTTCCCTTTACGGAAACCTGGTACGTTAATTTGTTTAACTACTTTTTTAAACGCTTGATCTAACCCTTTTGCTACTTCTTCTGCAGTAACTTCTACTGTTAATAAACCATTATTGCCTTCTTGTTTTTCCCATTTTACAGACAAATCCATTGACATATATTCTACCTCCAAATAATAATTTACAATAATTTAGCAGCCTGTATACACTCTTACAGAACAGTTTTTCACTAATTATATTGACAACTTGTATATTATAGCATAGATGAATAGAGTTTCAACATTATTCATAACTCAAAAATTCTAGTGATTCTTCCAATGCGATGAGCAACTCAAAGAACTCATCTGACCGCAATTCTCGATTACCAAATAACACATCCACATATTCAATATATCTGTTAGCTACTATTTCATTAGTATATCCTACCCAATCAAATGGAAACAAGGCATAAGCATGTCGATGAACCATTTCCAACGTCATTTGAAGCTTAGTCGGATCTTTTTCTAACGAATTCTCTATATATCGTTTTATAGGTTCTACTCGATCAACTGCAGTACTTTCCGGGGGTTTTGTTGGAATAATAGTTTCTTTAAAACCAAATTTTTCAACGGTAACTTCATTATGTACTCCAGCAGTACCAAGTAGTAAAAGGGCAAGTGACTTAATAGTAGGGACTATGTCCGAGCTTTCGATAATAGTGATGATTTCCTTAGTTACCTCTATAATATCTGTTTGAAATGCCTCTTGTAATAATTGTTCTTGCCTGCCATAAGGTAGTTTTTTAAAATGACTAAGTTTGAACTGTTCACTATCAAAGTTGGTTTGCACGTCTTCCTCTGACGAATATGTAGTATCTGTTAACATCTTGATGCTAAGTTCTTTTAGTTGTTTAAAATTTTTCTTTTGTTGAAAAGTGTATGTCGAATCTTTCATTAATCCATTTAACACTTCGTTTAATTGTTTGTATTCTTTTAAATCAAGTAAAATCGTCAAATATAATTCTATTACCTGCTCAAAGAAAGGAGATTTTTTTTCGTAAAGAGTTTCACATATTTTCTTCGCATCTAATGCTCTTCCTGTTTCTAGTAGTGAAAGTATATAAACGCTTTGTACCATATCACTTAATTCTTTATATTTGTTAGCCTCATCAAAACAAGACACTGCTTCCACAAAATTGTTTTCTTCAGCAAATTTAAGCCCATTTTCAACGTAATTTTCGATCATTCCAGGAAATAAAATGACGTTTTCATCCTTTAGAATTGGATGATTCTTTTTTTTCAACGTAATTCGCCACCTTCACTAGCTAATCTATGTACTTAATCATATATACTATATCATTTTTTCCGTGCCCACTGATACAATCTAGTTAGAAATTTTGGATACAAGAACAGAAGCGCAATGGCCTATGTCTGTCCCGACAGTCAAATGGGGATGAGGTAGGTTTGCAAAATGCGTCACATCCTGTTGCAACCATGCTACCCCAGGAGACAGTTTCCTCAGCCAACACAAACGCACTTGTGCGACGAGCTGTGCGCTGGAGTCTGGACTAAGAATCATTTGTAAAAAGTTATCCAGATGCCATAGATTTTATCATGTCCTCAAGCACAAAAAATGCGCCTAATCGGCAATTGATCAGGTGCATCTCTTTACAACTTGTCTAAATAATCATCTACGAAAGCCACCGTCTTCTTCTGTACTGATCGTATCTTCTTTGTAGTTTCCATCTTCTTGTCCCTCTTTATCGTTTTCTTTTCTTCTTTCTATTTCTTCGATTTTACTTGGTTGCTCCTGTGTAGTGTTAGGATCTTCATTGTATCGCTTTTCTTCCTTTTGGTTAGGCATTTTGGTTCCTCTCCTCTTTTCGAAATTTAATAATTTGTGATAGTTAATAGATTCCCTATTTTTATAGTTATAAACAAAAGAAATTAACACAAAAAAAGTATTACTTATTAAATGATAAGAAAAACCGGGCAAAAAAAACGCCCGGTCCTTTAAGAACAGAAACATAGATATGCCTTGATTTCCGCTCCGGGCGGACGCTTTCCGTGGGCACGGCTTCAATCTACTCGTCACTCCGTTCCTGCGGGACTTTCAGCTCGTGCACCTGTCGCTCCGTTTTTTGTGCAGAAAACATTGCTGTTCCCACTGGAGTCGCCGCCCTGCGTTCCAATCAACCATTTCCACTTGAATTAAACGGAAAATTGATGTCAATAGTACTTACTATTTCATAGTGTATTTGGAAATAAGTAATGTTGAAATGGACTCTAGTACAAAGAAATTTTACTGTCTGAATCTATCATTGAATCCTTAGTACTATACATTAAATTGATTGTAGTGGAAGGTGACGACTCCGGCAGGATGAGTGAGACAGATGAAACATCACAAGCGTCGGTGATGGTTCATCGCTCACCCTGCGGAGGCCAACAGAATGTTGGTCACGAAGGCGTTGCGCTCGCGTGGTGGCGTTCTTAGCCATCGTTCCTTTGTCTCCACCTGAAACGGAAATCAGTCGAATTATTTATTTTAAAAAATACCAAAAACCCAGTGTTGATGTTACATTTTTATATACTTTCTTATCTTTTCAAAAAGACAAACCGTATTTTCAACGATTTGTCCTTTGTAGTGGCTACTTACTATTTTCTTTTTTCACTTTATCTTCGTAAAACACGCTAAAATTAGGATCGACAATTCCTATATTTAAATATCTGGCTTTATAGTCTCTAAGTAGTTCGAAGAATTTTTTACTTAAGATCAATATAACTACTAAGTTAACGAAAGTGGGGATTGCAGTCGTTATATCTGCGAAATACCAAACTGCTTTTCCAGGCATATCATTCATTACAGCATAGATTACCATTAATGAACCAGGAATTGGATATAGCCATTTGAACAGTGTTAGTATTTTGTACTTCAATGCAAGCTTCTTTTCATTATTAAATACATGTCTTAACAATATTTCATAATACGTGTACCAACCTGTAGAAGTGGTTAACCCGAATAAGAAGATGGAGATTGTAATAATATATCTACCAAACTCTCCAATCCCAATTTCAAATGCAGACAATGTTAGCGCTGCACCGTCCAAACCTGAAGACCATACTCCTGTTATGATTATAGTAAATGCAGTAATAGAACATACGATAATCGTATCTGCGAATACCTCCATCGCTCCCCACATTCCTTGCTTCACAGGATGGGCAGTCTTAGCAGTAGAATGGATCATTGGTGAAGTACCCCAACCAGCCTCATTACTATAAACTGCACGAGCAACCCCCATACGAATTACCTGAGCAATTGCCGCTCCCGTAAACCCGCCTACTGCCGCCATTCCAGAAAAAGCACTATCAAAAATTAAAGAAAAGACAGGAATGATTTCAGTGTAATTTTTAAAAATGATAAAAAGGCCAGCAATCACATAGAACAAACACATAAACGGAACGAGCAAAGAGGCAATCTCACCAATCCGTTTGATGCCACCGTAAATAATAATATAGATAATAGTTAAATATATAAATGAAGCAGGAATCATTCCAATATTAAACGTAGAGCTGACTGCTTCCGAAATCGTATAATTTTGAAGAGTGATAAAAAATGTAGTGAATATACCTAAGCCGAATAATATTGCAGGAACCTTCCAATACTTGAAATTCTTTTCCTCACCTAGACCTTTTTCCATATAGTAAGTTGGTCCTCCATATGGATTGCCTTTTTCATCAGTATTGCGATAGTACACAGATAAGGTTACTTCCACCGTTTTTGTAATCATACCTAGTAGAGCAGTAATCCACATCCAAAAAACTGCTCCAGGTCCCCCAATAGCAATTGCAGTGGCAACACCACCAATATTCCCTACCCCAACACTTCCACCAATGGCAGTAGCCACAGCTTGAAATGGCGTTAATATTCCTTTTGTATTTTCAGTTTTATCTTTTTTACCAAAAACCTTTCCAAATGTTTCTTTAAAAATATGCGGTAAATAACTGAACTGAAAAAGTTTACTTCCAATTGTAAAATATATCCCGACAAAAAGAACAGTAAATATTAGCGGCAATCCCCATAACCAACCAACGATCGTTTCCAGTATTGCATCCAAAAGCATAGCCCCTCTCTGATTTTTGTGCTCTTATCTTTGATACCTTATTTCTCCTCCAATTACGGTCATTTCCGTTTCGGTTGTCAATAATTCATCAGGATCTTCCATTAAGAAAGGGTCTTTTGATAGAATCGTCATATCTCCGAACTTACCCCGTTCTAATGATCCTTTCAAGTTCTCTTCATTGGTAGCGTAGGCACCCCCCACTGTGAATAAACGAATAGCTTCATACATTGATAATTTTTCTTGCTCATTATATCCATAATGGCTTTCTCCAGCCTTCTTTCTAGTAATAGCCGCATGAATACCTAATAAAGGATTTAAAGGTTCAATTGGAGCATCAGAGCTTCCAGCACTTATTACACCTTTATCTAGGAGACTTTTAAAAGGATACGCGAACCTCGCTCTTTGTTTTCCGAGTCTATCCTCAATCCAAGGATAATCACTTGAAACAAATTTAGGCTGCAGATCCACCATTCGATGAGGACTGCTTAATCTTTGGATTAATTGTTCATTCAATATAGAAACATGAATGAGCCTATCACGATATTTGGACGGTTTAAATTGATCTAAAATATCAAGGACATCAGTAAGGGCCTGATCCCCAATCGTATGTATTGCTACAGGCATACTTTGCAGCCTAATGTCACGTATTATTTGAAATAAAACCTCATTATCGTACATCGCATTTCCAACATTATCTGGATCATCAAGATATGGCTCTGATAGATGAGCTGTCCTACCACCTAATGCTCCATCAGCAAATAATTTTATCGCTCCTATCATAACCTTGTCATTACCATACCCTGTGCTCATACCAAAGGTCTTCATTTCCTCTAAATAATCATAATCTATTAATAGATTACTACGAGGTCCAATTCCATCTTGATTGATAAGTTCATCAAATAATCTATATGTTTGACGCGCGCCTCCAAGGTAATTTGGGTCATTAGTGTGAATACTCGTTAACCCTAAACGAATAGCTTGTTGCAAGCCCGCTTGTAAAGCACTCTTTAATTGCTCATAGCTTTTTTCTGGAATATGTTTGGAAATTACTGTTGATGCAGTTTCCAACAATAATCCATTAGGTTTGTTCGTAATAGAATCTAATACGATCGTACCGCCGTAGGGAATATTCATATCTGGATGATAGCCACATATTTTCAGAGCTTTGCTATTGACCAAAAACGCATGTCCACAAATACGAGGTAAAAAAAGCGGCGTATTCAACGAAACCTTGTCTAATTCTTCAATAGTTGGAATCCTCTTATCTGGAAATACATTTTCATCCCAACCCCTTCCTAAAATCCACTCACCAGGTTTTATATTAACTACCCATTTCTCGATGGAATTTAGTAATTCATCTGTAGATTTTACTTTAGTGAGATCCAGTTCCTTAGAGTTGATACCGACGCTTGAAATATGTAAATGACTATCTATTAAGCCTGGCAAAACAGTCCTACCTTCTAAATCGATAATTTCGGCTCCATTTCTTCCCCATTGAAGTAGAATTTCTTCATTCGTCCCCATATCCACGATTCGTTCATTAAGCGTAAAGATCGATTGCACTATAGGTTCTTTCGGATTCATCGTGTATATCTGACCATTTATAAAAATAGTTTTCACATTCTTCCCTCCTTTTATTTATATTTATTATAAAGTAATCTCTCCATAATTCTAGTTAAATATTTAGATATTTTACAATATTCCGTCTTTTTAAATTATATGTAATCCTGTAAAAATGTAGAACAGTTCTATATGTGCCACAAATCGGCGGAACTTCGGTTAGTCGGCATAATACTACTCGAAACTTTAAGTTGGTAAGATACACTTGTAGCATCTTAAATGTAAATGTTAGAAAATCTGGAGATGAGTCCGACCTCCTTATCAAAATTCACTTTAACCAAACATTGTGCACTTAGAATATAATGGTTATCTAAATAATTAAATATCTTCCATCAAGCTGGTTTTGGTGATAAGATAAGAATGTAGGTAGTTCGGTCTAATAACATAAAATGAACGGATCCCTGAATTACATCAAAAATAACCATATATCCCTTAGGGGTGCACTGGTCTCAGTAGCTCAGCTGGATAGAGCAACGCCCTTCTAAGGCGTCGGTCGGGGGTTCGAATCCCTCCTGGGACATACACAAACTTATAAAGGCTATACAAGTTGAATCACTGACTTGTGTAGCCTTTTTTGTGTTATTAAATGTTAGCGCAACCTGGTTCAAAGAGTTTTTGAAGGCTAGTACAAAGCGTAAAGTTGCATTCTGAATTAAGAATCCTAAACACTTTATATCGAAAAATTATTAGCCTAACATCTAGAAACAACCCTTCTCCTAGTTTGAACTTTAAATAAGAGCATTAGAAAAAAAGGAAGTCCAAAATAGGACTTCTTTTTCTAATGAAATATATTCTTTTTATGCCACTTGAAATACGGTTTATTCTCTTCATATCGAGCAATCTTCTTTTTTTGATAGATATTGTAAATTAAATAATCATCCTCTGGAATAGAAGCAGAAATATGTAATCTTCCTTGTCCATCAAATGCAATATAACCTTTATTATATAAAGCATCATGATTACAGCAAAGGAGTATACCGTTATAAGGATCTATCCTTTCATTATGCGTACTATCTTTCCAAGGTTTAGAGTGACTTGCTTGAAGTAAATCTGGTAATACAATATCGCACAAAGCACATTTATTTTCCCACAATGGCAATAAGTCTTCCCTAAACTTTTTTTGGCCTTTACGTATCTTTAATTTTACTTCAGATTCCATTTCAGCAATCATTGGAATAATGGTGTTACGCTCCGTACGGCGTACTGTACCAATTGCTAATTCAAGCTGCTCCACATCTACTCGGTAGATGTTCAGATCACTTATAAGTTCTAATAATTTTATGACAAGTTGTTCATTACAAGGATATAAATAACCTGAATTTCCATTTCCATCCTGTTGAAATGGTGAATACTTTATTGGAAGCAGTGTTAAAATCTCATTGAAGTTTAAATGGACATTTAAAGGCTCTTCTAATTCATGATATTCTAGCTCTACTGAATATCCATTATCAGACGAGTACTTATGACTTTCCATACTTAAAGTCTTAGATATTACCTGACATCCAGTTTTAGCAACACTAATCGCAACAATATTTCCTTTGACATAATGAAAGATACGGTCTCCTTCATTTACTTCCTTCATTCTTAGCCATGAATGGGGTACTTGTCCTCCACTGTCTTTTTGTGGAGACCTAATAATACCTAATTCTCTTTCTTCCTGATATGTTTCTCCTTGCATAACAATGAAGCTTTTCATTTATAGAACACTCCCTAAATTACAGTTCAATTCAAATACCTCAAAAACCTAATACTATTCGTAATTTACATTATTTCCGTAACTATAATACCTTCACTTTAATATAACAACATTACAATAGATTCTTAACCCAATTATAGCATTTCAGCTATGATTGAGTTACGTATTGAAAAATGGTACCTATTCGCTCTGCAATTACCTTAATATTATCTTAAACATAGTATACTTCAAACAAGCTCAGTTTACTTTGTCATAAAAAAATCCCCCATTCAATAGAATCGGAAGATAGTTTCGTGTCTGACTTTGCATAAAATGATAGGGATAAAAAAAGGGACTAAGTCTCGGACCGAAGTCCTGACTTAATCCCTGTCTAATCACAAACTCTTATTTACCAAGAGTTCATAGCCTTTAATATTATGTCCCAGGAGGGATTCGAACCCCCGACCGACGCCTTAGAAGGGCGTTGCTCTATCCAGCTGAGCTACTGAGACAAGTACTCCCCCACCTAAACTGATAGGAAAGACAAGATTTATTATATAATGATAATGAAGTTAAGTCAACACTATTTCAAAAAATTATAAAGTTACTTTTTCAAGTAGTATATGTTCATCTGAATAAAACAGAACTGTCCAAGAATCCTCGTTTTTTTCAGCTATTGCGTAGCTTTTTTCTTTACGTCCACGAGGTTGCTGAAGACTGCCAGGATTGATAAATAAAATACCTTCCTGCATTTCTGCTCCAATTAAATGCGAATGACCAAAACAAACTACTGAGGCTTGTACTTCCTTTGCTCGATAAAAAAGAGGCATTAAAGTCGATTTTACATTGTATTTATGACCATGAACTACAAGTACTTTGGCATCTTGGACAGAAAATAACTCCTCTAGAGGAAATCGATCATCTATATCGCAATTTCCACGAACAACATGAATAGGAGTATCAACAAAGTAACTTGCATTTAACTCACTATCCCCACAATGAATAATCGCATCCACTTCCTGTTGGTGTTGCTCAATGACTTTTTCCATTATGTTAGTTGCACTATGTGTATCACTCATTATTAATAGCTTCATTTCCCTCACCTATCCTTCAGAAATTATTTCTTTCAGACCCAATGAAAGTTTTTTTATCGCATTGCCTCGATGAGAAATAGCTCCCTTTTGCTCCGCTGTTAGTTCAGCCATCATTTTTTGTTGGGAGGGAACATAAAAGATTGGGTCATATCCAAATCCATTCGTCCCTTTTCTTTCGGTCCCAATTATTCCCTCACATGTTCCTCTGACAGTGAAAGGTTCTTTGTTTGGGGATGCAACGGCAATAGCACATACAAACCGCGCCGTTTTTTCTGATTCTTTGATACCTTCTAGCTCTTTAAGCACTTTATCGATATTTGCTTCATCACTTTTCTCTTCGCCTGCATAACGGGCAGAATAGATACCTGGACGCCCATCAAGTACGTCAATCTCTAAACCACTATCATCTGCAATAACCATCGTTTGTAAGTGGTTTGCTAAGGAAGTAGCTTTTAATAATGCATTTTCTTCAAAGGTCGCGCCTGTTTCCTCTATATCCATTTCTTCCGCCACATCATGTAGCGTTTTAACTTCATATCCAAGTGGGTTAAACAAAGCCTCAAAGTCTTTGGCTTTCCCTATATTTTTAGTAGCAATAATAATCTGTTTCAATGATATCTCGTCCTTTTTCTCTAATTTTAAAAGCCAACTTACCTAAGGGTGTACATTAGGTGTATTAACAATACCCTGCAAGCAAAAGAAGACCCCGCTATTCGAGGATTCTCAAGCTAACAGGGTCATTTGAATGAAATTGTTCGAACATCTGCACTCTGTATTTCCAACCATTTCTCTACGATCGTTTTAAATATTGGCACAGAGCCTGTCGTATAAAATATTGGTGTTTCTTTCTGTTTAATTGGATTACTAAGTTCATGGTAATTTAGATACTCTTTTACATCATGAGCAGTTTCTTCCGCAGAAGAAAGGACATTTACATGATTCCCAACTGCCTCTTCAATATGCTTTTGCAAAAGTGGATAATGCGTACAACCTAAAATGACGGTATCAAATTGCTCTTTCTTTAGTGGCGTTAATGTTTCCATTACCATATTTCGAGCAAATTCACCTTCGTATTCATTACTTTCTACAAGTGGTACAAATGTGGGGCATGCCAGTGGAATCACTTTACTAGACGTATTTAAAGAAGCAATGGCTTCCTCATACGCACCACTTTTGATAGTACCGCTTGTACCTAGCACTACTATTTCACTGCTTTTTGTTGCTTTAATCGCCGCTCTAGCACCAGGGAAAATTACACCAATAACAGGAAAAGGCATCTTATTACTTAAAGAATTGAGTGCTACTGCAGTTGCAGTATTGCACGCAATTACTAGCATTTTGATATTCATTTTTGCTAAAGCATTAGCCATTTGCCAGGTAAATTTTCGTACCTCTTCGCTTGTTCTAGGACCATACGGGCATCTGGCTGTATCACCAATATAAATTATTTTTTCATTCGGTAGTAATTGCATAATTTCTTTCGCAACTGTTAACCCACCAACTCCAGAGTCTATAACACCAATTGGGGCTTTCACGTCAATTCCTCAGTTCTTCATCTCTTGATGTAATTTTTCTAATAATATGGATAAATTTGCAACTTCAGCTTGATCAAATTGTTGAAGTACATCCTCTAAATACTGTTGTCGTTTATCTATAACTTCTTCTATAATTCGTGCGCCCTCTTCTAACAAATGTATACGAACAACACGACGGTCTTGTTCATCCCTTATACGCTTTACAAGGTCACTTTTTTCCATACGATCAATTAAGTCCGTAGTTGTACTAAAAGCTAAATACATTTTATTGGATAAATCTCCGATAGTCATATCACCAAGCTCGAGTAGCCATTGAAGTGCTACAAACTGTGGAGGCGTAATAGTGTAGGCACTTAAAATCTGTCGACCCTTTTGTTTAATGATTCCAGATATATGTCGAAGCTCTTTTTCTAAAAAAGCAACTTGGTCCTGATCTAATATTGTCTTATTTATATCCTCTGCCATCTATTCCTTCACTCCTCAAAACAATAACCTTCTTCTATTATTGTGACGTGTTATGAGGAAAATGGCAAGGATTCATATCAATTCAACGATAGTTCACCTAATCGTAATAATTCTACAATCGCTTGAGACCTACCCGAAACTCCTAGTTTTTGTATTGTATTTGAAATATGGTTTCTAACTGTTTTCTCGCTTATCGATAACAAAGCTGAAATTTCTTTCGTAGAATTATCTTCTACTAATAATTGAAAAATTTGACGTTCCCTACTTGTCAAAATCGAACGATGCTGATTATTGTCGTACAATGCCATAGCCCCCTATCCACTCTCCTACTAACGTATGTAGCACGGGGATGGTAGGTGACGGCTAGTTAATACTCTTTTGAAAAACTTCTCGTTCTTCTTTAGACCATTTTGCAGCACGACCAGTATTCTTATCAATTTGAACAATGGATCCACGTCCAGTAAAGACAATTTCACTTTTTTCGTTCTTCGCCATGTAATGTATATCCACAGAGGAAGAACCAACGGAATTTGCTTTCACATAGATGTGGAGCAACTCATCAAAGAATACTTGTTTTACATAATCACATTGCAAATCAGCGACTACCGGAATTTTTTCTCCCTTTGGATTTAACCAGTCATTCATGAGTTGAATATGCTTAAAGTATTCAATTCGCGCATACTCAAAATAAGCAAATGTAACTGTATTATTCAAATGTCCATACATATCCGTTTCTGAAAAACGTACACTAACCTCTGAATAAAAACGGAAGTCCTGCTCCCATGACGCACTATCTTCTATGTATTTAGCTTTCATAAATTACACTCCCTTTAAAATGAATGAATATTCATTTATTGTAACAGAGAAAGAAAAAATCTGCATAGAATAATAATATTCTACACAGATTTTCTTATAGCATCAATTGTCTAGCTTCAGCGCCTTGCTCCTGCGCAAAGCTCGTCGCAGAAAAACGTTGCCCCTCGAGGTTAAATGCGAATCTTTTCCGTCCAAACAAGTTGGACTGCAAATCTTCCCATTTACTTGTCGGGGCATACATAGGCGCTTACGCATTTCTATTAATCAACCATACGGTCGCTTCCGAAGAAGTCTTTGAACATTTGAACAGTAGTATCACGGTTCAATGCAGCGATAGAAGTTGTAAGTGGGATGCCTTTAGGACAAGCAACAACACAGTTTTGTGCGTTACCACAGTTCGCAAGACCACCATCTCCCATAATTGTATTTAAACGTTCATCCTTGTTCATAGAACCAGTTGGATGTGCATTAAATAAACGTACTTGTGAAAGCGGTGCTGGTCCCATAAAGTTAGAACTACTGTTTACGTTTGGACAAGCTTCTAGACATACACCACAAGTCATACATTTAGACAATTCATATGCCCATTGACGTTTGCGTTCTGGCATACGAGGTCCTTCTCCAAGATCGTATGAACCATCGATTGGAACCCATGCTTTTACTTTTTTCAAAGAATCGAACATGCGTGTACGGTCCACTTGAAGATCACGTACAACCGGGAATGTTTTCATTGGTGCTAATTGGATCGGTTGTGTCAATTGATCGATTAATGCTGAACAAGATTGACGTGGACGACCATTGATCACCATTGAACACGCTCCACATACTTCTTCCAGGCAGTTCATATCCCAAGTTACAGGAGTTGTAGATTTACCATCTACATTTACCGGATTTTGACGAATTTCCATTAACGCCGAAATAACGTTCATATTCGGACGATAATTTACTTCGAATTTTTCCCAATATGGTGTAGATTCAGGAGTATCTTGACGTAAAATCTCAAATTTTACTTTTTTTGTTTCAGTCGCTGTTACCATTATTAATTGTCCCCTTTCGCAGAGTAATCGCGTTTACGAGGTGCAATAAGAGATACGTCTACTTCATCATAATGGAAAACTGGAGCCCCTGTAGCTGGATCAAATTTCGCCATAGTTGTTTTCAAGAACTCTTCATCATTACGTTCTGGGAAATCAGGTTTGTAATGCGCTCCACGGCTTTCATTACGATTAAGCGCACCTAATGTAATAACGCGTGCTAAATATAACATATTTTTAAGTTGGCGTGTAAATGATGCACCTTGGTTAGACCATTGTTGTGTATCATCCATATTTATATTTTCATATCGCTCAAGCAATTCTTGAATTTTCTTGTCAGTTGCTTCTAGTTTGTCATTATAACGAACAACAGTAACGTTATCCGTCATCCATTCACCTAGTTCTTTATGAAGCAAGTACGCATTTTCTGTACCCTTCATAGAAATAGTTTGATCCCATTTCTCTTGTTCTAACTTTAATTCTGCTTCAAATATAGAATCATCCAAATCGATTGCATGAGTTTTTAGTTCACTCATGTATTTAACTGCATTTGGACCTGCAACACTGCCGCCGAATACAGCTGAAAGCAATGAATTTGCGCCTAAACGGTTTGCGCCATGTTGAGAGTAATCACACTCACCTGCAGCAAATAAGCCCGGAATATTTGTCATTTGATCATCGTCAACCCAAAGACCGCCCATTGAGTAATGCACTGCTGGGAAGATTTTCATCGGTACTTTACGAGGGTCATCACCAGTGAATTTCTCGTAAATTTCAATAATACCACCAAGTTTAACATCAAGTTCATGTGGATCTTTGTGCGAAAGATCAAGATAAACCATATTTTCTCCGTTAATACCAAGTTTTTGGTTAACACATACATCAAAAATTTCACGTGTTGCAATATCACGTGGAACTAGGTTACCATATGCAGGATATTTTTCTTCTAGGAAATACCAAGGTTTGCCGTCTTTGTAAGTCCAAATACGACCACCTTCACCACGAGCAGATTCCGACATTAATCGTAATTTGTCGTCACCAGGGATTGCTGTTGGGTGAATTTGGATAAATTCTCCGTTTGCATAATAAGCACCTTGTTGATATACGATTGAAGCAGCAGAACCAGTGTTAATAATAGAGTTAGTAGTTTTCCCGAAAATAATTCCAGGGCCACCAGTAGCCATAATAACAGCGTCTCCACGGAATGCACGAATTTCCATAGTTAGAAGGTTTTGTGCTTTAATACCACGACATACACCTTCGTTGTCTTTAATTATTCCAAGGAATTCCCATCCTTCGAATTTTGTAACTAGACCGTCTACTTCAAAACGACGAACTTGCTCGTCCAGTGCATACAGAAGTTGTTGACCAGTTGTTGCACCAGCAAATGCTGTACGATGCATCAATGTTCCACCGAAGCGGCGGAAGTCTAATAATCCTTCTGGAGTACGGTTGAACATAACACCCATACGGTCAAATAGACTAATTATTCCAGGTGCAGCATCTGCCATTGCTTTTACTGGTTTTTGATTTGCTAGGAAGTCCCCACCATATACAGTATCATCTAAATGTACTGCTGGAGAATCTCCTTCACCCTTTGTATTTACAGCTCCGTTAATACCGCCTTGTGCACAAACAGAGTGTGAACGTTTTACAGGAACTACAGAAAATAGATCTACGTGCGTGCCATCCTCGGCAGCTTTCATTGTTGCCATTAAGCCAGCTAATCCACCGCCGACAACAATCAGTTTACTTTTTGCCATGTTATTCTCACTCCTCAATTTAATAGTAGTTGAACGTCTTTACAGTTTCTTAAACGAATGCTAGAAGAGCTTGTACGCCAACTACAGATAACGCTAAGAAGATTATTAATGTTATATAAGTTGCAATTTGTTGCGATCTTGCAGATTGTGTAATACCCCAGCTAACTAAGAACGACCAAATACCATTAGCTAAATGGAAAGTAGCTGAAATAACACCTACGATATAGAAACCTAACATCCATGGGTTAGATAAAATCTCTTCCATCATGTTAAAATTAACTTCTTTTGCTCCAATAGCAGCTTGGAAGCGTGTTTCAAAAACATGCCAAGCGATAAATACAACTAAGAAAATGCCAGTAAAGCGTTGCAAAATAAATAAATAGTTTCTCAATGTACCAAAGTTCTTTGGATTATGTTTTGCAGTAAATGCAATATAAATTCCGTAAAATGCATGGAACATTAATGGTAAATAGATCACAAAGATTTCTAAAAATAATTTAAAAGGTAAACTCTCCATGAAGTGAGTTGCACTATTAAATGCTTCTGGACCTCTCGTAGCAAAATGATTTACTACTAAATGCTGCGTTAAAAACAGACCTACTGGAATAATTCCAAGTAAGGAATGCAGTCGACGCCAATAAAATTCGCGCTCGTTCGACAAAACAATTACCCCCTCAAATTTTCGACTGAAAGTTTGAATACTATCGCAAAAAAACAATTGTTAACAAAACTTTCACATCATCAAGTTACGTATTTATGACATATCCATTGTACTCTCATCAATTTGGAGCGTCAAGGTATCTTTCTGGAATTTCAATTGGATTCCTATACCTTTTTTGGATAATAATTTGTTTAATTAATCACAAACTATTCAGGTCCCCATTCCTAATTTTTTTGTGATAAAATAAATATGCAATGATGATTTTTGGAAAGAAGGGCTGCTACTTGAATGAAAAGGAACATTCACATGTAACTTCCTTTGGATATGAGTTAATAAGAGACCACGTGCTTACTTCTATTCTCGGAAAACATGAAAAAGATATATTATATTGGGCTGGGAAAGATTTAGCTCGCAAATTCCCCCTTTATTCAATGGATGAAGCCGTCACGTTTTTCAATGAAGCTGGATGGGGCACTTTACATTTAGAAAAAACTACAAAAGATTCAGCTTTCTATACGTTAAGTACATATAATCTACCTCAGAGTGGACAAAGTAGAAGTCATCGATTAGAAGCAGGTTTTTTAGCTGAACAACAACAAAAGCTTACTGGCTATTTAACCGAATGTTATGACGAGGAAGTTAAAAAGAACGGATTAGTCTCTTTACAAATAAAATGGGATTCTAAAACTAAAGGGTAGCAGGTTAGTCAATTTTTGACTTTTCCTGTCACCCTTTTTCAAAAGATTAGCGTATATAAAAATGTTCTTCAAGATTTCTAATATTTGTAGAAGGGCGACGGACAGGCAACCGCCATAAGATTACCTAGAAAATAAGGCTGGTCGTGACGCAGTCACGACCAGCCTTATTAAAAATCAAACGGTAATCCTATAGCAAAACGTCTGTCCTAAGCACTTCTAAAACGATAGAAACAGGATTTTGACATAAAAGGACCGGGCCTCTTTTTTGCCCGGTTTTTATTAACAATTAAGAAAAAATGTTTAAACTGATTGATGAGTTAACGCAAGATCGAACTCGTCATGCAAGGCATTAGCAGCATCAATCATATGTTGCTGAGGTACAACAACTGACACTTTTATCTCAGATGTACTTACCATCTTCACAGGAATATTCTCTGTTCTAAGTCGATCAAACATTTGAGCTGCAACACCTGGGTTCGATACCATACCAGAACCTACAATAGAAACCTTTGAAAGTCCTACTTCAAAATCTGCGAAGGTAAAGCCAAGCTCTTGTTTATGTGTTTCTAAAACTGTAATCGCTTCAGCAAGAGATTCCTTTTTAATAGAAAAAGAAACTGCTGGCTTCACTCCATCAACTATCGACTGAACAATTATATCCACGTTTATATGATTTGCAGCTAGAGTTGTGAAAATAGAAGCTAATGAGCCATTAAATGGCACCTCATATTCTATAGTTAATCGAACGATATCGGATTCAAACGCTACCCCACGAACTACTAAATTATTTTCCACATCTACTTCCTCCTTCAAAATCGTTCCTTCTCCATCTTTATAGCTTGGACGTACTCGTA
The DNA here is from genome assembly GCF_018140925.1 of Psychrobacillus sp. INOP01. Lineage (NCBI taxonomy): Bacteria > Bacillati > Bacillota > Bacilli > Caryophanales > Bacillaceae > Psychrobacillus > Psychrobacillus sp. INOP01. The sequence continues at coordinate 591,040 of NZ_CP073315.1, forward strand.
ATGGTACCTTATAGTTTTTAGCAAATTCAACAGCACGCGGATGTAATACTCCTGCGCCTAAATTAGCTAGTTCTAGCATTTCGTCATATTCAAGTTGTTCAAGTTTCCGAGCATTCTCAATATAACGCGGATCTGATGTATAAATACCATCAACATCCGTATAAATATCGCAAATTTCCGCTCCGATAGAAGCAGCAATAGCTACAGCAGTTGTATCAGATCCCCCTCTGCCAAGGGTCGTAATCTCTCCTGCTTCTGATATTCCCTGGAAGCCTGCTACAATAACTACTTTATTTGTGGCAAGTAGACCGTCAATTTTAGAAGGGTCCAGTTTTAGTACCTTTGCATTTCTATGTACATTATCTGTTATGAGACCTGCCTGAGCCCCTGTTAGAGAGATCGCATCTATCCCAATTGCATTTAACTTAATAGCTAGTAAAGCCATAGTAACTTGCTCTCCATTAGATAATAGCATGTCCATTTCACGTTTTGATGGTGATTCCGCTAATCCGAAAGCAAGGTTTGATAATTCATCCGTTGTTTTACCCATTGCAGATACAACAACGACAATATTATGACCTTTTTCTTTTTCCAGTTTCACTCGATTCGCAACATTTGCAATTTTTTCTGTTGATTCAACTGAAGTACCGCCAAACTTCATTACAATTTTAGTCATGAACATCCGCTCCCTTTTTTAACGCGCTTTAACGCGCAGTAAGACTCCCACTTTAACGACTCCATCAGTGCACAATAGACTTAGTGGGAGAATAACTGCCCGTAAAAGCCCGAATGGTTCAACTAACAATTAGTTAGGGATGAAGAACCCCCCCACTGATTGTCGTTTCTCTTTACCTGAAAGGATCAAAAAATGCTTTCCACATATTGTGAAAAGCATTGTCTCATACACGGTCCAAAAAATCTGCCCATGTGAGATAGCCCTCCAGAATATAAATTCTGACAATTCTACATCTATTAAATGCAGAACCAACAATAGAATAGGAAAAGCTATTCTATGTTTCGGCGAAAGACCCTTTCCTCAGCTATTCTAGGAACTTTCCTTCCTCCTGCTGAGTACTGATGTCTAATCGCACCTCTATCTTCACTTAAAATCAGTGAATATTAAATTATACTTCGGCGTAATTGCATCCAAATTTTAAATTGCGTTTTGGCCTACGTGATGCAGGTCAGGTAGCCTTTTTCGCATAAATGCGACTTACTTAGGCTAATACCCTTTAAAACTCTCTTCAAAATCTGTAACATTTGCCAGAGACTTAAATTGAACCAGCAGTTTTTATTTGCATATTTGCAATATTCTTGTACTGATTCAAGTTAAATTCATTCAAATATAGCATATGATTATTCAGAAGACAATACATTTTTCTGAAAATGATTAACCATAATCTCTGCTTGCTTACTTGGAAGACCCGCTTCCATAAACTCCTCTTTACTAGCTGCTTGTATTTTCTTTAAGGAACCAAAATGCTTTAATAATAACTTTTTCCGCTGAGGCCCGATACCTTCTATACCATCTAGCGAAGATGCAATAGTATGCTTTCCTCGCTGCTGCCTATGGAAAGTTATAGCAAAACGATGGACTTCATCTTGAATACGTTGTAGCAAATAAAAACCTTCACTAGTCCGCTTCATCGGTATTAGCTCCAAAGGGTCTCCGTAAATAAGCTGGGAAGTTTGATGCTTGCCATCCTTTGCAAGACCTGCAATTGGAATATCTAGCCCTAGTTCATCCTCTATAATTTCGCGTGCAGCTTCAATTTGCCCTTTTCCCCCATCAATAATTATTAAATCAGGTAGCGGCAAATTTTCCTTAAGTACTCTAGTATATCTTCTACGTACAACTTCACGCATCGCTCCGTAATCATCATGTTTTGCTGCAGTTTTTGTTTTATATTTACGATAATCCTTTTTACTGGCCCTGCCATCAATAAAAACAACCATTGCTGATACTGCATCAGTCCCATGAATATGCGAGTTATCAAAAGCTTCAATACGCATAGGCGGTGCAATCCCCATTGAATCACCAAGCTGCTCAACTGCTCCTATCGTCCGTTCCTCTTGTCTTTCGATTAAATGGAATTTCTCCGTAAGAGCTATTTGGGCATTTTTTTCTGCTAATTTTACTAAATTTTTCTTCGTCCCTTTTTGCGGAACGAAAACCTTCATTTCTAAAAGCTTTGAAGCCAAGTCGATATCCGTACTTGTAGGAACATAAATTTCTTTTGGTTTAATATGTTCCGACTTCGCATAAAATTGACCTAAAAATGTTATAAACTCCTCTTCAGGATCCCGGAAAATAGGAAACAGCGAAACGTCTCTTTCAATAAGCTTCCCTTGTCGTATAAAGAATACTTGAACGCACATCCAACCTTTATCTACATGGAAACCAAAAATATCTCTGCTTGTGAAATCATTCATCGTCATTTTTTGTTTTTCCATTACTAGTTCGATATGTGAAATTTGATCGCGATACTCTTTTGCTCGTTCAAATTCAAGTGCTTCTGCAGCTGAATTCATTTTCGCAACCAATTCTTTTTTCACTTGAGTATGCCCACCATTCAAGAAACTTATAATTTCATGAATAATTGCATCATAAGCATTCTCTTCAATTTTTTTCACACAGGGAGCTAAACATTGTCCCATATGGTAGTATAGACAAACTCTATTTGGCATCTTTTGACATTTTCGAAGTGGATACAAACGATCAAGAAGTTTTTTCGTTTCATGAGCCGCATGAGAATTTGGATAAGGTCCAAAGTATTTCCCCTTATCTTTTTTTACCTGTCTTGTAATGATCAGTCGGGGATCTTTTTCAGCAGTAATTTTAATATATGGATACGTTTTATCATCTTTTAACATAATATTATATTTTGGATCATGCTTTTTAATAAGATGGAGCTCTAGTATTAAAGCTTCCAGTTCAGATGAAGTTACGATATATTCAAAGTCAACAATTTCTTGCACTAATCGGAGCGTTTTTCCATCGTGAGCTCCTTTGAAATAAGAGCGCACCCGATTTTTTAATATCTTTGCTTTGCCGACATAGATAATAGTTCCTTGTCGGTCTTTCATTAAGTAACATCCTGGCTCATCTGGAAGGATAGCACATTTTTGTTCTATTAAATCATTCATATTATCACCCGTTTAAAAAAACCGGGCACTAAGAGCACCCGGTTTTATATTATGCGTTTTTTTCTACAAATTGGACTAATGCTTCTTTTGGTTGGAACCCTACTGCCTTATCTACTGGTTGCCCATCTTTAAATAATACTAGTGTTGGGATAGACATAATACCAAATTGACTTGCAGTCGCTTGGTTTTCATCAACGTCTACTTTTACGATTTTAACTTTGTCGCTCATTTCAGCGTCCATTTCTTCTAATACAGGAGCAATCATTTTACAAGGTCCGCACCATGTTGCCCAAAAATCTACTAATACTAATCCTTCTTCTATTTCTGAATTAAAAGTTTGATCTGTTCCGTGAACTATTGCCATATTAAAATTCCTCCTTTGTCTACTATGTAATGATTATAACAGACAGAAATATCAACATCTACATATTAGCTTGAAAGAGAAAAGTCCAACCCCTTCAATGAAAGATCTGTCTCGAATCGTTTTAGGGTGACTTTGGTCAAACTAATGCTACATCATTTCGAGAATCTTAAATGATGGGTCGTGACCCTCGAAAAAAGTCTGCAAGAAACTGAATTCAGTAGTGATATTTATTTCTAATAAATCAGTAACAAAATGTACTTAGCTCGATAATCCATATGCTTTATATCAAAAGATGAGACTGTCCAAAATATTGTACTTTTGGACAGCCTCCTTCAATTATTAAGCGTTTACTTTTAGTTTTTTGAACTCTTCCGTAAGCATTGGAATTACTTCAAACAAATCTCCAACGATACCATAGTCTGCCACTTTGAAAATATTTGCTTCTGGATCTTTGTTGATAGCTACAATAATTTTCGAGTTAGACATACCAGCTAAATGCTGAATCGCTCCGGAAATACCTGCTGCGATATAAAGGTCTGGAGTTACCACTTTACCAGTTTGTCCAATTTGTAACGAATAATCACAATAGTCAGCGTCACAAGCTCCACGAGAAGCACCAACTGCTCCACCTAATACATCTGCAAGCTCTTTTAAAGGTGCGAATCCTTCTTCACTCTTAACTCCACGTCCACCAGCAATAACAACTTTTGCCTCTGATAAATCCACACCTTCTGTAGATTTACGAACTACTTCTTTAATAATTGTACGAAGGTTTGTAATATCTACCGACAAGGAAGAAACGTCAGCTGACTTACTGTCATCTTTTGCAAGTGGAGCAATATTATTAGGACGGATAGTGATAAATTCAATACCAGCCTTCACTTTTACTTTTTCAAAAGCTTTACCTGAATAGATCGGGCGGATGAAAACAGCTGCATCGCCTTCACCTTCGATAGAAGTTACATCTGATACTAAACCAATTTGCAGCTTACTTGCAATTTTCGGAGATAAATCTTTCCCAAGAGCTGTATGACCAATTACGATTGCCTCTGGATTTTCCTGCTCAATCACAGCTAACAATGCTTGACCATAGCCATCTGAAGTATATTGTTTTAAATGTGGATGCTCTACAGTAATAACACGATCAGCTCCATAATTTCCAAGCACAGCAGCTAGCTCTCCCACTGAATCTCCTAATAGAACGCTAACAACTTCTCCACCGCTAGAAATTTGTTTAGCAGCAGCTATAGCTTCATATGATACGTTACGAAGAGCACCTTCACGTGCTTCTCCTAATACTAATACTTTTTTAGACATGCTTTTTTCCTCCTAATATTAAAATTAATTCGAACCAAATATGCCTCGGCATACCTGCCTCTGCGCAAACTCGTCGCAAAATAATATTTACTGAATGAAGTTAAACGACTTTCGCTTCCGAGTGAAGTAAATGAACTAACTCTTTTACTTGATCAGCTAGCTCGCCTTCTAATACTTTTCCAGCTTCCTTTTTAGGAGGTAAATAAATTTCGATTGTTTCAGTTTTTGCTTCTACATCATCTTCATCCATATCTAAATCATCTAATTCAACTTCTTCTAAAGGCTTTTTCTTCGCCTTCATAATTCCTGGAAGAGATGGATAGCGTGGTTCATTTAGACCTTGCTGAGCAGTAACCAATAATGGCAATGAAGTTTCTAATACTTCCGTATCTCCTTCAACATCACGTTTAATAGTCACTGTAGTTCCATTAATCTCTAAGTTTGTAATAGTAGTTACATAATTGATACCAAGGCTTTCAGCAACTCGTGGTCCTACTTGTCCTGATCCACCATCAATCGCTACGTTACCCGCTAATATTAAATCCGGATTTTTATCCTTTAAGTATTCCGAGATAATATGAGCAGCAGTAAATTGATCCAACTCTTCTACATCATCTTCTATATTAATAAGGACCGCTTTATCTGCGCCCATTGCTAGTGCTGTACGAAGTTGCTTCTCAGCATCTTCTCCACCCATTGTAAGAACTGTTACTTCTCCACCTTGAGCATCACGAACTTGGATCGCTTCTTCAATCGCATACTCATCATAAGGATTAATGATGAATTCCGCTCCATCTTCTTGAATTTTCCCCCCGCTAACAACGATCTTCTCTTCTGTATCAAATGTACGTTTAACTAAAACATAAATATTCATTTAGATATCCTCCCAATGTAAATTATTATTTACCTTTAAATACAGGTTCTCTTTTTTCAATAAACGCAGAAATGCCTTCTTTTGCATCCTCTGAAACAAATACAGTTCCAAAAGCATTTGCTTCTGCCTTAACACCTTCATGATATGAAGCTGGTTTAGAATACTGAAGCATTGCTAATGCAGTTTTTACAGCAATTGGACTCTTCTTCGCAATCTTAACGGCAAGCTCTTTCGCATGTTCAAATAATTCTTCTTCCGCGTAAGCTTGGTTAGCAAGACCTAACTGAGCTGCCTCTTTCCCACTAATCGGATCACTTGTTAATAGCATTTCTGCTGCTTTCGCAAATCCTACATAACGTGGTAGTCGTTGAGTACCAGCAAACCCAGGTATTAAACCTAGTTGTAATTCCGGTAACCCAAGTTTTGCATTTTCTGCAACGAGTCTAATATGACAACTCATCGCGAGTTCAAGACCTCCACCAAGTGCAGCTCCATGAATTGCAGCAATTACAGGTTTCGAGAAAGTTTCCACTCTTTCGAAAATTGTTTGTCCACTTGCCGCAAGCTCCGAGAATGCTTCTCCAGACGTTATGGAGGTAAACTCTTTTATATCTGCCCCTGCGGAGAAAAATCTGCCTTCTCCTTTTAGCAAGATTACTCGAACTGCATCATCATTCTCAACTGCATCTAGCAAGTCATTAACTTCTAAAATAACCCCTCTTGCCAAAGCGTTTGCTGGTGGACGATTTAATGTAACAGTAGCTACACCCTCTTCTATAGTCCATGACAGAAATTCCATTTTCTCACTCCCCTTTGTTAACCTTTTACTCCATTTAACAATAGACGATGTACTTTACCTGTTAGATCAACTAAATCGTATTTATGCTCGTTCATGACCCAGGTAGTAGTCGTCTCATCAATTGTACCAAAAACCATTTGTCTTGCTAAGCGAATATCGATCGAATGATCAAATTCTCCCTGTTCGATCCCTTCTTTTAAGATGGTATCTAATAATATTAAATAGTTTCTTAAAACTGCATTAATTCGTAATCGCAATGCTAAATTGGCTTGTCTTAATTCCAACTGGGTGACCGTCGCTAAATGATGATCGCTTGATAACACCATAAAATGATTCTCAATCATTTTATATAGCTTTTCTGAGGAGCTAATGTCCTGTTGAATAATTTCTTTCAAATTTTCCGCAAATATCTCCATTTTTTCTTCAAAAACTGAGACTAAAATTTCTTCTTTGTTTTTAAAATATAAGTAAATTGTTCCGTCAGCTACTCCCGCCTGTTTGGCTATCTTTGAAACCTGTGACTGATGATACCCATTTTCAGCGATTACAATAATTGCTGCGTCAATGATTTGCTTATATTTTGGTTTGTCCTTTTTCAATGTGAATTCACCACCAATTAATCAATTACGCTATGGCATAATTGCGTCCAGATTTTGAATTGAGCTAAGGCCAGCATGATACAGGTCAGGTTGCCTTTGTCGCATGAATGCGACGTTCTTAGGCTAATACCTTTTAAAAAACTCTCTTCTAAATCTATGACATCCGCCGGCTTTTACTTTATTCAGCCTGGGTTGTAATTCTGGTTGAATAAAATAAAAAAATATGAATGATGATTCATTCATATTTTTATATTATATTTAATTTTATAGATTGTCAATAATCAATTAACTTTGTACTACTTGTTTTTGTTTTTGTTTCTCTTTTTCTTCTTCTATTAACGTTCTTCTCAAAATTTTACCTACAGCCGTCTTTGGAAGTTCTGCTCTGAATTCATAGATTCTTGGCACCTTAAACGCAGCCAAGTTTTCACGACAAAATGTATTTAACTCATCTTCTGTCACAGATGCTCCTTCTTTAACTACTATAAATGCTTTTACTGTTTCTCCTCTGTATGGATCTGGAACTCCGGCAACTACACATTCCTGAATTGCGGGATGTTCATATAGCACTTCCTCCACATCCCTAGGATAGATATTATAGCCCCCAGCAATGATTAAATCTTTTTTCCGATCGACAACATAAAAGTAACCGCTTTCATCCATATACCCTAAATCACCAGTTAAAAACCAACCATCCCGCATAGTCATTTCCGTATCCTCTGGTCGATTCCAATAACCCTTCATCACTTGAGGTCCTTTAACTGCAATTTCTCCGATTTCACCAAAAGGTAATGGTGTAGTCGAATCGACTGCGAAAATCGCCGCATCTGTATCCGGCCAAGGAATACCTACCGATCCTTTAATCCGATCCTCAGTATATATCAAGTTTGCATGAGTTACCGGAGATGTTTCAGTTAAGCCGTAACCTTCTACTAATCTACCACCCGTAATTTTTTCAAACTTTTCTTGTACCTCTAATGGTAATGGAGCAGATCCACTTAAACAAGCGACAATAGATGATAAGTCATATTTTTGGATATCCGGATGATTTAATAAACCAATATAAATCGTTGGAGCTCCTGGAAAAATAGTTGGTTTTTGCTTATCTATCGTTTTTAGTGCAGTTTCCACATCAAACTTCGGCAATAATACCATCCTATTACCTAGCATAACAGAAAATACTAAAACAGTGGTCATCCCATACACATGAAAGAATGGGAGAACCCCTAAAATAGTTTCTTCGCCTTCTTTACATTTGTAGTTCCACGCAGTACACATAGTAGTATTAGTTACTAAATTTTTATGTGTAAGCATAACACCTTTTGGAAAGCCCGTTGTACCACCTGTATATTGTAATAGTGCAATATCCTCTTCAAAATCAAAAGCCATACTTATCAGTTCAGCTTTTCCAACCTTCATAATTTCCGGGAATAAATGATTCATCCCTCGATGCTCTACTTTAACACTAAATCCATATTGTTTCTTTTGAATAAAAGGATAAACAAGATTTTTAGGAAATGGTAGGTAATCCTTAATACCAGTAACGATAATATTCTCTAAATCTGTTTCTTTTAATACTTTTGAAACACGTGGATATAATATATCCATTGCTAAAATAACTTTAGCTCCTGAGTCCTTCATTTGATATGCAATTTCTCTTTCTGTATAAAGAGGATTTGTCTGAACAACAATTGCTCCCGCATATAATGCACCGTAGTAACCAATTACCCCTTGTGGACAGTTTGGTAGCATAATCGCTACTCTATCTCCCTTTTGTATACCGAGCGATTGTAAATAGTTAGCAAATTTCAATGATGACTCGTAAAGCTCTTTGTACGATACATCTCTCCCCATGAAATGTATGGCAATCTTTGTTGGAAATTTCTTATACGCTCTCGTTAAGTATTCTTGAACAGGAATGTGTTCATAATCGAGCGTATGCGGAATTTCTGGTGGATATTGCGCTAACCACGGCTTATCTGTCATTTGAATGCCCCCTTGTTTATAATAGCGTGAATATTCCTATTTTTAATTATAGAGAAAAATGAATGACAATTCAATTATTTAATAAAAAGAGTTTTCTTAAATTTTACTAGCCTAACATTACATTTAGACCCTTTCGAAACTGACCAATTAAATAATAATTGCTCCTTAAATAGTAGCTATTAGAATATACTGTTGATTTGCGTTCCAGGCGGACGCTTTCCGCGGGCGAGGCCAACAGGATGTTGGTCACGAATTATTTTAATAACGATGAATTTTTTATATACGGGCTGCACTAAATATTGCAATTTGTATATACACACCAATAGCAAGAAATAAAAAAGACTGCAACGCTCACTCCCTCATCATTAAGATAAAAAGTGCTACATTGCAGTCTTCAAATACGCTATTAACTTATTATATTAATTTGTAACGATATATATTATACCTACTAAGACAAATAGTAGGCCAACAGCCAATAAAATTTTCGACAATTTTTCCATTATAAACGCTCCTAAGAGATACTTGCACCAATAACAAATGATAACCCGACAGAAATAACTAGTGAGATAAATCCAATTGAACGATTATCCTTTTCGATTTCCTGATCAACATTAAAGGTCGGCGTCAAAAATTCAAATAACAAGTACGCAATAATTAGTAGGGTGAAACCAAATAAACCCCAACCAATCATTTCAAATAATGAATTATGTTGTTCAATGGAATACCTAAAAATATTACATACACCAAAAATTTTCCCGCCAGTAGCAAGTGCAACTGCTACATTACCTTTTCTTATTTCTTCCCAATTTTTATATTTCGTGACTATTTCAAAAATAACCATCGAAACGAGTAAGCATAAAATAACAACGCTAAAATAACCTGCAGACTCTACGAGTGGGTTTGACCAGAAACTTAGAAGCATGCTAAAAACCCCTTTTACACTTTTCCTTCTATACGGAGAGCCCGATAAAAAGTTTCATTATTAATTAATTATTTTAATTCAACAACTGTTACACCGTGACCACCTTCACCAGCCTCACCGAAACGATAGCTTTTCACACGAGAATGGTTTTTCAAAAACTGTTGTATAGCTTGTCTTAATACTCCAGTGCCTTTTCCATGAATAATAGAGATTCTTGGATAGTTTGCAAGAATTGCATCATCTAAATACTTTTCTGTACGCATTATAGCATCTTCATATCGTTCTCCACGGAGATCTAATTCTAATTTTACATGTGAGTCTCTACCACGGATTGAATTCACAGAAACGGTCTGTTTTTGTTTCTCTGGTTTGACAAATTCTAAATCTGATTCGTCTAGTTTCATTTTTAACATACCAATTTGAACAGACCATTCCGTGTTAGAGAGTTTCTCTAGCAGAGTTCCTTTTTGACCGAAGCTTACTACTTTCACTTCATCTCCAGCTTTCAACTCTTTAGCCATTTCATTTAACTTCTTTTGTTTCTTCAATACTGGATTATCTGGCAAAGCAGCATCTAGACGTTTTTTTGCATCGATCAATTCGTGTTCTTTTACGAGCTTATGAGTATTAGATTGCATTTTACGCAGTTCACTGATAATATCATCTGCTTCTCGACGAGCCTCATCTACAATTTTCTTTGCTTTGTCTTTTGCTTTTTGTTCTAATTTTTCTTTGCTCTGTTCCAATTCAGCTAATCTTAGTTCTAAATCTATTTTTACTTTACGTGCTTCTTCTAAATGAACTTCCGTTTCTTCGGCATCTTTTTCTGCTTGACGACGACTGTCCTCTAAGGATGCAATCATGGAGTTCACTTCTCCACGGTCTGTCCCCGTAAAGGTTTGTGCTTGGTTGATAATATATTCTGGTAATCCAAGTCGCTCGGATATTTCAAAAGCATTACTTCTACCAGGAACGCCTATAAGCAGTTTATAAGTTGGACTTAGAGTTTCTATGTCGAATTCGACACTTGCATTAGCAACACCAGGTCTGTTGTATCCATATGCCTTTAGTTCAGGATAATGTGTCGTAGCCATTACTCGGGCGCCTGTCCCATGTACTGCATCCAATATAGAAATTGCGAGTGCCGCACCTTCTTGTGGATCGGTTCCTGCTCCAAGCTCATCAAATATAATCAATGATTTATCATCATATTTTTTTAATATATCGACAATATTAACCATGTGAGAAGAAAATGTACTTAGACTTTGCTCAATAGATTGCTCATCTCCGATATCTGCAAATACTGATTCAAATAACGCCACTTCAGAGCCATCCAAGGCAGGAATAGGAAGTCCACTTTGTGCCATTAATGTACAAAGACCAACTGTTTTCAGTGTAACCGTTTTACCACCAGTATTCGGTCCAGTGATTACAATAGTTGTAATTTCTTTCCCGAATTCGATTGTATTTGGCACAGCTGTCTCTATTGGAATAAGTGGATGTCTTGCTTTCACTAAACGGATATATCCTTCGTTATTAATGATTGGCATCGTACATTTCTGGGCTTGACCGTATTTTGCTTTAGCTAATATAACATCAACTTCTCCCAGTACATTTACTAAAAGAAAAATGTCATGCCCCACTATTTCTACCTCAGCTGTCAATTTGATGAGAATACGATTAATCTCTTCCTGTTCCTTCACTTTTAAGCTTCGTATATCATTGTTTATTTGTACTACTGCTGAAGGCTCTATAAACAAAGTTTGTCCCGAAGAGGATTGGTCATGGATAATCCCACCGTAATGACTACGATATTCAGACTTAACGGGAATAACATATCGATCATTTCGGATTGTAATAATCGAATCTGAAAGCATTTTCGCAGCATTAGCCCCTCTTGTATAGCTTTCTAGTTTTTCACGCACACGACTAACTTGAATGCGTAATTGCTGGCGAATAGAGCGTAATGTACTACTAGCGCTATCTAACACTGAACCGTTTTCATCTATACAATCATTAATTTCATGTTCAAGGGCAGTTAAAACTGGAATATCCTCTTTTATCCTAAGGAAGTGAGGAATTTTAACATCCTCCGATTCCGCTACATTTTCTAAAAATTGGCGTAATATTTTACTTGCACGTATAGTACTTGCAATCTCCATTAATTCCGTAGGGCTAAGCATACCTCCAATTTGGGCACGTTTAGCATGAGGTCGGATATCTGTCATCCCCCCCATCGGAACATTCCCACGTAATCGAAGAATTGCCATACCTTCATCCATTTCCTCTAACAGCTTCGTTACTTCTGTAAACTCAACTGAAGGTATAAGTTTATCTATATGGCTTTTTCCAATTGAAGAAGTACAGTAATTCGAAACTTCTTCTCGAATTTTATAATACTCTAAAGTTCTAAGTGCTCTTTCAGCTATCAACCGAGGCACCTCCTATTTATTTCTGATATATTCCTTAAAGTTCTCAAAGGACCAAGTGTTCACGATATTGTCTTTATGCAACCAGGCTTTTTGAGCATATCGAACACCAATATCCATATATCTCAGCTGATCAATATGATGAGCATCCGTATTAATGGCTATTGGAACACCCTTTTCTTGCGCTAACTTTAAATATTCTGTGTTTAAATCGAGACGATAAGGATTTGCATTTAACTCCAAAATCTTGCCATATTCTTTTGCCCATCCGATAAGAGTTGGAACATCAGGATTATAACCATCTCTCTGTTCGATTATTCTTCCAGTTGGATGTGCAATCATATGTACATACGGATTTTTCACTGCCGTTAAGAGTCTTTCCATAATCTTTTCTTGAGGCTGACTAAAACTAGAATGGATAGAAGCTATCACAAAATCTAGTTGCGAAAGCACATCATCCTCAAAATCGAGTGAGCCATCCGGTAGTATATCCATCTCGGTACCAGTAAGTATTTCAATATCTGTGTATTTTTCATTAAGCTCATGTATGATGTCAATTTGGTTTAATAATCTTTCTTTAGAAAGCCCGTTAGCTACTTTTAAATAGTGGGAATGATCCGTAATCACCATATGTGAATAGCCCTTCGTACGGCAAGCTTCTACCATTTCTTCTATAGAGTGAGCCCCATCCGACCAAGTAGTATGCATATGAAAATCGCCTTGTATATCTCTTAGCTTAACTAATGAAGGTAGCTGATCTAGCTTGGAAAATTCCGATCCGTCTTCACGAACTGTTGGAGGTATAAAAGGTAAATCAAAATAAGCATAAAAATCTTCTTCGGATTCAAAATGCTCCACACTTCCATCTGGTAGCTCAACACCATATTCACTGATTTTCTTACCCTGGTCTTTTGCGATCTGACGCATTTTAATATTATGGTCTTTCGAACCGGTAAAATGATTTAATGCAGAGGCATACTGGTTTAACTCCACAAGTCGGAAATCGACATCAATCTCCACTTCCACATCTAGAGTTACTGAAACTTTCGTATCTCCAGCAGCAATTATCTTCTGTACAGGAAGTACTTTTAATAATTCTTCCCTAACCGCTTGTGGTGAACTTGTAGCGATTATAAAATCGATATCCTTACTCGCTTCTTTTACCCTTCTGAACGATCCAGCAACAGAAAACTTATCAATTAATGAAATGGACGAAAGTTTGTGCTCAATTAGCTCTACGATAGGTTCAATTTGCCAAACAGCAGTTCGTTCCGGTTTAGATTGAAGGTTTACTATTTCTAATAATATTTTCTCTTCTGTCTTCTTAGCAAACCCGGGAAGACTCTGAACTTTTCCTTCTTCACACGCAATCTTCAATGCGTCAACGGAGTCAATATGTAATTCCTTATAAAGCTTAGCAATTTTCTTACCGCCAAGTCCTGGAATTTTTAGCATCGGTAGTAAACCACTAGGAACTGTTTCTTGTAGCTCCATAAGCAAAGAGGATTCACCAGTAGTGATTAAATCCTCTATTACAGCTCCAGTTGCTGCTCCAATCCCTTTTAAAGATAAAATATTATCCATTTCGGATAGACTTCTGTCATCTAATTCTAGAACTTGTGCAGCTTTTCGAAAAGCAGATACTTTAAAAGGATTTTCTCCTTGTAATTCCATATATAACGCAATTTTTTCTAAAGTTTTAATAATCGTCTTCTTATCCAACGATAACACCTCTTTCATTTCAATTAACTAATATAGCTAACTTAAGTAAAATCGGACAAAAACATGCCCGTTCCTTTAAGTTCAAAACCTGTTTCTATTGTTTTCGAAGGGCTTTGGACAGACGTTTTGCTATATTTTTACCGAGTGAATTTTTAGTGATATTGGTTGTGACGGACGTCAAAACCAATATCACTCTTTGTCGGTAATCTTATGGCGTTCATCTGTCCGTCACCCTCCTACAAACTCTTAGAAACAGGTAAGTGCTTTTTGGGATAACTAAAGAAAAGATACTGTCCTATTCATAGAGGGGATGACAGTCTAGGTACGCGACATCGTGTCGCAACGACTGCCTGACCCGCATCACGCGGGCCCCGAAGATGCAATTTCGTTCGTTATTTCACTTCTTTATTTAGTAAACAATTACTATTTCACTGTATTTCCACTAGTATAAAAGAAAATCTACTTTTTTCATCCTTCATTACAGAATAGTATCCTAATTCAACAGATGATCTTATCAATATATTAACTTTGACTACTATTACCATCTAAGCGATAGCCTTTACTACTTCTTATAGTTTAGTACTACACATTACATTGATTGTAGTGAAAGATGGCGACTCCGACAGGATGTTGGTCACGAAGGCGTTGCGCTCGCGTGGTGGCGTTCTTAGCCATCGTTCCTTTGTCTCCACCTGAAACGGAAATCAGCTGTATTATTCATTCTTAAAAGTCCCATGGACCCAGTGTTCAATGGAAACTTTTATATACTTTCTTAATCTTTAAAAAAACTTCCCTCTACCGAGAGAAGTTACTTTTCAATATAAATATACCACCAATTTTTAACCATTTCCGATAGGATCGGGGTATGATCTAACATCCATCCGGTTAAAACTGAACCTGATATTAAATTTTGGATAAAATCGATTGGTAAAAGAGCAAACACATATAGTAATACAAATAAAATAAAATAAAATTCGATAAGTCCTAAGATTGCACCTACAATATTGCTTACAAAACCTAAAATAGGTAAATACTTTAAAAAATCAAACATAGATGCAATCATTTGCAAGGCAAATTTCACCACTATAAAAATAAGCGCAAAGGCAATAATTCGATAAAATGTTTGAGCCAAATCTAAACTTTCTACTGCAATTGTCAATTTAGAACCAGCAGTTACAGCAGGAAATGGAATCCATAAAACAAATTTATCTGCAAGTGGTTTATAATAAGAGTAAGCTACTATTAGTGCGATTATAAAACCAGTCATGTGGATCAGTTGAACAATCAACCCACGCTTTGCGCCAGTTATTAAACCGCCCACAAGTAATATTAATATAATTATATCTAACATATTTTCAGTCCTTTAACCTTTTCAATTCTTCTTCAAGTAGCTCTAATTGTTCTTTTACTTTTATGTAATCATGTACAGTATTTACAGCTGTGAGCACTGCAAGCTTTGCAATATCTAGCTGACTATTATGTGAATGTATTTCTCTCATTTTATCATCCACTATTGAAGCTACTAGTCTCATATGGCCTGAAGATTCAGAACCTACCATTTTATAATTCTGTCCGTATATATCAACCGAAATTCGTGTTTTTTCTTGTTCTGACAAAGCCATAACCCTCCTCAGAAAATCCTAATACTAATAATAACACGAAATAGATTACGATGTGAAGAAAGGAACGAACGAATGTCAAACGAAGTCTTGTTAATGAAGCCAAATGAAATAGAAAAAGTAAAATCTCATTATATGAAATTTAAGGTGGAACGCTCTGCTCCCGGTGTGGTATTTGCAGCAAAGCTATTAGATACAACAATAACTATCTATAAATCAGGCAAGGTTATGTTTCAAGGAAACGGTGCTACACGGGAGGCATCTTTATGGGGTACAAGTGCCAATAAAACAATAGTAACTAGTGTAACTAAGGGTGATATTTTACCTCCTAACTTTTCTTCTTTATCCGTTCTAGGATCTGATGAAACAGGAACTGGAGATTATTTCGGTCCAATTACGGTTGCAGCTTGTTTTGTAAGTAGCGAGCAAGTTGAGCTAGTCAAAGAATTAGGTGTCAAGGATTCTAAAATGTTAACAGATGATGTAATGCGTAAAATGGCGCCCGACTTAATGGCGACTTTAACACATAGCGTCCTAGTGTTGAAAAATGAAAAATACAATGACATTCAGTCTCGCGGGTGGTCCCAAGGAAAAATAAAAGCACTTATGCATAACCAAGCACTTAATCATGTGTTGAAAAAAATGGGTACTGAAAAACCAGCATTTATATTAATAGATCAGTTTGCGGAGCGTAGCATTTACTATAATCATATTAAAGCGGAGAAAGAAATCATACGTGAAAACGTATTGTTTTCTACAAAAGCTGAGCAGCTTCATGTTTCAGTTGCAGCGGCATCTATTATAGCAAGATATGCATTCTTAAAAGAAATGGATCGTCTAACTGCACTAGCAAATACCACGATACCAAAAGGAGCGAGTGCAAAAGTCGATGAAATCGCCGCTAAGATTTATTTGAAGTACGGAGAAGAATTTCTTAAGTCGATAACAAAATGGCATTTTGCCAATACACAAAAAGCGATTAAGCTGATAAATAAGAAAAAATTTTAACATTGTACTTATAAAACGAATCACTTCTCCTCCTATGGCCCCGCTCATCGGCAAATTAGTACAGGTAACACAGAGCCTTAGTAATGCATAACATGGATATGGATAAGTACATGTTTAAATAGCGATGGAGGATTGAATATGATTAGTTTTCAAAGTTTTCATGGTACTGTTACCATGATTAGTGATTTTATGATAGGGTCTAATGGTGAAGGAGAAGGTTGTTATACATTAATGTCCGTAGATAACGGCAATGGAGCTTCAGTAAATTTCGTGGTGTCTCCCACTACTTATTTTGTAGACCATGTAAAGGTAGTAGTAGGAGATCGGGTGACTGGGTATTATGATGCAAATGCACCTGTTCCTCTTATTTTCCCACCTCAATATCGAGCACTTGTCATAGTTAAAGATAATCCAAATCAAAATGTAAAAGTAGACTTCTTTAACAGCCAGTTTGAAAGTAGTGATGGTCAATTAAAATTAAATATATCACCATATACTCCAATATTATTGACAAACGGGCAAGCTTTTACAAGAAACCCCGCAAACCGAAATCTGATCGTTATCTACGGTCCTACCACAAGAAGTATCCCTGCTCAAACCACACCCTATGAAATTATTGTTTGGTGTTAAACATTATAGATAAGCATAGTTAAATTTAAATAGTGAGATATAAATTAGGGGGGGATTCTTCATCCCCCTATGTTACAAATTTAACTGTTTCGAATGTGAACATTTTCTATCATTACATCTTGCGAAGAATACAATTCATTAGTGCAATTTAATATTACTTCTGTTGAATGTTTCTCTGATTCTACAAATGAAATTAATTGTTCTCCAATAGTTATTAGGATTTTACCGTCCTGTTCACTATAATTCTGAAAAAGGGCTCTAATAATTTTTTTATCGCTTTCTGTTAACATGCCATATATCATTACTTCTACTATCCCATTAATATGTTTATCTTTACTATTTGGCACCATATATTTTTGCATATAAACTTTACTTTTTTCATCGTTAAGTTGTTGTAGAAAGAATTGAACAGGGATACCTTCAAACTCTGATAAATATGAGTTTTTCCAAGGCATTGTTTTACTAAAAAGATTGAAGAACCATCTGAACTTTAATGGTTCAGGTTTTGAAACTTGAATGTTTTGTCTAACTAGATTTTGATATGTAGTTTCTATATCCTCCACTTCTAATGCAAAACCTATAAGACCCCTGTGCCCTCTTAGGTATTTTTCTGTCCAGCTTTGTATCCATCCTCCACCGTCTGGCGTTTTAATTCTGACCAATTCAAAATACTCATTTCCAATCCATATATTCGATACTTTAAATCCATTTGTTCCTTTCCCCCATTTTGGCTCATATGGTAAACCTATTGAACGAATTCTATCTATCATATTTTTATCTTCCTGAACATCTTTGCTAACATTCATAACTAAATGGTCGATTTTCAACTAAACTCCCCCTAAATAGTTAAAACTACAACAATTGCAGGTGATCTTCGACTTGATTGAAGATTATCCATTCACTTTTCTCGCTTCATTCATAACTCTTTGAACAAGTTGTTCCACAGTCTCAACTCTAGCAAGTTTCGCATTTTGACCAGCCCATAGTGACATATATTCTTTGTTATTTTGATGTGCAGAAGCTTTTCGAATCGATTGGGTTAGTGCATTTTGTATTGGAAAGTTTGGAATAGTGTCTTCGTATTCTCCCATTTCCATAATAAATTTATTGTTAATGCCTCTTGCCCATTTTCCTGAAAATGTACGAGTTAATGTCGTATCCCCATCCTTCGAATGCATGATTGCTTCTTTATGTAAAGGATGCGCACCACTTTCTTCACAAGTCAAAAAAGCAGTGCCCATTTGAACAGCCTTTGCTCCTGAACATAATGAAGCCATTAGTCCCCGTCCGTCCATAATGCCACCAGCTGCAATTACTGGAATATTTACAATGTCTGCAACTTGTGGAATCAAAGTCATCAAACCGATTAAGCTTTCCTCATGATCACCTATAAAGTTTCCCCTATGCCCTCCAGCTTCACTACCTTGCACAACCACCGCATCCATTCCAAGCTTTTCAATAGAGATTGCCTCTGCCACAGTCGTAGCTGTTCCAATCGTAGTTACATTGTGTTGTTTAAATTTTCTCATGACATCAGCAGTTGGAACACCAAATGTAAAGGAACAGATTGGTACTTTTTCTTCTATTACTACTTGTATCTGTTGCATATATGATTGAAAACCATCTTCTACACTTGGAAGAGTGACCTTTTCTTCTTGTATGTTTAGTTGCTCACGGTATCGGTTTAATAAACGATTCGCTATTTCTATCTTGTTTTCCGAGATTTCAAATTCGCCAGGGACAAATAGATTTACACCAAAACTATTCGAAGTTAGCTCCTTTACCTCTCTGATTTGCTCTCTTAATTGGATTGGACTTATATATCCTGCTCCAATCATTCCGAGTGCTCCGTTATTGCAAACAGCAGCTACGAATTTCGAAGTAGTAATTCCACCTGCCATTGGAGCTTGAATAATTGGAAAGTCTATTTTTAATAGGTTAGTAAAATTATTCGTAAACATATTTTGCCTCCGATTTCATAAAAAAGAGTAGGAAACTATTAATGATGATTCCTTTATTCAGTTGAAACTACAATATTTGTGAGGTTTGATTTTATTAATTTTCGTAGTTTCATGGTCCGTCCTTTATAATAATCTGCATCTCTAATTCACTGTTTTTAATCCAATTCAAATACTCTTCTTTTCAGTTCCCTTATACCACTTAATGGCTTGTTGTTCAATCTCCTTGGCTAGATTTTCTTTTCCATTAATATAGGCGTCAATGTCGTATGGAAATTTCTCAGCTAATGCTTTTTTTAAATCTCCGTATTTTTTTGCAATAACCGGGTGCACTCTCAAAAAATCTCGAAAAGCAAGATGTCTTTCAATTTCACGATTGCCCAGTTCATAAATATGTACATGATGCGTCCGATTATCTCCTCCTTTTTGGAAGTATCTACGACCAGAAAGTCCATTTTCACCTTTTGGTTCATAGCCGATTGCAATCATTGCTTCGTTATATGCATCTATTTTTGTTATATCTCGTACAACGGGCATCATATCGATAATTGGCTTTGCACTCAAACCATTTACAGACGTGCTTCCAATATGATGAATCATTTGAATTTCTAAACCAAAAATCTTTTGGAGCAGTATTGCTTCTTCATCAAACTTTTTCTTCCAATCAGTTGAATACTTTTCTACTAATACTTTACGTTTATTCATTTTTCACCTCTTGCAAATGTTCTTCTAACAATTCTTTATGGATCTTCGAAAAACCAAGCAACTTAAATTGGTCTTCCTTAATACATGTAGTAATTCTAGTTGCTTCCTCCCATGCTACATCATACATATTATGATTGATACTTCCACTTTCAAGCGCTTCTTCCAGTTCATCTTCATCCTGTTGAATAACCTCTCCTGTAGGCAATACGATAATATCTAGAAACAAGTCATCCCACCAAGGAACATTATTTTCGATTCCTATTTCATAACATATATCAATATACCACTGCACTATTTTCCCACTAGCATCGAACATCGTAGTGACGGAATAATTTTTCCCTATCGGAAAATGCTGTAGCCACATGTAATTATCATCTACAATACAAATTCTTTTTTCCCCGTACTGTACCCATAGTGGCTCTGTAACCTTTTTCATATTTAATAATGTGATATATCCTGTAAATTCTTTTTTCTCTACATAAGATTGTGTGTACTCTCTTTGAATAATTCGTTTCCAATCTGAGCGATTGCCGTATCTTCTAAACATCTCTTTCCCACATCCCCTATTTTTTCCGCTCATTTCCACGTTTAAAGTTCCCAGTGATTTTTGCTAAAATTAATTGCTGTTCCTTATCATTTTCTGTCTCTTCTATTCTTTTTAAAAACTTATCTGCCTCTTTGCCTTTTAATATTTTCACACGCTTCCCATGAAATTCTATGAAAACTGTATTATCCTTAGAAATCTTATAACTGAATGGTTTTTCATCTAAACGATTTCTTTTGTCTATTCCATCCACCAAATCACCCCCATACTTCATTACTTTTTACATTCTCTTAAAAATGTTTTTTTCCTCCTTCTAATATAAATATCTGAATTTAGTATTATTCCTCTAATAATCCGTACAATTCGCTGATAAAATCAGTTACAATGAAGGGAATCATTTCGGTTTTACTTAAGGAGAATTTATTTGAAGGCACATGTTTTATTAAAAGGATATAATTTTTTATTTTTTGGTTTACTTGCACTTTTTATTCCTTTTTTACCTGTTTATTTAGGCGAACAGGGGTTATCTACGAGTGAAATAGGAATTATTATTGGGACCGGCGGTTTTGTGACGTTATTTGCCCAGCCTTTATGGGGTTTTATAAGTGATAGAACAAAAACTATTCGTAAAGTGATGCTTCTGCTTGTTTTTTTGACCGCAGTTGCCGGATACTTTTTATTTAACTCCGATAGCTTCGTGTTACTTATTATTTTTGCTCTGTTAGTGTATTTTTTCCTGATGCCACTTGATCCATTAACAGAGAGCTTAAATTTTACTGTTTCCGAAATGGCTCGTATTAGCTATGGTTCCATTCGCACATATGGAGCTCTAGGCTATGCAGTTTTGTCTTTAATAGCTGGATTCGCAATGGACTATTTTGGGGTAAGCAGTCTATCGATCTTATTTGTTTTATTGGGAATGCTATCGTTTGGAATTGTTTGGTTCATGCCTGATGTACATGCCTCGGCTAAACCGGTGACTATTGAGGGGTTAAAAACAGTATTACGAAACAAAGAAATGCTTCTATTTTTAGCATTAGTATTTGTAAGTTCTGTACCTGCTCGAATGAATGACACATTTTTAGGTATTCATATTAAAGCACTTGGGGGAGATACGTCCTTGGTGGGAATCGCCTTTTTCTTGGCAGCTACTAGTGAAATCATTATTTTTGCTCTTAGTTTTTGGTGGCTAAGAAAAGGTAAAGAATTGGAAATCATTACGATAGCTACGTTTTTTTACTTCTTACGTTTTTTTGTATCAGGTTTTATAACTAGCCCGATTGCTCTCACAATATTACAGTTATTGCAGATGTTAACGTTCCCTATTTTTTACACTGCTGCAATTCAGTACTTGTATAACATTATGCCAAAAGAATGGCGTGCTACGGGACAAACTGTTCTAGCATTATTATTTTTTGGATTATCTAGCATTATTGCTTCTTACGCAGGCGGATTTCTCTATAAAGAGTTTGGTGGGCATACATTTTATTTCATCATTTCAGCGTTGTCCTTCATTGGAGTAGTTTTTGGCATACTGTTGACTATTCGTAAGCAAAAAATTAATGTATGATTATTTTCTTTAAAAATGGGTATTAAAAATACATAGCCTTAAAATTAGTACCTTTTACTAAACTTTCTTTATTTTAGAAAGAGATTTTGGTGGGAGGTGATTAATTGAGAAGATCCTATGGGGTAAAAAAGTTGTCTTCTTATTTAGATACAGTTGGATACCCACTTACTGAAGAGGAAATAAACGATCTCATCATTAACAAAGAGATTCCTCACTTAAGACCAATGAAAGATATGATCGTCTTTAATTTGGATCATATTGATTGGTGGATTAATCAGAAGCAAATTTCTCCAAAATGAAAAGCCCTGCAAATGCAGGGCTTTTCTTTTGTCATATCAACTCATTTCACTAGATCTTATCATAATATCTTTTGAAGGTAATAGTTTTGAGAATAATATTGTCAGTATTACGGATGCAAGTACTCCCCATAAAATACCTAATATTAGGGAGAATATTGCTCCAGAAACTATACCGATTCGAGCACCCCAAACAGAAACTCGGCTATTCTTCGTACCCATTACAAAAGTAGAGTTTCTATTATTTTTCCAGATTAACCCTACAATTAATACAGGTACCACTCCTCCTCCTGCCATAGAGTATGCTAAAGAAAACAAGTCAATAATAGAATCCGCCCAAATAGCAGTAATGATAGTGAACATGCCGAATACAACAACACTTGCTCTTGTTAGCTTGAGATAAAATATATCTTCCTTTTTTTTCATATTCGGAATCACCAAATCATTGATGATTACAACAGCAGCAGAATGAAGTAAAGATGAAGCGCTGGATATAGCAGCCATGAAAATCATTATAAAGAAGGCAAGAGCTGCTAGCTGCGTCATTTCTTCTAATATCAACCACGAAATAGCATTATTTGCATCAAGGGTTGGATTTATAATCTTAACTACCAATCCACTAATAGTCGCTAGAGTCGTAAAGATAATTGCTACAATTCCACTTATAAGCATGGCACGACTTGCTGACTTTGAACTTTTGGAAGCAAAGCAGCGTTGCCAATATACTTGAGCAGCTAAAACACCTAAAGTTCCAGTTACGAAAAGTGTTATAACTTCTATTACAGATAGATTCATTTGAACTAGTTCACTTGATCCTACATCGGCCAAACCAGCTTTTAAATTTGAATAACTAAAATCAATTCGATTAAATATTTGAAAGTAGAACCACACCGCTATTCCAATGAGAATAGCTCCTTGTATAAGGTCTGTCCACACAACGGAGTACATCCCACCTACTGCTGTATAAATAATAAATACTGCAGAAAATACTAGTATCATTAGAATTGGATCAGTGCCCGTAAAGGTGGAAAACAAAGCACCCATACCCATAGCCTGCCCACTTACCCAAGCAATCATAATAGATGAAGTCAAAATTGCGACCAGACTACGAGTAAGGCGGTCACGCACTATTAAATCATCCATCATTTCTGCCAATGTTTTATATGTAAATTTAGCCGCAAAGCCTGCAAATACTATTGCAAATAGTATCTTTGCTCCCTGTTCCCCAACGACAAAAGGAATATTCGCTATACCAATCTCATACCCCTTTGTAGAGTGACCAACAAAATTCCCGACACCCATAATCGTCGCAATATCCGTAAATAATAGCAAGAAAAAGGGTAGTGATCCTCCGGCAATTGCATAATGTGCAAAACTAGCATCTGCCTTTTTTTTGAAAAAAAATGACATTCCGATAAAGAATAGTGATAATACTATCGTAAGTGTCCATGTCCAAAAGCTCAAACCCATGAAATCCCTCCTTTCGGAACTATTCCCTGTGTACCACACAATTCAAACACTATTCTGAATTTAATTTAATAATTTAATGCATATAAAGCTTGTAGTAAAAAAAGCATACGAAAAAAGCAGCACCATAGTTTGGTACTGCCCTTACATTATTTTATATTATCCTCTAAGCTCTGCTCCTACTTGTTCAGCAAGTGCTTTCAATACTTTGTTATGTGCATTTACTACTTCTTCGTCCGTAAGGGTACGCTCTGGATCGAAGTATGTTAGAGAGAATGCAACCGATTTTTTACCTGGCTCCATTTTTTCTCCTTCATATAAATCGAATAGATGTACATTTTTCAGTAATCTTCCACCCGAAAGTTGAATAATTGCTTGAAGCTCACCAGTAGCTTTTTCACTGTCTACAACTAGTGCAATATCACGTGTAATTGACGGGAATTTAGAAACAGGTGCATAATATAATGCTTCTACTTCTTTGTTTAGCACTTTTGCTAAATTCATTTCCACCACATATGTTTCTTTCAAATCACGAGCTTTTTGCTCAGATGGGTGTAATTGAGCGATTAGTCCGATTTCTTCTCCTGCTAACTTAATAGAAGCTGTACGTCCAGGATGTAAGCCATCTACTACTGCACGCTCAAATGTAAGCTCATTTGTATGTCCAAGAAGGTCCATTAATCCTTCCACAATTCCTTTTAATACAAAGAAATCCACTGCTTTTTTCTCACCTTGCCAGCTATGGTCTAACCATTTACCAGAGATTACTGCTGCTAGATGCTCTTGCTCATGAGGTAAACCTGATTCTGTTTCACCTAAGAAAACTGATCCTACTTCATATAGTGCAACTGTATCCGCTTGACGAGCTGTATTATACGTAACAGCTTCAAGTAAATGCGGGATTAGACTTTGGCGTAGGATGCTACGTTCTTCACTCATCGGCATTAATAATTCTGTCACTGGAGCAGTTTCTAAAGCAAATTTCTGTGACATTTCTTTGGAAGTTAATGAATACGTAATTGCTTGATATAGACCAGCACCTTCTAAGTAGGCACGTACTTGACGACGTTTTGCTTGATATGATGATAATCCGCCTGGTTTGGATTCCTCGACTGGTAATGTCATTGGAATTTCATCATAGCCATACATACGAGCAATTTCTTCTATTATATCTTCTTCGATTTTAATATCCTGGCGACGAGTTGGCGCTTTAATGTACAAAAGACCGTTTGCTGCTTGGTAATCAAATTTTAATCTAGATAAAATAGATGTCATATCCTCTAAGGAAATCTTCATCCCTAAACGGTTATTGATAAAGTCTGGAGATACAACCACTTCAATAGGAGTTTTGTCTAGCTCATCAACAATCACAGAACCCGCCAACACTTCTCCTCCTGCAAGCTCTGCAAGAAGGCTTGCTGCACGCTCAGCCGCAAGAATTACACGATTTGGGTCGACACCTTTTTCAAAACGTGCACTCGCATCACTGCGTAAGTTATGATCTTTTGATGTTTGACGAACAGAACCACCTACAAAGTATGCTGACTCGATTACAACGGTCGTCGTTCCATCGTGAACTTCTGAATTAGCTCCACCCATCACACCGGCAATTGCAACTGGCTCATTTCCATTTGTAATAACTAAGTGATTCGATTTCAAAGTACGTTCTTGATCATCAAGGGTAACAATTTTTTCTCCTTCACCCGCAAGACGAACAACAATTTCTTTTGTTTCTAGACGGTCATAGTCAAATGCATGAAGTGGTTGACCGTATTCCATTAGTACATAGTTCGTAATGTCTACTACATTATTATGTGGGCGAACTCCAGCAGCCATTAAACGATGCTGTAACCAAAGTGGTGATTCTTTTACTTGAATATTTTTCACAACTTTAGCAATATACATCGGATTTTCTTCGATTGCATCTACTTTAAGATTTAAGTAATCCGTTGCTTTTTCATTACTCTCAGAATAGGCTGCTTCTGGGTATTTCATATCTTCGGATAAAATTGCGCCAACTTCATACGCTACACCAAGCATACTCAATGCATCCGAACGGTTTGGTGTTAATCCAAGCTCTAAAACAACATCATCTAAACCTAGTAATGGAAGAACACTTTCCCCAGGAACTGCTGTTTCGGGAAGAACATAAATCCCATCAGCATATGCTTTAGAGACTAGTCGTCCTTCAATCCCTAATTCTTGAAGAGAACAAATCATACCGTTCGATTCTTCCCCGCGAAGCTTAGCTTTTTTAATCTTCATGCCCCCTGGAAGTACTGCTCCTGGACGAGCAACGATTACTTTTTGCCCTGCTTCTACATTAGGTGCTCCACAAATAATTTGTGTAGTTTCTTCACCAACATCTACCTGACAAATATTTAGTTTATCTGCTTCTGGGTGCTTAACTTTTTCTTTCACATAACCAACGACAACATTTGTCATTCCATGAGAACGATCAATTACTGCATCTACTTCAATACCTGCACGCGTGATTTTCTCCCCTAAATCTTTTGGATCTAATCCTTGTGTATTTACATATTCTGATAACCATTTCGTCGAAACTAACATGTCAAATTCCTCCTTACACTTCTGTTCGGTGGAATTGCGATAAGAAACGCACATCATTCGTATAGAAATGACGAATATCTTCCACTCCATATTTCAACATTGCAATACGTTCTGGACCCATACCAAATGCAAATCCAGAAAGCTTTTTAGAATCATAGCCAGCCATCTCTAAAACGTTTGGATGAACCATACCAGCACCTAAAATCTCGAGCCAGCCTGTTTTCTTACAAACGTTACAGCCATCGCCACCACATTTAAAGCAAGAAATATCCATTTCCACAGAAGGCTCCGTGAATGGGAAAAAGCTTGGACGTAGACGGATTTCACGGTCGTCCCCAAACATTTTCTTCGCAAATATAGAAAGAGTACCTTTAAGATCACTCATGCGAATATTTTCCCCGATAACAAGTCCTTCAATTTGTGTAAATTGGTGTGAATGTGTCGCATCGTCACTATCACGACGATACACTTTACCAGGACAAATAATCTTAATTGGTTGGCCTTCCTTTGCTTCCATCGTACGAGCCTGCACTGGAGACGTGTGTGTACGTAAAAGAATATCCTCTGAAATATAAAAAGAATCCTGCATATCACGAGCTGGATGACCTTTTGGTAAATTCAATGCTTCAAAATTGTAATAGTCTTTCTCTACTTCAGGACCTTCAGCAATCTCATAACCCATGCTTATAAATAAATCTTCAATCTCCTCTACTACTCGAGTAAGTGGATGATGATTTCCAGTCTTCACGGGACGACCTGGTAAAGTTACATCAATAGATTCTTTTTCTAATTGCTCATTGATAGCCTGTTCTTGAAGTAATGTCATACGCGCTTCTAATACAGTAGTTACCTCTTCACGAACGACATTTACTAGTGCTCCCATTATTGGACGCTCTTCTGCAGGAAGTTTACCCATTCCTTTTAGTAGATCCGTAATCGGTCCTTTTTTCCCTAAGTAGGCAACACGCACGTCATTTAGTTCTTTAACGTTGCCTGAAGCTTCAATTTTTTGTAGTACTTCTTCTTTTAACTGTTGAAGTTGTGCTTCCATGTTTATATACTCTCCTTTTCGACAAAATAAAAAACCCCGCCCCTATAAAAGGGACGAGGACTAATTTCGCGGTACCACCCTGATTATTGCACTAAGATAAGTGCAATCACTCAATTCGACTAACGGCTCTACACCGGCACACCTTTACAGCAATTGCTGGTCCCGGTGGCAGCTAGCGGGGTGAACTTCTATATGCATTCTCCATTTACACTTTCAGTCAAGGTGTAAAATCCCTCAATTTCGAATAATCATATATACTTTTCCCGATTACAGCTTTTATTTATCAAATTAAATCTATTATACGGACTTTTTTATTTTTGTTCAAGTCTGTTTTATTCAGAAAATGTAGAAAAATAATAGTCCTACTACATTGCGCACACAACCTATAAAGTAGTATTTCCGTTTCAGGCGGACGCTTTCCGCGGGGTGAGCGATGAGCCATCACCACAGCTCAAGCGTCCGTTGTGATGGCTCATCTGTCTCACTCATCCCGCTGGAGTCGCCGCCTTCCACTTCAATCAATAAAGCAATTAGCAATTAGAAAAATAACAGGGTCCAAAATTATTTTAACGTAAGTCCGTATAAGAGAATTCCCGTAGCTACTGCGACATTTAATGACTCTGCTTGTCCTAATAAAGGAACGATAATATTTTGGTCGGTTTCCTCAAGAAGATCTTTACTAATACCACTTCCTTCATTTCCGACGATTAACGCAAATGATTCTTCTTTTTTCACTTCATTATAAGGTGTAGAATTTTCAAACGCTGTACCATAGACGGTTACTTTTCGTTCTTTCAACTTTTCTACCCAATCAGAGAGATTACCTTTAATGATTGGCAAATGAAAGTGAGATCCCTGTGCCGAACGCAATGTTTTTGAATTATAGGCATCTGCTGATCCTTTTCCAAGAATAACAGCATCAAGACCAGCCGCATCTGCGGTACGAATCATTGTGCCGATATTCCCTGGATCTTGCACCGCATCTATTAATAATATGCGATTCCAGTTAACATGCTCTTCTTCATTCACAGTTTGTTGCTTGCAATGCGCAAATATACCTTGCGTATGCTCTGTTTCGGCTAGCTCTTTTTTTATCAAATCATTTATTTCTACAACTTCCATATTTTCTATATCCCAATTTTCCGGAACTTCAGCTGTATCGCTTATCATTATAGTGAGTACATTTTCTTTTTGCTTAATAGCTTCTTCTACTAAATGATATCCTTCTATAATGAATTCTCCTGTTTTGTCTCGTTCTTTTCTAACACTTAATAATTTTTTCCAATGCTTTACTAGAGAATTTTGGGGAGATTCAATTCGTTTCATATATATGTAACCGCCTTTTTTATTTTAGTGTAACAAAATCATGTATAGCTTGCGAGAGTTTGGGGAAGATAATTGCGAGGAGTGATGAAAATGGATTTTCAAATTAGAGAAGCTATTACTGCTAATATGAAAGGTCATACGGCAACAGACATTCGAGGTGTAGTAGAAGACGCGATTCAAAGAGGCGAGGAACATTTACTGCCTGGGCTAGGTGTGTTCTTCGAAAAATGGTGGAACATGACAGACGAATCGAACAAACAATCCGTATTGAGTGAATTGGCAACTGCGTTTGCAAAATGATGCAATCCCGTGAAGAAATTGAATTCTTCGCGGGATTTTTCATTTTTTAAAAAAATATTTCAAAAATTACTAAACCGCTTACAATACTATCGTGTAGCATTCTCTCCAAATATACAATATATTAAATTACTTTTATATCCACAAATTACAATAATATAAGTTTACCTTTTTATAATTACTGCTTATAATTGTTTTATTGGAATCATTGTAAATATTCTAATAAATTTATCAATATATTAAAGAGGCGAATAATAATGAGTAAATCCATCGAAAATACGTTAAACGAATTAAAGAAATTTTTAAACGATGAACAGATTTCGGTCAATCTAACTGTAAGAGAGTTACATAGTAAAGATGAGTCGTATCATGAAGCAAGTCTTCCTGACATAGTAGTTTTTCCAAAAGAAACGGATGAGGTTAGTAAAATTTTAAAGACTGCTAACAATCTTCATATACCCGTCGTTCCTTTTGGACGCGGTTCAAGCTTAGAAGGTCATGTAATCCCCTATGACAATGGAATTACAATCGATTTTTCATTGATGGACAAAATATTGGAAGTCCGTGAAAATGACCTGCTAGTAAAGGTGCAACCTGGTGTCACACGAACACAATTAAACAAAGAGCTAAAAAAATATGGATTATTCTTCTCTGTAGATCCTGGAGCAGATGCGACACTTGGTGGTATGGCAGCAACAAATGCTAGTGGCACAACGACTGTCAAATACGGAGTGATGCGTGATCAGGTACGTGATTTAGAAGTTGTCCTAGCGGATGGCACTGTTATACACACAGGGAGTCTAGCAGCAAAATCAGCTTCTGGTTATCATTTGAATGGGTTATTTGTAGGTTCTGAAGGGTCACTAGGTTGTTTTACAGAATTAACCTTAAGAGTATACGGGATACCTGAATTCACAACAGCAGCTCGAGCAGTCTATCCGACAGTTCAAAACGCAGTAGAAGCCGTTACTTCTATTTTACAGGCAGGAATTCCAATCGCTCGCGTGGAATTGGTCGACGAGGAATCTATCCGACAAGTAAATCGTTTTAGCGAAACGAATTATGCTGAGAGACCGACATTATTTTTAGAATTTGACGGCAATGAAGAAGGTTTAAAACAAGATGTCGAGTTTACAAAAGAAATAATGGAAGATCACGGCTGTGAAGAAATCCAATTCGAAACAGATAATACAGCACGTACTAAGCTATGGGACGCAAGACATAACTTAGCGTATGCGTATATCCACGGAAATGTCGGCAAAAAAATGATGGTTACTGATGTGTGTGTACCAATCTCTGAACTAGCCGATGCAGTGGTTTTCGCACGTAAGGAATTAAATTCCCTTGGTCTTATTGGCGGTCTTACTGGTCATGTAGGAGATGGTAATTTCCATGCGATAATAATGATTGATATGAATGATGCTGAGGAGGTTGCAAGGGCAGACAGTTTTAATGAAAAAATAGTGCATTATGCAATAGATCGTAACGGAACTTGTACAGGAGAACATGGGGTTGGTATTGGTAAACAAAAATACCAAGCTATTGAGCATGGAGCAGCTTTACAGGTGATGGAAAAGATTAAAATAGCCCTTGATCCTAACAATATATTAAATCCACAAAAAATCGTAAAAATAGAAAGTACTGGTGAATAAGATGAAAGTTTTGGAATCTATCAGTAATTTGGCAGGTAAATATTTTGCTCTACTAGTAATTATAGTAGGGGTAGTGGCATTCTTAGCTCCTGAAACGTTTTTACCATTTGGTAAGTATATTACGATTTTACTAGGTGTTGTTATGTTTGGTATGGGCCTTACATTAAAGGCTGTCGATTTTAAATTAATCGCAACACACCCTAAACCAGTTATCATCGGCGTTATAGCACAATTTGTTATAATGCCACTTACCGCTTTTGCAATTGCTTATATGTTAAATTTACCTGGTGAGTTAGCCGCGGGACTAGTATTACTTGGTTCAGTACCAGGAGGAACCGCTTCTAATGTTATGGTATATTTAGCAAAAGGAAACGTGCCACTATCGATTACGATGACATCTTTTTCAACACTGCTTGCTCCTCTATTAACACCAGCATTATTGCTTTTATTTGCTGGACAGTGGATGCCTGTAAATGCAGTTGAAATGTTTATGTCAATCGTTCAAGTTATAATTTTCCCAATCGTACTTGGATTAATCGTGAAAAAATTGTTTCCAGTTGCCGTTGAGAAAAGCACAAATGTTGTACCTTTAATATCCGTGTTGGCAATAATAACTATAGTTTCTGCTGTTGTTGCAGGAAATGTAAATAATATCGCTTCTGCTGGTTTGTTAGTATTCTTAGGAGTATTTTTGCATAATGGAGCAGGTTTATTGCTTGGCTATTATGCCGCAAAACTGATGGGATTATCTGAGCTAGATCGTCGTGCTATATCTATCGAAGTAGGTATGCAAAACTCTGGTTTAGGTGTTGCTCTAGCAGGTGCACACTTAGGACCCCTTGCAGCTCTTCCAAGTGCATTAGGTGCTGTATGGCATAATATTTCTGGACCGATTTTAGCAACGTACTGGTCAAAACGTCCAGTTAAAGAGGAAGTTAATAAGGAAGTTATTATCCTAGAGAAAACTCCATCTCAAATATAATATAGCTCAGAAAAAATGCTAAAAACGTCTTCTTAAAATATGCTCAGAAGCTTTATATAAAAATAAAACTGCTTTACTAGTCATAAATGACTGTAAGGCAGTTTTATTTTTCACCTAATTTTCGTTAACTACTGAGGTAATTCTATTTCAAATGCTTCGTATGTGACGGGCTTTGGATACTTAAATGTACCTAACTGTAATCCTTCTTGCTCATTAGCTTTAAATACTTGTTTAAAGCTGTTGCCTTCTATTCTTTCTGCAAAAGGAGCATCCTCTAGCATTAAATTATTTCCACTTGCGTCCTTTAGCCAGATTGGATTTCTATATAGTCTGTTATCGTATATTTCATCACTTTGTACATCAAAGTAGACGATTGTTTGATCTTTTTTATACTGAATATCTTTAATAAGAATATTCCCGAAATCCCCTTGACTTAGTGTGAAAGGAATTTTTTTATTCAAATCTACGCTTACTTCTTCTAATCCACCATTCGGTTCTGCAAATGTATAAGGAATAACGCTCACTTTTTTTACTCCTTCTTTCAAAGGATTAAAAAGAAAATCAAGTTTAGCTTTTATCATTCCATCTTCTGTATCCCCATGGCCACTACTGCTAAATGCATCTAGAACATTTTCATGTTCATCTACTACAAAAAAGTTTAAATCAAATGGATCTATCTTTGACTCTTCTTCCCTAGCTATTACTTGAACTGCAAGATCAGTACCAGCAGGCCCAAGTTTCAAAGATGATATTTTCACTTCTGCTTTATCAATCGTTATTACTTTCTCCGGTCTAATAACTGTCACTTTATTTGATTGTTTCACTGGAAAGTTAAACTCCCACTTTCCTGGAACAAGACCAATTGCGTCGATTCTAATACTGATATCAAATTCTTCTGGCAGTTCTTCAGTTGGATTTATATCCATCATTCCTTTGTACTTCTGTGGCGTAACAAAATCTCCTGAAGAACTAGAACTAAAGTTAATTTCTTTTCCATTGACTTTAATATTCGGTCTTTCCAGTTCACCAATAGCAAATAACGACTCTTGGGTATATCCAAAGGTTAGTCTGGTTCCATCATAAAAAATTTCATTCATCGTTAAGCTAATTCCGTTATCTTTTGCCGATTGATCTACAACTTGTGTTAATCCTTTTTGCCCTGCTATTTTTAACCCTTCATCCTGCACGTCATTAAAAAATGCACCTATAATTGGAACTTGTGCAGCAATCTTAGCCATAGCAGGAGAGACACTAGCTGTACTTATAAAAATTCCAATAATTAATATTGCTGCACTAACAAAATAGAATGTCATTCTTTTTATAGATTTTTTCTTTTTAGTTGGTTTTAGCGTATTAGAAATGATGGAATCGAGCTTATCCAATGGAACTGATATTTTGTCCATTTCTTTTTTTAGATCTGGCCATTGTTTACTCATTTACACATTCCTCCTTCAGCTTTTCTCTTAAAAGATTAACTCCCCGATGTATATTAGTCTTCACTGTACCTTCCGGGTATTCTAAAAAATCCGCTATTTGCTTAATGGTATAATCCCTGTAAAAACGTAAGATAAGTACTGTTTTATATTTTTCTTCTAGCTTCATAACTTCTTGAAGTAAATCTGGATCTTTTTCAGGTGCTATATAAGGATTTACTTTACTCTCTAAAGCTTCTCTATCGATAGGGATTACTCTGCTCTTCTTTTTGATAAGATCTAAGGCTGTATTAATAAGAATACGAGTCAACCAAGTGGCAAAGTAACGTTCGTCTTTTAAGTTTTTTATAGAAATAAAAGATTTATATACAGTTTCCTGAAAGACCTCCAACGCATCCTCTTCGTTCTTCATGTACATATAGGCCATTTTGTAAAGCTTCACTTTTTCTTTTTCAATCAGTTCTTGAAATGCCTTATGATTCCCCTTCTTAGCCCTTTGTACCTTCTTTATATCGGACAATTCATAGCCCCTCCTTTCTTATAATCATTAGATATTCTAGGTATGTAAAACGTTTCAACTATTTATTTTTATGTAATTTTATCTTAGAAATAAAAAAATTATTAATATTACAGAGCCTTAAAGGTAACTATAGATAATATTAGACAAATAATAAAGAGTGATTCAGCGTCTCCCGAATCACTCTTCCTATGTAGTGATGAAGTTATCCATCTTGATAAACGACATCACGGTATATATAATTCCAAACAAAGAGACAAACCCTGTCTTCTCCATTTGTTAATACTTAATTTAAGCCATTACTGATGCAAGTACCGCTTTTTGTGCATGCAAGCGATTTTCTGCTTGTTGGAAAATATACGAATTCGGACCATCAATTACAGAGCTTGCAACCTCTTCTTCACGATGAGCTGGTAAGCAATGTAAAAACATATAATCTTTTTTTGCATTTGCGACTAACTCATCATTAATTTGAAAATCTTTAAAATCAGCAAGTCTTTTAGCTGCTTCTTCCTCTTGCCCCATCGAAGTCCATACATCTGTATATACAACATCTGCATTTACAACCGCTTCTACAGGGTCGTTGGATACAAACAACGAGCCACCATTTTCTAGAGCAATAGCTTTAGCTTTTTCTAGTATTTGCTCACTAGCTTCATAGCCAACAGGAGTTGCTACGGAAATATGCATTCCCATATAGGCTGCAGCTATGACTAGTGAATGTGCGACATTATTTCCATCACCTATATATGCAAGCTTCAGTCCTGAAGTGTAACCTTTCACTTCATGAATCGTTAAAATGTCTGCAAGTGCTTGGCATGGATGAAATATATCTGTTAATCCATTAATGACAGGAATACTAGCATGCTCGGCAAGCTCTTTAACCATCTCATGTGAGTTTGCACGGATCATGATTCCATCTAAATAACCAGACAATACATGCCCTGTGTCATATACAGATTCACCACGACCGATCTGTAAATCACGTGCATTCATGAACATACCATTACCACCTAATTGTTTCATACCTACTTCAAAGGAGATTCTTGTACGAGTCGAATGTTTTTCAAAAATCATACCTAATGTTTTACCTTCAAGTAAAGGAGGACATTTCCCAGCCTTAGTCAATGTCTTCAACTCAACAGCCAACTGGATTAAGCTGTTAACCTCCTCCTTTGAGTAATCTAAAAGCGTCAATAAGTCTTTCCCCTTTAAACTATCCACTACTTTTAAATTCACCCATTCAAGTAACTTCATTTATAAAAACTCCTTTTTCCGTATATTTATGTAATACCAATTATATGTTTGGATAAATATAAAGTCAAGTGAATTTATATACATTTTTTAAATAATAAAAACGTTTAAAGGATTTTATATTCTAAATCCTTTAAACGCTAGTATTTAATCGAATGTAATTTTGTTTACTGCATCACGATCTAATTTTTTTATCACTTCTACAATTAATTTCACAGCGTTTTCATAATCATCTCTATGCAAGATTCCTGCATGAGAATGTATATAGCGAGTTGCTACACCAATTGATAGAGAAGGAACACCATTTACGGAAATATGCATAGAACCTGCATCAGTTCCCCCACCCGGTATCATTTCAAATTGATAAGGTATATTATGTTCGTCTGCAGTATCAGTTACAAAATCACGTAAACCTTTATGGGAAACCATAGATGCATCAAATAATACGATTTGTGGACCCTCACCCATTTTACTTGTCGACTCTTTTGCCGTAATACCTGGAGTGTCTCCAGCAACACCTACGTCCACTGCAAAGCCGATATCAGGTTTGATCTTATTAGTTGTTGTTTTGGCACCACGAAGGCCAACCTCTTCTTGGACATTGCCTACTCCGTAAACGATGTTCGGATGATTTTCATCTTTTAGTGCTTTTAATACATCAATTGCAATTGCACAACCAATACGGTTATCCCACGCTTTAGCTAACAGAAGTTTTTCGTTGTTCATTACTGAGAACTCAAAATAAGGAACTACCATATCTCCTGGTAATACGCCCCATTCCATTGCTTCTTCTTTAGAGGATGCACCTATATCTATGAACATATCTTTAACATCCGCTGCTTTTTTACGCGCTTCTGCAGATAGTATATGAGGAGGTTTTGAGCCAATAATACCAGTTATCGTATCTCCTTTACGTGTCACAATCGTTACTCGCTGCGCAAGCATCACTTGGGACCACCATCCGCCTACAGTTTGAAAGCTCAAAAACCCTTTGTCATCAATTTTTGAAATCATAAAGCCGACTTCATCTAAATGTCCGGCTACCATAATTTTAGGACCGTTTACATCTCCAACTTTTTCAGCAATTAGACTTCCTAAATTGTCGTATTCAATTTTATCTGCAAAAGGTGCGATGTACTTCTCCATCACTTCTCTTGGTTCACGCTCGTTACCAGGAATCCCTTTAGCATCTGTCAATTCCTTTAACATCGTTAATGTTTCATCTAGCTTTGGCATTATTTCGACCTCCTAAATATATGTACGATTCCATTATATTCTAAATTAAAGACATTTTCAAAATTTGAACATATAAAATTTCAATCAGCTCCTGCTCCGCCACCGCCGTCTCCTCCCCCTCCCGAAGAATCTCCTCCGTAAGAACCTGCTCCGTCTGATGAAGTGGAAACCTTAGTCCACGACCAAGACTTTGTCACATAGTCTATCGGATCTGTACTTGCAAGTAGCACTGTAGCAAGTGGAATAGAGACATCCTTAAGGGGAATATTTACATTTTTTCTTCCAAATAAATAAGCTCTAACTATCCATTTTTCTTGTTCAACATTATTTAAAGTAATCGGCATCCCATTCTTTAATTCTTTCCGATAGGAACGTACTGCATCTTTTGCACGTACTGCATTCATCGAAAGAATATTTCTTGGTATGACTAAATATAAAATTACAACCATCAATAATAGTCCAACGGTCAAATCGACTATCTCATCATTTCCAATGGAGGTAATAAAGAAAAATAATAGAACAGCATATATACTAAAAAATAATGTCGAACGTTTTTTTATCCAAAGTATAACTAAGAAAATAATCGTAAATGTGCATATACAAACAATAGCCAAATAGCTTTGTACATTTGCATAATAAGCGAACATAGTAATCAGTGAAACTATAAGAGTAGCAAAAGTTATAACTAGTAAAGGAATTTTACTATTAATAGCTCCCGCCACTTCTAGCTCTTTTTCTACTAGTTGATGCCACTCTATTTGTTTCTTTTTAAAGACTTTTACTTTGGTGTGAAAGAATTTGGAGTTCTTATTATCCTTTGCAGCCCCTGCAGCATCATGTAAATGAAATGCCCACTTTTTAGAGCCACTTTTAGTTGTAAATAACCAACCAGTCATATATTTTTCAAATACTGACGTCGCCAGAGTTCCATCTGTAAGCCTGAAGTCCAAAGTTTCTTCTGGAGCTTTCGGATCGTGTTTAAAACGAAGTGCAGACTTTGCATGTTTAACCTTGACTGCTCCTTTTTCTGCTAATGAAAAGAGTCCTACAAGAAAGGCTTTAGGATGTGGTTTTCCACATTTATCAACAAAAAACAAATACAGTACATCCGTATTTAAAACTTCTTCACTATTTCCTTTTCTCCAAAAATGTCTTTGTGGTAAGAAAAATAGAAAACATAGAATGATGATTAGCACTGCAAATGCAACTTTCGGTATGAATGAGATAATTGTATCTATGTAGGACAGTCTTTTATTCCATTCTTTTTGCTCATCTCTCTCATTAGCCAATGCATCCTTATAGGATATTGGTGCTTTGGCTTTTCCAGAAAATGAAATTAGGTCTGCCGGAAATACTAAACTACTTTTCGTTTCAGTAAAAGCTTTGGATCTATGAGTGCTAAATCGAATACCAAAAGTATTTTTTTCCGTTTCCACTTTCGTTTTATTATATAAAACTCCTTCAAATCTATTTGTTTCAACTGTTTCCGGCAGAATATAATCTATCGTTACATTAAAGTAATCCCGATCATGAGCATCCTTATCTTCAAAGTAAACGACATTTAGTTCGTTATAATTATCATAGGCAGTGACACTATTTTTGAGCGTATACGCATATAAAAACGATACTTGCTGATCACGCATACCTATGTTGGAATAGAACGTATTGTTTTTTTGGGTCACCGTCAAGGGAGTCATCATAGTCTGATCAATAAACCCTGGTTCCAAGTTTAACCCGGCTAACTCATATGCATAAAATTGTTCTACGTTTTTCCCATGATCCAGTGGGAAAGAACGACTTAAACTAGAGAACGATCCGTCAAAATTATATGTAAATACCTCATTTACTAAAAGATCCCCGTTTGGTTGAATCCAGGACTTTATATGTACTTTTTCAATAGAATAGGACTTTGCTTCTGCTACTATTCCAAAAGAGAGTGACAGCAACACCAAGATAATAGATAAAAGAAACTTTTTCATAGATTACACCGCCATTCTAATATGTATTGTTATTTTTACGGCTGGTCTGAGAAAAAGTTTCACTCAAAATTAATAACCACTTTTTTGACGTTCATAATTCGTTTCATTTTTCGCAATATACGCCTGTAAGACATCTTCATTGCTAAAACCTAGTTTTTTAGCGATTGCACCATACATTATCCACACTTTTTCGTAGTGAGTTTTAGTCGGTTCAGTTAAAAACGTTAAAACGGATTTATTTGCGCCTATGAAAAGTGCAGTTAAATCTCCGTCGATACCTTTATGTGGCCATTCCTCTAAATCTTGAAATCCTTTTTCTATTCCTAACGATAATATAAAATGAATGGAATCAACATACTCCTCTAAAATAACACTTCGTTCTGATGCTCCCTTTTCACTCCAGAATTTAAAGCATCTAGTTTCGTTCGCAAGTTCCGCGAGTTCAACTATAAGTGCCAGCCCCTTTTTTTCAAAAACATCCTCCGTTACTTGCTTATTTGATTGAATATATTGGTCTAAAGCTTGCTGCATTGTAAAAAGTTTAAATAAATTCATCATTTCCTCCAAATATTTTAATTTATTTTGAAACCAAACTACCTCTTCTATCGTATAGCAAGTACAATGTATTTTACAAGGAGGACATTTGAGATGTTCTATTTACTAAGATTGTTTATTTTGATACTTATCATATACGTTTTTTATAAAATTCTTCGCTATTTATTTGATCCTAAGCGCAAACTAGATGAGGCATATGAAAAGGAACAGTATTATTATTATGATGAGGTAAAAAATGTTCGCAAAAACTTCTTTATCACGTATAAAGGTGCTCTATTTGAGGGAGAAAAATATTTAGGAACGACCGATCAAGCATTCGAAGTCGTTTCAATCTTCATATGGACAAAAGATCCAGCTAAACTACAAGGCTTTACGAAAGAAGACTTACGTTTCTTACAAAATGAAATTAAAATGAATTATCCAAATGCCAAAATTAACTGGAAAAGTCCTATTGAGCAATTAATGCAGGATGACTAGTGATAATAAAAAATGGTTGGTCGAGAGTTTTCGACTAACCTTTTTGTGATTGATTTTACATTTTACATGAAAGTTTCCCTATCGGTGATTGAAGTGTATATATTATACACGTATATACATTTGTCACACGGAATGCACATTTCTAGCGACACTAATTTCCGCTCTAGGCGGGCGCTTTGCGCGGGCACGGCTTCAATCTCCTCGTCACTACGTTCCTGCGGGGCTTTCAGCTCGCGCTATTCCCGCTGGAGTCGCCGCCAGCCGCTCCAATTAATAGAATCCACTTTGTATCACTGAATAAATGAATGTAAAGATACGTTTTCGTTTGTATTTTTGATTTCTATAATTATGAAGAAAGTAAATCTCAATACTTTACTGTGTATATACCCTTTTCATAATCATCGTTATTATAATACTACCTCTATTCAATCTAAAAGTTAATATCTACTAATTTAGTGATTGCAGTGTAACGCGGCGACTCCAGCGAGAATGACGAGACCCCGCAGGGTAGAAGCTTAGCGCCGCCCGAGGAAGCTCGGCCTCTCACGCTGAAACCAGAGCACATAAAAAAGACAGCCCTATGCAATGATAGAACTGTCTGTTGTTAATATGTAAAAAATCAAGAAAGCATATAAGATCAATAACATTAAAAATCCAACACGAAAGTTCGTATGCTTCGTTTTATGGCGAAACAGTTGCATTCCGATATACGCTCCGATTCCCCCTCCAACAATCGCAAGTGTCCAAAGTGTTTTTTCCGATATACGATGACCATGTTTTCTTGCTTGTGATTTGTCGTATCCCATTACAAAAAAAGCTATAACGGACATGATTAATATGAAAATAAGAATAACGTTTGTCATACATATTATGCTCCTTGTACAAAAAAAGCTGATAGATTCTCTATCAGCTTTTTTATCTTAAATTATTTTGCGATTGCTTTTTTAGCTGCATCTGCAAGTTGTGTAAATGCTTGAGAATCTGTTACTGCTAGATCAGCTAACATTTTACGGTTAACTTCGATTTCAGCTAATTTCAATCCGTGCATTAAACGGCTATAAGAAAGTCCGTTCATACGTGCTGCCGCATTGATACGTGTAATCCATAGTCTACGGAAATCACGTTTTTTGTTACGACGATCACGGTATGCATACATGAATGACTTCATTACTTGCTGGTTAGCAACTTTGTATAATGTATGTTTTGAACCGTAATAACCTTTAGCTAATTTTAATACTTTTTTACGACGACGTTTAGTTACTGGTGTGCTTTTTACGCGTGGCATGATTCATTACCTCCTGCTATTCTTTCGAATGATTGAATTTCTGTTATTATTTCATGTAAGTTAATAAAGTTTTGATACGTTTGTAATCGCCTGAAGATGCTACTTTAGTTTTACGTAGTTTACGTTTTGCTTTAGTAGATTTGTTAGCGAATAAGTGGCTTCCAAAAGCACGGTCATGTTTTAATTTTCCAGTCCCGGTTTTTTTGAAACGCTTTGCAGCTCCACGGTGAGTTTTCATTTTCGGCATGTCGAATTCCTCCTAAACAATTGTACTCTATTACTGTTTTTCGTTCTTTGGTGCAAGCACTAAGAACATGCTACGGCCATCCATTTTCGGTTTTGACTCGATTGTGGATACTTCCGTACAAGCTTCTGCAAATCTATCTAAAACTCGTTGTCCTATCTCTTTATGAGTAATGGCACGGCCTTTAAATCGAATAGATGCTTTCACTTTATCTCCTTTTTCAAGGAACTTGATCGCGTTTTTCAATTTCGTTTGGAAATCATGCTCATCGATTGTCGGGCTCAAACGAACCTCTTTCATCACGATGATTTTTTGATTTTTACGAACTTCACGATCTTTCTTTTGCTGCTCAAATTTGAATTTACCATAGTCCATGATACGAGCGACTGGTGGCTTGGCTTGAGGAGCCACAAGGACAAGATCCAAATTTACACGACCTGCTATTTCAAGTGCTTCGTTACGTGTTTTTAATCCTAATTGATCACCATTCTGATCAATAACTCGTAGTTCGCGAGCTCGAATGCCATCGTTTACATACATGTCTTTGCTAATAATGATCCACCTCCAAATAGTGTCGCGAATACATGGTTTGGGCATAAATTCCGTAGAAACGAATAAGTTACGCCGTTTTAGATCCATAAAAAAAGCGGGCAGACATATGATATATGTCTGCCCGCCGATATGAGTACATGTAATAACTACATGTTACAGTCGATCTTGTGCTTACCAGTCAACAACACTTGTAGGTGTCAAACAGGTGAGAAGCGGGCAGCCTCTTCTTATACCGCAAACTTGTATTCAATAACCTTATTAACTATAGCATGTTGATATACTCATGTCAACACCCAAATATATTAATGTGCTACTTCTTCTTTCAATCGTTCTAAGAACTCTGCAAAAGGAATGCTTTCTGATTTTTGTTCTCCGTATTTACGAACGTTTACATTTCCTGCT
Source organism: Psychrobacillus sp. INOP01 (assembly GCF_018140925.1). Lineage (NCBI taxonomy): Bacteria > Bacillati > Bacillota > Bacilli > Caryophanales > Bacillaceae > Psychrobacillus > Psychrobacillus sp. INOP01. The sequence continues at coordinate 632,809 of NZ_CP073315.1, forward strand.
TCTAGCTCTTTATCACCCAGTACAAGCATGTACGGAATTTTTTGCATTTGCGCTTCACGAATCTTATAGCCCAGCTTCTCTTCACGATCATCCATTTCAACTCGGAAATTAGCTGCTACTAATTGCTCTTCAATTTGTTTTGCAAATTCAAAATGTACTTCATTTGAAACTGGAATGATTTCAACTTGGACTGGTGCTAACCAAGTTGGGAATGCACCTTTATACTCTTCGATTAAGAATGCTACAAAGCGCTCCATTGTAGAAACTACACCACGGTGGATAACAACTGGACGATGCTGCTTGCCATCCTCACCAACATAATTTAGGTCAAAGCGTTCTGGTAATAAGAAGTCTAGTTGAACAGTCGATAAAGTTTCTTCCTTACCAATTGCTGTTTTCACTTGAACATCTAATTTTGGTCCGTAGAATGCTGCTTCATCTTCCGCTTCGAAGTAATCTAAACCAAGCTCGTCCATCGCTTCTTTTAACATACTTTGTGCTTTTTCCCACATTTCATCGTTATCAAAATATTTTTCTTTGTTTTGAGGATCACGATAAGAAAGACGGAAAGAGTAGTCTTCTAAGTTAAAGTCTTGATAAACCGAAATGATTAATTCAACAACTTTTTGGAATTCGGATTTGATTTGGTCTGGACGTACAAATAAATGCGCATCATTCAATGTCATTCCGCGTACACGTTGTAATCCTGATACTGCACCTGACATTTCATAACGGTGCATAGTACCTAACTCAGCAATACGTAGCGGAAGGTTTCTGTAAGAATGCATACCATTTTTGAAAACCATCATATGATGCGGGCAGTTCATTGGACGTAACACTAATGTTTCGTTGTCCATTTCCATCGGAGGGAACATAGAATCTTGATAATGATCCCAGTGACCAGATGTTTCGTAAAGCTCTTTCGAACCTAACACTGGTGTATATACGTGTTTATAGCCAAGTTTAAGCTCTTTATCTACAATATAACGCTCAATAACACGACGGATTGTCGCCCCGTTTGGTAACCAAAGTGGTAAGCCTTGACCTACTTTTTGAGAAGTTGTAAATAAATCTAGCTCTTTCCCAATCTTACGGTGATCGCGTTCTTTCGCTTCTTCAAGCATATTCAAATGATGTGTAAGCTCTTCTTTTTTAAAGAATGCAGTACCGTAAATACGTTGAAGCATCTTGTTATCACTATTTCCACGCCAGTATGCACCAGCAATACTTAATAGTTTGAACTCCTTAAGTTTGCCTGTAGATGGAACATGTACACCACGACAAAGGTCAAAGAAATCACCTTGCTCATAAATCGAAACTTGTTCACCTTCTGGAATTGCTTCAAGAAGCTCTACTTTGTACTCATCCTCTTTAAATTTATCAAATGCAACTTGACGAGAAACATCATGACGAATAATTTCAATATTTTCATTGATAATTTTTTTCATTTCTTTTTCGATTAATGGTAAGTCTTCAGCAGTAATTGGTACCGGTGAATCAATATCATAGTAAAAACCATTTTCGATAACTGGCCCAATACCTAATTTAACATCTTTGAAAAGACGTTTAACTGCTTGTGCAAGTAAATGTGCCGAGCTATGGCGTAAAATTTCTAGTGCTTCATCAGATTCCGGAGTAATGATTGCGATATCTCCATCCTCCATAATTGGTGTTTTAAGGTCGATTAATACTCCACTCAGTTTTCCAGCAAGTGCTTTTTTACGTAATCCAGGACTGATCGATTGAGCAATTTCTTCTGTAGTTATCGATACAGGGAATTCCTTTACTGCTCCATCTGGAAATTTCAATTTAATAATTTCTGCCATTTTCAACACTCCTTTTATAATAAGTGAAAACACGAACAAAAGCGCAAGCGCCTATAATTGCCCCAAAGGGGACAGGCGCTGGAGTCTGGAAGGTGAATCATTTGTAGAAAGTTATTCACAAATCCAGGATTTAACAATTTCCTAAAGCACAAAAAAACCCCATCCCTAAAAAGGGACGAGGTTCAAGTCGTGGTTCCACCCTTCTTCTGTCTATCCATTACTTGAAGTAATCATAAATGAAATAGACGAAGCTCTGCATCGGCTAACGGGCCGGTGACCGGTAATTGCTATTTAAATTCACAATTACTGCTCAGAGGTGGTAAATCGATTGCCGATACTTAAGAAGCTTACAGCCAAGGCTTCTCTCTCTTCAAAGTCGTACAAACTGATTGTTGTCCTCTTCCTTGCATTTACTTATTCTTATGAAAATGATTATACGCCACGGAAAAATCAATTGCAAGATTAAATACAATTTTTTCATGCTTTCTCGCTCTTATCCTTCAACTTTCTCTCCAGTTTTTACCCTGAAGCGAGATTGGTGTCGTAAGTGCTCGAATTCGTTCCATGATTCGACCAGCTTTTACTACTTCCTTTTCCCCACGCTGCGTGAAAGACAAATGATGCTGTAACTCATCATAGTTGAAATTAGAAGACATAAAAGTTGGTAGTTGTTCGGACATTCTATAATGCAAAATTGTCCCTAAGATTTCATCTCGGGTCCAACTAGACATAATCTCTGCTCCTATGTCATCTAACATTAAAACCGGAGCACGTTTCACAAACTCAATCTTCTCAGCAAGTGAATGATCTTGGATTGCTTGTTTCATTTCTCTTAAAAATTCGGGTACATATACAACTACCGAATGAATATGTCTAGCAGCTAACTCATTTGCAAGAGCACCAAGTAAATAAGATTTTCCTACACCAAACTTACCGTAGATATATAAGCCTTTAGTTGGAAGTTCATTTGTACGCTCCCATTCATTAAGAAAGTCTTTAGCTGCACGGACCGCAACAACCCTACTACCATCCTCTAAGTCTACCCCAGCAAGAGTAGCTTCCATAACCTCTTTAGGCATATGAATACTGTCAATCATAGAAATAACTTTCTTACGCTCATCCTCTATAACGCCTCGATTACAACGAACATACTCTATATCTATTAAGTTTCGATCAAGGACCAGCTTAGGCTCATACCCTTTCATGTAATTCTTACATTCATCTAACGTTGGGCAAGATCCACAATCATGAGATTGAGAGATAAATTCATATAGTTTACTCGAACTTCGATCTACTATCTCTTTATTAATATCTGCGGAGTTTTCCTCTAAGAACTTCTGAACTCTAGGGTTTTCCAAAACTTCTTTTTTCATATCGTTTAGTCGTGTAGCAAATTCAGGTGATACTACTCTTTTTAAGGTTTCATTAATACGTTCCACTCTTTTCACCTACCTTTTCAAAGTACCTAGCTCTGCTAATAGTTTTTGACGTTCTTCATCTATATTTTGAATACCATTTGTAGTCTTACCTGATGATTTCTTCGTTTCTCCATCTTTCTTATAAAACCAATCAGGCACTTTTTCCTCGCGTGTCGGCTTTTTCGTATATGTTTTTTGTGGAGATCCTTCGTTTTTCCATTTTACATATTGTTCATGTTCGTTTCTAGCAAGCTCCATTGCTTCTTTGGCTGTTTTGACATCCTTCCGCATCCAATGGGAAGCGATTTTCTCAGCATAGTTTTTTGTGAGTTTCATGTCTGTACGTAGTAATACATATTGTAACAAAACATTGACGACTCCGATTGGCATTTTAAAGTGTGTTACAAAATGGTTAGCTAACTGAACATCTGCGAGAATCGGCTCTTTTCCGTTCGCGATATCCTTCAATACCGATACGGGTGGCGTTGTTTCTAAATAATGGATTAACTCACCTTCCTTTGTTAAAGGCCCGGTAGGTTCCATAGGTTCGACTTTCTTTTCAATTTTTTCAATTACAGGCGCAACTTTAGAAACAGTCAGCTTATAATAATCCGCGCACGCTTTTTTTAATCTCGCTTCTGATAAATGTAGTTCATCATCTAACGCAAGAATAACTACTTTTTGCATTTCCACCGGACTTAATTTATATAAAAAAGCAAGTTTGGCAATTACTTCTCTTGCTTCTATTGTCATCGCTGATTTAGGTACTAATTGCTCGGAAAGACCCTCTTGAAGTAACGAAAAATCAAATTCGTCATAATAAAAAGGGACAGAAGATTTTCTTTCCTTCGATTCGAAATTTTCATCGAAAGATACAGTATTCATTTTAGTAGACGGTTTAAATACATCAACAAAAGTTCTAGAGACGTCTGTGAAACCCTCATTCCAATTGGAACTTTGGATAAAACGATTACGTAATTGTTTAAAAGCATTTTCTCCTACTTTATTGAGCAAAAACATGGATAGTAATGGATCCTTTAAAAATGATTCAGCATCTAAAGGTGCTGCAAGCTCATAATGGAAAACACTCCCGTCTTCCATTGTTTTTTTCCATGTACGTAGAAGACCGATCGCCTCTAGCGCAAGACGGGCATGAAAAATTTTACCTATTGGCATCCCGAGGACATTCATCAGTTGATAATGCGACCAGCGCTCACTGTTATTTTGTTCCCCATCTGCCCAAAGTGTTAAATATAAACTTATGCTTTCTGCTCCAACTAACGGCTGATAAAACAAAGTTAACAATTGCCGATCATAATCTGATAAAGAATATGGTAAGCGAATCATATACAAATCTGCTGGCTGTAGCTCTTTATATAACATCGACAATTGTATCTACTCCTTTAGATTTGATAAATATTAAAATGCTTCTATTTATAATGAAGGATTTTTCTTTAAAATTTCCTTTAATTCATCGATAAATACATTTATATCTTTAAATTGGCGGTAAACGGAAGCAAAGCGGACGTAAGCTACTTCATCTACTTCAGCTAGCTTGTCCATAACGATCTCTCCGACGTCCTCTGACTTCACTTCTGCATTACCCATTCTTCGTAATTCTTTTTCAATGGAGAAAACAATATTTTCTAGTTGTTCTAACGCAACAGGTCTCTTTTCACAAGCACGAATTAGCCCACGCAGCACTTTCTCACGGCTAAACTCTTCTCGAGAACCATCTTTTTTTACAACGATTAGTGGTGTCTCTTCTACTTTTTCAAATGTAGTAAAACGAAATCCACAATCTTCGCATTCTCTCCTTCTTCTGATTGCCTTATTGTCATCCACAGGACGAGAATCGACAACTTTTGTGCCATTATATTGACAAGTTGGGCATCTCATATAGATCTCTCCTAATTCTTCACGGTAGTTTTATGTATCTATTATAACAATATTCTTCATTAAAATCGAAAAAGCAGAGGAATCTCTTCCTCTGCTCACTCAGTCAGGTATAAATTTATTACGCTTGAACTGTCATTCGTGATGCAGGCTTTTTGACCGGTCCCATACCACGTGGCATTTCCAACGTTTCGCGTGTTCCAGCATTAAGAGCATCTGCAATATAGTTAGCTGCGATTGATGGATCTAAATCACCACATGTATACACATCAATGCTCGCATAACCGTGCTCTGGAAAGCTGTGAATCGTTAAATGCGATTCGGAAATAATAACAACTCCACTTACACCTTGTGGTGCAAATTTGTGGAATGCAACTTCTCTGACCTCTGCACCAGATTTTAGTGCAGCATCAACAAATGTTTGCTCGATAAATTGCATATCGTTAAGTTTGTCGAAATCGCACTCCCATAGTTCTGCAATAATGTGACGTCCCATTGTTTCCAATGTCCGTTTCCCCCTTTGATAAGTTTATTTTTAACCTCAAAGTTGACTACCACGGGGGAAAGTTAGTCCAAAGAGGTCCTAACCCTTTAAGTAGTCGGTGTACAAGTAAAGTAACACGATTCTCATTATATGTTGTTTTATTAAATAATGCAAGAGATAATAAATCCTCTTTCTAATTGCTAGAAAGAGGATTGGATAATTATAGAGATGAAGCTACTTTTTTAGTAAGGTCAACCACTCTAGCAGAGTAACCCCACTCATTATCGTACCAGGCAAGAACTTTCACTTTACGGTCCCCAATAACCATGGTTGTTAAACCATCTACTGTAGTAGATAGTGTCGTAGTGTTAAAGTCTATTGACACTAACGGTTCCATTGTAATACCTAAAATGCCTTTCATTGAACCTTCAGATGCTTTAACAAAAGCTTCATTTACTTCTTCGACTGTAACATTTTTTTGTAAGTCCACAACTAAATCTACTAAAGAGACATTCGGAGTCGGTACACGCAATGCCATACCATGAATTTTACCTTGAAGCTCCGGCAGTACAAGTGAAAGTGCTTTTGCTGCTCCTGTTGAGGTTGGAATGATCGATTGACCGCAGGCACGCGCACGACGTAAATCTTTATGTGGATTATCTAAATTATTTTGATCGTTTGTATATGCATGAACAGTTGTCATTAACCCATTTTCAATACCAAACGTGTCGTTCAATACTTTAACTACAGGCGCTAAGCAATTTGTAGTACAGCTAGCATTTGAAATAATATGATGAATTGATGAATCTAATTTATCATCGTTTACTCCCATAACAATTGTTGCATCTTCATTTTTTGCAGGAGCGGTGATTATCACCTTTTTTGCACCAGCTTCGATATGTGCTTTAGCTTTTTCACCATCATTAAATTTACCAGTAGATTCAATTACAATATCCACATTTAACTCTTCCCAAGGCAATTTTGCCGGATCTCTATCATCCACAATTTGAACACGCTGACCATTAACGATTAGTGCGTTTTCTTCTAGTGTAATATCTCCAGTGAAAGTACCGTGTGTAGAATCATATTTAATAAGATGTGCCAATGTCTCTAATGGGTATCTCGCATTGATCGCTACCACATTTAAGTCCTCTTGTGCTATTGCTTGACGAAAAACCATACGTCCGATACGTCCAAAACCATTAATCGCTATTGAAACTGTCATGTGAAAAGTCCTCCTGTAACTATGTGATACTTATTGTTTTATAACCTTGAATTAGTATAACACATTTTCGATATTGTGTAGCCCTAAATATACATAATACTAAAGTCGATATTTTCAAACAACTTCACGCTAGTCGAGAAAGGCACAAGAGCCCTTTTAGGTCAAAACCTGTTTCTATCGTTTCAGTTGGCTTTGGACAGACTGTTGCAGCTATTTTATTACCGTTTTTTTTAAAGAGGATGATCGTGACTGACATCACAATCATCCTCTCTTTTCTCGGTAATCTCATGGCGTTTCCTGTCCATCGCCTTCCTACAACTATTGGTAACAGGTTTAAAATATTTATAGGAAGAAGGGAAGAAATTCTTTCCCACACATAGAAGAGGCGCCCGAAGATACAATTTCGGGCGCCTCTCTCCTTCTCTATTGGGTAAATATTTACTAATTCTCTGTTGAAAATTTAAGTCGAGTTCATAAACGATAATAGTCAGGAAGAGTCAACTTGAGATAGAAATTAGCGGTATAGATTAATTACTCAAGATACCGAGACACTCGAGTCAGGACAAACCATATTCTATACTTTCAAATATTGAACAAAATAATACTTAGTTAATTTTTAGTTTGATTTTCCCCAAATATCTAATATTTTTATCAATTGCTGTTTAGTTTCTTCTATGGTCCCATTGTTATAAATAACCGCATCCGCACCTTCTTCTTTTACTGACAAAGGTAATTGGGATTGAATACGTAATTTAGCTTCCTCCTGAGTAAAATCATTTCGAGACATCAATCTTTCTAGTTGCGTCTGTTCCGTTACTGTCACTACAAGGATTTTATCCACAAAGGATTGCAACCTACTTTCAAAAAGCAGTGGTATATCCATAATTATGACTGGATGTCCCTGCTGCACAAGCTGCTCTTTTTGGGCTAACATCTCTGCTCGGATAGCAGGATGCATAATATCATTTAATTGCTTACGTTTAGAAGGATTCGAAAAAATGATTTCTCCTAGGCCTTCCCTATTTAAGGCTCCATCCTCATGGATAACCTCTGTACCAAAAGTTTCTTTAATTGTTTCAAGAGTCGCAGTTCCTTTTTCAACTACTAAACGCGCGACAAGATCTGCATCTATAATGGGACAGCCCATTTCCTTTAACATATTCGCAACGGTGCTTTTCCCACTAGCGATGCTTCCCGTTAATCCGATAATCATCTGTTTGCTCCCTTATTTCTGACATGCTGGGCAGTAAGTAGATGTACGACCACCGATTGTCTTCTGTTTCGTTTTCGAACCACAGATTAAACATTCCTTTTTGCCATACATTTGAAGCCTATTTTGCATATTTCCTGATTCACCGTTGATAGACCGATAATCGGAAATCGTACTACCCCCATTTTCAATACTATCAAGCAGAATAATTACTATTTCTTGGAACAATTGAATTTTTCGTTCTCTACTAATTCGTTTTACCTTTCGAGCTGGATGTATTTTCATACGAAATAACACTTCAGTTGCATATATATTGCCACAGCCAGATACGATATGACCATCCATGATAAATTCTTTTATCGCTTTATTTTCGTATTTAGGCAATGCACTCATATGCAAAAAATGATCTAATGCATATTGGTCAAATGGCTCCGGTGCCATTAGCAATAAAGGAGGATAATCCGCTTCCTTTTCTAATAATCGTAATTCGCCAAATCGTCGGATATCGGCATAGACTAGCATGCCTCCCTCCTCAAAATGGAAGGTAACATGCGCGTGTCTTTTAAACTTATCTTCTGTAATCTCATGCAAATTTTTCACATAAAACCAAGCACCTGACATACCTAAATGAGATACAAGCATATGGGCAAACCCATTTTTCAAAAGATGAAAATAAATATATTTAGAACGCCTCTCTAAGTGGTCAATCTTCACACCAGGCAAAGCTAAACGAAACTGTTCCACATCTAGACCTTTAATGATAGCTTCTTTACCATTTGCCTTTGAAGTATATATCGTTTTAGAAACGTCTACGGATTTAATGGTCATTCCAGTAACAATTGGTTGAAGAGAGCGCAGTACTCCTTCTACTTCAGGTAATTCAGGCAATTATAAAACCCCCTACTTCGTGTCATACCAAGATGACCCGAAGGCATAATCGACTTTTAAAGGTACAACCAGCTTAATAGCATTTTCCATTACCTCCGGAACTATTTTTTCAAGTAATGGAATTTCCTCTGGAGGTGCCTCGAAGATCAGTTCATCATGTACTTGCAGTAGCATTTTCGTTTGCATATTTTCTGTTTTCAATCTTGCTGCCATATCAATCATTGCTTTTTTGATAATATCTGCTGCGCTTCCTTGAATTGGTGTATTCATCGCTGTACGTTCTGCAAAGCTGCGTAAATTAAAGTTAGAACTTGTTATTTCCGGTAAATATCTTCTTCTATTTAGGATTGTTGTAACGTAGCCTGTTTGTTTTGCCTCATGAACAATATCATCCATATATTCTTTTACTCCTGGGAAGCTGTTTAAATAATTCTCGATAAATTTCGCTGCTTCTTTTCTAGTAATATCCAGATTTTGTGATAAACCATAATCGCTGATACCATATACGATACCAAAGTTTACCGCCTTGGCGGCACGACGCATATCGGATGTCACAGCTTCCTGCTCCACATGAAAGACATCCATAGCTGTTTTAGTATGAATATCTAAATCATTATTAAAAGCATCTACTAGATTTTCATCCTTAGACATATGCGCAAGAACACGTAATTCAATCTGAGAGTAATCTGCTGCAAACATTACCCAACCTGGTTGAGAAGGAACAAAGGCTTTACGTATTTTTCTACCTTCTTCTAAACGTACTGGTATATTTTGCAGATTTGGATTTATCGAACTCAAACGTCCAGTTGAAGTTAGCGCTTGTTGATAACGTGTATGAATTTTCCCATCATCTTCATGAATCTCTTTTAACAATCCTTCAATATACGTTGAATTGAGCTTACCTAATTGTCGATATAGAAGAATTTGCTCGATTATTTCATGTTCACTTGCTAGTTTTTCTAGAACATCCGCTGCAGTTGAATAGCCTGTTTTCGTTTTTTTAATAGGTGTAAGACCTATTTTTTCAAATAATATTACACCTAATTGTTTCGGTGAATTAATATTAAAAGTTTCCCCAGCTAGAGTATAGATATCTTGTTCAATCGCCTGTAATTTAATATTTAGCTCATGACCCATTTCTACTAGTATTTTTTTATCCACCAATACTCCGTCCGATTCCATCGTACCAAGGATAGAAGCAAGAGGTAATTCAATTTCTTTATACAATGCGTATTGTTCATTTTCTTCTAGCTTTACTTCTAATCTTGCTTTTAACTCCCATACTGCCTTTGCTTTTCTAGAGGCATGTTCTGCAATTTTCTCTATTTCAGGCGCAGATTTTTTAGCGCCTTTTCCGTAAACACTGTCATTGGCCAACACGTTAGAGTAACCAAATTCTTTCGCAATTGCTGCGACGTCCTCTGACGAAATTGCTGGATTAACTATATACGCTGCTAATAGTAGATCAAATTCAACTCCAAGAATAGTAACATCATGTTTTCTACTCACTGCTTGAGTTGCCTTTGAATCTGCTAAATATTTTTTGTTCGAATCATTCGCTAACCATGAACAAAACTCATTGGATTGAAATGCTACTTCACCCGCTACAAAATAACATTTTTCACCATTCGACAAAGCAATGCCTAACAGTTCACTTGTATGATATTGCTCATTATACATTTCTAAATGTACGGCCATTACATCGTCTAAAATTGTGGAGTCAATTTGGTCTATAATCTGGAATTCTACCTCTGTCGTTTCTGGCTCTTCTGAAACATATTCTGATTTCTCCAGAAGTGTTTTAAAGGATAGTTCCTTCCAAACTTCAATTACATCTTCCATATTCGGACCATTATATAAAATATCCTCAATAGAAACCTCTATTGGCGCATTTGTTTCAATTGTAGCTAATGCCTTACTCATAATTGCCTGTTCTTCATTGGCAACAAGTTTTTCCTTTAACTTGGCACCACTCACTTTATCAAGTGCTTTGTACAGATCCTCTACTGAACCATGTTCCTTTAAAAGCTTAATAGCTGTCTTTTCTCCTACACCAGGCACTCCAGGAATATTATCTGAAGCATCACCCATTAAGCCTTTCATATCAATAATCTGTAGAGGAGTTAAACCATACTTTTCTTGCACATGTTCAGGTGTGTATTTTTCAATATCAGTGATGCCTTTTCGCGTAATATATACAGTAGTCTTATCTGTCGCAAGCTGCGTTAAATCTTTATCTCCAGAAACTACCACAACCTCTTGACCCTTTACATCCGCTTGTTTACTCAATGTGCCAATAATATCGTCCGCCTCATACATTTCCAGTTCGTATCGCTTAATGCCATAAGCATCGATCAACTTACGTATATAAGGAAATTGTTCTGAAAGCTCAGGAGGTGTTTTTTGTCTTCCACCTTTATATTCGCCAAATGTAGAATGACGGAAAGTTGTTTTTCCAGCATCAAATGCCACTAACATATGGGTTGGATTTTCTTCTTCCATAATTTTTTGAAGCATCATTGTAAAGCCATACACTGCATTTGTATGTATGCCATGTTCGTTAGTTAATAAGGGCAGGGCAAAAAAAGCTCGATAAGCCAAACTGTTGCCATCTAATAATAGAATTTTTTCGGATGACATATACATTCACTCCTTCATAATAAAAACGTCATTCCCTATATCTTACCATGACAGTAAGGGGAATGACGATTCAAATACTATTCTAAGTAACCAGATAAAATTTTCGCATATGGAGAATCAGATGGGATAATAATCATCGTATCTTCCCCAATTGTTTTCTTATAAGATTCTAATGTTCGGTATAAGGAATAGAACTCAGGATCCTTCGAGAAACTATCGTTATAAATTTGTGCTGCCTCTGCTTCTCCGTCCGCTTTAATCATCGCTGCATCTTTATTAGCTGTAGCTAGCATTTCCCGAACTTCACGATCCGTGTCCGCTTCTATCCGACGTTTATCTGCATCCCCAGTGGACAGGAATTTTTGTGCAATACTTTGTCTTTCAGAAATCATTTCATTATAAACAGATTGCTCATTTTCCTGAGGCAGATCTGTACGCTTAATACGAACATCTATTACTTCAATTCCGTAATTATCTTTTTTCAATAATTCATTTACGTGGCTAGTTATTTGATCATTTAAGCTTCCTCTTGAGGAATTTTCATCGTTAATAATCTCACTATATTCTAATTGACCTAGCTCTGAACGAACGACCGAATAAATAAATTCCTCCATACGAGAGCCAGCTCCAACCAATGTACCTGCGCTTGAAATCATTTCTTTTGGATTCACTACTCTCCAAACAGCATAATTATCTATAATGATTCGACGTTTATCTTTTGTATTGATCTCCGCCTCTGATAATTTATAGTTCATCTGGTATTTAGGGATTGTTGTTACACTTTGTAAAAATGGTATTTTCATATGAAGGCCAGGAGTATCTTTAATACCTTTAATTTCACCGAATTGGCGAATTACTTTAAACTCTCCTTCTTTGACTACATATATATTCGCTAATGCGATAATGAAAAGGACAAAAACTAAAAAGATTGCGATGAATGGCTTTGTATATTTTTTATAGTCCATAGGCTTTTTTTCCTTAGGTGCTTTACTTGGTTTGTTTTCAACCGTTTTAAATTTAGCTTCTAAACTTGAGAATGGATTTTTGTTGTCCGCCATTATTTAGCGCTCCCTTCTTCTGTTTTAGCTTCTGTTTCCGTTACAGGTGGTGCTGTTTGTTTTGACGTATCTAAAGATTGAAGCGGTAAATACTTCATCGTTCCACCTTCATCATTCATAATATACATTTTAGTATTTGGTAAAACAGCTTCTAATGTTTCCATTACTAATCGTTGTTTAGTGATTTCTTTATTGTTTTGATATTCTGCATAAAGTTTATCAAACAACGCTACGTCACCTTTTGCCTGTTCAATCCTTGCAGTTTTATGACCTGTCGCATTTAAAATAATGGCATCCTTTTCACCAATTGCTTCACTTAACTTTTGGTTTTTGTATTTTTCTGCTTGATTCACTTTTGTATTCTTAGTTTCTTCCGCGTCTGTTACTGCAGTAAATGCAGATCTGACTTCTGCATTTGGAAGTTCCACATCTTGTAGTTTCACGGTTAATACAGTAACTCCAATATCATACTTTTCTATTAACGAGCGTAATAGATCATTCGTGTCACTCTCAATCTGTGCTTTTCCTGATGTTAAGGCATCATCTATTTTGGAGTTCCCAATAACAGAGCGAATAGAAGCAGAGGTTGCATCATGAAGTAGTTCTTGTGGATTTTCAGCATTAAATAAATATGATTTAGGATCTGTAATTTTCCATTGAACGACTAGATCCGTTAATACAATATTGTCGTCCCCTGTAATCATTTTAGTATCCTTATCAAATGATTTGATATCTCCGTCTGCGGTTTGACTGTAACCGAACTTCAGACTAAATGTTTCTTTTGATAGTTTTTCTACTTTTTGAATTGGCCAAGGCATTTTAAACTTCAACCCCGAATCAACTACTGGTTCACTTGCTTCACCAAACGTAATGACGATTGCTTGTTCCGATTCATCTACTGTATACCATGAAGTAAAAACTGCAGATATTAATATAATGCCAATTACACTCATGGCGATAATAGTTAGTAACCTTTTAGCACTCATATAATTTCCTCCTTTTATGTATACTTCCTTTTACGGTTTAACTTGGTAATTGGTTTCAAAATAATAGAGTTAGTTGTTCCATAAGCATTTTCTATAAATAAAATGCTCTGTTAGCTTTTAAGAGGTTAAGTTGGAATAGGATATTTTTATGAGTTCATAATACTTGTTACAACTAATAACACGGATTTTTACGTGATTTCCCAATTATTATTCTTTTTCTTAAAAGTCGATCTAGTTGATTGGAGCCGTTCCTGCGGAAAGCGTCACCCTGGTGTATGAAATCAACGCTGCTCGGAAATTCGCTGTTGAATATGCTTTTATGAAATTAATTCAATGAAAATAAAAAAAGCTAGCAAAATGCTAGCTTTTCTTAGGTAAATCGTTTTGGAAAAGGGGTCTATTTAAATGTATCAAATAATTGTTAATGCATTGTGAATGATTTGTAAATATTTCCTTACCAATTATTGTTTTTATATTTTTTATAATAGTTGAACTGGCGAGCGATCAAAAATAGTTTACGAGTAAAATGCTTGTCCTTTTTATAAAAGAGTGGATTTCCCCATTTACCGGACTTCAAAAGCAAATTCACTTCTTGTTGAATCTCTTCATTTTCAACAAATTTCTTTAATACGATTTTAGGCACTACGGTAAATAAATAATGTTCATTCAACAAAGTAAGAGCTTTTTCCTTTTGATAAATAACATCATCTACAAAATAACGGGCCATATTATGTCCAAGCGCAGTTGTATAATAACTAGATCGACCTTGTCTAATATTTACCTCAAATACTTTAAATTTCCCATCACGCTCATCTAATTTTAAGTCAAAGTTTGCAAAACCAACATAACCTATTGCTTCTAAAAAGTGTTGTAGCTTTTCCATCAGTTCCTCATTATATCGAGTAATGAGTGCAGTGTAGTTACCAATAGCCGTAACTGTGTGCTCCTGAAGAACCACCTGTGCAAGTGTACTTAGTTGGGCTTTACCTTTAGAACTCATATAAAAAACTGAATCCCACATATACGTGTCGTCTCCAGGAATATAATCCTGAATGATTAAGTCTTCCGTATAACCACTAGCATTCACTTTGTTTAAGACATCATCTAGTTCAGCCTTTGTCTCTACACGGTAAACTTTTTGCTGACCAGGAAACTTATTTTTGTAATACATAACACCATTGCTCGGTTTTATGATTAATGGGAAGAGCACATCTTCTGTAAATGCAGCTTTTTTTGCACATGAATAATAATATGTTTTCGGAGCATCGATCCCGTGCTCTTCACAAAGCTTATAGAAATTTGTTTTGACGAGAAGATTGTTCATTAATTCTTCCGACATATAGTTAAAAACATACATTTTCTTTAAGGCATCCGCATTTTCAATTATTAATCGTACATAAAAATCATTTGTCCCTATTAATAGCAATTGTTTGTCGTTTGTTTTATATTTTTCTGCTACTTTGGAAAGAACTTGAACAAAGGAAGATTTATCCCACAAATTTGGTTGAATCTCTATATGTTCGATTACGCTGCTCCATTTTGTAAAAGACATTTCTTCTTTACCTACTAATATCGGTTTAATATTGTATTCCTCATGAAAAGAAATTGCCATATTATAAGCATTCATATCTGTCCCAATTATAATGGGGATAAATGGTTGTTTATTCATAATGACCTCCGTTAACTTTTAACAAGTGGAATTGATACAGTAAAGACAGTACCTTTTCCTACTTCACTTTCTACTTCTAGTAATCCGTGATGTGCTTCCACGAGATGTTTTACAATTGCTAAACCAAGACCGGTTCCTCCTGAGTTTCTACTTCTTGCTCTATCCACTCGGTAAAAACGCTCGAATACCCGGTTAATTTCTTCTTTCGCTATGCCTATCCCTTCATCTTGAATACGGAATATTCCACATTTTTCGTTATGATCAATGGATATAGTAACCGTTTTATCCTCAGGGGAGTAGGTCAGTGCATTCATCAATAAATTCATCGTTATTTGGATTAAGCGATTTAAATCACCTAATACATAGACTGGTTCGCTATATATTATCTCGAGACGCATATTCTTTTCCTCTAGAATATGACTAGTCATCTCTTTACTTCGTTCTACAACATCCAATAAATTGACCTTTTGTAAATTCACTTCATATCCTACCTGCTCCACTTTTGAAAGGTCTAATAAGTCATTGATAAGCATTTGAAGTCTATTACTTTCTTTGTGTATAATCTCAAGGAAAGAAAGCAATGTTTCTTCATTTTTATATGCGCCATACAATAATGTTTCTGAAAATCCTTTAATACTAGTAACAGGTGTCTTCAATTCGTGAGAAACATTTGCTACAAAATCTTTTCTGACTTGCTCCAGTTTCACAAGCTCCGTAATTTCATGCATTACTACCACTATACCAAGCCATTTTCCGTGCTCACCGATAACAGGCGCCCCGTAAGCATCCATATAATAAGTATGTATGTTTTTCTTTATCGATATTTGTTCCCTATTAGAAGCCTCTGTCAAAAATAACTGGTCAATGAACGCCTCAATCTTTTTTGGAAGACCAATTTTATTAAATAGCTTTCCATCAACGTCATTAAACGAAATATCAAGCTGCTTAAGAAACGAACGATTCACAATAGTAATATACCCGTTTCGATCAATCATAATAAGGGCACTACCCATATTCTCGATCAACGTTTTTAAACGTTCTTTTTCAGTTTCTCTCATGACGGATATATCATGTAAATTTCGTGCGAGTATATTAATAGAGTTACTTAGCTTCGACATCCCTGAAAATTCTTCTTCAAAGGCACGAATTCGATAATTTCCTCTTGCTAATTCCATGGCTGTTTCTGTCAAATGCTCTATCGGCTGGGCAAACTTTTTGAAAATATTAGTCCCTAAAAACAGTGCAACAAGAAAAGTAATACTAAGAATGATGATTAAAAACAACCATAAGGAATGGGCATTTATCAATTCAGTTTGAGAGAATGTAGAATCCAACATTTCCTTAATATGCCTCTGTTCATCAACTGCGAGTCCTGTGGATTCTATATAATTTGATACTTCATCTATTTTTGTGTTTATGACTTTTTCTGAAGAGCTTTTAGCAAAAATAGGAAAAAGCTGTCCAAGTATAATTCCTAGACAAGCTAATATTAACCCTATCATAATTGAATAAGTTCTAAAAAGTTTGGAATGAAATGATTTCATTAGCTCTTAGGCTCCTCAAACTTGTATCCTAGTCCTCTAATTGTTTTGATGAAATTAGGCTTTCTACTATTTTCTTCAATTTTGTCACGTAAATGACTAATATGAACATCCACAATACGAGTATCGCCTGCAAAATCATAGTTCCATACTGCACTTAATAGCTGATCACGTGTTAACACTCGATTTTTGTTTTCAATTAAATACACGAGTAATTCAAATTCTTTTGGAGTAAACTCAACGACCTCATTGTTTAAAAGTACTTCAAAACGTTCCGGGAATACTTGTAGTGGGCCAAAAGTATACATTTCTTCTATGGTTTTCTCTTTCTTATGCTCAGTAGATATGCCAGAACGACGAATCATTGCTTTTACCCTTGCGGTTACCTCTCTTGGACTGAAAGGCTTCGTCATATAATCATCAGCACCTAGTTCAAGACCTAATACTTTATCGAATTCTTCATCTTTTGCGGTTAACATTATAATAGGAATTTGTACTTTCTTTAAACGAAGCTCTTTGCAGACTTCCATGCCATCCATATGTGGCAGCATCCAATCTAGTACGATAACCTCTGGTTTTTCATCTAAAGCTTTATTAAGACCTTCTAAGCCATCACTTGCTGTTATGACTTCAAAACCAGCTTCTTCAAGATTATATTTTAATAAAGTTACAATTGAGCTTTCATCATCCACAACTAATACTTTTCTCATTTTTTTTGCCTCCAAGGTTGATTTGAAACCCCCATTCCAAATCGATGTTAGCTATACTGTTATTATTTTTCTATAATTGGCGGCGTTACATGAAGTTCGCCCTCCACAACAATTTCATTTTGGTCATTTTGAGCTACTACTGTAATTATTACATTATTTAATTGTTCTATTATTTCCTTTATTTCAAATGCAAATTCTACTATTGAGTAATGATAAGTAGGTGTTGGAAAGCTTATATACTGTTTCGTTATATGTGAACCAGGACCCGGCAAGTATTTTGAGATTGCGGATGTAATAATACCCGTTAACATAATCGACGGTACGATAGGTTTTCCATATTGAGTCTTAGCTGCAAAATCATGTTGAATATATAAAGGGTTGTTATCATTGGTTAGCCCCAGATATAGAAGCAAGTCTTTGTCCTCTATTTTTTCTGTAAGCGTTAATTTTTCACCAATCTCTATTTCCTGTATATGTCTACCTATTTTCCGAGTTTTCCCTAATAACAATAGTTCCTCCCCCTTACAAATAGCTAATTCTATATTAACAATAAACCTACGCAAAGCGCAAGGTGATGATAGGACCTGTCCCGGGGAAATCAATAGTACTATTTGATGGAACTTTTCCAGTATATAAGCACAGGTCGCCCTTTAAGTTCAAAACCTGTTTCTATCTTTTTCGAAGGGCTTTGGACAGACGTTTTGCTATATGATTAACAAGTGAATTTTTAGAAACAGGTTAGTGCATTTTGGGATAACTAGAGAAAAGATACTTCCCACACATAGAGGAAGCTCTCGAAGATGCAATTTCGTTCCTATTTCGCTTCTTTATGGGGTAAACACTTACTATTTCTCTTTATTTCCACTAGTATCAAAGAACCTTCATTGTAGTGGCATCCCTAATTGAAAAGCAATGTCAGAAAAATTTTCTTACTACATTAACTAAAACTAATTCTATTATCCCAGCGATAAGCTATGCTAAATCTTAAAATGAGTACTACACACTATATTCATTGTAGTGAAAGGTGGCCGACTCCCGTGGGAACAGCACGAGCTGAAAGCCTCGCAGGAACGTAGTGACGAGGAGATTGTAGTCGTGCCCGCGGAAAGCTACCACCTGAAACGGAAATCAGTAGTATTATTTCTTCATTTTCTTCAGTCCCAAGGCCCCAGTGTTCAAGGGACATTTTAATGTACTTGCTTTCAAAAAAATCGAGTGGGTTCCCCCACTCGATAGCTACCACTATATACTTATGCTAAAACTTTCATAACAGCTTTGACGGTCTCTGCAGATTTGTTTAATAATGCTTTTTCATCTTCTGTTAACTCAAGTTCGATAATTTTCTCGATACCTGAAGCACCTAGTACTGTTGGAACCCCAAGGTAAATCCCATCCATACCATATTCGCCTTCTAAATAAGCGATTGATGGCAATATTCGCTTTTGGTCTTTCAGAATTGCTTCAGCCATTTCAACTAAAGATGCAGCCGGAGCATAGTAAGCAGAGCCATTGCCAAGAAGGTTAACGATTTCTGCTCCACCTTTACGAGTACGATCTACGATTTCTTCTAAACGAGCAGCGTCGATTAAAGTTTCTAATGGAATTCCACCTGCGTAAGAATATCTTACTAATGGCACCATATCGTCACCATGTCCACCAAGTACAAAACCAGTTACATCTTTAACAGATAGGTTTAGTTCTTTGGCAACAAACGTACGGAAACGAGCAGTATCAAGTACTCCTGATTGTCCGATTACACGTTCTTTTGGTAATCCTGATTCTTTATAAACTGTATAAGTCATCGCATCAACAGGGTTCGTCAATACTAATATTGTTGTATTTGGAGAATATTTTACAATTTCAGATGTAACAGATTTCATGACTTTTTGGTTTGTTTGAACTAAATCGTCACGGCTCATACCAGGTTTACGTGCTATACCAGCAGTGATAATTACTAGATCTGAGTCTTTCGTATCTTCATAGTTAGAAGTACCAATGATATCAGCGTCAAAACCTTGTACTGGTCCAGCTTGTGCCATATCCAAAGCTTTACCTTTAGTAGCATTTTCTGCTTGTGGAATGTCTACTAATACAATATTACCAAGTTCTTTTTGAGCAAGTAGAAAAGCAGTTGTTGCACCTGTAAATCCTCCACCGATTACTGAAATTTTACTTCTTTTCAATGTCATTAGAAAACTCTCCTTTTGTTTTTATAAGAAAAGGAAGGGAAAATTCCCTTCCTTAAAAACCAAATTTCATTTTCGTATTACATGTTTTTAATAAGTTCATCAGCGAATTCAGAACACTTAACTTCAGTTGCACCGTCCATCAAACGAGCGAAGTCATAAGTTACCACTTTAGAAGCAATAGATTTCTCCATTGAATCCATGATAAGTTTAGCAGCTTCGTTCCAACCTAAATGTTCTAGCATTAATACTCCTGAAAGAATAACAGAAGATGGGTTAACTTTGTCTAGACCAGCATATTTAGGAGCTGTACCATGAGTAGCCTCGAAAATAGCATGTCCAGTTACATAGTTAATGTTAGCCCCTGGAGCAATACCGATACCACCAACTTGCGCAGCAAGTGCATCAGAAATATAATCTCCATTTAAGTTCATAGTAGCAACTACATCAAACTCTTTTGGACGAGTTAAAATTTGTTGTAAGAAGATATCAGCAATCGAATCTTTTACAAGGATTTTACCAGCTGCAAGTGCATCAGCTTGTGCTTTGTCAGCAGCTTCCGTTCCTTGTTCTTCTTTAATTTTATCATATTGGTTCCAAGTAAATACTTTATCACCAAATTCTTGTTCTGCTACTTCATAACCCCAAGTTTTGAAAGCACCTTCTGTGAACTTCATGATATTCCCTTTATGAACTAATGTTAAAGAAGTACGACCTTCTTTAATAATATAGTTAATAGCAGCGCGAACTAAACGTTTTGTACCTTCTTCAGAGATTGGTTTAATACCGATACCTGAAGTTTCTGGGAAACGAATATTTTTCACACCGAATTCTGTTTTTAAGAAGTCGATTAGTTTTTTCGCATTATCTGTACCTTTAGCATACTCAATACCAGCGTAGATATCTTCTGTGTTTTCACGGAAAATAACCATGTCAGTATCTTCTGGACGTTTAACTGGCGATGGTACACCAGTGAAGTAACGAACTGGACGTAGGCAAGTATATAGGTCAAGCTCTTGACGTAATGCAACGTTTAATGAACGAATTCCCCCACCGATTGGTGTAGTTAGAGGTCCTTTAATAGCGATTAGGTACTCATTAATAACATCTAAAGTTTCTTGAGGTAACCATTCGCCAGTTTTATCGAATGCTTTTTGACCAGCAAGAACTTCTTTCCATTCAATTTTCTTTTCACCATTATAAGCTTTTTCTACTGAAGCTTCTAATACACGTGATGCTGCAGCCCAAATATCCGGACCCGTTCCGTCTCCCTCAATGAAAGGAATTACCGCTGTGTTTGGTACGTTAAGTACACCGTTTTCTACTGTAATTTTACCTGTTGTCATTTGTTATTTCCTCCTACCATCATAATCATAGGGCAGTAAACACGGGAAGTGTTTAAGCCCTATCTACTAAGATAATACTACTATTATCTTTCTTCAATTGGAATATACTTTTGCATTCCAGGTCCAACATATTCTGCACGTGGACGGATCAAACGGTTGTTTGCATATTGCTCAAGAATATGAGCACTCCAACCAGATACACGTGATACTGCAAAGATTGGTGTAAATAAATCATGGTCTATTTTCAAGGAATGATATACAGAAGCAGAATAGAAGTCTACGTTTGGTGGTAAATTCTTTTGCCCTGTAACTATTTCTTCGATACGAATAGACATATCATATAGTTTGGATTCACCATTAAGTGTAGTCAATTTTTTAGACATTTCACGTAAATGTTTTGCACGTGGGTCTCCTTTTCTATATACACGGTGACCGAATCCCATAATTTTTACTTTGTTTTCTAATTTTTCGTTAATATAAGCGTCAACATTATCAAGTGTATCGATTTCTGTTAACATTTTCATAACTTGTTCGTTTGCTCCACCATGTAGAGGTCCTTTTAAGGCTCCAATAGCTGCAACTACACCAGAATAAATGTCTGAAAGGGTTGCTACACATACGCGAGCAGTGAATGTAGAAGCATTCAATTCATGATCCGCGTGTAAAACAAGTGCTTTATCAAACGCTTCGATCTCTATGTCTTGTGGTAATTCTCCGTGTAGCATGTACAAGAAGTTAGCAGCATAACCTAAGTCTGTTTTAGGTGCTACAGGTTCTAGACCTTTACGAACACGAGAGAAAGCTGTTACTAATGTTGGGATTTTTGCTTGTAATTTAATTGCTTTTAAGTAATTTGCCTCATCGGACATATCTTCTGCAGCATCATCATATAATGCAAGCATAGAAACTGTTGTTCTAAGAGCAGTCATTGGATGTACATCATTGATTGGGAATGTTTTGAAATAATTCAAAACTTCTTGTGGTACAGCCATGTTGTCAGCTAATTGTTGTTTCAATTCAGCTAATTCTGTCGCATTTGGAAGACGCTTATGCCAAAGTAAGTAAACTACTTCTTCAAAGCTCGCATTGTTCGCTAAATCATCAATATCATATCCAACGTATGTAAGTGTATCATCGATGATTGAACTGATTGACGTTTCTGCCGCTACAATTCCTTCTAAACCTTTAGTTGTTGTCATATCAAAGTCTCCCCTTTACAACATAAGACTTCTGACCAAATCTTCATTAAATCAGAAGAACTATATGTATATATTAATGTTCTTAGCATTGCTTACTTAAACAGTATAATCAATATTGACGTTTTTGTGAATGAAAACGCTTAAGTTTGTTGAAAAATATCTTAAAATCTCCTAATTAATTGAAAAGATTGGATGAAAATGATTACTCTACAATTAAATAAAAAAGAATTGTTGTCACAATGGCTGCCAATTGGAATAATTATACTGATATCATTTATTGCTTACCCGCTTACTTTGTCAATTATTGGAGGTTACTTTCTATTTCCATTAACTAATTTATTACATAAAAAATTTAAAATTCCAGTATTTATAAGTGTTTTACTCACTGTAATTTTAATTTTATCTAGTTTTTTAATCATATTATTTTTTCTAATTCAAACATTAATTGATCTAATTCCATTTATACACGAACATGTTGTTTTACTACCTGTAATGGAAATACAAAATCACCCAATATTTATGATGTTTGAAGGCAAATTTCAAACATTACTAAATAAACTATTGAATGATTTATTATTAAATGTAACGCATTTACCTTCTTATTTTTTTGAGATATTCTTATTTAGTATTGGATTATTTTTTTCCTTAATCGAATCTATTAAGGACCGAGAATGGTTTCTAGTATACTTTCCTAAAAAAGTGCGAGGTCTTTGCCATAGAGCATTACTGAAATCCTCAACCATCGTAAATCAATTTATACATGTTGAATTTAAGTTATTTATATTAACGTTTATTTTGATTTCTATTGGATTCTCGGTATTAGGATTACATAATCCGATTAAATACGCATTTCTCATTTCTTTAGTCGATAGTGTTCCTTTTTTAGGTACAGGCCTAATCCTGATTCCTTTATGTATTTACTTTTTTTTAATGGAAATGCATATGGTAGGTACTATTATCTTACTTTTATACTTGTTTGTTCAGTTAACAAGACATATTGTCGAATCTGTACTCTGGTCATCCACCACACAAATAAAGGCTGTCCACGTCTTTTATTTGAGCGCGGCAGCCATATTAATCTTTGGATTTATAGGAATATTGTTTAGTCCATTTATTTATCTATTCGCCCATAAATGGGAAAGCTTTACGAAGACTTCATCACAATAACTTGACCGTTTTTCATCTTCTTGCGAATCCATCTATAAACAAGTGGTTTAAATAAGTTGCGGGTTGGGGCAAATAAAAGCATGAAGCCAATAATATCCGATATAAACCCCGGGAGTACAACTAATATAGCTCCGACAAATATACTAATACCATTTATCGCTGCTTCTCCCGGTGCTTGATAGTTTTTAACGCTATCGGATACCTCACGAAAAGCTTTTAAGCCTTGTCTTTTTGCAAAATAGCCACCAATTATTCCACTTGCGATGATCAATAAAAATGTGTATCCTACTCCAATAGTTTTACCTGATAGCATTAGAATATATAATTCGAGCGCAGGGATTAGGATAAACAAACCAATAATCCATTTCATCATTTCACCTTCCTTTTAGAAATAGCTTAAGCACCCTTTAAACTCAAAACCTATTTCAATCGTTTCCGGCGGGCTTTGGACAGACTTGTTGCTATAATATTATCGGATATTTTTTTGAGAGGCTGGTCGTGACTGACGTCACGACCAGCCTCCCTTTTCTCGGTAATCTTATGGCGTTTGTCTGTCCGTCGCCCACCTACAACTTTGGGAAACAGGCCAGTGCCTTTTCAGATAACTAAGGAAAAGATACTTTCTTATTCATAGAGTAAGCGCCCGAAGATACAATTTCGGTCGCTACTTTGCCTCTTTATTTTGAGAACACTTACTATTTTTCTTTAATCCACTAGTATAAAAGAAAAGCTACTTTCATCTTCATTAGATAATAGCATTTCTCATTCAAAAATGATTACAAATATTATTATCACTTTCTAAATTTGATCAATCTTATCATCCATGCGATAGGCTATGCAAACTCTTCTTGTTGGATACTACTTGCTTAATTGATTGTAGTGAAAGGTGGCGACTCCAGCGGGATAAGCGAGAAAGTCGAGACCCCGCAGGGAGCGTAGCGAACGAGGAGGCTCGGCCTCGCCCGCGGAAAGCGTCCGCCTGTAACGAAAATCATTAGTATCACTGGATAGATTCTAATATGTTAATACTTTCTCATTCAATAAAAGCCCCACCTTTTAGGGTGAGGCATTTTTTTAAATAATGTTAGCATGTCCATGATAGATAAATCCACTTTCAGCATCTATCGTTAATTCTTGACCATTTTTTATCAGAGTTGTGGCATCTTTAACGCCTACAATAACCGGCACACCTAAGCTAAGTCCTACAACTGCGGCATGGCTAGTTAAACCACCCTCTTCAGTGATTAAACCTCTGCATTTTTCAATACTAGGGACCATATCACGGTCTGATCCTAATGTCACAATAATACTATCAGTTGTATCTTGTCCGGCTAATTCTTCGGCATTATTCACAACTATTGCTTTTCCGAATGCAGTACTTTTACCAATACCTTGTCCTCTTGCAACTAAGTCTCCAATAATATGAACCTTCATCAAGTTTGTTGTGCCGGCTTCTCCAACAGGTACACCAGCCGTAATCACAACTAAATCGCCATGGGTTACATAATGATGAAGAATACTTTCCTCCACAGCATCCTCTAAAATCTCATCCGTAGAGTGAGCTTTTTTTCCAACAATCGGATATACTCCCCAAACTAATGTAAGTTTTCTAGATGGAGTAGCTGATGAAGTCACTGCAATTATCGGAACACCAGGTCTAAATTTAGCAATCATTTTTGCAGTATATCCACTTTCAGTTGGTGCAATAACTGCTTTTACCTTTAGATTTATCGCTGTGTGTGCAACTGCTTGACCAATAGCATCAGTTAGGTTTACGTCACGCGCTTTACTAATTTTCGTTACATTTTCACGATAATCTACTGCATTTTCTGTACGACGAGCTATTTTATCCATCGTTTGAACAGCCTCTACTGGATAAAGTCCCGCCGCTGTTTCCCCAGAAAGCATAATTGCATCTGTTCCATCAAATATAGCATTTGCAACATCACTTGCTTCTGCGCGAGTAGGTCTAGGGTTGCGTTGCATAGAATCGAGCATTTGTGTAGCTGTAATAACAGGTTTTCCAGCTTCGTTACATTTTGAAATTAGTTTCTTTTGAACCAAAGGAACTTCTTCTGCCGGAATTTCTACACCTAAATCTCCCCTTGCAACCATTAAGCCATCAGATACTTGAATAATTTCATCAATATTATCTACGCCTTCTTGGTTTTCGATTTTAGGAATAATTTGAATATGAGCACCATTATTTTCTTCTAGTAGTTTACGGATTTCTAGCACATCTTTTGCACGACGAACGAAAGAAGCTGCAACAAAGTCTATATCCTGCTCAATACCAAAAAGGATATCCCCGGCATCCTTTTCTGTCATGCCAGGTAATTGAACCGACACACCAGGTACATTGACACCTTTATTGTTTTTTAATGTTCCTGCATTTTGAATATAAGTGGAAATAATTCCACTCTCTTTATCAATTTTTTGCACGATTAATTCAATTAGTCCGTCATCCAATAGAATGACTGAACCTTCGTGAACATCCTCGATTAATTTGTCATAGGAAATAGAGAAGCGCTCTAAAGTACCTAACACCTCTGTCATCGAAATTTCTATTGTTTGTCCAGTTTGAAGCTCAATAGCACCATTTTCCATTTTATGTGTGCGAATTTCCGGTCCTTTTGTATCCAATAAAATCCCAACAACTTTACCTGTTTTCTTAGATACTTTACGAATCGTTTGAATTCTTGCAGAATGTTCCTCGTGATTTCCATGTGAGAAATTCAATCTGGCAACATTCATACCAGCATTAATTAATTTCTCTAACATTTCCTCTGATTCACTTGCGGGTCCAATTGTACAAACTATTTTAGTTTTTCTCATAGTACAGTCCTTTCTATAATGGGAAGGTGCTTCCTCATTAAATCGATAATTCTTTAGATAATTGATACATAGATATATCAAATTCTTCATGATTTTCAAATGCTTTATTCATATCATAGTCTACCACTTGATGATTCTGTATGCCAATCGCACGTCCGCCACTTCCGGTTAGAAGAACCTCTACAGCTTTTGCTCCAAATAAACTTGCTAGCACACGATCGCGACCCGTAGGTGAACCACCACGTTGAATATGTCCAAGTACCGAAACTCTAGTCTCAATATCCGCTAAGTCCTTGAGTTTACTTGCAAATTCTGCACCACTCATCACACCCTCAGCAACAATAATAATACTATGTTTTTTCCCACGTTCCGAACCGCTTTTTAGACGCTCGACAATTTCATCCATATTTATCTCTACTTCTGGAATTATGATAGTTTCTGCCCCACCGGCAACACCAGCCCATAAAGCAAGGTCTCCAGCATCTCTCCCCATTACTTCTACAATAAATGTACGTTCATGCGATGTGGCAGTATCTCTGATTTTATCAATACTTTCAATGACTGTATTTAAAGCTGTGTCAAATCCTAGTGTATAGTCTGTACCAGGAATATCATTATCGATTGTTCCTGGTATTCCTACACAAGGGAAGCCATTTTCCGTTAATTTCATAGAACCACGATAAGAACCATCCCCACCGATAATTACTAATCCCTCAATACCATGAGCCTTCAGCTGCTCTATTGCTTTTTGTTGACCTTCCTCTGTTCGGAACTCAGGGCATCTTGCAGAAAACAGTTTTGTTCCACCTCTTTGAATAATGTCCCCTACGGAACCAAGGTCTAAAACTTCCATTTTACCATCGATTAGTCCTTGGTAGCCATGGAAAATACCCACTACTTCAAGCCCCTCATAGATGGCCTTTCTCACAACAGCACGAACAGCTGCGTTCATGCCGGGAGCGTCTCCTCCACTTGTTAATACACCAATTCTCTTCATCTATTTCTCCTCCATACAATGAATTTCATAATACAAGCTTATCATGAAATGAATTAAAAAAAAATGCGTCGCTCCTGACGCATTTTATTCATTAAATTCCCCTATATTTTTAAATTTAGAATATCGATTTTCAATTAGCTCATCTGGTGCTAAATTCTCTAATTGTTTTAATGAAGTAAGGAGGGTTTCCTTCATATATTTAGCCTGTGTAGCTATATCTTTATGAGCTCCTCCATGAACTTCAGTGATGACTGTATCAATGATACCCATTTTCTTTAAATCTGGAGCAGTAATTTTCATCGCTTCTGCAGCTTGTTTTGCCAAGGATGCATCCTTCCAAAGAATCGATGCAGCTCCTTCTGGTGAAATAACGGAGTACGTAGAGTTTTCTAACATATGAATATGATTAGCAACACCTAATGCTAATGCTCCTCCACTTCCACCTTCTCCAATAACAACACTTATTACCGGCACTTTAAGTCCAGCCATTTCTACTAAGTTTCTAGCAATGGCTTCACTTTGACCACGTTCCTCCGCTGCTTTTCCTGGATAAGCACCTTTTGTATCAATCATACAAATTATCGGACGATTAAACTTTTCCGCTTGTTTCATTAATCGCAAGGCTTTTCGATAGCCCTCTGGATGAGGCATACCAAAATTACGTTTAATATTCTCTTTTGTATCTAATCCTCTTTGATGTCCAATTATTGTTATTGGTTTCCCTTCAAACAACGCTATTCCACCTATAATCGCTGCATCGTCACCGAAAAATCTATCTCCGTGGAGTTCAATAAATTCTGTACATAATAATTGAATATAATCTCTTGTTGTGGGACGACTAGGATGACGAGCAACCTGAACCCGGTCCCAAGGTTCCATATTTTCATATATCTCTTGCTCTAATTTTTCTAGTCTTGCTTCCAAATTGACGATTTCTACTGACATATCTACGTCAGCACTTTCTGTATACTCTTTCAATTCTTCTATTTTTGTTTTTAATTGTACAATTGGTTCTTCAAAAGGTAGTACTTTTACCATTTTGCGCCCTCCTTAGTCGTATGAAGATGAACGATGGAAGCAACTTTTTCCCGCATTTCTTTTCGATGAATTATGGCATCCAGCTGTCCATGATTCATTAAAAACTCAGCAGTTTGAAAATCTTCTGGAAGTTTTTCTCGCACTGTCTGTTCAATCACTCGTCTACCAGCGAAGCCAATTAAAGCTTTAGGTTCGGCAATATTAATATCTCCTACAGATGCAAAGCTTGCAGAAACTCCACCAGTTGTAGGATGCGTAAGAATTGAAATATACAATAGTCCATGATCACTATGTCTTCTTAATGCTACAGACGTTTTTGCCATTTGCATTAGGGAAAGGACACCTTCTTGCATTCTAGCTCCTCCACTTGCAGTGAAAATAATAAAAGGAATACCAAGCTCTGTTGCTTTCTCAACAGCTCTCGTAATTTTCTCGCCTACTACTGAACCCATTGATCCCATTCTAAAATGTGAATCCATAATTGCTACAACGACTTGTTGTCCATCTAGTTGTCCAATTCCTGTAAGAACAGCTTCATTCAATCCCGTCTTTTGTGCATCTGCCTTTATCTTTTCCGTATAACTTGGGAAATTCAAAGGATTTACTGTTTCTAAATGATCATCCATCGACTCAAATGTATTTTCATCTAGAAAAATTTCTACACGCTCCCAGGCAGTCATTTTCATATGGTGATCACATGTAGGACATACCTTTAAATTCTTCATCAAGTCTTTTGTAAATACATTTTTTCTACACTCAGGACATTTCATCATAATACCTTCTGGCACATCATTTTTTGCTTTTTCAGTAGGTATTGTAGCATATTTTTTCTTCTGATTTTTTCTAAATATATCTCGAATGCTCATTTATACATCTCCCCTATTAATTAACAAAAGCCATTCATTATATAGAGATATCGCTTGGTGTTCTTCTCCATTTTGCATAGCAGTAAGAAGCTGAATCCAATGGGATTTCTCTTCTAGACTCATATTCTCTAAGTAAGGCTCTCCTGCAAACTGTTTTAACAAAAACCATATTTTTAAACCTAATCGATTATTGGAGATGATTATAATTTCACGAATTATATCTTCTCGAATTATTTCTTCTACTATAAGTTTTTCTTTAAAGGCGTCCCATATATGTAGTTCATAAAGTCTCTTAGAGTTACTAATTGTATGGATTGCATCTTTTTCTAACGCATGTCTCGTTGTATGCACATCTTCCTTCGATTTAGACTCTTGTAGGATAAATGTAGATAGCACCTCAACTAGTCGATGCTTGCGATAATCCGATAGAAAAGTACCTTCTCCTCGACGTGTTTCTATTAAACCGAGTAATTCTAAACTCCTAAGTGCTTCCCTGACTGTTGATCTGCCTACTTGAAGTCGCTCTGCTAGTTCCCTTTCAGAAGGCAATTTACCACCAACAGCAACATTTTCTTCTGTAATTAGCTGTCTCAACTGCTTTACTATTTCCAGAAACATTTTTTTAGGATTATTAGTTGGGTTCATTTAGCCTCACTCTTCCATAAATTACAAAGTGGTCTGACCACTCATAGTTAATAGCATACAAAAGATTTGCACAAACGTAAAGAAAAAACTGCATATTAGATATGCAGTTTACTTCTCCATATATTTAGTAATAATTTGAGAGCGACCGTTTCTACGCTCTGACTTTCCAGTGATAACAAGCATTTCCTGCTCTTTTAATAACGTATTGAATTTTGCATATTCCTCTGGAAAAAGTGTTACTGACAAGCTACCAGTATCGTCCTGTACAGTTAGAAAAGCCATTGCTTCTCCTTTTTTTGTACGAATTCGTTTTATGTCCTGTATTAGTCCAACTATCTTTACAGGCATATCTCTTGTTGTCTGCAATATATCCCAAATATTTATAAATTTATCTGTTAACATTTTCTTCTTAGAAACTGTAGGATGCTCTGAGAAGTATTGACCTAAAACTTCTTTTTCAAATTGTAGCTTCTCCATAATTGGAAGTGGATCTGATTTTATATACTTAGACTTTCCAAAGTGGGAAGCATCGCCACCAAATAAATCTGATTCCTCTGTGGGACTTATCAATTCAGCATATTTAACAGCGGCGTCTAAAGTAGCTAGCAGAGTCGATCTCTCAAAACCGAATTCATCTAGAGCGCCTGCTTTGATCAATGGTTCTACATTTTTTCTTGTAAAATGAACAGCTGACAAATCAGAAGCTAAGTCAAATATATCTTCCCATTTGGTTTCTCGTTCCATACGTTTCTGTAATAATTTTTGTATAAAATTATAGGAAACCCCTTTTATGGCTTGTAAACCAAACCGCACTCCTCCTCTTTCAACTGTGAAGAAGCGTTGACTACGAAAAATAGAGGGAGCAAGAATCGCCATGTCTTTTTGTTTCATTTCCATCATTAACTCATTTATCTTCGCTTGGTTTCCGGTAGCTATGCTCAATAATGCACTATAAAAAGCTACTGGGAAATGTGCTTTTAAATAAGCCATTTGAAAAGAAATAACGCTATAGGCTACAGCATGACTTTTTGGAAAACCATAGTCAGCAAATCGGACGATTAAATCATAAACTGCTGAAGCTGACTGTTCCGAATGCCCCTCTAGAATAGCTTTTTGAACAAAATGTACACGTTCACTTTGTAAAACTTCTCGATTTTTTTTGCTCACAGCTCTACGTAACAAATCGGCTTCTCCGAAAGTAAATCCAGCCATTTTAGAGGCAATTTGCATAATCTGCTCCTGGTAAACTATAATGCCATAGGTTTCTTTTAAAATCGGCTCTAATATGGGATGTTCGTAGGATACGGGAGCCTGCCCTGCTTTTCGTTTTGCATATAGAGGTATGCTTTCCATTGGACCTGGGCGAAATAATGCGTTTACTGCAACTACATCCTCAAACTTTGTTGGATTGATTTGTTTTAGGGCTTGTCGCATTCCGGCAGATTCTAATTGAAATACACCTGTAGTATCTCCTTGCTGGAGTAGCCGAAAGGTCAATTCATCATGTAGCGGAATTTCCGTTAATTTAAATGGGTTTGATTGCTTATAATTTATGATCTTCAAAATTCTTTCAATAATGGTCAAATTTCGTAGCCCTAAAAAGTCCATTTTGAGTAATCCAACTTGTTCTACTTCTTTCATCGGCCATTGAGTTAAATAGATATCCTCATGCCCACCTTGAATAGGAATAACATCCACCAAAGAAACTGGTGATAATACCACACCTGCTGCATGTGTAGAGGCATTCCTTGGTAGCCCCTCTAAAGCAAGTGCGACTTGAAACCATTTTTTTCGAATGTCTTCTGTTTGTATAAACTCACGCAATTTCTCAGACATAGTATATGCTTCATTTAACGTGATTCCGGGCTTTGCAGGTATAAAAGAAGAAATAGCTTCCAAGGTGGTGGACTCAAATCCAAACACTCTAGCAACTTCTCTAGCAGCAGCTTTTGCTGACAATGTACCAAACGTAATAATTTGGGAGACATAGTTCTTTCCATACTTCTCTACGACATATTGAATAACTTCCATCCTTCTCGAATCCGCAAAATCAATATCAATATCCGGCATTGTAATTCGTTCTGGATTTAAAAACCGCTCAAAAAGTAAACCATACCGAAGGGGATCTACGTCGGTAATATTCAAAGAAAATGCTACAAGTGAGCTGGCGGAAGATCCACGACCCGGACCGGTTAATATGTTTTGTTGTTTAGAAAACTTCACAAAATCCTGAACGATTAAAAAATAGTCCTCATAGTTCATTTGGTTAATAATGGACAATTCATAATTTAGACGCTCTAAATATGGTTTCGTAATTTCCTTTATCCGTTTACTCAGTCCATCCTCACAAAGCTCTCTTAAGAAGTCCTTAGAATTCTTCGTTTCGGGCAATGGATATTTAGGCATAATCAAAGCTGTTTTTTCTATAGTAACATTACAGCTATTTAGCATCTGCTCTGTGTTTTCAATCCAGTTTGGAACATCTGAAAACCATTCACTCCATTCTTCACCAGAAAGGAGATGAAGGGAATTGGAAGATGGTTTTAAGCGAGCATGATCATTCATTTTAAGCGATTGATCCATCGCATTTAATACTTCATATGCGAAAGCATCTTCTTTTTCTATGTATCGACTCATATGGAATGCAGTAATTGGTATAGACAACTGTTCACCCAACTGGATGATTATTTCTTCGTAGTCTAGTTTTTCACCGTTAGGTCGGTCCATTGCTAGGTAGAAATTTACATGTCCAAATATCCTTTGTAATTCAGTAAGCTGCTCTAACGAAGTAGAAGACTCTCCTTTGTAAACAGCGATCAATCCACTTTTATATGCTTCTAACCATCTCTTAGGTAGCGTTGTAATATCTCTTGTCTCGATACTACTTGATATTTTTAACAAATTTTCATAACCATTATGATCTTTAGCGTATAACACCAGACCTACAATATTTGACTCTAATTGAACATTTACGGTGAGTCCAAGTACAGGTTTAATCTTTTGCGCATGTAATGCATGCCAAAAAGGCAGTAATCCATACAATCTACTATTTGTTATGGCAGCTGCCCTCGCATTATTCTGTTTTAGCTTTTGCGTAAGTGGTTCCAATTGTATTGTGCTCTTCAGCATATCCGCCGATGTCACAATTTGTGGATATACTGTTTTCATTTAAACACCTCAATTTACAACATTTTTAAATCTTCTATAACTAAAGCAGCTTCTTCCCAATTCTTTACTGCAGCTCCTGAAGCAAGTGGATGTCCTCCACCACCATATTTTTTGGCTATTCCATTAATAACAGGACCTTTTGAACGAAGTCGAACTCGAATTTCTGAGGAGTCTTCTATAAAGAATACCCAACATTTCATACCCTTCACATCAGCTAGCGCACTTACTAGCAGAGATGCTTCTGATTGATCTACTTTATACTTTTGAAGAATTTCTTTCGTTAGTTTAACATGGCCTACACCAGTTTCATCCATTTCAAAGTTTGCATATACATAGCCTTTTAGCTGAAGGAGATTTCTTTCAACCTCATACATTCCATTATATAAAGCAGTACTATCAAAATCATATGTTAGCAACTCTCCAGCAAAATCCATAGTCTGCTTGGTTGTACTTTGGAACATAAATCTACCTGTATCTCCTACAATTCCTGCAAATAATAAACGTGCGATGGAAGTATCCATTTTCCACTGTTTATATTCTTTTGCTTCCACGAACAACTCACATATCATTTCACTAACAGAACTAGCTTCTGGATTTACCCACAGCAAATCGCCATAGGCATCATCATTAGGATGATGATCTATTTTCAAAAGAAAACTTCCTAGTTTATAGCGAGCATCATCAATTCTTTCCGTATTTGCTGTATCTGTAACAATGATTAAAGCATCTTGAAAATCCTCGTCGGAAACATTGTCAGGATGAGCAAGAAAATTTAATGTATCATCATGAGTGCCGGTTGCTAAGACTTTCTTTGTTGGATAATTTAATGCAATGAGCTCTTTTAATCCGATTTGCGAACCATAGGCATCTGGATCAGGTCTAACATGGCGATGCAAAATAATTTTGTCATACTTTTCGATTGTGTCTATGATTTGTCTTTTCATCTGAAATTACCTCGCTTGTTTGGTTTTACTATTCGCATTTTTATAAACTTCCCTTTACAATAGAAAGAAGGTTAACTTTTTATTGGAGGTTCATTATGCTTAATATTATATTAGTAGCTGCAATAGTAGTTACATTTGTTTGGTATTTTTATTTTAAAACGAAACAATTCCGCACAACATTACCTATTCGTAAAAAATGGTATGGTGCAAAAGCTTCTATATGCCTTGGTACTTTTTTGTTATTTTTCGGTATTAACTTTTTAATCATTTACCAGTCTTCCATAACCTATGTTGTTGCTGGTCTGTTTATCTTGCTAGGAGGTTATTTTACTTATCATAATGTAAAAGTGGCCAAGCATTACGGGCAATTCGTAGTAGAAGAATTATCTATAAATCAATGATGCAGCTAAACTAGCTGCATCATTTTTTTTCATTAGATTTACATAAATAATACTGTGGAATTCCGTTGCAGTCGGACGCTTTCCGCGGGCGAGGCCGAGCCTCCTCGGTCGCTATGCTCCCTGTGGGGTCTCGACTTTCTCGCTTATCCCGCTGGAGTCGCCGACTTCCACTACAATTAATTAAATGAGTAGAAATCTAAAATATAAAAAACTCGTTAATCTTCCACTATTCTTATCTTTCCAGTAACTGATACGTTACCATAGCTTTTCCGACTAATAGTTTGTCATTAAAGATTTCTATATCCATCTTCGCTACTTTTCTGCTCAATTCTAACACTCTGGCTTGAATGCGTAGG
This sequence comes from Psychrobacillus sp. INOP01, assembly GCF_018140925.1. Taxonomy (NCBI): domain Bacteria; kingdom Bacillati; phylum Bacillota; class Bacilli; order Caryophanales; family Bacillaceae; genus Psychrobacillus; species Psychrobacillus sp. INOP01. The sequence goes on from NZ_CP073315.1 coordinate 667,508, forward strand.
ATACTTTCTAGCTGAATTGGCTTCGTATAGTAAATGGTCAAATTCTCCACGACACTTTCTCCACGTTTACGAATTTTCAAAGTTTGTGCCCCGGTTTCGGTTACTAATATCGTAAAAGCACCATTGGACATAGCGCCATAATGATCTGTCATTTGTGGTGTAACAACAAATTCAAATATAAAATCTTCTGTAGAAATGATTTTTATTTGTTGCTTTACAATGTCGTCTATCGTTTCACCATTTTGTGGTTGTCTAGCAGCAGCTTGTAGTGCCTTTAATACATCTTGTCTACTAATGACGCCCTCTAAATAATTTGTATCGCGGACCACTGGCAACAAGTCTACACCCTCCCAGATCATTCGATGGCTCGCAGAAGATACACTTGTTTTCATCGTGACAGAAATCGGATTCTTAGTCATAACTTTTTCAATTGGTTCATTATTCGATTTACCGATGACATCTCTCGCAGTAATAATTCCTACTAGTTTCTTCGATGCATCTACTACTGGGAAAACACCATGCGTCGTAACATCATTCAGTACTCGGTACTGTTTGACTTTATCTGTAGAGTACAAATACGACGTCTCTTGGAGTGGAACATATATATCCTCGATTAATAACACATCTTTTTTAATAAGTTGGTCATCAATGGCACGATTAATCATCGTAGCTACGGTAAATGTATCAAAACTAGTGGATATGACAGGAAGCTCTAGCTCGTCCGATAACCTTTTTGTATTCTCTGTAACATCAAAGCCACCTGTAACCAATACTGCTGCACCTGCTTGTAACGCAGTTTCATGAACCTTTAGTCGATTTCCTGCTATTAATAGATTACTTGGTTCTACATACCGCATCATATCTTCAAGTTGCATTGCACCAATGACAAATTTGTTTAATGTTTTATGCAATCCGGTTTTTCCACCTAAAACCTGTCCATCCACAATGTTTACTACTTCTGCATAGGTTAAACGCTCGAAATGCTCTTTTTTCTTTAACTCGATGCGAATCGTCCCTACTCGTTCTATTGTACTAACTAGCCTTCTAGTTTCTGCCTCTTTAATCGCACGATAGGCTGTCCCCTCACTGACAGTCAAATCTTTTGCTATTTGTCTCACAGATATTTTATCGCCAACTGGAAGTTTTTCAATGTATGCTAAAATTTGTTCATGTTTTGTTGTCATGTAGTCACATCCAAACGATTATTATACGTTTATTGTACCACATAAGCATCATCTCCTAGTCACGAGTCAATCGAACAAACTCTCCTGCGTTCAACACCTGAACTTCTGCAGTATCCACAAGCCTTTTGAATATTTGCGGATCTTGTTTTATCGGAGGAAACGTATTAAAGTGCACAGGTACTACAATTTGAGGTTTTAATAGTTGCACTGCATACGCAGCATCCTCTGGACCCATTGTAAAATTATCTCCAATTGGAAGAAACGCAACATCAATATTATTGCGTTCCCCTATTAGTTTCATATCTCCAAACAAAGCTGTATCCCCTGCATGATAGATTGTTTTATCTTGTAAAGTAAGAAGGACTCCTGCTGGCATTCCACCGTATATAATTTCTCCATTCTCTGTTGTATAAGAATTGCTATGGAATGCTTGTGTGAATTTCACTCTCCCAAACTCAAAATCATAAGCCCCCCCTATACCCATTGCATGCACATTAATACCGAATGATTCGATATAGTTGGCAAGTTCGAAAGTCGCGATCACCGTGGCATTATTTCTTTTTGCAAGGTCAACTGTATCCCCAAAATGATCATTATGACCATGCGTCAATAAAATAACATCTACTTTCTCTTCGCATGCGTTTAAATCGGTTTGTCCATTTCCTGTAATAAAAGGATCAATTATGATCGTGTGTGTATTTGTTTTTATTTTCACAACTGAATGTCCGTGATAGCTAATTTGCATAATGTATTCTCTCCTTTGGATAATTTTTTTAAAGTATTACTCCTTATTATTCATTCAACGGAGATGCCAGATATCCTTTATTCTGATATGCTTATAGTATTAAATTTAAAAAGAGGTGCCCTTATGAATCAAACAGAAAAAATACAATCGTATCTACAAACTCATCAAATTGATGCAGCATTTATCACTACTCCGGACAATGTTTTTTACTTTACAGGATTTAGAAGTAACCCACATGAACGTCTATTAGGTGTAGTAATTTTGAAGGAAGCTTCCCCATTTATCATTTGTCCTAAAATGGAAATTCCAGATGCAAAAGCAGCAGGATGGGACGGGGAAATAATCGGACATCAGGATACTGAAAATGCATGGGATATCCTCGTACAAAAAATCACAGCAACAGCAGGTAATATCCAAAGCCTTGCCATTGAGAAATCACATATGACAGTGGAAAGGTTAGAGGCACTCGAAGAACGAATAGCTACACTTCAAGTATCTAGAATCGACGAAAAAATTAATGACCTTCGTGTTATTAAGTCAGAAGAAGAATTAGTTAACATGCGCAAGGCAGCAGAGCTTGCAGACTATGCAATTGAAGTAGGGTGCAAGGAAATTGCAGAAGGTAAAACTGAGCTTGAAATATTGAATGCTATTGAATTAGCTGTAAAGGAAAAAGGAGCTGCGCAGATGTCATTCGACACAATGGTGCTAAGTGGGCCTAAAACAGCTTCTCCTCACGGAACTCCTGGAGACCGTAAAATACAAAAAGGTGACTTTGTACTTTTTGACTTAGGCGTAGTTTACAAAGGCTATTGCTCAGACATTACTCGTACAGTAGCATTCGGTGAACCTACTCCAGACAAACGTGAAATATATGAAACGGTTCGCCGAGCAGAAGAGGCAGCGGTTGAAGCAGTAAAACCTGGCATTACTGCAATGGAACTTGATAAAATTGCGAGAGATGTTATTACAGAAGCTGGTTACGGTGAGTATTTTACACATCGTTTAGGACATGGACTTGGAATTTCAGTTCATGAATTCCCATCGATTACTGGTGTAAACGATATGAAACTTGAAACAGGCATGGTATTTACAATCGAGCCAGGTATTTATCACCCGGATATTACTGGTGTTCGTATAGAAGATGATGTAGTTGTAACAGAAAATGGAGTAGAAGTTTTAACAAAGTTCCCAAAAGAATTACAAATTTTATAATAGATTTTGGAAAGCACTGTGAATCATCTGCAGTGCTTTTTTAGTTTTCAAATACCTTTACAAGTGGCCACATACGTACTTCGATCTTTTTCGAGTAATGTAAGATTGGTTTATCATTTTCTATAGAAAACCCCAGACTAGAGAGCATTGTGTTCACTTTTATTTCAGACTCTGCATTTTGCAGCAGCCATGGATGATGCAAAATGTCACAACGCAAAGGAATACCTCTCCCATTTAACGTATAAAGACAATATCGTTCGACCAACCATTCATCAAATGATCCCTGTTTAGCAAAATATGGCTCTGAGACTGGACGATAATCAGCTATGAACTGTGCATCCCCACTCTTCCTTCTACTCTCATATCCAATCACATCGCCATGTTTTTCGACTTTCATTTGCGCATGGATATATGGTAAGTGATAAAATGTTCTAGCTACTTTTACAGCAAGAAGATTCTTTGCATCTAGACTAAAAAAGTATACTCCTGGTTTTCCATCAATCGTTACATATGTCCGAACATTCAGCTCTGGAAATTTATCGGTTCCTGGAACAGGAGGTAATCCACGCAATCGAATACTTGTCATGTGAAACGGTACTACACCGATCCAACACATGCCATCATAAGTATCTAGAGGAAATACTTCAGGAACTAGTTTACGTAAGACATCGAATCTAACCGGAAAATGAGCAAAAAGCAAATCATTCCAAGTTTGCTTCATTACCCATGGCAGGTTAGGTAGTGGCCAAAGTCTGTGACCAGCATCCCAGTTCATTTCTTTAGATTGATAGTAATCTGTCATATTTCTCTAGCTCCTTTTCCCAATATATTAATACATACTCATATATGCCTATTGTGCCCCCGATACCTTTATTAGAATATCAAGTATCCAACATAAGCAAAAACAAATCCGCCCAAATAAGTAGCAAGGAAATACATCAGCCATGATTTAGGATACTTTTGTAAAGAATATAATTCTTTATTAAATGTAGAAAAGGTTGTAATGGAACCTAGGAGCCCTGTTCCAATTAAAACCATGTAAATTTCTCCTGCCTGACCACCGACCAACATACCAAGTAAAAAGGCTCCAACAAGGTTCACTAAAAGGGTTCCATATGGAAATGCACCACTTGTGCTTTTGTTCAGCTTTTTGGAAATAATATATCGAATATTTGCACCTATAAATCCTGCAATACCTACTAAGATGATACTCATTTAGTCACCTCATTTTTCCAGCCAACATTACTCATAATTATTCCACCTACAACGCTAAGCGTAATATAAATTATTGCAAGAACAATTTGTCCATTCTCTATCATCGTTATCGTTTCCACACTAAATGCGGAAAAGGTTGTAAAAGATCCTAAAAAACCTGTTCCAATAGCAGTCTTCAATTTATAAGAAAAGGGTAGTGATCTCGAGGTTATAAAAGCCAATGCATAGCATCCAACCAAATTGACCAATAAAGTAGCGAATGGAAACCCTGATTCAGGTATCATAAAAACACCTATCAAATATCTTGCAATTGCCCCTAAAGAACCTGCGAATCCTATGTACATATACACCATGAAGATCACCCCATTAACTAGAAATCACTCAAAGCATTATTGCCTCGAGTGATTGATATAAAAATATTAATTTAAAAGCGAAGTTACATCCACATAAGGTAGGTCCTGTGCTTCTGCAACTGCTTTAAAGGTAACATGTCCAGCTAAAGTATTCAGCCCCTTTTGAAGAGAAAGATTATCTAGACATGCTTGTCTATAGCCTTTGTTGGCAATTTGTAGCGCATACGGTATTGTCGCATTTATTAGCGCCATTGTAGAAGTTCTTGGTACAGCTCCAGGCATATTGGCAACAGCGTAATGTACTACTCCATGCTTTTCATACGTCGGGTTATCATGTGTTGTAATGCGATCAGAAGTTTCGAAAATCCCACCTTGGTCGATTGCAATATCAATAACAACAGAACCAGGAGACATCGTTTTAATCATTTCCTCTGTTACTAGTTTCGGAGCTTTTGCACCAGGTATTAAAACACATCCAATAACTAAATCCGCTTCTTTAACTGCTTCTGCAATATTATACGGACTAGAAATCAATGTTTGGATGCTTGAGCCAAAGATATCCTCTAATTGGCGAAGACGATCTGGGTTTAAATCGATGATCGTAACTTGTGCTCCCATTCCAATTGCAACACGAGCGGCATTAGCACCAGCGATTCCACCGCCTATGATTGCTACTTTCGCACGTGGAACTCCAGGAACTCCTCCAAGTAATATTCCTTTACCCCCGTTAATTTGTTCTAAATACTGCGCACCAATTTGAGTTGCCATACGACCGGCAACTTCACTCATCGGAGACAATAACGGTAATGTATTATTAGGCAATTGAACTGTTTCATAAGCAATTGCTGTAACTTTTTTATCTAATAATACTTTTGTTAAATCTGCTTCAGGTGCTAAATGTAAATACGTGAAAAGAATCGACTCTTTGCGAATTAAGTCATATTCCGCATGAGTAGGTTCCTTTACTTTCATTACCATTTCTTGATTCCATGCTTCTTCTGCTGTTGGTACAATTTTTGCTCCTGCAACAATATAGTCTTCATCAGTAAAGCTTGATCCAAGTCCAGCTCCAGTTTCAATAAAAACTTCATGTTTATAATGCGTTAAACTTACTACCCCAGCCGGTGTCATTGCAACGCGATTTTCATTGTTTTTTGTTTCTTTTGGAATCCCAATACGCATATTTCGCATCCTCCTATGTAAAACCATGTTGTTGTGAAAATGACACATTATTTTCCTGCATCATTTCATACAAATCCATTTTATCATTTATATATTTAAAATACTGCAACAATTTATTTTTCTGTTACAAGCGTTCACAAATATGACGAAATAAAAATGAATAAAAAGAAGGAATATGTCTAACAATCTCGAATAATATATATATAACCAACAAGGAGGTTTTTATAATGACATTAAAATATAATCAAATTTTAGTTGCTGTCGATGGTTCAAAAGAAGCTGAATATGCATTTAAAAAATCAGCTTCTATTGCTGCACGTAACAACGCAACATTAAATCTTATCAACATTATCGATACTCGTTCATTTGCAGCAATTGAGGCTTATGACCGTTCTATCGCTGAAAGAGCTCAAACTTTTGCAGAAGATCTACTAGGTGGATATAAAAAAGAAGCACTTGCTGCTGGAGTAAAAAATGTCAATGTCATAGTAGACTACGGTTCACCAAAAACAATGATTTCTAAGGACATTGCTAAAAAAGTAGAAGCAGATCTAATCATCTGTGGTGCTACTGGTCTAAATGCAATGGAAAGATTCTTAATCGGTAGCGTATCCGAATATATCGTACGTTCTGCTTCCTGTGATGTTCTTGTAGTTCGTACTGACGAAATACTAGATGTATAATATCATAGAATAATTTAAATGGTTGGCCGTGATTCTTCTCTCACGTCCAACCATTTTTTCGGTTATTAGATAGAATTGCCTAGTTTCTCATATTCTAGTCAAGTGCTACAATATTAACTATTCCTAAGACCTTAATCCACTTAAAGATCATTATTCTTTTTGGTTTTTGAAAAGTTAAAAATCCCCATTACCAAACAGAACATACTTAAACTCCATGCCACTCCAGCAAACCCTATTCGAAGTGATATCTCTTCCGATGCCATTAGATGATTAATATCAAAGAATATAACTTTAAACAAAAAATATGCTGCACCTGAAAATAATCCAAAATGTAACAATACCCAAATGTAGCCAGTACTAGTATTTCTATTTTTTACCCAGAAGAGAAATGTAATTAAAACGGCTATCCCCATAATAATAGTGTAACCGACGATTAGCATTCCTTTTACTTCTTGTTCTAGTGGCATTAGAAAACCTCCTTAGATAATCTGCCAAAGCACTCAAACTTTCTAAATCTTACTTTTTAAGTATCTGAGGGTGTTTCATATTCCCTAAATTTACCTTCTAACTCTCTATTCTATAATTTCTTCCAAAACTCCTGCCTCTACTTTAAACGAAAAGGGCATAGAGTATTTTCTCTATGCCCTCTTTTATATGTCACTTTAAATATTTGTTCAGTTACATTTAAACAGGAACAAGTATATGGATGTTATTCCCAATAATTTCTCATTAAATCAGATGCCCATATAGGCTGCTTTATTTCACCTTTTGGTAAAAATTCATTCATAATAGGCTTTATATCTAAAATCGGCGTACCATCAATTGCATCTAATCCTTTGACGAATAAAGAGTTACCGTCTTTACTAATTAGTTCAACCGCTGTTACTCCAATCCTATTCGGTCGATTTTTTCCCCTTTGAGCAAAAATACCAACCTTCGGATAATCTTTGTTGTTTCTAGGATGTCTCGACGTATATTGAATATCGTTTTCTTGAACTAAGTGAAATAGATATATTATCTCCAAGTGACTAAAAGACGTAATTTCATCCAGACAGCTAATGTCCCAATTCTTATCCAACTTTATTTCTGAAACAACTTCTCCCCAGTAATCATCCTTTGGTGTTTTACGCTCATTAAAAGTTACTCCTATTGATTCTAAAGTAAACATATACCATAATCCCCCAATCCTTATATAGGATTACAATAACAGAACTTCATAAATCTAGGGATTACAGATTATTTATAAAGAGTAATATGAATTCCTTATTGTAAATCTACATTAAGGAATTGGCCCTCAAAGGTTCGCTATTCTCACCGTATCTCTAGCAATCATAATCTCTTCATTCGTTGGTATAACGATTACTTTCACAGGAGAATGAGGATAATTGATGAATGTTTCTTTTCCGTTTATTTTGTTTAAGTCTGGATCCATATAAACGCCCATGAACTGAAGTCCCTTTAACACTTTTTCACGTATTACTTCACTATTCTCTCCGATTCCCGCTGTGAAAATAATGGCATCTACACCATTCATACGTGCCGCATAGGAGCCGATGTATTTATGAATTCGATTGGCGAATACATCTAGTGCCAGCTGCGCACGCTCATTTCCTTTGGCAGCTTCCCCAACGATATCTCGTAAATCACTGGAAAAACCAGAAACTCCGAGCATCCCCGACTTCTTATTTAAAATATCTAAAACACCTTCAGCATTTTTACCTGTTTTCTCCATCAAATATGGGATTAAAGCAGGATCAATATTACCCGATCTTGTTCCCATTGTCACACCTGCAAGTGGTGTAAATCCCATAGATGTATCGATTGATTTACCATGATGAATAGCTGCAATACTTGCTCCATTGCCTAGGTGACAGGATATAAATCGAGTTGTTTCCAGTGGTCTATTTAATAGGAATGCAGCTCTCTGAGATACGTACTTATGTGAAGTTCCGTGAAAACCATATTTTCTAATACCGTATTTTTCATAGTAGTCGTAAGGAATTGAGTATAGATAAGAACTTTCTGGCATCGTTTGATGGAATGCAGTATCAAAAACAGCTACTGCTGGGACATTTGGAAGCTCCTTTTTAAATACATTTATACCAGTAACGTTTGCTGGATTATGAAGTGGTGCTAACTCCGATAATTTTTCTAAAGTATCTAATACTTCGGTTGTTATTAAAACGGAGTCGCTGTAAACCTCACCACCATGAACAACACGATGCCCAATACCTTCGATTTCATCTAACGAATCGATCACATTTTTTTCAATCAGCATATTCATCAATAGTTTTACCGCTTGTTCGTGATTGTCCACCTGTTCAATTATATTAATACGTTCTTCATTTGTCGTCATCGTAAAAATAGGATTACCTAGACCAATTCTTTCTATTAATCCCTTTGCAATTACCTGTTCGTCTACCATTTCAAAAACCTGGAATTTTAATGAAGAGCTTCCCGCATTTACTGCTAATATTATTGGCATAAAAAACGCTCCTTCGTTGAACTAGTACTTTAATTGTACCGTTCAAGGAAGGAGCTAGCAACTTACTTCATATTCTCTTCTTGCCAAATTTCGATCTTTTTCAAAAATAGTTCCATGGCTTCTTTGTTCATCATGTTTGGAACCTTCGCTAATAGAACCTCTCTCGGCGCTTTCAAATCATCACTTTTCTTTTGTAATATCAAAAGGCTTTTCTCTTGTCCCTTTGTTTTAAAAATAGAATTTGGAAACTGAATGACTGCTTGAATCCAACCATTTTCCTTGATGAATTCATGAAGTTTCGGTGCCTGTTTCGATTCAAATATAGTATCTGGCACTAAAAAGAATAGATAGCCGCCCGGTTTTACATGCTTCATCGATTGCTCGATAAATAAATGATGAGCATAGGACATTTCCTCCAAACTATGCAGGAAGTAATCCTGTGCTGTTTCTGTATCCGGATAATATCCAACAGGTAAGTCGCTTACGACAATATCCACAGGGTCGATTAGAAGCGGCTTTAAAGCATCCTGTCTAAATAATTGGATGTCATGCGTAAGAAGTTCACCAGTTTGTGCAGCCAGCTGGATTAACAGTTCATCAATTTCTACACCAAATGCATAGTTTTCTGTCGGTAATGCATTCATAATTGTATACAACAAATTTCCTGTTCCAAGTGCTGGGTCCAAAATCGACAGTTCTTTTTTATTTTTTGTCATTTCTTTTACAAAATAACTTACCAATAGTCCGATAGCGTCTGGGGTCATCTGATGATTAACCTGTGCAGACTTCTTCATGCCTTTTAAAATAGCTAATTGAATGGCTTTGCGAATTTGTTCTTTATCTGCATTTAGAATAGATGGTCTCTTTTTATCAGATAGCCAAAGTTCTAGAGCATATACGACGCCTTCTAAATACGTAGCAGAAGCCTCATTTTCGATAAAACCGCTCTCTTGATCAATATACTTAAAAATTTGTTCAACATGTGTGTGCATAGTATCCCTCATAGTAAAACCCACTCCTTCTTCAGAGTGGGCTTGCATTATTTTAGTTAATTAGTTTGTTAATGCTTTTACCGCTTCTAATGCTTTTTCATAATTTGGATGATCCGTTCCTTCTCCAACATACTCAGCATAAGTTACAACATCGTTTTTATCTACTACAAATACAGAACGAGCTAATAAGCGTAATTCTTGCATAAGTACTCCGTAAGCTTCTCCGAATGAAGCATCACGGTGGTCAGATAAAGTTTGAATTGCATCAGCAGCATTAGCACCACACCAACGTTTTTGCGCGAAAGGTAAATCCATTGAAACAGTTAAAATTGCTACATCGTCACCTAAACTAGCAGCCTCTGAGTTAAATTTGTTAGTTTGTGTAGAACAAACTCCAGTATCTAGGGAAGGAACTACACTGATTAAACGAATTTTACCAGTTGAATCTTGTAGGGTTACGGGTGATAAATCATTTGCTAGCACTGAAAAGTCCGGTGCCTTTTCTCCAACTACCACTTCTTTACCAACTAATGTTACAGGATTATTTTTGAATGTTACTTGTGCCATAAAATGTAGCCTCCTTTTTCATACCTTCATCTTACTAGAATACGTTCGGCTCATGCAACTCTTTTGCAATAGCATTTTCATATGTGACTTTCTCTTTTAAATCATATACCGATTCATGAACGACTAATGTATCAGCTATAAAATCATGTACACCTTGTTTTTTAGGTGTGAAAGCTACGACTAGATAGGGAATATTCAACGGAATAACAGATATTAATCGGCCAATCCATTCTCTAAATATAACAGTACCCCATTTTAGTTTTTCACCTTCTTTCGATATTACACGAATGCCAAATATCATCTTTCCAACAGTTTGGCTACATAGCTTAGTCATCAACACAAAATACGCATAGAAGATAACTGCTGTAATAACAGTAAATGGCGCATACCATTCAGGATTATTTAACTCGAATGAAAACAAACGAAATATAGGTTTGATCAATAACATACCAATAGAAGCTAAAACGAGAAGATCTACTGTATATGCCCAAAAACGAATCCAAAAGCCCGCAGCCTTCTGTCCATATTGTGCAGTTCGATGAACAATTACTTGCTGGGTTGCAGAGGTGTTCGCTTGCACATTTTGGTCTTCTGGTTGTACAAATTCACTCATCTTAAACCCTCCTTATTCATTCCCGTATAAATACATCATTTTTGGCGAGCTATTTTCCGTGATTAACTGTGCAATGAGTTTGGATTCCATATCTAAACCTAAGAAAGATTGGGCTTTCACAGCAAATAATGAAGCAAAGCTTTGTGAGTAACCATATTCAAATACTTCTGCTTTCTCTAAGTTATAGTCTGTTTTTATAGCTTGAACTGCATCCTCTAAAAATCCATAATTATCAGCTAATCCAGCTTCGATTGCTTGACGACCATTTAAAATTCGTCCGTCAGCAACTTTCTTAACTTCCGCTTCCGTCATATTTCTACCTTTTTCTATAATATCAACGAAGTCCTCATAAGAGTCGTTTAGCATTTCTTGAAGCATAGCTCTTTCTGCCTCTGTCATTTCTCTTGTAGGACTCATAATATCTTTGTATGGTCCTGATTTAATCGTTACAAATTCGACACCGTATTTTTCTGCTAATTTACCATAGTTAACACTTTGCATGATGACACCAATGGACCCTGTCATCGTCTCTTTATTAACAAATATTTTATCAGCAGGTGCGGATATATAGTAACCACCAGATGCTGCCATACTTCCCATAGAAACATATATTGGTTTTTCAGTTTCTTCTTGAAGTTCTATGATTTCTTTATAAATTTGCGCTGATTCGACAACACCACCACCAGGTGAATTTACTTGTAATACAATTGCTTTTACCGTGTCATCCACTTTCGCTTGCTCTAATTGCTGTAGGAAAAATTGATGGTTATACCCTTCAGCTGCAAAAAGTGAGGTTGCACTACCCGTATCTTGAATGACCCCATCCACCGTAAGTAATGCGATTCGTTCGTTCATACTACCTTCTTCTAAAACCGTTTCAAAAAAATCTTGGCTAGAAGCAGATGCAAATTCATCTAAATACGATGTCCAATCTGTTGTAAACGCAGTGGAGACGGTATTGACGAAAATCGAAATAAGCAATAATAATGATGCTCCTAAAATAGCAAACCAGCGTTTCATATTCATATGTACAATTCCTCCTTTAATACTTCTCTTTACATACGTAAAAAATATCTAAATGTTTCACGAAATGGTAAAATAAATATATACAATAGTAAAGGAGAATGTTTATGGCCTCCAAAAACGCAATATATTTATATACTAAGAATGACACAAAATCTTTGCAAAGAAAAGACAGAATCGCAGAAGCAATACATAGTCATGGTTTTACGGTAGTTGAAGACTCACAGCATGCTTCAATAATTGTAAGCATCGGCACGGACGGTTCTTTTTTACAAGCAGTCCGTAAAACTGGATTTAGACAGGATTGTTTGTATGCCGGTATTTCTACAACAGATACCCTCAGCATGTACTGTGATTTTTTAGCAGATGATATAGAAGCTATGGCTGAAGCAGTTCTTACGAAGAACATTCAAGTTCGCAAATACCCATTGCTAGAAATTTCGGTAAATAATCACCCTAAATTTTTATGTTTAAATGAGTTTACGATTCGATCGAACATTATTAAAGCATTTGTTTTAGATATAATTATTGATCAGAAGCACTTTGAGTCCTTTAGAGGTGATGGAATGGTAATTTCCACTCCAACAGGTAGCTCGGGTTATAATAAATCATTAAACGGTGCGGTGGTTGACCCTCTACTGCCCTGTATTCAAGTTGCAGAAATAGCTTCAGTTAATAGTAATGAATATAGAACTCTCGGTTCATCCTTTATATTAAGTGGTCAGAGAACACTAGAACTTCGCTTACATAAGGACTGGAATGATTATCCTTCAATGAGCACGGACAACGAAGCACTTAGTATTCAGCATGTAGAAAATGTATCTATCTGTTTAAGTGATAAAATCATCAAGACTGTTAAAATGAAGAATAATAGTTATTGGGAAAAAGTGAAAAGATCGTTTTTATAATTTAAAACAGATAGCTTCGTTTTGTAACGGAGCTATCTGTTTTTTCAATAAACAAGAAATTATATAATTTTTACTCTATATCTGTCCAACTTCAGAACCAACAGCTCTACCACATCAGACTTATTGTAGGACCGCAAGATGCGAATCAATCAATCGTTATGACAAGATGTTGTGAAGTTAGACTGACTTCCCCTCTGCAAATTGCGCATCTTACTTCAGGTCTTCCATCGCTTTTCTTACTTCCATTATTTTAGAGATTGTAAACAAAATCAACGCAAGCCAAATACATGAAAAAGATAGAAACTCTATTTTGCTAAACGCCTCATCATATAACAATACCCCAACTAGTAGCATAATCGTAGGTGCTATGTACTGAAAAAATCCTGACATATATAGCGGCATTGATTTTGTTCCCTTAGCAAATAATATTAATGGTACAGCAGTAGCAACACCTGTGAATATAAGTAGGATAACTGTAGGCGCATTTGATGTAAAAAATACCGCTTTATCTGATATTACTAGATAGACAAAATAGACTAGCGCAACAGGAAAAACAAAAAAAGTTTCAATTGTTAATCCTCGAAGGGCATCAATTTTGATACTTTTCTTTATCAGACCATATAAGGCAAATGTAATAGCAAGCGTAAACGCTATCCAAGGAACTTCACCATAAGAAACAGTTAAAATAATTACACCAACAGCAGCAAGCAGCACAGAAAGCTGTTGCGCTCTAGATAATCTTTCTTTTAAAAATACAATTCCTAGTAATATGGAAAGTAATGGATTTATGTAATATCCTAAGCTTGTCTGTACGATAAAACCAGCATTCACTGCATATATGTATGTAAACCAATTTCCTGTTATTAGATAAGAAGCTACAAAAAGGCCCCAGAAAGATTTTTGGTTTGCCCATAAGTCCTTCAGATCTACTTTCAGCTGTTTAAAATTTCTTCCCACTATTACTAACATCAGTGTAAATATAAATGACCAAATTACTCTACCTGAGAGTATTTCATCACTTGAAACATGCTCTAATAGCTTCCAATATATTGGCATAAAACCCCATAAAACATATGCCAGTACTACAAATATGATTCCTTGTTTTTCTTCCGTTTTCAATTAGAACACCTCTTTACTTTGTGACTCGAAATATTAAACTATTATATTGCTTTAAATCGTTAAAGTAAATAAGAAAACACGGAGAGATAATTTCTCTTCGTGTTTTCTTATTAGGTTTTAACTCATAAACTTACTTTTTACTTTGTTCTTTCTGCCGTAAATCTAATCTTCTAATTTTCCCAGATGTTGTTTTTGGTAATTCCTCGATAAATTCGATTTCCCTTGGATATTTATAAGGAGCGGTTATTTGTTTCACATGATTTTGTAATTCTTTTATTAACTCCTCAGAACCTACTATAGATGCATCACGTAATACAACAAATGCTTTAACAATACTTCCTCTTTCCGGGTGTGGTGTTCCGACTACAGCGCATTCTTGCACTGCTGGATGTTTCGTCAATGCATCTTCTACTTCAAATGGTCCAATTGTGTATCCTGAACTGATAATAATATCGTCTCGACGGCCTTCAAACCAGAAGTAACCATCCTCATCCTTTTTCGCCCGGTCACCTGTAATATAGTAATCTCCTCTAAATTGCATAGAGGTTCTTTCAGGATCTTTTAAGTATTCTTTAAATAATGCTGGCGTTTCTAGATGAACAGCTATATCTCCAACTTCTCCAGAGGCACAAATTTGACCTAAGTCATTGATAATATCAACTGTATTTCCTGGCGTTGGTTTGCCCATTGAACCAGGTCTTGCCTCCATGCCCTTCATCGTTCCTACAAGTAACGTATTTTCAGTTTGGCCATAGCCATCTCGGACCTCTAAAGCAAATACTTTATCGAAAGTTTCAATTACCTCTCGATTCAACGGTTCCCCTGCAGAAACAGCACTATGAAGTGAAGTAAGATTATACTCGTTTAAATTATCTACTTTAGCCATAATTCGATACTCGGTAGGCGTACAACAAAGAACATTAACTTTCTTCTCTTGTATAATTTTAAGGTATGTTTTAGGTTCAAACTTCCCGTTATAAACATAGCCGATTGCACCACTACCTAACGTAGCTAAGAAAGGACTCCAAATCCATTTTTGCCAGCCTGGACTTGCTGTTGCCCACACAACATCTCCCTCTTGAATTGCCAACCAGTTTGGTCCAGAGGTGCGTAAATGCGCAAAAGCCCAGCCATGTGTATGGACAACACCTTTAGGATTTCCAGTCGTACCACTTGTGTAGGAAAGGAATGCCATGTCATCCTTTAATGTATCAATTGTTTGAAATTCATCTGATTCAGCTTGTATCTCTTCCGTCAACGAAATCCAATTATCTTTCTTATTGCCGATTACAAATAATAGTTGATCATCTAAGTTGCGTACTTCTTCAAATTGATCAAGGAATGGTTCATATGCAATAATTGCCTTTGCTTCACTATGTGTCAATCGATATTCTATATCCTTTGCACGAAGCATTTCAGAAC
The DNA here is from genome assembly GCF_018140925.1 of Psychrobacillus sp. INOP01. Taxonomy (NCBI): domain Bacteria; kingdom Bacillati; phylum Bacillota; class Bacilli; order Caryophanales; family Bacillaceae; genus Psychrobacillus; species Psychrobacillus sp. INOP01. The sequence continues at coordinate 683,214 of NZ_CP073315.1, forward strand.
TTGGTATTACAACTAGACCAGCCTTTAGCGCAGCTATATATATTTCATAAGCTTCTATCAAACGAGGTACCATTATTAATACAACGTCACCTTTTTGGAGGCCTTTACGGGTGAACAGGTTGGCAATTTTATTAGCTTTCTGTATTAAATTTTTGTATGTACTTTTTTTCTGCTGTCCATCATCAGATTCCCATATTAGCGCTAATTTTTTTTCATCTACAGCATACTTTTCAAATTCTGTTACGAGGTTATAATGTTCTGGGGCTATTAAATCTTGTTTATTCATTTTGACTTCCTCCTTTTCACTCTTTTAATTATAGAGGAAATCTACAAGTTTTAGTAAACAAAAGTTTTAACTTTCAGATATTTCTCTACTTTAGTTTTACGGGAGGGAATTATATTCAAAAATGGTTTAATAATACAGATGAATTTGATGTTGTGATGCATGCGAGATCATTTCTCCCTTTTAGTGACCAATCATCCTAAAAACAAATTCTATATTTCAAACTTATCACTCATAAAATCCCTCTCCGATTGTAAGTTACTTTATAGTTACTTTATCTCCCTAAGACTACGGAATTCTGTCTCTAGGTTACGTGTTACTTTCGGATGTATGTATGCTCCACATTATAAAAAAAACCGGTAGCCTAAGCTACCGGTTTTTGTGTTCACTTATTTTTGAAATCCGTTCATTTGTTGTTGGGCTTGGGCAACTAATCGCTTTGTAATTTCTCCGCCTACGGATCCGTTGGCACGCGATGATGCTTCACCACCAAGTTGTACTCCAAACTCTTGAGCGATCTCATATTTCATTTGATCTAGTGCTTGTCTTACACCTGGTACTAGAAGTTGGTTTGAGCTATTATTGTTTGGCATGTTCCTCACCTCCTTGTGAAATTAGATTGTTCATTTTCATCTAATTCATACACAGAGAAGAAAAGGTATTTTTTGTCAGTTGTTAAAGCAGATTCGAAAAATCATTCGACTTTTTCATTGGGAACGAAAGAACTTCTCTATTTTGCACAGCTTCTGTTATTAATTCTTCAAAATCTTTAAAGCTCTCGTAGTATTCCACTTTTTCAAGCTTCGGTTTAGTCTTTGGACAGGATGGTGTAAAGATAGTACAACAGTCTTCGTAAGGCAATATGGAAGTTTCGTACGTTCCAATTTCCCGGGCAATATCAATAATATCTAACTTATCCATTGAGATTAGTGGTCTGAAGATTGGTGTAGATGTAACAGCATTAATCGCAGTTAAACTTTCCAACGTCTGACTTGCAACTTGACCTAAGCTCTCGCCAGTCACAATTCCTAAAGCTCCTATTTCCTCACGAACGAGATCTGCAATTTTCATCATTAAGCGTCTAGTAGTAGTCATTGATACGTTTTCAGGTATTTGAGCTTGTATACTTTGTTGAATATCTGTAAAAGGTATAACATGCAGTCTTACAGTTGCCCCAAAGTGGCTTAACTGATTTGCAAGATCCATCACTTTTTCTTTCGACCGTTCACTTGTAAAAGGTGGACTATGAAAATGAATTGCATCGAGGCGAACACCACGTTTTAAAAGCATATATCCAGCAACAGGGCTGTCAATTCCACCTGATAACATCAATAAGGAACGACCATTTGAACCAAGAGGCATTCCACCTGCACCAGGAATTACTTGCGCCATCATATATACAGCATCATTTAACACTTCAATTCGCAAATCTATTTCTGGCTTTTTCATTTGAACTTTTAAAGTCGTAAATTGTCTTAATACATTGCTCGCTACCACGCTTTGCAGCTCATATGTATCAAGCGGGAAAAACTTATCTGAACGTTTTACGGTAACACGAAATGTTTTATCTTGGCTTTCTAAGCTGTCCATTATTTTGAGTGCTGTTGCTTGAATATCATCTAAATCTTTTGAACAGGAAGCTACTGGACTAAATGATTGAATACCAAATATTTTAGGCAATCGTTCTATTAACGCATGAATTTCCGAATCATCGGATGATGTTAAAAACATGCGATCTCTTTCAGCCTGAATCTTAATATTAGGCAAATCCACAAAAGAAAACCTTATATTATTGCGTAAATGTGATATAAATTGCTTTCTATTTTTTCCTTTGGTGGATAATTCACCATAACGTACTAATATTTTTTCCCATTTCATGCTTTTTTAATCTCCTTTAATTACATTCATTACATGCTTGAATACAATTTTAAATTGGTCTATTTCTTGTTGGGTATTAATAGTGCTGAGACTTATACGCAATACACCTTTTATATAGTCGTCTGAAATGTGCATAGCTTTAAGCACATGACTTGTTTTCGTTTGTCTTGAAGAGCATGCACTACTAGTGGAAACAATGACATCATGTTGCTGTAACGCATTGATCAGTACCTCTCCTTTAATTTTTTTCACCGAAAATGAAATTATATGTGGTGCTTTCTTAGCCGGAGTTATCACTTTAATAAAAGGGAAATAATGTAAATATTCCATTAAATCATCTGACATGCTTTGTAATTTCGCAGCTTTACTATCCAGATCTTCCATAGCAAGTCTCATTGCTTTCGCTGTAGAGACCGCTAAAGGCACAGAAGTTGTACCACTGCGAATACCTGATTCCTGTCCACCACCGTATAATATCGGTTCAATTTCGATGAATTTTTTTAAAGCAAGTAATCCTGAACCCTTTAATCCATGTATTTTATGAGAAGAGATGGTTATAGCATCAACATTAAGATGCATAAAATTAACCGGTATTTTCCCAAAACTTTGAACTGCATCCATATGAATAAGTGCTCTGCTTTGTTCTCTTACAATTTTAGAAAGTTCTTCGATTGGTTGAATTGCCCCTGTTTCATTATTCACATGCATGACACTTACCAATACAGTATCATCTCGGAGGTGTTTTCTAACTGACTCCAACAAAATGATTCCTTCTGTGTCTACGGGGATCCATTCAACCTCAAATCCTTGCTCTTTCAATTTTTTGGCTGCCTCTATAATAGAAGGATGCTCAATTTCAGAGATTAGTACATGCTTCCCTCGATGCTTATATTTATGAGCAAGACCAAATATCGCTAGGTTATTTGACTCTGTTCCACCTGATGTAAAATATATTTTTTCACACGAAGTTTTCAGTATGTCTGCAATTTGTTCTCTAGCAGATTGTAACAATTCATTTGTCTGATGTCCAAACGTATGAATGGAAGCTGGATTTGCCCAAAACTTTTCGTTTACGGAAACAAATGTACTCAGTACCTCTGGATGTACCTTTGTCGTCGCACTATTATCAAAATAGATCATTTATAAGAACACTCCTTTTCGGAAAAAAACCACCGTCACATAGTGAGGTGGTTCACGTTTGTATACAAAATTTGATTTTCAAACATCTACAATTTCATACTGTTTTTAAATCGTATGATTATGTACGCAAAGCTTCTTCTTTCACTAATGCATCAATTTTCTTTAAAGCACCCGGCTCTACCTCTTCCACCGCTGTCGCTGCATCCTCTAAAGCCTTAGAATAACGTAATTGTCTAAATGCTTCTTCTGCTTCTAATAGTCTTGCGTGGACTTGCGGATGACTTGCACGGTAGCGGTTACCATACTGAATAATTTTTTCTGTTAGCAACACATTTTCTAGCATTTCTTTCGCTCTGTTATGTACTTCCTCCATACATGCCTCTGCTTTTTCCAAATAATTATCTACTAACGACATATTTAGAGGCACTTCCTGAAGGCTTTGCATTGCTACATAAATATGCTCTTCTGCTTCTTCTAAACGAACGTCCATATCCTCTGGAATTCCAGGTATATTGGCTTTTTGTAGCATTCGGTCAGTATCATGTAACATACCTTTCAGCTCATCTAGTTTTTCACGTGCACTATTCTCATCAATACGAAGGTTTTTCAAGCGATTTGCAAATCGGTCCTGTTCTTCGTATAGTCGATCAATTTCTTCAGCAATTTCATTTAACTCTTCTTGTAGGCTTGAGTATGCAGATTGTTCTTCCTCTACCCGGCTAGAAAGCAACTCATACTTTTTCTCTAATTCTTCTAGCTCTTTTAAGCAGCTTTGTGGAATTTCCGCCTCTTTTTCGGGTAGACGATAGCTTTGCTGTACATAAGCAGCTTCTTCACTAACAGCACGTGTAACAGATGTAACTTCCCTTAAACGTGTACCGGTTTGTTCTTTGTATTGATCTACATATTTTTTTGCAAGTACTTCTTTTTCCAACAAATCATAGAAAGTGTCTAATTCATCTTTTAATTCTTCTACTCTACTAATTGTTTTACCGACATTCAGTTCAATTATTGCTTGTTTTAGCTCTACAAGTTCCGCCTCTATTGAATCTAATTTTTTATTCATTTCAAGGTGTTGCAAGTAATAAGAACTCTCTTCCATTTCCTTTTGTCCATTACGTAATTCATGAATAATGGCTGGAATTTTATGTTGAATTTCGGATAACACTGCAGGAATATCATGTAATTTAGGGAAGAATTTTTGACCTTCACCTTGAACTGTAATAACAAGTTCTCGAGCACTTAAATAATTTCCTGTATCCGTTAGTCGATCAAATTCCTCAAACTGCGGAATGAAGGATTCTAGCTTTTGCTCCAGCGCATTCACTGCTGCCCCAAAGGAATGCTGATGAGCAAGAAGTGTTTTTCTAGCTGTACGATACTGCTCTTTAAGTTGCTCCATCTCGATACGATTTTTTTCTTCACTACCGATTAGATCTTCGAGTTCGTTCAAAATTTCGGACATTTTTTTATCACAAAGGGATATTAAAATTTGAATTTCTTTTTCAATTTTCGTCGCTTTTGGAAAGATAAATCTATCTATACTTTCTTCCGCATCAAATAAAAGAACGTCGATTTTTGGCATATGGACATCCATTACCTCAGTCCATGCATTTCTCCATCTTTCAAACATTTCCTCTGTTTGACCATTCATATTCAGTTGTTTCACTTTTGTCATTTCTTCTAAAATTGGTTTGTTTTGAATTTGATGTTTCTCATGTTCTAGTCTTTCTATTTCCGCGTTATGTTTTCGTCTTATGATAAATGCAAAAATTGCAATTACTAAAAGTATAATGACTGCTGGGATGATATACTTCATCGTAAGCCCCCTGTTCCAAATTCAAAAAGTTCTATTTCCAATGTTACTCTATATCTTACCATGCTTTTTATGTTATTGTTTCATAAAACAAGAGAAAAACAATTAATTCGTAAAAAATCTTATATTTCTATAATTTGGAGGCTGATTTCTTTTGAAAAAGGATGGTCATATCCACACACCCTATTGTCCACATGGGACAGAAGATTCTTTTCATATGTATATTGAACAAGCGATTCAAAGTGACTTTGGGGAAATTACCTTTACGGAGCATGCACCCTTACCTTTTGGTTTTTTAGACCCAACACCAAATAAAGACAGTGGGATGAGCATGAACCAATTAGAATCTTATATTTACGAGTTACAAAAGTTGAAAAAAGAATATAACCAAGATATTGTTATTTCTACAGGCTTAGAAATTGATTTTATAACCGGGTTTGAACAAAATACTACTTCTTTCTTAAATACATATGGAAAATACTTAGATGACTCTATTTTATCAGTTCATTTTCTAAAATACGAAGATGATTATACTTGCATTGACTTCTCTAAATCTACATTTTTAGAATTCATCGATCGACTTGGAAACCCAATGTCTGTGTATAAATTGTATTATAAAACACTGATGGATTCAATAACGAGTAATCTTGGAAATTATAAACCGAAGCGAATTGGTCATATAACCTTAGTACACAAATTCCAGCACGCCTTTACCGAAGTAGTCCAAGACGATGAAGATATAGTAGCTATTTTGAATGAAATCAAACATCAGAAGCTAGAACTTGATGTAAATAGCGCTGGTTTAGCTAAGCCTTATTGTTTAGAAACTTATCCTCCGCTTCCTTATATAAAGCTAGCAAAGGAACTCAAGATTCCTCTTGTATTTGGATCGGATGCACATCAAGCAAAAGATCTACATCAATTTTACAATGAAATAAATATCTTACTTTAGAATGGAGACAATAAATATGTTCACAAAATCAGCATACTCAGAAGACTTAGCAGCTAATTACAATATGCTTTCCAAACAACTAGACGCTCTATTAACTGGAGAGACAAATGCAATTGCAAATTTAAGTAATGCTTCTGCATTATTAAATCAATTTTTTGACCAGATTAATTGGGTTGGATTTTATTTAATGGAAGATGGAGAGCTAGTATTGGGTCCATTCCAAGGATTACCGGCATGTGTAAGAATCCCGCTAAGTAGAGGGGTATGCGGAGCAGCCGCTGCAAAACAAGAAACAGTTATTGTCCCTGATGTACACGCCTATCCGGGTCACATTGCATGTGACGCTGCTTCACAATCTGAAATTGTAGTTCCTATCGTTAAAAGTGGCGAACTTGTAGGGGTCCTAGATATCGATAGTCCTATAAAAGATCGATTTTCAGAGCAGGATGCAGAAGGTTTGGAACAATTTATCCAAATATTGATCAAGCATATTTAATAAATCTAGAATATTTGATCATAAAAAGGACCACTTAAAGGTCCTTTTTTTGTTCTTGATTAGCTACATATCCGTAAGTGTAATAATCTACTACTCTTGTTGTGCTATCACACATTTTATATAACTAATGTTATAACAATCATTACTACAAAAGCCAACGTGAAGAAAATACTAAAAATAAAACTGTTCTAAATATATTTCCCCACTCCCCCGCGTTAGTCATCCATACAAGACACCGCACCACAGAGAATGATAATGATTTGGAGAGTCAATACAAGTACTCCACCGAAATCCATAGACTTATTAATGTACACTCTCCTCTTTTTTACCACTAAAAAACTGGGTTTCTTTTCTTGAAGAAGTTATTTTACATTTTAGGAAGAATTGTAGTTAATTCAATTAAGTCATCTATTACCAGATCAGCCTGAGCGAGTTCATCTTCTTGCGCAAAATCAAAATTACACCCAATTGCAATTAAACCATTATCTTTAGCCGCATTTATATCTGATAGACGGTCTCCGACTACCGCTGCTTTTTTTATATCATATTTTCTTATAATAGTCTTAACTAAATCCGCTTTATCCAGCGTCTGTATTTGTTGAATACTAAATGTTTCAGTAACCCAATTTTCTAAATGATAATAACTCACAATTGCGTTTAAGTATTCCGTTAAACCATTACTCGCTATGTAAATTGAACAATTATTCTCTTTTAAATAACTGAAAACTTCCTTTACATTAGGATATAAAGCACCTTTCCCGCTTTTTATATTTTCAACTAATCTTTCCAGAAAATAAGCATCAGTTAGTTCTCTTTCTTCATTGGAGTGATTAGGTAACAAAGTTTCCCATACTTTTGATAAAGGTACACCCATAATTTCTCGGTATTTATCAATAGGGGTTGCTGTATCCCATTTATTTAGTGACCGTAAATGGTTAAAAGTATCATCAAGTGATAATTCTAAAATTTTATCTGTTTGAAATAGAGTTCCATCCATATCAAAAATCAGTGATTGTAACATTGCTTTCTTCCCCTTTTTACCATTGTTATATTTCTTTTTAAGTTCAACAACATTCTATTTTTAAATTTATTGATTCCTAAAGTCATAGGTGGCATTTATGCCCTTTGCCCACCCTTAAGGACAAGACTTCACACTATTTTTAATCTCTTTACTCGGATAAACATCAGCAAACCACCGCAACACGCTATTGTGATGATTGATGATCTGCTCTGCAGTTAGTTCATTGGAATCCCATGTGCTATGCGTGTCTGAAACTAACGTTACCTTATATCCCATACTAAAAGCTCTTCTACATGTTGTGTCAACGCACACTTCTGTTTGAATGCCTACAATAATCAAATGTTCAATCCCTTGTTTTTTCAGTTCCTCATCTAGAGAGGTATTAAAAAATGAATCAGGGGTTGTTTTTTGAATGACAGTATCTTCATTATTTGGAGAAATACTAGAATGAATTTCCCAACCACTTGTTCCACGTTCTAGTGGTTTACCAACGGACTCATTATGCTGCACATAAAAAATCGCTATCTCCATAGACCGAGCTCGGATTAATAAATCATTTATATTTTGTAATAGCCTATCTCCTTTGAATACTTCATCTCCTTCTTGGAACATTCCATTTTGAACATCAATTACTAATAGTGCTTCCTTTGTCAAAATACTCTCCCCTTTTGTTCTCTTTTACAAAAACCATTTCAATAATACATCTTATTTGTTTATTTAAAATACTATAATTGAAACTCTTTTTTTATTATTTGGGCGACTTCTTCTGCACTAAAATAAGTGTTATCTATTCTTAAATAATTTTCCTTGTCAATTTCACCTTTCTTAGAATTCAACCTGCTACTTTCTAGAGTACTTAGTAAATGTTGTTCAGATTGCTCTATGTTTCTTTTAGTCGGTTTATGTTCAAGTCTATGCGGTGTCTTATTTCGTATTAACCTTTCCTCAACGTTAGCTTCTAATTCTACAAAAAAAATATCTGCCCCCTGAGAAGCCATGATTTGACACATATTGTCTATATCATCCCAATCTTCTTTCCGATCAAAATACCATACCTTAGTAAAAATCATCCCATTATTAATACTTTTCGAAAATGAATTAAATATTTCCTGCCGAAATAGATGTGTTAACCTCCACATTTCCGGACTAAATCCGAACAGTGGCTCTAGCAGATCAATTGTCATATGGTTATGAAATAACTTTAAGCCAGTTACCTTTGCTAGCTCCTGGCCGACAGTCATTTTTCCAACTGCTTGTGGTCCAAATATAAAAACAAATTTTTTCATATTACCTTCCTCCTTGGAAAAGATCAGCCTATTATAAATTTATTTATAGAATACTACTTCTCGATTTCAATATGTTCTACAAAAAAGCGTTAATCCTTCTTGGATCAACGCACACACTTACTAAGCGATATTTTTAAGCCAAGTAATAATTCGAAGAACCTGAAAAGGTTCATACCAAGTAACTAAAAATAGAATTATAAAAAAAGAAGCAATTGATATAAACTTTAAACTTCCTTTTTCCTTTTTAGAGATAGCTATATAACTAAGCACACAACCTATCAATAAAGAAATAGCTCCTATAATTAGGATAGGTTCAGAAAAATCCTCGATTATCCAGTTCAATGCAATGAAAAAAAGTCCTAAAATGATAAATACCATTGAAAGTATACTGAATGGTTTCATAATACACCCCTGTTTCTATATATGACTCTATGTATTATCATAAAAAGTCACACTGCTGATTATTTCTGATATCACATAAACTATATATAAGTCTCCTTCTTTCGCATTATTCAGTAGCTTGTTAGAAGTACTTTTCCCTTATTCTCTTTAGAAGACTCAACATCATCAATAGCCGCTTGTATATTCAGCAAGTCATATTTAGAATCTACCCTCATCAAGCCTAATTTTTGCTCATCTATTAACCTTATCAAGCTTCTAAACGTTTCCTGCCATTTATCTACCGTTACAATTTTATTCCAATTTCGCAAATGAAATATATTAGCATTAACCTTTGCATTATTTACAATGTCTGCCCAGTTAACTTGTATCCCTGATAAAAGGCCGATGGTTATAAAATTGCCATTAGGGTGCACACAAAAAGCAAGTTCGTTTCCAGATAAACCTCCAATAGAGTCAACAGCAGCATCTGCACCAACTCCATTTGTTAATTCCATAACTGTTTCATAGAGAGGGACCTTAGAAGTATCTATTACATAAGACGCACCAAGACGAAGTAAATCTTCTGTATATTTATTGTTTCTAGTTACTGCAATTAATCGAAAACCTATTATCCTCGATAATTGAGCAAAAACCTGCCCAATAGAAGAACCACACGCATTAACTAACAAAATGTCATTCGGTCTTAAGTTTAAAATTTCCGTACAAGTCACCCATGCTGTAATTGGATTGATATACATTTGTGATGCCGTAAAGTCATCAATAGAGTCGGGTATAGGAACGGCCAGTTCTGCTGAGGTCTTAACAAGTTCTTGCCAAGTACCTTCCCCGCGTAAGGGTAAAACACGTTTCCCAATAAGACTTTTAGAAACTAAAGGACCAACTTCCTCTACTATCCCTACACCTTCATAACCTGGAGTATTCGGTAAAGAAATCCGATGGGAATAAGCCCCTCTTATTGAGATTAAGTCTGAAGGGTTTATAGGTCGCGCTAACACTCGAACAATTACTTCATTTTCTTTAGGCCGTTCAATTCTTTTATCCTCAACTTTCAAAACATTTTTAGGACTACCGAATTCATAGAACTTAATACATTTCGCATACAAAATTTTATAGTCTCCTTAACATAAATCCAGATTTACATAATTATATTTTCTTTAATACGAGTACCAAAACCACTTGTCTACATTCCTATATCATATCCCATTCTCAACTTACACCCCGATGCTGCTGTTCAGTCAAACCAGTCATAGAGTATTTCTAAGCGTTCATCATACGATGGGAAAAGTATGTAGAATACAGGATAGGTTCTCTCATCCTCTTCATCATCGTGTTCCCATAATAATGTTAACCATTCTTCAAAACTGTCTAAAACCTTTACAATTCGCGGTTCTATTTGGCTTACAAACCAAACCCTGTATTCTTGATCAGGAACATTATCTTCATATATGAATACCCAATGATTATTCGAATGGTCACCAGCATCGAACATTGTGAAGGATATAAGCCGTTTAGATTCTATCCACTCTTTAGTTTCTACTACTAAAATCTCATTAGGAATGTCTGGAGTAATCCTATCGGCTTTGCAAATATCACCAGAAGGAGAGTCTTTACTAACACCTCCAATGGGTTCACAATCCAATAAAAAAATACCATTGGAGAATTCCTTCAGAAACTTTACAAATGATACAGGCAAACGATATCCAAGTGTTTCTTCATATGTTGCAATCATTTCATCTGAAGCAGTATCGAAACGATCAACATCAGGATATTTTTCATTAAATTGTTCGATAAATTCATCTATTCTCAAATTAGCACCCTTTCTAATTAGCTGTTAAAAGAAATTACATTACTACGACGAGAAAGTAATAAATTCTGCCAATCTGCCACCTAGCTAATGCATATGCTAATTTCGCAAATTTTTTTCAAGTATAATTTTATGTAATCCCTTTGTATCCGTATATGTATCTATAACATCATATCCATTTTTTATGTTCAAAATTAGCATGCTACGCCATTTATTCATTGTTTTTGTTTGAACAACACTATAACCTTTTTCTCTTAAATACTGGTGTTGTTTTTCCATTAAGGTAGTGCCAATGCCAAATTCCCTAAAATTAGTATCTACCCCACCTAGCCAACTATAAAATTTAGTATCGTCTAATGCATATCCAATCTTATATCCAATAACTTTTGTACCACTCATAGCAGTAATAACTAATAACCGATGTTTTTTTCCCATTTTGTTAATTAAATCATCGGAAGTGCCAAAAATATTTGTATGTAATTCTACAACACTATCTAATAAAAGAGCATCAGGTAACGAATTAAAAATAAGGTAATTAATCTTCAATTATACTTCCCCTTTCATTCCACTTACTAAATAGATTGCTATTAAGTGAACTGTTTCAAATTCATAATATGAAAATAGCTTCTATTAGAATTACGCTAGAATATTCAAAAGGTTCCATTTTTATATAAATCACTTGAAAAAGATTAACTAAAAAATGGAAGGAGGCTTCTCCTTCCATTTTTTACACATTAGATAAGGCTTGCTGTAAATCTTCTATGATATCACTAGAGTTCTCCAGCCCAACTGAAAGCCTCAATAAGCCTCCTGTTATACCCATCTCTAATCTTTCTTTTTCAGGTACAACCGAATGAGTCATCGTGTAAGGATGTTGGATCAGTGTTTCAGCATCTCCTAAACTAACGGCAATTTTTATCAACCTTAGTTCATTCATAAGCTTTTGCGCCTGTTTCACTCCCCCTTTTATAGTGAAGGAAATGAGACCACCGGCAGCTTTCATCTGTCTCTTCGCCACATGATATTGAGGATTATCTACATCAAATGGATAATAAATGTTTTCAACCGATGGATGTGCCTTTAAAAAGTCGAATACTTTACTAGCATTTTCCGAATGTCTGTCCATACGGATATGCAACGTTTTTAAACCTCGTATTAATAACCATGCATCGAAAGGTGAAATGATACCGCCAAAGTCTTTTTGGACAGTGCCCCGAATTGTCTCCATTTCCACTTTATCTCTTCCTACTAGAATTCCTGCGATGACATCACCGTGTCCATTAATATATTTCGTGGCACTGTGAAGAACAAAATCTGCTCCAAGCTCAATCGGGTTTTGTAAGTATGGTGAGGAGAATGTATTGTCAACAACGACCGCAATTTCATGTTTCTTAGCAACTTTTGTGATTAGCTCAATATCTACAATTTCCATCGTTGGATTAATCGGTGTTTCTATATATATACAAGTAGTATTTGGTTTAATTGCATTTTCTATCTCTTCTTCAGTCAATAAAGCTTTAAAGTCATGTGAAATATTGTATTTGTCCTTCAATATTTTTAGCAGTCCGAATGTACAACCATAAATTCCCCTCGTACAAAGAATATGGTCACCTGATTTAGTAAGGTGGACTAAAATAGTACTTACCGCAGCCATACCGGAGCCAAATGCTAGTGCACCTTCCCCTAACTCCATCGCAGCAATTCGTTCTTCCAATACCTGTACGGTAGGGTTCCCTAATCGGGAATAAATTCCACCTGACTCTTCTCCAGCAAAACGTCTTTCCCCCTGCTCTGCTGTGTCAAATGCGAATGTCGACGTCTGATAAAGTGGAACAGAAAGGCTATCGTGGTGCTCGGCTGTTTTAAACCCCTTATGGATATACAATGTTTCTTTAGAAAACTTTGAATTACTCATAGAATACTCCCCTTTTTGTAAACGCTTACATATAGTGTACATGGAATTTTATAAAAAGAAAAGACACCCCCTCAAGAAGAGTGAGATGCCTTATAAACGCAAAGTTGATTTTTACCATTATTTTTTGCTTTATACAATACAGTATCCGCATAATGGAAGAGATTATTAAAACTTAAATCATCACTTTGTTGCCAGTTGGATACACCAATAGAAACTGTAACAGATGGGTTGGTCTTTTGAGGAATGGTCATTAATAACTGTTCGCACATTTCTATACCTTGTTCTAATGACATATGAGAGAAGTATAAGGCTAGTTCTTCCCCACCCCATCTTGCACTTATTCCCTTATTTTTTATCATTCCTTGTATAACCCGCGCTATTTGTTTTAAAATTTCATCACCAATCTGATGGCCATGAGTATCATTTACTCGTTTAAAATTATCAATATCAATAAGTACAAAGACACCTTGGTCATCAGTTTTCATCGCCTTTTCAACAAACCTATCCAAGTAATTTCTTGCAAAAAGATTTGTTAAATGATCTCGATCAACCATTTTTTGTAGCTTGTTTCTTAAGTTTGAATTGCTAATGGCTAGAGACGAATGTTGTATCAAGGACTGCATTAATTTGTAATTGTCAAAAGAGAAATAATAGGGTTCCTTATGCATGATAATACTAAATCCAGTTATATTACTTTGTTCTTTTAAAGGTATGGCCACTAAAGAGCGGTATTCATATTTTAAATCTGTTAAACGATTGAAATCTGCTATAAATACAGAATCCTTCTCCGTTTTAAAGTGATTAGTAATATATTGAATATATAGTTGTCCATCCATCGTATGAAATAATTCGGTACTTGCTGGCGAAATTTTATATTCATCATTTTCTATAAATACAAAACCTACGTGCTCTGGTTGGAAAAACTTCATTAACTGATTTCGTAAAAAGATAACCATCTCATCCAATGACAAATTCATATTCAACTTATGCGACGTTTCGTTTATTAATTGTAAATCGGAAACCAATCGATGGGATTGAATATATAACTTAGCATTTTCCAAGGCATTGCCCGCTGCTTCAGCGAGTAAAATTGCAAATTCTTTTTGCCTGATCGAAAATAAGTAATCTAGCGGGGCAGAAATTTGTAAAATACCGTAGATTCCTTGTTTTCCAACGATCGGAATATTTAGTAATCGAACACCTAAGTCCTGAGCCAACTCTGTCGTTATTTCACCAGATACATATGCCTCAACCGTAGTATTTCTTTCTGTTGTATAATCGAATAACTTATATGGAGCAGACGTTTTACGATCCTGATCATTTGATAAGATAAGTATGGACTTGAATTTAGGAAAAGCTATTTGAATGGAGTGTAGTGTTCCTTCTAATATTTGACCGATATCTAATGTTGAATTAAACATTTTCGTTACATTAAACAAATTTCGATACTGGTTCTCCTGCTGTGTTAAGAATACTGACTTTTTAATGGTTGTTACTAATTTGGTAATTGTTTGCATGAATTCATCTAGTTGCGGTGTCTGTGAAAACTCTTTCCATTTTTCTGTGGATTCCATTATGATTAATCCTAATGGCTGTAGTTCTACATCTCTTAATAATAATGCTACATCATTATTGGAAGAATGTTTTATTTGAAGTGTGTGCACATCGATAAAGTCTTTGTCATAGAAAAACGTTTCGATCTCTGACCATTTAATAGCATTGAGCTTTTTCGTAAATGAATGATTCCATGAAAGCTGTAAAAAGGTTTCCGCATCATATATAAAGTATTTTGCTTGTTGTATGTCAAAAAACTCAAATAAAATATTTTGCAAATCCTCAAACCATTTAATACTCGATTCGTGTGTAAATACGCTTTCATTCCAAATATCTAGAATACCACTTTTTAGATGGATAATCTTATCTTTGCTTTCCATTACTTCACCTCTCAGCTTTCCAAGAGCAACTATGATACTTTTATCATAGTTCCGAATAATTCAATATAACTATATTTTATCCTATTTATCCATTCTATGTCTATAATATATTTGCAATTATTTTTGGATTATAATATTGTTTGACTATTACTGTATATAGAGTTACAATGGACTTTGTGTAAAATAAATGCAGCAGTTGTATGGCCTAGATTGCTCATTTTGTTCCTCTATACTAATAGATGGTGTATCCCGTAACCCTCGGCTGCTAGGGCGATGATACATGAAAACAAAATGTCTGCTAGTCTGAATACATCTGGTCTTATTTTACAACAAAATAAAACCAACATAGAGGAGGAGACATACATGTCTCGTTATACAGGTCCATCATGGAAATTATCACGTCGTCTTGGTATTTCACTAAGCGGTACTGGTAAAGAATTAGAAAAACGCCCTTACGCACCAGGACAACACGGTCCTAACCAACGTAAAAAATTAACAGAATACGGTATGCAATTACAAGAAAAACAAAAACTTCGTCACACTTACGGTGTAAACGAACGTCAATTCCGTACTCTATTTGACAAAGCTGGTAAAATGCCAGGTAAACATGGTGAAAACTTCATGATTCTTCTTGAAACTCGCCTTGATAATGTTGTATACCGTTTAGGTCTTGCTCGCACACGTCGTGGAGCACGTCAATTAGTAAACCACGGTCACGTTATGGTTGATGGTAAACGCGTTGATATTCCTTCATTCCGTCTAAAAGCAGGTCAAGAAATTTCTCTTCGTGAAAAATCTCAAAACCTTGACGTTGTAAACGAATCTATGGAAGTTAATAACTTCGTACCAGAATACTTATCTTTTGACGCAGACAACAAAGTAGGTACTTTCGTTCGTAATCCAGAACGCGGAGAACTATCTGCTGAAATCAATGAAGCTTTAATCGTTGAGTTCTACTCTCGTTAATTTTATTGCTCTACAAAGAGTGATATTAAAAGCCTTCGAAACCCTTGTTTATCAAGGTTTTGGGGGCTTTTTCCTTTTTTAAACAATGCAGAATAAAGCATTAAAAAGCAGGTTATTGGGGCTAGTAAAAATTATTGGCGGCGTATGTACTGGAATAGATAAGTATAAATTTAAGCCTAGTTGATGGAATTGAGCAATAAACAGGAAGCTGGAATGCTCAACAAACCGTGTGTCTGTTATTGAGCTTATAACTTCACCATCATATTCCAAGATAATCACTTACTCGTATACTTTCCTCTTCCCTTTTTCAACATTATTCAGGAACTCTTTACCTCTCTCCTCATTTCCAATTGCGCCATGCATCTGGAATAGTGTTTTGAAACCAACAATTAGTTTACTCCAACTAACGTATTTGATGCAAAAATATCCATTTCTCTTTTATTAGTAGTAACCTCCAGGAAGATTTTGTATTTAATAGCTTTTTTGACGGGGCGATAACCACAGAATTATTCTTTTCTTATCGAACTATTTTGAAAACAAAAAATTTATGCTAAACTTAACTTAAGTGAATAACAATTGCAGAATAAAGGTGCTCTTTTAAGAGCTTAATAGGGAATTCGGTGCAAAGCCGAAGCTGTTTCCGCAACTGTAAGTGTAGATGACTACAGAAAATACCACTGTCAAACGAGGAAAAATGCCTCCAGTAGATGGGAAGGTTCTGAATAGGATACACGAGCCAGGAGACCTACCTCTATTCCATCGTATTAACTCTCTTCGGAAGCTAGGAGAATTTACGGCAAATAGATGGACAGGCAATTGTATTTTTGAGTCTTATTCTATTTTCCTTAGATGCTCTCCTTTAATTGGAGAAGCATCTTTTTTTCTTTTCGAGTTAATTGCAAGTATATTCACTTATAACAATTTGAGGAGGAAAGAAAAAGAAATGGACTTTTATAAGAAATGGTTGAATATAGCGATTGTCTTTATCCTATCATTTTCGCTATTTTCACCTGCTGCTCTAGCTGAGACACAGCTATCTGAAAATAGTGAGTTAGAAACTAGCTCTATTATTAATAATCAATCTAATGACGAGGAAGCTGATATATCCCAGCTAACGGAGAACGAACTATCTTCGAACACTACTAATGATAGTGCGACGATACATAGTTCTGAACCAAAAGGCTATGTGACGGTTTCCGTTGAGAAGTTCACCCTTGGACAAGGCTATATAAATGAACCTGTTAGAGTACCTTTTTATGAAGGTGATAACGTAGCTCAAGTTTTAGTTAATCTATTAGGGGATGGAAACTATGAAAATATGGGATCTGTAGATAGCAGCTTTTATTTAGCAGCTATTTATGATCCAAGTCCTAGAGAAGTGAAAGTTCCACAATACATTCTTGATAAATCTGGCCCAATTAATGAGCGAACAGAATCTAACTGGTTAGGTCAATTTGACTATACAGATATGTCAGGTTGGATGGTAGCTGTTAAAAATGATTTTATCTCTCGTGGTGCCTCAGATTGGTTCCCTGAAGATGGCGATGTCATTAGATGGCAGTTTACTGTTTGGGGCTATGGAGCAGATTTAGGCGGAGGTTTTGGTGGAAATAATTATATTAATCCAGCAAATAAAGATGTATTAACAGCAAAAATAGCAGAGATTAATAGTGCTCCAAATAAAAACGAAATTTTAGCAAATACAAATGTAAAGTCTGCTTATGATGCCGCATACTTACAGCTCACTAATATGGAGAGCAGTCAATCAGATGTAGATACTGCACTAACTCAACTATATACTGCTTTAAATGGAGACGATGAAGAAGTTGTTAAAGCTGAAAAAACAGTATTACAAGCTGACATTCAACAAGCTGAATCAACTAAAGCTTCTGTAAAAGTAAGTGTCGATGGAAAAGATATAGCCCCCACTGATTATTGGGTAACTCAAGCTGAACAAGATGCGTATACAAATGTAATCATATCTGCTCAACAACTAATCGCAGATGAAAATGCGATTCAAGAAGACATTGATGCGAAAGTATTAGCACTAAATCAGGCAACAGCGTTATTTAATCAAGCGAAAAATGTTGGTTTACAAGCTGTTGTTACTAACGAAGTAAAGTTCACTGTCGCACCTAAAACAGTTAAATTAAATCTTTACGATGCGAACGAACAAGAAATAAACATAGGAGCTGGTGCCGAAGGTACGTATAACGTTTATACAGCTACTATACCAATAGGTAATTATCGCTACGAAGGCTTTGATAGCAATAATAAAAGCGTTGGTGGTGGTAAGTTAACAGTTACAACTGAGCCGAACCAAGAATTCAAATTCCGTCAGCTTAATTTTAAAGCTAGTAATACCGGCTGGGTTGTTGATAATGATTACACTGTAAAAGTTGGACAAGATATATCAAGCGATACGTCATTGAAGCTAGGTGACGTAACTGCACAAGGACAGATTCCTGTATTAGCTCTTACAGGAAAAACGTTCTTCTATCAGTTTGAACCAGATGCTAAGCACACTCAATACGTTGCATTAAGCAATAGCATAACTATAACAATTGCAGCATCTGCTCAAGCTGTAAGTACGGCAATCCCATTTTCAGGGAATATGACTTTTACAGTTCCTCAAGATGCAGAATTATTTATTGGAAAAAAAATCAAACACTTCATTACATTTGAAGAGATACTGCCTGAAGGTGAAGCGACAATAAATCCAAATGGCACAAAAACATATCCTTTCAAATTGGTGAATAATGGGGAATATAATTACCGAGTTAGCCAAGCGGGAAAGCTAACTAATACAGGTACATTTAAAGCAAATGCACAAAATGCATCATTGGAAATTACTAAAGAACAGCTTGACATTCAATCACCTAAAGCAATTTTAAATAAAGACACATACCTTGAAGGTAATATTTATTTAAATATTAATGAACAAAATCATTTAAAGCTAAATGAAGGTGCCAGCTTTAAATTACTCCCTCTACGTAGCTGGCAAGCATTAATTGAAGGAATTAATAACTATTTCTTTGAGCCAGATTTCCATTATGAAATCATTACGGGTAATGATGTAATTGCAATTGAACCTGGAAAGCCTGGAAGCTACTCGACAGTGAAAGCATTAAAAAATGGTACGGCAATAGTAAAAGTTACGTATGATGCACTTAAAGTTAATGGTTCTTCTTACATTACTAATCCAAACGATGCATTTAGTGCCATATGGGCAGAAAACGTTGGTCTGTTCGTTGTTACTGTTGGTCAGGGTGAAACAGGTATTTCCACAGGCATTGAAAGTAATAAGGAACGTAATCAAAAAGCCAATGAAGGTAAAAAAGGCAGTACACTTATGAACCTCCAAAACGGTGTTTTTGATGCCGACATTGATAGTGTTTACTATGTTCAAGATCAGCCAGGAGCATATTATACGTTTACTCCAACTGCTGGAAGCTCCGTAAGCCTTTTACGTCCTGAAATTAATCACGGACAAGGCACTGCCTCTTATGGGAATGGTACATTTTCAACAGTAGGTGTTCAACCTAGCGAGAATGACTCTTTTACAGTTTTATTAACTGAAGGACGTAATATCGTCAAGATTGAAAAAGAAGGAAAAGTTGAGTATCACGTGTTGACAGCGCGCCCGCTAGATATCACGATTGAAAACCTTACAAAACCCAAAGAGAAAATAACTCCTGGAGATAAAGTAAAGGTTACATTTAAAGGTCTGTCATTCCCAGCAAATAAACTAGCAGGAATTTACAACTTCAACGCGCAATTAAATTTTATAGGCGGTCCAGAACAACAATTAATTGCTGGACTTAAGAGACAGTATAATATAACGACACAGGCTAACGATGTGACATTTACAATTCCTGAGAATCATAAGGGAGAGTATATTTTAGAAGAAGGTTATATTAAACTAGGCTTCTTTGGTAGCCCAATGGGAGATCATCGAAATATCGATCCACAAATAGGAGCAAATCCTAACTTTAATGCATCGGAAAGAGAAGGCTATTATAGCATCTTCCCCAAAATCACAATTATTGCAGAATCGAATGTAGGAATTGATAACTCTTTACTACAAACTGCAATTGATATGGCTAATCAAAACAAAACTACAGTAAAAGTAAGTGCTGATGGAAAAAATATAGACCCTACCGATTACTGGGTAACTCAAGCTGAACAAGATGCTTATACAAATGTAATTGTATCTGCTCAACAACTAATTTCAGAGGAAAATGCGATTCAAGAAAACATTGATGCGAAAGTATTAGCACTAAATCAGGCCACAACGGCATTTAATCAAGCGAAAAAAGCTGGTACAAAATCTAATGCTGATACAACAACTTCAATGGCTTACAATACTGTTGGTCAATACATGGTAGACAAACTACCTAATCCTAAATTCGGTAATGAATGGTGGATTATTGCATTAGCTCGTGGTGGCTACGAAGTGCCAACTGGCTATTATGATACTTATTATAAAAATGTTGTTGACTATGTTATTTCTAAAGATGGCGTACTCGATCAACGGAAATACACAGAATATTCACGATTAATTATTGCTCTGACTGCCATCAAGAAGGATCCAACAAATGTTGGTGGTTACAACTTAGTAGAAAAACTATCTGATTTTGATAAAGTTATTTGGCAAGGTGTAAACGGTGCCTATTTTGGTTTAATTGCTCTTAACACTTGGGACTTTGAGTTATCTAAAACTGCCACTACAACACGAGAAAAACTTATTGATTATATTTTAAACAAACAATTAGCTGATGATGGCTGGGCTTTATCGGGAACAAAAGCTGACCCTGATATGACAGCAATGGCTATTCAATCACTGGCTCCATACTATAACAACAATGCGAAAGTTAAGACAGCTATTGATAGTGCATTAGCTACTTTAGCTGCTATGCAATTAGAAAATGGTGGCTTTAAATCATGGGGCACAGAAAATTCCGAAAGTGCTGCTCAAGTTGTCACTGCACTTTCTAGCTTAGGAATTGATGCGAACAAAGACCCTCGCTTTAATAAAGTTGTAGCAAATTTAATGACTTATTACAGTCCAGAAGACGGCGGCTTTAAACACATTTTAAGCGAAAAGAAAGCAAACGGAATGGCTACAGAGCAAGTTGGCTATACATTAGCTGCTTATTATCGTTTGCTTAACGGTCAAACAGCCCTATACGATATGTCAGATACGAAGTCTAATGATCCTTCTAACCCTGGGGACGGTGGCAATCCTTCTAATCCTGGAGATGGTGGAAATAACAATAATCCAGGCAATGGCGGAGATAACAACAATCCAGGTGGAAGTCTTCCAAATGGTCATTCGACGCTCTTAATTAGAATCTCCTCTTCCGAGGTTCCGTTAAGAGAAACATCTGTTGAGCTATATCCTGGAGAAACAGTATTCGACGTATTAAAACGTGCGACAACTAAAAATGGTATTGCTTTAAGCTATCGTGAAACACAATATGGTACTTATATCGATGGCATTGCTGGTCTTTATGAATTCGACCGAGGTCCTTTAAGTGGTTGGATGTATCGTGTAAATGGTCATTTCCCTTCTTACTCTGCAGCACTTTACACATTATCACCTGGTGATTCGGTTGAATGGCTATATACGCTCGATTTAGGTAAAGATATCGGTGGATATGTTGACGGAATCGAAAATGGTGGCGCTCCAACTGGAGGAAGCAAAGAAGAAGACAAAAAGAAATGTACTGACAAAGATGAACAATGTACTGAAGAAACAAATAAAGATAGCTCAGTAGCTGAGATTACTATTCAGGACGGTAGTAACAAAGTAAATATTACATCTGAAAATATTCAAAAATATATTGAAAAAAACATTCAAAAGCTCGTGATTCTAAGCAAAGATAATTTCAAATTAGAAGTTCCTACTTCTATCTTTACTGGTATTAAGCTTGCCAAAAATGAGCAAATAAGGGCCTCAGTAACGAAAAATGCTGAAAATAAACAATTCACTGTCACATTCGGTATTGAGTCTACTAATGGTAAAACAAAGTCAATTACTATAGATAAAGAATATTTAAAAGTTACGCTGCTAGCCAACAAATTAAAACCTAATTCTGTCGTTTTACAGCTTGTTGGTGGTGAATACAAGCCTGTTCCACATAGAATTGTGAACGGTGAAATTGTTCTATTCACAAAAACAAGTGGTACATTCGTTGTAACAGAAAGTACAGTAACATTTAACGATATTGCCCATTTAGCAAACAAAGAAGAAATTGAATTTTTAGCGAGCCGTCTCATAATCCAAGGAACTACACCAGAGACATTTGAGCCAAATAAGCAAATTACTCGTGCGCAATTTGCGGCATTAATCAGCCGAGCACTTGGTTTACAGGCAACAGGTGAAAATCCATTTAATGATACAGAAGGCAAATGGTATGCGACAGATATTCAAGCTCTGTTTGAGGCAGGTATTACAAAAGGGTCGACTGCTTCAACATTTAATCCTGAAGCACCAATTACACGTCAGCAAGGAGCTGCTTTTATGGCACGCATTTTAGAATATTTAAATACTGATGTGAAACCTAAAGGAGAGATTAACTTCAATGACGCTAACCATATTAGCGCTGAATACTTACCTTATATCAAGCTATTAAATAGCCTTGAGATTATGACTGGTAAGCAAGATGGTTCATTTGATCCAGGTGCTCCGTTAACGCGTGGACAAACAGCGAAAATTTTAAAACGCACATTAAATATCCCTGGCATTATGTAATTTCCCTTACTAACCCAAACGCTCAACGCATTTGGGTTAGTACCCTTTTATCGAATGGAGGTTGTTCAAATGAAAAAAAGATTATCGATGTTTATAATGGTACTTGCTTTGTTGCTTTTTGTAGTTCCAGTCTCTGCACAGCAAGTATCAACAGTAGATACTTATAATACAACAGCTCAGTTTATTGTAGATAAAGCACCAAACCCTTCTTTTGGTGATGAGTGGTTTATTATTGCACTTGCACGTGGTGAATATAATGTTCCGAAAGACTATTACCAAAAATATTATGATAATGTCGTGAAGCATGTACAATCAGTAAAAAGTGACTTACACAAACGTAAATATACGGAATATTCACGTTTGATTATTGCACTCACCGCTATCGGAAAAGACCCTACGAATGTAGGCGGCTACAATTTAGTCGAAAAATTAAGCGACTTTGACAAAGTAGTATGGCAAGGTCCGAATGGTGCTTATTTTGCATTAATCGCTTTAGATACATGGGGCTTTGAGCTCCCTAAAACAGCAACAACTACACGTGAGAAACTTATTCAACATATATTATCCAAGCAATTGCCTGACGGTGGATGGGATTTATCAGGAGTAAAAGCCGATCCAGATATGACAGCAATGGCTATTCAAGCTCTTTCAACTTATAAAGATAGAGCTGATGTTAATGCAGCTATTAATAAAGCACTTGACACATTAAAAAACTTACAAGGAGCTAACGGTAGTTACCAAAGCTGGGGAACAACAAACTTAGAAAGTGTAGCGCAAGTTATTACAGCACTTGCTAGCTTAAATATTGATGCCAACAAAGATCAACGCTTTAATAAGGTATTGGTGAGCTTTTTTACCTTCTATAATGCAAAAGATGGTGGCTTTAAGCATGTTTTAACTGAGCCAGTGGCTAATGGCATGGCAACAGAGCAGGCTTCTTATACATTAGCAGCGTATAACCGGCTGATTGCAGGCAAAACAAAGTTATATGATATGTCTGATAAAAAGCCCAATAAACCATCAACGCCAGCTCCCCCTACTAAAGTGAGCTTTAAGGACATTCAATCTCATTGGGCAAAGTCTGATATCGAAGCTGCAGTAGCTAAAGGATTATTAAAGGGGTATGAGGATAATACATTTAGACCAAATAACAATTTAACTCGTGTACAGGCAGTATCAATTTTAGTTCGTGCTCTTAATTTAACGAGTTCCGGAAATGCACCTTTCACGGACATTAGCTCATTTAAAGATGAAACATTACAAGAAATTGCTGCTGCATACGAGGCAAATTTATTAATAGTAAAGTCAAATAAATTTTCGCCCTCCTCCCCTATTTCTCGTGAGGAATTAGCAGTAATACTAGCAAATGCGTATACACACAATACAGGCAATCCTTATATACCAAAAAATATCGCACCTTTGAATGATATTGGGAAGTTATCAAAGGAATCTCAGCAAGCAATAACATTCTTACATGATTTTGAAATTGCACAAGGCTCAAACGGCTCCTTTAATCCTACGAATTTTATTACTCGTGCACATGCAGCTAAAATGTATATCAATTTCTTAAAGGTAGTTGAGGAATAATATGAAAAAATATTTACACATCTTACTAGTATTGCTGTTAGCTATATTTTTAACAGCATGTAATATTCAGACAGTTGAGAAATTCGAACAAATGCAGGAACAGGAGCGGAGCGTTGACCCCCATTCTACTACTGAAAAACCTGAAGTTGAAGAACAAACTCCCTCAGTTGACAATGAGACTGTTGAGGAAAAACAGGAAGTGAAAGAGCCTGAGGTAGTTGAGAATACCCCACTCGAGGAAAAGGAAAAAAAACCTCAACAAAAAGTAGAAGAGCTAAGTGCACAGCAAAAAACGAAAAAAGAAGTAAAACAAGAAGCTGAGAAAAAGCAAGAAGTCACAAAATCATCAAGTACAAAGACTGAGCAGTCTACGACTAAGCAAGCTGATGATAAACAAAAAACAAATACAGTTGCTCCACCAACAGAAAAGCAGCAACAGCCAGCAATTCAAAAACGGACTGTAACAATTGCGATACGTGTTGATACATTACTAAAGCATTGGGATAAGTTAGAGCCCTCTCTACAAAGTGAAAACTACGTACCCAAGGACGGCATCATTTTAAAGCCTACAACATACGAGCTACTATCAGAGAAGGATACTGTTTGGGATGTGCTACAGCGTGCAACAAAGGAGCATAAAATTCAAATTGAATATCAAGGAGCAAACGAAAATATTTATAACAGTGTCTATGTAGAGGGTATTAATCATTTATATGAATTTAGTGCTGGTGAATTAAGTGGCTGGATGTATAAAGTTAACGGTGTTTATCCGAACTACGGCTGTAGTCAATACGTATTAAAAGATGGCGATGTTATTGAATGGCACTACACTGTCGATTTAGGGCGCGACTTAGGACATCATTGGGATGGTAACTAATGAAGGCATTTGAAACATTCCACCCTATCGTACTTTTTTCTTTTTTTGTTGCTACTATCGGCTTTTCCATGTTTTTTATGCACCCAATCTATTTAGCTATTACAATTTTCTCAGCAATAAGCTTAAATATAGCTTTACGCAGACAACTTTTTTTTAAGGACTGGAAGCTATATGTACCTCTGTTTTTCTTAATGGCGGTTATTAATCCGATGATTAGCCATAATGGTCAGATTGTATTGCTTTATATAAATGGCAACGCGCTTACTGTAGAAGCTATTATGTATGGTATCGCAATAGCCTCAATGATTGTAGCTATTATGCTATGGTTTAGCTGCTATAATGTCATGATGACATCAGATAAGTTTATTTATTTGTTTGGAAAAGTGTCGCCAGCATTATCACTAACATTGTCGATTTCATTGCGATTAGTTCCCCGCTTTAGACATCAGCTAACGCAAATTGTACAAGCACAAAAAGTAATCGGCATGGATTATACAGCTGGCTCACTATGGCATCGTATCAAATGTACAGTGCGTATTTTATCTATATTAATTACTTGGGCATTGGATAATGCCATTGATACAGCTGACTCTATGAAAGCTCGTGGATATGGTGTCAAAAAACGAACTGCCTTTTCTCTTTTTATTTTCGAGCGTCGTGACGGCTTCGTTTTGGCAATGATTATATTGCTTTTTCTTAGCAATTTAGCTGCGAGCTTTATTGGCATAACAACATTTTATTTTTATCCAACTTTCGGAGCAGTTAATTGGGATGCCGTAAGCATTATGTTTTATATTAGCTATTTCACTCTACTCGCTATTCCATTAGCAATCGAAATCAGGGGGGCATTAAAGTGGCGATCGTTAAAATCGACAATGTAAGCTTTACTTATCCTAATGAAGCAAATCCTATATTAAAAAATATTAATCTAGATATTCAGCAAGGTGAGTTTATCGTGCTCATAGGACAATCAGGCTGTGGGAAAAGTACATTGCTGCGCCATTTCAAACGAGAATTGCGCCCACATGGAACTATGACGGGCAATATTTTCTATAAAGACCGTGACTTGGAGCAGCTAAATACTGAAGTCGCTGCAGCGGACATTGGCTATGTATTTCAAAATCCAGATAACCAAATTGTTACAGATAAAGTATGGCATGAGCTTGCTTTTGGGCTAGAAAACTTAGGAATAGATTCACCAACAATTCGCCGCAGAGTAGCTGAAATGGCCAATTTCTTCGGCATTCAAAAATGGTTTCATCATAAAACCACCGAGCTTTCTGGTGGACAAAAGCAGTTATTAAACTTAGCATCCATTATGGTGATGCAGCCAAAATTGCTGCTGCTAGATGAGCCAACTTCGCAATTAGATCCGATAGCTGCATTGGAGTTTATTCAAACATTGCATCGTTTAAATAAAGAACTAGGTATTACGATTATTTTAATTGAGCATCGTCTCGAGGAAGTGTTACCACTCGCTGATCGCGTACTTATTATCGAGGAAGGTAGGATTTTATTTGACGGTCAGCCTAAGGAAATTTTAAATGCTTTACCCGCAAATCACGCCATGATTACAGCACTACCGACAGCTACAAAGATTTTCCACCTACTGAACGGTACGGGACCTATCCCTCTTACCATTCGTGAGGGACAACGCTGGCTTAGTAACCAGGAATACAGCTTTTCTCCCTCGAACACACTCCCTACAATAATCCAAAATAAAACAGAAATTGTATTGGAGGCAAATGATATTGCTTTTCGTTATGAAAAGAACGGAATGGATATTGTCCATCATTTTAATTTGCAGGTGAAGGAACAGGAATTTCTAACGATAATAGGTGGAAACGGCACTGGTAAATCCACAGTTCTGTCTATTTTAACTGGGCTACAAAAGCCTTATCATGGTAAAATATTTTTGTTCAGTAAGGCTTTAAAAAGCTACAGTAATAAACAATTGTACCAACAGTATTTAACTTTATTACCGCAGGATCCAAAAACATTATTTGTACAAAAAACGGTGCGTCAAGAGCTTGATGACATGGCTCATTTACATAAAGTAACAGATGCAAAAATTCAAGAAACTATTCAATTGTTCAAATTAACGCATTTATTAAATCGACATCCGTATGATTTAAGCGGTGGTGAACAGCAAAAACTAGCGCTCGCAAAGCTTTTATTAATAGAACCTAAAATTTTGCTACTAGATGAGCCGACAAAGGGGCTTGATGCACATGCAAAGGAAGAACTCGCAGATATATTAAGAGATTTACAAGCTAAAGGTATGACAATCATTATGGTGACACATGATATTGAATTTTCTGCACAACACAGCAATAGATGCGCTTTGTTTTTCGATGGTAGTATCGTATCTGAGGGTGAGCCACGAGCATTTTATAGTGGAAATAATTTTTACACAACTGCTGCGCATCGAATATCAAGAGATATATTGAGCAATGCCATTACATGTGAGGATGTAGTAACTTTATGCAGAAAAACATTCGTTTAATTATTTCACTCATTGTTATCCTTGTTTTAATTCCACTTACTTTATATGCTGGTATTACAATATTGGCTGACCGAAAATATTATTTCATTTCGATTGTCATTATGATCTTAGCGTGCGTCCCTTTTTTCTTATCTTTTGAGCGTAGAAAGCCTCAGCCACGCGAAATTTTAATCATAGCAGTGATGTCTGCTATATCAGTGGCAGGTCGTGCCTTATTTGTTGTTACACCTGCCTTTAAGCCTGTGGCAGCTATCACAGCTATCACAGGGTTTTCACTTGGTGCGGAAGCTGGCTTTTTAACTGGGGCAATTTCTGCATTAGTATCGAATATGTTTTTTGGGCAAGGTCCTTGGACACCATTCCAAATGTTTATGTGGGGAATGATTGGTTTTATTGCTGGCTTGTTAGGTAAAACTGGTATGATGCATAAAAAAATCTACCTTATATTATTTGGTATTTTTGCTGGTATATTCTTTTCATTTGGTATGGATATTTGGGGAACAATTTCAATGTACGGTGTTTTCAGCTGGAAAGCTTACGCACTGGCACTGACTTCCGCAGTACCTTTTATGATAATCTACGCAATATCTAATGTAATTTTTCTATTATTGCTAGCTAAACCGATTAGAGAAAAACTAGATCGAATAAAAAATAAATATGGAATTTTACAATAAGCCATTGTGGTTAAAAGTTGACTATTTCTTAGTCAACCTAGTCACAAAAAATAGTTAAAATCTTTGTAAATCTGTTATTGTGAAAACATAATCGAATATGATGAAGTGCAGATAAAAGCCCACTATGTGAAATAGGTACTTATTGTTAGAGACGATTATTTCAACAGGCAGCTTGCTAAAAATGAGTTCAGTATTACATTGGACTCATTTTTTAATGAAACTTTATTTCAAAACTATAATTGTTATAGAGAAAGAGAAAGTCACCGCCTGCCGCTCCAATCAACGGAATCGATTTTTTAAAAACGAATATAAAAATGTAATTTGACGTATTTATTCGTATTTATTATTAAAACAAGTAATTATGAAATTGACTCAACTAATAGCGTATATTTCTTTTTTTCTTTTCTCACAATCACTTTTCTCCTTTCTACCTTACTGGGTATCTGCACTCCTGAAGACTAAATTTCAACAAGTATTAAAAGGACCACATAACCACATAACTAATCAATTGTTTTTATCTAGTAATTATATTCTGACATAACAATAGAAAAAACACCTTAAAATTGCTGAGAGGCTTTTTAACCTCTTTTCCAATTTCAAGATGTTTGACTGACTATTCTATTACGCCGAATGTTCACGCTTCCACAATTGACTTTAATATATGTTCACTAATTAACTTTTTTTCATATTCTCTATTAAATCCAACAATCTTTGTTTCGTACTATCGGCTTCTTCTTCAAGCATTTTAAAATTATAGCCTGATTTATCTTGGTTAACTTCTACCTCTAATAAGTCTCCCTCTTTTGCATTTACCGTAAATTTATTTTTTAAGATGACTAGCTTATTTGCTTTATTATCCTTTTCGAATAGTACAACAAAAAAATCATCAAAATGATGTAATACATATCTCTTTGCACTCACTGCGAACGTCCTCTCAATCCAATAATAAAAAATTATGTTTAAATCCAAACTTTTGTCCCAAGTATCATTTTACCCTATTTCATGTTCTTTTTTAACTAATACTGTTTTCTTTTTTCATTTCCTTGTTAAAATTGTGACTATTTCAACAAAACTGGTCAATACTAACGAGGAACTTTTAAGAAATGGGAGGGTTTTATATGAAAAGGGATAAATCGTTTAATTCACCTAATAAGAAGAAAAAAAACAATGTTACAAGTGAAAATTATCTAGAGTATCCAAAGCTAGATGAACAGCAGAAGAAACAGCTTCAAGTAAAAGATGGTCAGAATAATCATCACATAGATGAGCGTGGCGGTTTTTAAAAAGCTTAAAAAGCTACTTCCCCTTGTAGTATTGGGAAGTAGCTTTTATCTTATACAAATTTAATCATTTTATAGTTTTTCTTACCGCGGCGAATAATCATAAACTCATCTTCTAGTCGATCTGCTCCACTTACTACATATGCAACATCTGTAATTTTTTCTCCATTAATAGAAATGGCACCATTGGTTACATCCTCACGCGCCTGCCTTTTAGATGGTGACACTGTAGCCTCTACTATGAAGTCTACAATAGTTTTTTCTTCTTTAGTCATCTCAATAGAAGGTACATCTTTAAAAGCATCTTTCATTTCTTCTGCAGTCAAAGCTTTCAAATTACCACTAAACAACGCCTGAGAAATTCGTATTGCTTGGTCTAATGCATCCTGTCCATGGATGAGACGAGTCATTTCTTCTGCTAAAGTAATTTGTGCTTTTCTTAAATGAGGTTCATTTTCAACCGTTACTTCTAAAGCCTCAATTTCTGCTCGCTCTAAGAAAGTAAAGATTTTCATGTATTTAATAACATCTGTGTCTGCTGTATTAATCCAAAACTGATAAAACTCGTATGGAGATGTCTTCTTTGCATCTAGCCATACCGAACCTGATGCAGACTTACCAAATTTAGTTCCATCTGCTTTCGTAACTAATGGAATGGTAATACCGTATGCCTTCGTATTATCATCATGGGTTTTACGAATCACCTCTAAACCAGTAGTAATATTCCCCCACTGATCAGATCCACCTACTTGAACTCGACATCCAAAATGATCATATAAATGATTAAAATCAATTCCCTGAATAAGCGTATAAGCAAACTCAGTGAAAGAAAGCCCTGTATCTAATCGAGAAGCAATAGAATCTTTCCCAAGCATATAGTTGATGTTAATCAGTTTTCCAAAATCACGTAGGAATTCAATCACATTCATGGAGCCAATCCAATCTCGGTTATTAACCATTTGTGCACCGTTTTCAGAATGAAAATCAAAAATTTGCTCCATTTGTTTTTTTATCCCCTGGACATTCATATCAATCTGTTCGGTTGTTTGTAATTGACGTTCCTCTGAACGGCCAGAAGGATCCCCAATCATTCCTGTTGCACCACCAACTAGAAGAATCGGTCTATGTCCGTGCATTTGGAAACGTCTTAGAGTTAACAATGGGACGATATGTCCAATATGCATACTATCTGCCGTCGGATCCACTCCACAGTACAATGAGATTTTTTCCTTACCTAGAAGCTGCTCCATACCTTCAGCATCTGTTTGTTGGTATAAAAGACCTCTCCAAGCTAAATCATCTAATAAATTCGTCATTAATATTACCTCCTTAAAATAAAAAAGTCCCTACATGATAAATAATCATGCAGGGACGCTGAAATCAATTAGCGCGGTACCACCCAGCTTGAAGGATTTACTCCCTCCGCTTCAATCACCGTATCGTTGTGAGTACGTTTAACTCCAAGCCTGTAATTCGTTTTTATACACTGACTAGCTCTCACCAACCGCTAGCTCTCTTCACAGTATGCATAAGCACTACTTCGGACTTTTCTTTGTTAAAATATATACCTATTTTACCTAATCTACGTTGTATGTCAATAACTATCGTCTAACAATATGTGCTTATGGTATAATAGTTCAAGATTTAGGGGGCGAGAATTGAATGAAGAAATGGCAAAAAAAAATACAGATCTATAAAGATAAATTGGATGCGTGGGAATCCACAAAATGGGCTAAGGGATTAAGAATATCCTCCGGAGTTATATGGAATTTATGTCTACTTTTCATTGTCGGGCTCCTAACAATGGGAGTATTCGGTCTATCTGTCGGCGCAGGATATTTTGCTTCATTAGTAAAAGAAGAACCACTACGTGATAAGGATGAAATGCGAAGTGCTGTATTTAACTATGAAGAGACATCTGAAGTCTATTTTGACGGGAATGTGTATTTAGGTAAATTACGTACTGATTTAGAAAGAACAGAAACAAAATTATCAGAGGTTTCCCCTTATGTAATTGATGCAGTACTTGCGACAGAGGATGAGTATTTTGAAGTGCATAATGGAATTGTTCCAAAAGCGATATTCCGCGGATTACTTCAAGATGTATCCAATTCTGATACACAAACAGGTGGATCAACATTAACACAACAATTGATCAAAAACCAAATATTAACAAACGAAGTTTCTTACGAACGTAAGGCTAAAGAGATATTATTAGCAATGCGCTTAGAGCACTTTATGAACAAAGATGAAATACTAGAATCATATTTAAATATTATCCCTTATGGGAGAAATTCTAATGGGAGAAATATTGCAGGGATAGAAACTGCGGCAAATGGAATATTTAATATAAAAGCAAAAGATCTTTCTTTACCACAAGCAGCCTACATTGCGGGTATTCCACAAGCTCCATTTGCTTACACGCCATTTCGACAAGGTGGAGAGATTAAAGAAGGAAAAGCTCTACAGCTTGGCATTGAACGGATGAAAACCGTTCTATTCCGGATGAATGAAACTGGTTATATTACAGATGAAGAATACAATAATGCGGTTAGCTATGATATTACTAAAGATTTTAGAGAGCCGGAAACTGTAGCTGAAGATAAATACCCTTGGCTGACATACGAAATTGAAAATAGAGTCAAAGATATTTTGAGAGATAAGTTTGCTGAGGCAGACTCAATCGATCCTGCTAGGTTAGATAAAGAAAAAAAACTTTATGATAAATATGATATTTTAGCACAGCGCTCTATTAGTACGGATGGATACCGTATTCATACTACGATCAA
This sequence comes from Psychrobacillus sp. INOP01, assembly GCF_018140925.1. Taxonomy (NCBI): domain Bacteria; kingdom Bacillati; phylum Bacillota; class Bacilli; order Caryophanales; family Bacillaceae; genus Psychrobacillus; species Psychrobacillus sp. INOP01. The sequence goes on from NZ_CP073315.1 coordinate 715,577, forward strand.
TAAAGACATGTACGAAGCTATGTTAAAAGTAAGAGATGAATTCGAATATTATGGTCATACCTTCCAGAAGGAAGTAAAAGATGAGGATTCAGGAGAAATAGTTTTAAAAGACTTCCCTGTTCAAGTCGGTGGGATGCTAATAGAAAATGGCACAGGTAAAATTCTTTCCTTCCTGGGAGGAAGAGATCATAAACTTGATAAAGTAAACTACTCTACACAAGGTATCAGACCAATAGGTTCTACGATTAAGCCACTATTAGTATATGCACCTGCGATAGAATACGGGGTAATAGGTGCAGGAAGTCCAGTAGTTGATGTGAAGTTGGATAATTTAAGTAGTACCACATGGGCAAAATCTCCATCTAACTATACAACAGAACAAGAGTTAGGTATTATTTCTGCTCGAGATGCTTTAACAACGTCTCAAAATTTGTCTACTATTCGGTTATACGATTTAATCATGGATCGTAAGCCTACCGATTTCTTAACAAAAATGGGATTTGAGCATATTGGAGAAGCTGAGTACGTTAATCACGCACTTTCCATTGGTGGGATGACCAAAGGTGCAACAATCGAGGAAAATACTAATGCATTTGGAACATTTGCAAATAATGGTCAGTTTATCGATGCCTATATGATTGAAAAAATTGAAGATGTAGACGGCAATGTAATCTATCAGCATGAAGTGGAAGCTGTACCCGTATTTAGCGCCGCTACTTCCTATATTATTACTGATATGTTAAGAGATGTACTTTCTGAAGGGACTGCAAAATTAGCAAACTCTAGATTGAAGTTCCAATCTGATTTTGCTGCAAAAACTGGTACGACACAAAATCATAATGATTCATGGCTAGTTGGCTATAATCCAAATGTTTCTTTAGGAGTTTGGTTGGGTTATGGAGATGATACACAAACATTATATTATATGAATAATCGTTACAATCACCCTAGTGTACGTATCAATATGTTCTGGTCTAATATGATGAACGCTATGTATGATGTGAATCCTGAACTAGTAGATGCTTCTACTAACTTTACAGCACCTGAAGGAGTGGTTACTAGATCCTTCTGTGGAATTTCAGGATTAGCAGTTTCAGATGCATGTTCTCAAGCTGGCCTAGTGAAGTCAGATTTATTTAACGCTGCTGTATTATTACCAACCGCAAAAGATGATAGTTTAATCTCTTCCTCATACGTAGAGATAAACGGAAACAGATATCGTGCGCTCGATACTACACCTGGTGAATTTGTTGTAAGTGGTGGTTATGGAGTAAACGAAGACTTTATTAAACGTATGCTTGGCAAATTTGGAGGCAACGCTTCTAAGCTATTCCCTACAAAATCTGCATTTGGAGGAAATGTAGTTTCTGAGGAAGTATTTAATGCTGACGGAAGTCCACCAGCTACAGTAACAGCAACAATGACTAATGGAACAATTACTTGGTCTAAGTCCACTTCTGGGGATGTTGTCGGGTACCGAGTGTATGAGGTTGGAAATGGACAAAGAACACTTCTTTCTTCAACCAAAGTTGCTGCCGGAAATAGTTTACCTATTAATCGAGCAGGTCAATTTATCGCTGTTGCTGTCGATATCACTGGATTAGAATCTGGTTCATCTAATATTGTATCCATAGAGGCTGCAGAACCACCAGAACCAGTAGTGCCACCAACAGTTCCAGGAGATAATGAAGAGAATCCTGTGACACCTCCTGTTATAGATCCAATTGATCCACCTGTTGAAGAAAATCCTGTCACTCCTCCGGTAGAGGAAGAACCATCTTCTCCGGGTGATGGCGGAGTGTAATTAGAACTAATTGAAAATATAGCAAGAGCCCAGATTCTATTTAGAATTGGGCTCTTTTTTCCATTAAATGGACAATACTTACCGTTCACTAACCTAGTATCAAATAAAAAAGAGCATAATGTTCAAATTAATGTTACAGTTAGAAAGAATATTTTAAAAGTGAGTAGGCGGACAAATATGATTGAGGTAAAAACATCTCCATTAAGTGATGGAGAATTTAATAGAGGGGTATTTGCTAAATGTGATATCAAAAAAGGAGTGCTTTTCCATGAAGCACCTGTCATTTCGTATCCAAACGACCAGCATCAATACATTGAGCAAACCATACTTGGTGATTACGCTTTTGAATATGGGATAAATCATTCTGCTATCCTTCTTGGTTATGGAATGTTGTTTAACCATTCTTATGAACCTAATGCAATGTACGAGATTAACTTTAATAATCACACATTTGACTTCTATGCTTATACAAATATAAAAGCAGGAGATGAAATTTTAATCAATTACAATGGTGACATTGATAACAAAGATAAACTGTGGTTTGATGAGGAATAAAGAAGACATAGGACATTTTTAACGATTCACCTTCCTAAATGCAGCAACTATATTATCCCTAAAAAATGTTGTATTGAAGAAAAACTCTTTTATATACCCTTTATAACCATCTATCAGATCAAACTGATAGATGGTTATTGTGTTAATGGAACAAAATAAAACAAAAACAATGGTAATAGCCAAAAACGCTATTTCAAATAAATAATTTTGCAACCAAAAGTTTTCAATTGGTATACCGATCAATAGATTACGAATAAGGCCGCCTCCGAATGCTGCCGTAAATCCTAAAAAGTAAATACCGAATATATCATAATCCTCTTCTTCTGCTACAAGCACACCACTTATTGCAAAAGCAATGGTACCAATGATGTTAAGAATGTCCTATGTCAAAAAGCTATCACTCCTTTCACTATTGGATTCATTTTTTTAATTGTAAAAGAGTCGTTCAAATAGTAAATTTTGAACGACTCCACTGTTTTATTCCTGCATACTACAAACAATTTGTCCGACGGCTTTTGCTGCAACTAATAGTGAATCTTCATCGATATCAAATTTTGGATTATGATTGAAATATGGTTTTTCAACGCCTTTTGGTGTACATCCGATATAAAAGAAACAGGCAGGGAACTTTTCTGCATAGTAAGCAAAATCTTCCGATGGTGCCATTGGTGGGACTTCTATAACTTCTGTAATTTCTTTCACATTCGCATTTAGTAGTGCATCTGCCACTTTTTCTGTAAGTTCAGGATTATTGTACAATGGCGGATAGTCTGGTGTATATGTAAGCTCACAACTTACATCGAACTCTTCTTCAAGCCCTTTGACAAGACGTTTTACTTCTCGTTCAATTGTTTCTTTTGTTTGAACAGTCATGTACCGAATATCACCTTCAAGTACAACGCTATCTTTTATCACATTAAAAGTACCAGCTCCATCAAACGAACCAATTGTAATTACTCCAATGTCAAAAGGACTTAATCGGCGACTAATAATCGTTTGAACTGCGGTTACAAAATGAGCACCCGCAACAATTGCATCATTTGCTAAGTGTGGCGATGAACCATGCCCACCTCTACCTTGTATTTTCAATTTCATATATGCTCGACCATTGAACGCGTAGCCTTTATTGTAACCAACCATACCAACAGGAGCAATTGGCAGTAAGTGAATCCCATACACTTCATCTAAATCATCCAACAAACCAGAATCTACAATACTTTTTGCTCCACCTGGTGGAACCTCTTCAGCATGCTGATGAATTATTTTAATAGTTCCAGATAGTTCTGATTTCAGCTGAATTAAACAATCTGCAAGAACCAACAAGTACGCTGTATGACCATCATGTCCGCATGCATGCATGACACCCTCATTTCTCGATTTGAATGGTACTGACGTTTCTTCTAAAATTGGAAGGGCGTCAAAATCTGCCCGCAATCCAATTGTTTTTCCTGGTTTTCCCCCTATTATTGTTACAATAATTCCGTATCCATTTCCTACGTTTGTTTGTACATCGACGTTTTTTCCTTTATAAAATTCAGCAATATATTGAGCCGTTTTTTCTTCCTTAAATGATAATTCAGGATGTTCATGTAAATAACGGCGAATTTGAATCATTTCATCTTTACGTTCATCCAACATTTTCATTAGTTTATCTTTCATATCTAAAACTCTCCTTATTTAACTTCACTTTTACCAGCATTATTCGGAACCATGAAGTTAATTGAATTTGAAGATGGAAGTACTTTTGTCGTTCATCCAAAAAATCACCACCTAACTTTCCTTTTGTTATCTAATTACTACACAAGAAATTGGCATTATTACTAATTCATTTCATGCGTCTTGGTTTCTATGATTTCTATATTTGATATCTCCCTTATTATATCTCCTATAATTGAATATTTTGCAATCCAGGTTATGTATCGATATAAATTTGGGAAACCAAATTGGTTATAACCAACATTAATCAGGGAGTTTTTGATGTATGGACACTTGTTGCATTTATATATTTTTGAAAAAGATTATAGTTTTTTCTAATGAAAAGAAAGGACCTTCATCCAATACTCCCCTTTTGAGCATTTCACCAAACCATTCATACTTTCCTATTTATCAACTAACTTTGGTTCAATAGAATAGATTTTAAAATAATATAATTCTCATTAAAAAATCGCTGATGCTTCTCGATTCCGCGTCGTTTACACCAACCTAATGAATTAAATGCATCTGTAAAGCGATAGAATGGTAATACGACTTCTAAATCTATTAATGGACGAATAGATTGATAACCTTTTTTGTAAGCTTCTAATGTCCCTGGATTTTTCACAAAAATATCACGGTTTATTTTTGTGAAATCCATTTCCGTTGAACCAAAACGAGCACTTTCAAAATCAATAATTCCTGATACTTCATTTTCATGGACAATAATATTAGCCGGTCGAAAATCCATATGTATAAAGCTCGGTCCGTCTGGTTTAGGAAGACATTTACGTTGTTCTTCGAATAGTTCTATTGATTGTAATAACAAATTCTCTGGTATCACTTCTTTTACATCTTCTGCAAAACCATAAAAATGTGTTTCACTAAAAGCTGACCATTGTTCATAGACATTTGAAATCCCTTTATATGAATTGTTTTCTTGCGGAAGCACACTGTGCAACTTTGCATGGTGAATTCCAATATCATAGGCTAATATTTCATCAACATTTCCAGAAACAGGCTGCCCTTTGATCTCTGAAAGGACAAGAGCACCCTGTATTTCATCGTTCCCTTCCCAATATCCTAATAACTCAGGTACTGGTAACGCATCACTTAATATTTCTATTGCTTCATACTTCACGTACTAATTTCACTTTAGAATAAGGTATTTTTAGATATACTATTTGCTGATTAATTTGCTGTATTCTATATACAGTCGAACTAAATGAATCAGGAACGTCTTCTACGGAGAGAACGTTTAATTTTAATTTTTCTATGATTTGATTTAATTGTTCCATTTAATTACCCCCATATCTTTTTAGAATATGTACTTTTAAAAGTATCTACTATTCCTTATTTGAATAGCACACTGTTTGTACTAACATAAGGAATTCCTGCTTCTATATAACTTCTTACTAATTTCCAATCATTCACACTATTTTTTCGAAACGTTTGAAAGAATAAATTTGCTGTATCAAGACTCTTACTCTGAATAACCATAGTAGCTGATAAAACAACAATAATTTCAGATTCTCTTAAAGGAAGAATGGAAATTACATTTATATTCCATTGCGCATTATTTTCCTTAGCAAAACTAAAACCATGTTCCCACCCTTTTACTGATTCTTCATAACCAAAGTCAACTATATCTCCACCTGTTATTTCTCTAGCTTCGTAATTTATTGATATTAATTCTTTCAATTCCGATAAAGATGAAGCTTTCCAAACATCTAAATAATTATTTAAAAATAGTGAAAATGTTTTATCCATTAAAGAACCTCCTGAAAATAATTTACCTTGTTTATATAAGTGACTTTGTTTTTAGAAATAGATAGTGGGATTTATGAGGAACTTATTCCAAAGAAAACGGGGCCGTTAGTTGAAGCACATTGTTCGACCTGTGAATTATTCTGAATTTGGCTAAAAGCATAAGCGAGAGTGAATTTTTCATTAGCATTTCAATTGCTTTGTATCATATTTTATTCGACACCTAACAATTTACACCTTCTTATTTCCCTAACCACATTGTGCTATTTCAGAAAGGAATTATTTATTACTAAACTACCCAATCTTTCAAATTGCATTTCAAAAACAAAAAGCACTGCTAAATGCAATGCTTTTTGTATTTTTATATTGTTGTGATCTTTATAGTTCACTTATACTATTAGTCTTCCATGGTAGATAAATCGCCTGTTGGCAGCTTTAACTCCCAAGCTTTTAATACACGGCGCATGATTTTACCACTTCTTGTTTTTGGAAGCTTATCTTTGAATTCGATTTCTCTAGGTGCCGCATGTGCTGCAAGGCCTTTTTTCACAAATTGTTGAATATCTGTTATAAGTTCGTCAGATGGTTCATATCCTTCGTTTAACGCAACAAAGGCTTTAATGATTTCACCACGAACAGGATCTGGTTTTCCTATAACTCCAGCTTCTAAAATAGCTGGATGCTCTAGTAATTTGCTTTCCACTTCAAATGGTCCGACGCGTTCGCCAGATGTCATGATTACATCATCCACTCGACCTTGGAACCAATAATATCCTTCCTCATCCATGTATGCTGAATCTCCTGAGAAGTACCATTCATCGTTTATAAAATAGGAATCGAACTTCTCTTTGTTGTTCCATACTTGACGCATCATAGATGGCCAGCCCTTTTTGAGTGCTAGATTTCCCATTGTATAAGGCGGTACTACATTACCTTGGTTATCTATAATAGCTGCTTCAATTCCAGGTAGTGGTTTACCCATTGACCCTGGTTTAATTGGTAAGCAGCCATAGTTACAGATCATCTGAGCACCAGTTTCCGTCATCCACCAAGTATCATGGATACGTTTATTGAACACCTGCATCCCCCATTTGATAACCTCTGGGTTTAAGGGTTCTCCAACTGATAGCACATGACGAAGTGACGATAGATCATGCTGTTGCACAATGGCATCTCCTGCTCCCATCAGCATACGGAATGCAGTTGGAGCACTATACCAAACAGTAACACCGTATTCATCTATGGCATTATACCAAGCATCTGGTGAGAATCTGCCCCCAAGAATAAGTGATGTAGTTCCTGTTAGCCAAGGACCAAATATTCCATAAGATGTTCCAGTCACCCAGCCTGGATCTGCTGTACACCAATAGATATCGTCTTCTCTAATATCCATTACCCATTTCATCGATTGGTAATGCTGTACCATTGCATAGTGAGCGTGCAAAATTCCTTTCGGTTTCCCTGTAGAACCAGAAGTATAATGTAAAATTAGTCCATCCTCTTTATCAACCCACCTGATTTCGAAAGATTCTGAGGCATTATGTAATGCTGTTTTGAAATCAATAAACTTATCGGATTCCTCTACATTTTCACCTACTATAAACACAGTCTCTAAATTAGGTAATTTATCCAATGGAATTCTATTTAATAATTCTGGCGTTGTGACAATTGCTTTTGCTTCACTATCCAGTAAACGATCGTAAACAGCACCTTCCATGAACGCTTCAAAAAGTGGACCAACTATTAAGCCCAATTTTGTAGCGCCAAGAAGCGCAAAATACAGCTCGGGTGATCTTGGCATGAATATAAACAGCCGATCCCCTTTTGACAAATTCGAATGGTTTACATATACGTTAGCGGCTTTATCCGTCCATTTTTTCATATCGCCGAATGTATAAGACTCTTTACGTTCTGCATCTTGATAATGAAGTGCGACTTTATCCTTCTTATCAGTCTCTGCATGACGATCAATTGCTTCATACGCCATATTCACTTTTCCAGTTTTATACCATGAGAACTCTTTCTCTGCATCTTCCCATTTAAAGTTTTTTGCAGTTTCCTCATAATTACTTAACTGGAAATCCCCTTGAACAACTTGTAATGTTTCAATTTTCATCCTATTCACCCTTTCTATAACTATACTATTTCATTCTACAATACTTTTTTGTACTTTTGCTAATCTTTTTACTTTTTAGAATGTTTAACTAAAATGATAGAGGTAATCGCTTTCTCTATTTAAAATCATGTATAATAAATACAATTACAATTATGTTATAAGGTGGTGCATCCGTGATTCATTCTAAAACGTATAATGCAGTGCAGAAAGAAACGATACATGGCACTGTCGTTATTGAAGGTCCTATTCCTTCCGAGGAAATTGCCAGGTTACAATTCCATGAGGATTTAGTAGCTTTTCGTGCACCCTCTCAGCAGCATCAAGCAATTATTGAAATTGCCAAGTTGCCTGAGGGAAGAATAATTATTGTGCGAGATCAAGAGACTATTGTAGGGTATTGTACATACTTGCATCCAGATCCTTTAGAAAGATGGTCGCAAGGGAATATGGAAAATTTGATAGAGTTAGGGGCTATCGAGGTAATACCAAAATTCCGTGGCACTGGAGTTGGAAAAACACTCCTCCGTGTATCGATGATGGATGATGCAATGGAAGATTATATTACGATTACGACAGAGTATTACTGGCACTGGGATTTAAAAGGCACTGGTTTAAATGTTTGGGAATACAGAAAAGTCATGGAGAAAATGATGCAAGCAGGTGGACTTGAGTATTTTGCAACAGACGATCCTGAGATTAGCTCCCATCCTGCCAATTGTTTAATGGCTAAAATTGGTAGCAGAGTTGATACTGAATCCATCCAGCAATTTGACCAATTACGTTTTATGAATCGTTTTATGTATTAATCAATGACTAACTTTCTTACAAAAGGAGTTCATGCACATGCTAGTTGAACAAATCATGAATATTTCCGTACCGAGTTTAACACCGGGACATACGATAAATGATGCATTACAATTACTCAAAGAGAAGAAAATACGTCATTTACCAATCATTAATGACAAACGACAAGTACTTGGCGTCGTGACCGATCGAGACTTAAAAGAAGCAACTCCTTCTACACTACAAAATGTATCGGACCCAGAAATATATAATCGTACATTAGAAGAAATTATGACCAAAAACCCGATAACGGGTCATCCTTTAGACTTCGTGGAGGAAACAGCTAGTATCTTTTATGATAATCGAATTGGTTGTTTACCAATCGTATCACATGGAAAACTTGTAGGAATGATCACCGAGTCCGATTTACTATACAAATTTATCGAACTAACAGGTGTTCATCAGCCAGGATCCCAAATTGAAATCCGAGTTCCTAACAAGCCTGGTGTTCTGTTCGGCGTTTCTAAAGTTTTTCACGATCAAAAAGTAAATGTGTTAAGTGTATTAGTTTATCCTGATAAAGATAAAAGTGATTATAAAATCTTAGTGCTCCGTGTAAAGACTATAAACCCACTTGTACTTATTGAAGCTATTCGAGCAGAGGGCTACGAGGTATTATGGCCAAATCATCCGGGACTAGGGCTATGAAAAATGCTGTATTTGTTTTTTCCGAGGACCAGTTAGGCTACAAGTTTTCGGATACTCATCCATTCAATCAAAAAAGACTCACATTAACCGTTGATCTACTAAAAGAAATAAATGCTTTATCTTTATCAGAAATAGTCCCTCCTAGAATGGCTACAGACGAGGAACTACTTCTCGTCCATGATGCAAACTATATTGAGATAGTAAAGGAAGCAAGCAAGGAAAACGCAGATAGTACTAAATATGAAAGCTATGGTATTGGCACTGAGGATACCCCTATCTTTCCGGATATGCATGAAGCAAGTGCAATTCTAGTCGGAGGCACTTTGACCGCAGTTGACTATGTGATGGAAGGGAAATCTTCCCATGCGGTGAATTTAGGTGGCGGTCTTCATCACGGTTTCAGAGGACGTGCATCTGGTTTTTGTGTATATAATGATAGTTCTGTTGCTATTAAGTATATGCAAGAAAAGTATAATGCACGTGTTCTTTACATAGATACAGATGCGCATCACGGAGACGGAGTTCAATGGAGTTTTTATGATGATCCAAATGTGTGTACCATTTCGATTCATGAAACAGGAAGATATCTATTCCCAGGGACTGGGAATATCACGGAAAGAGGCTCCGGAGAAGGTTATGGTACCTCCTTTAATTTCCCTATTGATGCTTTTACAGAGGATGAGTCCTTTTTAGATATTTATCGGACAAGTTTTCGAGAAATTGTGGAAGCATTTAAGCCAGATGTTATTCTTAGCCAAAATGGTGCTGATGCTCATTATTTTGATCCACTTACCCATCTATATGGGACGATGAAAATCTATCAAGAGATTCCGAAGCTCGCTCATGAGCTTGCCCATGAATTTTGCGATGGTAAATGGATTGCAGTTGGTGGTGGTGGCTACGATATATGGAGAGTAGTACCTCGTGCATGGTCCTACGTATGGATGGAGATGAATGACTTTCAACTTCCAGTAGGCGAGTTACCAAAGAACTGGTTAGATAAATGGTCTAAAGAGTCGCCTATCCCACTCATCCCTACTTGGTTAGATCCGGATCCTCTTTACGAAGCTATTCCACGTAAGATAGAAATTACGGAAAAGAATAAACAAATGCTTGATAAAGCACTTTATCAGTTGCGGAATCAGCAATCATTTAAGAAAAACCAGTAACCAAAGGGCACTGAATATGAGAAGCGCCAGTGCTATTTAGGGAAAAACCTGTTTCTATCGTTTTCGAAGGGCTTTGAACAGAAACTTTGCTATATTATTATCGAGTAATTTTTTTAGTGAGGCTGGTTGTGACAGTCGTCACAACCAGCCTCACTTTTTTCGATAATCTTATGGCGTTTGTCTGTCCGTCGCCCTCCTACAACTTCTAGAAACAGGTTAATGCGCTTTTTGATAACTAGAGAAAAAATACTTCCCTATTTTTATAGGAAACTCACGAAGATGCAATTTCGTTCGCTATTTCACTTCTATATTTAGTAAACACTTACTATTTCTCTTTATTTCCACTGACAAAAAAATCTACATCCTACATCCTTCATTACAGAATAGTATCCCTTATTCAACAGACGGTTTTTTCACTATTTTAACTTTGACTACTATTTTCATCTAAGCGCTAGGCTATGCTATATCTTCTTGTTGGGTATTACTCACTTAATTGATTGGAGTGAAAGGTGGCGACTCCGGCGGGATGAGTGAGACAGATGAGATATCACAGCGACGCGTAGCGACGGTGATAGCTCATCGCTCCCCCCGCGGAACGCGTCCACCTGAAACGGAAATCAGCGGTAGTTTTCATACTATAAAGTTTCTTGAACCCAATGTTCACGGGACATTTTATATACTTTTTTTAAAATATAGGGTCGTGACTGCTGTCACGACCCTACCTTAAGTATTTAAATACTGCGCTCACTTACTTCACTGATTTTCTTTCCTCAATCCAATGCGGAAGAATAACCGTATCTTCTTCGATATTCTCTTTGTTCATATGCTTCGTCAACAGCCTCATAGAAACTGCACCAATATCATACAAAGGTAATACGACACTCGTTAGTTGAGGTCTAACCATTCTTGTTAATTTTGAGTTTTCAAAGCTTATTACTTCGATATCCTCTGGTACACTTAAACCGTTATCTTGTGCTCCATGGATCAAGCCAATAGCAATTTCATCATTACCGGCAAAAAAAGCTGTTGGAGGATCCTTTAGTTCTCGTAACTGCTCCCATGCAACAAGACCATCGTCGTATGTATTATTGACTCCAACAATTAGATCTGTGTCAATTTCGACACCTGCCTCATTTAACGCTTTTTCATAACCTGATAAGTTGTATAATCTAGTAATTGTGCTATCAATAGATCCAGATACAAATGCAATCCGAGTATGACCATTTTTGATAAGACGATTAACTGCATCCACTGCTGCTTCATGATATTCAATATTTACGGAAGGAAACGAGTTAGATGTTTCCACTGTTCCTGCTAAAACAATCGGAACGCTTGCTCTTTTCATTTCATGCAACATTTCAGGCGATATTTCATCGCTCATCATAACTACCCCATCTACTTGCTTACTTAATAAAGTGGACAGTAATTGTACTTCTTTATCTTCTTGCTGATCGGAGTTTGTTAAAATGATGTTGTAACGATACATTGTTGCAATATCTTCTATACCACGAACAAGCTCTGCATAAAATACATTCGAAATATCTGGAATGATAACGCCGACCGTTTTTGTCTTTTTACTTGCTAATCCTCGTGCAACAGCATTCGGTCGATAATCCAGTCGTTCAATTACCGCCAAAACTTTTTGACGTGTAGCTGGCTTCACATTCTGGTTTCCATTTACAACACGTGAAACAGTTGCCATTGATACGTTTGCCTCTCTTGCAACATCGTAAATTGTAATAGTCAACATATATCCCTCCTTCATCTTTTTACATACAAAAAATACATATATATAAATAATACTTGATAACTGTCCTAAGTTTCAATCAAATAGTAAAACCGACTCTAAAATAAGAGTCGGTTTTGTGAATTTTTTCACTAACTAGGCATGAATCTCATGATTTTTCAAGAATTTTTGAACGGAATCATAAAACTCATCAAATTGTTGTAAGTTCATTTGTTGTGCAGCATCCGATAACGCTACCGCTGGATCTGGATGTACCTCCGCCATTACTCCGTCTGCTCCAATTGCAATTGCAGCTTTTGCAGCAGGTAGAAGAATATCACGACGACCAGTTGAATGCGTTACATCCACAAATACCGGTAAATGTGTTTCTTGTTTTAAAATTGGCACAGCCGAAATGTCTAATGTGTTTCGAGTTGCACGCTCATAAGTACGAATACCGCGTTCACATAGGATAATTTGGTCATTACCTTGAGACATAATATATTCAGCCGCATGAATGAATTCATCTAATGTAGCAGCCATTCCTCTTTTTAAAAGGACTGGTTTATTGATAGATCCTACAGCTTTTAATAATTCAAAGTTTTGCATATTACGAGCACCAATTTGTACTACATCAATATAATCAAGTGCTTCATCCAAATGACTTGGCGTAACAATCTCAGAGACTGTAGACAATCCAAATTCTTTAGAAATTTTCTTTAATATTTTTAAACCTTCTAACCCTAGTCCTTGGAAATCATAAGGAGAAGTACGTGGTTTATATGCTCCACCACGGATTAGCTTTAACCCTTTAGACTGGATAGCTGCTGCTACTTCTGCTACTTGAGTATAGGATTCAACTGAACAAGGACCAAATACAAATGATGGTGTTCCTGTTCCAATTTGTTCCCCGTTAATATTGACAATTGTGTCTTCTGGTTTTCTTTTACGAGAAACAAGAAGTGCTTTCTTTTGATCGTCCACCTGTAATTCCAAAGCAGTTTTAAAAATTTCTTTAAAAATATGCTCAACCGTTGATTGTGGAAGTGGTCCAGCGTTATTTTCTTTCAAGTGGTCTAACATATGTCTTTCGCGAAGAGGATCATATCTATTAACACCTTGCTTTTCTTTTACTTTACCAATCTCTTGAATAACACCAGTTCTTTCGTTGATTAACTGTAAAATCTCTACGTTAATCTCATCAACACGCGCGCGTAAAGCGTCTAAATCTACATGACTCATAGATAATTCTCCTCTCTTCTCTCCATCGGTACTTTATAACGACAGAAAATTATGATACATTTTTAGATATAAGACATATTATAATCAATGCATGAGAAAATGTCACGCATTTTATTTTAGCGATTCAACTCGCTAAAGTATTTGTCTAAAAAAGGACGTGGGAAATTGACATCTAAATTATTTGCATTAGATATTGGTACAAGATCTGTAGTTGGTATCATTTTAGAAGAACATGGCGATTCTTTTCATGTAGTTGATATATTAGTAGAAGAACATAAAGAACGAGCTATGGTCGACGGACAAATACATAATGTACTAAAAGTGGCAGAGATAATTCAGTCCGTTAAAGAAAAACTAGAGGTAAAGTATGGGACTCTTGAAAAAGTAAGCGTGGCCGCCGCTGGAAGAGCTTTAAAAACAGAGCAGGCCGAAGTAAAAATGGACATTAAGAATAGGCCTATTTTTACAGAAGATGATATGAATAGACTTGAGTTATCAGCAGTTCAAAAAGCACAAAGTAATCTAATTCAAAATGATACAGACAAACATACCAATCATTATTATTGTGTTGGATATAGTGTTGTCTATTATCGATTAGATGGGGAAGAAATTGGAAGTTTAGTTGATCAGCAAGGAAACGAAGCGTCTATAGAGGTGATCGCTACTTTTCTACCACGCGTCGTAGTAGAATCTCTTCTTTCTGCTCTTAAGCGGGCTAACCTGGAAATGGAAGCATTGACGCTAGAACCAATAGCTGCGATTAATGTGTTGATCCCCCCTTCGATGCGAAGATTAAATGTAGCATTAGTGGATATTGGGGCTGGAACTTCCGATATTGCCATCACAGATTTAGGAACCGTGGTCGCCTACGGTATGGTCGCAACAGCTGGTGATGAAATTACAGAGGCTTTGAGTGATCATTACTTATTGGACTTCCCATTAGCTGAAGAAGCAAAAAGAATGATTAATACCGAGGATTCTATCCAGATAGAAGACATTTTAGGCTTCCAGCAAGATATCCCAAAAGAAGAAGTTATCAAATCGCTTAAGCCTGCAATAGAGGTTTTAGCTAATTCCATCTCAAGCGAGATTCTTCGACTGAATAATAACAAACCTACGAAGGCGGTTATGCTAGTTGGCGGTGGAAGTTTGACACCAAACCTGCCTAGTATTTTAGCTGAAAAACTAAATTTACCTGCCAACCGCGTAGCCGTTCGCGGTATAGATGCAATTCAGCATTTAACAAAAGCAGAGCATATCCCAATTACTCCTGAATTGGTAACCCCTATCGGTATTGCTATTGCCGCAAAACGTGCACCAATTCAATACATGTCTGTGCAAGTAAACAATCAAATTGTTCGTTTGTTTGAGCTAAAGGAAATGACTATTGCAGATGCCTTTTTAGCTGCTAACATTTCTGCTCGTAAACTCTATGGGAAACCCGGAGCTGCTTTGACTGTACAAGTAAATGGGCAAATCATCCATATCCCAGGAGAGCATGGAAAGCCAGCTGTTATCCAGCTGAATGGTATAGAGGCCAATACAAAAACATCTATTCAAAACAAGGATAAAATTGAACTTTTAGAGGGTATTGACGGTAAAGAAGGATTTGCCACAGCACGAGATCTTCTGGATGATGCAACTATTAAATCTATTACATTCCAAAGGGTTATGTATATAGTAGAACCGATAGTTAAAATAAATGGCCAAAAGGTATCTTTAGATACTGTGTTACAAGAGAATGACAACATTACCGTAGAGACACCACAAACAGTTGAACAAGTTTTG
The DNA here is from genome assembly GCF_018140925.1 of Psychrobacillus sp. INOP01. NCBI lineage: Bacteria > Bacillati > Bacillota > Bacilli > Caryophanales > Bacillaceae > Psychrobacillus > Psychrobacillus sp. INOP01. The sequence goes on from NZ_CP073315.1 coordinate 730,927, forward strand.
TATGCTATTCATAAAGAAAATTACTTGACGCAGCTTCAACCTTATACAGTGACGATAAATAATAAAAACCATTTTATCCCGACATATTCATCTAGGTTATTACTAAATGAGAGTCCAGTAAAACAGTCCTATTCTGTTCAAGAGAATGATATTATACAACTGGAAACTGTTAGTTCACCAACATTGGAACAAATTGCAATTCAACTAGAAAAGAAATTAGTAGATAAAATAATAGTTAAGTTCCAAAATAAATCAGTGGAGCTTTCGAAAGAATGTGCAATAGTTAATAAAGGCAGCGTCCAGTTGTCTCCCACTGATATTATTCCTAATGAATCGAACATTCAGTGGCAAGATGTTAATAATTCTCCTTGGATCTTTCAAGATGTTTTTCGTTTTACGGAATGGAATATGCCTGAACATGCTGGTTCCTTCGAAATTTTAAAAAACGGAGAACCTTCACGTTTCGATGAAGAAATATTCGGTGGAGATCAATTGGAAATTGTATTTGGATGAATTAATATGAACGGTAATAAGGTGCCAGATTGAAATTAATGACACAAAAAGAGCCCAAATTCATATATGAATCGGGCTCTTTTATCGATTATTAGCTACATTTGTTTTACATAGAAAATATTAAAACCTGTTCGAATCATCAATTTCTGAGTCAAATGTAATTTCCTAACAAATCTTCTTTTGCTAACATTCTTTAAAAAATTCTTTCTGCAAATTCATTAAAATTACCTTTTTCAAGGATATACTCTTCGTTGGAATTTTTTAAAACGATATCAAAATTTCCATGATAAGGATGCATGAATAATTCATATTGAATTCTCCGCATTTCATGAGATTTTCTTAAATAATTTATATCTATTCCTCTTTCAGAAATATCCCTTATACTTCTTCTCATCAACTCGGTTTCTCCATCCGTATACAAGTAAACTTTAAGATCATACAAATCGGGATCTGTAAATGCAACGCTCATGCCTTCTACGATATTTATTTTGTTTTGCGAAGAAATTAGTGTGCTCTTTGTATAATCCGTTCCTATTGTATAAAAGTCTAAACCATCTCTCATCATATGAATGTCTCTCTCTAAAGCAAATATATTATGAGCAGCTGGATGACAGGCTGTCATTTTTTCATGATGATGTTGTTTTTTATATTCATAATCGATCAGAGTGTACTTCCTAAGTTGAGAGCCAATAATATATGGGTCTGTATTGATATAATTTACAAAGTCACATCCCAGAATCTTCAAAAGATTATTGGCAAACTTTGTCTTTCCAGATGCACCATGACCCGAAATTCCTATGGTGATTCTTTTATCCTTCGCGGTAGTCAAATTGGCTATTTCATGTATTATGTTGTCCATATTTCCCTCTTTTGCTCTATTATATTGATGTTTATGTCTTACCATAAAATCCATTTCTACTAATTATTAAATAGAATTCTTTTCCTATGTACCAAAGTTTCCAAACAAAATCATACCAACAGCGAAAATAGTTATGAGTAACAAAGCTAGCATACCAAGAGAAGAAATAAGTAAAGTAATTGTTTGTAAACGACCTTTTAAACTAAAAAGAGCAGTGAAAAATGAACCCAATAGCAATAGCAGTAATAATATTAAGTCCAAGGAATCAGGTAAAGGATTCAATACTTGCGGGATAATAAAAGCTAAAACGATAAATATTATGATCAGTACCAATGAAATCCAACCCAAATATCTCCTCATCAAATCATCCTCATTTTCATTTAAACTTGCTCTTTATATTAATCAAATATCGTTTCTTTTAGTGGATTCCTCAAAAACTCGAAGAGCATTTTAATCTGTGACTCTGTATTCCTATTAGAAGAAAGCTCCGGTAAATTATGTTCCGAAAAAAAGTTTATGTTACTCGTTTCAGTGCCTGTAGTAGGCTTCCCACCAATAATTTCACACAATATAAATATCTTATAATAATGATAAGCTTCTGGCGGATGTGGATGTTTGTTTTTATCCAATAATGCAATTAATCTGATTGGTACAACTTCAAAACCAGACTCCTCTTTTATTTCCTTAACAACATTTTCAGAAGGTGATAGCCCTATATCACAAAATCCACCTGGTAGAGCCCATTTATCATCTATATTTTCTTTAACCATTAAGATCTGATTATTTTTAAAAACCACACCACGAACATCAACTTTTGGAGTTTGGTAACCGGTTTCATTCGCAAATAAATCCCTAACTTTATCCATTTCTAGTGCTGTATGTTCTGCCATAATTTCTATACTGATATTACGTAATTCTTCATAACGTTCGATATCATAAATATCTTTAGAAAATGCCAGTCCAGACTGGGACAAAGCCTGAATTCTTTTTGCCCACTCTAACCATTGTTTAGTCATTAGACACCTACTTTGAGGGAGCTTTTAAATTCTTTTACACTTTTTACTATTAAATTTGGTTGTTCGCTGAATGTAGATGTTTGGTACTCCGGTAACCACTGTACACCAATTGTAAAGACATTAGCTCGCATTCCTGCAATTACGTCTGCATCACTATCACCAATATAAATTGTGTCCGAATTGATTACTTCTAAAATAGACAAAGCTTTTAGCAGCCCCTCTGAATCAGGCTTAGGATTTATAACATCATCACCAGTTATTATTACGTCAAACAATCCATCCATATCTAATGCTTTTAAAGAGATATCTAAGCTTCTTTTTGCCTTTCCAGTAAAAATTCCTATTTTTATATCTAACTCTTTCAAGGACTTCAACAATTCTAGTATTTCAAGATTACTTACTACTAAACTTTTATGATGTTCAGAATATTTTTCGTAATAATATTCGATAGCCTCCTCCTTATTAGGATTAGACAGGTTATTTCTAATAATACCTGTTTCAGAAGGACCAAACATATCCTTTATTTCTTCTGAACTAAGATCCTTATTATCGAATTTTTTAAACACATTTTGAAAAGCATAAAAGCAAATGGGCAAAGTATTAGCCAACGTCCCATCAAAATCAAATATTATCGCTCTCATTAGTTTCCCCCTATAATATGTAAGAGAACCCGTGATTTCCCTTAATTCTATAAACTAATATTACCATATTATTTATAAATTCTCTCTTATTAAAATAGTTCGTTACTTATTTCTATATGCAATTAATGATGTTTTTAAAGCAGCGTAATTGCCTATAGCAGCATAGCCATAAAACCAACCCATAAAAATGCCTGCGACTAGATTATGTCGATGGCTAATAAAGATAGAAATTAATAGACCTATTATTAATGCAATTGGAGGAATAAATCTGTTAGGTATTTTAAAATAGATTTTTATTAATTGAGTTAGAATCATTATTACTGGAATAGCTATCAGGGCATCCCAAAAGTTTGTATGTATTATTGGAAAATTCATATCGTCACCTCTAAAATAGCGTGCCCGAATAATAAAGATCTAATCATTGAACAAATAATTCTCAGTATAGCCTCCTTCACATATTCTAGAAAGAAATGTATTGCCTAATAAGATTTTTAATAAGTGGATTAAGTCCTTCTGGTAGCTCATTCAATTTATAGAATTTAGCTTCTATTGTCTCTTTACCATCAGCCTTAAGAATTCCTTGTGTAATCTCTTTTGTTACATAAGCGATTGTAACGGGATAGAACGTTTTTGTAACAGCAATTCCCCTCTCTCATTAATTACTGCAACTGCAACTCCAACTAAGATTAAAGGTTGATTGCCAACAACTCTACGTATATCCTCAATATAGCCCATAACTACCTCCTAATGTTTCTTTCCATACACATTTCTACATTTTGTAGAAATTACCTTCTTTTTATTTAACTAAATTAATTTCACAATAGAGTAGTGTTATCTGAACAATGGAATTTACTCTCTAGCACACTTGAAGATAGCGTAGCGATGCAGAAACAGGGCGATGCTGTCCGCAGGCACCTCTACAATCAACGATGCCCACTTTATATATGCAAACAACTGAATGTATAATCGCGTAAACGTTAACGTTGTTATTGATATAAGTAATTAGTAATTGACACAACCAATAAAAAAAAGCACTGCATAAAGCAATGCTCCTTTGTATTTAGTTATTTGAATTTTTTAAAGTTTACTTTTTTTCTTCTCCTACAACTGCTTCTTTAATAGCCTCTGCTATTGCTGTTGCGTTTTCTTCTTGTTCCGTTAATTCTTCTGTTGTATGAGAGATAGTTTCCATAAATTCCATTGGTTCTTCTCCCTCAGATGATGCTGTACCGTCATCAAGTGGCGAAGAGGCAGTTGGTTTAATGGCTTTTACTTTATCAACTAATTGTCCAGATTGCTCTTGGATTTGCTTAGAAAGTTGCGTTGTTTTTTCTTTTGCAGTAGATGAAAAGTCCATTGTTTTTTCTTTAAGCTGACCTGCCTGTGTAGAAAGATTTCCACGAAGCTCTGTACCAGTTTTTGGTGCTAATAATAATGCGGTTGTTGCCCCAATAATTCCACCGATTAAAACGCCGATGATAAAATCCTTACCATTTACTTCTTCGTCACGATAAATATCATCTCTTGAATCATTGTTGTAATATGGAACTGGTGGATAATTCGAATTTCCTTGCTGATTATAAGATGGTTGGTTTGCATAATATTCATGATTGTATGTTGCTTCGCTATAGTTAGGTTTAGTTTGTTTTTGATTTGTCATGTAAATCCCTCCGATTATAGTGGTTTATGGTTGTCGTTATCGTAAGTATAATACCCAGCACGTTCTAACGCTTTACGTTCTTTCCATTTGTCGCGAACACCGAGGAAAACGTTACTCCATTGCACAACCTGGGCAATTTTTTCTTCATTCTTCTCCACTTCAGTGGTTACAGAAGTTGTTAAGCGTTGGATAGAATGATTAAATCCATTTACTGAAGTCCCCACATTTTTAACTGCATCGACTACTGTATTTAACTTCTCAGATTTAGCTTGAATATCTTCTGCTAAATCGTTTGTTTTATGAAGTAGTTCAGCTGTTTCTTTTGTCATGTTTTGTAAATTTGTTTCTAACCCATCTAATGTGTCTGCTACATTATTAAGCGTCTTCTTAACTGAAAATAATGTCATTGCTAAACTAATACAAAGTATTAGAAATGCAACAGCGGCTATAATAGCGGCTATGTATAAAAGATTTTCCATTTTACATCCTCCTAAAGCGTATATGTCTTAATACAATTTTACCCTAATCAAATCAAATTAAACTTCCTACTTATACTATACTACGTTTCTTTTAAATATCCTTCAAAAAAAAGCTTAATCCAGATAGATTAAGCTTTTTTATTAGTTATTAAGTTTTGCTTCGAAAGCTTGCTGATACTTTTGAACGTCCCCTGCTCCCATAAATAAGAAAACAGAATGTTCTTTTGTCTGCAATTCCGCTACATTTTCTTCTGTTAAAATATGGCTACCTTCGATAATATCTCCAAGGTTTGCAATTGTTAAATTCCCTGCATTCTCTCTTGCAGATCCAAAAATATCACATAAATAGACTCTATCTGCCAAACTCAAAGCCTCACTGAATTCTTGTAAAAACTTTTGAGTTCTTGTAAAAGTATGTGGTTGGAAAATCGCAATAATTTGATGAGTCGGATACTTTTGTCTAGCTGATTGAATAGTTGCTTTTATTTCTGTCGGATGATGAGCATAATCATCAATGATAATATCATTACCTACTATAGTCTCCGTAAACCTTCTTTTAACTCCTTCAAATGTCTCTAATCCTTTTTGAATAGTATCTGCTGGGACACCTTCATAATGGCATAGAGAAATAACTGCAAGAGCATTTAGAATAGTATGGTCACCAAACAATGGAATAGAGAAGCGATCATAAAATTCGTTGCGTACAAATACATCAAAAGATGTACCTTTTGGAGTAATTTCAATATTGCGTGCAGCAAAATCATTATGTTCCCCAAAACCGTAGTATACGACAGGAACTTCCGATTTAATCTGTTGCAAGTATTTATCATCTCCACAAGCGAAGATGCCTTTTTTCACTTGCATTGCCATTGACTGAAATGCTTGGAATACATCATCAATATCTTGGAAATAATCTGGATGATCAAAATCAACATTTGTCATAATGGCATAATCCGGATTGTACGCTAGAAAATGACGGCGATATTCGCAAGCCTCAAACACAAAATTAGCAGCATTTTGCATACCTTTTCCGGTACCATCCCCTATTAAATAGGATGTGGGTTGGTATCCACTTAATACATGAGATAACAAACCAGTAGTCGATGTTTTTCCATGAGCACCTGTAACTGCTATAGAAGTAAACTGACTCATATAATTCCCTAAGAAGTCATGATACCTAATTACTTCTAAGCCAAGTTCTTTAGCTTTGACTAACTCAGGATGACTATCTGGAAACGCATTTCCTGCAATAATAGTCCAACCCTCTTTAATATTCGATTCACCAAATAGTAATATGTTTATATTTCGCTCATGTAATGGTTTTTCAGTAAAAAAATATTTTTCAATATCAGAGCCTTGTACTTCATAGCCAGTATCATGCAAAATTTGCGCTAATGGACTCATTCCAGACCCTTTAATGCCTGTAAAATGGTACTTTGTCATACGTATAAACCTCCTGGGATTCGCCCCACTTATATACATTAAATATTTCATGCGCCTATTTTGACGTATTTATAATTATATCACTTTTTTTGTAAAACATTAATAAAGTGAAACTTCAATCAGTGGGGTTTTTCTTTATCCCCACTGATTGAAAATGGAACTCTGGCAAAAAAAACGCGTCCTGCGGCAATGCCTGAGTGATCAACGTTCTGTTGACCCGTGGCTCGCAGGATGTGAGTTATATAGACGAAGCCACACGATGTTGCGTTTTTTCGTCTATGTTCTATGTCGGGCTTTTACGGGCAGTTGATCTCCCACTTTCACTTTGTTAATTGGGACTTTCCTTAAAGTGGGAATCTTACTGCCCGTTAAAGCGAGATAAACAATTTTAACTAAATATTTCATCTAGCGTATCGCTTGTTAATAGTACATCTCTTGCCTTACTTCCCTTTTGTTCCGTAATATATCCATTTTCATACATAGCATCTATTAAACGAGCTGCTCGGTTATATCCTAGATGGAATTTACGTTGTAATAACGAAGTGGAGGCAGTGCCTTGTTCTACGATAAAACGGCAAGCCTCTTCAAATAAATCATCCTGCTCAGAAGTGATTTCTTTTTGGAGTAGTTCCTCTTGCACAAACATATAATCTGGATTACCTTGACCTCTAGCATATTCAATAACACTTTCAATTTCATCATCTGAGACATAAGTACCTTGGATACGTACAGGACTGGACATACCATTTCCTTGATAAAGCATATCTCCTTTTCCTAGCAAACGTTCCGCACCTTGCTGATCTAAAATGGTACGCGAATCAATTTGTGAGGATACAGAAAATGCAATACGTGTAGGAATATTAGCTTTGATCAGGCCAGTAATTACATCTACAGAAGGACGCTGTGTAGCTAATACTAAATGTATGCCACATGCTCTTGCTTTTTGTGCGATTCGGCAAATAGCATCCTCTACTTCCGTAGGAGCCATCATCATCAAGTCTGCAAGCTCATCAATAACAATGACAATATAAGGAAGCTTTTGAGCAAACTGTCGCTTCTCTGTAGCAAGCGTATTATATCTAGTAATATCTCGTACCCCAATATGAGCAAATAGTTGATAGCGTCGTTCCATTTCCTCCACTGCCCATTTCAATGCAGCAGTTGCAGCTTTTACATCCGTAATAACTGGACTGACAAGATGTGGAATATGATTGAACGGCGCAAGCTCAACCATTTTTGGATCGATTAGTAATAATTTTACTTCATCAGGCGTCGCTTTATACAAGAGACTTACTAATAATGAGTTAATAAATACAGATTTCCCAGATCCAGTTGCTCCCGCTATGAGTCCGTGCGGCATTTTACGCAAATCTAATGTCACTGGTTTGCCTGTAAGATCTAATCCTAAAGCCGCCTCTAGTGGGGATTCTGAGTGTAAAAATGTATCTGTATTTATTACTTCAGATAAGCGTACTGCGCGAGACGTTCTGTTTGGTATCTCAATTCCTATTGATCTCTTTCCCGGAATAGGTGCTTGAATACGAATATCCTTTGCTGCTAATGCAAGTTTGAGGTCATCCGCTAGGTTGCGTATTTTACTTACTTTAGTCCCCTGACCAACCGTTATTTCAAATTGGGTGACTGCTGGTCCCTGTACCATTTGAACAATTTCACCAGTTACTTGAAAATGAGACAGCGCATCTACTAACGTGAATGCCTGCTCCTCCATCCATTCTCTATCCTCCACATTCATTTCCGGCGGAAGTAAATGACTAAATGATGGTCTTACATAATTAGTTTGGATCTCTTCTTGCTCTTCCACTAAAATTTGCTCTATTTCCTGCTCACTAACTTGAACCCGCTCAGTCATTTCTTTTTGTTCCTGTTGAGTTGAGGGCGTTGTTATAGTGACCGCCTTCTTTGCTACAGGGGATATTTTGTTCATAATATCTATTCTATTCATTTTACTTTTATCTGATTTCAACATTAGTACATTAAAAGGTCTAATGTTTTCTTTCACAGGTTTTTCTGTTTCTAAGATCTCCGTATTATGAATTGGTTCAATTGTTTCTTGTACTTTCGTTTCAGCTACCTCTGCTTGTACAACTTCCACTAACTCAGTTACTTGTAAATCATCCTGCACTACTTCAAACTCTCGAACTTCTTCTACTTCATTAGGAACTGGTTCAATTGTTTCTTGCGCTTTCGTTACAGCTACCTCTGCTTGTACAACTTCTACTAACTCAGTTACTTGTACATCATCCTGCACTACTTCAAACTCTCGAACTTCTTCTACTTCATTAGGAACTGGTTCAATTGTTTCTTGCGCTTTCGTTACAGCTACCTCTGCTTGTACAACTTCTACTAACTCAGTTACTTGTACATCATCCTGCACTACTTCACTCACTTCTATTACATGATTTACTTCTTCAACCATTTCTTGTACCGGAATAATTGGCTCCGGATTAAATAGAACCTCTGAACTTACCGTTTTCGTTTTTTGTTCTCTATCTACTAATATCTCTTTTTCTTTTACTTTATTATCTACTACTGTTTTGGAAAATCCATAAATCGGAGATGGCACTTCTGTTGGTGTAAATGCTCTTTTCTTTCGATTTATACCGGGAGTATCCACTACTTTTTTTCCCTCTACAATTTTCTTCTCTGCTGCCCTGTGTATGACAGTAGGTTGTGCACGTTGCTGCCATATGTTTTGTGTATGTAATGGTTTATATTCTGGTTCCTTGAAATATGGTTCTTGTTTATATGTTTCAACTATTTTTTCTTCCTTTGGATATCCATATACTGCTTCATTTTTTTCTTCATCTGATATTAATGGGAAACGAAAAGGAGTTTTCTTCGTTGCAGAATGTACTATTTGTTGTTGCTCATTGAATTCCTCTTCATATTCTTTTTCTTCTGATGCAAATAATTTTTTTAACCAATTCAAATTCATCACTCTTTCTAAAAGATACCTCTTATTCTACCAATAATAATAGGTTTCGTCTGTATATATGAAGTAGAATGGGAAAAAAATCATGTGTTTTAGAACTTTGCCTATCTCGAAAATGCCACTTATGTATTGGGATGCCGAAATTTATGGATAAATATTCCGGTCCGCAAGTAAATTACATTCGAACGTAAGTAACCTACATGGAAAAGCAAGTAACGGATTATATAGTTATATTCGGAATTATTAACGATTCCTATTTACGAAAAAAGCACACCTATAAGGCATGCTTTTTACTCATTAAACTAAAAATTCACTTCCAACTTCTTTTTGCTCATCTATAATAAGTATTCCTTTTACTTCTGGTGCGTTTGGAATCGCCAATTCTCTTGCGGAGCATAGCATCCCACTTGATGCAACACCTCTAAGTTCAGCGTCTTTAATAACCATTCCTGAAGGCATTACTGCACCTACTTTAGCTACTACTACTTTTTGTCCTGCTTCTACATTGGGAGCACCACATACGATTTGTAAAGTCGATTCCCCAACGTTTACTTGGCATACTTTTAATTTATCGGCATTTGGATGCTGTTCTAATGAGTCCACGTGACCGACTACAAATTTAGGTGATAGATCCACTTCTAGGGTAAAAGAAACGTCATTATTCACTAAGATTTGTTGTACAGATTCTACTATTTCAGCAGTTAAAGGAACATTACCTTGTACTTCCAGTTCTTTATATTTACTAAATTCAAAAATGTTGATAGCCAAAACTTTATTTGTTTGTGCATCTTTTACTTGTGTAACATCGCCATTTGTTTCCGTAATAACGTTTTGTGTTTTTTCAGGTGTTAATTGGATTAATAATACATCTCCAACTCCAGGTTTGTTGTAAAAAATATTCATTTGTCTTCGTTCTCCTTTGATACGCGATTTTTCGCCATGATAAATATTGGTTCTAAATCTCCATTGTCATAGATGAAAGATAATGAAGTAATAGGTACGGTTCCTACGGTGAAGAAATGCATTGTCATTTGCGCAAGTACGTCGTAACCTGTTTCATTTCTTATATCACCAATTATCATAACATCTTGATGGGGTACAGAAATAGTCATATCTCCAGTAATTTTCTTTTTCATATCTTTTAATAGCGATTCGTTGAGTATACGACTTGCATCATATCCATCTTTATTATTAAAGAAATAAAAAATATTGCCTGCTACCTCATCCGTTTTAAAGTGATTTTCTAAATTTCTTACTTGGAAGAGTGCTCGTTCACGTACTTCTGTCTCTCTCACTTTCCAATCCGCCAACATTTTTTCATCTAGTAAACGGTAAGTGCTACCTAGATCAACAGCATAATAAATACGGGTTTCTGCTGTATGATCCTTCGTGATAAAACGATTACCTTCATTAGACTTAAGTGGAAAAGAAGTGGAACGGATAACTGGGTATACCGAGAATGATGGATCTATTTCACCGGCCATCTCTTTTTCCATTGCTTTAAATGTTTCGTGTATCGTATACACTACCTCATTAATTGCCACATCTTTTTTCGTTTCATATTTAGCTAAAATTGGAGGAACCGAAATTTCAATTCCTTTTCCTGTTGCTTTATGAGTCAATCGAAGCTTATTTGTTTCTCTATTATAATCATACGTATATATATCTTCGGAAAGCTTTGTTTTTAAGAGTCTTACTAGTTCAAGTGCTTTCATATGTTATCTTTTCCTTTCATAAGCAAAACGGTCCACTAGGTGAACCGTTTTGATGGACTAAATCGATTGAAGAAATGATTCAATTTCTTCCCTAGTTTTACGGTCCTTACTAACAAATCGACCTTTTTCTTCGCCATTTTCAAATGCTAGGAAACTAGGAATACCAAATATATCAAGCTCAATACATAAATCGATAAACTGATCACGGTCTACAGAAATAAAAGTGATACTCGTAAATTTTTCTTCTATCTCTCCCATGAATGGATCGATGAAATGACAATCTGGACACCAATCGGCCGTGAATTTAAACACAACTTTTTCTCGCTGCTTTAACTGTTCGAATTGTTCTATTGAAACTAGGTTTTCCATATGTACCACTCCTCTAGTTTGTTGAAATTGACCGCACAATTAGCATCATGTTCTCTAAGTTATTGGCAATATCTTGTTGCTCTGAAATAGTTGTTAGTTTAATACCACCAATACTCGTTATAAGCTCATACTTTTCTTCGCTGTTTTCAATAATTGCAGCAAATCCAAAACGACCATTTTGCTCAAATGTTTTTTCATCTAATACTTCTAGATTACTATCTGAAGTCATCAAATCATAGTATAGTTGACTGCTCGGTAATTCATTAGGATTAATAAAGAGAATAAATGAATCTTTTCCTTTTGATAGAATAATATTCGTCTCATCCGATTCTTCCTCTATTGAAAAACCACTAGGTAAAAATATGTTCATATCATTCACTTTTTCATTTGGTTTTTCTGCATCGTCTTGAAACGCTACTTTTGCATTTTCAAGCCCATCTATAGTCTGTTCTTCTAATGAAGAACATCCAGCTAATAAAATGACAGCTAGTGACGCGATCAATAATCGCATCCATTTTCGAGCCATTCCCTTTCCTCCATTCAGCGCATAACTGCTATATATTTTAACGATGATTATCTACAGTTGCAACTACTAGGGCTTATTGGAAAATTCAAATTGCCCTATCAGTAAAAGCATTATATGCTCAAACATAGTACTTCTATTAACAAGTCCATTTGAAAATACACCAATTGCACCTTCATCATGTCGAATATCGTTCTTATTAGTATAGACGTCCATTACAGGTCCAAGTTCCGCACCTGCTAGTAATTGTTCAGCTACTTCCATAGGCAGCGGAACTCCAGCTCCAGTAGCCGTAAACACATCTCCCTTTTGTGTTACCAGTGCACCCCAATTACAAATGTACATCTGACCTTCTATTTCTTGAACTCCACCTTCTAAACCTATTCCAAACAATGCATCTGTATCTTCCATAAGATGCTTGGCACGGTTAATAGCACCTTGCCTTGTCTCTTCCTGACTCATAGGTTGATCGGAAACTAGGGAAGGAACTTCTCTATTCTCAAATTTAGCATTTGGATAATAAATGCTTGAAATCGTTTGAACGGCTTTTGTTTTAGCTCTATTATGTGTACCTATTAATATTTTCATACATTAATCCTCCCTTCTAGATAAAAAGATGCCTTGAGAGGCATCTTTCAAAATTGTCGAAGTTAAATTATATTTTCCATTGAAAATTTGTTCATTAAACGTTCGCTTTAATCGTCTCCAAAGTTGTACGATCGCATGCTTTAACTAGTTTTACAATAAGCTCTTTCGCTGCGGTGTAATCATCTGTATGAATAATAGAAGCTGATGTATGAATATATCGCGAGCAAATCCCAATTACTGCACTTGGGATACCTTCATTCGATGTATGAACACGCCCAGCGTCTGTTCCGCCCTGTGAAATGAAATACTGATATGGAATTTTATGTGTTTCTGCAGTATCTAAAACGAATTCACGCATTCCACGGTGCGTCACCATTGTACGGTCGAAAATTCGTAGAAGTGCCCCTTTTCCTAGTTGTCCAAATTCATTTTTGTTACCTGAAGCATCATTTGCAGGACTTGCATCTAGGGCAAAGAATAAGTCAGGATTAATCATGTTCGCAGATGCCTGTGCTCCTCTAAGGCCAACTTCTTCCATTACGTTTGCACCAGAATAAAGCATATTCGGTAATTGCTCGTTTTGTACTTCTTTTAAAAGCTCAATTGCTAATCCACAACCATAACGATTGTCCCAAGCCTTTGCCATAATTTTTTTATCATTTGCCATTGGTGTAAATGAACAAACCGGTAAGATTTGATCTCCTGGTTTAATACCCATTCGTAGAGCATCCTCTTTATCATCTGCTCCAACATCAATTAACATATTTTTTATATCCATCGGTTTGTTTCGAAGTTCATCGCTTAACAAGTGTGGAGGAATAGAACCGATTACTCCAGGAATTGTTTGATCTTTAGTGACAATTTCTACTCGTTGCGCAAGAAGAACCTGGCTCCACCAACCACCTAAGGGTTGAAAACGAACCATTCCATTATCCGTGATTCCAGAAACCATAAACCCAACTTCATCCATATGACCTGCAACTAAAATTTTCGGACCATTTTCGTCTCCTTTTTTAAGCCCAAATATGCCACCTAAATTATCCTGAACAATTTCATCTGAATATTTAGTCAGTTCGTTGCGCATAAAGGCACGAACAGCATACTCATTACCAGGAGCTCCTGGTAGTTCTGTCAACGTTTTAAATAGTGAGCGCGTCTCTTCATTCATATAAAAAAGCCTCCTAAAGCTATGTAGAAAATTATCTTCACCTTCTATTGTAATAAAAGATCGGTTCGTTTACTACATTAAAACTTCGTGAACCGAAAAATTTAATCGTAACGTGGATGTATGATACACTAAAAAAAATGGGATAGGGAGGAATACTAATGAAAATAAAGGATTATATGATGGGACTTGGAACTGGAATTGTTATTGGGGTTATTGCCAGTCAAGCTACAAATAAGATGGATTTCAATCGTTCAGCAGAGTTAGTATTAAATGAAATTAAAAATTCTTTCAAAAAAGAGGGTCCTATTGACGGATCATGGATATATATGACACCTGAAAAATTTCAAAAAGCAGCTATTAACATGAAAGTTTACAAAGGTGGCATTTCCCGGGTAAAGAACGGTGAACTCGAGCAATATGAGTTTGCCGCAGATGCAAAAACAGGATCCGTGGTGGACTTGGTGAAGATCTAAGTTTTGGAAAAGAATCAATTTCATATTTCATAGAGGAGTATTGATTTGTGAAATCCGAACAAAGTTGATTTCCGCTCCAGGCGGACGCAGAAAGCGTCCAAATGAAACGGAAATCAGCTGTATTGCTTAATTCTTAAGGCATCAGGAACGCTGGATTTATAACATTCAAATATAATAAAAAACGAGCGATGACAATGTCACCACTCGCTTCTATTTACCGACTTCTTTCAACTAAATCCATTATTTCTTTTCCATCTTCGGACCATTTAATCATTCGATAGAAGGCATCGTGGTAGAAACTGAACCAGTAATTGTGTTGAAGTGCTTGTTTAACCCATTTTTCTTTCGCATACACAGATGTCATTGGATAATCATCATACGCAAGCACCCAAAGTGGATTTTGGTGTGCATGGGTAGGCATAAGATCTGCCATATGTATTACAGTATCCTCCGCCTGCTTGAATAGAACAATACTATGACCGTCACTATGACCTCCAGTATGAATCATTTCGATTCCTTCTATTACCTCGAAAGAATTAGTGAACGGAATTACCTGGTTCTCAATTGTTTCCCAATTTTCTTTCCAGTATGTATTTTTGGAGCGAATATTGGGATTTTTCATCTCATGCCATTCAATATCGGATACATATATTTTAGCATTTGGAAAAGTGGAAACAATTTGGTTTCCTTCCCATTTTGTCAGACCACAGGCGTGATCGAAATGGAGATGAGTCATCATGACAATATGGATGTCCTCTGGTAATAATCCTAGTTCTACAAGATTATCTTCTACTTGTGATTGATCGGAAACACCATAGTTTCGTAATTGTTTCTCGGTCATTTTTCGATAACCCAGGCCTGATTCCAATAAAATATTTTGCCCCTTATATTGGATCAGTAATGGATCTGATGGTAATTCAATTTGGTTTTTCTCATTGACAGGATATTTCTTTTCCCATAATGGTTTTGGGACAACTCCAAACATGGCACCCCCGTCCATAAAAGTTGTTCCTCCCTTTAACCATGTGAATGACATTTCATGAAATTTAAATGTGTCCATTCTCCCACGCCCCTTATCAAATATGCCTCGACATATTTAAGCCTAGATTTTTATCGAGCTCGATAAAAATCTGTGGCATCCGCCGGAGGCTTTCACTTTAATCAGCAGGAGTTGTGCCCCCCTGATTTGGATAAATACTTTGCATTCATCTCATCACTTATAGAAATGGGAGACTTCTGCTCCTGCGCAAGCTCGTCGCAATAAACAACCTGCTCCTGCGCAAGCTCGTCGCAATAAACATTGATGAAGAAGTTAAACGTATTTTGCTTCTACTCGGTATATCGGTTGTCCTTTTGCGGAAAACTTCTCTTCATATTCCGTCATTATATTATCCTCAGGCATATTAACATGTAAATCGAGTGATACATCTTTGATAAGCATACCAAAAGCTGACATGCTCGTTAAGGAATATTCAAATAGTCCACGATTATCTGTTTTGAAATGAATTTCAGCATTGTCCACTAAGATTGATTTGTAAAGCTCTAAAAACTCTTCGTGTGTTAAACGTCGTTTAGCATGTCTAGTTTTCGGCCAAGGATCAGAGAAATTTAGATACACACGATCTACGTCATTTTTTTCAAAATACTTCGCTAGATCTGCTCCGTTAACTTTCAATAATCGTAAATTTGGTAATGGCTGAGCTGCAATAGCATTTTCCAATGCAGACACAATCACACTGTCATACAGCTCGATGCCGATATAATTGATTTCAGGATTTTGCTTGGCCATTCCTGTTACAAACTGCCCTTTTCCTGAACCTACTTCGATGTGTAATGGATGATCATTCTTAAATTCGACATCCCATTTCCCTTTAATCTCTTCTGGATTCGGGATAACTATTTCTGGATGAGCATTGATAAATTCCTCTGCCCATGGTTTATTTCTTAACCTCATTCTTTAAACTCCCTTTTCTTTAACGGTTTGCTATATTCCACGCATTTGCTACTACAGAACATGTATAAGTTGTATCTTTATCGGTTACGCAAGAAAACTCACCATCTACATGGCCAAATACTTCATCATGGATAACTATATTAAAATCAGATGCTTGAAACTGTGTAACTTCTTTAAATTTAGTATGTTTTCCAAAGTATACTGTACCAAAAATAAATAATAATTTCCATCTTGATAATTTGTTTACGACCGTTATTTCTAGTAATTGATCATTAGGGATAGACGTTGGTGAAATTTTCATTCCCCCTCCAAAAAATGGCTGATTGCAAATAACAAAAAACCACACATCATCAAATCGGATAACTTCATCTTGAATATGTAGGGTGTAAGAGAATTTTTTAAATGTAAATAACTCTTTAATAAGATATAATATGTATGCAAGTTTACCTAGTTTTAATAGGTTTAACCTACTTTTCCACGCAGAATAATTCGCCAGATAAGCAACTTTTGCATCAAATCCAAATCCTGCATTATTAACAAATTGGTATGCTGAACTTGGAGTTTGTACGGTCCCAATATCCATTTTTGTGTGAAAATTGCTAACAGCAAACGCCTGTAGCTCCTCCAAGGTACGGAAAACAGAAAATGTTCGGCCAAAGTCATTTCCACTTCCTGCAGCAATAATACCAATTCGAACATGCTCAAAACCAACTACACCGACGATTATTTCATGAATAGTACCATCACCACCAACACCGACTATTAGCAAATCATCTGTAGATTCCGCGCATTTTTTTGCTATTTCCGTGGCATGGTCTTTTCGTTCTGTTATATAAACCGAGTGAGGAAAATCGATAGCTTCTTTCCATCTTTTCCACACCTTCTTACCTAACCCATTACCTGCATACTCATTTACGATAAAGACTACATTACTCATTGGATTCCTCACTACCTATATCCCAACTAGATCTTGAATACGAAGTGGTTTGTACTAGGTCCAAAATGGCTTGCGCTGCTTTAAATTGCATATGCTTCATCGGAGAATGGGATGATTTCAAAGATAAAAACCATTCTGGAAATTTTCTAGTATCGATAAATTCAGTATGAAACGAGTTTCCTGGATAATCAATATAACCATTCCTTGAAAGAATTACTTTTTTTATCGGTAACTCTATTTCTTGTTTTTCGAAAATCTGCCCCAAAATAGATTCCATTCGATTTAGATTAATTGTAGGATTTAATATTTTCTTTTCTTCTTTTCCACTTTTCTTTAGCCAAAATCGTTCCCCACTTCCTATAAACGCATCGGAAGTTTTGTCCTCAAGAACTACAATACACACAACTTCAGTAGGAAGTATTAGTATAATATCTAACTCAATTGGTGCTTTTTTAAGCTTTAAAATAGGATAATAAAATAAAAAATAATTATCCGGTAGTTTCTGAGTAAAATCTCTCAGCAGTGAATCACGCATATATTTTGGATCTACATAAGACTTTTCACGTAAAGTGGAGCTTGCCCATTTTAATTGAAAATGAAATAACTGATCTAAATACATTCGCTTTAACTCTTCTATTGTTTGAGGCTTATATACTAGTTTGGGTTCAAAAAGTAAAGTACTAGATTCTTCTGGGATCGGTACCTCTTCGGTCAGTTCATCATTTTGCCAATCTATATCTTCTGCTATTTCTTTTTTATGCTTTGGAAAAAGAATAGAGAAAATTGACTTTTTCTCGTATTCTACAACAACTTCCTCTTCTTTCTCGATCCAATCCGCATTAAAAGAACCTCGTTCCCACTCTTCCTTTGTTCGATCCCATTGTTGTTTCTTTAATCTCACAAACTGAGTTGGGTATCTTTTTAAATCAATTTGATAACGCGAAACATAATCTTGTAGTTTAACTAGTTGGGCCATTCTTTTCTCCCCTCCTCCACTGAACTGTACTTATTTCTTCATAACGCGGAGAACGATTCGGATTAATCGTATAAATAGAAAAGCTTAAAACATTAAATACCAAATCAGGTAGCGTAAACTCAATTAAATTTAACGATTCTTTAGTAGCCCATTTTTTTGCGATTGTAATATGGGCAGTAAATTCGTTTTTTTTCTGTACTTCGATAAAATCCTCCAACTGCCGCACAATTTTTTGCTGTAATAATTGCAAAGGATTACTTTTTTCCAAGGCAGTATACACAACTCGAGGAGTAGTTTCATTTCCAAAATGGGCCACTCCTCGTGTTTTCAGTTCAAATGAATCCCACTCTAACAGGTGAAGAGAATGAATTATTTGTTCTAATGTACTTTCTTCTACATGCCCTAGATAATAGAGTGTTATATGAAGATCCTCTGCTACTGGTAATGTTTTATGTGTCGCGTGTAAATTTGTTTTATCACGTTCCTGAATAATTGCAGATGCTACCTGCTCCGGAATCTTTATAGCGATAAAATAATGCTTCGTCATACTTCTACGGACGAAGGAATTCTTTTTTCAAATGCTACTTGAAGCTTTTCAGCCCATTCGCCACGTTTTCCGTTGCCAATTAATTTACCGTCAATCGAAATTATTGGCATTACTTCCGCATTTGTAGAAGACATTAACATTTCATCCATCTCAAGTGCCTGTGCTTTTGTAAATGCCTCCTCAACTACTGGCAGCCCTACTTCTTCACAGCAGCTTAAAATAACTTGGCGAGTAATTCCATTAAGTATTAAATTGCAAACCGGATGAGTGTATAAAACACCATCTTTAATACCGTACATATTAGAAGATGAACCTTCTGTAATCGTTTCTCCACGATGTAATACCGCCTCATAGCATTCTTTACTTATCGCTTCCTGTTTCGCAAGAACATTCCCTAATAAATTTAACGATTTGATATCACAACGAAGCCAGCGGATATCTTCTACAAAGCAAGCTTTTACTCCATTTTCTAACTGTGTTAGAGGACGTGTCGTTTCTTTTGTATATGCTGTTAAGACAGATTCCACCGCAGGAACTGGGAAATTATGTTGACGCATGCTAGTGCCACGTGTAACTTGAAGATACACTTGCCCATTATGAAGCTCGTTCATTTCTATAAGATCGTGTAGCATTTTATGCATAACGTCTTTTGTATATGGAATGACTAATTGAATTTTGTCAGCACTCGCATACAATCGATCAATATGTTCTGTTGCAGTGAACATATCTCCGTTATATATTTTAATCACCTCATAAATTCCATCACCAAATTGATAGCCACGATCTTCGTAACCAATTTTCACATCTTCTTCTTGTACAAATTGATCATTCCATAATACTTTTACCATACTTATTCCTCCTCCAATTTTGAACTTCCAGCAAGCTCCACTATAGCATCTGCATAAATAGCCGTTGCTTTAACTAAATCCTCAATATCTACATACTCATCTACTTGATGTGCTACATCTTTTCTACCTGGGAAAAGCATACCGAATGCTACCCCTTTTTCTAATACCCTAGCATACGTGCCACCACCGATAGATAATAGCTCTGCTTTCTCTCCAGTATGTTTTTCGTATACTTTTTGTAATGTTTTAATAAGTATATCTTCTTTATCGACATGATGCGGCTTAGAATTAGTACCCAAGTCCAATGTGATACCTGTACCACTAAGCACATCTCTACACGCACTTAATGCTTCGTCGAAAGGATAGCTTACAGAATAACGCATACTCACCTGTGTGCAAGATCCCTGTGCAGGTGCATAATGAATGACCCCTGGATTTAAAGTCGTTTCCCCCGAAATTTCATCTGTAAAATTAAGTCCCAGTGCATGCCCTCTGCTATTTTCTCCAAAGGAATTTACTAAAAAGTTAACAAATGCTTTTGAATGAGGAGTCAAATTAATATTTTGTAAGAATTTCGCCAATAAAATTCCCGCATTAACACCATCATCTGGTTCCATAGCATGTGCTGATTTCCCATGTACAAATACTTTAACCATCGGACCTTCTTGCGAGACTTCCCCATTTATATTATGTTCTGCTGCAAACGCTTGGAACTTTTCTTTGATCATATGTAGACCACCAAACAATACTGCAAAAGCTTCGTCCGGCACCATATTTGTACGTTTACCTGCTTGGAAAAATTGAATCGTTTCTGTATCAGCTGAACCAGTTTGAGTAAAGATTAGATTTGCAATTCCTTTTTCTGCATTAATAATCGGAAAATCTGCATCAGGGGCAAATCCCATTTGGGGCATTGCTTCTTTTTCAAAATATCGATCCATACAACGGAATCCACTTTCTTCGTCTGTTCCAATGATAAGACGGACTTTTTTCGAAAGCTCAATTCCTGCCTCTTTCACTAATTTCATCGCCATCCAGGCAGCTATAGTTGGTCCCTTGTCGTCAATAGCACCGCGGCCATAGATTTTATCATCAGCTACAACACCTTCAAAGGGTGGATATGTCCAATTCTTACCTTCTGGTACAACATCCACATGACAAAGAATTCCTAAAATATCTTCCCCTTCACCCATTTCAATATGTCCAGCTACATTATCCACGTTCTTTGTTATAAATCCTTCTTGCTCACCTTCATTTAACATGTGTAAAAGAGCTTCTAATGGTTTAGGACCAAAAGGCATTTCATCATTACCTGCTTTTTCATCCATCACACTTGGAATTTGTATTAATCTTTGTAATTCTGCTACGATATCTGCTTTTTTAGATTCTGCTAGTTCTAACCAGTTCAAATTTGTTTCCTCCTAAATAATGCTTATACTCCATTTTACACTTTTTATAGAAAAAGACACAAAAAAAGAAGGCATTTTATATCCTTCTTAGATATTTTCTCATGAAGACCATTTACTAGCTTTGACATGTCTGTTACTTGCGTTCACGAGTAATTTACTTGCTTATCCTAATAACTTACTTGCTCTCAAAGGTTATTTACTTTCAAACTGGTAAATTTTTCTCTTTATTTTACATTCGCTGACACAAAGTGGATATTATTTATTGGAGCGGCAAGCGGGGACTCCAGTGGAGGCCAACAGGAAGTTTGTCACGAAGACGTTGACACGAGGTGGCGCATTTAGCCATCGTTCCTTTGTAAATACGCTATAGGTCTCTATTTTCACATTTGTCCGGAGGCTCACGGACCATCCGACTCCGCCTAGATTGGAAAACAATTTTGTCCGGATCTCACTAATATATACTCAATTATGAAACTAATTATCCTGCATTTATTGTATTTTTTTTGCATGTTACCAAACTTAAGAGAAATGTGAATTATTTGTAAATATCATAATATCTATAGAAATTTCAATAGAAATCTACTATAATGGAATTGTCAGAAAGTAAATATTTTGACAATCATTTTGTAAAGGGGCTGTAAATTGCAATTACTCAGTTGCTTTTCACCCAAGTCGTCCGCTAGTCTAGCCAAGAGATATCATGATGAAGGAGTGGTTACTTATGAAACCAACTACTGATCGGATGCTAACTCGAATAAAAGACATGTATATGTTCATCCGGGATAATGGAACAGTTACAACACAAGACTTAGTCAATGAATTCGGCATCACTCCTCGCACGATTCAACGAGATTTGAATGTGCTTGCTTTTAATGACCTAGTCATTAGTCCTACAAGAGGCAAATGGACCACGACGAACAAACGAGTTAAATTGACATCTTAGATACGAACAATATGAAAAGAATGACCATGCTCAGGATTTAAGCGAGGTCATTCTTTTGCTGTATTTGTTCTAACTCTACTTCAGTTAATTCTCTGTATGCGCCTTCTACAAGAGAACTGTCTAACAATAACGTTCCCATTGAAAGCCTTTTTAAATAAACTACTTTTTTCCCCACCGATTCAAACATTCTTTTTACTTGATGAAATTTACCTTCTGTAATGGATAATTCTATTTCAGAAATAGGACCACTTTTTAAAATTTTTAGTAGGCCAGGCTTTGTATGATAGCCATCTTCCAAAACCACACCTTCGGAAAAGGCTGCAATATCCGATTCATCTACTGCACCTTCCACTTTAGCATAATACACTTTTGGTACATCCTTATTCGGTGAAAGAAGTCGATGTGTTAATGCACCGTCATTTGTCAATAAAAGAAGTCCAACTGTATCCTTATCTAATCTTCCTACTGGATATGGTTCAAAATGGCGAACATCATCCTCTAATAAATCTATAACTGTTTGATCCCTAGAATCCTCGGTCGCAGAAATTACTCCAGGTGGTTTATTCATCATTAAATAGATGAACTCTTTATATTTAACTAATTCACCGTAAACCGTCACTCTATCCTTTAACTCATTCACGTGCATGGAGCTGTCTTTTACAACAGCCTCATTTACTTGAATAGCTTTAGATTTGACCAATATTTTTACTTCTTTCCTTGTACCATATCCCATATGAGATAGAAATTTATCTAATCGCATTTTATTCTCCTAAAAACCAATTTTTTTCGTAAAACGGGTAAGTCTATCCCCAAATAGTTTTTGAGCAAGGCCCAATCGCAAAGTAACAAAAGCATAAAATACTGCTCCAATACCTGCACAAACGATTATTGCAAGTAACCCTTCTAGCTTGGTATCAATGGACATTAACTGTCCAAATCCTAATTTCACTATAAACACAAGTATTAGCATTGCTGCATTCACTATTAATATAAGCATAATTCTACGAATGACCATATTCGATTTATAATGTAGCGTTTTGTGTATAGCAAACATATTCAATCCAATTGCCACTATATAACCGCAGGCTGTAGCTATAATTGCACCATCTGTTTCGAACGCTTTAATAAGCGGCGTATTTAGAACTAGCTTCGTCAGTATTCCAAGCAATAAGTTTAGTATTATTAACTTTTGTCGATCAATTCCTTGCAATATAGAAGTAGTTACAGGATACAACGCAAATAAAATTGCAACTGGAGCGTAATGTGCAAGCACTGTTGCGCCTGTTTCACTCGCTTCATAAAACACTAAGTAAAACTCATCAGCTAACACAGAAATCCCCATGGCTGCAGGTACCGTTAAAAATAACAATATTTGGAAAGATTGGTCCAATGCTTTACGAACCTGCACAAAGTCTTGTTTTGCATAATAACTAGTGATCAAAGGGATCAACGTCATACTGAATCCAGTTGCTAACATAACCGGAATCATCACAAGCTTATGGGTACTGTAATTCAACATACCTAATAATGTGTTAGATATATCCCCACTTATCCCAATTATAGACATCGCACTATTAAACGTAATCATATCGATAAATTGGAACAAGGGATTAATAACCCCTACAAGCGCAAAAGGTACCGTATAAATTAACATTTCTTTATAAATGTTTGTTAACGACACATCTGAACTAACTTTACCTGAAGTAGTTAACAAATTGTTAAACTCCGGCTTCAGTTTTCTCCAATACCAAAGTAAAACTACCAATCCCGCAATTGCCCCTAAAAACGCTGCAAATACAGCAAAGGAAACTGCAGTCTTCTCTGTACCGTTAAATATGTATACAACAAAGAAACCACCGACTAGTACAAAAAGAATTCGAACAATCTGTTCCCACAATTGAGAAACTGCCGTAGGTGTCATATGTTGATAGCCTTGGAAAAATCCTCTTACTAAGCTCATTATTGGAACAACAATTACAGCAAAGCTCACAAATTTTATCACAGACGCTACATCATTTACTGAAAATACTGCTTCATCATCTTTAATAATTAGATGAGCAATAGGATCAGCAAGGAAAAAAAGGATTAAAAAGCCTAAGAATCCTGTCACTGTCATGAGTAGCATACTCGACTTCACTAGCTTTCTGCCAGTTGCATAATCTCCTAGCGAATTATATTTAGATACAAACTTCGAAACGGCAACTGGGACTCCAGAAACTGCAATTGCTAGCATAATGGAATAAGGAGTATAAGCGTATTGATAAAGGGCAATATACTCTTCCCCCACTATTTGGTAAAAAGGTATTACATAAAGAACACCTAGTATTCTTGATAATAAGAGACCGACCGTTAGGATCATTGTCCCTTTCAATAAATTCGATGCCATCTAACCCGTCCATTCTTATCATATTCGCCTCGGTGAATAAGTGCCCAGATTTTTCTCGAACTTGCTTGAGAAATTCATCTAAAAATCTGTGGCATCCGCCAGAGGCCTTAACTTTATTAAGCAGGGGTTTGTAGACACCACTTAGTTGAATACATATCTTGCATTCACCTCACCACTTATAAAAGCGGGATAATTCTGCTCCTGCGCAAGCTCGTCGCAATAAAACATTTGCTTAATGAAGTTAAAATGTCTATCTTACAGTTTACAACTGTCTAAACAAAACCACAATCATGTATAATAAAGAAAAAACTGAAAGTGTGAATTTATTATGTATGACGTTATTGTAATTGGTGGGGGTCCCTCGGGATTAATGGCCGCTGCAGCTGCTGGTGCAGAAAACAAGAGAGTACTACTTATCGAAAAAGGCAACAAGCTAGGGAAAAAGCTCGCTATATCAGGTGGCGGGCGTTGTAATGTTACTAATAGGCTACCTCAAGAAGAAATCGTAAAAAATATCCCTGGAAATGGACGATTTTTATTTAGCCCATTTTCTGTTTTTAATAATGAAGATATAATCGAGTTTTTTGAAAATCTTGGCGTTCCTTTAAAAGAAGAAGATCATGGAAGAATGTTCCCAGTATCAAATAAGGCTATGGATGTAGTAAATGCCCTACTAGATGAATTAAAAAGATTAAAAGTAGAAATTAAGTTAAATTCAGTCGTTTCCAAATTATTGATGAATGATGAAAAAGTAATTGGTGTTAGACTAGCTTCCGGTGAAGAAATTATTTCAGGTGCTATCGTCGTAGCGGTCGGTGGTAAAGCAGTTCCTCAAACCGGCTCAACTGGGGACGGTTATCCATGGGCTGAAAAAGCTGGACATACTGTAACAGACTTATATCCAACAGAGGTACCTTTATTGTCCAATGAGGCATTTATCAAATCGAAAGAGCTTCAAGGACTTGCACTTCGTGGTGCTGGTGTTTCTGTGTTAAATAAAAAAGGAAAGCCAATTATTACGCATGAAATGGATATGTTGTTTACCCACTTCGGCTTAAGTGGCCCTGCCGTCTTAAGATGCAGTCAATTCGTTGTAAAGGAACAAAAGAAAAATGGCGGACAACCTGTTGCTGTTCGAATTGACAGTCTTCCAGAACAAAATGAAGAACAAACTTTCCAAATGCTACTATCTTCTATAAAAGAAGATCCTAAAAAAGCAGTAAAAAATGTGTGGAAAGGGATTGTACCTGAAAGATGGCTATTATTTTTACTTCAACGTACTGGCATTCAAGAAAGTGAAGATGGCCAAAATCTGGCACATGAAAAGATTCGAGCACTTGCACATGAGTTCAAGCAATTTAATGTCTTTGTTTATGGTACACAACCTTTAGAAAAAGCTTTTGTTACTGGTGGGGGCGTATCCATCAAGGAAATAGAACCTAAAACTATGGCTTCGAAGAAAAAGGCAGGACTATATTTTTGTGGAGAAATATTGGATATCCATGGCTACACAGGTGGCTACAATATCACCTCTGCCCTTGTAACAGGAAAAATTGCTGGGATGAGTGCCGCTAAATCGATTGAATTTTAAAATAATTTATAATACAATAAACTATAACAAGCGATAAGGAAGAATAGTAGCTTTATGAATTGCTCTAGAGAGCTGACGGCGGGTGCAAGTCAGTGCAGGAATAAAGTGAATGGGCTTCTTAGCTCCAAGACCGAACATTTAGTGTTAGTAGGTTTTGGCGTTCGTCTACGTTATAGGACTCGCAACTGTTTGGTTGCAATAAGTGGATTACAATAGTAATCAATAAAGGTGGCACCACGGCTCTCCGTCCTTTTCGATGGAGGGCCTTTTTGTGTTTAGTCGAGTTGAGATTAGTTGAGAGAAGGAGAGCTGAGTAATGACAGTTGAGACGAGAAGATATCAAATGAAAGTGATTCAAGGAGATATGATGACCCCTATTTCCATTTATCATTCATTAAAAGGCAAGAAAAAAATGTTATTTGAATCCTCTGCAAAGCATGAGGAAAGCGGAAGATATTCCTTTATCGCGGTGGATCCCATCGCTGAACTAACTGGTGACCAGCATGGATATTCGTTGTCGTTTGAAAACGGAGTAAACGAACAAGAGAAAATATCAGTAATAGAAAAACTTAAAAAGATGATGCCCATTCATCGGGATCCGTATCCATTTTCGTTCTTTGGAGGAGCTATTGGTTATTTTGGCTATGAAACTGCCTTTTATAATGAAGAAATAGGAGTTCCATTAAACGACGAATTAGAAATGCCAGATGTACACGTCATGTTTTACGATACCTTTATTATTTTCGATCATCTTAAACAAACTGTTTCCATTGCCGCTATCGATTTATTTCAAAATGGACGTTCTGAAAATGCGATGACTAACTCGATTGAAAAAATTTTCTCCGAGCTTCAGCAAGGACCGAGAATTCCTGACAGTACGGAGCCTAAGCTCGCTTTTCAACCGCAAATTCAAGAAAAAGACTTTACGGATATGGTGGAAAAAGCAAAGGAACATATTTTAAGAGGCGACATATTTCAGGTTGTACTATCTCAGCGTTTTACCTCTCCCTTTAGCGGAGACCCTTTCTCATTGTATCGACAGCTTCGTACTTCCAATCCATCTCCTTATATGTTCTATATGGACTTTGAAGCCTATACTATTTTAGGAACATCTCCCGAAAGCTTAGTAAAGGTGAAAAATGGATTAGTGACAACGAACCCTATAGCAGGAACAAAGCCCCGTGGAAAAAATGCTGAGGAGGATGCTCGAATTGCAAATGAGCTATTGAAAGATGAAAAAGAAATCGCAGAGCATCGGATGCTTGTTGATTTAGGACGCAATGACATTGGTCGAATTGCAAAAATCGGAACTGTTCAAGTCGAGAAATATATGAAAGTTGAGTACTACAAATATGTCATGCATATCGTGTCAGAAGTTACTGGCCAATTGAAAAAAGATGCACATGTCCTGGATGTGTTAACTACTTGTCTACCAGCGGGAACTGTTTCTGGAGCACCGAAAATTAGAGCAATGCAGATTGTCAATAACTTAGAGCCTATGAAACGAGGGGTTTACGCGGGGGCGGTTGGCTATATTTCCGTTACTGGTAATATGGATTTAGCACTTGCAATTCGAACAATGGTTGTAAAGGATCATCATTCCCATGTTCAAGCTGGAGCCGGTATTGTACATGATTCTATTCCAATAAGTGAATATGAGGAAACGATCCATAAAGCTAAGGCCCTTTTGGAGGTGCAACGATGATTTTATTAATCGATAACTACGATTCCTTTACGTATAATTTATATCAGCAAATAAGCATTCTTGGCAAAGAAGTAAAAGTTGTTCGTAATGATGCTATTACTATAAGTGAAATAGAAGATTTGAATCCAGAAGCGATTATTATTTCTCCTGGACCAGGCACTCCTGCTGATGCAGGTATTTCTATTGATATCATTCAGAAGTTATTTAAAAAATATCCGATATTAGGAATCTGTCTTGGTCATCAATCAATCGGAGCAGCTTTTGGGGCAAAAATTGTGCAGGCAAAAACGATTATGCACGGCAAAATATCAACCTTATCCTATCGTAGTCAAGCCTTATTCGAATCTTTTGATGCACCAATTTCCGTCATGCGATACCATTCGCTTGTAATAGAAGAAGAATCATTAATAGATCAACTGGAGATTCTTGCTAGAGCGGAGGATGACAATGAAATAATGGCTATCAAACATGTTAACTACCCTCTTTATGGTCTTCAATTTCATCCAGAATCTATTGGGACAGAGCAAGGTAATCGTTTGATGCAGTCATTTATCGAAACCCTTGAAAGAAATTATGTAAAATAAGATAAACCGGAGCTCCTAGTATCTGTCTAGGAGCTTTTTAGGTGGAATAACCAAAAACAGGAAAAAGCTGCTTATCCCCATGTAAGGAAAAGCAGCTTTACTTCCCTCTTTAAATGTAACCTTTTAAAAAGGGATACTAGGCTAATTTTAACATCTTACATGCTTGCGCTTAAAACCAATTTTTCCTTTATCTACTTCTTTTTGAATACTTTCGTAAGCATTTAGGAAACTGCTTTTTTTATTGTCTCGTTTGACTTCAACTATTCCTATTTCCATTGCGGTCTCGACTACCTTTTCATGTAGTGGCAAATAGGAAGTTCCCACTGTGTATAGAAAATTATTCATAGCGGATTTTGCTCGTTCTGGCGATTCATGAATATTATTTTTTACCATATCAAGCATATTAGAGATCTTGGTTTCCGAAAATTCAATATCTTTTCGATTTCCCAAAAGCCAACAGTAACAACTCCAACCCGCTGATATTCTCAGCTCTTCACCACTTGCAATCCATTTATCAGCAACTTCTTGAGCAATATTTGACTCTGATAATGTTACAGCGACTACATAATCGGATAGCATATAAAAATACGCAGAATCCATCCAACGGTCATAATCCGACTCCGTCATTGCTATCGGGTCTGCAATAATGCCAGCAAAGTACATTGCATCGTAGTTCCCTGTGGCATATAACTCATCAGCTAAATGCTGATTTATTTTTATTTTCTTTACGATTGGCTTCATAGCACCTGTTGCCACGCCAAAAAGCGGCTCATGAGCACCATTAGATATGTATATTTTTTTAGTTCGTTCCTTACCAAGGGCTTCAAGCTCTTGCATAACCACCTCTAAATTCATCTCTTAGCACTTCCTTCTTTTTCGATTTTCCTAGATTTTTTGCCCATTCAAACAGTACTATATCATTTTAATACTATTTACCCTTGAAAGTAGGACTCAATTCACTCCATACATCAAACACATTTCCATCTAAATCGTGGAAAACAAAATTGTTGCCTGGATGCCCACGATCTTCAATTACCCCAACACGTACTCCCTTTTCCTTAAGAAAGTCATGAAACTCTATTAATTGTTCTATACCATCAACTTCAAAAGTCATTGAAAAATGTTCCTGTTCATAGCTATCCAAAAATCCAGTTTGCTCCCCTATTTTAGCCTTGACAAGAAAAAAGCTTTGGTCAGCAAATTCTAGAATTGCTTTATCCGTATTGCTAAAGTTTTCAATAGCCCCAAGTATTTCCTGATACCATATTGAAGATTTCTCAGGATCTACAACAGGTATGTATGTAGTCCCCACTCTTTTAATAAATGCACTCATTGCTTAAACTCCTCCCGTTTTATAATTCTCTTAGAAGGTTACAATTCCCCATCTATTTCCATAATATCATTTTTCAAACTTACAAGACACGATTCAAAATACGAAAGGATAAGGTCCTTTCTTAAACCATTAAATAATTTCAGAAAAATCCAAACTTTGCTGGTTCGGGAATCGTTTAATATATATCGAAAGGAGTTGTGGTTTTGTTAAATATTCATGACTTAAAAGAATTAATGTTTCAATATACAGAACACTTAATACGTTTGGCATACTACGTGAAGGACCTCCAAGCGGCCGAAGACATTGTCCAGGAAGTATTCATCAAATTTTATCATAATCAGAATAATTATGAAGAACGTGGTGAGTTAAAAGCTTTTTTAACAAAGATGACTATTAATAAAAGCAAAGATTATTTAAAAAGCTGGGCATATAGAAAAGTCCAACTACAAAACAAACTCTTTTCACCTGCTGGAAAAAGAAATACAGACGAATTAGTTAGAAAAGACGAGCAAGCAATTATTGGAGAAGCAATACTTGAATTATCCTTAAAACAGAGAGAAGTTCTGATTTATTTCTATTTCAACGAAATGACCATTTCTGAAATTGCACATATTTTATCCATTCCAGAAAGTACAGTAAAAACTCGATTAAGGCGTAGTAAAGAACTTTTAAGAAATCGACTGAAAGGAATAGAATGGGAGGCGCTTTTAAATGAATAATTATATACCTAATGAAGTGAAAGATTTAACAGCTAGTAAACAACGTGTTATGCAAAACGTAGTAAAAGAGTTAGAAAATACTTCAAGAAGATCAAAACATAAATGGCGATTTGTAGTGATCTCCGCTGTTTTAACAATAAGTGCAATACTCTTTGTCTTCAACGAAATATTATTGGAAAATGAACAACAGTCTGCAACCGAAATACAATTGGATTTTACCAAACCTACATTCTCTGAAGAACAAGGATTATTACATCTTCATGGTGTAACGTTAGGTGACTCACAATCTAAAGTAATAGAACGCTTAGGTGAAAATTATACAATAGATGATCACGAGGATGGCAGTGTGGCAGACTTCATATTGGATTATGATGGTATCGCAAGATTCTATTTTTATCAAGACAAATTAGAAACAATAATATTCATGAAAGTAGATAAAATTTACTTTGATAAATTATTTAAAGCATATGATGGTTTTAAATTTCTTACTTCGACGACGGACAACGATCGTTATATTTACTCGACAGAGACTGGCCAGCTACTAAAAGCTACAATCATTCCTAACGGAGATCTTTACTTATATCTAATGAATGGTGGCAAGGACCTCTTAGAAAATCCGGACTTCCCAAAAATAGAACAGATTTTAGATTAGTTTTAATCATACTTTCACTAAACATCCAACAAAAAATCATCTCCCCCTAAGAAAAGATAGAGGCGAGATGATTTTTTAATTAATCTTATTTCTAAAACTTCTTTTCAAAGCTACATTAAATTACGATATTGACCATTTTACCTGGAATCGCAATAATTTTCTTCACTTCTTGCCCTTCCAACCATTGTTGTACTTGTTCAGAAGCAAGAGCTAATGCTTCAAGTTCTTCTTTTGTTGCATCTTTTGCAACATGTAATTTTGCACGAACTTTTCCTTTAATTTGAACAGGAATTTCTACTTCATTGTCTACTAACTTAGACTCGTCGAAAGTTGGCCATGCTTCATACACGATTGTATTGTCATGTCCAAGAATACTCCATAGTTCTTCTGCAATATGCGGTACGATTGGAGAAATCAGCTTCACAAATCCTTCTACATATTCTTTTGAAATTTGCTCTGCTTTATAACCTTCATTGATAAATACCATCATTTGAGAAATGGCAGTATTATAATGCATTGCTTCAAAGTCTTCCGTTACTTTTTTAACCGTTTGGTGATACGCTTTTTCCATATTATCAGATGAATTGTTTGTTACTTTAGGGCTCAATTTACCGTCTTCGTCAACAAGTAAACGCCAAATACGATCTAGGAATCGTCTTGAGCCATCTAACCCATTCGTTGACCACGGTTTCGAAGAGTCAAGTGGTCCCATGAACATTTCATAAAGTCGAAGTGAATCGGCACCATGACTTTTTACGATATCATCAGGGTTTACTACATTCCCTTTCGATTTAGACATTTTCTCGTTACCTTCACCTAGAATCATTCCTTGGTTAAATAACTTTTGGAATGGCTCTTTCGTTGTAACAACACCAATATCATAAAGGAATTTATGCCAGAAGCGTGCGTACAATAAATGAAGTACTGCATGCTCTGCTCCACCTACATAAATGTCAACTGGAAGCCAACGTTTTGCTAGTTCTGGATCAACAAGCGCCTCGTCATTATTTGGATCAATATAACGAAGGTAATACCAGCAACTACCTGCCCACTGAGGCATTGTATTTGTTTCACGACGACCTTTTTTACCCGTAACTGGATCTACAACATTTACCCACTCTGTAATATTTGCTAGTGGTGATTCACCTGTTCCACTCGGTTTAATATCCGTAGTTACTGGAAGCATTAATGGTAACTCAGATTCTTCTACAGGTGTAGAAGTGCCGTCTTCCCAATGGATAATCGGAATTGGCTCGCCCCAATAACGTTGACGACTGAACAACCAATCACGTAGACGATACGTAATTTTCTTCTCACCTTTACCGTTTGCTTCAAACCATTCAATCGCTTTTGAAATGGCTTCTTGTTTATTTAAGCCATTCAAAAATTCAGAGTTAACAAGCGTACCGTCTGCTGTGTAAGCTTCTTTTGCGATATCCCCACCAGCTACTACTTCCACGATTGGCAAATCAAATTGTTTTGCGAACTCATAGTCACGCTCATCATGCGCAGGAACTGCCATAATTGCTCCTGTACCGTATGAAGCTAACACATAATCTGCAATCCAAATCGGCATTTTTTCACCACTTACAGGGTTAACCGCATAAGCACCTGTAAATACACCTGTTTTGTGTTTTGCAAGATCTGTACGTTCTAGGTCACTTTTTAATATTACTTGATCTTTATAAGCTTGCACTGCTTCCGCTTGTTCAGCAGTTGTAATTGTATCCACAAGCTTATGCTCAGGTGCTAATACCGCATAAGTTGCACCAAAAATAGTGTCTGGGCGTGTTGTAAATGCACGGAATGATTCATTTGTACCGTCTACATCAAAAGTAATCTCTGCACCTTCTGAACGTCCAATCCAGTTACGTTGCATTTCTTTTAAGCTATCTGGCCAGTCAAGATCATCTAAATCTTCTAAAAGTCTATCTGCATAGGCAGTTATACGAAGCACCCATTGACGCATTGGACGACGTTCTACTGGATGTCCCCCACGCTCTGACACACCATCGATTACTTCTTCATTAGCCAATACAGTACCTAATGCAGGGCACCAGTTTACTGGCACTTCATCTACGTATGCAAGACCTTTTTTGTACAGTTGGATGAAAATCCATTGTGTCCATTTATAATAAGAAGGATCTGTTGTGTTAACTTCTCTATCCCAGTCAAATGAAAATCCTAAATCCGTCATTTGACGTTTAAATGTAGCAATATTTTTCGCAGTAAATTCTGCTGGATCATTTCCTGTATCGATTGCATATTGCTCCGCTGGAAGTCCAAATGCATCCCATCCCATTGGATGAAGTACGTTGTAGCCTTGTTTACGTTTAAATGCACTTAAAATATCCGTTGCGATATACCCTAGTGGATGCCCTACGTGTAAACCTACTCCTGAAGGATAAGGGAACATATCCAACGCATAAAATTTTGGTTTGGATGGATCATCTGTCATTTTATAAGTCTTGTTTTCCTGCCAATACTTTTGCCACTTTTTTTCAATTGCTTCATGATTAAAGCTCATCGTAACTCCTCCTCAAAATAAAAAAACTCGCCCCTTAAAAAACTAAGGGACGAGAGATATACTCACGCGGTACCACCCAAATTAGTGAAAACTCACTCAACTTGATTCCTTAACGCGGAAAACGGAATAAGCTACTATAATCGTTCACTTATTCAGACTCAAAGGTGAGTTCAATAATTCGTTACGCTAACTTCCACCAACCGTTAGCTCTCTTTGGAAACGAGGTTTATCTACTGATCCTTATCTCAGTCGACTTCTATTAGTTTTATAATAATGGATTCCGGAATAAAATACAAGTTGATGTTAAATTGCTACATTTTCTCGAACATCTTCAATAATAAGTTCAGCTTCCGTAGCATTGATAATATCTTGTATAGAATAACCCTCGAATACCTCTTTTAATTCAAGTCCATTTTCTGTTACTTCTATCATTGCCCGTTCTGTAATTATTTTATTCACAACAGCTTTACCTGTTAAAGGTAATTCACATTGTTTTTTAATCTTGGGAGAACCGTCCTTTGCACAATGATCCATAATGACAATAATTTTCTTAGCACCATGCACTAGGTCCATGGCTCCACCCATTCCCTTAATCATCTTTCCAGGGATCATCCAGTTAGCAAGATCACCTTTTTCGGATACTTCCATCGCACCTAAAATGGCTACGTCGACATGTCCTCCACGAATCATGGCAAATGACTCGGCACTATTGAAAAAAGCAGAACCCGGAATAGTAGTCACCGTTTCCTTACCCGCATTAATAAGATCAGGGTCTACCTCTTGCTCGGTCGGATATGGTCCAATACCAAGCAAACCATTTTCAGATTGTAAAACGACCGTTTTATCTGGAGAGATGAAATTCGCTACTAAAGTTGGAATTCCAATTCCTAGGTTTACGTAGTTTCCATTTTCGATTTCTTTTTCTGCTCTTCTTGCAATTTTTTCACGTGTATTCAATCGAAACTCCTCCTTAAGAACGTGTCGTTAAACGTTCGATTCTTTTTTCCTGTTGCGCTTGGAATAGCCCTTGAACATAAATGCTCGGTGTATGTATTTGTGCTGGATTTAGATCGCCTGTTTCCACAATTTCTTCCACTTCCGCAATTGTAATTTTACCTGCTGCCGCCATCATTGGATTGAAGTTTTGCGCCGTCATATTATAAATTAGATTCCCAAATTTGTCCGCCTTAGCTGCGCGTATGAAAGAATAATCAGCTCGCAATTCCTCTTCCAGCACATATTCCTTACCATCGTAAACACGTACTTCTTTACCTTCTGCCACTATGGTACCTACACCAGCGGGAGTAAAGAAAGCTGGAATTCCTGCACCACCTGCGCGGATTTTTTCTGCTAGTGTTCCTTGTGGTGTCAATTCCACCTCTATCTCACCAGATATTACTTGTCTTTCAAATTCTTTATTTTCCCCAACATATGAACCTATCATTTTCTTTATTTGTTTATTTTTAAGTAGAAGTCCTAGACCCCATTCATCCACACCACAATTGTTGGAGATAACCGTTAAGTCCTTCACACCTTTATCGACTAATGCTAATATTAGCTGCTCTGGAATTCCAACAAGTCCAAAGCCTCCAACCATTAATGTCATTCCATCTTGCACTCCTGCAACAGCTTCTTTTGCTGAATTGTAAATAGGTTTCATGCTCCCAATCCCCTTCCATTTGTAAGCTCGGTACATTATTATTTTCTCAAATATCCGATAACTTAGCAAACTATTTTCATAGATCATTAAATAGATGAATTCTTACTCTCTATCCAGTGATATTTAATAAAACGCACCGATTATTAAATCGGGCGTTTAAAAGACAATCTCTTAAAATAAGTAATGAAATTTATCCCGCATTAACGGGCAGTAAGACTCGCACTTAAATGCATTACCCAAGCACCAAAGCGTCTGCCAGAGATAACTGCCCGTAAAAGCCCGATTGCTTCAACTAACAATCAGTGAGGGATGAAGATAACCCTCCATGATTGAAGTTTCACTTTATTGAGTCGTGTAACCACCGTCCAAGACAACTGCTTGCCCTGTCATCCCTTTAGCTGCATCACTCGCTAAAAACAAAGTCAAATCCGCAATTTCCTTTACATCTAATAATCTTTTCTGTGGAACTAAAGGATATAAAACTTCTTCTAAGACTGATTCAACTGGAACATTACGTACTTTTGCTAAATCCTTAAACTGGTTTCGAACTAGTGGAGTGTCCACATATCCTGGACACACAGCATTCACTGTAATCCCTTCAGCTGCGGTCTCCAGTGCTGCTACTTTTGTTAGACCTATTACACCATGTTTTGCTGAATTGTATGCGGCTTTTCCTGCAAAACCAACTAAACCATTTATAGAAGCCATATTAATAATTCTACCAAATCCATTCTTCCGCATATGCGGAAGAACGTGTTTGGTTGCTACAAACGGAGCTGTTAGCATTATTTTTATCAATAGTTCAAAGCGTTCAGTTGGAAAATCTTCTAGCATTGCAACATGCTGCATTCCAGCATTATTAATCAGTACATCAATCCTTCCGTACTCTTTTACGGTTAAATTAATGGAGTTAATAATATCTTCTTCATTTGTTACATCACATCTAATACCAAGTACATCATTACCTAACGTTGTTGCAGCATTCTTTACCTTCTCTTCATCAATATCTGTCAAAACTACCTTCGCGCCAGCTTTATAAAATTCCTTAGCAATCTCAAAGCCTATGCCCCCGGCTGCTCCAGTAATAAGAAGTACTCTATCTTTAACCATTAATTTACCTCCAAAAAAAGTATCTAGCTATTCACAGGAATACTAAATTCCTAAATTAAATGAAAAGAGAATAATTGCTAGTATTACACCTAGTGCTGGTACTACCACTGTTGTCGCTGCAACTGGCCAATATGCTGCACTATGTTTTTCACCGCAGATTGATTGAATAGTAGTTACGACGTACCCATTATGTGGCAATGAATCGAGAGCACCAGAAGAAATTGAAACCACCCTGTGTAGTGCCTCAGGATTTACACCCATATCCATATAATGTGGTGCTAACAAAGGTAAAGCGATTGTCTGCCCACCTGATGAAGACCCAGTCATCCCAGCAATTACTGAAACTGCAATAGCAGCTCCGATTAATGGGGAACCAGGGATATTCGTCATTGCTTCTACTGCAGTTGTAAATGCTGGTACATTTTTTGCAACTCCACCAAAACCTACTACTGCTGCTGTATTACCAATTGCAATTATTGCACCGACTGTACCTGCTGAAAATGCTTCCCAGAAATTTTTAGAATATTTCCTTCCAACAATGTAAGTAGCAATTACACCACCAAGTAAAGCGATTATTAGAGCTGATTGAGCAAGTTTATCGTGGAAAATGTATGAAATTACTAATACCACTAGTAATGGGACCATTGCTAAGAAAGGATTTGGTAAATTTCTTGTCGTATCGAATGTTGGATCCGTTTCACGATCTACAAATCTTTCCCCTTTATTTACAGCTTTCTGGATTATACGCTTTAGCCACCAGTAACCAAATGTTGCCATGAACACTGCTACGATAATACTTACTTCCCAACCTGCGTATGCATTCGTGCCTAAGAATTGAATTGGGATCCAGTTTTGAATTTCAGGTGACCCCGCAGATGTCATTGTAAACGTAACAGATCCTAGTGCTAATGTTGCTGGTATAAAACGACGTGGTAAGTCCGCTTGTTTGAATAGTGAGATGGCCATTGGATAAACAGAGAACGCAACAACGAAAAGACTTACTCCACCATACGTAAGAACCGCACATGCAAGTACAATAGCAAGCACTGCAAACTTCATTCCCAATTTATCAACAATCCATTTGGACACTGAATCTGCGGCTCCGCTATCCTCCATAACTTTACCGAATACAGCTCCCAGTAAGAACATCAAATACCAAGAAGCGATAAACCCAGTAAACCCTGACATATAACTAGTCACAAAGTCAGCTTCATCTTTACCCGCAAGCTGAGAGAATAATGGCATTCCACTAGTCACAGCTACTAAAAGTGCCGATATAGGACCAGCTATTAGTATATTTACCCCTTTCATGGTCAAAACAATTAATAAGGCTAAGCCGCCTATAAGACCGATCATACTTAATACTTCCATTTACAAATCCCCCTATTATTTAAAATCGTATTAGAATACCAAGCTATCTTTTTGTGGCAACAGTTTATCAAAGTGATAGAAATATATAACAGAAGCTAGTAATAAATTAATATAGTTAGGGCAGAAACCATCCTCTTTAATAAATTTTAGTTACCACTTTAAGTTTTTTAGTATTAAAATATCCAATAATCTAATTCTCTGCAGAAGAAATAGATTTCTTTAATTTGATTACCCAGACAGATAAAAGCGCTTTCATAAGTTATTAAAACATAATCAAAATTTTCAATCAACAGTAATTGTGACGAAATTGTAAACTACACATTCATCATAAATCCGATTTTTCGGATTTATATACCATTAAATTAAATAATATAAAGGATTTATTCAAAATAAAAAAATCCGAATTTTTGGATTGGTGTCCAGAAATTCGGATTTAGGTCATAAGTTGTATTTTTTAATTTTTTCGTACAATGTCGATCTACTAAGGCCAAGTTGCTTTGCAATCCTTATTTTATCTGATTCTTCCTCTAAGCAAGATTGGAGCACTTTCTTTTCTACTTCTGCTAATATGTCCTCCAGTGTACCAGTAGTTTGGAAAGAAGGTACATTACTTAGTTTTATCTGTGAAGGAAGGGCTGATGGCAAAATAATATCGTTTTCAGCTAAGAAAACAGCTGCTTGCAAAATATTTTGTAATTCCCTTACATTTCCTGGCCAGTGATAGGACTGAAGTATTTCCCTCGTTTTAGTTGCTAAAGTGACATGTCTGCGACCAGCCTGGAGTATAAATTTTTGGAGAAAATAGTTGAGTAAATCTACAAGATCTTCCATTCGTTCTCTTAAAGGTGGAATGGATAGAGTTATTGCTTGTAAACGGTAATATAAATCCGCACGGAATTTCTTCTCCTCAATTAGCTGTGAAAGAGCAACATTTGATGAAACAACAATTCGAACATTTACTTTGTCACTGCTCTCCGAATTCAGTGGAGTAATTTCTTCTTCCTGCATCGCTCTTAAAAGCTTTGCTTGAAGTGTAAGAGGAAGTGCACTAATTTCATCTATATAGAGAGTTCCTTTATCTGCTTGTTTATATCGGCCGTTTCGTAAGGTTCCGTTATTATGATCTAGTACTCCAAATATTTCTTTCTCAAGCAACTCTGGTGGTATTGCAGCACAATTTACTTTGACAAAAGGGTAATCAGAGCGTTCTGAAAGCTGATGAATACTATGAGCGAACATATCTTTTCCTGTTCCACTTTCTCCTTCAATTAATACTGGAAGGTCACTTGGTGCAATTATTTCAATTGTTTCTTTTATTTTTCGAATAGCTGGAGAAGTACCTTTTATATCTCCTAATCTGTACTCGATGTAACTATTATCTTCTACATTTAACTGAATTCTTTCCATTGTGTTTCGAACATGAGAACTTAACTTTTTCCAATCAGACATATCGCGAAAAATGACACTACCAAAAGCACCAACAATCTTACCATCAACAAAAAGAGGTACACGATTCGCAAGCATATAAGTGCCTTTTATATAATGGGGAGAAGCATTATCGGGTACCCCTGACTTAATAACTTCATGCATTTTGGTATTTTCAATTATTTCTGCAACAGGCCTTCCTATCGCTTCCTCACGCTTTACTTCAAGAAATCTACAATAATCCTCATTAATATAAAGAATTTTCGCATCTGCATCTACTACAACAAACCATTGAAAAGCATTTTCTAAAATTTCGGCAAGAACAGAGGTTGATAAGTTTTTTTGAAAATTCTCCAAATCAAATCACATCCTTCTCAGGTGCTACTTTCTTAAGTGGTCGATCGTATAAAAGGGTAGGAACTATTGCTAATGCTATAAGCAATGTGAAAACATAGAACATTGCTTGTATACCATAAACATCAACCAAGATTCCACCGGCAAACGGACCAATCATTCTTCCAATAGTAGCCATGCTGTTCACAATCCCCTGATAAAATCCTTCTCTCCCTTTTGGTGCCAACTGGTTAGCTAATGTAGGTACCGCTGGCCAAATGAATATTTCTCCAAGTGTCAGGACAACCATTGCAACAATAAACATTGTATAATCTTCCGCATAAGAAACGACAACAAAAGATCCCATAAATATGACAATACCTATAATCATCTGCGTTTTTATCCTGTGCTCCAGCCTATTAATAATTGGTTTGATAAGCGGTTGCGCGACTAATATTAGAGCACCGTTTATCGTCCATAGTAAGCTATATTGTTTTAATGTTATTCCTAAATCCAGCACATGTGTAGAGATGGTGGAAGTCCACTGTACATAAGCAACCCAAGTAAGCATGTATCCAATAGAGACAATCATCATTGCATAAAATGGTGCTTTCTGTTTTATTTTTTTAGAATTTTTCATGATAGATACATTTATATTAGGAGTCACTGACATTTTGCGGTAATAGATTCCTGCAACCAATAGAAATAATATATAAGTCAACAAATTTGCTAGAAAAATATTATTAATATTATGATCAGCAACTAAGCCTGCAACAGCGGGACCAATAGCCACTCCTAAGTTTTGAGCCAAATAAATTGCATTAAAAGCTTTTCTTCCACCCTCCGGCCAAACACTTCCAACTAACGCATACATGCTCGGAAAAATTATTCCACCACTAAAACCAAGAATAGCAACAAACCATATATATTCTGGCCATCCATGCCAAAACGTTAAGAGCAATAGTGAAATCATTGACAATATAATTCCGAACATAATAGATTTATATCCACCTATTTTGTCAAATAAATAACCACCAAGTAGATTACCAATAACTCCGGTTCCAGCATTAATCATTAGCACGAAACCTGCCATCGTTAGCGTTTGTCCTAGATGGTCATGCATATATATTGTATGTAATGGCCATAAAAAAGAATTTCCCATTGTATTGATAAACATTCCAATTATTAAAAACCATACTGCTTTAGGCAATTTAAACCCCTCATTTCTATTGCACTCAGAATATTGTATTCCTTTTCAAATAGCACTTCAAGAAGATTAAAACAAACTTATCAAAGTCATGTTAAAATAATCCTGTTAAGGAGTGAAGAATATGAATGAAAATAATTTTCCATTCCCATCTGATGGGAAACGGTACTATACATGGAATCGCTATTTAAGAGATATATTTGGTATAAAAATTTTTAAAGTAGCATTAGATGCTGGTTTTGATTGTCCTAATAGAGATGGAACAGTAGCATTTGGAGGTTGTACTTTTTGTAGTGTAGCCGGAAGTGGTGATTTTGCTGGGGATAAGGTAGATCCTATTCCAGTTCAATTTGAAAAAATCAAGACGAATATGCATGAAAAATGGAAAAACGGAAAATACATTGCCTATTTTCAGGCTTATACGAATACACACGCCCCCCTCCCTGTTTTAAAGGAGAAATTTGAAGCGGCACTAGCATTAGAAGGTGTTATAGGACTTTCCATTGCGACCAGACCTGATTGTTTGCCCGATGATGTGGTCGAATATTTAGCTGAACTTAACAAACGTACTTTTTTATGGATAGAGCTTGGTCTTCAAACAGTGCATGAGCGCACAGCTAATTTGGTAAATAGGGCTCACGATTATCCTTCCTATATAGAAGGTGTGAACAAATTAAGGAAGCATGAAATCCCTATATGTACGCATATTATAAATGGTCTACCACTAGAAAATCGGGAAATGATGATGGAAACTGCACGAGAAGTGGCCAAGCTAGACGTTCAAGGGATTAAAATTCATTTACTTCATTTATTAAAAGGAACACCAATGGTTAAACAATACGAAAAAGGCATGCTTGATTTCATGGATCGAGATTCCTATATCCAGCTTGTTGCAGATCAGCTTGAAATTCTACCTCCTGAGATGGTCGTACAACGTATAACTGGAGATGGTCCAATTGACTTAATGATCGGACCAATGTGGAGTGTAAATAAATGGGATGTATTAAATGGAATAGATGCAGAGCTTGCTTCAAGAGAGAGTTACCAAGGAAAATATTACGTAAAAAGTGGTGTAAGCAAATGAAATTAAAACGAATTTTACCCTTTGCAAGAGAATTGCTAATGTCTACAGTCGAACCGGGAGATATAGTTGTGGATGCAACAGCAGGAAATGGACATGACACTTTGTTTTTAACAGAACTTGTTGGTGAGCATGGACATGTGTATGCTTTTGATGTTCAAGCAGAAGCCATCCAAGCAACTACCAAAAGATTAGAAGAAGCAAACAAATTAGAAATAACTACATTAATTCAAGATGGACATGAAAACCTGCACCTTTATATTCAGCAAGAAGTTTCAGCGGGAATATTCAATTTGGGCTACTTGCCTGGAAGTAATCATGAAATTATTACAACAGGAGCTTCTACTAAGCAGGCAATTGAATCATTACTACAATTACTTAAAGTAGGAGGAATAGTTGTCCTAGTTGTTTACCATGGTCATCAGGGTGGTAAACAAGAAAAGGATTCCATTCTCCGTTACGTACAGAGTTTATCACAATCCTTCTTCCATGTATTAAGCTATCAATTCCTTAACCAACAAAATGATCCTCCCTTTATCATCGCAATTGAAAAGATGAAAGATCAAAAATAACTGTATATTTAGCGTGAGCAAGGGAATTATAAGGAATAAAAAGGAGTGACCCTATGCCGAAAATTGCTTCGATAAGTACATATAACCCTCCATATACATTAGAGCAATCAAACATTGAGAATCTCACAAAAGAACTATTTCAAGATAAAATACCTCAACTAAATAGACTATTAAAAGTGTTTGAAAATGGAGATATACAAACTCGCCATTTTTGTGTTCCTTTAGAATGGCACCAAAGTGAACATAGCTTTGAAGAACGTAATAATTTGTATATAGAGTTAGCTACTCAATATAGTCTTGAAGTTATCGAGCGTTGTTTAAATAATCTCGATTTTTTAGGAACTTCCCTGCATCCTAGTGAAATTGATGCAATAGTGTTTGTTAGTAGTACTGGTATTTCTACTCCAAGTATTGATGCGCGGGTGATGAATCATTTACCTTTTTCTGATCGCACGAAACGCATTCCTTTATGGGGTTTAGGCTGTGCCGGAGGTGCTTCTGGGATTAGTAGGGCCTTCGATTATTGTAAGGCGCATCCGAACTCAAAAGTATTAGTAGTTTGTGTAGAACTCTGTAGTTTGACCTTTCAACCAAATGACTTCTCGAAAAGTAATTTAATAGGAGCATCGTTATTTGCTGATGGAGCCGCCTGTGCACTAGTTTGTGGAGATGAGGCGAAGTTGGCTACCAAAAAGCTGACGCCTCACATAATCGCAACAGCTTCTAAATGGATGCCAGATTCAGAAGATGTCATGGGTTGGGATATTAAAAATAATGGATTACATGTAGTTTTCTCAAAAAGTATTCCTTCTATTATTGCCACTTGGTTGGGACCATTTATAGATGATTTCCTAGGTGAACAGCATGTGACTAAGTCTGACCTAGTTAACTTCGTTGCACATCCAGGAGGAAAGAAAGTATTAAAGGCATACGAAGAAACGTTGGAACTAACAGAAGAGCATACGCACATCTCGCGAGAAGTGTTAAAAAGTCATGGGAATATGTCT
Source organism: Psychrobacillus sp. INOP01 (assembly GCF_018140925.1). NCBI lineage: Bacteria > Bacillati > Bacillota > Bacilli > Caryophanales > Bacillaceae > Psychrobacillus > Psychrobacillus sp. INOP01. The sequence continues at coordinate 774,204 of NZ_CP073315.1, forward strand.
TCCCCTACTGTTCTTTATGTATTGGAGCAATTTATGACGAAACAAAATAATGAGGAAGAGTTAGGTTTACTAGTTGCACTTGGCCCTGGATTTTGTGGAGAAGCTGTATTACTAAATTGGAGGGATTAGTTTGTTATTCTTCATCCTTATCTCACTAGTGATTATTCAGAGACTTATCGAAGTAGCAATCGCAAAACGCAACGAAAAAAGGATGCTTGCGCAAGGAGCTTATGAAGTTGGCGCATCTCATTATCCTTATATGGTAACGATGCATGTATGTTTTTTTATAAGTCTTATTGTAGAAGTAATAGTTTTTAATCGTTCGATATCAGCTTTGTTCCCATTATTTCTCTTACTCTTTATATTTGTTCAATTATTGCGTGTTTGGTGCTTAACTTCTTTAGGTTCCTTTTGGAATACTAAAATCATCATTTTACCAAATGCAAATGTCGTTAAAAGCGGTCCTTATATCTATTTGCGACATCCGAACTATGTAGTTGTTTGTTTAGAAATCCTATTATTACCATTTATGTTTCAAGCCTATTTTACAGCTGTTGCCTTTACACTTTTAAATCTTGTTATGCTTTCCGTACGAATTCCTATGGAAGAAAAAGCATTGAGAGATGCTACTAATTACGAAGACAAATTTAAAAAGAAGATTTCGGTATCCTGACCGAAATCTTCTTTTAATTCACGAAAGTATATAATTCTGCTATAAATCCAGTGTAGTAGGTATTTAAATAAATAAGATCTATTTAATAATACTACTGATTTCCGTTTCAGGTGGACGAATTCCGCGGGCGAGGCTGAGCCTCCTAGGATTAGTAAAATGCTGGTTAAGAATTGTCGACACATGATGTGGAGTTCCTGTCCTTCGTCCCTAATAAACCTACCTGCGGGGTCTCGACTTTCTCGCGTATCCCGCCGGAGTCGCCACCTTTCACTCCAATCAAAATAGGGTGTAGTACGCTGGCTATAGGATATAGCATAGTCTACCGCTTAGATGATAATAGTAGTCAAAGTTAATATAGTGATAAAAACGCTTGTAGAATTAGGGAGACTATTTTGTAATGAAGGATAAAGAAAGTAAATTTTCTTTTATGCTAGTGGAAGTACAATGAAATAGTAAGTATTCACTAAATAAAGAAGCAAAATAGCGAACGAAATTGCATCTTCGATAGCTTCTACTATGCATAGGATTGTATCTTTTCTCTCTAGTTATCCAAAAACGTACTTACCAGTTTCTAAGAGTTATAGGAGGGCGACGGATAGATAAAGTGAAACTTCAATCATTGGGGCTTCATTCCCCACTGATTGTTAGTTGAACCATTTGGGCTTTTACGGGCAGTTATCTGGCAGTTATCTACTGCCCGTTAATGCGGGACAAACGCCATAAGATTACCGAAAAAAAGGGATGCTGGTTGGTTGTGACAGACGTCACAACCAACCAGCATCCCTAAAAATTTACTCGGTAATAATATAGCAACACATCTGTCCAAAGCCCTTCGAAACTATACAAACAGGTTTTTATCCTAGAGGAAGCTTGTTCTTTTATTAATTTCTCATTTCTTGATTGGCAGCTTCTTCTACTGCTCTTGCAACTAAATGATGTAATGTTGGATCCAATGGGTTAGGAATAAGTTCGCCCGGTTTAGTGTGATTAACAATTGCTAGAGAGGCAGCGATTAACATTGGATATGTAATCTCTTTTGCACCAGCATCCAAAGCACCCTTGAAAATACCTGGGAACCCAATAACATTATTTACAGAACGTCCATCAGCTGCAAAAGCTGCTCCTGCCGCAATTGCGTCAGATGGTAAAATCTCTGGGTTTGGGTTAGATAATGCTAATATTATTTGCCCTTTACGAACCATTTCTGGCTTAATAAGACCAGAAACCCCAGTTGTAGCAACAATAATATCACATTTTTCCATTACAGCTTCTAATGATTCTAGAGTTTGACCGCCAAATTTTAGCAAACGCTCTTGAGCAGCCTCTTGACGATCTAAACCATAAACTTCCTCCACACCATATGCCATTAACATACGGCAAATAGCTAAACCTGCTGCACCCAATCCAATTTGACCAATTTTCGCTTTTTTAATATCTACATTTGTAGCTTTGCAAGCAGATAATATAGCAGCCAATGCTACTACTGCAGTACCATGTTGGTCATCATGCATAACCGGAATTGGTAATTCTGCTTTCAATCTTTCCTCAATTTCGAAGCAATGTGGAGATCCAATATCCTCTAGTAATATCGCTCCAAATCCTTTATGAATATGTTTGACTGTCTCAACAATTTCATCTGGATCGCTTGTATTCAATAAAATTGGAATTCCACTTAATCCAACAAACTGGTCCAGCAACACTGCTTTACCTTCCATAACAGGCATCCCTGCAACAGGTCCGATATTACCAAGTCCTAAAATAGCAGTACCATCAGTCACGATGGCTACAGATGTACCGATAGAAGTAAAATAGTTAGCTTTTTCTGGATTATGTAAAATATCCATACAAACAGATGCAACGCCCGGTGTATAAATACGTTGAAGATCGCGCAAAGAACGAACATCTAGTCTGCTCTTCATAGCAATTTTACCGCCTTCATGCGCTTTTAATACATCATCTGTAACGGCATGAATTTTAACACCATTATCAATCGCCTCAATATTGGAAATCACTTGATCTAATTGATTTTTCGATTTACAAGTGATTGTAATGTCTCGAACAGTTGTTAACGCGCCACTTTTAAGCGTGGTAATGTCCCCAATGTCTCCCTCTGCCATACCTATAGCAGTTGCAACTTTAGCAAAGTTACCAGGCTTTGAAGGTGTTTCCACGATGATGTTACGAATTATATGTTGGTTTTGCATGTCAAATCCCCTTACTCTATTCTCTATTTTAACCAACAAATTATAACATAAAATGTCTACTTATGCCTTCACATCTCGTTTAATAAACGTCATAAAGCTTAATGCCAAAAATAGTATGGCATAAATTCCGAGGACAGTTAAAGACATGGTGAGAGTAGTTTCTTGGATAAAAAATTCTTTTCTGAGATGCTGTGTTAAATCGGAATGTGTTAACCAAATATATTCCACAGGTATATACTTTTGTAGGAGCATTATGATCATTGGTCCCATCATTAAAAACAGCATAGATAATGCGATAGCAATGGAAGGTGAACTAAATACCGTTCCGATAAAGAATGCAAATAGTATAGACATGGTGAAATCACCTAAGGAGTACACATATGTTAAGAAAATATCTTTCATCGTGTTTGTTTGCTGCACAACACCATCAACAATAGTCAGGTCTACTCCAGTTGCAGTTCCAAATAAGATAAATCCAATTACCGTAGTGAGAATAATCGTTACTACAATTAATGAAATACCAAACAAGAAAATCGTAATTAGTTTGGACGCTAATATTTTGAATCGGGAAACAGGTCGTGTTAAAAGCATTTTAATCGTACCATCTGTAAATTCTTGCGATACAATCGATGCTCCGGGAATAACAGTTAACAATGTAATAAGCATCATGATGGACGCACCAAATGCCATATTCCCTTCCATACTTTGATTCACTTGAGGTGCTGCATTATTATCTAAGCGATACTGTGCCATCGCCTTTTGCTCCTCAAACATTTGGATGGACCATTCATCTAGATCAGGTGTTTTTAGCTGTGCATTAGCATCATCGATCAGAACTTGTTGTTCCTGTTTCCAATTGGAGGTATTCACTTCTTCCATAGTTACCTTATCCAACACACCAACACCAATAATCACCAATAATAGAATACCTAAAATAGCCCATGTACCTTTTTTATGCCATAATTTCATCCATTCATTTTGTATCAAACTAAACAATTTGACCGCCTCCTGTCATTTGAAGGAACTGCTCTTCAAGCGTTTCATGCACTGCTGAAATAGCAAAAATTTGCACCTGCTGGGCAACAAGTTCATTGATAAGACTTGGTACCTTCTCTTCTTTCAAATCAAGTAAAAATACCCCTTCATGCAATGTAAATACATAGCCATTTGAACTCAGATAGTTTTCTACTACTTCAGTTGGCTCTGCCTTAAGTTGCATACGTGTCTTTTCAGCATTTTGAATCATCCGTTCATCAATCAGCTTCCCATTTTGAATAACAGCCACACGGTCACACATTAATTCTATTTCTGATAACAAATGACTAGATACAAAAATGGATACATTATTTTCCTCGGCTATTTTGCGAAGATACGTACGGAACTCACGAATTCCAGCAGGATCTAAACCATTCGTTGGTTCATCTAATATTAAGAATTTCGGATCATGCAGTAAGGCTTGTGCTAATCCTAAACGTTGACGCATACCTAAAGAATACGTCGACACCTTTTCATGGATTCGCTTAGTTAGCCCTACCTGGTTAACCACCTCATCTATCCGTGCCTTTGTTACACCATTATGCATTCTGGAAAAATGAAGTAAGTTTTTATAGCCAGACATATACTTATACATCTCCGGATTTTCTACTATAACCCCTACATTTGCAATTGCCTTTTCATAATCATCTGCAATAGATGCACCTTCAATAGTAATAGTCCCACTAGTTAGATGCATAAGACCTGTCATTAAACGGATAGTCGTTGTTTTACCAGCACCATTTGGACCTAAAAATCCAGTGATTTGACCGGGAAATAACTCTAGAGACACATTATCGATAAGTGTTTTCCCTCTAATAATTTTGGTAATATTCTTTAATTGAACGATTGGCTTAGTCATTTAATTTCACCTTCTCTTTCGTTACATTTTTCATCCAGCTTACTGCATCCTGATTTGTGTTAAAGCGGATTGTTTCTAATTCATCCTGGGCTATTACTTTGCCATCCTTTAAAATTATAAGTTGGTCTAATATTGGTTCGACTTCATGTAATTCATGAGTCGATAAAATAATAGATTGTTCCTCAATATTATTATATCGAATGAGTCCCTTTATAAGAGATTCACGCACGATTGGATCTAACCCAGAAAACGGTTCATCCATCACATAATAGGATGTATTTCTACCAAGAGTCGCTGCCATTTTCGCTCTTCCACGATTCCCTTTAGAAAGCTTTTTCAGCTTCACATCAACATCTACTTCCAAAAAGTTGGCCACCTCTAATGCCTTCTGCATAGAAAAATCCTCAAATTGAGATGCGTAAAACGCGAAAAGCTCCTTTGTTGTATAAAAGCTATAAAACAAATCCGTATCAGGTAAATATGCAATATCAGTTGCATGTATTCTAGATAAGGACTTGTTATGAAGAGAAATAGTTCCCTTTCGAGGTCTTTGTATACCAGCAATTATTTTCAATAACGTCGATTTGCCACTACCATTTTCCCCCGCTATACCTATTGTCTTCCCTAATGGAAACGACAGTGATATATCCGTAAGTACTTCCCGTCTTGGGTAATTAAACGAAACATGTTGAAGTTGTATCATTGAGCCCCTTCCTTTCTTTGCAAAGTTTGAACAATCTCTTCTTTCGAAAAACCAAAAACTGCAATAGACTGTAGAAACTGATTGACCAATTTCACTTTCATATCCTCACGTAAATGCAAAATACGCTCTTCGTCTGTTGTGATGAATGTACCTTGCCCACGTTTCGTCTCTGTTAGCTCCATCGATTCAAGCTCCTTATATACACGTTGTACGGTGTTGACATTAACACCAACCTCCAATGAATATTCTCGAACGGATTGCATTTTATCTCCGGGCTGTAGGTTTCCTTTTAAAATATCCCCACAAATTAAATCAACTAGCTGGCTATAAATAGGTTTATCACGAGTGAAATCCTGTGTCATCTCGTAACCACCCTCTCCAACCATTTACAAATTCCCCAAAATAACAAAACAAAGATTATCCAGCTTAACAATTCCTCTATAATATATACGGAACCTAAATCTAAGTTAAAATCACTTGTTGTAAAAGTGGGCAAATGCTCTTCTATGAAGTTTAAGGATATTTCACCTTGATACAGAACTTTTTCAAGCGGCAGGAAACTTAGTAATTTCGATAATAAACTAACGAGTAAAAAGGAAATAGCTACCGTTGTAATGAGTGAAAACTTACCAATCCAATACTTACCTTCTAAATAAAGAGTCCAGACAAAAAGCCACCCTATATTCACTAAAACACCTGCAAAAAGCAGGAAAATTAAAAATAACAATTGTAAAACAAACAGTTGTAATAAACTCCCTACAAGTATTTCAGACAAGAAATATATTCCAGCAGTTGTAATGATGACATTTCCTACAAGATAAATAACAATACTAAATAAAAATTTCACACCGATTAATGTATACATTTTATGAGAATTATGAAGCCACATATCTTTTTTCAAATAATCTGCATGCAAAGATGTACGAAACTGGGTGACACAATTAATCATGCTAATGCCAAGCATAAAGAACAAAAGAATTATACGCATTTCGTATATTGATACAGATGTCAAAAGATATCTTTCTAATATTAATGGAAGTATTAAGACAGCCCCAATACCCATTAATGTTGAAACAAATAGCCACGACTTATAAAGAGCCCATTCCTTTAACAGCAATCCTTTCAATTTTCTCTCTCCTTTTTGTTATCATCGTCATAGTGTATTCGTGTACTATTTATATATTACACTAATACTGTATTATAAATTATTTTTATTTTCAAGTATTATTTAGTTAAAATGTACATATAAAACAAAAATAAAATAACCCCGCCATTAACACTGACGAGGTTATTTTAGCTATTATTTTTCTATGTCTTCATTTTCAACTAAGAACTTTAATCTAGATAGTTTGTTATTCCAGAACTTTTCATAATAGTCGAGCCATTGCTTTACTTCCGTCAATGGCTCCGGCTGCAAATGATACACTTTTTCTCTGCCTAACTTTTTACCATTGACTAAACCTGCTTCAGTTAAAACAATAAGATGCTTAACAATTGCTGTTCTACTCATATCATAATGGGAAGAAATTTCTGCAATAGATCTATCTCCGTTCGCTAATAGTCGAAGGACATCACGCCTTGTTGGATCAGCAATCGCTTGAAAAACATCTACCTTTTTGATGGGATCATTCATTAAGCTTCGACAACTTGCTTAAATTTGTTTTGTACAATTCCAACCCAGCCTTGATTCATTATGCCACGGACATCTGCACCCGACTTTTTAGCTTTCGGAACAATGGATTCTCCGTCTTTCCAGCCACCATGAATCAGTGTGAATTCAGTTTTAGTACCGTTTTCTTTCAAAAGAAATGTAACAAACCAACCATCTGTGTCCCATTGAAACGAAAGTTTATGTGGTTCGTCAATCTCAAGCACCTTACAAGGAGACGGCCCAAATGGTGACTGGATAGTAAATTCGTGTCCTTCCCGTGCTTGAAAATCATTCGGCATAAACCAAGCAGAGATTCCCTCGGCAGTTGAAACATAATTCCATACCTTTTGAATTGGTGCCTCTACTAAAACAGTCTGTGTTATATCAGGTAAATTTTCTTTCATCATTAATAGCTCCTTTTCAATATAGATATGTAACCCTCAGGTGTTATATTATATATAACCAAAAGGTGTTACGTCAACTTATAGAAATTATATCTCTTCTGCTTCTCCACAAAAATCCCATCTACTGTAATGTAGATGGGATTTAAAACTCAAACAATATAGCCGATGTCCGTTAGTACATTATTTATAAATGACTGTGAATAAGTAAAAATTTCTTCCCGCTCCGGTTCTTGATAGAGATCATGAAAACAATTTTTCCATTCTTTATATTGATATTCAGAAAGCTCCTGCTTCCTTAGCCAGCTAGCTGCAGCATTTGTATCGGTAATCTTATCCCTCTCTCCAGTCATAACAAGAATAGGTTTATTTGGTATTGAGATAGTCGATTGGTTCACAGATTTTAAAAGTGCTTGAAGTTCCTTGTACCACTCTGTTGAAATGAAGGTTCTATACGTGGGATCTGATACGAATTGTTGAAACACTTCATAATTTCTCGTTAAATCATTTAAGTGAATATCATGGTTGATTTTCTGCGGTATTGATAATTTTGCTAATGTGTTCGTCCATTTCGAAGGAAGCTTTTCAAGCTGGAACCACGGTGATGTAAGTATTACTCCCGCATATTCAATATCTAGTTTACGCAAAACTTTTATAAGAAGGGTAGCTCCAAGACCATGACCCATTAAAAATATTGGTAGGTCATACGTAACTGCAACTTGCATCGCTTGTTTAATGTAGTCCTTATATAGTTCGAAGGATTCGTCGTGAATAGTTTTTGATTTTTTTAATTCTCCATGGCCTGGCAAGTCCCCCATAACGATATGATAGTTGGAACTTCTCAATTTTTCAATTAACCAAGCATATCTTCTATGATGCTCATAAGCACTGTGAACAATAACTATTACGGCTTTAGGCTTTCCTTCTGTTTCCCATTTCCACATATAAACAAACCTCTTTTCTTTCCTTGCAATTTCATGGTAATTGGTTTCTTTCAATCTGTATGTCTGATACGATTAATTATATTCTAATTTCAAAAGGAGCGTATGCAAAATGATTTATCCATATAAAGATAAAACCCCTACTATTGACGACTCCGCTTTTATAGCTGATTATGTCACAATAACAGGGGATGTGACAATCGGTCCAGAGACTACAATTTGGTTTAATACGGTAATTAGAGGGGATGTTGCTCCTACTATTATTGGAAGTAGAGTCAGTATTCAAGATTTAAGCTGTCTACATCAAAGTCCAAATAAACCACTTTTAATAGAAGATGAAGTGACTATCGGACATCAAGTGACTTTACATAGCTGTACCGTACGTAAAGGTGCCTTAATAGGAATGGGGTCCATTATTTTAGATGGTGCTGAAATTGGTGAAGGTGCATTTATCGGAGCTGGAAGCCTCGTACCACCTGGCAAGAAAATACCTCCAAATTCATTAGCACTAGGCAGCCCAGCAAAAGTTGTACGCGAACTAAATGATGAGGATAAAGCTGATGTACAAAGAATTATCCGAGAATATGTAGAAAAAGGGCAATATTATAAATCCCTGCAAAAATAAATAGGGATAACGATAGTTTGTGTAGATTGATCGATCTTCGCAATGTTTGATCATTCCACGTTTTTTTATTTTATTTTCTACCAAAGAAAAGAGGCTTCCTATTATAGGAAAGCCTCTTTTGGTTCATACTTATAATCCAGCTTTTTCTTTTAATGCTGCAGCTTTATCTGTTTGTTCCCATGGCACATCAATGTCTGTTCGACCAAAATGACCATAAGCAGCTGTTTGTTTGTAAATTGGACGGCGAAGATCTAGCATTTTAATAATTCCTGCTGGACGAAGGTCGAATAATTCGCGAATATATGAAACTAATTCAACTTCTTCTACCTTTCCAGTACCAAAAGTTTCAACAGCAATTGAAACAGGTCTAGCTACACCAATTGCATAAGCAAGTTGTACTTCACAACGATCTGCAAGGCCAGCAGCAACAATGTTTTTAGCAACATAACGTGCAGCGTATGCAGCGGAACGATCCACTTTTGTAGGATCTTTACCAGAGAATGCTCCTCCGCCATGACGAGCATAACCACCGTATGTGTCTACAATAATTTTACGACCTGTTAGGCCAGCATCTCCTTGTGGTCCACCAATTACGAAGCGTCCAGTTGGATTGATAAAATATTTTGTATTTTCATCTATTAAATTTGTAGGAACAATCGGGTTGATCACTACTTCTTTAATATCTTTTTGAATTTGCTCTAAAGTAATTTCTGGATGATGTTGTGTCGAAATAACAATTGTATCGATACGAACTGGATTATTATTTTCATCATACTCTACTGTTACTTGAGTTTTTCCGTCCGGACGAAGATAGTCTAAAGTTTCTTCTTTACGAACTTGTGCCAATCGATGCGATAGTTTATGCGCTAAACTAATTGGGAGTGGCATAAGCTCTGGTGTTTCATTACAAGCATAACCGAACATCAAACCTTGGTCTCCTGCTCCAATTGCATCAATGTCAGAATCACTCATAGAGCCTTCTCTTGCTTCTAAAGCTTGGTCCACACCTTGTGCGATATCAGGTGATTGTTCATCAATTGAAGTAAGCACAGCAGAAGTTTCTGCATCAAAGCCATACTTTGCACGTGTATAGCCAATTTCTTTAATAGTAGAACGAACTACTTTAGGGATATCTACGTAAGTAGATGTAGTAATTTCTCCAGCAACTAATACTAGTCCTGTCGTTACACTCGTTTCGCATGCTACACGAGCATTTGGGTCTTCTGCTAAAATTGCATCTAGAATTGCATCAGAGATTTGATCACAAATTTTATCTGGATGTCCCTCTGTTACTGATTCTGATGTAAATAATCGACGTTGTGTCATAGATTATTCCTCCTATATCCCGCGAGATTTCTCTCAAGAATTGATACGGTACTCATTCCCATGTCAAGCCATTCAAAATGTTCCATGCATTTACATCACATAATAGTAAATGTAACTTGAATGCATTGAAGTTAACTTGAAGCCGTTTCGGACTTGGCACACAAGGATAAAGGGCGATGTTCAATAAAAAAACCTCTCGCTCACGTATTTATACATGAGGAAAGGTATTAGTATCATAAGCACCTTTCACTCTTATCAATCAAGGAATTTCACCTTGTCTCAGGTTTGGCACCTTTGTAATAATGAAAAAATTACAGGTTGCCGGGTTTCATAGGGCCTGACCCCTCCACCAGCTCGGGATAAGAGTATCCGTTCAATTTATCATCATACGTAAGTATGTAATAGAAGTCAACTATTTTTGTTTGTATTTTATACACAAAAGAAAAAATTTAATTTGATTAGTATAGACTAATTGCTTTAATGTGTTATACTATTTCACATATCTAGAAAACTTCCTCTTTATTAGGGGAAATATAAAAAAAGGATGGTATATTCAAGATGAATTCAATCGATACTGTGAGTGAACTGAAAGAATTGTTAGCAGGAAATAACGTTAGCAGCCAATTGTCAGTGCCACAACTTGTGGAAAAAGCTACAACAAGAGGAGAAGCTGTTCTAACTTCTACTGGTGCAGTAAAAGCTGAAACAGGGAAATATACTGGCCGCTCTCCACAAGATAAGTATATAGTAGATGAAGCTATTTCAAAAGACAAAATCGATTGGGGCTCAGTAAACCAACCAATTTCTTCTGACGTTTTTGATGCACTATATATAAAAATGATTAACTTCTTAAACAAGCAAGATGAAATCTTCGAATTTAAAGGATATGCAGGAGCTGATAAAGAATCACGTCTAGGCATTCAAGTAATTAACGAATATGCTTGGCATAATCTCTTCGCTCATCAGCTATTTATCCGTCCAACACAAGAAGATCTTGCAACACATACAACAGATTTTACTATTCTTTCGGCTCCTAATTTCAAGGCAGTTCCTGCTGTAGATGGTACACGTTCAGAAACGTTTATCATTGTATCTATGGAAAAACGTACGGTTTTAATCGGTGGGACTGAATATGCAGGAGAGATGAAAAAATCGATTTTCTCTATTATGAACTACTTACTTCCAGAACAAGACATTTTGCCAATGCACTGTTCCGCAAACGTTGGGGATGCTGGAGACGTTGCATTATTTTTCGGCTTATCTGGAACAGGTAAAACTACCCTTTCTGCAGATGCTGGTCGTAAACTAATCGGTGATGACGAGCATGGCTGGTCAGATAACGGTGTGTTCAATATCGAGGGTGGTTGTTATGCAAAATGTATCGACCTAACTCGAGAAAATGAACCGCAAATTTGGGATGCGATATCATTCGGAACTGTATTAGAAAACGTAGTAGTAGATGCGGAAACTCGCGTTGCTGACTACACTGACAACTCATTAACAGAAAATACTCGTGCTGCTTACCCAATTCAATATATCGAAAATATTGTAGACCCATCTGTAGCAGGTCACCCAAATACGATTATTTTCTTAACTGCTGATGCTTTTGGAGTATTGCCTCCAATCAGTAAACTAACAAAAGAACAAGCAATGTACCATTTCTTAAGTGGTTTTACTTCTAAACTTGCTGGAACTGAACGTGGAGTTACATCCCCACAACCAGTATTCTCTACTTGCTTCGGCTCACCATTCTTACCATTACATGCAACAGTATACGCAGAAATGCTTGGTAAGAAAATTGACGAACATGGCGCACAAGTATTCTTAGTAAACACTGGTTGGACTGGTGGAGAATACGGTGTTGGTAACCGCATGAAGCTTTCATACACTCGTACTATGGTTCGCGCTGCAATTGATGGCAAACTAAACAATGCTGATACAGAAACAGATACAGTATTCGGCTTAGCTATACCTAAGCAAGTGGAAGGCGTACCTTCGGAGGTACTTATACCTCGAAATGCTTGGGAAGATAAAGCAGCATATGACCAAAAAGCTGCTGAACTAGCTCAGTCATTCCGTGAAAACTTCAAAAAGTTTGGTACAGTCTCTGAGGACATTTCCTATAAAGGCGGACCACTATCTTAATAATTTTAAATATAAAAGAGCCCAAATTCAGAATTGGGCTCTTTTATATTAACGTATAAAAAAGAAACATTTAACTTTCATACTTTCCTTCCTAGTATAGAAAACCTTATAATATTACTCCTGTAAAGCTTCCTCTCAATACTTCTTTCTCCTGTTGATTGAAGCATATAAAAGAAGCAGTTATACGTGTTCTATTATCCTGCTTTTCGAATTGCTCAATTGTTACCTCACAAGTTATTGTATCGTCAATAAATACTGGTCTGATAAACTCAAAATTCATAGTACGAGCCAGTACGTTATGATCACCACCTACTTTTGTTGGCAGAGTTGCCGTAAGCAACCCTTGAACGACAAGTCTTCCCTGCTCATCTGGGGTTAGATGATGAATCCCTTCATCACCTGAAATCTTCGTAAATAATTCAACATCTTCTGTTGTGAAAGTCCGCTCGAATGTAATAATTTCTCCCACTTTTAACGACAATTGAATTCCTCCCTTTAATTTAAATCCATTTCTCTAATATAACTATTTGGACAAAACCCTCGTTTACCTATTGCATGATTTTTCTCTTTCCTATCAGCTCAATATCAATCTATGTCAATTGTTTTATATTTCATTTATCCCGCATTAACGGGCAGTTTGACTCCCACTTCAAGGCTCGGCCAAAGCAACAAAGCATAATGGGAGAAAACTGCCCGTAAAAGCACGACGAAAATCCTAGACGAAAGTCGCCATGTCACGTGGCTTATTTTAGGTGACTCCCTTTCTGCTAGCCTCGTGCCAACAGGATGATGGTCACTTAGGCATTGGCGCTGGCCGCTGCATAGTTTGTCTAAGCTCTTATTTCAATCAGTGGGCATGAAGAAAATCCCCACTGATTGAGGTTTCACTTTATATGGGACATATATTCAAATGCTGTTGTTCCATATACACTTTTAAAGTGTTTATTTAAATGAGTTAAATCAACAAACCCACATTCTGCTACAGCTGAATATACATCTTTTTTAGTTTCTATTAAATGCTTTGCATGTTCTATTTTGCAGTTAAGATAATATTGGTATGGGGATATTCCTGTATGTGCCTTAAAGAATCTGATAAATTGAAATTTCGATAAACCAAGTTCTTTACATACCTCGTCAAGTTTAAGTATATTTTCTAGGTTGGCATGCAACAAATCTTTTGCTTTTCCAATAAGTGCGTTATCTTTCTTATAGACTTTGGTGAATTCAGTTTGAATAAGGCTATCTGTAAGAGACAAAAGCAATTCACTGCATAGAGCCTCATCTTTTTCATTCAAAATTGCATTAGAAAGACTTAATATTCTTTGTTTAAGTCTAAAATCATAAACAATTGGGGTTGAAAAATGTACTAAATCCTTTTTCTCAATAACCTCCAACAGCAATTGTGGCTCAATATATAACATCACATAATCCAGGCCAGTCATATCATGTGCCATTCCGTCATGTGCCTGTTCGGGATTAAAGAGCATTACACCATTTGGATAGGATAGCTGTAAACTGCCATCCAAATTATAATGTTGAATACCACGCAATGTCACACCTATTGCATACTCCATGTGCGAGTGCTTTTTATATGTAAAATCTGTAATACTAGCTGCTAAAGCTGTAATACCAGCAGATTTTTTATAGATAAATTTGTCCATCTAATACACCTCTTAATTAGTTTTCCTATAGCCATATCATGATGGAAGCATAAACTAAAAATAGTGCCATTATAACATTAACAGTTTTTTTATGAATCTGTAAAAACTTCTTGAAGATTGTACCGAAAAGAACCCATGTAATAAATGCTAAAAATCCAATGATGGTGATTACTATAACACTTATTGACAACGTAGACATTGCGGAATAGTAAGGCAAAATAAAGCTTGGTATTACAGTCATTGTAAATAATACCACTTTTGGATTTAAAAACTGCATAAGAAATCCTGACATAAATGTACCAGTTTGGTTTGCAGTTGAATCAGTGGTATTCATTTTGTAAATTTGATAAGCGAGATAGAGCATATAAATGCTTCCGATGAGCTGCATAATAATTAAAACTTTTGGTATAAACGTTATAAGCATAGTATTCAATATAGCAGAAATAATAAGCAATAATCCAAAAGCAACAGTTGCTCCGTAGGTATACTCCATCGCCCTTTTTGTACCCCTATTATGTACTGTAGATAATATCACTATATTAGTAGGTCCAGGTGTAAAAGTAACAATAAAACAGTATAGTAAAAAAGATGTAATATTCATGAGACAAACTCCCTTTCTAAGGTATTGTCATGTAAATATACATCCCCATATTTAATAGCATATAGTATATTATTGCAGAAATCCTATAGTTCCCTTACAACCTCTCCCCTTATAGTTATGTAAGACGAGCCTGAAGTTTCCAATCTCTCGGCTTTATTTTCTTGTTCATCCATTTCTTATCTGGTGACTGGTATGGTGCCGTAGCGACTAAATAATCATTTTGCCAGCTTGCTGCACCGGAGCGAATCATTTCATCAATCAGAACTTGAATAAACTCTTCTGGTTGAAGTTGAAATGAGTAGTGTGCAAAATCTTGGAACCAACCACAATTTAGTAGGTAGTTATCCACTTCTTCTTTTGCCAATCCGTCTTTCATGATTAAAGTGAATGAAAAGATTCTCTTACAAGCATGCCATGAAACTTTTTCTGGATTTCCGAGCCATTTTTCAAAACGCTCCCTCGCTACGTCGATAGCAGCTTGAGGATTCTCTATTTGTGGTCCATGTCCCGAATAGGCTCGGCTGATCCGAAACTTAGACAGCCTATCCAAACTTTCCATCGATCGATGGATGGAAGCGACCCCCTCCCGATAGATATTCAACCATCCGATATCATCCCTGTGAAATAGATCCCCGCAAATCAATATCTCCTCCTCGGGTTCATATAGAGAAATATGCCCTAGGGTATGACCGGGTGTATGCAAGACTTGCAAAGTTCTATTTCCTGTCTCTATTTCATCATTATCCGAAAGTTTTCTATCAACCCTATAAGGTTCCACAGGTTGATCTAGCCATTCCGCACTACAAGATTCAGAATCGCTATTATTGATCAAATCTGCTTCCCATTTATGTGCGGCAATATTAACTCCATAGTTACTTTGAAAATGGAAATTGCCTCCCACATGATCGCTATGATAGTGCGTATTCACAATGAGGGATAAATCTTCAGGTGAAACGCCTACCTCTCTTATTAATCGCTCTGTCTCTTTTGTATCACTCCCAAAACCGGTATCAATAAGTACGGGCAGCCTATCCTTAATAAGAATCATGTTAGCACTTGGAAATTTCCTTTCAAAGAAAATAATGCTAGATTTTTTCATAATTTAACCTCCCAATATTCAGTGACATAACAATTATGAATGAGCGTTCAATCAAATCTATTATATACACTTTTCTGAATAATAGAAATAAAATTTCAAAAAGTAAAATACTTATTATAGTTTTTGTTTATAACCAAAAAATCAGAAACCATATAGTTTCTGATTTTTTCATACATATACTTATATTAACTACTGGAAAAATTCGTCTCTTTACTCTAAGATATTTAATTTACGCCAGCCAATTATCATTAATCACCATTTGTCTCATGATATACACTATCAGCTATTTTCGGAAATATTTCTATAAACTTTTCTGCTTCCTCTTCATTAACCTTAAATAGAATAATTTCTGAACCATAATGACCTATTTCCATCTGTTCAACCCCATCCTCTTGAAAGAACATCGTAAACCACTTTAAACCACCCTTGGGATCAACAGAATAATTTCTAAAATAGAGCCTATTTTCATCCGTTAGATTAATAGTAACTACTTTCATCAATCCCTCTGTTTGAACAGAAACTGCTCGAGAGTTTAACTCTTCTAATACGTCTGCTTCCTCTACCCAAGAATGAATCACTACTTCTTGGAATTCAGTTGTATATTGATCCCACAAATCCTCCCAAAAACTAGTATCTATAGGAAACGAAGATTTCCCTTCTACACTCATTGCCTCCGTTGTTACTACAACATTGCCCATTATTAAACCCCTCTCTGATTTTTCATCCAGTGACATGCATCTTTAACTACACGTCTATTTATTTTGCTCGGAAAAAAATGTGTGAATTCTGGATAGTACCAGGTTTCAACTGGTATACTATTCCCTATTAATGACTGCTCTAAAACCTTTGCGTGCTCAAAAGAAACATTTGTATCTTGTTCCCCATGTATTATTAGCGTGGATACCTTCAAATCCCCTATACGAGATAATACATCTCGCTGTTCATACCCCAATGGATATTTAGTTGGAGTACCACCAATAACTCGTTTCATCATCTTTCTCATATCTAATCTTTCTTCATAAGTTAAGTAAATATCGGAAACTCCCGCCCATGTAACTAAGGATGTAATATCATTACGTAAAATAGCAATCCATAATCCCATGATTCCACCACGAGAAAATGCAAATAGATGAATCCGTTCCGGAATGCAATATTGCTTAAGTACATCTACTCCGCAGATAGCATCCCAGCGATCCTCTCCAGCAAATTCATCTCTGCCTTCCCCACCACGATTACCGCGATAATAGGGAGCAAATACGATAAAGCCCTCAGAGGCAATTTGTGCAATTCGTGCTGGCCGAACCATACCAATACTTTGCATGCCGCCTCGACAATATAAAATACCTTCATAGCTTCCTGCATCTTTTGGAGAAGCTAACATTCCTTTAACTCGAAGACCACATGACCAGTATGTAATTTCTTTCAAAACAATATGAGGGTTTGGAGATGGATAAGTTCGAACCTTTTCAATCGTTCCATTTGTTTTCAACTTCATTCACCTTCTTTAAAATGGCTTTCATTCCATCATCTTTCATATGGAAGCTTAAATAATCATTATGTGTAAGTTCCTCTGAGGATAACCAGAAAGCACCTTCAGTCTCAAAGCTTGTCCGCTCTTTATTAATATACCCAACTTCTGCTATATAAACAGTTTTACAAAAAGGGATATTATCCAGTACTTTATACTCTGCAAGCCATTCTAATTCAACGATATCTACATTTGTTTCTTCTTTTGTTTCTCTAATTGCTGCTTCTACTAAAGTTTCCCCTTTCTCTAACTTACCACCTGGAAACTCCAATCCTCTTTGTGGATGCTTCGTCAACAACCATTCGCCTTTATGCTTTGCTATGACAAGTACATGTTTAGAAGGTATTGAAAAGCTCCCTTGCTCAAAGGATAGCTTTACATTATAGCCATTTAAATCTTGGAAAGAAATCAAGTCCTGACTCCCCTTTGTTTTCTTTAAATTTTAACATATGAGGCAATTTCATATTTATTTTCAATTATATATTTAAGTAGTCTCAAAACTTTTTATCCTTTTTTAAGAAGTTGATTTGTTGATTGGAGTGTAAGGCAGCGACTCCAGTGGGATAGCGTTAGGAAATAAACATACTACGGAAATCACTATTAATAATGCTTTTATGAAATTAATTCATGTATATAAAAAGACTTAGCCAAATGCGCTAAGTCTTAAAATACCTATTCTTTAGTTGAATCCATTTTATAGTGCTCATTACCTTCTTCTCTGTTTTGTGCAATATTTTGTTTGGATTTATTCTGTGGAGACTGATTTAGAAGGGAACTAACATTTCGATAGGTTACAGGATTTTCATTGCCTTTTCTGTTTAAATTCTTACTCACAATTGAACCTCCATTCTTCTTTGAAAATAAGGTAGTTGCTCAATAAATCGTTTAGAATCTTCCGAAGTGAATTCATGAATCCATGCATACACTTTCTTTAGCCTTCTATCGTATTGATCATTTTCTCCATCCACATGATATGGCTTCACAGACATTGGTTCATGTGCCCGTAAAAAATTTCTGCTTTGTACATTTTTCATTTGATAAAAAAGTCTTTCAAAAACTTTTATTTCATTTCTAGTAGCAGTTACTTCAAACTCCCACTGAGATTCATCGGGGTATGCATATACTTGCTGACTTTTTACGGAGATATACGCTTTGTATAAGGTCATTTTCACACATCCTTTTATAGAAGTTTGTGCAAAAAACAAAAAAACATGCACCAATAGCGCATGTTTTTTATCCTTGAATATCTACAGCTGATCCTTTATAAGGATGTGGAGCAGCTGCTTGAGGCATGTCTTCCAACATTTCTATCGCTGCAACAGTTTCCATGTTCATAGCATTTTGTAATACGCTCATTTGCACGGTTTGTTGCAACTGAAGTAAATTAGATGACATAATGGAGTTTATGTCCATAGAAATCTCTCCTTCATAACAAGCTTTATATCGGTTACCTTAGATTATTATGAAGTGAATATTATTTTTTGGCAGTATTAGAATTAGTATCTCCTAAAAATGCATTTAACATCCATTGATGTTTTTCTGTTTTTTGGTAAATTGCGTTTAAAACATCTTCTGTCATATCATCTTCATCTTTTGCTGCTTCTTCCATCCCTTTTTTAAGAGATTTCATGATTTTATCAAAATCGTCAACAACAGTTTCTACCATCTGGTCAGCTGACTCTTTACTCGAAGCTTCTTTTACTTCTGAAAGCTCCAAATGTTCTTTTAATGTTGCAACTGGTTGTCCACCTAGAGTTAATAGACGCTCTGCAATTTCATCCATATTAAGCGTAGCTTCGTTATATAACTCTTCGAATTTGGCGTGTAAAGTAAAAAATGACGGTCCCTTTACATACCAATGAAAATTATGTAATTTAGTATACATAACCGACCATGTTGCTACTTGTTTATTTAGTTCTTTATTTAATGCCGCTGACATAAAATTGTCACTCTCCCTTTAATTATAGTTGCTTTCTCTTTTAATATACCTCTAACTTTCATACAATAAACATAACGATAAGTTTAATTGGAGTGAGTAATTATGGTATTTTGGATATTAGGTGCAGCAATAATACTAAGTATTTTTGGCTTTACCTTTTTGTACAAGCTAGCAATGAATGATAAACCCTCGAAAATCGATCCTAAACCTAAGGACGCGGAATAATCCATGAAACACATTATTATATCTATATTTCGTTTTTATCAAAAGTTTATCTCTCCACTATCTCCTCCTAGTTGCCGATTCTATCCAACCTGCTCCCATTACGGAGTAGAAGCAGTTCAAAAACATGGGGCAATAAAAGGAAGCGTTTTAACGATAAAAAGAATATCCAAGTGTCATCCTTTTCATGAAGGTGGCGTTGATCCCGTTCCCGATGAATGGCCTTTGAAAAAAAAATAATTCAAAGGCTATTTTTTTCTTGCTTTTTTTTTGATAGTACTGTAATCTAATGAAGTTATCTTTTTTCAAAGCGTAATCATTACTATTTAGGAGGGTGAGTTTATTGAAACGTATAATTATAGGAAGTGTTCTTTTTCTATTATTATTCCTAGCTGCTTGTGGAAACAGTGAAGAGAAGGTAGAAAACGAAAAACAACAAGTACAAGTTTATACAACTGTATATCCATTACAATATTTTGCTGAACGTATTGGAGGAGAATCTGTAGACGTCTCTTCTATCTACCCTGCCGGAGCAAATGAACATACTTTTGAGCCAACACAAAAAGATATGATGTCACTTGCAGATGCTGATTTGTTTTTTTACATAGGACTCGGCTTAGAGGGCTTTGTCGAGAATGCTAAGAAGACATTAGCAGAGGAACATGTGAAGATGGTAGCTACGGTGGATGCAGTTTCTGAAGAACAATTAGAAGAATCAGTTCACGTGCATGAAGAAGCTACTACAGAGGAATCACATGATCACGACCATGAAGAAGCTTCTACAGAGGAATCACACGATCACGAGCATGAGGTTGAATCGGCTGAAGGGCATGACAGTCATGAAGGACATGATCATGGGGATATAGATCCACATATTTGGATGTCACCTAAAATTAGTCAAAGTCTTGCCCTTTCTATTAAGGACTCTTTAGTGGAGATTTCACCTGAGCAACAAGAGACTTTTGAAAAAAACTATGAGGAACTTGTTAACGAACTTCAGACACTAGATGCAGATTTTGAAGAAATGGCCCAAAGTGCAAAGAACAAAACATTCTTTGTCTCACATGCAGCATTCGGTTATATAGCAAACACCTATGACTTAGAACAATTAGCAGTAGCTGGATTAAATTCACAGGATGAGCCATCTCAAAAAGAGTTGACTAAACTCATTGATTTAGCTGAAGAAAAAAATATAAGCTATATTTTATTTGAGCAAAATGTTTCATCAAAACTAACCGAAGTGATTCAACGAGAAATTGGTGCAGATAGCTTAGTACTGCACAACTTAGGGGTATTATCAAAGGAAGATATCGAAAATAAAGAAACTTATTTTACACTGATGAACAAAAACCTAGAGATATTAAGAACAGTTTTGAATTAAGTAAAATTGGATAAATTCGGAGGATCGTGAAACATATTCACGACCTCTTTTTTTATATTTTCTCATAAGGGATATTAGTAGATACTAATTGATCCTATTTCTTGTATCATTCCATTTATGATAAGATATCGCACTAGAAGTCATAACTGCTGGAAGGATAAATATAAATGAAGAAATAAATGCCCATTTACTTAATTGCTGCAACAAACCTGAAGAAAATGTTTCTACAAACCAAAGGAGAATAGCAATAGCAACTAAAATAATAGTGAACCAATAAACAGGCTTACCTTGTCGATTGTATTTATCGATTGTTGTTTCTCTTTCGCTATAAAGAGGAATAGTTCCAGGTTTTGCTTTAAATAAATGAATATCAGAGCTAGTGCAAACATGAGACCAACCTGCTAAAGAAAATAATTCAATATAGTCGCCTTCTTCTCCCGATCCCAATTTACGATAATCAATACTATAAATATTATCTTCACTCTTTCCTTGTTCTAGTCCATAACCAAGCAATTTAAATTTAGTCACTTGCCATCCTTCTAAAGAAAACTTTCTAAGCCTTTCCATGTCTTTTTTTTCCGATAAAGCTAACCCCTCTGACATCATAAATTTTGTTTTTGCCATGTTACATCTCTCCTCATTGTAAGCCTGATTGTGCTAACTCAATCATTATTTTTCGACGGTCTATATCATCCATTAATACAGTACGTCCTTTTTCTGTTAAAACATATACTTTTCTTCTCGAATCCGAATCATTGTGTAATACAATCCAATCTTGAGCAAGTAATTTTTTGATAATCGTATAAAGTGAAGCTGGACCTATCACAAAATTCCCTTTCGTCGTCTCTTCTATTAGGGTCATTATTGCATATCCATGTCTTGGTTGCGCTAATGCTGCCATTATGTAAAATACTGAATCCGTCAATTGCTCAAATGATTTCAATTTCTCACCTCCACTATATCACTAAGTGATATATCTAAAAACACTATATCACTTAGTGATATAAAAAAAGCAACTCCTAAATAGAAGTTGCTTTTAAAGCTATTCGAAGTAATTCATAAAAGTAAATTAACATTGAACTCCTAACGTCCTTAATTTCTGCTTCAGGTAGAAGCTCTCCACTTAGCACGCCTTCAAATCTCCTTGGTCCAACAGGATGTTGGTCACGAAGGCGTTGCCAAACGAAATTCCACACATAGCCTTTGTTCTTTGTAAACGTTCCAGCAGGGCATTCAGCTCGCGCTATTCCTGCTGGAGTCGCCGTCTACGCTCCAATCAACGACACCCACTTTTTATAAAACGAATAAAAAATAGTGAAATTGACTCATTCATATGAACTTTATTAATTCTCTTCTCATCAATTTATTGGCACCATTGCGAGGGAGCGCATCTATAAAGTAATATTCCTTTGGTAACTTATAAGATGCCATCTGAGTCTTCATAAAAGCCTTTAACTCATCTATAGTAACTTGTTCTTTTACTACAACAAATGCTATTGGAACTTGTCCCCATTTATCATCTTGTTGACCTGTAACCCCTGCTTCAACAACTGCTGGATGTTTTACTAATGCTTGCTCCAATTCTGCTGGATATATATTTTCCCCACCGGATATGATTAGATCCGAGCGCCGATCGACAACGAACAAATATCCTTCCTCATCCAAATAACCAATATCTCCAGTATGCAGCCAACCATCCATAAGTGGTTTTTTTGTCTCAGCTGCTCCAATATATCCTTTTGTCACATGAGGGCCTTTAATACAAATTTCTCCCATTTTCTCTTCTCCATCAATACGAACATCGGCAAAGAAAAGTGGCTTTCCAGCTGAACCAAGTTTACGAATAGCATCCTCACTCGATAACGTAGTCGTTTGGGAGGATGTTTCTGTCATGCCGTATGTTTGCAGTACAGGGATGTTACGCTCAATTGCTCTTTCTAAATAAGACAGAGGCACAGGTCCTCCTCCAACTAACATCGATTGAAAAGAGCTGGGAACAAACTGATTTCTATTTTCTAGGACGGATAAAATTCGTTCTAGCATAACTGCAACTAAAGACATTCTTGTAACTTTTCCACCCACAATTTCATCTACTACACTTTCCGCATCAAATTTAGTATGGAGACTTACTGTCATTCCATAGAACAGCGACCGCATGAGAATAGAAAACCCACTAATATGAAATAGTGGAACTGTGCATAGCCAGCAATCGTTCGGATGCACACCCAAATGTAGAGCTGAACCTGTTGCATTCATTACATGGTTTTCTAGAGATTGGCGAACTCCTTTTGGACGACCAGTAGTCCCCGATGTATACATAATAGTAATAATGCGATCTTTAGACCACTCATCCTCGATGTAAAATGCTTTTCGCTCTCTATAGTAAATATCATCATAGGAAAACTTTTGTCTATAACCTAAATTTCTCTTTTCTAGGCTATCTACAAGCAATGCATCTGGTTTGCTGTCGTAGAGCTGGTATTTCAATTCTTCATCACTCAAACGTTCATTTAACATGACTATCTCACAACCAAGCTGCATACAACCATATAGCGCGATCACTAATTGAGAATTAGAGGTAGCTAATACAGCTATTCGCATCCCAGGTAAGATGCCTGTTGAATGTAGTCCTTCTGCAAATGCCGTAGATTCATCATATATTTGTTGAAATGTCCATTCTTTTCCTAAATAGCATAATGCTATTCTATCGGGTGTTAAATGGGCACGTTTTAAAAGTAAATTCGGTAACATTGTATCACCCTCCTTTATGCAATGATCTGGTACCTTTGCCTAATTTGATAAATCCTATGTAAAAAAGCCATCCTATAAAAGGATAGCTTTTTACTCGCAGGTGGTCACTTATCAGGGGAAACGCGGGAATTGACCAAAATCTGGTTTGCGTTTTTCTTTAAATGCATCTCGACCTTCTTTTGCTTCATCCGTTGTGTAATAAAGCAGTGTCGCATCGCCTGCTAATTGTTGAAGTCCAGCTAAACCATCCGTATCTGCATTCATTGCAGCTTTTAGGAAGCGAAGTGCAGTTGGACTCATTTCTAGCATTTCCTCACACCATTGAACAGTTTCATCCTCTAATTGTGCATATGGAACTACCGTGTTGACTAAGCCCATATCAAGTGCTTGTTGAGCGTCGTATTGACGACATAAATACCAAATTTCACGGGCTTTTTTATGTCCAATAATACGCGCTAAATAACCAGAGCCATAACCAGCATCAAATGAGCCTACTTTAGGACCAGTTTGTCCAAATCTCGCATTATCAGCAGCTATTGTTAAATCACAAACAACATGTAGAACATGTCCGCCACCAATCGCATAACCAGCTACCATTGCTACAACTGGTTTTGGTATCACACGGATTAGACGTTGTAAGTCTAGTACGTTTAAGCGAGGAATTTCATCTTCTCCCACATATCCGCCATGTCCACGTACTTTTTGGTCTCCGCCTGAACAGAATGCGTGTTCACCTTCACCAGTTAAGATAATTACACCTACATTTTTATCGTCACGAGCACGAGAAAATGCATCAATCATTTCCATTACTGTTTTAGGGCGAAATGCGTTACGCACCTCAGGACGGTTAATAGTAACTTTAGCAATTCCGTTATAAAACTCATACTTAATGTCTTCATATGTATGTAATGTTGTCCATTCGCGAGTCATCATACATCCTCCTTTAAAATTATATCCTCTACTATTGTAGCAAACAATTCAGGATTTTCCACATGAATTGCATGACCTACATCCCTAATTTCTTTATGTGCAACATTCGGGAGGTATTTTTCCATCTTTTTTGCAAGCTTGCTAAATTTTTCATCTAGCTCTCCAGTTATCAAAAAAGTCGGTGTGACGATTTCTTGGAGGTTGTTCCAATAGGAGGGTTGCACGCCGGTACCAAATCCACGCAAGCTATTAGCTAACCCTATTTCAGACCCCGCAAGTCGCTCTTGTCGTATGAGCTGCTGTTTCTCCAAAGTTAATTGTCGCTGAGAATGAAACAATGGAATTCCTTCCCAAAAATCTACAAAGGATGTGAGTCCTTCCTTCAATATTCGGTCCGCAAGCTGCTCATCTGATTGTTTTCTATTTAAACGTTCTTTTTTATCGGTAAGACCAGGGGAACTACTTTCAAGAATTAGTCCTTTTATTGGATATTGGTTTGCATAAGAAAGAGCTAATCGACCACCCATTGAATAACCAACAAGCGTAAAATTACTCCACTGAAGCTGCTGAAACAATGAATGTAAGTCTGCTATCTGCTCCTCTACAGCATAACGCGCAGAATCCTTAGGCTTGGAAGTTTCACCGTGCCCAATAAGATCAATGGTTAACATATCAAATGTATTAGGTAGAAACGAAATCACTTCATCCCATGTATGTGTAGATCCCGTAAAGCCATGCAAAAAAACAATTCTTTCCTTCGCTCCTTTATTATATCTGTTGAAATGGATATCAATCCCTCGGATATTTATCGTTATACTTTCCAAACCGAGTCCAGCTCCTTCGAAATATCTGCCCATAATTTGCGATGTGTTTCTGTATTAACTTGTCTATTTGTAAATACTTCTATAATACGAATATCCTTCGACTTCTCTTCAACTAATGCTTCTTTAAAATCTTCCTTCGAATGAACTGCAGTGTACTGAGCATTATACATAGCTGCTATATGTGAAAACTCTAATCCTGTCGGGGTACCAAATAAATGTTCAAAATAATTGGTTTCTGTAGATTGTGATAAATAAGAGAAAATTCCTCCACCATCATTATTCATAACGATTATTGTCATATCAGTTGAGTGGAATCGAGTCACTATCAAACCGTTCAAATCATGTAGGAAAGCTAAGTCTCCAATTAAAAGATATCCCGGACGATTTAATGCCACTTGAGCTCCAAGTGCTGAAGAAACTACTCCGTCTATTCCATTAGTTCCTCTATTCGCATAGAGCTTAATATTCTTTGTTGTTTTATTGAAAAAAGTATCTAAATCTCGTATTGGCATGCTGCTACTAGCAAATAAATAAGACATATCAGGCAACTTTTCAAACAACATTCCTGCCAATGCACCTTCATCTGTTTCATTATTAATGTAGCTATTCACATGATTGGTTGCTATTTTATTTGCTTGAGACCAGGAATCCGTATATGTAGAAGCTGACTTTTCCAGTGCTTTGATCCATAATGATTCAGCCTCAACCTGTACATGATGAGTAGCGATATGAAGCGAATCACGGAAAAGAGGGCTTTCATCTGCAACAATAAACACTTCTGGCTTACAAGACTTTAAAAACAACATTAAGGGCTTAGAAACTGGTTGAGCTCCAAAACGGATTACTACATTTGGACCAGAGACTTTTTGAAAAGCTTCATTTTTAAGAATAGCATCATATTGATCTATACATAAATCCATGCAATCAGCAGGGATAGATGTCCGTAAATTCGATAATGGGTCAACTAGAACTGGCCATTGTACAGTTTTTGCAAATTCCCAAAAACCATCAGTAGTTTGAAGGGAATCTCCAACTATAATTAATCCCTTTACTTCATTTTGAAGGATATCTTTATACCATACTAAAAATTCTTCACTTGGTACTAGCTTTCCTATCTCCGGTACTTGCATATTCACTGTTGGTAAGGTTTGTTCCATATCAAGTAATAAAGGTTCGCGGAATGGCACATTAATATGAACAGGTCCCATCGGAAAAGCTCTCGACATAGACACGGAACGTTGGATATGACGCTCCACGAAGGCCAAATTTGCTTCATCTTTTTCAGGTAAGGGAAAGTCAACTGTCCACTTCACGTGCTTCCCGTATAAATGAAGTTGATCAATTGCTTGAGGTGCTCCTACTTCTCTTAGTTCATGAGGTCGATCAGCTGTAACGACCAATAAAGGTACACGAGCGTAGTATGCTTCAACGATAGCGGGAAAGAAATTTGCCGCCGCAGTCCCAGAAGTACATAAAAGTACAACAGGATTTTTTTTTGCTTTTGCAATCCCTAGCGCAAAATAACCAGCAGAACGCTCATCTATTTGACGATAAAATTGAAAACCCTCACTTTTGGCAAATGCATACGCAAGCGGAGTAGACCTTGAACCGGGACACAAAACAATATCCTGAACCCCTGCCTGTTTAATCGTTTCTACAAAGTGATTTACATAAGATGTTAAATACTCGATGTTAGTCATTCATATTTCCTCCAAGCGTTCTAAGCATTGGACGGAACTTCACTCGTGTTTCTTCAAATTCATCTAAAGATGATGATTCGGCAACAATTCCGCCACCAGCATATAAATAGGCATGTTCATTTTCAACTAAAGCGGAACGTATCCCAACAGCGAACTCACCGTCTCCTTCAGCATTTATCCAGCCAATAGGTGCAGCATAATATCCACGGTTCATCTGTTCAGACTCACGAATAATCTTAATCGCATCCTGACGAGGCTCTCCCCCTAATGCGGGAGTTGGGTGTAAAGCCTGTACTAGCTCGAATAGCGAAGAATCCTTTTTAAGATTCCCTTCTATTGGAGAATATAGATGCTGTATATCTCTGATTTTCATAAGCTTTGGTCTAGTGGGTATTTTAATATCCTCACAATATTGCATAAATACTTTCTTAATCATTTCAACTACATATTTATGCTCACCTAAATTTTTGGAATCTGACAATAACGAATCTCCTAGCTCTCTGTCCTCGAGAGAATTTTTTCCTCGTCTTATGGAACCCGCTAGTCCAGCAGATTGTGCTTTATCATTTTCCACTTTTACTAATCGCTCTGGTGTTGCACCAAAAAAGATTTTCTCATCATTCTCTAAACCAAACAAATAACTTTCTGGTTGCTCCATTGAAGCATTATATATTGCAGTAGCTGGAGAGAAAGTATCGTCAAATGTTAGTTTTAGTGATCTTGCAATTACTACCTTTTGTACTTCATCTTCTCTTATTCTTTTTGTTACATCCTCCACTGCATGCAAATATTCATCCTTCAAGCGATCTTCTCGTTTGATTAGGGTCGGTTTGGCATGTACCTTTAACTCTTTTACTTGAGCAGTGTGTATTAACGTGTCTCTTTCTATACGTAGCTGTTCAAAAGTTTCCATGCTCTTCGCTTCATCCGTAATATAGTGAATATTAACAAATGCTTGATCATGTCGAATAACTAACTGAAAAGTAGATACGACAAAGAATGCAGACGGAAATGTATCCCATTCCGATGGGATCTTGTTTTTCGGATCAAACGCAAATCCACCAAAAAGAATAGGAGATACATCTGCTTTTTCCTTTAATGATGACTGGCATAGTTCCTTCCATTTCATATCAATATCCTTGTATCTATCATCTTCTAAATTATTTGTAATAGTATAGGCATGTCCCAATCCTACTAAAGTTAACGTTTTCTCTTTGTTTTGCCAAAAATAACGTTTCCCTTTATATAATTCGTCCCCTGCCTCAAAAAAGGCTTGTGCGGATAATCTTGATACTTCTATTGTTTCCGTATAAAAACGGTATTCTGTATTAATGGCACCGGTGGTTTTCGGCATAAATATGACCTCCGTTTAGTAACTACTCTTACATCTAGGTTGATTAATTTACTCTACCCTTAATCATACAACTTTCTACACATTTCAGCACACATTTAGTCATAAGTTTATGCTAAAATTGAGATTGGATTCTTTTAAAGGAGAGAAAAATTATGTCACACGAATTTCAAGCAGACAAAGGGTGGCGCGTTTGGTGGAAATTAACAAGACCACATACCCTAACTGCCTCATTTGCACCAGTTTTTCTTGGCACAATGATTGCCCTATACGAGGCAAAGATTGACTGGCTATTATTTATCGCTATGTTATTAGCTTGTCTATTGATACAAGCTGCTACAAATATGTTTAACGAATATTATGATTTTGTACGAGGTCTCGATAGCGAGGAATCGGTAGGAATCGGTGGAGCAATTGTCCGTAATGGTGTAAAACCCAAAACTGTTATGCAATTAGCTCTATTACTATATTTAATAGCAGCCGTATTAGGAATCTATATTTGTTATGAAAGCTCTTGGCTATTGTTAGTAGTCGGTGCAGTTTCTATGGCAGTGGGATATTTCTACACAGGTGGTCCCTATCCTATTTCTAGTACTCCCTTTGGAGAACTATTTAGTGGATTGTTCATGGGGATGCTTATTGTTTTAATTGCTGTTTATATTCAAGTAGGTTCAGTACCATTATTTGCAGTTTTATTATCTGTACCAAGTGCCCTTCTTGTTGCTGCGATAATGCTTTCTAATAATATTCGCGATTTAGTAGAAGACACTGCAGGTGGCCGAAAAACGATGGCTATATTAGTAGGTCGGAAAAACGCCATTACCATTTTAGCTTCTTATTTTGTTTTATCTTATCTTTGGATTATTGGTCTAGTAGTTTTGCAAGTAATCACTCCGTGGAGTTTATTGGTTTTATTAAGTCTGAAAAAACCAATACATGCTATAAAATTGTTTAAACAAACAGAAAATCCAGTTCAAGTAGCACCAGCTATGAAAGACACCGCACTCACAAATACGATTTTTGTATTTCTATTAGGCATTGGTTTACTGATTGGCTATTATCTATAACAGTTTAAACAAAAACAGATGAGAAGTTATTTACCTTCTCATCTGTTTTTGTTTATACAATGTACGCAAAACTAGTTTTCTGTCTACATCACATATTTTACTTAGAAAGTGGAAGTGCCCTGGTTTTCGGAGGGCCTTGGCCAGACTTGTTACTATATTAATACCGACTGATTTTTTAGAGATGCTGGTCGTGGCTACCGTCACAACCAGCATTTCTTTTTTCGGTAATTTTATAGCGTTTATCTGTCCGTTGCCCTCCTTCAACTTTAGGAACTAGGTTAGTACAGCTTTTGGGAAGAAGGGAAAAACTCATTCCTACCTTTTAATGAGGATGACAGTCTAAGTACGCGACATCGTATCGCTACGACTGCCTTACCCGCATCGTGCGGGCCTCCGATGATACAATTTCGGTCTCACCTTTACCTAAACGGAAATCAACGGTATCGTTTAATTCTTTAAAGTATTACCAACAATCGGTTAGTAGCATGATATTCCATATACTTTCTTATTTTTCTAGGAAAGTGTAAGTGCCTATGTATAACAGCAGAAAAAGTTAATAGTAATGAAATGCAAATATAAAAAAAGGTAACCAATGAATGGTTACCTTTTTTGAGTATGACCCCTACGGGATTCGAACCCGTGTTACCGCCGTGAAAGGGCGGTGTCTTAACCGCTTGACCAAGGGGCCTATATATGGCGGAGAAGGAGGGATTTGAACCCTCGCGCCGGTTGCCCGACCTACACCCTTAGCAGGGGCGCCTCTTCAGCCACTTGAGTACTTCCCCATATATATGGCTCCGAAGGTAGGACTCGAACCTACGACCAATCGATTAACAGTCGATTGCTCTACCACTGAGCTACTTCGGAATAATGGTGGGCCTAAATGGACTCGAACCATCGACCTCACGCTTATCAGGCGTGCGCTCTAACCAGCTGAGCTATAGGCCCATTATTGGAGCGGGTGAAGAGAATCGAACTCTCATCATCAGCTTGGAAGGCTGAGGTTTTACCACTAAACTACACCCGCATTACTATGGTGGCTCAGGACGGAATCGAACCGCCGACACAAGGATTTTCAGTCCTTTGCTCTACCGACTGAGCTACTGAGCCTCTTGGATTTATACTAAGCTTTTGGCTTATTCTAAATCTCTAATTAATATGTATAAGGTTTAAATCTTATATAAATAAATGGCGGTCCCGACCGGGATCGAACCGGCGATCTCCTGCGTGACAGGCAGGCATGTTAACCGCTACACCACGGGACCATTTGGTTGCGGGGACAGGATTTGAACCTGCGACCTTCGGGTTATGAGCCCGACGAGCTACCACTGCTCCACCCCGCGACAATAAAATACTTTTTGTTAATATACTTAAGGAAAAATTATTACTTCCACAAACAATAAGATGAAAATGGAGGAGGAAGAGGGATTCGAACCCCCGCGCGGTATGACCCGCCTGTCGGTTTTCAAGACCGATCCCTTCAGCCAGACTTGGGTATTCCTCCAAGATATTGTTGGTGGACCTTGCAGGACTCGAACCTGCGACCGGACGGTTATGAGCCGTCTGCTCTAACCAACTGAGCTAAAGGTCCTTAAGATGGCGGCAGAGGGAGTCGAACCCACGACCTTTCGGGTATG
Organism: Psychrobacillus sp. INOP01; assembly: GCF_018140925.1. NCBI lineage: Bacteria > Bacillati > Bacillota > Bacilli > Caryophanales > Bacillaceae > Psychrobacillus > Psychrobacillus sp. INOP01. The sequence continues at coordinate 805,458 of NZ_CP073315.1, forward strand.
AACCGAGTGCTCTAGCCAGCTGAGCTACACCGCCAAGATTATTTCAAAATTTTTATAAATGGTGGAGCCTAGCGGGATCGAACCGCTGACCTCCTGCGTGCAAGGCAGGCGCTCTCCCAGCTGAGCTAAGGCCCCAAAAATAATAACTGGTCGGGAAGACAGGATTCGAACCTGCGACCCCTTGGTCCCAAACCAAGTGCTCTACCAAGCTGAGCTACTTCCCGTTATATGGTGCGCTCGGCAGGACTCGAACCTGCAACCTCTTGATTCGTAGTCAAGTGCTCTATCCAATTGAGCTACGAGCGCATATGTTTCATAAAAGTGGTGCCGAGGACCGGAATCGAACCGGTACGGTAGTCACCTACCGCAGGATTTTAAGTCCTGTGCGTCTGCCAGTTCCGCCACCCCGGCACTTTAGTGAATCTTTGGAGCGGAAGACGAGGTTCGAACTCGCGACCCCCACCTTGGCAAGGTGGTGTTCTACCACTGAACTACTTCCGCTCGGTCATTAAATTAAATGGTGCGGGTGAAGGGAGTCGAACCCCCACGCCTTGCGGCGCTAGATCCTAAGTCTAGTGCGTCTGCCAGTTCCGCCACACCCGCCTACATAATTCACTATAAAGTGATGAGCCATGTAGGATTCGAACCTACGACCCTCTGATTAAAAGTCAGATGCTCTACCAACTGAGCTAATGGCTCGGAAAATGGTGCCGGAGAAAGGACTTGAACCCTCAACCTACTGATTACAAGTCAGTTGCTCTACCAGTTGAGCTACTCCGGCAGGAGTAAAGTATTATGGTGGAGGATGACGGGCTCGAACCGCCGACCCTCTGCTTGTAAGGCAGATGCTCTCCCAGCTGAGCTAATCCTCCTGGGTAATTTATGTATTTATTGCAAGCCCAGCGACGTCCTACTCTCACAGGGGGAAACCCCCAACTACCATCGGCGCAAAAGAGCTTAACTTCCGTGTTCGGTATGGGAACGGGTGTGACCTCTTTGCCATCATCACTAGACCTGAATAATTAATGAAAGACAAGTTTTATTATAACAACTCTGTAGAATATTACAAGAGTTATTTAATAAAAATTTTTATTCTTTCAAAACTGGATAAACGACATTGTTACGTTAAACAAATTTGGTTAAGTCCTCGATCGATTAGTATTCGTCAGCTGCACGTGTCGCCACGCTTCCACCCCGAACCTATCTACCTCATCGTCTTTGAGGGATCTTACTTACTTGCGTAATGGGAAATCTCATCTTGAGGGGGGCTTCGTGCTTAGATGCTTTCAGCACTTATCCCGTCCACACATAGCTACCCAGCGATGCTCTTGGCAGAACAACTGGTACACCAGCGGTGTGTCCATCCCGGTCCTCTCGTACTAAGGACAGCTCCTCTCAAATTTCCTACGCCCACGACGGATAGGGACCGAACTGTCTCACGACGTTCTGAACCCAGCTCGCGTACCGCTTTAATGGGCGAACAGCCCAACCCTTGGGACCGACTACAGCCCCAGGATGCGATGAGCCGACATCGAGGTGCCAAACCTCCCCGTCGATGTGGACTCTTGGGGGAGATAAGCCTGTTATCCCCGGGGTAGCTTTTATCCGTTGAGCGATGGCCCTTCCATGCGGAACCACCGGATCACTAAGCCCGTCTTTCGACCCTGCTCGACTTGTAGGTCTCGCAGTCAAGCTCCCTTCTGCCTTTACACTCTTCGAATGATTTCCAACCATTCTGAGGGAACCTTTGGGCGCCTCCGTTACACTTTAGGAGGCGACCGCCCCAGTCAAACTACCCGCCTGACACTGTCTCCTACCCGGGTTACGGGTATGGGTTAGAATTTCAATACAACCAGGGCAGTATCCCACCGACGCCTCCTCCGAAGCTGGCGCTCCGGGCTCTAAGGCTCCTGCCTATCCTGTACAAGTTGCACCAAAATTCAATATCAAGCTATAGTAAAGCTCCACGGGGTCTTTCCGTCCTGTCGCGGGTAACCTGCATCTTCACAGGTACTATAATTTCACCGAGTCTCTCGTTGAGACAGTGCCCAGATCGTTACGCCTTTCGTGCGGGTCGGAACTTACCCGACAAGGAATTTCGCTACCTTAGGACCGTTATAGTTACGGCCGCCGTTTACTGGGGCTTCAATTCGCACCTTCGCTTGCGCTAAGCACTCCTCTTAACCTTCCAGCACCGGGCAGGCGTCAGCCCCTATACTTCACCTTACGGTTTTGCAGAGACCTGTGTTTTTGCTAAACAGTCGCCTGGGCCTATTCACTGCGGCTCTTCTAGGCTATGCACCCAAAAGAGCACCCCTTCTCCCGAAGTTACGGGGTCATTTTGCCGAGTTCCTTAACGAGAGTTCTCTCGCTCACCTTAGGATTCTCTCCTCGACTACCTGTGTCGGTTTGCGGTACGGGCACCTATCACCTCGCTAGAGGCTTTTCTTGGCAGTGTGAAATCAGGAACTCCGGACATACGTCCTCGCCATCACAGCTCAATGTTACAGAATGCGGATTTGCCTACATTCACACCTTACTGCTTGGACATGCATAACCAACAGCATGCTTACCCTATCCTTCTGCGTCCCCCCATTACTCAAACGGTGGTTTGGTGGTACAGGAATATCAACCTGTTATCCATCGCCTACGCCTATCGGCCTCGGCTTAGGTCCCGACTAACCCTGAGCGGACGAGCCTTCCTCAGGAAACCTTAGTCATACGGTGGACGGGATTCTCACCCGTCTTTCGCTACTCATACCGGCATTCTCACTTCTAAGCGCTCCACCAGTCCTTCCGGTCTGACTTCAACGCCCTTAGAACGCTCTCCTACCACTGATACCAAAGGTATCAATCCACAGCTTCGGTGATTTGTTTAGCCCCGATACATTTTCGGCGCAGCGTCACTCGACCAGTGAGCTATTACGCACTCTTTAAATGATGGCTGCTTCTAAGCCAACATCCTGGTTGTCTAAGCAACGCCACATCCTTTTCCACTTAACAAATACTTTGGGACCTTAGCTGGTGGTCTGGGCTGTTTCCCTCTTGACTACGGATCTTATCACTCGCAGTCTGACTCCCAAACATAAATCATTGGCATTCGGAGTTTGTCTGAATTCGGTAACCCGGGATGGGCCCCTAGTCCAAACAGTGCTCTACCTCCAAGATTCTAACGTTTGAGGCTAGCCCTAAAGCTATTTCGGAGAGAACCAGCTATCTCCAGGTTCGATTGGAATTTCTCCGCTACCCACACCTCATCCCCGCACTTTTCAACGTGCGTGGGTTCGGACCTCCAGTAAGTGTTACCTTACCTTCATCCTGGACATGGGTAGATCACCTGGTTTCGGGTCTACGACCACATACTCATTCGCCCTATTCAGACTCGCTTTCGCTGCGGCTCCGTCTTCTCAACTTAACCTTGCATGTAATCGTAACTCGCCGGTTCATTCTACAAAAGGCACGCTATCACCCATTAACGGGCTCTAACTACTTGTAGGCACACGGTTTCAGGATCTATTTCACTCCCCTTCCGGGGTGCTTTTCACCTTTCCCTCACGGTACTGGTTCACTATCGGTCACTAGGTAGTATTTAGCCTTGGGAGATGGTCCTCCCAGATTCCGACGGAATTTCACGTGTTCCGCCGTACTCAGGATACACTCAAGAGAGAATGAATTTTGGACTACGGGGCTTTTACCCTATCCTGCGGACCTTTCCAGATCGCTTCGTCTAACTCATTCCTTTGTAACTCTATGTAGAGTGTCCTACAACCCCAAGAGGCAAGCCTCTTGGTTTGGGCTATTCCCGTTTCGCTCGCCGCTACTCAGGGAATCGATTTTTCTTTCTCTTCCTCCAGGTACTTAGATGTTTCAGTTCCCTGGGTGTGTCTCAGATGCGCTATGTATTCACGCAAATGTACTGCTCCATTACGAACAGTGGGTTTCCCCATTCGGAAATCTCCGGATCAAAGCTCACTTACAGCTCCCCGAAGCATATCGGTGTTAGTGCCGTCCTTCGTCGACTCCTAGTGCCAAGGCATTCACCGTGCGCCCTTATTAACTTAACCTAAAAGTTAAAAAGTCTTACACATCATGATTACCGAAGTAACCACAACTTGAATTTCTTGTTGTTTATTGTTTCAATGTCGTTTTATCCAGTTTTCAAAGAACAAGTATCGAATCTTCATATAAAAATGAACATTCAAAACTGAACTGCAAAACGTTAAGATACAGATAAAGATCTGTATTCCGATATTATCCTTAGAAAGGAGGTGATCCAGCCGCACCTTCCGATACGGCTACCTTGTTACGACTTCACCCCAATCATCTGTCCCACCTTCGGCGGCTGGCTCCCGTAAGGGTTACCCCACCGACTTCGGGTGTTACAAACTCTCGTGGTGTGACGGGCGGTGTGTACAAGGCCCGGGAACGTATTCACCGTGGCATGCTGATCCACGATTACTAGCGATTCCGGCTTCATGTAGGCGAGTTGCAGCCTACAATCCGAACTGAGAACGGTTTTATGGGATTTGCTCACCCTCGCGGGGTTGCGACCCTCTGTACCGTCCATTGTAGCACGTGTGTAGCCCAGGTCATAAGGGGCATGATGATTTGACGTCATCCCCACCTTCCTCCGGTTTATCACCGGCAGTCACCTTAGAGTGCCCAACTGAATGCTGGCAACTAAGATCAAGGGTTGCGCTCGTTGCGGGACTTAACCCAACATCTCACGACACGAGCTGACGACAACCATGCACCACCTGTCACCGCTGTCCCCGAAGGGAAAAGCCTATCTCTAGACCGGTCAGCGGGATGTCAAGACCTGGTAAGGTTCTTCGCGTTGCTTCGAATTAAACCACATGCTCCACCGCTTGTGCGGGCCCCCGTCAATTCCTTTGAGTTTCAGTCTTGCGACCGTACTCCCCAGGCGGAGTGCTTAATGCGTTAGCTGCAGCACTAAGGGGCGGAAACCCCCTAACACTTAGCACTCATCGTTTACGGCGTGGACTACCAGGGTATCTAATCCTGTTTGCTCCCCACGCTTTCGCGCCTCAGCGTCAGTTACAGACCAGAAAGCCGCCTTCGCCACTGGTGTTCCTCCAAATCTCTACGCATTTCACCGCTACACTTGGAATTCCGCTTTCCTCTTCTGTACTCAAGTCCCCCAGTTTCCAATGACCTTCCACGGTTGAGCCGTGGGATTTCACATCAGACTTAAAGGACCGCCTGCGCGCGCTTTACGCCCAATAATTCCGGACAACGCTTGCCACCTACGTATTACCGCGGCTGCTGGCACGTAGTTAGCCGTGGCTTTCTAATGAGGTACCGTCAAGGTACGAGCAGTTACTCTCGTACTTGTTCTTCCCTCACAACAGAGTTTTACGATCCGAAAACCTTCTTCACTCACGCGGCATTGCTCCATCAGACTTTCGTCCATTGTGGAAGATTCCCTACTGCTGCCTCCCGTAGGAGTCTGGGCCGTGTCTCAGTCCCAGTGTGGCCGATCACCCTCTCAGGTCGGCTACGCATCGTCGCCTTGGTGAGCCGTTACCTCACCAACTAGCTAATGCGCCGCGGGCCCATCCTGTAGTGACAGCCGAAACCATCTTTTAACATCTCCCCATGTGAGGAAATGGATTATTCGGTATTAGCCCCGGTTTCCCGGAGTTATCCCAATCTACAGGGCAGGTTGCCCACGTGTTACTCACCCGTCCGCCGCTAAATCAGAAGAAGCAAGCTTCTTCGTCATTCGCTCGACTTGCATGTATTAGGCATGCCGCCAGCGTTCGTCCTGAGCCAGGATCAAACTCTCCATAATAGAGAACTTAAAAAGCTCATTTATTTTGCTGGCATCATCATTAAATGATGTCAAAATTGTTTTGCTATCAAACTAACTAAGTTAGTTGATAAGCTGTATGTCTTAACGTTTTGCATGTTCAGTTTTCAATGTTCATGTTGTTCAAGTCGTTTTGACGACTTTATTAGTATAACTTATTTCAGATTTGATGTCAAACATTTTTTTTGAAGTTTTTCAAGTTGTTTGTATCTCGTTCCGAAGGACAAGTATTAATATACAACGTTTAGAAATAAAAAGCAACCCTTTTTTATAAAAAAACTTAAAATACCTACTAAACTCTTGAATTACTTGTATCTGTATAGAATAGATTTACATTATTCGATATAACCAACTAGGTATCTATCCATTCTTATGGTCCCTTGTTAACTTGGTAAATCAAATTATCAATCCATTCAAGGCACAAGAGAATTATTAGTTTGAGTAATAGAAAACCTCTTATATCTTAAAACAACGAATACAACAGCGCTTTATTTTACCTACCTCTATCCTTATAATAAGAGAAACAAATCTACCAAACTATGCTATTCCATGAATGAGGGCATTATATAGAAGATAATAAATATAAAAGTCCTCAATACTGCAAATGAAATGAAGGAGGAATTTTTGATGGAATGGCTAAACTACCTTAATGATTATACTGAAATCATATTTAAATTAATTTTCGCAGCATTATTAAGTTTAATAATAGGTATAGAAAGGGAACTAAAAAAGAAACCGATTGGATTAAAGACAAGTATAGTAATTGCTACATTTAGCTGCCTACTAACCTACATATCCATTGAAGCTGCTTATAAAGCTGCTCCAAATGACGCTATAAATATTACGATGGATCCATTGCGTTTAGCAGCACAAATAGTGAGTGGAATAGGTTTTCTCGGAGCTGGAGTTATATTACGTAAAGGAAATGATAGTATTACTGGCTTAACAACCGCCGCTATGATTTGGGGAGCTGGCGGGATAGGAATAGCTGTTGGTGCAGGGTTTTATGTTGAATCAGTACTTAGTGTAATTATTGTAATAGTGGGAATTGAGTTGATCCCTCCACTTCTCACTAAAATAGGTCCAAAACGATTGAGATCAAAGGAATTATCTCTTACAGTTTTGGTAGGAAATCCAGAAAGTATTCCTAAAGTATATGACTTTTTACAAGGAAGCGGTGTTTATATAGAAAGCATCCGCATTAAAGACGTCACTTTAGACAATAATACGGTTAAACACGAAATGGATATGAGATTATCCATAATTACTAAAAAAAATACCGCTGAATTCTACGCTACGATAAAAAAACAAAATTTTATTGAATCGGTAGAGGTAGAGTCCATTTAAAGGAGCAATCATATGGGAGAATTATTCAAGTTATTAAAAGACGGTAACAAACCCTCTTTATTAGCAGCAATTGTAAATACAATTATAGCCTTATTAAAAGGTGGGGCTTTTTTCTTTACTGGAAATGTAGCAATGTTTGCAGAAATGATGCACTCCATTGGTGATGCAGCAAACCAATTCTTCGTTTACATCGGTTCATCATTGTCTAAGAAAGCACCAACACCAAGATTTCCAAATGGTTTTGGACGCTTAGTAAACCTCGTTTGTTTAGGTGCTGTAATTATTGTTGGTATTTTATCTTACGAGACTATTATAGAAGGTTGGCACCATATTCAACATCCAACCGAATCTACAGGTGTAGCAATCACACTCAGCGTACTTGCAATTGCCATTGTGTTAGAATTTATTGTTCTGTACAAGGCTGGGAAAGAAATTTTGCATGAAGTTGGTATTAAAGGGACCCTTCTATCCCCATTAACAACAAGTTTCGCTAACTTGAGTAGAGCTAAACCTGCTACAAAGCTTGTTTTTATGGAAGATTTAGTAGCGACAGCAGGTGGGATCTTAGCATTTGTGGCTGTTCTAATTTCCCACTTCACAGGTTTTTTACAAGCAGAGGGTATTGCTTCTATTATGATTGGTATAATGATGTTCTATGTAGTAGGGAAAGTCTTCCTAGATAACGCTAGAGGTGCTTTAGGGGAAACGGATGAACAAATGCTTGTCCATATAGCTCATATTGTATCTGAAAACGAACATGTAAAAGATATCCAAAAGCTTGAGGTTATAAAAGAAGGTGAATATCTCCATGTTGAAATAATCATAGAGATTGATCCTCAATATACCTTCGCTGAGGTGGACGATATTCGCGATAATATAAAAGAGCTGATTTTAACTCAACAAGGAGTTACGGATATTACAATCTCATTTGATGAGGATGATGGAATCAGAACATGGACCCAACATAAGGATCAACGTACCGTATTAAAAACACGTGAATAATGTTATGCGAAACATTTATCAAAATTATTAATTAAAAAACCACATGACGAATTCCGTCATGTGGTTTTTTGTATTCGTGCTATTACAGACAAGCAGTTAGAATTGATTTAGTGTCATCTTCATTTAACTTATGGAAATTACCGTATTCTCCATAAACCATTGCTTTTTCTACCATCAAATCAATTTTGCTATCATCTATATTGTAGTCCGCTAATTTGGATGGAGCATTCAATGACTTCCAAAACTCTTCTAAGCGATCAATTCCTTCAAAAGCCACTTCTTCTATAGATTTCCCTTCAGAATCCACTTTAAAGACCTTAGTTGCAAGTTTAGCAAAACGCTGTGGATTTACTTTTACATTATGACGCATCCATCTAGGAAAAACGATAGCCAATCCTCCACCATGTGGAATATCATACACAGCAGAAATTGCATGCTCTAAATTATGACTTGCCCAGTCACCGTTATAACCCATTTGCAAGAAGCCATTTAAACCTATAGTCCCCGCAAACAGTATAGTTTCCCGATGATCATAGTTTGTTAGGTCATTGATGAGTTTTGGTCCTACTTCTATAACTGCACGAAGAGTTCCTTCTATCATTTCGTCTTGAACTGGTGTATTTGTTGCATTGTTGTAGTATTGCTCAAACATATGAGACATCATATCAACTATTCCGTATACAGTTTGATCAAGGGGAACAGTAAACGTGTTCACTGGATCTAATATGGAGAACTTAGGATAAACTAAAGGACTTCCCCAACCGTATTTTTCTAAAGTTTCTTCATTAGTAATTACAGATCCGGAATTCATCTCTGAACCGGTTGCTGCAAGAGTTAATATAGTTCCAAAAGGCAATGCTTCTTGTGGAACTGCTTTACGGGTTACAAAATCCCAAGGATCTCCGTCGTATTTAGCCGCAACAGCGATAAGTTTAGTGCAGTCAATCACGGAACCTCCACCTACTGCTAGTAAAACGTCAATTCCTTCTTTTTTACAAATTTCTGCCCCTCTTTTAGCTGTCGATAGTCTAGGGTTAGGTTCAACACCCGCTAACTCAAAAACTTCCATTTTGGCATCATTCAATTCAGTCATAACACTATCGTATAAACCATTTTTCTTGATACTACCTCCACCGTATACGACAAGGACTTTCTTTCCATAGGAAGATAACTCCCCTTTTAATTTGCTAATTTGATCTTTACCAAATATCAATTTCACAGGGTTATAAAATGAAAAAGCGTTCATCTAACATCCTCCTCTATCCATACTTTCTTAATAATAAAAAAACCGCTTGTAAAATACAAGCGGATCACCTTACTATTAACTTTTATACCGGTTTAACAGGCTGTAAACATCCACATAAACTTCTGCGAGATAAACTCGAAAGATTATACGTGGCCAAACAGCCTGTAGATCCCCGATTGGTTCAACTAACCATCAATAGGGGATGAAGCTCCCTTTAACGGAAGTTTCACTTTATACCCAACCACGGAAACGTGATGCTTCTGCAGTTTTACGTACACCTACCATATAAGCAGCTAGACGCATATCAATATTACGAGTTGTTGCAACTTCGTAAATGTTTTGGAATGCTTCTACCATTTTCTTCACTAGTTTTTCATCCACTTCATCTTCTGTCCAGTAGTAACCTTGGTTATTTTGAACCCATTCAAAATATGAAACAGTTACTCCACCAGCACTAGCTAAAACGTCAGGCACTAATAGAACTCCTCTATCATAAAGGATTTTAGTACCTTCTGTAGTAGTTGGACCATTTGCAGCCTCTACTACGATCTTCGCTTTAATATTATGTGCGTTTTCCGCGGTAATTTGGTTTTCAATAGCAGCTGGAACTAAAATATCACATTCCAATTCTAATAATTCTTGGTTAGAAATCGTATTTTCAAATAGAGTTGTTACAGTACCAAAGCTATCACGACGATCTAATAGATAGTCAATGTCTAAACCATTTGGATCATGTAAAGCCCCGTATGCATCGGAAATAGCAATAACTTTTGCACCTTGGTCACTTAAAAACTTAGCTAGAAAGCTTCCTGCATTACCAAAGCCTTGGATAACAACGCGTGCACCTTGCATATCAATATCACGTTTTTTTGCTGCTTCATTGATGATAATTGTAACACCTTGAGCAGTTGCACGATCGCGCCCTTGTGAACCACCAAGTACTAGTGGTTTACCAGTGATGAAGCCAGGTGAATTGAATTGGTCCATACGACTGTATTCATCCATCATCCATGCCATGATTTGAGCATTTGTAAATACGTCTGGAGCAGGAATGTCTTTTGTCGGTCCAACGATTTGTCCAACAGCACGTACATATCCACGACTTAGACGTTCTATTTCTCCCATTGACATTTCACGTGGATCACAAATAACTCCACCTTTACCTCCACCATAAGGAAGGTCAACAATACCAGCTTTTAATGTCATCCACATAGAAAGAGCTTTCATTTCATCTGGTGTTACACCTGGATGGAAACGTACTCCGCCTTTTGTAGGTCCAACAGCATCATTATGTTGTGAACGGTATCCAGTGAAAACTTTCACTGTATTGTCATCCATACGTACTGGAATTCGGACTTCTAGCATACGTAACGGTTCTTTCAATAAGTCATACATTGCTTCGTCATATCCTAGTTTGTGCAGAGCCTCTTTAATAACCGCCTGAGTTGATGTGAACAGGTTTAAATTTTCAGCCATTTTATATTTTCGCCTCTTTAATTTATTATTATTTCTTCGGAATCATTGTAACATAGAATTGTTGATATTTCTCTAATAATTATTATTTATTGAATACTTTTTGAATTCTTTCGATAGCCCAATCTAACTCTTCTTTTGAAATGATTAGAGGTGGAGCAAAACGAATTACTGTATCATGTGTTTCTTTACATAATAATCCTAGTTCTTTTAAATCTTCACAGAATGGACGTGCTTCTTCTGTTAATTCCATTCCTATAAATAATCCTCGACCACGAACGTCTTTAATAGAAGGATTTTTAATTTCTTTTAACGCATCCATGAAATAATTACCTAATTCTAAAGAGCGATCGGCTAATTTTTCATCCACTAATACGTCTAATGCTGCTAAAGAAACTGCACAAGCCATTGGGTTACCACCAAATGTAGAACCATGAGAACCTGGGTTAAATACGCTCAGAATTTCTTTATTTGCAACAATACATGAGATTGGGAATACTCCGCCACCTAATGCTTTTCCTAAAATATACATGTCTGGCTCTACTTCTTCCCACTCACATGCGAACATTTTACCAGTACGGCATAAACCAGCTTGGATTTCGTCAGCGATAAATAACACGTTATTTTCACGACATAATTCAAGTGCTGCTTTCATGAAACCTGCAGGAGGAATAATAATTCCAGCTTCCCCTTGTATTGGCTCGATTATAAATGCAGCTGTGTTAGGTGTAATTGCAGCCTTTAGTGCTTCTAAATCACCGTATGGGATTAATTTAATTCCAGGAAGCATTGGTCCGAATCCACGTTTGTACTCAGGATCAGACGAAAGTGAAACAGCTCCCATAGTACGGCCGTGGAAGTTTCCGTTACAAGCAATTATTTCTGCTTGGTCTGCTTCTACGCCTTTAACATCATATGCCCATCTGCGAGCTGCTTTAAATGCAGTTTCAACAGCTTCAGCACCAGTGTTCATCGGTAATACCATTTCTTTTCCTGTTAATTCACTAACTTTTTCATACCAAGGACCAAGTTGGTCATTGTGGAATGCACGAGAAGTTAGAGTTACACGATCCGCTTGGTCTTTCAATGCTTGAATAATTTTTGGATGACGATGTCCTTGGTTTACTGCTGAGTATGCAGAAAGCATATCCATGTATTTGTTGCCTTCGGGATCTTTTACCCAAACTCCTTCAGCTTCTGACACTACTATTGGAAGTGGGTTATAATTGTTCGCACCAAATTTATCCGTTTGTTCGATCACTTGTGATGAAATAGTCATTCATACATTACCCCTTTTATTCAAATTCTGGGCAGACTTTTACTGAGTCTGCCCAGTATATATATTAAAGCATTTCAGATGTAGTTTTTGCTTGCATATGAAGTTGGACATAATCTGGTCCACCAGCTTTTGAATCTGTACCAGACATGTTGAATCCACCGAATGGTTGATAACCGACAATCGCACCTGTACATCCGCGGTTGAAGTATAAGTTACCAACGTGGAACTCTTCACGCGCTTTTTCTTGGTTCAAACGATTATTTGTAATAACAGCACCTGTTAACCCATACTCAGTGTTATTAGCAATATCTAATGCCTCATCGAAATCTTTTGCTTTAGAAATACCTACAACTGGTCCGAAGATCTCTTCTTGCATAATACGTGCTGTTGGAGATAGGTCAGCAATTACAGTTGGTTGGATGAAGAATCCTTTAGAATCATCACCAGTACCACCAGTAACTAGACGGCCTTCTTCTTTACCAATTTCGATATAACCCATAATTTTTTTGAATGAAGCACCATCGATAACTGGTCCAACGAAATGCTCATCATTATCAGGAATACCAACTGTTAAAGCGTTTGTTAATTCTTCAACGCGGTTTAACACTGTATCATATACGTCTTCTACGATTACTGCACGAGAACATGCAGAACATTTTTGACCACTGAAACCGAATGCAGATTTAACGATAGATTGAGCTGCTAATTCTAAATCAGCCTCTTTATCAACAATAATTGTGTCTTTGCCACCCATTTCAAGAATAGAACGTTTAATCCAAATTTGCCCTGGAGCTAATTTAGAGGATTTTTCTACAATTCCTAGACCAACATCACGAGAACCCGTGAAGCTGATTAAACGAGTGCGTGGGTGTTCTACCATGAAGTCACCAATCTCAGCACCAGAACCTGGGATGAAGTTTACTACTCCTGGAAGCATCCCTGCTTCTTCTAATACTTCTACAAATTTGTAAGAAACTACTGGAGTTGTAGAAGCAGGTTTTAATAGTACAGTGTTACCTGCTACCATAGCAGCAACGGTAGTACCAGCCATAATTGCAAATGGGAAGTTCCAAGGTGAAATAACAACAGCAACACCTAGTGGAATATAGTTATATTGGTTATATTCACCTGGACGACTTTCAACTGGCGCACCATTTTTTATACGTAACATTTCGCGACCATAATATTCTAAGAAGTCAATTCCTTCTGCAACCTCTACATCAGCTTCTACCCAAGTTTTCCCTGCTTCTCTTGATAATAGAGCAGTGAACTCAAATTTACGACGACGAATGATTGCTGCAGCTTTGAAAAGAACGTCTGCGCGTACTTCAGGCTTTACTTTTTTCCAAGTTTTGAACGTTTCATCAGCAATATCCATAGCTTTAGAAGCAATTTCTTTTGTTGCTTTAGATACAGCACCAACTAATTCTTCTTTTTTAGCTGGATTATAAGATTTAATTTTAGCCTCTGTAGTAATACGTTCCCCACCAACGATTAATGGAAAATCATTTCCTAGGTATGCATCAACTATTTTGTAGCCTTCTTGAATAGCTTTTTTATTTTCTTCTTTCGAAAAATCTGTGAATGGTTCATGTTTGTAAGGTATCAAATGTATATCCTCCTTTGAATTGGGTGCAAAAAAAATTTGCAGTTTCTTTTACTTTACATATATAATAATGCAAAAGATTGTTGCGTTTTTCAAGTAAAAAATTCTAAAATGTGAAATATTTTTTTGAGGTGAGCCATTTGGACGAACAAATAAAAGATTTTCTACCGTTTTATAAATTTGCTACCGAGCAGGTAGCAGTAGGCATTCACGCTGTTGACTTATCCGGCAAAACAATTATTTACAACGAAAAAATGAAAGAAATTGAAGGTTTAAATTTAACGGATATCGTCGACCGTTCCATCTTTGAACTATTCCAATTTGAACAACAAGAAAGTACATTACTAAAAGTATTAAATAATGGAGAACCAGTTTTACGTGCTAAACAGACGTACTGGAATCGAAATGGACAAGAAATAACTACTATTAATGATACATACCCTGTCTGGCAAGATAAAAAACTTATTGGGGCAGTTGAATTCTCTCGCGATATAACGGCTTTAGAAAGAATAATTTATCAGCCTTTAAAGCGTTACAATGAAGCAATCACCCTTTCTAGCATTACAGCCGTTTCGACGGATATGCAGGAAGTATTAGAACGTTCGATTAAGGCTGCACATGCACGAATGCCTGTCCTCTTAGTTGGAGAAGCTGGTACTGGCAAGGAGTTAATAGCTGAAGGTATTCACAATCAACTTTCGCCTGTAAATATACAGTTCATTTCTCTCTTTTGCCATAGCTCAGATAGTTTATTAATAAATAAATTCCAAAAAGAACTAACAGAAATCTCGAACTGTACAATATTTTGTGAAAGAATTGATTTATTATCCCTCGAATTACAAAATGAACTATTGCAAATTCTTTCTTCAAATGAAGGACGACAAAATTTATATATTGCAAGCATCGGCGAGGATCCAGTAGATCTTATAGCTTCTAACAAGTTAAGTAAGGAGTTATATTATTATTTCGCCAAAATATCAATAAGTATTCCACCTTTACGCAAACGCACTGAGGATATTCTACCTTTTATGTATGATTACTTTAATCGATATTTAAATCGTTATGGGTCCACGATTAATGAAATTGATGAAGATGTAGTTCAAGCGTTTTTAATGTATGAATGGCCAGGCAATCTAAAGGAATTGGAACTGCTCCTGGATGAGATTAGCTCAATGGTAACTACCGAGCAAGTATTGAAGTTTGATATGCTGCCTCTGCACTTCAAACTGAAGGTACAGGATTTTAACGAAACCTCAGGGAAAGCCGAGGATTTTGTTATTACATCTGATAAGGAATTAGTGCCACTTGATGAGTATTTGCGCTCTGCAGAAATGTACTACCTACAAAAAGCTTTAGATAAATTCGATGGTAATATTACAAAAGCTGCCGAAGCGTTAGGAATGAGCAGGCAAAATTTACAATATCGATTACGGAAGATGAAAAAGTAAAAAGAATATACTTGAATTGACCTCATAAAAGCATATTAGATAGTGAGATCCGTACAACGTTGATTTCTGCTCCGGGTGGAAATCAACAGTATCATTAGATAGGTTCTATTCTTCAAAAAATCTGTAAAACTAGGTATAAGACATTATATGTTCTCTTATCTTTCCAAAAAAAAATCTACAGTGTCTTTCTTCACTGTAGAAATCCTTTTTAAATTGCCGATTTTTTAATCCAATCGGCTAATTTTTCTTTCAATGTATTAAATCCTTCCTCATCATGCTCATCTACGCGATCTTGAAGTGATTTCCGAGGTCTATCATCACGTTTTGGTTGTGTTGGTTTTTCTTGGAGTTCTCGCATCGATAAGCTAATTTTCCCGGCTTCATCGTCAATCTCCAGAATTTTCACCTCTACCTCTTGCCCTACAGTTAAAAATTCTTCCACTTCTTTTACATACCCGTATGTTATTTCTGAAATATGCACTAGCCCTTGTGTTTGCTCATCTAAGCTTACGAAGGCTCCGTATGGCTGAATCCCTGTAACTTTACCCGTGACAACATCTCCTACCTTATAATTTTGAGTCATAATTTTCCTTCCTACTTTCTTATATACGTTATAGTCATGTTAAATTATAACATAGTAGGAAGTATGACCGCAAAAATCACTGAGTTGGCATAAATGGTGCTCTCCATCCATTTTCAGTTTGAATAAGTTGAAAGCCAAGGACTGTCTCCTCTGCATACTTATGCGTACCAGAATATTTCGTTAAAGTGACTACTCCCTCGCCTTTCGAATGAACCTTAAATTCCATTTTTTTAAATTGCCTAATATCTTCTATAATCTGATGCTCTCCGCTCATGTATTCATCTTTAGGTATCTGCAGCCGCCCTTCATCCTTAATATACAATTCATACTGCGTTTCATAATCCTTTAGCTGAGCTGAATAGTAATATAACCCCACAAATTCCTCAGGAGTAGCCCCTTTTAATACGCTTTGATCATGTGTTCCAGCAAATGACTTATATAAAGCATGCACTCGTTGGACAAATTTATCATCCACTAGAGTTGCTTTACTTGTTAAATAATCCTCCTTCCCTTGAATTCTCCATATATCATCATTTTCAAGATGAAGAAGTAAATCGTAACTAACTTGATTTCCTTTTTCCTGACCAATATAGGTCTTTAAGTATTGATTGTCCTGGATTAGATAGTCTTTATTAAAGTATAAATTTTTGGCACTGTCTCCAATAATATTCCTTAGAGTTGGATTCTTTAAAAATTCCTCTTTATCATTTTCATTTTTAAACGCACTACTCATTAATTCCCACATTACTTCATAGTTATTTTCACCATCAGCATAATGATATAAAAGGGTAATATCTATGGGGCTAAATCCATGTAATACTAATGAATCTAAATTTTCGTTGAATTTTTTATATAACTCATGTACACCATATAGCGCATATGGTGTTTCTATGCTTACCTCTTCTCCATCCGGTAGTATAGAAAACCAATCTAATTTGGTTATATCAAGTTCATCACCTAACGCCATATAGTAATATTCTCTCAGCTGCTCTATGTCTAATCTTTTATACGTTTCGTTGTATTTCCAATCACTTGCATTCATAGATGCAACAACTGGCTTCATTAAGGTAGCTATTGGAGATACTCCTGGGATATTAACTAACGATTCCCAAGCCATTCGTGTGTCCATATTAACTTCATTGTTTTCATTAAACATTTCGCTTGTTTCTGATGGAAAAAGAATTGCCTCAGCAAGATCAAAGTAATAATTTTCAAATCGAGAATGCATAACTGTATCTTCTGTGGAATTTAATAGAATAAATTCTATTTCTGCTAAATAGTATCCAAGGAGAGATAATTCTTGCTCCTCTAGTAAATAAGCTATGCCATAAATACCCGGAATTGAATTATATAATGATAAATAGCGCGACTCATTTTCGTCTAGAACAGTGAAAAGATCTCTTGTAAATAAGGCCCAATCAGTTTCAATTCGAAATGCTGTTCCTTCTGCATTAACTACCAATTTTAATCCCTGTTTAGGTAATACTTCAATCATATTTTGTATTTCTTCAGGCATATTATATCGATTCGCAATTAGAACATGCTCGCTTAATCTACCATCGTGTTTTGCAATATTTAGAGCTTGTTCATTGTCCCGAAGTATTAGTTCATAGATATTAATGAGATGTTCAGATTTCGCAACAAAATCATTTATAAAACTAATACTTTGTATTGCATCTAATTTCCCTTTACTTTTAAATTCCTCTACCATTTCGGATGGAAGCATTAACCCATCAATGGCCCTTTCATATCCGTCTTTTATAGACACGTCATCATTTTTACCCTCCAATGTACCTGGACTTATTTGTGCCGAGAAAATATTGTCTGCATATTGAACAAATTCGATGTTAGCAAAGTCGTCTTCATCCATTTGAAGCATTTGCTTACGCTTTAACCGTTCTTCTTTATATTGTTTTTCCAAATTCTTAATATCATCTTCGCTATTTTCTTGATCACTTGTTGTAACATCATTAGAATCATTTAGAAAAGTTGTTCCCAGAATCCCAATGATAAATACGCTTGCTAAACTCACTGCCCACACTGTGATTCGCTGCCGTTTGGTTCCTTTATTTTTCTTTACTATTGGAGCTACATATTTTTCATTTTCTATTTTCTTTAGAATTTCATCAGTATCTACAGATGAAGGCAATCGATCATAGGATGATTTTAAAAGGTTTAGGCGTTCTTCTAAATGTTTATCGTCCATGTTTAACTCCTCCATTCATTTGTAATGCCGATTTTAATAATACCTTTGCTCTCATTAAACGTATTTTTATCGTCGATAAGGGTACATTTAATACTTCTGCAATTTGCTCGTATGATAAATCATGAAAGTAAAACATTATGATAGGATGACGATATTTTTCATCCAATGATTGAATGGCATCATGGAGTTCTCGGTCTTCTTCAAAAACTAAAACTCGGTCTTCTGCGGATTTCGACGTATAATTTAATCCAACTTCATGTAGTTTCTGTTCCTTTTCTTTTTCTTTTGTTTCTTTTCTGTAATAATCCCTTGCAGTATTTAATGTGACTTTGTATAACCATGTCGTAAACCGGTCACGCTGAAATTGATGTAGAAATCGATACAGCTTTACAAAAACTTCTTGAGTTACATCTGGAATGTCATAGACCCGAACGCCACACTGAAATGCAAACTTTTCAATGGTCCTGTGATGTATATGTATGAGTTCTGTATATGCTGCTTTGTCCCCCTGTTGTGCTCGTTCTATTAACTCAAGCTCTAACATAGTCCTCCCTCTCTCTCTGTTGCTCTATTGGTGATACGAAAGATTGTTCTAGATTGTTTCACAAATTAGTTTACATTTCCTATAAATCCTCGTAAAAAATATGACAGGCCTATTAAAGGAGGAATTATCGTGACAAACCGAGATCATTTTGGATCTAAAATTGGATTTATATTGGCGGCAGCCGGAAGTGCAATCGGACTAGGTGCTATTTGGAAGTTTCCTTATATGGCAGGTACAAATGGAGGTAGTGTGTTTGTTATCCTGTTTATTCTATGTACTTTTCTTATAGGTCTACCTATATTGCTTGCGGAATTTGTTATAGGAAGAAAAGGCCAAGCAGATGCTGTGAGTAGCTTTAAAAAGTTGGCCCCCGGAAGACCATGGTTTTTAATAGGTTGGGCAGGTTTTGCATTTTCTTTTATCATATTATCATTCTATAGCGTTGTTGGAGGCTGGATTTTATCATATTTGTTCCGCGCAATTACGTTTAGTTTAAACGGTAGTAGTGAAACATTCTTTAATGACTTGTTTAATACAGTTATTTCAAATCCATGGGAGGTAGTAATCGCTCAAGCAACTTTCATCCTTCTAACTATTTGGATTGTAGCTGGTGGGATTAAAGGAGGAATTGAGAAAGCAAGTAAGTGGATGATGCCACTATTGCTGATTTTCTTTGTAGTATTAACAATTCGGTCTCTTACATTAGACGGTGCTATCGAAGGAATTAAGTTTTTATTTGTACCAGATTGGTCATACTTTACATGGGAAACAGCTTTACTTGCTTTAGGACAGGCTTTCTTCTCTTTAAGTGTTGGTGTTTCTGGAATGATTACTTATGCGTCCTATTTACCGAAGGAGACAAATTTAAGTACGTCCGCACTGAGTGTGTCTGTCTTGAACATAGGAATATCCATAATGGCAGGACTTGTTATTTTCCCAGCAGTCTTTGCATTAGGCTTCTCACCCGATGCTGGACCTGGTTTAGCGTTTATCATTATTCCAGCTGTATTTGAACAAATTATTTTCGGTCAATTTTTCTTAATTTTATTCTTTATTCTACTATTGTTTGCAACGCTTACTTCTTCCATCAGTATGTTAGAAATAGTTGTATCAATTGGGATTAAATCTAAATATGATAGAAGGAAACGTGCTGCATGGATTTTCGGATTCCTTATCTTCTTAGTTGGAATTCCAAGTGCCTTATCTTTTGGTGTACTATCAGACGTTGATGTCCTAGGTATGTCGATCTTTGACTTTGCCGACTTCCTAACAAGTAGTATCGGACTACCGCTAGGTGCATTATTTATTTCATTATTTGCTGGTTTCCATTTTTCTAAGCCCACGCTAATCCATGAGCTTAGAATGAATGATTTTCTTTTGAATTCTTGGTATGTTATCGTCCGTTTTGCAGCTCCGATTGCCATACTAATCGTTTTTATCCAAGGTGCCATGAAATTGTTAATGTAAAAATTGTACTTTTTCTGACATTTATATCAAAAATACTAAGAAAAATTGTGTTATAATAATAAAATAATTAAGACAGGGGTTGATGAAATCATGAAGAAAGATTTACATGAGCAATTACGTCAATTAAGAGAAGAGCGTAATATTACGCTAGAAACTCTTGCGTTGAAAACAAGAATTGGTACTGGGAAGCTAGAAGCATATGAATCAGGCGCAGAAAAGCCATCAGTACAAACAATATTGAAATTGTCCAATGCACTTGAAGTTCCAGCTTCTAACTTATTAGACGGTCTACAAGAAGTTTAATGATTATATAAAAAAAGCTTTCGGCATTAAAACCGAAAGCTTTTTCATTTTATATAATACATTTCATTTCATACTTTAACGCGATCAACTTGTAAGATATATCCATGCATTTTTCTAATGGAATCCATTCTTCAAAAGAATGTTCATAAATTTCCTGAATTCGCTTTGCCAATTCAGATGGGTGATCAATGTCTTGCAAATATGCGACTACATCTGCCGTTTCTGTATCATAGGCATTTTCTCCAATGTGGAAAGGATCCCATTGTTGTAATGTCCATACTGCTCTTCTATTCATTTCAATTGTGTCCATTTAAATTTCACCTTACTAGTTTTATTAGATAGGGTTATAATAACATAATAAATACAAATTGAAAGGGGAAATTACTTTGTCTATATTTTCTACTGTTTTAAATCGAAGAAATACATATTCAGCAAAATGGGATATGTTAGAGCAAGTATATTCTATCAACGATGCTTCTGAAGTACTCCCTATGTGGGTTGCGGATATGGATTTTGCCATCCCTTCTGTTATTATTGAGGCTTTACAAAAACGTATGGAGCATCCAGTGTTTGGTTATTCTATGGCACCTGAAGAAACAAAATCATCCCTTACTAAATGGGTTGCAGACAAGCATCAACTTACTATAGAAAATGAATGGATTCTGTTTCTTCATGGAGTCATTCCTGGAATAGCAGAGGCAATTGAAGCATTCACTGAGGTTGGGGATAAAGTTCTTATCCATACACCTGTCTACCCTCCATTTTTGAGTGTCCCTACAAATTTAGGTAGAGAAGTGGTAACTAGTCAGTTAATAGAAAAGGATAATTCCTATGAGATGGACTGGGAATCATTTGAAGACTGTTTAAAAAATGATGTGAAAGCTTTTATCTTATGTAATCCACATAATCCTGGTGGAAAGGTATGGAGTAAAGATGACTTAAGGAAAATAGCTACACTTTGTCAGCAATATAATGTATTAGTTTTGTCCGATGAAATTCATTCGGATCTCATTTTTGAACCAAATATACACACCCCTATGCTTAATGTGGCTGAAGATCCAAATAACATCATCACTTTTTTTGCTCCAACAAAAACATTTAACTTGGCAGGAATTCAAGCTGCTGCTATGGTTGTTCCGGATGAGCAAAAACGAAAAGTATTAGACAATCTTAAGATGACCCGAGGATTCATGGGTTTAAATATATTTTCACTAACAGCACTACAAACCGCCTATGAACAAGGAACTCCTTGGTTAGAGGAATTATTAGATGTATTGACAGTAAATATAGATTACGTGGTGGAGCATCTTTCGAAATTAGAGGGCATAAAAGTTACCAAACCAGAGGGTACATATTTACTTTGGATAGATTATCGTGGGACAGGTCTTTCAGAAAAAGAAATGATGGATCGTCTATTAACAGTTGGAAAGCTTGCTCTAGAGCCTGGCACAAAATACGGAAAAGCTGGAGATGGATTTTTGCGGATGAATGTGGCTTGTCCACTCTCTACTGTTGAAGATGGAGTAGCGCGCTTCGTAAAATCACTTCAATAGATATGGTTAGAATGCCTATATCTGCTTTTAAGAAAAGTGTAAGCACCCTTTTGGCAGATGCTGGTCGTGACTGACGTCACGAACAGCATCTCTTTTTTTAGGTAATCTTATGGCATTTATCTGTCCATCGCCCTCCTACAACTCTTAGAGACATGTTAGAGCCTTATTGGACAACTAGAGATAAGATACTTTCTAATTGATAGAATAAGCTCTCGAAGATGCAATTTCGTTCGCTATTTCGCTTCTTTATTGGGAAAACACTTACTACCTCTCATTATTTCCACTAGTAGAAAAGAAAATCTGCTTTCTCCATTTATTATTTGATAATAGCATTTCTAATTCAAAAGCAATTACAAATAATTTTATTACTCTCTAAAATCTAAACAGTCTTATCATTTTAGCGATAAGCCATGCTACATCTTATAGTGGAGTACTACAAACTAATTGATTGTAGTGAAAGGTGGCGTCTCCAGCGGGAAAAGCGAGAAAGTCGAGACCCCGCAGAGAGCGTAGCGAATGAGGAGACTCGGCCTCGCCCGCGGAAAGCGTCCTCCTGAAACGAAAATCACCAGTATTATCATTCTTAAAGTGCCATTAATTCTGTGCTCACCGTAAATTATATATACTTTCTGCTTATCTCTTAAAACACTAAAAGACCTCCCAACAAGGGAAGGTCTTTTAGTGTTTTCATTTTATACTGTTGCCAATTACAGAAACTATTATTTAAGTTTATCTTGTTTTGCTTGCATAATTCTTTCTTCTAAAACTTTTGCTTTTTCTGCATCTTTTTTAGATTTCTTTAGCAGCCATCTAAAAACGACTACACAAAGAACTAATAAAACAACTAATTCGATTACTACAGGTATATATTCCGATTTATCTTCTGGAAAATACAAAAAAGCTAGATGTAAAAACGAAAACATATATACACTCCTCTAATTATTTCTGTACAATTTCGATTGAATCTATAGTAATATCTACTACTGGCTTGTCATTAGCATCAGTCTCTACCGCTGCCATTTGGTCCACTATCTCTAAACCTTCAATCACTTGTCCAAATACCGTATGTTTTTGATCAAGGGTCGGTGTACCCCCCATCTCCTCATAAGCTTCAGCAATTTCCTTTGGCCATCCACCATCGATCAGTTGCTGCGCTGTAGCTTGGGCATCAGATGCTTGGACGATGAAAAACTGACTACCATTTGTATTTGCTCCTGCATTTGCCATCGAAAGAGCCCCTCTAATATTAAAGAGATTCATCGAAAACTCATCCTCAAATTCTGCTCCGTAAATGCTTTCTCCACCCATCCCAGTACCAGTTGGATCTCCACCTTGAATCATGAAATCTTGAATAATTCGGTGAAATATAATTCCATCATAATAGCCATTTTCTGCATGTGTTAAGAAATTCTCCACTGTTTTTGGTGCTAGATCAGGGAATAGTTTAATCTTAATTGGTCCCATTGATGTATTCATTGTAACTAAAGCTTCATTTGAAGCAACCTCTTTAGAGAGTTGTGGATACATGATTGTCTCTCCTTCTTGCCCAGTATCAGTATTTACAGTAGAATCTTCTTTTTCTACCTCTTCCTTCGGTGCACTAGAATCATCTGATCCACAAGCACTTAAAAAACAAATAGTTGTTGCTATTCCTATAAGTAATAATATTTTTTTCATGAATTATTCACCCCAAATTAGTTTACCATAACAATACAACATAATTCAGTGACAAAGTATCTAACTTTCTTCGACACACTAAATGTTCTATACTAGTAGTAGAACAGCTACGCTCCCATAGAAAGAAGGGATTTCAATGAGCGTACAAAAACGAAATTTTACGATCATGTGGTTTTCTAACTTTCTAGTTTCGGCCACCATGACAATGATAATGCCATTTTTATCATTATATATAAATACGATGGGTGATTTCTCGGAAAGCTATGTACAAAAGTGGTCCGGGCTTGTATTCGGCGCTACATTTGTGTCTGCATTTTTAATGTCACCTATTTGGGGAAGAATAGCCGATAAATATGGATATAAACCAATCTTAATCATTAATGGATTTGGGATTGCATTTAGTGTATTGCTAATGGGCTTTGTCAATTCAGTTGAAGCCTTCTTTGTCCTTCGTTTATTTATGGGGATTGTTACTGGATTTATCCCTACCTCCTTGGCCTTCATAAGCTCACAAACTCCAAAGAATATAGCTGGAAAAACGATGGGTACATTACAAATGGGAAGTGTTTCTGGTACACTATTCGGCCCCATTATTGGTGGTTTTTTAGCAGATACATTTGGTTTCCAATACACATTCATTATTACAGCATCAGCCGTTTCCCTTGCTGCGTTAATCGTATTATTTGGTATACATGAAATTCGCAAAGAGAAAAAAGCTGGTGATCATGAATATTCTAGAAAGACAGTTATTTCAAGTATATTTCATCATCGTCTCATCTTAAATGTTCTAATGATTACCTCGTTGATACAAATTGGACTGTTTAGTATTCAACCTCTTTTATCTTTATATGTTTCTCATTTAACGAACTCTAAAGAAGTTGCGCTCCTCGCGGGAATTACCTTTAGTGCGACTGGAGTCGGTAGTCTATTATTTGCTAGAACTTGGGGTAAACTAGGTGATTCGATTGGATATGAAAAAATACTATCCTTTCTTTTAATTCTTGCGTTCGTGTTTATCATTCCCCAGGCATTCGTCTCAGAGCTATGGCAATTAGTAATACTACGTTTCTTATTTGGCATAGCCTCCGGTGGGCTAATACCAATTACTACTGCTTTAATCCGTAGGGAAGCTCCGATTGAGGTTCAAGGTGAACTAATGGGCTATAATACAAGTTTCCGCTTTTTAGGTAATATTATAGGACCAATGTTTGGTGGATTTATTAGTGGATATATTGGTATTTCATCTGTCTTTTTTGTTACCGGTGCATTGTTCTTAATCGCATTTACCATCATATACTTCGCTAGAAAGAAACCTCGCATAGATTTTGAGGATGTATTAATAGAAGAAGAAATGCATGCAAAGTTACCTTGAAGATAGCACACTTTCAATACCGAAAGTGTGCTATTCTTTTTATTAGATTATTGGAATTGGAGTGCAACTTATGCGTCAGGCAATTGGATATATTATTGTTCTACTATGCTTCCCGCTCATTTGGATTCTATATTCGTTTATCCATAGTGAGATTTTAACTGCCACAGAATTTAGTGATGATTTAAAAGAAGCTATCCCGCTTCATACACCAGTAATTACTTCACCTATCGTTCTTTTAGATGAAAATAAGGAAGTTTTCTCGGAGGATTATGTCGAGTGGCGAGATCCACTGCCATTAGAATCTATCCCACTCTTCGTACAAGAAGTGTTTATACAAAGCGAGGATGTAGAGTTTTATAATCATATTGGCTTTGATTTCAGTGCTATTTTCCGTGCCGTTTTTGCAAATGCAGCGGCCAATTCAAGCGACCAAGGTGCAAGTACAATTACACAGCAATTAGTAAGGCTACGTTACCTATCAACAGAAAAAACGTATGAACGGAAAGTGACAGAACTAATCTACGCATACGAGATAGAAAAACAATCGAACAAAGAAGAAATTCTAGAAAATTATTTAAACGAAATATACTTTAGCAACCAAGTATATGGAATTGGTGCAGCCGCAACCTATTATTTTGGCAAACCGTTGAGTGAATTAACTGAGGCGCAACAAGTATTTATTAGTGCTATTCCAAATAACCCGTCTGTATATAATCCATTGACAAATTTTGATGCTACTAAAAAGCGGCAAGAATTGTTGATTGATATTTTAGTGAAAAACGATAAAATTTCTACAGATCAAGGGAATAAGTTAAAAAATGAGTCTATCGTTCTTCAAACAAAAACAAAAAAACAGTTATATCCCGTTTATAGTACGTATGTTTTAGACGAATTAAAGTCTTTGATCCGTATTAATGAGGGATTTCAAGAGAAAATAGAATCCGCTGCCAATGAACAGCAGGCAGTATTTTTCAAAAATGAATTACAAACTCGTGTGAATGAGGTAATTTCTCAAGGTCTAATTGTTCATACCGCTTTAGACCCTAATAAACAAAAAGAAGACGTAGCATATATTGATAATCTTTTAGACAAAACAAAAGATTTACAAGCTGCTTCTGTTGTCATTAATAATGAAACAAGAGAAGTTGTCAGTATGTTTGGTGGGAGGGATTATAGAAAGTTTGATTTTAACCGGGCAAATCAAGCAGTGCGACAACCTGGTTCAGCTTTAAAACCCTTACTTGTATACGGTCCAGTTTTTGAAACTACTTCCTTAACTCCTAACAACGAAATAAATGGAGGTAAATTATGTATTGCGAGTTATTGTCCTCAAAATTATGGAGGAGCCGTATACGGAAACGTTTCCCTAAAACAAGCTTTTCGTTTTAGTCATAACACCCCTGCTGTTCGTCTACTCCAAACAGTGGGAATTGAAGAGGCATTTGAGAAATTAGAGCAATTCCAGTTTAATCATTTATTAAAAGAAGATCATACCTACTCTGCGGCTCTAGGTGGTTTGACAAATGGAGTAACAGTACTCGAGATGGCGGATGCTTACTCAGGTTTTATTGATGGAATGTATAAACCCGCTCATGCTATTCGTAAAGTAACAAACAAGAATGGTGACATTCTGTATGAGTGGAAAGAAGAAAAGATAGAAGTATGGTCTCCTAAAACGGTAAATATAATGAGAGATTTGCTAGGAGATGTTGTAGTGAATGGGACCGGAAAAGGAATAAATGTTAATTCTTCTTATGTTGGGGCTAAAACAGGTACGACTAACGATTATTATGATTACTGGGTTACTGGACTTACAGATACTTATACATCAGCTGTATGGATTGGCTATGATATGCCGCAAAATATGAAACAAATTGAATCTAAAAAGATTCACCATAAGATATTTAATCAAATAATGAATTGAGAATAAAGTAAGTAGGTTCATGAAATTATTTATGTGGGTCTTATTAAATGTCATAACAATATTGATAGGCAAAGGTATTGTCAATTGTATTATTGATGGCATTTTTGGGGGTATCTTTTGATCCGGATAATTGTGAATTCAATTCTTTACAATGATAAGAAGAGTTAACGAATGTTCTTTAAAGCAGCAGTTTGGTGTTTTTAAAGTAAACAAAAAGGTGGCGTACAATGAAAAAGATTGCATTGATTGGTTCAGGAGGGTCAGGGAAGTCTACTCTCGCAAGGAGATTAGGGAAAAAATTGAACATAGAAGTTTATCACTTAGATGCATTGTTTTGGAAGCCAAATTGGACGCCAACGTCAAAAGAGGAACAAATAGAGGTTCAAAATGAATTGGTTAAAAAAGAAGAATGGATTATTGATGGGAATTATAACGGTACAATGGATATAAGACTGAATGCAGTAGACACCATTATCTTTGTGGATATCAATAGGGTAATATGCATCTATAGAGTTTTCAAGCGGATGGTTCAATATCGTGGAAAATCAAGACCAGATATGGCTGAGGGCGTCAATGAGAGGTTTGATTTTGACTTTCTGAAATGGGTTTGGGAATACCCTAAAACAAAGAAACCTGTTGTTTTAAAGAAACTTGAACGATTACCCAATGATAAGAAAGTCATTATTTTAAATTCTCCGAGAGAAGTACAACTTTTTTTAGACAAAGTTAATAATGAGTTTTAGCCTTAAATGGCTCAGCTTTCTTGAAAGTAATAGATTCAGCTCTATACATTTTTCCATCCCAACCATATTTAACTTTCAGACTGCCTATACCCGCTTCAGGAATAGTTACAAATACTGTTGTATAGCCAAAAAGAACACCATTTTCAGGTTTATAATCCTCCGTTGAGCCTAATCCAGGAGGGTCTTCAGAATATTGATAACCAAATTTTAAATAGTCCACTACGTATTTCTTTTTACCAATTAAAACAGTAATCTCATCGCCTTTTCGCTCCATTTTTACAAGTCTTTTTACTGCATCATTAATGGATTCAACTGGCACTTCTTCGTATCTCGTATTAGGGTCTCGTACTTGATTTAACACATGTATTTCTTTTGTAGAAATTCCAGAACCTGCACCAGAAATCAATGCGACTATAACATCTTTTAGTCCATCGCCATTAATATCTTCATAAAATAATTTAGGGGCAAACTTAGAATTATACCAATTTGGAAAGTTGTATAATAATTCACCGCCAATGCTGTCCACTCCACCGCCAACTTGCACAGTGAAGTTTTTAGTAGTCATACTATCTATTTTATCAGCAATTAAAAAAATATTTTCATACCACACATCAGATATAATGTGTGACGTTACAACTCTCTGAACAGCAAATGCTTTTCCTGTTTGACAAACTAAAATCACTATTACTAAATATACAAAAAATTTCTTCATTGTTTTCACTCCTTTCATTTATGATTCCCAAGAGTAATATAATTTTACTACTATTTTCTTTTTCCTTTAATTTCCCTCAAAGACGAGTTCTAATTCTGTATTCGAAAAGGGGAAAAGCTGGAGATAACTTCAATTTCTAACGGTTAGTTTATGAATGAATAAGTTAAATGGAGGTAGAAAAATGTTATTATTATGGCAACTTTCATTATTTATTTCAATTTTAACTTTACTGGTAGGTGTTGTTAAAAAGTCTTGGATATTCTTACTAATTAGTACAATTACATTCATACCGATAGCATATTATTTTTCAGGAGCAAATAATGCTTGGAAATATGTTGGTTTGACCCCTCTCATACTACTTGTTCTAACGATATTAATTTGGTTCATAAGTAAAAAAAAATAAGCTTAATTAAAGGTTAAACCCCAAACGATTGTTTCAACGTGAACTGTCGTTTTTTCAAAGGAGTAGGATTGTTGCAGACGAGTTGATAAAGAAAGAAGGGTAATAACCATCCTTTGTAGAATTTATGAGGTAAACTACAGGAGGAAAAGGGAAATGAGACAGATTATTGCAATGGGTGGCGGAGGTTTTTCTATGGAGCCAGAAAACCTTTTACTTGATAAATACATTTTAGCTCAAGTTAAGAACAATTTACCGAAGATATGTTTTATTCCAACAGCTAGTGGAGACCAAACAAATTATATTGAGAGATTTTATAAAGCATTTAAGACTCTTCCTTGCCAACCTTCTCACTTATCATTATTTGAGCCAGAGTTTATTAACTTAGAAAGCTATGTTCTTGAGCAAGATATAATCTATGTGGGCGGTGGAAATACCAGAAATATGCTTATCTTGTGGAAAGAATGGGGATTAGATAACGCTTTGAAAAAGGCATATGAAAAAGGGGTTATACTTGCAGGCTTAAGTGCTGGTTCAATTTGTTGGTTCGAGGAAGGATTAACTGACCCATTGAATGCTCCTTTGTATAAGTTGGATTGTTTAGGACTCTTAAAGGGTAGTAATTGTCCTCATTATGATGGTGAGAATAAAAGAAAGCCTTCGTATCATCAATCAATCTTAGCAGGAAATATAAAAGAAGGTTATGCAGTTGATGACGGTGTGGCTCTTCACTTTATAAATGAAACATTATCTGCTTCTGTAAGTTCTAGGCCAAGAGCAAAGGCATACTTTGTTAAATGTGTAGATAGTGAAATTAAAGAAACCGAGGTGAGTACAAATTTCTTGGGCAGATAATTCGATTCCCTTTTTAAACTTCCTTGAAATAAAATACTCAAAATCTTATAAAATTGCATTAAAAAGAAACTGAGAAAAAACTTTTTAAAAAATGGCATAGCCTTCTGAATGAATATTTATTTCATCTAGCGCTCGTTTTGCACTATATGGATGGCTAACGGGTTCGTTAGTTTAGGAATCGCTTTCAGATATAATGAATCATTTTTTATAAAAAAACAATAAACAGGCAACCTCGTATTTTGATCAATTTTTGTACAAAATTCGAGGTTTGTTTTCCCTAGAAATTGAATAGTCCCCAAATTTAAATAATCTATTTATAAGGTTATTGCAAGATCTACTATTTCTCTAATAACAGATGGTAGTCTATCTGAATTATTAATAACAAATAAATGATCTGCTTCCTCTTCAGTAGGTTCTATTATATCGCCTGTATTAGTTTCTTCCTGTTGCCTAGAGAGTACATCATCAAAAGTAGAAGCGACTCTTAATATCTTTGTACTACGTAGACTTTCAGCGATTCTCTCTTTCAGAATGTGATCTGGGAGTTCAAAATTTACGAGGATACAAGTAAAACCTTGTTTTTGATAATATTCGATTAGTCTCAAACGTCCTCTGCGATTGCGATTTGAGTTGCAAAGAATAAGATGACAATTGGTCTCATGAACTGCATGATTAACAATCGTTTGTGTAATGGCATATTTTATCGTGTTACTCCCCTGCTTTGGCAATAGGGATTGGTAATACGTATGTAGG
This sequence comes from Psychrobacillus sp. INOP01, assembly GCF_018140925.1. Taxonomy (NCBI): domain Bacteria; kingdom Bacillati; phylum Bacillota; class Bacilli; order Caryophanales; family Bacillaceae; genus Psychrobacillus; species Psychrobacillus sp. INOP01. The sequence continues at coordinate 835,784 of NZ_CP073315.1, forward strand.
AACTCGGCATGATTATCCTGGTCAATCACAACTGAGTTCGCAAGCTCTTTTTCTAAAGCTCCGGCAAATGTCGTTTTGCCACTATGCGTTTTTCCTACAGTTATAATGGCTAATCTTTTCATCAGAAAACTCCTTCCTTTTATTCGTAGGACTTAAAATATTAGATAAAGAATTTTAGTTAGAAGGCAGATACTCTCGCCATTCCTTCCATGCTTCAAGGTAAGCACCTAAGTCATGAGGATGGACTTTTTTACAAATCCCAATACGGGTATATAATTGAAAAAGAACCTCTTCCAAAAGCATTGAATTATCAATTGAGCTATCTTGATTCAATACTTTAAAAGAAGAAAATAATGTCTCTAAATCGAAATCGTCTGGAGAAGAGCAAAATGCGTATGTAAAATCATAAATCTTGGGACCTATTAGCGGTGACGGATCAATAATTCCATTCAGTTTATTGTCATTAAATACGAAATTATGAACTCCAGCATCTCCGTGAAGATAATACTTCTCTTCCTGATACTCATAAGTATTTAGTTTATTTACTAAAACTTCTACACGACTATGTTCTTCGCTTGAAAATGAATCCCCAATATTAGCTTTAGCATATTCCAAGCTTTCAAGATTAAAATCTGCCCATGAGTTTCTATTTATCCCCATAACCCTACCACGACTGACCTTCTCATCTGCTTTTTTATATTGATTGAACAGCTCCTCAACTATGATAGTCATCCAATCTAATTTAGATCCTCGATTTATATGAGTATCTCCAAAAATATACGAGTACACGATGAATTCATTGTTTTCGTCTGTATAATAAACATTTGGCAACAACTGTACATTCCTATAAGCATTAAGAAAATCCTTAGTTGTAGTAATAATTTCAGGTCGATCTTTTTTCAATACATATAATGGCTTCTCTCCATTGGATAGGAGATATATAGTTCCATTTGTAGTACCACTTTTTATTTGTTTATATTCTATATTCTCTTCTTTAATGATGCCCTGGTACTTAAGACGGTTTATGATTTCATCTATTATTTCCATTTCTAAACCTCACTTATAATTACGAAATTTTCAAATAATTAATTCGATATTTGTCTACCAGCTTGAATCTACAAGTCTAGAAATTATTAGATAGATACCAATCATATGCTCGTTTTTCTAATTTATTCACATATTCTTTTTTAGCTCTACTGTAGTCTCTTGTATCATTATATTTGGAAGATAGGTCTATTTTTAATAGGTTATACATCTCTACTTCTGCGGGATTAGATCGTAAATAATCTCGAACGACTAAGTGACGTTCAATTTGAGTATTATCGAATTGATACATATGAATGTGATGTGTTCGATTTTCGCCGCCCTTCCGATATAGCATTCTACCTTCGATGCCCCACTCACCTGCTACATCATAACCTTCAGCATGTAATTGTTCATGGAAAGGCTCTAAATCATCTATACACTGAACAATGCCAATCATATCAATGACTGGTTTAGCTTTCATCCCTTTTACAGATGTGCTTCCAAAATGCTCAAAGTGAATATCAAGCGTACTAAAAATTCTCTTTAATCTTACAACTTCTCTTTCAAATTCTATATTCCATTCATCCGAGTAATCCGTCAATCTAATTTCCATTATAATAATCCTTCTTTCGTTCATAATTTTCATAAAGGAAACTTGGTGAAAAATTCACCAAAGAATACCGCGTCCGCCTGAAACGGAAATCAGCGGTATCTTTAATAGCATTAAAGTAATGGAAGACTTGCGACTATCCCATTATATAGTTTGATAATTATATATATAACGAGTGCAATGAGAAGACTCCAGACGATGATTTCAAACATGACTAATCCAAGTGTACCGACAAGACTCATTGAGTTGCTCAATTTATATACGACATAAACAAAATATATAAAAGTAGTTAACAAAAATATAATTAGTAATAATTGTATCGATTGAAATCCAACTAGAGAAATTACTGCCCCAATAAAAAATATTACAAAGCCTCCACGTGCCTGTGCCATAGTTTTTCCTTCGTAGTCCTTCGAGAAAAATAGCATACCAATTTCATGAATTGTCTCTGCAATTAATTTCAATGCAGAAAAAATCATAAAATAGATTAACGCCAGTATGATCAGTAGAAATAGTTTTAGTTCTAAATCTGAAAGAAATTCTCTCATTCCACTATATACACCAATTATCTTAAAAAGCTCTATAACTTTATTCATCGTAAATGTAGCAAATGATAAACTGAATAATACAATTGTAATTAGTGGTAAAAAGCCAAACACATAGGGGTTTTTCATATGTACTCCTTTGATAGACTGTTACTGTTATTTTTCCTTACTTGATATGACTGTTGTAGAAGCAAGTGAATTCTTTGTGACACTTTAAAATAACCTAGTTCTACTTATTTAACTATGCCTAAATATCATATCGGAAGAAAGAACCTATATGCAATAGTAACCATTACTTTCCCATGCAATTAATACTTATTTGCGTTATAATTTTAGGGATGCATTAAAATACATACACTTGAGAGGAGGATTCCCTTGTCCCTAATTTTTGCAATTTTCTTACCCATCTTAGCGGCTCTAGTGATTCCATTTTTATTCAAGAAGATTTCAAGTATCCATACAGGATGGTTTGTGTTAATCGTACCCGTTGTTTTAGTTGCGTTTTATGCAACATATATATCCGCCATTATGGATGGCTCCACATATTTAGACAAATTTGAATGGATTCCATCATTGGATATCTCATTAGTTTCATACATAGACGGGTTAAGTTTACTTTTTTCATTACTTATAACCGGAATTGGGGCATTAGTAGTTCTCTACTCTATCTTTTATTTAGATAAAGAGAAGGAGAAATTAGGTAACTTCTACGTTTACCTATTACTATTTATGAGCGCAATGCTTGGAGTTGTCCAATCAGATCATCTCATTAGTTTATACTTCTTTTGGGAATTAACCTCCATTTCCTCCTTCCTACTAATCGGATATTGGTATACAAAGGATCGTTCTCGATTTGGTGCTTTAAAATCGATGATGATTACTGTTTTCGGTGGGCTGATGATGCTAGGTGGATTCCTGTTACTAGGTATTATGGGAGAGACTTTCTCTATACGTGAATTAATCGAACAGGCTCCAACACTTGCAGGTCATGATTTATTTGTCTGGGCACTTGTGCTCGTATTAATCGGGGCATTTACGAAGTCTGCTCAGTTTCCATTTTACATATGGTTACCGGATGCGATGGAAGCTCCGACTCCGGTTAGTGCTTACTTGCATTCAGCAACTATGGTTAAAGCAGGCTTATACTTAGTTGCAAGATTCACTCCAATATTCGCTTTATCAGAAGTTTGGGTTTGGCTTGTAACTGGAGTAGGATTACTGACATTGTTCTGGGGCTCTGTCTTTGCAGTGAAACAAACGGACTTAAAGGCCATACTCGCTTTTTCTACAGTTAGTCAGCTTGGGCTAATCATGTCCTTGCTTGGTATTGGTTCTATCTCTTATCATGTTACTGGAGATTTAGTGACTACTTTTACATTCGCTTCTTTTGCAGCAATATTCCACTTAATGAATCATGCTACGTTTAAAGGCAGCTTGTTTATGATTGCAGGTATTATTGATCATGAAACAGGTACTCGAGATATTCGTAAGCTTGGCGGATTAATGAGCTTGATGCCTATTAGTTTTACGATCGCTATGATTGGTAGTTTCTCAATGGCTGGTATTCCGCTATTTAATGGATTCTTAAGCAAGGAAATGTTTTTAGATGCTACCCTTTCCTTACAGCATTTCAATGTACATTCTTTGGATTCATGGTGGATTTTATTTCCACTAGTTGCTTGGATCGCTAGTGTTTTCACATTTGTGTATAGCTTGTACTTCGTATTGCATACATTCCGCGGAAAATACAAGCCTGAGCTATTACCGAAAAAAGCACATGAAGCACCTTGGGGTATGCTTGTGTCTCCAGCTATATTAGCAATACTTGTGGTAGTTATATTCTTTGTTCCTAACTACTTTAGTAGTATTTTTATCAAGCCAGCTGTAGCTGCCATTCAACCAATAGCCTATCAACTGCCGGCAGACATTGGATTTAAGATTAAAGCATGGCATGGCTTTGACTCTGTAGCATTGTATATGACATTAGGCATCTTTTTAATAGGTTTCATCTTATACAAAACTATTGCTAAATGGGCTCCTATATACGAAAGGATCCCAGCTAAAATATCACTCAATAGGTTTTACGATGGACTGATGAACCTATCCGATAAAGGTGCAAATCGATTATCTTCTTCTTATATGACCGGATCTATTCGATCGTACTTAATGTATATGTTCGCTGCGCTTGTTATTCTATTAGCACTTACAATGTGGATAAAAGATGCATTTGTTATGGATCTTACTAATTTAGCACCAATACAATTTTTTGAGGTATTAATTTCAAGTGTATTAATCATTAGTACCATCACTATTTTAATCACCAAATCTCGACTAACAGCAATTATTGCTCTTGGAGCAGTTGGATATACAGTGGCGTTATTTTATATCATTTTTAAAGCGCCAGATTTAGCGTTAACTCAGTTAGTTATAGAAACTGTATCGGTAGCTCTATTTTTAGGTGCTTTCTATCACCTTCCTAAGATGGACAAGTATGAAAAAGGGAAAGAAGATCGTCGTTTCCGATTGAATAACTTCCTTATTGCTTTAGGTGTGGGTATCATGGTTACGTTAATAGCTATTGCTTCTCATTCTCAAAAGCTAGTCTCATCCATCTCTGAATATTACAAGGAAACCGTATATTCAGAGGCAGGTGGAGGAAATATTGTAAATGTAATTTTAGTCGATTATCGTGGCTTCGATACATTATTTGAAATTAGTGTACTTACTATTGCATCACTTGGAATTATCGGAATGATCACAGTTCGCCTAGCAAAAAAGAAAGGAGATAGAAAAGTTGAAAACAAATGATTTAATTATTCAAACGACCACAAAAGTAGTATTTTTCATCATCTTTCTATTCTCCATTCACATCTTTTTTGCCGGTCACTATACTCCTGGTGGAGGATTCGTAGGCGGATTAATCATGGCTAGCGCTATTGTTTTACTGATGTTAGCTTTTGATTTGAAAACTGTACAGGAAATGTTACCGTTCAATTACACAGTAGTTACTGCTATTGGATTATTAATCTCACTATTTACTGCAGCTGGTTCCATTTTTTTTGATGTTCCATTCTTCACTCACGTATACGATTACTTTAACTTACCCCTGCTTGGGGAAACCTCTATTCATACAGCTATGTTTTTCGATACAGGCGTATACTTAGTAGTTGTAGGAGTTACGATGACCATCATTCAAATGATAGGAGGAGATGAATAATGGAGATCCTGATGTCCATTTTAATCGGCTTTCTATTTATGGCTGCCGTTTATTTAATACTTTCTAGAAGCTTACTACGTATTATAATTGGCACTGGATTGCTTAGTCATGGTACGCATCTATTATTACTGACGATGGGTGGATTAGGCGGAAAATCTGCTCCAGTATTAGCGGATGGAATAACTGATTATGTTGATCCCCTGCCACAAGCACTTATATTAACAGCAATTGTTATTAGCTTTGGTGTAACTGCATTTTCGCTCGTTTTAGCTTACCGTGCCTATAAAGTTGTAGGTACCGACAATATGGATTTAATGAAAGGAAATGAAGACAATGATTAACTTATTATTATTCCCTGTCCTAATTCCTTTTCTGTTTGCTGCTGTTCTATTACTTTTCCCTAAAAAAGTGAAAGCTCAGCGAATTGTAACGATGATAGGTTTGCTATTTGCTTTAGCTTCCTCCTTTGTCTTGCTTTACAAAGTAAAAGTAGATGGTGTACAAGCGCTAACATTAGGTAGCTGGGCACCTCCATTTGGAATTACAATGGTTTCTGATATGCTTTCTGCATTATTGGTTACCTCTTCCCTAATCATCGCATTATTTGTAGTGTGGTATAGCTTCACTTCTATAGGGGAGGAACGAGAAAAAGCATTTTATTACCCTGCAATACTATTCATGCTTACAGGTGTAAATGGTGCATTTACTACTGGCGATATTTTCAATATGTTTGTATTTTTTGAAGTATTATTAATGTCCTCTTACGTTTTAATCGTTTTAGGAGGAGAAAAGCTTCAGCTGAAAGAATCGATCAAATACATAATTGTTAATATTGTATCTTCCTCTTTGTTTGTTATTACAGTAGGTTATTTATATTCGGTAGTAGGTACGCTAAATATGGCGGATATTTCTGTAAAGCTAGAAGAAATAGGAACATCAGGAATTGTCACAGTTATAGCGGTACTATTCCTTATCGTATTTGGGATTAAAGGCGGTATATTTCCTTTATTCTTCTGGTTACCAGGATCGTATGCAGCCCCACCTGTGCCAGTCCTTGCGTTATTTGGAGCACTGCTCACAAAAGTTGGAGTATATGCAATCATGCGAACGTATACCTTATTTTTCACAGCAGACGTTGGGTATACGCATAACTTATTAATGATTCTGTCCATTCTCACTATTGTAGTAGGGTGTATTGGAGCTCTAGCGTATTTTGATGTAAAACAAATTATTATTTACAATATCGTCATAGCAGTGGGTGTTATATTGTTTGGAGCCTCTGTGATGAATGAAAGTGGAATGATGGGGTCTGTATTTTATTTGATCCATGATATTCTCATTAAAGGTGCACTGTTCCTATTGATAGGAATTATTATTAAGATAACAGGAACTTCAGATTTACGTAAAATGGGCGGTCTTATGAAGCGCTATCCCATGCTCGCATGGAGTTACTTAATCGTTGCATTTGGACTAGCTGGTATTCCTCCTCTAAGTGGTTTTATTGGGAAGCTTTTAATCGTACAAGGTGGATTTGAAGGTGAGCTTTTATGGCAAAGTATCTTCATTTTAGCGTCAAGTCTTCTAGTTCTACTTTCAGCAATTCGTATTTTCATCTACGCATTCTGGGGTGAGGAAAAAGGAGAACATCTTATTAGTAAGAAAAAATACCGTCATTTATTGGCTCCAGCCATCACATTAGCTGGTATTACTGTCCTGTATGGCGTTGGTGCAGAATACTTGGTACCATTTATGGCTGACGCCACAAATGTGCTCCTCGATCCTTCTATATATGTTGATGCTGTTTTCGAAGGGGTGAAATAATATGGCTTTCCAAATTTTATTGAATGTACTAATCGCACTTACCTGGATGTTCCTATCAGTTTCTTTTAAACCTACGACGTTTATAGTCGGTTATTTACTTGGTCTGCTGATGCTTTTCATGCTTCGTAAATCATTTAGCTCTAGATTTTATATGGATCGTCTATGGGCCGTCATTAAGTTAGCTAGTCTATTCTTAAAGGAACTTGTGTTGTCCAACTTTTCTGTATTAAAGTTAATCGTGCAACCAACAATGCCTATTCGTCCAGCAATCTTCGCAATGCCAACGGTACTAGAACAAGATTGGGAGATTACCCTTTTGTCTAGTTTAATCACTTTAACACCAGGTACCGTAGTTATTGATATTTCAGATGATAATAAAACATTGTATATCCACTCTATAGATTTTGAAGATATTGATGAAGCGGTCGATTCCATACGCAATACGTTCGAAAAAGCCATTTTGGAGGTGAGCAGATCATGACAACCTTTCTATGGGTAATTGTAGTGTTAATCAGTTTATCTATTTTAGGCTTTGTTTATCGCCTTGTGAAAGGTCCTTCTACTCCTGACCGTGTTATTGCATTGGATGCTATAGGAGTAGGGCTTATAACGCTGATCGGGCTTATATCCATTCTTTTTGATACCGTCTTTTTCTTAGAGGTTATATTGTTACTAGCGGTTCTATCTTTTATCGGGACTGTTGCTTTTTCTAAATTCACGGAGAAGGGAGAAATCATTCAACGTGACCGTAATAGCTAATATACTTATCATTGCTACTATTTCTTTTGGAACCATTTTCATCTTAGTTACAGCTATTGGTTTAGTACGCCTACCTGATGCATTCTCACGAGCCCATGCTGCCTCAAAAAGTGCTACTTTAGGGGTAATGAGCATATTACTAGGAGTATTCCTTCATTTTTGGTTAATCGAAGGTCATTTCAATTCTCGTATTTTACTCGGAATTGTCTTTATATTCATCACAGGACCTGTTGGAGGCCATATGATGGGTCGTGCAGCTTACCTGTCAGGTGTAAAAATGTCCAATAAGACTGTACGGGATGATTTAGCCGAAGTGATTAAAAAGAAAAGAGAAAAGCTATAACAATAGGAAAGAGCATGTTTTGAAAAAAGAATTTTTTCAAACATGCTCTTATTTCATTCGGTGTCTATACAAATAATATTTAATTGCTATAATAGCAAACTATTTTATCAGATTAAACGTCTAATAAATGAAAGGAGAGCCAAAAAATGAAAAAATCCCGTAATAAAAACCGAAAACTTTGGATTGATTTAGCTTTTATTAGTATGATTGCACTTCTGAGTATAAGCCTTATCTTCCTCAGTCACTCAACAAAGAGCAATGCAAACCAACCTACCAACAACAGAAAAGCCCCTGAAATTACAAAAGAGGAATCGACTAAAGAATCGGCTTTTCCTGGAATACTTATTAAAACGGAGGTATCAAATGATAAATATTCCCCTTATTCAATACAATATCCACAAAGTAAAGTAAAATCATTTAATGCACAGATTAATAAATACATAGATGAACAACTTGATACTTATTTAATCGCCATGCAAGAAAATAAACGGATCGGTAGTAAAACTCCCGGAGAATTGAACATTGCGTTTGAAATATTTCCACATACATCAGGTTCTTATTCGTTTGTAATGATTACTGGAACTTATTTAGGTGGTGCAAATGGATACACAAGTTTTAACACGATTCATTTAAACACAGAATCTGCAAATATTATAAAAATTAATGACTTATTTGGACATGAAGAATCTAAACTTGAAAAACTATCATCACTTGTGCGAGATAGCATAAAAAAAGACCCAAGTTTAAAAGATAAAGTATTTGAAGAAGAGATGATGCTGGCTACTGAACCGAAGTGGAGTAACTTTGAGAAGTTTGCGTTAATAGAAGACACACTTGTTTTGTATTTTGATGAGTATGAAATAGCTAGTGGTGCAGCAGGCGCACCAGTTATTGCAGTACCACTTGCAGAGCTATCTGAACAGCTTGTTGCTCCTTTCAAACCTATTGTCTCAGAGGAAGTATTGCCGAAACCGCCTGTTGAAGAAGATACTGAGGATATTATAGAAGAAGAACAAGAAGATGAAGTAAACGACAGCATTGAGACTGAAACTCAAGTTGACGAACAAACTGAAAATGCGAAGAAGAAGCAAGTAGCCCTTACTTTTGATGATGGACCAGATCCAAAAGTAACCCCTCAGATTCTTGCAACTTTAGCAAAATATGATGCTAAAGCAACTTTCTTTATGCTTGGGAGCAGAGTAGAATTCTATCCAGAAATCGCGAACGATGTTTTGGAAGCTGGCCACGAGCTCGGCAACCATACTTGGACTCATGCAAACTTAACGAATATGACATCAGATGCAATCACACAAGAAGTTTCAAGAACAAATAACATCATCGAACAATCCACTGGCGAAACACCTACTGTTTTTCGTCCTCCATACGGTGCTTTTAATGATGACATGTTAAACGTTTTGAGCTTACCAGTCGTACTTTGGAACGTTGATACACTTGATTGGAAACACCGTGATGCTGCCCAACTACTCGCATCTGTGAAAAGCAGTGTTCATGACGGAAGTACCGTTTTAATGCACGATATTCATTTATCCACTGCCCAAGGATTAGAAAGTGTGCTTGAATATTTGACGAGTGAAGGATATACTTTTGTGACTGTTTCAGAACTTGAGTGAATAAAAGAAAGAGTGACTTAAAAGCAAAGCTTTTGGGTCACTCTTTTACATATCTTAAGTTCAAATGACTATTTCGAATATACTCATTGGTTGTCTTACTACCTAAATCTAATAAACTAGGTGGCTAAACAAAAATTTTCTAACCTTCCAGCAATGCTATGTAAACAACTTCAGTATTTTCCAGTTCAATGATTAACTTATAAGTATCATCATCATTTGCCTTGTATATCTTCGTTCCTACTGGCAATTGGCTAGCAACTCCATCTTTAAATAACCATTTACTATTAGTTTGTCTAGTGATTTCACCAAGCTCTTCACCTTTCGTTAGTTCTAATTTTTGAATCCACTCTATGTTGGCAGCATTTGAATAGACCAAACCATCATTCCACTGAAAGATATCTGCATCTTCATTTTCCTTAATGACATCCCTTGCTGTTGGGTTACCAAGATTTTGAGAACATCCAACCAAAAATAATAGTAATAAGAGACTAATAGTAATGTACCTCATAATGCCCTCCTATTAATCGGATGAAAAATGTTTCTTCAAAATATCTGATTTTGCAAATTCATTTTTTCATTTTATAACCTCAAAATTATTAAATGGAAAAAACACAATTTTTGCAGTGCCTAATACTTTTTCTCTCGATACAAAACCAACGCTAGGATCTCGGCTATCTTTACTAAATCGGCGATTATCTCCTAAAACAAAAAAGTATCCTTCTGGCACAACTACCTCACCTAAGTATTCGTCTAATGTAAAATCCTCAGTAAGTGTACCATTATCTTGTAACTCTTTTTTATATGTCTCCAAGTAGGGTTCTTCGTATCGCTTATTGTTAACAAATAGTTCATCATTTTCGTAAGAAATGCGGTCGCCAGGAACACCAATAATACGCTTGATATAATTAGTATCTTCCTTCGCCTCAAATACAATCACATCGAATCGGTTATACTCCGTCAATCTTGGTCCAATTTTATCCACTACTACTTTGTCCCCATTTTCAAAGGTAGGCATCATAGATGCGCCATCCACAACAATTGGCGTTAAAAGGAAAAACCTTATTCCCCATGCAAATAAAAAAGCAATACCTATCGCTTTTATCCATTCTAATAATTCATTTTTTTCTTTACTTTTTCCCATCTATATCAACCCCCAAATGATTTTACATAATAGACGTTTGAATTTTCTATAAGTTTCAAAAATCTATAATAGTAATAGAATTAATAGTAATTTTTATTTAATGAAGTTTTATTAGCTTGTCTCAATTAATAAATAAAAGAAAGCTTCTGCGCCCCCCGATGTAACCGAGGATACAAAAGCTTTTTTCTATATACCGCTTTTATTATTAATAACCACCATAGTATGGCTGATAAGGATATGGTGTATATGGATAGTAATAAGGATATGGATATGGATACGGGTAATATGGATATGGTTGCCTATACCCTCCGAATCCTCCATATAATGCAGAACCTACAAGACCTCCGACTAAGCCCCCTACAAATGGGCTCCCAAAGCCTCCAAATCCAGCGCCTCTAAAACCGCCATATCCAGGACCCCTAAAACCTCCCCGAAATCTTACCATGCTACTCCTCCTTTCCTCTCAGTGTATGCCACTGGGGAAGGTGAGTCTGTGCGTTTGCCCTATTCTTCGTCTGCCATTCTTTCCACTAGTGTAGCTAACGTACGTACCATAACTCCTGTACCACCTTTTGGTCCAAAGTCATGAGCCGCTTTCGTATCTGAAGTACCTGCAATGTCAAGATGAATCCACGGAGTTTCCTCAACAAATTCTCCAACAAACCCACCACCGAAAATCATATGCCCATCTCCACCAGGTGAATTATTTAGATCTGCTACATCACTTTTACGAATACGCTTTTTGTCATTTTCAGTTAGTGGCAGTCTCCAAACGAATTCCCCTGTCTCGAGTGAGGATTCCATGAAAGTTTCGAAGAATTCTTCATTGTTCGTTAATGCGCCAGTTTTATCGTACCCTAGAGCCGTTATAACTCCACCGGTTAACGTTGCAACATCTACAATATAGTTCGCTCCTTGTTGCTTAGCATATGTTACAGCATCTGCTAAAACTAAGCGCCCTTCTGCATCAGTATTTAAAATTTCAATAGTTTTGCCACTCATTGATGTAATAACATCATCTGGTTTAAAAGCATTGCCTGAAATCATGTTATCTGTAGAGGCTATAACAGCAATGACGTTTTTATTTGGACGAAGCTCTCCAATAATTTGCATTGCACCTAAAACTGCTGCTGCTCCCCCCATATCGCCCTTCATACCAACGATTCCTGTTTTAGTTTTAATAGAATAGCCACCTGTATCAAAAGTGATACCTTTCCCTACTAAACCTACAACATCAGTCCAGTCATCCGTTACTTGATACTTTAAAGCAATAAGTCTTGGTTCTTCAACGGAGCCTTGATTTACAGCTAGGAGTGCACCCATTCCAAGTTCTTCAATCTCTTTTTTACCAAGAATTTCTGTTTCAAATCCGTATGTTTCTCCAAGTTCTCTTGCATATTCCCCTAATTGAGTAGAGGTCAATACATTACCTGGCGTGTTAACAAGAATTCTTGCTTCATTTACAGCATCTGCATATATAGTACCTACCTCAAAATAAGAAACGACCTCATCATCCTCTTCGTCCATTAACAGTTCGATAGACGGTAAATAATAGTCCGGAACATTCGAAGTTGTTTTATACCCCTCATATGTAAACGACCCCATGCCGATACCTTCAGCTGCTAAGTATGCTACATCTGCTACAGTTATCGCTTCTGTAGTAAATGAAGGAAGCCAAATACCTAGTGACTCTGGTTTACTACTTAGTAATTCTTTACCCACAAGACCAAACGCTTCTCGCACTCGCTCTTGTGTTAATTGTTTACGATCACCGATTCCTACAAATAGCACTCTTTTTACTGACTCATGATTTGATACAGGAATTTTGACGATTTTCTTTAACTCTGTAGATATATCCCCACTTTTTACCCAGTCCCCGATATGCTCTCCAAAACTATTTAAAAAAGTATCCCATTTTGGTGTATTTTCTACATGCTTTGAAACCGCAACTACAAGCGTTTCAGATTGTACTTCTTCAAACAATACTTCATTTGTATGGATAATCATCATTTTTCCCCCTACTATTTCGGATATAATCTTATTATATAGGAACTTTACGTATTTTTCGAATTGTTTGAGTGTGTTATACTATCAATAATATAAGTTCAAATGAAAGGCGGTGTCTACTTTGGCAATCCTCCAAAATACTCCACTTATGGCTGCACTTTTTTCTATTTTCTTTGCACAATTCGTCAAAATTCCTATTCACTTTTTAATGACTAGAAAATTAGATTGGTCGTTATTCACTTCAACTGGTGGAATGCCTAGTTCTCACTCTGCTGCTGTTACTTCTTTATGTACCGCTATTGCTTTTGAAACAGGGCTTGGCTCACCATTGTTTGCAGTTGCTACGGTATTTGCAGTAATTGTTATGTTCGATGCAACAGGCGTACGTTTTCAAGCAGGTCAACAAGCAATTATGATCAATAAAATGCGTCTTGACTTCCAGCAATTCGTGGAGCAAACGAAAGATTGGTCACATAAGAAAAATGAAGAAAAAATAGAAGAACTCAAAACTTTACTTGGTCATAAACCTATTGAAGTTTTCATGGGTGCCATAACTGGTATACTGATTTCTGTTGTAATTTATAGCTTTATTTAACAACAAAAACTCTAGTCATCCTTTAAGAGAATAAACTTGTTTCTAACTGTTTTCGGATTGTTGCGGGCTGGCGTTGCTACATCAATACCGCAGGATATCGAGAGGCTGGTCATGACTTACGTCACGACCAGCCTCTCCTTTTATCGATATTTTTTTGATATATGCCCGTCCATAGCTCCCCTACAACTGCTAGAAAAAGATTAAGTGCATTTTGGAGAACTATAGAAAATATACTTTCTTATTCACCCCCACGGAATGCGTCCGCCCAAGACGGAAATGTGTAGTATTATTCATTGATTAAATTACCATGAAACCAGTGTATTTGGGACGTTCTTATATATTTTCTTAAAGAAAAGGATGGCTCAATTGAGCCATCCTTTTCTATTAAAACATTTGATATCCATTTTTTCTTAAGTATTTTATAACAAATCCTGCGGCGATTGCACCAACAAGACCACCAGCTAAAATAATTATATCCGCAGCGTGAAGAGATACAATTTTTTCCCCTAGAGCAGAAAATGCAGATCCTGGTTTTGTAAAATAATCAAAAAATCCAACTTCATCAATGATTAGCACCACAACAATCGGATATAGAATGGCCATGAACCATGTCATACGAAGTAACATATTCAATAAGAAGGCGATTCCAAAAAACATGACAAAAAATATAACAACTGAAAGTATCATTTGAACTAACATAAACTCCATATTATATAACCTCCGTAACATCTGTAAATAGTTTACCTTAACGGAGGTTAGTATTCAATGAACATATTTGTTTTCACTTTTTTGTCATAATCTTCATTACTTTCTTCCAGAACCATTACAGCAGCTGCATGTTTCAGATCCACCTAATCTAAGCTGGAAATAGCCTTCTCCTTTGCAATACGGACAATGCGTGTTTTTTGTTTCAGTTTTCATTCTTGTCATAGAAATCGTCTCCTTTTCGGTCTATTTATAATATTCAGATAATATATCACATACAAAATAATTTGTAAAGGGGAATATAGTTACACAACTTTGCTACTTTATATTATCTTTACGACCAAATAAGTTATAACAATTGATGAAACTTTTAACAAAATACTTCTATTTCAGTAATACTGGATCGCCAAACGATTTATCTACTTACTTATTATATAAAAGAAAAGCCCCCACTAAAAAGAAAGTGGGAGCTACTATAGTTTCTTGTAATTATAAGCTGAATTTACCTTTTTTCACTACTAGTGGAATTCCACCGATCATGTAAAGGGCACGATTATCAATTACTTTTTTCATAATTGATGCTTTTGTACCAGTAAGTTTTCTTCCCATTACATCCCCGATTGCATCATGTTCTCCAAGAGAACATACAGTTCCTTTTAAGCTTGGGGTAAATTCTTCTGTTGCGTTACCATTCATAAGAGCTACAATATTTTTTGCAACAGTTACTGCTTGTTGCATTGCAATTTGAGCTGTTGGTGGGTATGGACGGTTAATAGCTTCATTGATCATTAGAGCACAATCCCCAACGATGAAGACATCAGGGAATCCAGGAGCTCTCATATCTTTTTCTACTTTAACGCGCGCACGCATATTTTCAATACCTGATGATTCGATTAAGCGATTTCCGCGAACTCCAGCAGCCCATACTACTGTACCAGCTTTGATGAATTCGAATTCTTCTTCGCCTTTTTTAATTTTCACGCCTTCTGGAGTTGCCTCAACTACTGGAGTTCCAATAGAGAATTCAATTCCTTTAGCCTCTAATTGTCTAACCGCATATTCAACTAGCTCTGGGTCAAATCCTGGTAATACCATTGGAGCTGCCTCTACACAAACTACGCGAACTTTTTCTTTCGGTACATCGTACTCTTTACAAAGTTCAGGAACACGATTTCCTAATTCACCTAAGAATTCAATACCAGAGAACCCTGCTCCACCAACTACAATTGTAAGGCGAGTATCATCTTGTACTTCCTCTGTGGACCATGTCGCGAATTGATATTCAATATGATCACGTATTTGACGAGCAGCATTGACGTTAGCAATTGAAAGTGCATATTTATCTAAGCCAGGTATACCGAATGTCTCACCCTCAAAGCCCAAACCGATAACTAAATAGTCATATGTATACTCACCAGCACTCGTTGTAACTTTTTTAGTATTTACGTCAATCGCATCTACTGTGGCTTTTACAAAGTTTACTTTACTAGAATTGATTACACTTTTAACATCATAACGAACTTGATCTGGACGTAATGTTCCAGCAGAAGCTTCATGTAACCATGTAGATTCATAATGATAATCATTTTTATTGATCAATGTAATATCCGCTGCATTTGCACCTACTAATTTTTGAAGGTTTACTACTGTAGATAGTCCACCATATCCTGCACCCAATACTAGAATTGTTGGTCTTTTCACGAAGATCGCAACCACCTTTTTATATTTTTTGAGAAAAGTTATGACACAGAATCTACATCATAAAACTCTTCATCTTTGTCTATTGTTCGACAAAAACTCTTACTTCCTATATTAGACCTTTTTACACACGATTTCAATACAATGTTATTTTATTGTAAAGGTCTGAAAATACTGTGATTAAACCTCCACAATTGTTTAAATATGCCTGTGATATACTATGAAAAACATAACAAAGATCAATACAACTTTATATCGTTTACGTAGAACTTAGGACAAACCTGTTACACTATTTGCAGACTACAGAATGAGTTAGAAAGAGGAATGGTGTAGCGGCAGTGGTGGCTCCTCGCTCACCCCGCTAAAAAAAGTCCACTTGAAATGGAAATTAGCATTTTGGACAGATCGTATTCTGCAAAAATAACTGGGATACTGAGTTCAAGGCAATTAAAATTTTCTACTCTATTATAAAAAAAGAACATTTCCTATAGCAGAAAATGTTCTTTCGTCTATTAGCAGCTTTCAGGCGTTCCTTCTTTTTTAGCTGTTCTAAATGATGTCCCACATCCACAAGATGCGATAGCATTAGGATTTTCTATTGTGAATCCACCACCCATTAAGGATTCCTTATAATCGATTGTGGTTCCATTCAGTATAGAGGCATCTTCTGTTGATACTACTATGTCTATTCCGTGCTGATGAAGTTCTATATCTTCTTGCTGTTTTTCTTTTTCAAATCCCATTCCATAAGAAAGACCGCTGCACCCACCACCATTTACTGATACACGAAGGGCAGAGCCTTCTTCTCCATTATGTGTCATCATTTCTTTTACGCGGTAAGCTGCCGCTTCAGATAAAATAACTACTTCTGACATCTGAATCACCTTCCCTTTCTTATCTATATCATATCAATGTTTTTACTATGTACACAAGGAAAACTACTCGAATATTTACTTCGCTTTCAAGATGTATTTCAGGTATAATAGAACTATAATGTAGTTGAGTGAAAAGAGGACTAAAGATGGAATTAACTCCCTATTATCAAAAAGACATTGAATGCTTACACTGTAAAAAAAAGTTCAAAACGACAAAGGTTCGCTCAAAATTTATAAAAGTTGTATCGCATGATACAGATTTTCAACCTATATATGAAAACAAAGAAGTAAACCCCTTGTTATATAACATATTTGTTTGCGAGCATTGTGGGTTTTCGTTTACAGATGACTTCACAAAATACTTTGCTCCAGGTGCAAAGGAAATAATCCAAGAACAAGTTGCCAGTAAATGGACACCAAGATCATTTGGTAATGAACGTACGATTGAAGAGGGAATTATGACCTATAAACTAGGAATTCTTTCTGGTACTTTAAAAAAAGAGAAATTTGTAAGTTTGGCAGGTTTAGCGCTTCGTACAGCGTGGTTATACCGATTACAGGATAAACAGAAAGAGGAATATCGATTTATGGAAATAGCTCGTGATCGTTATGCGGATTCCTATTCTAATGATGACTATAATGGCACTCAAATGTCCGAATCCCGTATGCTCTATTTAATAGCAGAACTATCAAGAAAAATCGGTGATATTGAATATGCTACACGTTACTTCTCTAAAGTAATTGAAAAACAAAGTACCTCTGTAGAACCAACTATTACTGAAATGGCAAAAAATCGTTGGCAAGAAATTCGTACTCAAAAAGAAAAAGAAGCCCTCTAAAGAGGCTTCTTTTTTCTACTTTAAGAAATTAAAAGTTTATGGCATATAAATAACTTGCTACAAGTGATTCTTTGTCCATATTCCACCGCTCGGGGTCAAATGTGAAAAAGCTGCTCCAGCGCAAAGCTCGTCGCAAACAAGTGAATTGTGGTGGCTGAGAAGCTCCTCCTCGCTTTTCCCCATTTGCTCTTATCGAGGCAGACATAGGCGCTTGCGCTTTTATTTGTTATTAAAATACTTGCTCTACTTCTACTACTCCTGGTACTTCTTCCAAAAGTGCACGTTCGATACCTGCTTTAAGTGTAATCGTTGAACTTGGGCAGCTGCCACAAGCTCCTAGAAGGCGTAGTTTTACAATACCATCTTCAATATCTACAAGCTCACAGTCTCCTCCATCTCGAAGTAAAAATGGACGTAATTTATCTAAAACTTCTTGAACTTGTTCATTCATTGTATCAGTCATATCTATCGACTCCTTTCGCTATAATCATTATAATGTGAAGGAAGGAAAAAATCCAATAAAGAATTCCGAGGAGGTCACCATTATGACGTTTCAATCATTAAATATAGAAGTTTTTGGAGCAGATGTTGTATGTGCTAGTTGCGTAAATGCACCATCTTCCATGGATACATACGAATGGCTACAAGCAGCCATTGACCGTAAATTTCCAAATCACCAAGTTACTTTCAGCTATATCGATATCGAAAAGCCAATTGAGAATGAGCGACATCAAAATATTGCCAATCGAATTGCAGAGGATGAATTTTTCTACCCACTCGTGATGATCAATACTGATGTCATTGCAGAAGGCTATATCCAATTAAAACCAATCTATGCTGCACTTGAGAAATATGGCTATAAGGAATAATATTACGACAAAAAAAGCTTCAAAGCGCTCAAGATAGAGCCTTTCGAAGCTTTTTATATTACCCGTTATGACGCTTATACATCCAAAGTAAACCTGATTTCATCAAACGTGCAATTCGTCCAGTGACTGAGATGTCTGCCAAGTATGCAAATCCTTGTTTTTTCCCAAGTGAGCCCATAAACCCTTTAAGTTTAATTTCAGGCATTTTCTCAGGAAGTGGTGTATCTTTCCAGCGTGCTTGAAGCACTTTAACAATTTGCTCTGCTTGTTCTTCTGCCAGCTGAGCACTTGGCGCTAATGGTAGAGATGCAGCATCACCAACAACATATACATTTGGATAACTTGGTAAATCGTGATATTGTGTTAAAATGACGCGACCAGTTTTATCTTTTTCACCTGGTAGGGCTCTTACAGGAGCCGCAGGTTGAATCCCCGCTGTCCAAACAACTACATCCACAGGAATTACTTCTTCATGATTGAATAATTTGTTCGGCTCTACTTTTGTAATATTTGAATTACTAACCACATCTACATTGTTTGTGTCGAACCACTTCTGTACATAATTACTTAATCGTTCTGGGAAATCTCTTAAAACACGAGGACTGCGGTCAAATAGCTTGATCGATAAGTCTGGACGGCTTTCGCGAAGTTCACTTGCTAGCTCTATTCCACTAAGTCCCGCTCCAACAATACCTACAACAGAACCTGAAGGTAGACCCCCAATTTTATTATACGTATCTCTTGAACGGCCAATCGTTTGTATGCTATAAGTAAATTCATCTGCTCCAGGTACGTTATGGTATTTGTCCTCACATCCGAGTCCAATTACTAGGTCATCATATTCAATGGCTTGTCCATCAGCTAGTAAGACTTGTTTACTTTCTACATCAATTTCTAAAATTTCTCCGTAGGTTACTTTTAGTTTATCGTTCTCTGGAAATGCTACTCGAATACCACTATCCGGAGAAGTTCCAGCAGCTAGTGCATAAAATTCAGTTTTTAAACTATGGAACGGCGTTCTGTCTATTAAAGTAATTTCTACATCATCAGGAATATTATTTGGCAATAAGCGAAGTAATATTCGCATATTTCCATATCCCCCACCTAATAATACTAATTTTCGCATAATATTCTCCCTTAAATTTAATGTCATCTCAAATTATAATAGATTGTGATACATTTCACAATAGAACATCTTAATTGACGTTTTCTTTAAAAAAGAGTAGCATGACCATGTAGTGAGGTGAACAGCTGTGAATCCTATGGTTGAATTTTGTATAAGCAACCTTGCAAACGGGTCCCAAGAAGCTTTCGACATATTAGAACAGGACTCCAATTTAGATGTGTTAGAGTATGGTTGCCTGAGTTATTGCTCCCTCTGTTCTGAAACTTTATTTGCCATAGTAAATGGTGAGGTTGTAGAAGCAAATACCCCAAGCGAACTTGTTGCAAACATTTATCAATATATAGAGGACAATCCTCTATTTTAAAAGACTGAGACTTCAATCTACAGTCTTTTTATTTTGTCCATTCGCTTAAAGAATCTAAATAATAGGTAGGTTGCTCTGCCTGAAGCTTAACTTCTGCAGTACTGTTTACCCCACTATTTACATGCACTGTATCTATCCCCATATGAATTCCTGTCATAATATCTGTTTGATAGTTATCCCCAATCATAACCATCTCTTCTTTGTTAAATCCATACTGTTTTTGAATGAACTCTAACATAAATGGTTGAGGTTTCCCCATATATACAGGCTCTGCTCCGGTAGAATGCTCGACTAATTTTGTAAAAGCTCCATTACCCGGTAAAAATCCTATTTCTGAAGGAAAAGCATGATCACTATTCGTTGATAAGAATGCTGCTCCAGCACGTATTGAAAGACAAGCAGTAGCTAGCTTTTCATAATTAATAGCGCGATCAATTCCAAGAACGACAACATCTGCCATACCTGTAGTAATGGAAATATCTCTTGATTTAAGCGCATCTTCCAATCCAAGTTCACCAATCATAAATACTTCTTTGCCCGGTAAATACTCGTTAATATAATTTGCCGCAGCAATTGAAGATGAAATAATATGTGAGGTATCTATATGAATATCCATAATAGCTAGCTTTTCCTGAAGCTGCTTTTGGGTCATAGAGGAATTATTCGTAACAAAAAAAGGTTCTGTTCCATTGCTTTGCAAATAATGTATAAATTCTACAGCCTCAGGAATAGGCGTTTTCCCTCTATAGACAGTACCATCTAAATCAATAAAATATGCTTTATAATTTAACATTGGAATCCTCAGGTAAAAATGCAGAAACTGGTCCTAATTCATCTACTAAATATGTTTCCACTGCTTTAGGGTATTCCTTTAAGAATCGTAAATTCTTTGTCAGAACTTCCTCTAATTTCAAGTGATCCACCGCATAAAATTGACGAACAAGTACTTTTCTAAACTCGATAACTTCTTTTAAAGGGCCGTCCATTTCAACTGTGATAACTTTTTCATCCGTTAAAATATCGATAATATCATCGTATCCACCTGGATCACGCATAATAAACCCATCAATCATCGAATTACCTACATCGATAATAGACTCAATAATATTTTGACCAATTCGCTCAAACGCTAATTTGGATACTTCATCTGCTTGCCAATCTTGTTTTGCCTCTATAATGCCTAACAACTGGTTCATATGTGCCAATGTTAAAGCAATTTTTTTTCTATCTACAAAATACATTGAAAAGCCTCCTAATTGTTGTTCATTTGATATATACTCCTATTCTATAGTACCATAATTCTAAGGTAGGAAGGAGTGACACATGGTGGAACGATTTTATTTGTACGATGATGTAGAAGATACCAAAACGCGATTTGTTGGCTTTACAGGGGAATCCCAAAGATATGATTTAGCCATTTCCCAAAGCTCTCGTTTTTATGGAAAAGTACTTGTGATGGATATACAATATGGACGAGCAGCAATAATCGGAGCGGATGATGTCGAAGAACCGGGCTATCTCGAACATGTATTTAATAGATCAGAAGAAGAGGCTGTAGAATTACGAGATTATCTACGTGAATTATTAAGTTAATATAAAGTGGCTAGTTGTGATTACTATCACGACTAGCTATTTTTAAAAAGATAAGTATATAAAAATGTCCTGTGTGCACTGGGTTGATGGTACTTAAAAAAATGAATAATACTACTACTGATTTTCGTTTCAGATGGACGCTTTCCGCAGGCGTTGCCCCAGCCCCCTCGCTACGCTGTGGGGTCTTCGCCTAACGCTTTTCCTGCTGGAGACGCCACCCTACACTTCAATCAACATAGTGAGTAGTACTCCACAATAAGATTAAGCATAGCTTATCACTTAGATGATAATAGTAGTCAAAGTTAAAATAGTGATAATATCGTCTGTCAAAATTAGCGATACTCTTCTGTAAGGAAGAATGAAGAAGGTAGATTTCCTTTTTTACTAGTGGAAATAAAGAGAAATAGTAAGTGTTCACTATATAAAGAAGTGAAAGAGCGAACGAAATTGCATCTTCGAGAGCTTGATCTATCAATTTGAAGTATCTTATCTCTAATTATCCAAAACCTTACTAAACCGTTTTTAAGTGCTGTAGAAGTGCGATGGACAGATAAATCCATAAGAGTACCAAAAAAAGAAGGGGCGGATAATAATAATATAGCAAAACGTCCAAAGCCCCTGGAAAACGATAGAAACAGGATTTGACCTTAAAGGAACCGACTTTTTTTGCCCGGTTTTTCTTATATGCTTTCGGAGAGCCCATAAAACAAAAAACCTTGAGTAGATCATAGTTGATCTTGCTCAAGGTTTTCGTTTACTTCTTTTATAGCTTCTACTGGAACTATTTTTGGAGCTACTCCTGTTTTCTTCACGACGAAGTAGGCACAGCCAAAATTACAATACTCATATAGATAATCTTTCATCGTCCCTATTTTCGTATCAAATGTAGCTTTATGACTACGGTCCTCAAAAAAACCTTTAAGACGAAGCTGGCCGTAACCCCAATCACCCATAATATAATCGTATTTAGTTAAAATTTCACTATAACGATCTAAAAAGGCTTCTTCTTTAAATGCCTCACGATAATCTTCTATAATCTCATAAGTAAAGCCTTCTGCAACTATCATTCAATCACCATCCATTAGCTATTTGGAGTAGCTAGAAGTTCCTCACCTTGCAATTGTCTTTGCTTAGCGGCAGCGTTAACCTGTTCATCTGCATGATAACTACTTCTAACAAGTGGACCAGCTTCACAATGTGAGAATCCTTTGCTCATGGCAATTTTACGCAATTCTCCAAATTCGGCTGGGGAGTAATATTTAAGAACTGGTAAATGTTTTTTTGAAGGCTGTAAGTATTGACCAATCGTCATTATATCTACGTTGTTAGCACGAAGATCATCCATCACTTCTAGTATCTCTTCATGTGTTTCTCCTAAACCTAACATTAGTGACGATTTTGTCGGAATGCTTGGTTGCATTTCTTTTGCTCGACGTAGTAGCTCTAGTGAACGATCGTATTTAGCTCTTGCACGAACTCTTGGAGTCAGTCGACGAACTGTTTCAATATTATGGTTAAGGATATCGGGTTTTGCATCCATAATATTACGGATATTTTGCTCAATTCCACCCATATCAGAAGGTAAAACTTCTATTGAAGTAAAAGGATTTTTTCGGCGAATCGCACGAATAGTCTCAGCAAAAACCTCAGAACCACCATCTTTTAAATCATCACGAGCAACTGCTGTTACGACTACATGTTTTAAATTCATAATAACAACTGAATCAGCAACTCTTTCTGGTTCAGCCAAATCTAATTCATTAGGTAAACCAGTTTTTACTGCACAAAAACGGCAAGCACGTGTGCAAATAGCTCCTAAAATCATAAATGTAGCAGTTCTACGTGAACCCCAACACTCATGTATATTTGGACATTTTGCTTCCTCACATACTGTATTTAAATTATTTTCACGCATTAACTTTTTTAGACCTTTGTATTCATCGTTCGTATTTAACTTAATTTTTAACCATTCTGGTTTTCGTTGGTACTCTGTTTTCGTTGGTTTACACGATGTCATTTCGTCTCGACCCCATTCTAAATAAACTAACTACACTGTTGTCAATGTAACATATTATTTAATTGCAAACAACCATACAATTCCCTGAGACATCCAATGTTATAATAGCTAAACTACTCTTTTACCTTTGAAACTCCATATAGAGAAAAATAAGATAAGGATGATGACTACCGTTATAAATCCAAACATAACGGATCCAGTAAGACCTAATACTAAATAGCCAATTGCAGCAATGACTGCACTAATAATGGCGTATGGTAACTGGGTCATTACGTGGTCAATTACGTTTACCCCTGCCCCAGTTGCTGACATAATGGTTGTATCTGAAATAGGGGAACAATGATCACCAAAAACTGCACCTGCTAAAACTGCCGCTAAAACTGGAAGTAATAATTCCGGCTCTACTACCATAATGATGCTTGCTCCAATTGGTAGTAAAATCCCAAAGGATCCCCATGACGATCCAGTTGCGAAAGCCATAAAAGCTGTTAAAACAAAAAGTAAGACTGGTATTATCCCTACCGGAATATTATTTTCTGTAACAAGCTTAGCTAAAAACTCACCAGTTCCTAGTGCTGTTATTAAAAACGAAAGAGACCAAGCAAATATTAAAATACAAATAGCCGGTAACATTGAATTTATACCTGAAATAACTGCTTTCCCTATTAACCCTATATTTGCCTCTGTGTTTTTCTTGAATTGACGAGTATACAATAATATAGCTAAAATACTCGATACCAGCCCACCTAAAAATAGAGAGAATGGAACGTCTGTGTTCTCAAAAATAACAAATAAGTTCATTACTTTTCCTGAAGCTTGGTAGCCTGTCCAAAACATCGCAAATAGAGTTACAGCAATTAACGATACAATTGGTAGGATTAAATCATTCACTTTACCAAAATTATTTTCCGGGAAATTACCTTGTAAATCACCTGGATTTGATTTATTTGGATCAAAAAGAACACCCGTTTCTTTTGCAAGAGTTTCATGTTTCTTCATCTCGCCTAAGTCGTTGTCTGTCCATGCAGTAAAAAATACCATTGCAAGCGCAGCAATTACATAGAAATTCATCGGTGCCATTAACATAAACGCCTCAAGTGGTGTATAGTCTGTTACTGCATGAGTAGCAAAAATAACACCCAGCTGACTTATTAAAAATGCGCCCCAGCTAGAAACTGGAGAAACTACACAAACAGGTGCTGATGTAGAGTCGATAAAATAAGCTAGCTTTGCACGAGATACTCGATGAGAATCTGTAATTGGTCGAGCAATTTGTCCGACAGCAAGCGCATTAAAATAATCGTCTACAAAAATAATAATTCCTAAAAAGGCTGTTAATAGCTTTGATCCCCGATTTGTTTTAATACGCTTAACTGCCCATGCTGCAAAAGCTGTACTTCCTCCAGATAAGCTGACAATCGCGGTAATTACTCCGAGCAGCAATATAAAAGATAATATATAAATATTATACATATTCAATCCATTATCCCAAAACGACGTGATAAAGGAATCCCAAAGAATGATTAATGAATCAATTGGCGAAAAGCTTTCTACTAATAAAGCTGCCGAAACGATTCCGACCCCCAATGATAATAAAACTCTCTTCGTCACAAGCACCATTACAATCGCCAGTAGTGGCGGCAAAATCGAAAATATCGTATTTTCCAAAACAATTTCCTCCTAAATAAAAAAGCCAACCTAATATCATATAGGTTGGCTTTTAGTAAAAATTTTAAGCATAAATTTTCTACTCTGTAGCTCTCCATTTATACTTTTGTATAAATGACAGTGTTATTTTTGTTCAAAATAACCCCAACTAGATTTGTCTCGACGATCAGCATCTAATTTCGGCAAAACTTCCTTCCGTTTACAATCACAGTTGTCATTCTCCTGTAAACTACTCTTAAGTTCTGCAGCCTCTACCTATTTCTATTTGTTTCTCCTAGTATAGCAGTAAATGCTATGTTTTAAAGGTTTTTTATTTTTCAGGTAATGGTAGTGGTACCTCTATTGATGGAGCAGCGTCCCCATCGCCACCTGTATATATATAAGGAACTTGGCCTTGCACGATTCCCATAGCAACAGGTATACTCTGTTCAACCGTACTCATTTTACTTGCTAGAGGAACGATTATTTGTACATTTACCTTAATGTGGATATTGACTTCAACATAAGCATTATTTATACCAAATTTAGTAATTGAAGGCACTACATTTGATTGTACATTTCCGATGACGTGAAAGCGTATAGGGATTTTCGGACCTAAGTTACCAATGATGGGTATATTCGTCGCTTGCCCCATTGGAACGAAAAATACGACTCCCCCCTGATCCTCCATCGTTTGTTTATCGTACTCGATGTCATCTAAATAAGGTAGACTTGAAAAGTTCCCCTGCTCAGCTTGCTCCAAATGAGACTGAACCAGCTGATTTGTATCAGATAGTATACGATTTATTATTTCTGTATTAAATCGAGTAGTTACCATTGTAGTACTATCTGATGGTACCTCTTCGATTATGTCATTTACATCGAGCGTATTGGAAATTCTTGAGTTAATAGCTTTATTAATTACCATGGATGCTATTTTAGTTGTTTGAACTTCTGCATATTCCAAGTAGGTTGCAGTCAACTGCTTATTAATATAATAGATGAGACCTCCAACTGATAACATAAAACAGATTAAAAAAATGGCTAATTTACGCTGACTAGTAAAGAAAGCAAATCGTTTTTTCTTCTTTCTATAGAACAAAAACAATCCCCCTAATTACTACTTATGTAAGGAGAGGGATTTTCATGACTTATATTCATTTTTTTCATACTGTCCATACCATTTCACGATATCTCGAATCATTTCTGGCATAAAATATTGTTTTGGTGCAAATTTTAATGAAGGAAAAAAGTAACCGAATGTAAACATATCTAAAGTTGCCAGTGTATATATTTCTTCAAATTCAAGCTGTGTTTCATTGACTAATACTGTACCATCTTCTAGTTCTTGAAGTTGTTCATATAATATTGCTCCTAGATAGTTACCTCTGAACCCTAACCCTTTTACTTCAAGCTTTGGCCATTTTTCATTTTTCGCTGTACGAATGACTTCGAGTAGCTCTGTGCCAGTTAATGTAATGACACATGGATTAATTGGGTGTGGCAAACATTGATGTAAATCTCTCGCAGTAATCGGCCCCTGCTGAAGGTCCTTTAAAAAAATTCCTGCTGGGAACATTGCACAGTTTGCATTCGTAAAGGCTAGAAGGGCTTTTCCGAAGAAATGAGATAAATCCGATTCCTTAAACCATTCCTTCTTCAATATAGAAGGGTTATAAAAAGCAATACTAGACATTTCAGCTATTCCTTCATTTTCCCATGCTAACTGTGAATCACTTGCGTTCATTGGAACTGGCAGTGTTTCTGTACGAAATAATATTGCCCTCTTCGATTGGATTGCTCTTGCTACATGATCAAATTCCAATGTCACAAGACCAATATTCATACCGAATTTACCTGTAGCAGCTTGCAACGTATTCCCAATTACCTTACCTTCTTCAAATGCGTGATGTGTGTGCGATCCCAAAATCAAATCAACCTGAGGAATTTCCAACGAAATTATTTCGTCTTGCGACATTCCTAAATGAGACATACATATCAGAACATCCACCTGTGGACTAAGTGCTTCACATACCTCTTTCAGACGTGGAATCGGATCTTGAACATGCCACCCTAGTTTTTCATAATAAATACCATAATCTGCTGTTGCCGCAACAATACCTATTTTAATACCTGTTTGTGTCTCATGTATTTTAAAGGGCAATACCCAGGAAGGAATATTCCCTTCCAAATCAGTAAAGTTTGAGACGATAACTTCAAAATTAGCATCTATGTATAAGGCTTCCAAGTCTTCGTGGCTTAGGGTGATCCCCTCATTATTTCCAATCGTTACATAATCATATTGGGCTTCATTTAACAGTTGCACATTTCCCTTTCCAAGGGTACCTTCCGTATATATATTCGAACGATCTAAATGATCTCCAATATCTAAAGTTAAATAGGAAGCCTGTGCAGAAAGGTTTTTCCGACTTTCTGAGAGAAATTGATGAATAGCAGGCCAATTTTCTAGATGACTATGCAAATCATTTGTATGGTATATATAAATCGTCTCACTCATTTTTCTCCCACCTTAATCAAATATGCCGCGGCGTATTTTCTTCCGCTCTGTTCAGCTCCGCAGGAAAAACATTGCTCCTGCGCGAGCTCGTCGCAGAAAACATCTGCTCCTACGCAAACTAATGGCAAAGATCATTAGCTGAATGTACTTAAAATAGTCCGTCTATAATGGAACGTACACCTAATAATAGAAGTACAATGCGTAAAGCCAACACAAGTGTATCGGAATTCAACTTTTTGTTTAACTTTGCACCTATTTTTGCTCCAATATAAGCAGCAGGAATTACTGGAATTGTATACAACCAAGGTACATTGCCCAATGATATATGCGTAACAGAGTTCACCATTGATGATAAAAACACCATAAACATAGACGTACCAACTGCTACATGTGGTGGGAAGAGGAATAATAAAATCATCGCAGGTACGATGATAGACCCCCCGCCAATACCAAATAGACCGGATGCAAATCCAACACCAAAAGTTAATAATAATGCAAACCAAATTGGATATCCGTATACATATGTTTTATTGCCATCATTAAAGGTTTTCTTTTTCCCGTTTTCCACAAACCACTGAACTGGTTTTAAGCGATCTCTAACTAACAATAAAGTGGATAAGATAACAAGTAAAATACCAAAATATAAGTTAAAAGAAGGCAAATCCAATCCTTTGTTTACAAATGCTCCAAGTACTGTTCCAGGAATACTACCGATAAAAAAAATAAACCCACTTTTAAAGTCTACCGTTTTAGTCTTCATATAGGATAGTGTAGAGGACAGCCCTGTGAATATCATCATAATAACAGATAGCCCAACAACACTTTGAGGTGTAATGTTTGGTATTAGGCCAAGAGAAGCTCCAAAAAACAGCGTAGCCGGCACTAAAATAACGCCTCCGCCAAGACCAACCAAGGCTCCTACTATCCCAGAGAAAAGCCCGCCAATTGCCAGTATAATCCATACCATCTAAAAATCTCCTTCAAATAAATCTAATTGTTTTGGAGCAAGTCCTTCAAAATTTAATCCTAGCATGTTCTGAAACGTTTTTGCATTGCTTGCTGCATGCCCACCAGAGTTATTATTAAATAAGACTACAACTTCATTTGCTTGTTTCTCCAAATGCTCGCAAACGCTTTTTATAGTAGAAAGTTCTTCTTTATTATAATCATATAGGTACCTTACTTCTCTCCACTTCACGTTATTGCCAGGATTAACCCATCCATATGTATTTCTACCATGCAACCGAACTAGCACCTTATTTGTAGTGGCGATCGGAACTAATGGAATACTGCCTTCACCAGCCTGTGGTTCATCACAAACACTATGATGAAAATAATTTTCCTTCAAAAATTGAAGTGTGGAGTCTTTGTATTCAGGAGCATACCAGGATTGGTGACGAAACTCAATAACCACTTCAAAATCCTTTAACTCCTCCCTAACTTTACGTATATATTGCACGCTTTCCTTATTGCATTGGAACCAAGGTGGAAATTGCGCAAGTATCATTGAAAGCTTCCCCGCTTCTTTAAATGGCATAATCGACTGTCTATATAATTCAAACATTTCCTCGAGCGAATCAAAAGGTAATTCACCACGTAAATGACCAGTTATCCCTTGATAACACTTCACGACAAATTGAAAATTATCTGGTGTACTTTTGATCCACTTTAAGCTATTTTTTATTGGTTGAATCGCGTAAAATGCTGCGTCTAATTCCACAACGGGAAAGTGTGCACTGTAATCCTGTAATCTTTCCTTTGCGGAGGACATGTACAAGTCCGGATGATCTCCCCAACCGGTTAGGCCGATTTGAATCATTTCATCACCTCGCTATTAATACAATAATATCATATCACTGAGATTGCTTCAGTGATATTAATGACTTTTGCTGCCAAATAACTTATTTAATCTTTAGAATATGAAAAGATGGATAATAATTTTTTATTTCGCTAAAATATATATGTGTCGTTACGAATAGCCTTTACGCTTATTTGAAGCAAAGGGAGGAAATAAATATGGTTAAAGTAGATGTTTGTATCGTAGGTGCTGGTCCAGGGGGCGCACTTCTTGCTTATTTATTGGCTAGGAAGAATGTTTCTGTTGTGTTAATAGAGCGAACAAATCAAATTGGTAAAACGTTTCGTGGAGAGCATTTAAATGAAGAAGGCGAAGCGATTTTAAAAAAATATAATTTATTTGACGAAGTGGAAAAGCTCGGTCTTTTGCGAATGGAGAAACTTGAGTATTGGCAGGATGGTGAGCTGTTTAAAACAATTTTACCAGATTCAACTGTCGGGCATCTTGGCATTCATGTTCCCCAAGCGCATTTGTTACATGTATTATTAGCAGCAGCTGAGCAATACCCTACGTTCCAACTTATGTTGAGTACGAAGGTAGAGGAACTACTACAGGATGAAGATGGTACTTATACCGGTGTCTTAGCTTCACAGAATGATGAAAAGGTGCTTATTGAAAGTGAACTTGTTATTGGTGCAGATGGCCGTAATTCGACCGTTCGTAAAAAAGCGAATCTAGATGTAACTACCCGTAGACATGGTTATGATTTGCTTTGGGCAAGAATTCCAACACCAGAAAAATGGGAACCTTCTATTAAAATGGCCTTAATTGGTGATAAACAAATTTCTCTATTTACTCAAGCAAAAGGTTATATTCAAATTGGTTGGAATATTGAAGAAGGTTCATTTCCCTCACTTAGAAAGCAGCCTTTTACAACATTTATCGACCAGCTTATTTTTGCGTTTCCGGAACTTGAACAAACAGTGCGCGAAAACATTCAATCGTGGAAGGATTTCGTTCTATTAGATGTGTATAGTAGCACTAGTGAAAATTGGGGCAAAAAAGGAGTCGCATTAATCGGAGATGCAGTTCATACGATGACACCTACTGGAGCATTTGGATTGAATAGTGCATTAAAAGATGCCGATTTTCTTGCTAACTTAATTGATATTAATACAATTGATCAGCTCAATTTAGCTGATTGTGCCACGGCAAGAAAAAAAGAAGTGGCTAAGATTCAAGCCATCCAAATTGAAAAGGAACAATCTTTTGCTTCTCAATTTGTTGTAATGGTTTAAAAACTTTATAAAATACAGCAAAACCAGTCAAAATGTTTTGACTGGTTTTTTCAATGGTTTCATTTGAACGTAACTTTTCTAATAGTAACCGGAGTATTTTTGAACGCCTGTAATAGGCCATCCTTCTCAATCTGGTCCTTCATAACTTCCTTATAAGGCATTTTTACAACTAGTTCGCTCTTCAAGGGGGAGAATGATAGGGAAACAAGTTCTTCGTTTTCCCAACCGGCTATAATTGGCTCGTCCGTTGCAAATAGAAACAATTGTGGAAATCCATTTTTGAAAAAAGGATGCTTCTTCTTATTATCTCCAGGTTCGTGTAAACATATAAATAGAGATAGGAAATCCGAGAATTTCAACAGATCTAAATGATACATTAATGTCTCTTTCTTTTCCTCATTACCGACAATTCCTAATTCCTTATAAAGTCGCTCCTGTCTTTGCTTTTCTATATCCCAAAATTCTTGAACTGCGGGTTCTTCAGCATCCTGCACGAAGGAGGAATAATGTAAACTACACAATAAACAAGCATACTTACTCATTTCTTCCACCTCATCCAATCCTTTTTCATAAAAAGAAATTTTGAGGTCAGTAGGATAATCAATAAAAGAGAATGGCTCCTCCGATTTATCATTCCAAAGCGGAGACTTATCCGGATCTATCCAACCACGATCATGCTCTTGAATCGCTAGTATTACTTCTTCGATATGTTTAGAATCATAATAAAAATCATCCTTACAACACTCTGCTATTTGCTTTGAAATTTGCGCGTGATCATCCTGCGTAAACATTATATAGCTTTTATCTCGTTCAAATACAATCATTTTCAATATCCTCTCTTTTCAAAACTACACTAGTTAAATTATGAATACCACTTAATGAACTTAATCAAACTAACATTATTTAGTAAGGATTGTGTAAAAGTGCAAGCGCCATATAAGATAAAAATCAGTTTCAATCGTTTTTAAAGAGCTTTGGACAGAATTGTTGTTATATTATTACCGACTGATTTTTTTGAGGCTGAGCTAAATCTTATTCTTCGGTATAACTTACTTAATTGATTGTAGTGAAAGGTGGCGACTTCAGCGGGATGAGCGAGACAGGTGAGACATCACAACCGACGCGGAAAGCGTCTGCCTGAAGCGAAAATCAGCGGTAATGTTTAATTCTTTAAAATGCTATGAACACTCGATTCGTAGCATGATAATCCACATATAAAAAAATGCAGCAAGGCGAATTGTACACCTTGCTGCATTTATATAATTGGATTAACCTATAGAGCCTTCCATCTCGAACTTGATAAGACGGTTCATTTCTACGGCATATTCCATTGGAAGTTCTTTAGTAAATGGTTCGATGAAGCCCATTACGATCATTTCTGTTGCTTCTTCTTCACTTAGACCACGACTCATCAAGTAGAATAATTGTTCTTCAGATACTTTTGAAACTTTCGCTTCATGCTCTAAAGAAATATTATCATTCAAGATTTCGTTGTAAGGAATTGTATCAGAAGTAGACTGATTATCCATGATCAATGTATCACATTCGATATTTGCACGGGCACCTGTAGCTTTACGTCCAAAATGAACGATACCACGATATGTTACTTTACCACCTTGTTTCGAAATAGATTTAGAAACAATAGTAGAAGAAGTATTTGGAGCTAAATGCATCATTTTCGCACCAGCATCTTGGTGTTGGCCTTTACCAGCAATTGCGATAGAAAGCGTCATACCACGAGCGCCTTCACCTTTTAAGATAACAGCTGGATATTTCATCGTTAATTTTGATCCGATATTTCCGTCAATCCATTCCATCGTTGCATTCGCATCACAAACTGCACGTTTTGTAACTAAGTTATAAACGTTATTTGCCCAGTTTTGGATTGTTGTATAACGGCAATAAGCATCTTTTTTAATGATAATTTCAACAACTGCACTATGAAGTGAGTTTGTTGTGTAAACAGGAGCAGTACATCCTTCAACATAATGTACAGAAGCGCCTTCGTCTACAATAATTAGCGTACGTTCGAATTGACCCATGTTTTCAGAGTTAATACGGAAGTATGCTTGTAGTGGAGTTTCCACTTTAACACCAGGTGGTACATAGATAAATGATCCACCTGACCATACTGCTGAGTTTAGTGCAGAAAACTTATTGTCTGATGATGGTATTACTGTACCCCAGTGTTTTTTGAAAATATCTTCATTTTCACGAAGAGCGGAATCAGTATCCTTAAATACAATCCCTAAATCTTGAAGCTCTTGCTTCATGTTATGGTATACAACCTCTGATTCATACTGTGCAGAAACACCTGCAAGATATTTTTGCTCTGCTTCTGGGATACCTAATTTATCAAATGTAGCTTTGATTTCATCTGGTACTTCATCCCATGAAGTTTCTGTTTGCTCAGAAGGCTTCACGTAATAAGTAATCTCATCGAAATTTAATGACCCTAAATCTCCGCCCCATTGTGGCATTGGTTTTGAGTAAAAAATTTCTAATGCTTTTAAACGATAATCTAACATCCATTGTGGTTCTGATTTCATTCGTGATATTTCTTCTACGATTTCTTTCGTTAATCCACGTTTAGAACGGAAAATGGATACGTCTTTATCGTGGAAACCATATTTGTAATCACCAATTTCAGGCATTTTTTTTGCCATCGTATTTCCTCCGTTCGTGTGTTATTCTTTTTCTTCTGAAACGCCTTTTTCCATTGCTTTCCAAGCTAAAGTTGCACACTTGATGCGCGCTGGAAACTGAGAAACACCACTTAATGCTTCTATATCTTCAAGCTCAATAGAATCATCGTAATCTTTCCCAAGCATCATTTCTGAAAAAGTACTAGAAAGTTGTAAAGCTTCTTCTACAGACTTTCCTTTAACTGCTTGTGTCATCATGGATGCAGATGCCATAGAAATAGAGCATCCTTCTCCATCAAATTTTGCATTTTGTATCTTACCATTTTCCACTTGAAGTGTTAAATGAATGCGGTCTCCACAAGTAGGGTTATTCATATCAATTGTCAAAGCGCCATCCTCAATACTACCTTTGTTACGAGGATTTTTATAATGATCCATAATGACACGACGATAAAGTTGATCTAAATTAGAAGACATCGTTAAAATACTCCTTTGCTGAAAGCAATCCAGTAACTAGACGATCTAAATCCTCTTCTGAATTGTATATATAGAAGCTGGCACGAGCAGTTGCCACACATTGCAACCATTTCATCAATGGTTGAGCACAATGATGTCCTGCACGAACTGCAATTCCACTCATATCTAAAACTGTTGCAACATCATGTGGATGTACATCATCTAAATTGAATGTAACAATTCCTGCACGTTTCGCAGGATCAATAGGTCCATAAATCGATAATCCATCAATCGTAGACATTTTTTCCATTGCGTAAGCAGCTAACTCATGTTCATGCTTTTCAATTTCATCTAAGCCAATTTCTTCTAAGAAATCAATTGCAGCTCCAAGACCAATGGCACCAGCAATTATTGGAGTTCCTCCTTCGAATTTCCAAGGTAGCTCTTTCCACGTAGAATCATACAACCCTACGAAGTCAATCATTTCCCCACCAAATTCGATTGGTTCCATTTTATCCAATAATGCTTCTTTCCCGTATAGTACCCCTATACCAGTAGGTCCACACATTTTGTGACCAGAGAATGCAAGGAAATCACAGTCAAGCGCTTGAACATCTATTTTTAGATGTGGTGCAGCCTGTGCACCATCAACCACCATTACTGCTCCATGCTCATGTGCAATTTGTGTAATTTCTTTTATAGGATTCATTGTTCCTAAAACGTTAGATACATAAACGATTGACACAATTTTAGTTTGGTTAGTAATTGTTTCTCTAACCTTCTCTAAAGAAAGTGTACCATCCGCTTCTAAATCAATATATTTTAATACGGCACCAGTTCTCTTCGCTAATTGCTGCCAAGGAATAATGTTGGAATGGTGCTCCATATGCGTAATAACAATTTCATCGCCTTCTTTTAGGTTTGCCAGGCCGTAGCTCTGTGCCACCGTATTGATAGCAGTCGTTGTACCACGAGTAAATATAACTTCTTTAGTAGACTTAGCATTAATGAATTTGCGAACCTTTTCACGTGCTCCTTCGTAACTGTCCGTTGCTCGGTTACCAAGCGTATGAACTCCACGATGCACATTAGAGTTTTCAAATTCATAATAATTTTTAATAGCTTCAATCACTTGAATTGGTTTTTGAGAAGTAGCACCATTATCTAAATAGACTAATGGATGCCCATTGATCTCTTGATCTAAAATTGGAAAATAGCTTCGAATCTCTTTAGTATTGAGCATTAGCGAACTTTCCTTTCAATAACCTCCGTCAGCTGTTTCTTCACGCCTTCAATAGGTAATTCATTTACTACAGGAGCAAGGAATCCATGAATTACTAGACGCTCTGCTTCGTGTTGAGAAATACCACGGCTCATTAAATAGTACAACTGAAGTGGATCTACTCGGCCAACTGATGCTGCGTGACCTGCTGTTACATCATCTTCATCGATTAAAAGAATAGGATTTGCATCTCCACGGGCTTTTTCGCTTAGCATCAAAACACGAGATTCTTGCTCTGCATTAGATTTAGTAGCACCGTATTCAATTTTACCAATACCATTGAAAATAGATGATGCTTCATCCTTCATAACGCCGTGCTTAAGAATTTGACCTTCTGTATGTTTGCCCCAATGGATTACTTTTGTTGTAAAGTTTTGTTTTTGTTTACCGCGACCTACAACAACCATTTTCACATGACCCTCTGAATTATCACCAACTAAATGTGTTGTGTTTTCAGAAATAGTATCACTATCATTCATCATACCAAGTGCCCACTCTAGAACTGCATCACGACTTGTTACACCACGACGATTAACGTATGTTGTAAATCCTTCTGCTAGAACATCAACAGTTCCAAATGTAACTTTTGAATTGTCTTTAGCAATAACTTCCGTCACGATATTAGCTAGCCCTTCTGCATGATCAACAGTAGATAAGTAGTTTTCAACATATGTTACAGAACTATTTTCATCCGCTACTAATAAAGTATGATTGAAAAGGGAAGCTTTTTTATCATCATGTAAATAGATAACTTGAATTGGTTCTTCAATTACCACATTTTTAGGTACGTATACGAATACACCACCATTTAATAATGCAGCATGAAGTGCAGTTAGTTTATGTTCTGTTACTTTGACACCGTCTGTCATAAAGTATTGTTTAAAAATATCTGCATGCTCGCGAACTGCAGTGTATATATCTGTTAAAATAACACCTTTTGCTTTTAGCTCTTCTGATAATGAAAGAAAAGCAGGTGTATTATTATGTTGAATGTATATATTTTTTTGCTCATCAGCATTTACAACTGCTTTAACTTCTTCAGGTAATTCATCTAAAGATGCAAATTTACTGCTATCCACAGTATGAACTGGAAACTCTGTGAAATTCCAATTAGTAATTTTTGTTTTGTCTGGTGTTGGCATCGGAAGTGATTCAAGTTCACCAAATGCTTTTAGACGAAGTTCTGTCATCCAGCTTGGTTCTTGTTTACCTTCTGAAAAGGAGCGAATTTCTTGCTCGGTTAATGCCAATTTTGTTTCAACCGTCATGCTGATTCGTCCCCTTTCTTATGCTTCTTGTCCAACTGTTTCGTCTTCAATTCCTAGCTCTTCTTTAACCCATTCATAGCCTTCTGCTTCTAGTCTTTGAGCAAGCTCAGGTCCGCCAGATTTAACTACGCGTCCTTGCATCATTACATGCACATGATCAGGAGTGATATAGTTAAGAAGTCGTTGGTAGTGAGTGATTACTAAGCTTCCGAATCCTTCTCCACGCATTTGGTTGATCCCTTTAGAAACAACTTTTAATGCATCGATATCAAGACCAGAGTCAATTTCATCTAAAATAGCGAATTTTGGTTGTAACATCATTAATTGAAGAATTTCATTACGTTTTTTCTCTCCGCCTGAGAATCCTTCATTTAAATAACGTTGTGCCATGTCTAAATCCATTTCTAAAAATTCCATTTTGCTATCAAGCTCACGGATGAATTTCATTAATGAGATTTCATCGCCTTCCTCACGGCGTGCATTGATCGCTGAGCGAAGGAAATCTGCATTTGTAACTCCAGTGATTTCACTTGGATACTGCATTGCTAGGAAAAGACCAGCTTGTGCACGTTCGTCTACTTCCATTGCTAAAACATCTTCTCCGTCCAATTCAATTGAACCAGATGTAACTTCATATTTTGGATGACCCATAATAGCAGAAGCTAAAGTAGATTTACCTGTACCATTAGGACCCATTACAGCGTGAATTTCGTTCGTATTAATCGTTAAATTAACACCTTTTAAAATCTCTTTACCGTCTATTTCAACGTGTAAATCTTTAATAACTAAAGTCGACATTTAATAACCTCCATTAAGTAAATACGAATGTATAATCATTCTAATTTATTATCATTCTAATCTTAACTCAAACTAAGGTACCTTGCAAATCTTTTGGAGCATATTCTATTTAATATTGTAGAATATACAGATTTCCTGTTTTCTCTTGACTTTTCACTAAACTATTAGGTAAATAGTATTCTTTCTTTATTTTCAATAAGAATAATCTAAATGAGAATCGATTTCACTATCAAGCTAGTGAAAACAAAAGAATCCACGGAGAATATCTCCATGGATTCTAGTATATTATCCCCTAAATGCCTGGGCATCAATTTTCGCAGCTAGTTGCATACATTTTTCATGATCTTCCTGTCGCTTATTTTCGACCTGTAATCGTAATTCCTGACTTTGTCTCAATTCATCATATCCAAAACCATGTACTCCTCTAAATGCGTGGTCCATCTGTTCTGTATAAGGTAAATCATCCGAACTGATAATGAATCATTCCTCTCTTTTTTTAGGTTCATCACTTATATACCCACTTATTAGAGAGCTAAACATTTATTTTTAAAAAAACTTACTTTGTTTTAGAAAATTTGTCTACGATGATCGCAAGTGCTCCGTCTCCAGTAACATTTGTCGCCGTTCCAAAACTGTCCTGTGCAATGTAAAGAGCAATCATCAATCCTATCATTGCCCCGTTAAATCCAAGCATTGTTTCCAATAATCCAAGCGCTGCCATAACCGCTCCACCAGGAACCCCAGGAGCGGCAATCATCGTTACACCAAGCATAAATATAAACGGTATGAATGTAGATAACATAATATCTTGTCCGTTTATTAGCAATACCCCGATTGAACAAGAGACAAGTGTAATCGTACTCCCTGATAAGTGAATTGTTGCGAATAAGGGAATCGTAAAGTTTGTAACTTTATCGGAAGCACCAGTCTTTTGTGCCTGTTTTAGCGTAACAGGAATAGTCGCTGCCGAGGACTGTGTACCTAAAGCTGTAAAGTAAGCTGGGGACATTGTTTTTAATAGCTTCAACGGATTTTTCCCTGTTACCGTACCAGCTGCTGTATATTGTAATAGAAGCATTACAAGATGCAACGCAATAATCATGATAAATACAACACCAAAAACAGATAATACCTTTGCGACCTGTCCACCGTACGCCATATTCATAAAAATCCCAAAAATATGTATAGGTAATAATGGAATAATAATATTAGAAATTACCTTCTCTATAATCTCACTAAACTCTTCAAATGCATTTTGTAGCGTGTTTCCCTTCAGTCTAGAAATCCCAATTCCCATAATGAATGAGAAAACTAATGCTGTCATTATATCCATCATCGGAGGTATCGGCATTTCAAATAAGCCCCCGATTAAAAATTCCTCTGGATTTTCTAACTCTACACTCTCCTTACCACCGATAAGCTTTGGTAGTAAATTTGAAGCTATAAAAAATGCGATAAAACCAGCAACTAAAGTAGATAAATAAGCAACACCAGTAGAAATTCCGAGTAATCTCCCTGAACCCTTACCTAGCTTAGCTATACCCGGAACGATAAATCCAATAATAATAAAAGGAACAATAAATCCTAAAAACGCACTAAAAATACTATTAAAAGTAGCCATAATCTCAACCACTATTTTAGGGACTACTAATCCCAATAAAACACCAGCCACAATAGCTACCACTATTCGCGGCAATAACCCAAACCTCTTCACAAAATGTCCTCCTCATACGTACAATTGTGTTATTAATAACATTTATACACTTTAGCACACTCACTTATTAAAGTGAATAGGTACAGCAATATACATAATATTCTATTAACAAATGGTGGTTTAAACTGTTTATGGGCTAGCCAATCCCACAACAAAAAAAACAGACATCCCAGGATGCCTGCTTTCTCAAATAATATTATTTTACTGGTACTACAGATCCGCCCCACTCGCTTAGGATGAAGTCTTGGATTTCTTCAGATTTTAATGCTTCTACTAAGGCTTTAATCTCTTTACTATCTTCATCACCAGAGTTTACAGCGATGATATTTACATATGGAGATTCATCAGATTCTTCAATTGCGATAGAGTCTTCTAATGGGTTAATGCCAGCGTCTATTGCATAGTTGGAGTTGATCAATACTGCATCACCTTCTTCATTTTCATATAACTGAACCATTAGCGCTGATTCATAGTTAGCGTCAAATTCAAGGTTTTTAGGATTTTCAACGATGTCTTTAACTTCTGCTTTTGTTTTGTCTACATCTTCTGCTAATTTAATAAGACCTTTAGCTTCTAACATAGCAAGGATACGTCCGTGATCTGCAACGGAGTTACTCATTAAGATAGTCGCACCTTCTGGAAGCTCTTCAATAGAACCATATTTTTTAGAGTATAAACCGATTGGCTCGATATGAATTTCGCCTGCGTTAGCGAAGTCATACCCAAAATCAGCTTTTTGTGCTTCAAAGTAAGGAATATGTTGGAAAAAGTTAGCGTCCAAATCACCTGAATCTAAATCTTTGTTTGGTAATACATAATCTTGATATGATTCTACAACAAGTTCAATTCCTTGTTCTTCAAGAATAGGTTTAACTTCTTCTAATATTACTGCATGAGGTACGTTAGATGCACCAACTACAAGCTGACTACCTTCTTCTTCTCCACATGCTGCAAGTGTTAATGCACTTACTGACAATAAAGCTCCAGCTAATAACTTCTTCATTCAAAATCTCTCCCTTTTTATCCTTTGATTTCTATGTGATCGAGTTCTCTCGTTAACACCTATTATCGTTTATCTATTTTTGTAGTAATTACATCACCTATCCACTGAATGATAAATACCATTATTAATATTAGTATCGTGGCAACAAGTGTTACGTCTGTTCTACCTCTTTGGAATCCATCCAAGAAGGCTAAAGTCCCTAGTCCACCCGCTCCAATGATACCTGCCATCGCAGTATAACCTACAAGTGAAATGGCTGTGACTGTAATTCCAGATACTAAAGCAGGCATAGATTCTGGCAATAAAACCTTCCATATAATAGTAGTAGTTTTAGCTCCCATCGATTTTGCTGCTTCTAGCACACCTTTATCAATTTCTCGAAGAGCTATCAATACCATACGTGCGTAAAATGGAGCAGCTCCAATTACTAAAGCTGGAAATGCCGCGTTAGGGCCACGCATTGTACCGACCAAAAACTTCGTTAATGGTATTAATAAAATGATCAAAATAATAAACGGAATAGAACGGAATATATTAACGAAAGCCCCAGTTAACCAGTTAGCTAATTTGTTCGCCCACGCCTGATGAGGACTAGTTAAGAAAAGTAGAAGACCGAGAACTAGTCCAATAATTGCTGTCAAAATAGTGGATACCGCAGTCATATAAAGAGTTTCAAGTGTTGCTTCCCACATTTTTGGCCAATCAACATTAGGAAATAAATCATTAATCATTGTTGATCACCTCTGTATTTACTTTTTGTTCATGTATATAGCGAATGGCCTCATCCACTAGTAATGCATCTCCTTCTAATTGAAGGATTAGTGTACCGAATGCACCATTTTGGGTGTGCGAAATATTCCCTTGAACAATATTCACTTCTAAATCAAATTGCTTGATAAGCCTAGACAATATTGGTTGCTCTGTTTGCTCCCCAACAAATACTAGCTTGATCAGTTTGCCATTTGGATATAGTTCTTTTAAATGCTGTATTGTTTGTAAGGCTTTATTTGAATCACTGACTTGCGAAACAAAACGCTTCGTAATAGGTTGTTGTGGATTTTGAAATACGTCTAGCACTTTTCCTTCTTCAACAACATGACCTTTTTCCATTACTGCAACTCGACCGCATATCTTTTGAATGACCTGCATCTCGTGAGTAATCAATACAATTGTCAGACCTAATTTTTCATTGATACTAACTAATAAGTCTAAAATTGAGTCCGTAGTTTCTGGATCTAACGCAGAGGTTGCTTCATCACAAAGAAGTACTTCTGGTCGATTGGCTAATGCGCGTGCAATTCCGACACGTTGCTTTTGACCGCCTGATAGTTGAGATGGATAATAATGTCCTCGTCCTTCCAGACCAACTAAATCAATAAGTTCTTTTACTCTTTGAGAACGTTGTGCTTGCGGAACTCCAGCTATTTCTAATGGGAATGCAATATTCTCTTCAACCGTTCTTGACCATAACAGATTAAAATGCTGGAAAATCATACTTACCTTTTGTCTTACTTGTCGAAGCTTCACATCATTTATCTTTGTGATATCTTGATCATTCACGATAATTTGTCCAGAGGTTGGTTTTTCTAATCCATTTAATAAGCGAATAAGTGTACTTTTACCTGCGCCACTGTAACCGATGATGCCAAAGATTTCACCTTTCTTTATGTCAAGATTCACCTCTTCAACTGCAACGATCGTACCTTGTTTCGTGCTAAACTTTTTCGAAACATTATTTAAACTAATCATGGGAACCTTGCCACCTTTCTATCTAAAAAAACCCTCCTGCAAAAGAGCAGAAGGGTTTTAAGTTATCCATTTTAATAACATTCATCCATTCTCTCATTTCCCAAAGCATTTGCTTTGCGTGATTTGGCACCATTTCATTTACATGACGGTTGCCGGGCTTCAAAGGGCACTTCCCTCCACCTCTCTTAATAAGAGTGACACTATTTAATTCTTGGTATATCGTATATTATCACACGACTACTTGTTCGTCAATACTTTTTATAGCGTCTAATATAAATGGAACAGATTGAAAGGCATATATTTTTTTATATACAGTGCCACCTTTAGCTATTAACAGACATGGCACACTTTCAATATGATAATCCATTGCAAAGTTCTCTAAATAATTAATATTTGCTTGCCCAATCGAAAAAGGCTTCATCTCTTGTACAACTTGCATCATTTTACTAGCAACTTGGCATGTTCCACATAAAGGTGTATAAATATAAAATATCGCAAGCTGACCACTATTCTTATGGCTATTCCACTGTTCCAGTGTCCATTCTTTCACATTACATCATCCTAAAGTAAATATTCTTTCTTCACTTTTATATTAACACTTTTTAAAATGGAAGCCAAAACTTTGAACGGTGTAGTCGCTACTTCGCAATACATGGGGTTGGTGTAAAGATGAATCGCCTCTGGATATTCCTTCCTCACAACTGACCGAATTTGCTCGCCCGATTTATCTGCATCTAAAAATGCATATATAGGAATACCATCATAAGGACTTAAAATTTCTTCTAGCTTTACATTCGATATCGTTCCGTTTGTACAAATAATTTCTGTTGATTCATCAAGAAGTTTTAAAAGCTTTAGTTTATCTGATCTTCCCTCAACGAGAATTAATTTTTCACTAAAGACAATAGCCATTCAGCTTCTCTCCTAACTATGCCCTTTCCAATATTATATGAAAAAAACGCCGATAATAATCGGCGTTTGCATAATTATTCTGAAATTAATTCTTCGTATTTTTCTGGAGAAAGTAAACCATCCACTTCCGTTAAATCAGCTGGTTCGATAACAATCATCCATGCATTTTCATAAGGGGACTCGTTTACATATTCAGGGCTATCTTCTAGTTCTGTATTGACCTCTAAGACTTTACCACTGATCGGTGCGTACAATTCAGATACGGTTTTTACAGACTCTACACTACCGAAAGGATCTCCTGCTTTGATCTCATCTCCGACTTGTGGAAGCTCGACAAACACGATATCTCCAAGTTCAGATTGTGCAAATTCAGTAATACCGATACGGACATTTCCGCCTTCAGTCTTTACCCATTCATGTTCTGCTGAGTATTTTAAATCTTTAGGTGCGTTCATATAATAATCCCCTCTCCATTTTTCATACATTCATCTATAATATTCACATATTTTTATAGTAAAAACAAGTGACTTTAAGAAGTCTTCCACACATCCTCAAACTGTTGTTCCTTGAAGCCTAGCGTTAATTTTTTTCCATCAAAAACAACTGGTCGTTTAATAAGCATCCCATCAGAAGAAAGTAAGGATAATTGTTCGTCTTCTGACATAGTATCAAGTTTGTCTTTCAAACCAAGCTCTCTATATTTAATACCAGAAGTATTAAAGAATTTTTTTAGTTCCAATCCACTGACTTCGAGCATTTTTTGAAGTAAATCTTTTGATGGAGGATTTTCAGCTATATGGTTGTCTATGTATTCTAAATCATTGTCCTTTAACCATTTACTCGCTTTTCTACAAGTTGTACATTTAGGATATCCGTAATATTGAATAGTCATATGATCTCACCTTTTTTCTTTTATCATACATAATAGTGTAAACGATGAGCAATCATTTTGAACAATGAAATGTTTATACAATGTGAATTAAATTTGAAAAAAATATGAAATAGAGAAATCCGAACAACGTTTTTTCCTCTCGGACGCTTTCCGCGGGCACGGCTTCAATCTCCTCGTCACTGCGTTCCTGCGGGGCTTTCAGCTCGTGCTGTTCCCGCTGGAGTCGCCGCCTTCCGCTCCAATCAGCAAAATCGACTATTTTTAAAAATAATGTGATATCACGTAATCGTCCTGTTATTAATGGTAGAAACACCCAATCATACAAATCCTGGGGCACCCTACCTTCTCATTAATACATAGTCGTATTCTATAGGCGATTAAAAGTAAAAAAAACTAGAAGACATGCACGATCCTTTAAGGTCAAAACCTATTTCTAACGTTTTCGAAGGGCTTTGGAGAGACATTTTGCTATATGATTACCGAGTGATTTTTTTAGGGATGCTGGTTGGTTATGACTGAAGTCACAACCAACCAGCATCTTTTTTTTCGGCAATCTTATGGCGTTTGCTTCACCTTCGCCCTTCTGCATCTCTTAGAAACAGGTAAGTGCGTTTTTGGATAACGAAAGAATATATTCTTTCCTATTCATAGAGGAAGCTCTCGAAGATACAATTTCGTTCGCTATTCCACTTCTATTTTGTAAACACTTACTATTCCTCTTTATTTCCACTAGGATAAAAGAAAATCTACTTTCTTCATCCCTCATTACAGAATGGTATCCCTAATTCAACAGACGATTTTATCACTATATCAACTTTGACTACTATGATCATCTAAGCGATAGGCTATGCTATATCTTATGTTGAGTACTACACATAAGATTGATTGAAGTGAAAGGTGGCGACTCCGGCGGGATTAGGGAGACAGATGAGATATCACAACGACGCGTTAGCGACGGTGATATCTCATCGCTCACCCCGCGGAAAGCGTCCGCCTGAAACGGAAATCGG
The DNA here is from genome assembly GCF_018140925.1 of Psychrobacillus sp. INOP01. Taxonomy (NCBI): domain Bacteria; kingdom Bacillati; phylum Bacillota; class Bacilli; order Caryophanales; family Bacillaceae; genus Psychrobacillus; species Psychrobacillus sp. INOP01. Next base: position 880,555 of record NZ_CP073315.1, read on the forward strand.
CAGCTATGGTTTATTCTTCAAAATACTATTAAGACTTTGTTCGCAGCATGATAATTCATATACCTATAATAGAAAAAACCGATCCATTAAGAATCGGCTTTTTCATGTATTTGATTAAAGAACGTATTTTTCTGCTTCGATTAATTTAACCGATGCTTCACGTTTTTTCTCGATCACATTGTATGGTGTGTAGCGAGTCAATTTACGTAGTGCTGAGATCATCATACGTTGATTATCTCCATCTACAGATGCAATAATTGTTTCTTTTGCTGCTTGTTCAATTTCAATAAATGCTTCTTGTGTGAAGATTTGAGTATAAAGAAGTTTTTGCGCTGCTTTTTCTTCTCCATCACGTCCGATTGCTTTTTCTGTACGTAGAACTGCTGATTCCATTGCAAATAGGTTATTAGCAATATTAGCGATGTTTACTAGTACTTCTTGTTCTGCCTCTAGTTTTGTACCAAAACGTTGTGCAGCAAGTCCGGCAACTAGAATGCCAATTTTCTTCGCATTAGCTACTAATACTTTTTCTTGTGCAAGTGCTTCCGTACCAACCTCTTCTGGCATCATCATTAATAATTCTTCTTGTAAACCTTGTGCTTTTTGAAGAAGTGGTAATTCACCTTTCATCGCTTTTTTCAGGAATGTTCCTGGAACGATTAAGCGGTTGATTTCATTTGTTCCTTCGAAAATACGGTTAATACGAGAGTCACGGTAAATACGTTCTACTTCATATTCTTGCATGAATCCATATCCACCATGTAATTGAACTGCTTCGTCAACGATGTAGTCTAAAACCTCAGAACCTACAACTTTGTTAATAGAACATTCAATTGCATATTCAGCGATTGAAGCAGCAATTGCTTTTCCGTCTTTTTGCTCTTCTGCACTTAATTGACTCATACGTTCTTCAAAATATCCAACAGTACGGTAGATTAAGCTTTCAGTTGCATACAATTTAGAAGCCATAGTAGCTAGTTTGTTTTTTGTTAAATTAAAAGAAGAAATCGGTGTTTTAAATTGTTGGCGTTGGTTTGTATAAGAAATCGCTAATTCTAACGCACGTTTAGATCCACCAATTGTACCTACGCCTAATTTATAACGCCCAATGTTTAAAATATTAAATGCGATAACATGGCCGCGGCCAATTTCTCCAAGCAGGTTTTCTGCAGGCACTTGAGCGTCCTCAAGGATTAGTGTACGAGTAGAAGAAGATTTAATACCCATTTTCTTCTCTTCTGCTCCAACAGATACTCCTGGGAATGTTTTTTCTACAATAAATGCAGAGAATTTGTCTCCATCTACTTTAGCGTAAACTACGAATACATCAGCAAATCCTGCATTTGTAATCCATTGTTTTTCACCATTTAAGACATAATGTGTACCTTCTGCGTTTAACTTCGCAGTAGTTTTTGCTCCTAATGCATCTGATCCTGAACCTGGCTCTGTTAATGCATAAGCAAATATTTTTTCTCCTGAAGCTGAATTAGGTAGGTATTTTTGTTTTTGTTCTTCATTACCAAATAGAACGATTGGTAATGTACCAATTCCAACATGTGCACCGTGGGTAATAGAGAATCCACCGGCTACAGACATTTTTTCTGCAATAAGTGCAGATGAAATTTTATCTAAGCCAATTCCGCCATATTCTTCTGGAATGTCAGCTGCAAGCAAACCAAGATCTCCTGCTTCTTTTAATAAACGTACAGAGTGTTCAAATTCGTGATGCTCCAAGTTTTCTACAACTGGTAGCACAGAATTTTTTACATACTCCTCTGTCGTTTTCGCTATCATCTTTTGTTCATCATTAAAATCCTCTGGTGTAAATACGCGACTTGCATCTAAGTCTTCTACTAAAAACGCTCCGCCTTTAATTGCATCTTTTAATTCATTCATGTATATTTCCCCCTATTTTTTAATTTTAAAGTAATTCGAACACTCCAGCAGCTCCCATTCCGCCTCCGATACACATCGTTACAACTCCGAATTGTTTCCCTTGACGTCTAAGCTCACTCATCAATTTCAAAGATAGAATAGTTCCTGTTGCACCTAGTGGATGACCTAGAGCAATTGCCCCACCGTTTACATTCACTTTATCTATATCTAGACCTAAGTGACGAACAACTTGAATAGATTGAGAAGCGAATGCTTCATTGATTTCCCAAAGATCGATATCCTCGATAGATAAACCAGCAAGCTTTAATGCTTTTGGTACAGCTACAATCGGTCCTATTCCCATTACTTCAGGAGGTACTCCACCAACTGCAAAAGAACGGAATTTCGCAAGCGGCTTTAACCCTTGTGCTTCTGCAACTTCGCGGTCCATGATTAGAACCGCACCTGCTCCATCTGAAGTTTGTGAAGCATTACCTGCAGTAACAGATCCGCGAACATTGAATGCAGGGCGTAATTTAGCAAGAGTTTCTAATGAAGTTCCTACACGTACGCCTTCATCCATTTCGAACATGAATTTTTTCTGCTGGGCTTTATTATTTTCATCTACAAAATGCTTAATAACTTCAACTGGTACAATGTCATCATTGAACTTTCCTGCTGCAATCGCTGCTGCCGCTAGTTCATGTGATCTTACTGCAAATGCATCCTGATCTTCACGACTAATACCATACTTAGTTGCTACTTGTTCAGCTGTGTGACCCATTCCCATGTAGTATTGTGGAGCTGTTTGTGCAAGATGCGCATTCGGACGAATCGTATTTCCCATCATCGGCACCATACTCATAGACTCCACTCCACCAGCGATAATCACTTCGGCGTGACCTAACATAATACGCTCTGCACCATATGCAATTGACTGTAAACCAGATGAACAGAAACGGTTTACTGTAATTGCTGGTGTTGTATCCGGCAGTCCCGCTAATGCACCAATATTACGAGCAACGTTCATGCCCTGTTCTGCTTCTGGCATCGCACAACCTAATATAAAATCATCTATCGGGCCATCATAACCGCCCGCTCTTAGTAATGTTTCTTTAACTACTAGCGCTCCAAAATCATCTGGACGAACTGTCGCTAAAGAACCTTTTTTTGCTTTACCCACTGGTGTTCTTGCCCCAGCTACTATTACTGCTTCACGCATGAGCTCTCCTCCTTTACCTTTATGCAACATTAGTTGCGTAATGGTTTACCCTTCACTAGCATGTGTTGCATTCTTGCTTGAGATTTTGGATCTGCAACTAAACTTAAGAAAGCTTCTCGCTCTAGGTTAAGTAAATATTGCTCATCCACTAATGTACCGTATGGAACTTCTCCACCTGCAATAACATAAGCAAGCTTTTTCGCGATTTTGAGATCATGCTCACTGATAAATCCTGAAAGGAGCATTCCTTCAGCACCTAAAATAAGTGCAGCGTATCCTGGTGACCCTGAAACAGGAACTTTTTCACGAATCGGTGCTTTGTATCCCGCTTCTGCAAGAGCTAAAACAACTTGCTTCGCATCGTAAATTAAATGATCTGGGTTCACGCTAATACCATCTGCAAAATTCAAGAAGTTGTTTTCACGAGCTTCTTCACCTGATGTTGAAACTTTTGCCATTGCAATCGTTTCAAATACTTTTCCTGCAACAGTGAGATAATCAATCTCTACTCCGTTTGGAAGTCCTTTTAAGTGCTTAATATAAAGCTCTTTGTTACCTCCACCACCTGGGATAAGACCGACTCCAGCCTCTACTAAGCCCATATATGTTTCAGAAGACGCTTGGATATGAGCAGCCGGTAAGCATGTTTCTGCCCCTCCACCTAATGTCATACCAAATGGAGCAACTACTACAGGTTTTGACGAGTACTTAATTTTCATCATTGCATTTTGGAATTGACGAACAACAAAATCTAATTCAAAAATATTATCGTCCTGTGCTTCCATTAAAATCATTCCAAGGTTTGCTCCCACACTGAAGTTTTTACCTTGGTTACCTATAACAAGTCCCTTGAAGTTCTTTTCTACTTCATCAACAGCAAAGCTAATCATTTGAAGGATATCTAGCCCAATTGAGTTAGATTTCGAATGGAATTCAAGCAATGCAACTCCATCACCCAAATCGATTAAACTTGAACCAGAATTAGATTTAATCACACCATGTTTTTTCTTATATCTTTTTAGGTCAATTACCTTTTCACTTACAGAAACTAGTGAATAATCAGTTCCATTGAAGTAGTATTGATCTCCATTTTCTTCTTTATAGAAAGATTGGAACCCTTTATCAAGCAATGATTGGACAAACTTTGGAATTTCAAGACCTTCAGCCGCCATCTTTTCAACTGATTCCTTCACTCCGATTGCATCCCATATTTCAAATGGACCTTGTTGCCAGCCGAAGCCCCACTTCATCCCTTGGTCAATAGCAACAATATCATCCGCAATTTCCCCATGAAGCTTTGCAGAATAGATTAATGTTGGACTTAAAATGCTCCAAAGTAATTCACCAGTTCTATCTTTTGCATAAGTTAATGTTTTCACTTTTGCAGTAAGGCCTTTTTGTTGCTTAGCCATTTCCATTGAAGGCGTTTTCAATTTTTTCATTGTTTCATATTCAAGGGTTTCAGGATTTAATTCTTTAATTTCTTTTCCTTCTTTTAAGAAGAACCCTTGCCCTGTTTTAGCTCCAAGCCATTTGCTTTCCAGCATTTTTTGCAAAAATGCAGGTATTTCAAATACTTTTTGTTCCTCACCAGTTGTTTGGTCAAATACGTTTTTTGCAACATGTGCGAATGTATCCAAACCAACTACGTCCAATGTACGGAATGTCGCTGACTTGGGACGACCGATTAGTGGTCCAGTAACAGAATCTACCTCTCCAACCGAATACCCTCTTGCTTGCATTTCACGTAATGTTACAAGCAATCCGTATGTCCCGATGCGGTTTGCTATGAAATTTGGAGTATCTTTTGCAAGTACCACACCTTTTCCTAACACATCTTCCCCAAATTGCTTCATGAATTCTACAACTTCTGTATCCGTGGTTTTAGCTGGGATTACTTCTAATAGCTTCAAATAACGTGGAGGATTGAAAAAATGCGTTCCTAAGAAATGCTTTCCAAAGTCCTCCGAACGTCCTTCCACCATTGCATTAATACTAATTCCAGATGTATTAGAGCTAATGATTGTTCCTGCCTTACGGACTGAATCTATTTTTTCATATAAGCTTTTTTTAACTTCTAAGTTTTCAACTACTACTTCGATAATCCAGTCTACGTCCTTCAGTTTTTCAAGATCGTCCTCTAAGTTTCCAGCAGTTATTAGCTGCAGGTTTTTCTTAGCAGTAAGTGGCGCTGGTTTTTGCTTCAACAATTTTTGAATAGCTGTCCCCGCAAATTTACTTCTAACTGCTGGATGTTCTATTGTTAACCCCTTTGCTTCCTCATCTTTACTAACTTCTTTAGGTACGATATCTAATAATAATGTTGGAATACCAATATTCGCTAAGTGAGCAGCAATTCCTGAACCCATTACTCCAGAACCCAAAACAGCTGCCTTTTTAATTTGATACGTCACGTGCACTGCCTCCCCTTTATCTTGAATGAATACTCATTCATTTTAATTGCAAAAAAAATAGAAGCAACCTCTATGTCTATTAGTTTAGAACAATATTTAAATTTTCGCAATAATAAAATGAATAAATAATTCTTTTTTCTTTCTCCAAAATAAGAAACAGTGTAAACTGTAAACAAAGTCATAGGAGGTAAATAAAACATGCAAAAAATTACAACTACTGAACAATTCAATGAGATTATTTCTAAAGACAAAGAGGTATTAGTGAAATTTGAAGCTGGCTGGTGTCCTGATTGCCGTCGTATGGAAATGTTCATTGATCCAATAATTGAAAAGTATAACCAGTATACTTGGTATGAAGTCAATCGGGACGAGCTGCCTGAAGTTGCCGAAAAATATGAAGTAATGGGTATCCCAAGTCTTCTTATTTACCAAAACGGCGAGAAAAAAGCTCATCTTCATAGTGCAAATGCAAAATCTCCTGAGCAGGTAACAGAATTTTTAGATGCCCAAGATAAGTAAGAAAGAATCAATAACATATTGTATCTCTACGTTATACTGCGACGAGCTTCGCGAAGGAGCAGGGTTACTGAATTCTTAGATGCAAAGAACAAGAAAGGCTGTTTCTTATAGAAGCAGCCTTTCATTTTAGTATCGCAGTCAAATAGTTGTATACGGTATAATAAGAAAAAACAGAGGTGCTGATTTTTATGTCACAAGAACAAGAAATAATTGAACTAAAAGAAAAACTCGCTTATTACGAAAGAATTATTAAAACAGTTTCTACTCCAATTATTCCATCTATCGTTCCTAAGACCATTTTAATCCCTATTGCTGGCTATATGTTTAGAGAGCGCTTTGAAAATATTCAAACTAAAACACTCCACTATATCGGAGAGCACAAAGAAATCGAACATGCGGTATTTGACTTTACTGGGGTTAATGTAGAAGACGTAGAAGCATTCGACTACAATGAACTCGCCATGTCTATTACCAGTTTGAATAGCTCTCTTAAATTAATGGGAATTCGTCCAATTTATGTTGGGTTCAATCCTCGATTTATCCGCGAAATTGTTCATGCTAGTATACAAGTGGATATTGAGACATATAAAAGCTTCCGTGAGGCATTGAATATGCTTTTAGTTAAATCGGATCAAAATATTAAATAAAATTAAGAAAATGCAATATTAGAATTTCATGTAAATACATCCATTACCTATATGCGACTCGTTGGACAGTGGCATTGGAGGCTGGTCATGACCAAAGTTGCGACCAGTTTTTCAGTTTTTAGCCCACTATACACTTCACATTTCCTAAAGTGCACTGCATTTGAAGCATTATAATTCAAAAGTGTTATTAAACAAGACTATGGATTAAAAAGATGTAAAGCAAATTGGTCCACTTTTAGGCTTAAACCACTCATCTAATAACTTTGGTTCAATATTAGAGACATTCGCTTGCCCAGTATTATGCAAAGATTCTAGCGATACACAGCCCATCCACCAAGAGCTCAAATAATGAATTCCAATTGTTAAGTTCACCGGTTCTTCAGCCTTTTCTAGTTTTTGAATTTTCCACAGTTCCCCTTCGTACTGTAATTCATATATCCCCGACTGCTCCTGTAAAAATGTATCCACTAATTCGATTAATATCCTTGTATCTTTTTCAGGTCTGCCAAGTCCAGTAAAATTAGTACTTGTAACGAATGTTTCCACTTTTGTAATTCGATACATCATACCAGTTCCTGTGGTCGCCACTTCATGATAAACACTAGGAATTAAATGATTGGAATCATTTAACGGGTTAGAAAGATTGTACATAAATGATTGATCATTTGTACGGAAAATAATTCGGTCCACCTGGTCTTGCTGTGAGCTTAGCCAAGCAGTAAGTTGTTTATATGCAGTTGGTGTGCTCCATATCCATTCATGTACTTCCAAATGTTGATGTAAAAAATGGCTATCCTTCACCGGTTCTAACGTGAAAGCTAATGCACCTATCAGATTATTTTCATCCTCTACTCCAACATAATACGTTTTTTTCGTTTTAATATATTGCTTTTCCTTCCATGTTCTTTTCATCATTCCATGATTGTTTTGGGCATATTCATTATATAGAGAAACAATTGCGTCTTCATCCGCTGGAGCTAAAAATTTCACTTTGCTTTTATCTCCATCCGTCAGTAATGTTCCCGGCTTAAATTTAAATTCATATCGAAGTGGTCCGTTCCCATAGCCCATTTTACGATAAAAACTGGGATTGAATGGATGCAAAGCTACAAGCGCAGCATTTTCCTGCCTTGCATATGCATGAAAATAAGATAGTATTTGAAATGCCACTTTTTCTTTTTTATGTAATAGGTGGACAGCTACTAGTCCAATACCAAGAATACGTTGAAATTTCCCGTTAATATTGCACTCAAAATCATTTATTCTAAATATTCCTACAAGATCCTCTTGCTCATTAAAGCAACCAAAAAATTGTAATCCATTGTCTTCTTTTTGTTCTATTATAAGACGTTCCGCGAACTCCTTTGTCTTTTCAACTGATTGGATAAGCATACCTGGGTATGCCATTGCCGCTATATTAGCCGCTTGCTCCATATCTTCTTTCTGTAGTAACCGAATAATCATACTAATTCCCCCTTATTATATGATTGTGTTAAATTGTATTATAGAATAGTTAAACTATTTTGAGAATAATAATATTCTTCACGGAAAATAAAAAATTTTTTCCCGTAGCTAACAGGAAAAAATCTCTATACCTCGGAGGTCAAATTATGAAAGTCCAATTACCAATTAAAGGTCATTCTCAATATGATTCTTCAATTCAGGCAAGCTATCAAGCATCTGCTTGTGGACCAGTTACAGCTTTTGTCTTGTTAAATTATTTGTTACCTAATGCAAGTCCATTTCATCCTAATGATTTATATAAAAAATTAGGTGGAACTCGCATTGGGTTATTTACCTATCGATTTATTCGAAACTTGCGTAAGTTGCTAGGACCAAATTGGGAAGTAAACAAATGTACATTGCAAATAGCATTAAAAGAATTGAATAATGGAAGACCTGTCGCATTAAAGTTTGATAAATACTTTTCGCTACAGTGGAATAAAAAATGTAATTTTTCCTATCATTGGGTTCCACTTATTGGCTATGAATTAGTTGATGGTGAAGTGGTGTTAATCATCCATGACAATGGAGGTAGAAATCGTCCCAGTCAAATTAGAAAAGTTCGCTATTCAGATAATGCATCCATTCTCACTTTCGTTCAAATTACTCCTATAGACAAATAACTATTTTTGAAGCTGTCTAGCCAAAATAGTATAACCGTGCTCATGTAAAAAATCATGTTTCGTCGACGGGATATCTTTTATTTGTAAATGATCCAGCTCTGCTCCTATCGGGACATCTCTTCGAATCGTAGCTAACTCTTTGGAAAGTTTCAGCATCTCCATATCCGTCTCGATTTTTGTTCGTTGACCTGCCTTCAAAAGTGGCAATGCCTCTAAGACTTTATCGACTGTTCCATAGGTTTGGACAAGTTGTAGCGCTGTTTTCGGACCGATTCCCTTCACTCCTGCATAGCCATCACTAGAATCTCCCATAAATGCCTTCACATCTGGGAAAAGCAAAGGAGAAATGCCGTATTCTTCAAGGAAACGAGCTTCATTGTATACATCATAAATGGTAAAACCTTTTTTCGTGAACGCAATTTCTGTGGATGGCTCGAGTAATTGCAGAAGATCCTTATCTCCACTAACTATAGTAAACCTCGCGTCCTCCTTCCATTTATGTGTAATTGAAGCAATTGTATCATCCGCTTCCATTCCGGCTATTCCAAAGTTCATCCACCCCAAGTGCTCAGATAACTCCTGAGCCATATCAAACTGGGGGATAAGCTCTTCGGCTGGCTTAGGGCGATTTGCTTTATAACCATCGTAAAGCTCATTTCTAAATGTAAGCATACCTTTATCCCAGCAAATAGCCATGTGAGTAGGCTGCATCAAATTTTGTGCCGCCAATACATGCCGAGCAAAACCTTGCACCGCATTTGTCGGAATTCCTTTGTCATTTTTAAAATAATTCCCGGACATTGCAGTTGCAAAAAACGATCTAAATAATAATGCCATTCCATCTATTACTAATACATGTGGTTTTTCCTGAGTCATTTTAAACACCCTTTTTTTAAAGTTTACTTATTATAACACGAGTAGATTCAATCTATTAAACAGTGGGTATATATATTGAAACTAATAGAATGGAGTATGAAAGATGAAAATACATAATGGATCCCTTTATTGGCCTACTACTACAAAGCCATTCATACCAAAAACTACTTATGAAAAACTAGATATATATGATGTTGTAATAGTTGGCTCTGGAATGTCTGGATCACTTACTGCACTTGCATTAGCAGAAAGTGGTCTTAAGATAGCAATATTAGACAAGCGTGAGATGGCAACAGGGAGCTCCAGCGCAAATACTGGCCTTTTACAATACTCTAATGATATTATGCTGCACCAACTAATCGGCCAAATCGGGGAAAAAGATGCTGTTCGCTTTTACCAGCTCTGTTATGAAGCAATGGATGATCTAGAGAATATAGCAAAGAGCCTACCAATAGAAGTAGACTTCATTAGAAGACCAAGTATATGTTATGCGAGCGACGAAAACGACGTAGAAATGATAAAAGCTGAATATGATACATTAAAAAAATATGGGTTTCCTTGTGACTATTGGGGACGAAATGAGATGGCTGAAAAAATGCCTTTTTCCAAGCATGGTGCCTTAGTGACATTTGGTGATGCGGAGATTAATCCATTGAAGTTTGTGCATGGAGTCCTAACTAAACTAGAAGAGTTAGGTGTACATTTATTTCCTTATACGGAAGTATTGGATGTATTTGAGGATAACGATTCTTTAAATATACGTACCTCCGGTCAATCTTTTTACGCCAAACATATCGTCTACACAACTGGCTATGAAACTACTCCTGTAGGTAGGAGAATTGGAGCCGATATTAATCGTTCCTATGCATTTGTTAGCAATCCAATCCCAGAATTTAGTGATTGGTATGAACAAGCATTAATTTGGGAAACAAAGCGACCTTATTTATACATTCGCTCAACAGTTGAAGGAAGAATAGTTGTTGGTGGATTAGACGAGGATAAACCAGAAGCACCCGACTCTGACGAAATCATTCAGAAACGAGCGGAAAATTTATTACACCAGTCTAGAGAACTATTTCCTAATTATGATATTCAAATAGATTATGCATATGCTGCTAGTTTTGGAGAGTCGGTAGATAATATACCATTTATAGGGCAACATCCTAGTAAACAAAACCAATTCTATTTACTTGGTTATGGGGGCAATGGAACTGTATATAGTATGATAGGCTCTCATATTTTAAAAGATTTAATAGTAGGAAATCGAAACGAAGATGCCGAGCTTGTGCAACTTGATCGGAAATATGGTATAGCATAACAATAAAAGTGCTTGAAAGATAAGCTAGATTGTATTTATTAGACAGAGCTTAGGATAGATTTTTTAATAATATTACCAGTAATAAGCATCAAGTAGGAAAGTTTGTAGAGGATCATTTCTTATGTATGACCCTCTATTCTTCTTGATTGTCTGTCTACTTGGGAATTTAAAAAGTGTTAGAACTTGAACATTCCGGTTATAGACATTAGAAAATCACAATAAACGGGAAATAGTAACTATTCGTTACTATTTTTGACGTAATAATTTTTAAAACGTCGGTAACATCTCGCATATGCATACTTTGAAAGTTATACTTGTTCTTTAGATAGTCGACATGCTTTAAGATTTCTTCTAAAAATTGGAGGTTTTCCTTTGTATCTCTCCCAAAATTATGCGGATGCCACCATAAATGATAGAGTTCATTTTTCTTTGCGGCCCTAGTTAATCCCTTTTTAATTCGGCGGAGACGAAGCTGTTCTAACATGGACAATCTACTATTATAAGGTCTCAAAAAGCGACTAGAAGGTATATTGACAATGGGTTCTGCTTCGATATTCTTTAAACAATACGTGTGATTGCCAGATATATTTACATACGCATCTATTAGACGACACAATCGTTTCAGCCATGAATTTTTTTCACTTGTATGAGCTTTATACATCCAGGTTTTTTCATTTCCTCGGTACGCCTTTACTCCAAGCTCTTTACATAGATGTAAATAATCTGGATTTACTTGGTTCCTTGGAAAAACCAAAGATGCCGTTTTTCCCAACGAAGAAACAGCCTTCAAATCCTTCTTAAAATGCTCCTTATCTTGCCCATTTTCTAAGCAATAAAAATGAGAAAAGGTATGTGTTCCAATCTCTTGATTGGATGTTTCTCGTATCATTTCGATTAGTGACATTCCGAAATGATAAGGATCCACCGTTTCATTCGCCCCTACTTTGGAAAGATTCATTATTGGACTAAATGCAGTATTTTCATAAGGTATATCCATCGTGTTAAAATATGATAATAGCTCCTGTTTATCCTTGCAATACAGCATACCAACAATTGCCCATGTCGCATGAATATCATATTTTAAAAACAATTGGAGTATTTGAGGAATAGCTACTCGAGCACCGAGAATATTGGCTCCATATTCTTCTATTGTATAAACATCATGTACTCCCCAATTAAGCTCAAAGTCTAATGATATAATAAGAGCCCCCAACTCCTCATCCTTTCCTCAGTTTAATCGTTCTCCCCCAAAGAACTAATTTCCCTATTAGGGAGCTTGCTTCATAACCTGAATAGACTTCAGTAATTTCACCGCCGAACTCCATTTTGAAACTGCTAATATTATCATTTGATGTTAAACCACCCATGTCGTATACCAAATTCCTTCTACCCTTAAAATACAGAATATTTTTCCAAAGTAAATAACGGCTAGCGATACTTAACATTCTTTTATCCGTTGAGTCATTCTTTAATCTAAAGTGAGATGCAGAGTACAAAGAAAAGGCAGTCTCCTTATCTGTAATATAAACTTGATAGCCAAGGATTTCATTACTACTCCCATTTACTATTCTGGTAATTATCAAATTATTCGATTCAATTAATAACTCCATTGTTTTTACGTGGAATGCACCACATTTAAACGTATTGGTGTATTTCGCAAATTCATTGTAAAAGTTTTGAAATTCTCTTATATTAGCAATGGTCGGCTGGTCTATTACTTCTATTTGAAAATCAAACTTAGTTGCCTGTCGAATTTGTTTTCTAGTTGTACGATGAAGGTCTTTTAATAATTGTTCTTCGCTTTTAGTTAAATCAATAAGTAGCGTAGTTTGTTTTATCAATTGGTTAACTGGTCGATAGGCATGAGAAAAACCAATAAGGTGCGCAGATGGTAATGGTGTTTCCCCAGTTTTTAAAAAGTAGCAATTTACTAATGTCAAATTTAATAGTTTTCGCTTTACTAGGATTATTGTGGCACCTTCTTTTCTTTTAATATTCTTCTCTACTAATTTTTGATTTTCCGAGGACTCTAGTAAAAGTTACTTTATCAGTCCATTGAAACCCAAGTTGGGTTAGTAAATTAACACTTTCCTTATCCTTTATATGAACACTTACAAATATATCTTTCCCTTTATAACGATGCTTCACAAACCCTAGAATTTGTATAATATTTTCATTCTTCCAATCATTTATATAAATGCTTCTTTTTTTCAGATTAAGGACTACCCCAACACTATCTAATCGAATGACATTTTCATTTACCCAAAATGCTTTTAATAGGTCTTCTGAATAGAATCCAGCATATCCATTATAAATTCTCTGTAAAATATCTTTTCGTTCATGTTCAGAAGAGAGAGCTGCATTTGGAGAGAGTTCCGTAAAGCTAGTCTCCGTGTCCTCTATCTCTTCAAAGTTTGAAATTTTCCCAATAACATAAGATCTCTTATCATAGATAAAGGGAAATAACTTCGTATTAATAACCCTTCCCCTATAGCTAAAACTTCCTTTTTGACGTAGAAAGTATCTAACTTTCCCTATCGTATTTCTTCGAAACAACACAACAGCTCTGTATTTTTTCACTTTAGAAATAAGTATATTCTTGATCCATAGTGTATTTCTAATAGTCTTTGCCCGTACGTTATTTGTAGAAAATATAGATTTTCTTGTATAGTCTACATCCGTATTCCATTCCATCTTATAAGGTTCATACCCAATACTCATATCCAATTTTTGAAAACCGTCGGATATTAATTGGCTAACTTTTTCTTTTATCAATAATCTGCCTGGCCCATAACAATCAAAATCTGAATCATGTCCTAATACATATCCTAAATAACGTGTACGACAAGTAAATCCATACGTAAAAGCAACCTTTTCTTCTTGTACTTGAAGTGTTGTTAAACGAACTGAAAACTTTCCTTTGGGTAACTCAGCTAAATATCTAAAGAACTCCTGCTTACTTTCTGAAGAAAAACCGCTTGTGTCATTTTTCTTCTCCCATCTTCGCTTGTGCAACCTTACAATTTCATCCATTTCATTCGCTTCTAGTACTTTCAACGAAACGTCGCCTAATGCCCTCAACCTCTTGTCTCGTCGATCCATACCGTGTAGTTTTTTTCGGGTTTTCATATACTCGTCAAAATTAATCTGCTCCAGATTAATATATGGAGTAATGATTGAGAAATGACGTTCCTTCATATTCCTAGCATTTAAATACTGAGTTATCGCAAAAGGTGTGACTGTACTTTCCAACAGCCCATGAAGAGAAAATACAATACTTTTCTTCATTTTTATCAATTCATCTAATGCAAACATAATTGAGCGACTTGCATCTGATTTCCTCACAATAATATCCATATAATTTGCTATACCAAGTGCTAAAAAATTTGCCATATAGCCATACCATGTTTTTTTAAATTGAAAGGGGAAAAAAGCTATCATCCTGTTGTGTTCTTGTATCGCTATTATTTCAACATTTTCTTGATAGCCTAGAATTCTCCACCAGTTATATACAAACTCATATTCTATGAAAGGATTAGTATTTTCGTTATCTTCCATAATTTTATTCCAGTCTTGTTTGTAAACTTCTAAATGACTATAAGATTTAATACTTATAAGTTTCAAATAATTCTCCTTCGTTTACAATTTATTATCTATATTAAAAGACTGAATAATTTCTTCCAATCCCTCCTCTAATGAGTAAAATGGTTCCCACTGAAGAAGTCTTTTAGCTTTTTCATTTGACAGTACACTTCGTTTAATCTCCGCCGCATCCAACTCTTTTACAATTGGCTCTATTTCTATATTAGTAAAGTGTGAGATTAACTTAGATACTTCGTTAATCGTTCTTTCTATTCCTGAACTAATATGGAACACACCGGTTTCATGACTTACCAGTGCAGTAAGGCAAGCAGCGGCTACATCTTTTACATATATGAAGTCCCTTGTTTGACTTCCATTATGAATAATTGGCGCTTCTTTTTTATAAATTCGATGAAGAAAGCTCGAGATGACGCCACTCTCCTGATTTGGCCCATAAACATTCGAAAACCTTAAAATACAGCTTTTAAGGCCGAACATTTTTTCATACAAGCGCACATAATTCTCAGCAGAAACTTTTGATAATCCATAAAAGGAAAGTGGAGATAATTTAGAATCTTCCTCTACGGGTAGAGCACTCGGATTTCCATAAACAGCGGCCGAGGAAGCAAAAACACATTTTTTTATGTTAAATTGGTTGGCGTATTTAAGTGTATTGAGTGTTCCTAATACATTCGCTTGACAATCTGCTATTGGGTTCTCCATAGAATCCAGTACCGAAGTTTGTGCAGCTAGATGAATAACATAATCCGGCTTTTCTAGTTCAAAAATGCGTTCAGTTTCAGAATTTGTAATATCAGCTTCATAGAATGTTGCATTTCTAGGTACTCTGCTTTTTTTTCCATTTGAAAGATTATCTAAAGCAACGACTGAAAATTGATGATCTAATAGCTCCTGGACTACAAATGATCCTATAAAACCTGCTGCTCCCGTTACTAGTACTTTCAATCTTTTTCCTCCAATTTTATTAGGTTTTTATACGTTTGAAAGGTTTGACTGTACATCCGCTCAAAGGTAAAACTAGCTTCATATATTTCGCGACTTTTTTTCCCCATACTTTTTCGTAGTGAAGGATTTTCGATTAATGTAGTAAGTAACTCGGGCAGATTATGGTGAATTAAAAACCCATTTTCAGAATTCCTCACAGCCTCTTTCACTCCCCCTACATTAGACGCAATAATTGGAAGTCCATGCGCCATTGCTTCTAATATGGATAGAGGCAACCCCTCCCATGAAGAAGTGAGTACAAAAATATCCGCATCCATCAATAGCTCGGAGACGTTGGAATGATTGCCTAAAAATGTTACTTTATTCCCCAAATGATGCTCCTGTACATATTGAGCCGACTGCTCTTTTAGCCTACCGTCACCAGCAAAAATCATATACCAATTTAATTCTCTTATTTGGAAAAGTGCATGTAATAGCTCCAATTGTTTTTTAGGTTTGTCAAAACGAGCCACCATTAATATTTTTACCATGTCATTAGGTACTAGTTGAACGTTACCGCGGCTTTGATCCATTACACCATTGTGAATTGTTATTAATTTGGAAGGGCTTAACACCTGATGTTGCAACGCAAGAATTCTGTCATAATCACATACGGTAATTACTTTTTTCGATATTTTACCAATCCACTTTTCTACTCTACGATATAAAACCTGTTTGTTTTTCGCCACACCATCAGTGAAAGCCCATCCATGTGCTGTGAATACAAAAGGAATTCGAAGCGTCCAACAGGCGATTCTTCCAAGAATCCCAGCTTTAGAGGAATGAATAGCTACAATATCAGGATCCAATTGTTTTAAGGCTTTTCTAATTTCAAAAAAAGCGAGTAAATCCTTGACCAAGTTCATATTTCTTATTAAATGCTTCAGTGGAATGTATTCAATCTCTTTTACATAAAGCTCATCTGCTAGTTGTTTTTTGGTTCCATAAAGGATTGAGACTCGATTACCGTCCGCTACCAGTCTTTTCGAAAGGTAAAGAACATGTACTTGAGCTCCCCCTACCTCATACATATGTGTAATCAGCTGAACAATTTTCATCTATTATCCCTCATTTTATTTTGTAGAAACCAATTGAGAGTAAGCGCTATTCAATATAGAGTTTGTAATCCGTGAAGTTACATATTAGAAGACATAGACATTACTACTGATGAAATCATCTAATTCCTCTCTCTTCCTAACTACCATAAATTGATTATCTATTTTTGCGATAATTGGGGGTCTCTCTTTGATGAAAGGAGGATTAAGTACTATAGTGTAAGCACCCATGTTGTGGAATACTAGAAAATCTCCTGCTTTTGGAATTTCTCCAACATGGTCAATCATTAAATAATCTTTCTCCATGCATGTATAACCAACAACATTAAACCTATCTGTTTGATAGTCAGCTACATTTGTTTTGACAAGTTCCATCGAGGTATTTTTTTTACTAATACTAGGTTTAATATTATGAACACTACCATTAACTAGAACAAAATATTCATTACCATTTCTCTTCACATCGACTACTTTACAAAAGAATTTAAATGTATCAACTACTAAAGATAAACCTGGCTCGACTATTAAAAATGGTTCGTTTTTAAAATGTATTTTTTCTTTATTCATAATGGAACAGATCGCCATTGCATAATCATCATATGAAGGGACGTTATTTATTTTCATTGTTTCGGGTACATGACCATAAAATCCGCCTCCAATATCCAGATACTCTAACGTGTTTGAAATATATATTTTTGAAAGATCGCATAATTTCTGGGTTATTTTCTCATAAACTTCTAAACTTCTTAATTGGGTAGAAAAATGACCATGCAGACCAACCACATCTAAGTTTTCTATTTGCTTTAAATCGTTTAAAGCTTTTTCTAAATTTCCATTTTCAACACAAAAGCCAAATCTACTTTGCTTAAATCCATCCTGAAGAGGGCTTTCCCCATCAATTGATATATCAAAATTTACTCTTAATCCTACTTTATAATGATTGCTTTTATTCTTCCGAATATATTCTTTTACTATCTCAACTTCACTAAACGAATCTAGGTTAATAATGCTGCCTTCTTTCAGCGCTAAAGCGATATCATCCGGAGACTTCAACGGGCCATTAAAAATAATATTCTTTGGATTCATTCCGATTTTTAGTGCTAAATCATATTCAATCCTAGAAACAACTTCTGCGTATCCTCCTAATTTAGATATTTCTTTTAATAAAATTGGTAAATAATTTGTTTTATATGAATATCCAATAATAAATTTACTGTACCTACTACTAAATGCTGAGAACATCTTCAAATAGTTTGTGCTTAATTTTTCCAAGTCAAATAAATAAAAGGAGTCTCCAAATCGCTTTTTTAATAAATTCACTTTCTCTAAATAATCAACCTGGTCACTATTCTCTATTCCCTTAATATTGTGCACCGATTAATTAGCCCCTTTTTTATCTCATAATTGGTTGAATACTGAAATTAAATAAATTTTTAGCTAATCAATTGAATATCAATGTATTGTTTCATGTTCTTCATTTTGAATTTCAACTCTTCTGAGGAACTAAACTTTAGGAAAACAATTCCCACTATTTTATCTAAGCCTTTAAATATTTCTATTTGATCTTCATATTTTTTATTTATTACTTTTTGAATAATATTTTCTTTTATTTCATCAGAAAATACTATCTCTTTTAGCTTTCCTTTTTCAAATGAATGCAAGTAATAAGTGGCATAGTAATTCTGTACCTGCCTGTCATTAATTTCTATCTTGTTGTTATTTAAAGCTGCTTCAACGGTTGCTTTTACAAAGTCTACACCCGTTGCCATTTCTAATAGTTGAGATATCATATGCCCACCATTCCTAGCAGCCATTTCAATAATATATGGTTCTCCATTTCTATCAAACAGAACTTCAATATTAAAGACTCCCCTACTTATGTTCAATAAATTTATTACTTCTTGCAGTTCCTTGCGTACTAGTATTAGCCTTTCTTCCTCTATAAAAACTGGATAACTGTTACCTGTTGGAATAAATACATTTTTCTCTATATCTCTATATCCATTTAAAAATCCAAAACATTCAATAACTCCATCTACTACGATTATGTCTCCACCAATCATGCACTCATGTGTCATATCAATATACTCTTCGAGAATGACTAGTTTTTGTTTTGAATTTAAAAGAGCTTTATCAAACGCCCTATCAAACTCTTCCAGAGAAAATATCCGTGTAACTCCTCTACTTCCTGAAGAATCTACAGGTTTTACCATTATCGGAAATTCAAAATCTGTAAGGCAATCCTTTGCTTCACTTTTTGAATGGTTGCTTCTCACTTTAGGACAATTAAAGCCGTTATTCATTAAAAAATCTCTGAATAGGTTTTTATTCGATAAAATTAATACGGATTCATATGGATTTGATGGTAAGTTTAATTTGTTTGCTACATAAGCTGCCGTAGCTGTTGCTACTTCTGATGAATAAGCAACAATTCCATCGATATTCTTTTGCTTTGCAATTTCTAGTACCGCTTCCTTATCCGTTGTGCTTACACAATAATATTCATCAGAATGATATTGTCCTGGATTATCTATTAAATAATCACATAAAATAGTGTAATATCCTTGTTCTTTTGCACATTTAATCGCAATAACTTGCTGAGCAGATCCACCAAGTAACATGATTTTCTTCATACATACACCCCAATAATCTTAATGTTTTTTTGAAGTCTTGTTAGCATTAGAAATATGAGACATTGTCCATTTTCTATTTTCTAAATACCATTGTATTGTTTTTGAAAGACCGTCATTGAATGTATTAGAAGGAACCCATCCCAACTCTTCACTAATCTTAGTATTAGCAATCGCATATCTTCTATCATGCCCCAAACGATCCTCAACAAATTCGATTAAATCCTCACTTTTGTTTAAATAATTTAAAATGAATTTAATAGTTTCTATATTTTCTTTTTCATTATTTCCACCGATGTTGTATACCTCTCCAATTCTTCCGTTATGGAAAACTGAATCGATTGCCGAGCAGTGGTCCTCCACATACAGCCAATCTCTTACTTGTTTTCCATCTCCATAGACTGGTATTGGAAGATTATTTAAAGCCTGTGAAATAACCAAAGGGATTAACTTTTCAGGATATTGATATGGACCATAATTATTTGAGCATCTAGTAATAACAGCAGGTAATTTGTACGTTTCATAATAAGCTCTCACCATTAAATCTGCAGATGCTTTGGAGGCAGAATAAGGACTATTCGGTGAGAGATTTGTCTTTTCAGTAAAATATCCTTCTTTACCTAAAGCACCGTAAACTTCGTCCGTAGAAATTTGGATAAATTTAACGTCGTCTTTATATTCAGTGCAATATTTATCTAATTTATGGACCTTCCAATAATGTTTGGCTGTATCTAATAATGCCTGTGTACCAAACACATTTGTTTTTAAGAAAACTTCTGGTTCATCAATACTTCTGTCTACATGAGATTCAGCTGCGAAGTGGATAACAGCTTGAATATCATATTGGTGAAACAGTTTAGATAGTAGATCACGATCACAAATATCTCCTTTTACAAAGTGATATCTTTCTTCGTGCTCGATATCCTTTAAATTTTGCAGATTACCAGCATACGTTAATAAATCCAGATTAACTATTGTGTAATCATATTTTGATAGCATATATTTTATAAAATTTGATCCGATGAATCCTGCGCCACCTGTAACTAAGATATTCATCCTAATCTCCTTTATGCTCTATTAGAATTTGCAACATCTACTAAATACTTGCCGTAGTTTGTCTTCATTAACGGTTCCGCGAGCTTTAGTAATTGTTCTTTCGATATATAGTTTCTGCGAAAGGCTATTTCCTCAATACATGAAACATATAATCCCTGTCGGTTTTGGATAGCTTCTACAAAATTAGATGCCTCTAAAAGAGACTCATGGGTTCCAGTATCTAACCAAGCTAATCCTCTTCCCATTATTTTTACCTTCAATTCTCCCAATTGAAGGTACTCATTAATAATAGAAGTAATTTCTATTTCTCCTCGATCAGAAGGTTTAACCTCTTTAGCTATTTTTGTTACTTGATTATCAAAAAAATAGAGACCTGGTATCGCGTAAAAGGATTTTGGATTCTCGGGTTTTTCTTCTATTGAAATAGCATTTTCTTCTTCATCTACCTCTACTACACCATATGCTCTAGGGTCCCTCACATAACACCCGAATATAAGGGCACCTTTTGATAAGTTAGTTGCTGCTTCCTGTACTTTATGCCCAAAATTAGAGCCATAAAAAATATTGTCACCGAGCACTAAAGCAACTGAAGAGTCGCCTATAAATTCCTCACCAATAATAAAGGCATCTGCAAGACCTGTTGGATTTTCTTGTATGGCATATGTTAAATCCACCCCTATTTTAGTACCATCTTCCAATAATTCTTGAAATCCCTCTATATCTCTTGGAGTAGAAATAATTAGTATGTCTCTTATTCCCGCAAGCATTAAAACTGATAGAGGATAATAAATCATTGGTTTATCGTAAACTGGTAGCATTTGCTTAGAGATAGCCTTTGTTAGCGGATATAAACGAGTACCAGATCCACCAGCTAAAATAATTCCTTTCATATAGAATCACGGATCACTTTACAAATTTTCTCAACCGATTCAAGTTGCAATTCACCGTAATATGGCATAGCAAGTACTTGTGTCACAGCTTTATTGGCAATCGGAAGATTTTCTTTACGAGCAGATTCTAAATGCTGATACCATTCAAAGTCGCTACATAAAGGATAAAAATACTTTCGTGTAAATACGTTGTACTCTTTTAGTTTCTCGTGTAGCCAATCTCTTGATCTTCCATACAACTCTTCATCTATTTGAATGACAAAATACTGATAACTGCTGCATTCATCTTCTAATTTCGTCAACACGTTAATACCAGGTACGTCGGTCAAGTACAATTCATACGCTCTTTTTATTTCATGTCTTTTCTTGCGTTCGGTTTCCACAAGCTTTAATACTTCAAGTCCAACTACCGCCTGAATTTCGTTTAACTTTGCATTTAGACCTGAAAGAACCACCTCCTCTGGGTTTGCTATTCCAAAATTTTTTAGGAGGCTCAGTTTTTCAACTAAACTATTGTCTCTAAAAGTTAATGCTCCGCCTTCTACAGTATTAAAGAGTTTTGTTGCATGGAAACTGAACATCGTCATATCACCGTAATTGCCAATAGCTTTATTATTTAGATTTGTTCCAAATGTATGGGCACCATCATAAATTACCTTCAAATTATATTTGTTTGCGATTGATTGAATTTGTTCTACATCACATGGGTTTCCAAATGTGTGAACACCAAGAATAGCAGAAGTTTTTTCCGTAATGAGGGGTTCGATTTTTGCAGCGTCTAGGGTAAGTGTTGTGGGATCTATATCACAAAAAACAGGAGTTAAATTATTCCAATCTAATGCTTGAACTGTTGCGGGAAAAGTAAATGGAGTTGTAATAACTTCTCCGGTTAAATTTAAAGCTCTTAAACCTAAGAGTAATGCGAATGTCCCATTATTAAATAGGGATAAATTTTCTACTTGCAAATATTGTTTTAGTTCTTCTTTCAAATAGTCTTCCTGAGGGCCATTATTTGTAAGCCATTTACTATCCCAAACATCTTTTAGCTTAGCGTATACATCATTTAGATCAGGAAGTAATGGTCTTGTAATGTATATAGATTCATCTTTTATCATCTAAAACTCCCTTTTAATCTCATTTGGATTGATTACTCCATATCGTCTAATTGAATTTCAATGAACTTATTCATATTTTTCATTTTGAAATTTAATTCTTCTAAACTTCTATATTTCAAAAAAATAATTCCCATTGCTTTACTAGAGTTGTCAAATATTTCAACTTCTTCATTTACCTCTTTAAAGATAATTTTGTCAATTATATTCTCTTGTATGTCCTTGGAGAATATAATGTTTTTTAATCTACCTGCTTTAGAAGAATGGATGATATAAGTTGAAAAATAAGAATCTAATGGTAAAGAACAGCCAACTTTTAGTTCATCGATTTTTCCTAAAGCTGCTTCAACGGTAGCTTCAACTAAATCTACCCCTGTTATTATTTGGAGTAGTTGTGGTATCATATTCCCACCGTTTCTTGGTCCCATTTCTATAATGTATGGACCTCTATCTTTACTGAACATTACTTCAATATTAAATGCTCCCATTCTTATGTCCAGAAGGGTTATTACTTTTTGTAACTCATCATGTATTAAATGTATTTTTTCTTCCTCGATTAATAATGGATAGCTCTTACCTATTGGTACCAAGGAATTGATTTCTTTACTTCTATGACAATTTAATAACCCAAAGAAGTCTATTTTTCCATTAACAACAAAAATATCACCCCCAACCATATACTCATGTGACATCTCAATAAACTCTTCAATAATCACCTGATTATTCTTGGAGTAAGAAATTGCCGTATTAAATGCATCATTTAATTCTTCTTGTTTATCAATTTTGGAAACACCTTTACTACCTGAGGAGTCAGTTGGCTTAACTATTAATGGAAACTGAAATTCACTTAAACTATTAATTGCTTCTTCAACGTTTTTGAAGCTTTTTGCTTTAGGACAATTAAAATTATTTTTGAATAGAAATTCTCTAAATAAGTATTTATTTGACAGCACTAGTACTGACTCGTAGGAATTCGAAGGCAAATTTAATCTATTACTAACAAATGCTGCAGTTGCTGCAGCTGGATCGGATGCATATGCCACAATTCCATCAATCTTTTTTTGCATCGCGATTATGCAAATTGCCTCTTTATCAGTTGTGCTCTCACAATAAAATTCATCTGAATAATATTGACCTGGATTGTCTTGTAAGAAATCACATAATATCGTATGATAACCCTGTTTTTGGGCATATTGTATTGCTGGTAACTGTTGTATTGAGCCTCCAAGGAACATGACTTTTCTCATTAATTCCCCTCACTTTTTCTTGATTTCTGACCAGATAAGAAAGACCTTAATAGTTCTATTAAAAGAAGCAACTCACGAATATTACAGATTTTACTTAATCCTATATAAGCTCCAATACCTATACTAATTTGTAAAATAAGAGTGGAAATACTCCCGAGTGTTATTATCTTACCAATCATAACTACAATAGCTCCCATTACAATGGAAACCCCCAAAATCGGTAGTAGGTCTTTTACCTGTTCTTTAGTCGAATATGAAATCTCTCTTGCTGAATAATGCATATTAATAAGTAATGAAAGATAAGAATTTATGACTGCCGCGCAAATTAATCCAATGATTCCTAGCTTAAATAAGAAAGAAAGTACAATAAGTATGGTGAGAAGGCCTTTTTTAATAATTTCTAATCGCAAAAACAAATCAGATCTACCTTTGACTTGTAAAATATTTAAGTTTAAAGCGTGAAGTGGATATAACATTCCTGCAAAGCACAGCAATTGAAAATATATGACTGAAGGCATCCACTTCTCTCCAAAAAGAATTAGGAATATTGGGTTCCCTATTGCTGCCAAGCCAATTAACAATGGAAAGTTAATAAATGCAGAAAGTTTAATTATTTTCTTGAATCCTAGTTCAAGACGATTCTCATCCTCTTGGATACTACTAAGCACTGGATACGTTACTCGTTGTACTGTCGAAGCTAAGGATTGCGATGCAAGGTCCCTAACTTTTACCGCATTTGTATAATATCCAAGCTGTGTAATTGAAAAAAACTTACCTATTATTAAAAAATAGAGATTGTTATAGAAAGTATCTATGAGACCAGAAAGAAGTAATTTTGAACCAAAACTAAAAAAACGTTTAAAGGATTGGTAATTAAAAACAAAACTTGGTAGCCATCTATTATAAATAATGAGCAACAAAGCCTGAATTAGCTGAAGTAAAATCATATTAACTACCAGACTCCAGACTCCAAATCCTAAAACTGCTACAATTATTGTAATTGTTCCTGAAGTTACGGATGATATGACACTGATTTTTGTAATTGTACGAAAGTCAATCCTCTTCATAAGCATAACTCTTTGAATAATTGCAAAGGCATTAATGATAATGACAATAGAAAGCACTCGAATAATCTCTAGTAATTGAGGTTCTTCAAAAAAAACACTAATTCCTTTAGAGCTGATAAAGAGTATTCCATATAATACAAAGGAGATTCCTAGATTAAAAAAGAACACAGTTGAATAATCTTCCTGAGTTGTGTGCTGATCTCTTATGAGGGCCTGGGTAAATCCACTGTCCACAATAGAGTAAGAAATAGCGATAAATACTAAAATCATTCCAAACACACCAAAATGCTCTGGCACTAATAACCTAGCTAAAATTATTTGTATAATAAACTGAATCCCGTAATTTGCCATCAATTCAGTAAAACTCCAAACAATCGCTCGTGTCGTCTTATTCGTTAAAGAGGCTGTACCTTTCATATGATGTCCTTAATCATTTGGTTTTTTCATATATTTAGTAGTTTTTAAGCTGGATAATTTCATAAACAACTGCGGATAATTACAGCGTAGAAATACTTTAAGATGTACACTTACTTTGTACATTAAAGAATAGTTAGGTATTGTTTTATTCTTTATCCTTTTCTTTTGGAGGATTAATAATTCATATTCTAAGCCTTCCTGAACCTTTGCTATTTCATTTTTATACCTATATTCCGAGTATTCATTAAAGCCGTTTAACAGGTTAATAATTCCACTATTTATTTGAGTAACCTTTTCTCTATTATTACTGCTAAGAATCATGCGATTTGTCCATGATCCCTCTACACCACTTCGATATGCGCACATGCATTTATCCATATAATACGCATACCCGTGACTTGCGAGTAACATCTGCATTGGATAATCACCTATTGGTGCTGTTTCATAAAAGTGAGGTGGATTTTCCATTAAGTTTTTAGGATAAAATAACGATGGTGTTGGACAAAACCCTCCACCTCCAGTAATAATATCCTCCATTGGGCTAACTTGATCAGTAACATAAGGTCTAATAAATCTATCAGTTCTTTTACTCGGTGCCTGAATTATTTCAGCAGAATGAAAGCATAAAGTACAATCTGGATGATTCTCCATATAGTCTACTTGCCGCTGCAGTTTATTAGGATCTGTCCAATAATCATCCCCTTCGCATTCAGCAATATACTTTCCTTTACTGTTTTGAATAAGTCGTTGCGAATTTTTTCTTGCACCTATATTAGTTGGAGATGTTATTATTCTAATTTTATCTGGATACAAATTTGCATAGTGATCTACTATTTTTCTAGTATTATCAGTGCTACAATCTTCCCCAATTAGAATTTCATATTTAAAGTCTGTTATTTGATTTACAAAACTTTCAATTGCCTCAGCTATAAAATTCTCATGATTGTAAGTAGTACAGTTGACACTGACTAAGATATTCAATCTACCACTCATTTCTTCGTTCATTTAATGGAATCCATGCTAAAGCTAGTAGCAGCCAAAAATGTCTCCAATGTAATGTATCAACAAAAAAACTATTAAATGCTAAACCTATTAGACTTGCAAAAATGACGACATAAAAAACGCCATCCTCCCGCTTCGAACTCCAGTAACTGGAAAGTGCTTTAAACGTACTTACAATGAGAAAAAAACTGAAAGATAAAATACCGATTACACCGTTCTCTGTAAAAACCCGGGCGTAAAGGCTATGTGGAGAATATTTAAAGGTATTCTCAGACTGACCTGACCCAATTCCGAGTGGGTTAGAAATTCCACTTTCAAATGCCGCAAGCTGCGTTCCAAATCGCTCATTATCATAATTTTGAAAGCTTAATCGAGATACGAGTAAATCTTCGATTAAAGGAGTTTGAATTATAAATAAAATAATCGGAATCCCGGCAATTACGATAAATAATACAGTATGAATTCTTCTTTTAAATAGATTTACTTTGAACAGAAATAGATAGATAAATAGAGAGATAAACAAGTTGCCCCATGCTGCTCTAGAAAAACTAATAATTACTGCAGCAATTAATATTAGAAAGGTAAGATAGTAGAACATTTTTTTCTTTAATGGCATGTCCTTGCGCTCTGTCATACTTAACGAAAACAAGGCTGGCATAACTAAAAATGGACCAAAAACATTAGGATCTTTGAAAAGTGCTTTGGCTCTTCCATACATTAAAAATAAATCACTAAAAGGTATGAGATTTAAAAAAGCTAAAATACCAATAATTGCTGAAAGACATGCAGATATTAAATAACCATGTAATATAAATTGCAAACGTATTCGAGTTATCCTTTTACTCAGCCCAATTATTCCAATCCACGTTAGTGCTAAGTAAAATGTAATTGCTGTAAAGAAAATAGAAGGTCCAATAGTTTTAATAAAAAATAAAGATAATATATTGCTTATTAAAAATATAGAGAGAATTATTATTGGAAAAACCATTTCCTTTGAAAAGCTGTAGATAGAGAAAGTAAAACCTATTATTAAAAGTAGAATAATAAGTAGATCATAAGGAGATGGTTCGATGACAACGAAGGAGCTAACTGCCAATGTAAAAAATAAAAAATACGATATCCAATTATTACTTCTCTCAGCCATTGTCTTCTCCTCATGTATAATATTTCCCTACTATCTCTTTGTATCCAATACGTAAAACTCGCTACCTTTTAAAACATGCTTTGCATTTTCTTTGAAATATTCTACTAAGTCAGTACTATATTTACTTTCAATATATTCATATGCTTTGTTCAATAGAAAAGGTCGATGCCTTAAACTGTGCGCATCTGATGCAATAAAGTGAACAAGTTGTTCTTTTAGAAGCTGGTTCGAAAATGCCTTAATTTTCCTTCCATTCTTTCCAAGTACACTTCCAGCTGTAATTTGTAAAAGTGCTCCTCTTGCTACAATTTCTAATACTTTATCTTTGTTCTGCAAGAGAAATGCGTTCTTTTCTGGATGAGCAATGATTGGTATTAAGCCCTTTAATTGAAGTTTATATAATACATCGAATAGATAAGGAGGAAAGTGATTATTAGGTAATTCAATTAGTAGATATTTCCCACTATTCGCTAGGGTTAATAAGTTATTATCTAATATACTTTCATTCAATAATATTTCCATTCCAGCATATAACGTAACGGGAATATTTTTTTCTAGTAATAGTGCATTCATTTCCCTTACCTTCGTGTATACAATCAATGATTTATTTTTATACGTTTCGTCTTGGTGCGGAGTTGCTACAATATGTTTTATTCCGTTAGCTGCCGCATTCGCTATAAGCATCAATGATTGTTCTACTGTTGCAGCACCATCATCTAACCCTGGTAAAATATGATTATGAATATCTACTAGCAATTGTCTCCGCTCCTTTAGTAATAATCAGTTGATCGATCTTGTTGAAATTTATTTCGATTTAAAATTGTTCCTAATACATTAGCTTGCACTTTATGAAGCTTCTCTAAGCTTTTCTTTGCAATATCCTTTTTTGTTTTACTACCATTGATAACGAGCAGACAGCCATCCGCTATATCTACTAAACTAAGCACATCAGCAACCAATAATGGTGGACTATCAATAATAATGACATCAAACTGCTTCTCTAACTGGTTGAGCAATATTTTCATCTCATTGGATGAAGAAATTTCAGCTGGATTCGGAGGATAAGGACCTGCCCCAATGAATGACAGGTTTTCAAATTCTGTAAGTTGGATAATATCTGCAAGCTTTGCCTGCCCAGCTACAAAGGAAGTAATCCCTGCTTGTTTTTTCATATTAAATATTTTTCTACCTACAGGTCGACGTAAGTCTGCGTCAACATAGACAACTTTTTTATTATCCATCGCAAACGTTTTCGCTAAACTTGCACTGATGAATGATTTTCCTTCCCCCGCAACTGAGCTTGTAATTACAACCGATTTAATTGTTTGTTCATTTAATTGGAATTGTATATTTGCTCGTATGTTTCGAAAGGACTCAATCGAATTTTCAAACCTGTTCAATTGGTCTTTTATAACAGGAATTGAACCCATGCTAGGTAAACTAAGATGCTTTTCTGTTAATTCCTCAAGATTTAAAATAGTAAAATATGTTTCTTTTATTATTAAGAAAACGAAACAAATAAATGTTCCTAAGAAAAAAGAAATAACGAAATAAAACGCAGAATGCGGATTAACCACTTTTGTATTATTTTTAATTGAAGCTTCCCCGAGGATAATTAAATTTTCCATCTTCATCAAAGTCTTAATTTCTTCTTGAAATACATTCGCAACCATATTTACTAAATCAACTGCACCCTTCGCTGTTCCATCCTGTACTTGAATCGTCATGATTTGTGACTGGTTATTCGATATTATTGTTATTTTATTTTTTAATTCATTTATACTTACTTTGTTATCCATGGAATCACTTACTTTTTCTAATACTTGGTTTGTAGTTAATAAATATTTATATGTTTCAATTAAACGTAAATTCGCATCGATCTCATTGATGGAGACCCCTGTGTTTGGAGTAGTTGAGTAATTAACAAGAATATCCATTTCTGCTTCATAAACTTTTGGAATTGTTAGTCCAATGGCTCCTCCAGTGCAAGTTATGAACAATATAATCACTACTATTCGGATCCAATAACTTTTTATTACTCCAAATATTTGCTTAATATTGATACTATAATTCATGTTAACTTCATCGTGTCCAAATTAGCAGACTCCTCCCTTAAAATTTCCAGATAGAATTATATTCAACCGTTTATCCCATAAACTTGTACATTTCTCTACCACGTCACCTTTATGTTAGAAATTAAGAGGGGCTGCAAGCTTGCAAATGCAAATTGAAGTTTCTTATATGGTGTCACAACCACCACATGTAGTCCTAAGAATATGCCTTCATGGTAGAGCCCTCTCCCTTTCTGATTTAAGTTACTCTTACCAAGCCCCTTTTCCTGTAATCACTATATAAACTGTCTGAAGTACGATTTTCAGGTCTAGTAAAAAGGAGCAATGCTTTACATAATATAAATCGTATGCGATTTTTTCTCCGTGAGTAATTGCGGAACGGCCATTTACTTGGGCATACCCTGTTATTCCTGGTTTTACTTTTAAACGGTTTTTTTGAGTAGAGGAATAATGTTTGGTTATTTCAATCATTTCTGGCCTTGGTCCTACTATACTCATCTCCCCCTTCAAAACATTCCAAAGCTGGGGAATTTCATCTATACTATACTTTCTATATATTCTTCCAAGTTTCGTGATATATAGAGTTTGTGGTGTTGTAAATTCAAAATCTTGTGGCACCTCATCTTTCCATTCATATTTGTGAGAGCTAGATTCAATATCTTCCGCTTGCATGGTTCGAAACTTCCAAATAATAAATGGTTGGTCATACAAGCCTGCCCTTAGTTGTTTGTAAAAAAGTGGACGTCCCGAGAAAATCAGTAGAATAACTGAAAACAGTATTATAAAAGGAAATAACAAAATAAGTAACAAGCTGCTACCTAATATATCTACTGTTCGTTTAACAAAACTACGATAAAAATAAATTGGCGCCTGTTCATAAGGCGGTTGATCTAATTTTTCCACGATTTGTTCTCCTTAACATAAAATATTAGAAAACAACCTCGTACATAAAAGAATATTCAATGCTCCTATTAAAAAGAAGTATTCTTATATGATTATGAAAATGTTTTCCATCCTTATTAGCTTATGAGCTTATATACCTTATGTATGGGGACATTCTATCCATTCCTTAATAATAAAAGTTTTTATGTCTTGTTTTTATTGGAACGTAGAACAATAGATGTATTCGAGGTAATTGAGAGTATAGTAGGATTTTATTTTATTATTCCATGAGGTTTTAGTATATTCTTTGGAATTTTCATAAAAAAAGCACTACAGGAAAAGTTTCTCCTGTAGTGTTTTTAGATTCTTGCAAACTGATCATATACATCCTGTAACGTTTCACAGCCAAGCATTTTAACTTTTTCCACATAGATGCTCCAAAGTTTTGCGGTCATTTTGGCGTCCTCTAATGCATGATGGCGCCTTACAATTGGGATATCGTTATGCTTACACAAATCTTCTAACGAACTTAGTTGTATATTTGGCTCAGCAATTTTGTATAGAAAGGACGTATCGACGATGCGATGCTTAAATGGTGTACGAAATAGCTTTGTACTTGCATGTTGCATAAAATTTCTTTCGTGATTTGCATGATGCGCAACAAGTGTACAGTCTTTTGCAAATTGAAGAAATTCAATTAGTACATCCCCGATAAATCTTGCATCCTTCAACTGTTCATTTGTAATACCAGTTAGTCCGACAATATCCATTGGAATTTCTTTTTCAGAGTATATAAGCGAGTAGAAAATCTCGTCCTCTTGAATGGATGAACCAATCATTTTTATTGCACCAATGGAGATAATGTCATCCCCTTGCTCTGGGTTAAAGCCAGTCGTTTCAATGTCGAAAACTACAAATTTTAGCTCATCCAAGAGAATTTTTAAAGTATCCTCTTTTTTCATGTCTTTTTGCAGGTTTCTTAAAAAAGCCATTTGTTGTGCGCTTTGAACATCGCCTATGCCAACATTCGTGCGTTTTCCTTGAATACCTCTTAGTATTTGCATGAAAGGTTCAAACGCCATTGTGCACACCTTTTTTCATCAAAGCAATCACTTCGCGATGTAACTTTATGCCACCTTTAATAATCCGTTTAATATCTTTCTGTTCAGCCTTGGTCAGTTTTTCAACCTGCAAATAGTGCGTATCTAAATAGCTCTCAACCTTAGATAACGACAGACGATACTTTAATAAATCCGAAAAATTTCTTTCGGTATTTTTTAGTAAGACTGCATATTCCCGAATTTGAATTAGATGACTCATTCGAACTAAAGTTGAAGTTTCCAATATTCCCTCTCTTATCGAAAGGAGTCGAATGGCATTTACATATGGTAGAAATCCAGAATATTTTAAGTTCACGGATCCTTGATATAAGCCATGTCTTTCCACTAACAGCTGACCAAGTGGACCAATTACATTTTTGACATGCTCTACATTAGCAGTAAACAGGTTTAGTAAATTCGGATGTTGTAATTGGTATGCATGAATGTATGATTTCAACTGATGGATGAATCCCACCTTTCCATGAAGCACCCTAGCATCATAAAAGATTTGAAGGTAACGAATCGACTCCCAGCTTTCATCATCCACCCAGTCTTGGAGTTGTAGGTTCCATCCATCATAGGATTTACACCACCTAGAATTAGAGCTCATCACTTTACCTTCGCAATACGGATACCCTACCTTATGTAGCCCGTAAGAAATTTCCTTTCCAAACACCTCAAAATACAGATCATTTTCATCATTCGATATTTCATAAGCAATTCCATGATCTTGATCACTGATCATTCCTTGTTCTAATCGCCCTCCACTACCTGTTATGAACCAAGAAAAATCACATGGAGCTGGAACTCTTTTCATCTTTTTAGTTGCTACTTCCAATACTTTAAGCATTACCTGATCGTGAAAATCATTGAGCGAAACGATGTCATCTAGGAAGTTTGTAATATATAATTCCTTCCATTCTCGAATAGATTCATACGTTTCCACTAGTACACGCCCTTTTATATAAAAAGCCTCTAAATAATAGAGGCTTTTTTGATTTGATTTGATTTGAATTAATTTAATTTAGAGATTTCGATTCTTCTAAAATCATTTGTTCAGGATAACCATAGTTGCCGTGTTCGCTCATATCTAGACCCATTAGTTCCTCTTCTTCCGATACACGAATACCACCCATTACTTTTTTCATTATAAAAAGGATAGCATAGGAAACTACGAATGCAAATAAACCACAGGACACAACTCCCATTAGTTGAACACCTAATTGATCCAATCCACCCCCGTAAAATAATCCAGCTTTACCAACGGATGCAAGTTCCGGTGTTGCGAAGAAACCAGTAGATAATGTTCCCCATACTCCAGCAGCTCCATGTACAGATAGCGCATAAATTGGATCATCCACTTTTCTCTTTTCAAAAAATCTAGCGCTATAGAATACTAATACTCCAGCGATTAAACCAATGACAACAGATGCCCATACATCTACGAATGCACAAGAAGCAGTAATAGCAACCAATCCAGCTAAAGCACCGTTTAAAATCGTTGGAATATCTGATTTACCTAGTACTACCCATGATATTAACGTGGCCGCAACAGCTCCCGCTCCAGCAGCAAGCGTTGTGTTTAAAGCAACATATCCAAAGAATGCTGCATCTACAGATACCGTACTACCAGCGTTAAATCCGAACCAACCAACCCAAAGGATTAGTACACCTAAAGCTGTATATACCTGGTTATGTCCGGCAAGGTTGTTTGCTGAGCCGTCCTTATTGAATTTCCCAATTCTTGGTTTAAGAATCATTGTTGCTGCAAGAGCGGCCATTGCACCAGTTAAATGAACAACAGTTGAGCCTGCAAAATCCTGTTTGCCATGTTCAGCCAACCAACCTCCACCCCACACCCAGTGAGCAATTACTGGGTACACAATTATTCCAAAAAGAATAGTGAAAATAACATACGCGGATAATTTTGCACGTTCTGCAAAACCACCAAGTGCTATGGTTACTGCGATACCGGCAAATGCTAATTGGAAAACAAAGAATACGGTTGTAGCAAGACCTGCTCCCTCTAGAATTTCTCCACTATAGAAAAAGTCTGTCATTCCTACGAAGAAATTTGCATCTCCCCCGAAGATAAACCCATAGCCTACTGCCCAGAACACCATTGACGCTAGACCAAATGTGAATATTGTTTTACCAGCAACGTGACCAGCATTTTTCATTCTTGTAGAACCAGCTTCTAATAATATAAATCCACCGATCATAAATATGACTAAAATTGCAGCTATCATCGTCCACAAGCTGTTCATCAAATACATTACATCTTCCATTGTCATCTCTCCCCTTTTTCTATATGTTAGGTTTTCTATCCTTTCATGTAAGAAAACATAACATTGTTTATATTATTTATTCTATTCATTTTTACATAGATGTCAACACAATTTTCTGAATATATTTTATTTTTAAATATGTTAGTTTAACAAACCCTTCTTAAACCTTATTTTCAACAAGATTAAATTTTTACAAATAAAAAAACCGCCTACACCGTTTTTAACAGTGATGACAGTTTATCTACCATACATTTATTTAATTCCACTCGCCGTCGCTATCCTCTTCTTCCTTCCCTCGAGCAGGAAGTATACCCATTTTAACCGCTAATTTTGGTAAGTTCATTGCGATGAACATTAGTACGACCGTTATAATTGCAAGATCATACGCACCATATCCAATAGTTAACCCCACACATGCAGTGATCCAAAGGTTTGCTGCCGTTGTAAGTCCTCGTTTTACATTATCCTTGTCTACCCAGATTACCCCCGCCCCAAGGAACCCAATACCACTTATTACTTGAGCTGCCAAACGCATGGGATCCATATACGCTCCTTGGTTTAGAGATGATAGTGCCATAGCTAAAGTTGATCCTAAACATACTAAAATATGTGTTCTGATACCTGCTGGTTTATTTTTTATCGCTCGCTCTAGACCAATAAAAAATCCTATTAAAGTTGCTACACCTAACCGGATGTACAAGTCATAATGCGAATTAAATAATGTAGTAATGAAGTCCATATTTTAAATCCTCCTAAAAGTTCTGTTCGGATAACATTCTATAAATCTTCTCAAAATCCTTCAAAGGTAAATACTATCACAAATTGGATACCTAATAATAAATCACGATCCATAAGAAAAACCAGGCAAAAAAAAATGCCCGGTTCTTTAAGGTCAAAACCTGTTTCTATCGTTTTATTACCGATTGTTTTTTTAGGAAATACTGGTCGTGACTAACGTCACGACCAGCATCTTTTTTTGGTAATTTTATAGCGTTCGTCTGTTCGCCGCCATCCCACAACTTTTAGAAACAGGTTAGTGCCTTTATGGATAACTAGAGAAATGACACTTTCCCATTCATAGATGGGATGACACTCTTAATATTTCTCTTTATTTCCACAAGTAAAAAAGAAAATCTACTTTCTTCATCCTTCATTCCAGAATAGTATCCCTATTTAGACAGTCGATTTACCCTATATTAATTGTAGTGGAAGGTGGCGACTCCGGCAGGATGAGCGAGACAGATGAACTATCACAGGCGAACGCGGAGCGTCGGTGATGGTTCATCGCTCACCCTGCGGAGGCCAACAGGATGTTGGTCACGAAGGCGTTGCGCTCGCGTGGTGGCGTTCTTAGCCATCGTTCCTTTGTCTCCACCTGAAACGGAAATCAGTCATATTATTCATTTTTTAAAGTGCCATAAACCCAGTGTTCACAGGACACCTTTATATACTTTCCTATCTAAATAAAAAGGAGAACACTAAATTACAAAGTGCTCACCTCTCCATTATAGAATTATAATTTAAATTCACCATTTTTAATTGTTTCACGGAACCAATGGTAGCTATCCTTTTTAGTTCTTACCAATGTCTCATAATCCACATGCACAATTCCAAAACGCATACTATACCCCAAAGCCCATTCAAAATTATCAAGTAGCGACCAGTATAAGAACCCTTTTACATTAACACCAGAATCCATACTTCGCTTTAAAGCCGTCAAGTGAGTTTTTAAGTAATCAATTCTTTTATGATCAGCAACTTCACCATTAACTGGTTCATCATTATAGCAGGCACCATTTTCTGTAATATAAATTGGCACACTGCCGTAAAGGTCTTTAATTTTGACAAGAACTTTATAAAAACCTTCCGGATAGATAAACCAGTCTATATCTGTTTTGTCATATCCCATATCGATACTCTCTAAATCGAATAACTCTTCATTTTCTTTATAGCGTCCTACATTACCCGTGTAATAATTTAACCCGAGAAAATCGATTGGTTGCGAAATTATTTCCAGATCCCCCTCTAAAATGGTTGGAGTAGCACCTTTTCCTTTAAACCATTCCAACATGAAATCAGGATAGCTCCCTTTAAAAACTGGATCAAAAAACCATTCTAAATTCCAAGCGTTTCCTCGATTGCACGCTTCAATATCCTGCTCTTTCGTACTGTATGGTTCAAACCAAGTAACATTAGGAGCATATCCAATTTCACCCTCCACGTCACTTTCTCTAAAACATTTCACCGCACGACCATGTGCTACCAATAAATGATGCCCTACATCAGTCGCAAGTTGGAGATTCTGATTTCCCGGTGCATGCTCCCCAATATAATTAGATAGGAAAGATGAGCACCAAGGCTCGTTAATAGTTATCCACTTTTTAATCTTTCCGTTGAATTCCTTAAACATAAAGTCCGCATATTGAACGAACGCTTCAATTGTTTCCCGATTATCCCAGCCACCTTTGTCCTGTAACGCCTGCGGGAGATCCCAATGATACAACGTACAAATTGGTTCGATGCCTTTTCCTAGCATTAAGTCTACTAATTTATGATAATAGTCGACTCCTTTTTGGTTCACTTCTCCTGTACCATTTGGGAAAATCCTTGGCCATGCAACAGAAAAGCGATATACACTAGCTCCTAAGTCATGTATTAGCTCTACATCCTCTCCATACCGGTGGTAGCTATCGCAAGCTACGTCGCCGGTATCTCCATTATGTACCTTCCCTGGAGTTTTAGAAAAGGTATCCCATATTGAGACCCCTCTGCCATCTTCGTTTGTTGCACCTTCAATTTGATAGGATGCAGTTGCTGCTCCCCATCTAAAATCCTTTGGAAACTGTATAATCGCCATTTATTGCCCACCTTTCATTTATCGTTTCTTGGTCGTTTCCTCTACAACACCCGAAGAATTCCTTACTACCAACTCTGGATCTACGAGTGACGGTCTTAAACCAGTTACTCCATTTATCAAATCGTTTAGCTTTATGGCTGCCAATCTTCCAATTTTCTGCTTATCTTGTTTAATAGTAGTGAGAGCAGGCTCCATATAACGACAAGCCTCTACATCATCACAGCCTATCACTTGAATATCTTGCGGAATTCGAAGTCCATAGTCCTTTATAGCCCTCATAGCACCTAGCGCCATCATATCGGAAGCAGCTATTACTGCTTTTGGCAAAGAATCTCCCTGAAGAATTTCTTCCATAGCTTCGTATCCACTAGATTCAAAAAAGTTTCCATGTTTTATCCATCGCGTTTGTGCGGCAATACCAAATTGACTCATCGTCTGCAGAAATCCCTCTAGTCGTTGGTTCGATATATCAGAACTTTTCTTCCCTGCAATATATCCAACATCTCTGATAGAGTTTAAATACAAGTATTCCACAGCAAGCTGCGATACTTTATAGTTATCCGTCATAACGTAGCTAGAATTCTGTCCAGTCAGCTCAATGTCAATCCCAAGGCAAGGGATGTCACTCTTATCCAACTCCGACACGGCTTCTTCTACTTCTTCCCCAGCAATTATTAAGCAACCATCTAAACGAAAATGTCTTGACCTTGCAAGATAGTCTACATTTTCCTTATCAAACATCTCATTGGAGAAAATGATAATATCATACCCCATGGCACCAAGTGTTTTTTGGAACGATGAAATAACTTCATTGAAAAAGGGATGGTTAAACTCTACATTTATCTTCCCTGCATAAATGAGTCCGATTAGACTGGATTTCTTCGTCGCAAGTGACTTAGCGGAAAAAGTAGGTTGATACCCAGTTTTTTTGATAACTTCTAGTACTTTACGCTTTGTTTCTTCACTTACACCATTATAGTTGTTGATCACCTTAGAGACAGTGCCTCTTGAGACACCCGCCATTTGAGCAATATCTCGTATAGTTAAAGTCATTTTACATCCCTCATATTCCATGTACTGATCGTAATTATTTTACCGATCCCTCGGCAATACTCGATATAAAAAGTTTATTGAACAACAAGAACACTATAAGCAATGGAATCGTCGCCCAGAATACACCTGATAACAACATACCGAAATCCACTTTAAATGTATTGTTCAATGATGCTAAAGCAACTTGAATTGTATAGGATTCAGGATCTCGAAGCACCGTAAACTGCCATAAGAATTCTCCCCAAACGGAAGTGAACACAATAATACCTAGTGTAGCAAAAGCCGGTAAAATGATAGGAAGTACAATGCTACGATATATCCTAAAAATTGAACAACCATCCAATCTTGCCGCTTCTATCAATTCATCTGGTACCGATTCACTCACATATTGCCTCATCAAAAATATCCCTAAAGGATTTAGGAAAAACAAGATCATCGCTGCAAACAAATGGTCCAATATTCCAGCTTTCGCAACCAACAAATACTGCGGAATTAATCCAAGTTGAGGCGGAATAATAATAGTAAATAGTATTGCGAAGAAAAGAATATTCTTCCCAGGAAATTTTAGCTTAGAAAATGCAAATCCAGCTAATGAACTTATAAATAATACGACAATCGTTACCGTAAGACAGACGATTAATGTATTAAACATCGATTGGAAAAATGGAATCATATCCAATACTTTTCGAAAATTCTCCTGCAACTGATCACCTGGAACCATCGCTGGAGGTATCGAATTATATGCAGAACTATGACTCGTTGACATAACAAACATCCAGTAAAAAGGGAATAACGAAAAGAGCGATATTACTGTTAAAAACAAGTACATTCCAATACGACCAATGCCCCACTTTTTAGTACCAACATCACTTTTCATACACGTTTCCCCCCATCCTTACCGAGGCTTTTAGTGAGCATCATATTAAAAGCTGAGGCAACTACTATGAATAACAACAGAACTATAGCAGATGCAGATGCTGTCCCGAAGGAAGATAACCTAAACGCATCACGATATAAATACATAACAACGGTCATCGCTTCATCCCTTGCAAAAGCAGTATTACCTAGAAATACAGTCGGCTCCGTAAACAATTGCATCGCTCCAACTGTCGAAAAGAATACTGTCAATAAAATAAATGGCTTCAATAATGGAATCGTGATATATCGAAGTTGCTGGAATATGCTAGCTCCATCTATTCTAGATGCTTCATACAATTCGTTTGGAATGCTTTGCATGCCTGCTAAATAAATGATCGTATTATAGCCAAGCCAGCGCCAAAAAACCATTGTAGAAATTGCAATCTTCGCTCCCCATTCAGAGGTCTTCCAGCTCACTGGATCAAAGCCAAACAATCCAATAATATAATTCACTAATGCTGTTTCATTGTTACTAAAAAATACGCTAAATACTAAAGCAACAGCTACCATTGACGTAATATAGGGCATAAAAATAGTTATCCGGAAAAAAGCTTTAAAACGTAAATAAGACAAATTCAATAAAAACGCGAGAACTAACCCAATAACAAGCTGAGGTGCAGTACCCATCAGTCCAAGAATGATTGTATTATAAACAGATTTCCAAAATAACGGATCACTTAGTATTACTTGAAAATTATTTAACCCGACAAACTCCATTTCACCCATACCATTCCATTTTTGAAAAGCTAGGATTAAACTAAAAATAGCCGGATAGAGGCCAATAATCGCAAATATGATAAAAAAAGGTGATATATATAAATACCCCGAAAGCATCTCCTTCATCTCTTGGGATGAAAAACCTTTTCTTCGACCCTTTTGTTGTTTTTCATCTAAAGAAACCATACACTCGTCCCCCCACCTACATACAGAGTATATTCGGCGGATATATCCGCCGAATATGTTAATCACTTTCCTGACTTTAGCGATTTAGCTTTGTTTTAATACGTTTGATAGCTTCGGTCCATTCTTTCTCTGCATCTGCTCCAGCTTGTGAGTTAACTAAAGCAGCAAGAATTTCATCGTGAACGCTTGTATAATCCTTTCCTTTATATACCTTTCCGATTTTTTGTGCAGATTGAGCAAATACTGTTTGTGTTGACTGCCCACCAAAATACTCATCGCTTGCTTCTTTAAACTCAGCCATATCATATACAGCAGGGGCTGAAGGGAAAAGACCATTGCTCTTAAATGATTCCAATTGATTTTCAGCTGAAACCAACCATTTTACAAACTCATACGCTTCTTCTGCATGTTCTGTTTCTTTAGGGATAGAAATGTAGGAACCACCCCAGTTTCCGCTATACTCCGTAGGTAATGTAGCTATACTAAACTCTCCGGCAGCTTCGGGTGCATTTGACTCCATCCATCCTTTGAACCAAGCAGCACCTAATTCAACAGCAAAGTCGCCATTATCAACTCCATTTGCCCATTCAGCAGACCACATTGCATAATTTCCGACTAAACCAAGTTCGTTCATATCTATCGCTAGATCATACGCTTCTTTAACGCCGTTACCACTTTCTTCTATCAATAAATTGCCTTCTTTATCAAAATAACTTTCCTCTAACGCATCTAATTGTGCACGGTACATCATTTCCATGCTCGCAACCATTGGTTTGCCGGTTTTTTCTTTTATTTGTAAAGCAGCTTCCTTGAAGTCTTCCGGAGTTGCGATTAAAGCTGAAACTTCTTCAGGTGTTGTTGGTAAGCCAGCTTCTTCAAATATATCTAATCTGTAGTAAAGTCCCTTTGGACCAATATCAGTTGGAAGACCCATCAAGAACTCGCCGTCATCATTCTCTGCAATTTCCCATTTCCAGTCTAAGTATTCACCTTTCACTTCATCCGCACCCATATCATATAGATTGACAAAACGATCTTGTGCATCACGGAAACGATCGAGTTGGTCAAGCTCAAGTGCCGCTATATCCGGTGCCCCACTGCCGGCGGAAAGGGCTGTAAATAAATTATTGTGATGATCAGCCGTTTCTGAAGTCTTTATTTTTATTTTTATATTTTCATTCTGTTTTTCATACTCTTTTGCAAGCTCTTCATACCCCGTAGCACCAAACAACCAAAAGTTTAAAGTGATTTTTTCTCCATCGTCTCCAGTTTCACCTGAATCATCAGATGACGTATCAGAAGAGCAAGCTGCAATGATGAACACGAACAAAATGGACAGTGAAGCTATTAGCAGTTTTTTCAATTTCATTATGATTTCCCCCTGAAATTTAATAGATTAATAGTTTTCATACAGTAAAACCACCTTACTACCTCCAAACTGCCCTCCAATCCATCATTTAATCCATCAAGCATCTGCATCTTCGGTGTCTTATAGTCACTTTAATTTCATAGAAACCGGTTTCCTTAATGGGTAAAAAAATAAGTAATAAACCAGTTATTTTAAAAATAAAGCGCTTTCATTTATTATTATAATCCATTTCAAAATAAAATCAATGAATTTTCAGAAAATTATTATAAACCGGTTTCCATAACATTATATTCTATGGAATGTGGAGTTCTAAAAGACCGATTACGTTAATTTATTTTCCAACAGCTCGTTACCGATTTGCTTATGACTTTCTACTTCTCTAGCCCTAGCAATATATAAATCTAAGGCTCAATGTAGATCTCCACTCCCTTTTATACAATGAAATGGTAGCAAAACCATTCTTAGGAAGGAGCACCGTAAATTATCTGTTTTATAAATTGCTATATAGCCTTTGATTTAAGCATTTATTTTAATTTCTATACTTACTATTAGGGGGAAGATTTCTATGTCTTTATTTACAAAGTGGGCTTTTGGAAACAGGGCAGCTGTAGCTGTTTTAACTGTTTTAATACTAGTTATAGGGGTGGTCAGTTATTTTAGACTACCTATGGAATTTCTACCGACTGCGGATAATCCGCAAGTCAC
Source organism: Psychrobacillus sp. INOP01 (assembly GCF_018140925.1). Taxonomy (NCBI): domain Bacteria; kingdom Bacillati; phylum Bacillota; class Bacilli; order Caryophanales; family Bacillaceae; genus Psychrobacillus; species Psychrobacillus sp. INOP01. The sequence continues at coordinate 921,906 of NZ_CP073315.1, forward strand.
TATTATTTCCATGGGTCAGGGTATTGACTCTAAAACGATGGAAACAGAAGTAACCCTTCCTATCGAAAGAGCAGTCACTGGGCTGAATGGGAAAACAACCCTGTATTCTACAACGGGAGATGGGTTTTCGAAAGTAGATCTGTTCTACGAGGCAGGATATGATATGAAACAGGCAAAACAGGACGTACAAGATGCTTTAAGCAGTATATCTTTGCCTACCTATATATCCAAGCCAACTATTTCTCAGTTAAATACATCTATGATTCCAATTGTCAATATTGCGGTCACCTTCGATGAGGGGTTAACGGAGGAAAATAAAGAATTTGCACGTAATGAACTGCAATCAATGTACCAAGAAGTAAAAGGGGTTTCTAAAGTAGATGTCTATGGTATAACAAACTCCATCATTTCTATTAGTATAGATGATGAAAAGTTAGAAGAGAATCAAATTTCTCTTCAATCAATTTTAGGTATTCTTCAAGGTCAAAATACTTCTGTAACAGTCGGAGAAAAGATCATCGATGGGAAAACAAGTAACATTAAAGTAATCGGCAATATTAATAGTCTAGATAAGCTAAAAGACATATCAGTTACCTCCGATGTAACACTAGGTGATATTGCAACTATTGAAGAAACTAAGGATTCCAACTTCATAAGCCGTTTTAATGGCATGGATAGCTTGGATATTAGCATTACAAAAGATAGTCATTCTAATGCAGTGTCTATTAGCAAGGAGATTGAAAAAGTAACAAACGAAATCAACGAAAAGTATGACCACCAGGAGTCTGTAATTTATATTTCCTCTACCGATTTGGTGGAAAATTCTGTTCATACGATGATAAAAGAAGTTCTTCTTGGTGCATTATTTGCAACGATCGTTATTATGCTATTTTTACGAAATATACGCTCTACTTTTATAACAATCATTTCAATCCCTCTATCACTTTGCTTTACATTATTTTTGCTTTCATGGTCCGGTGTAACATTAAATATTTTAACACTAGGTGGCGTAGCCGTTGCAGTTGGGCGACTTGTGGATGACAGTATTGTAGTAATTGAAAATATTTTCCGCAAGATGCAATCAGAAAAATTCTCTATCCAAATGATTATTGACGCAACTAAGCAAGTGGGAGTTGCCATAACTGCTTCTACATTAACAACAGTAGCCGTTTTCTTACCAATGAGTTTATTGAATGGGGGACTTCAGGAATTCCTTTTACCATTTGCATTAACGGTTACCTATTCTTTACTAGCTTCATTAATCGTTGCTTTAACGGTTGTCCCACTGATGAGTGCGGGATTATTGAAGAATGCTAAAATTCCTGAGCATAAACCAGCCGTTCGTTTCCCTAAAATGGTTACTTGGTCTTTAAACCATAAATGGATCATATTCTTAGTTTCTATCCTTCTCTTCGTCGGTTCTATAGGAGCTTACTTCATCATCCCTAAAGGGGCGGTTGATAGTTCGTCTGCTGACTATGTCAGTGTCACACTTAGTTATCCAAGTGATACACCAATTGAAAGAGTGAAGGAAAAAACAATTGAGTTAGAATCATCGATATTAGATATGGAAGAGGTTCAACACGTATTTGCTCAAGTTGGTTCTCCTCCTGAAGCAGCACAGTATGGGTGGGTGGGTTCCTCCACAGAAGCATCTTTTAGTATTTTGCTAGAGGACAAAAAAGATACGAACTTTATAGCCAAGGAAATGGAAAAGCAAAAAGACCAATATCCTGGTGCACTATTCGAAGTAAGTACAGCTTCTTTTATGATGGGAGGAGCTAGTACAAATATTACAATTGATGTTGTCGGAGAAGATATATCTGAACTAGAGGGTGTAGCGACAGCTATTAAGGAAAAGGTACAAAACTTGGACGGTGTAGAGGAAGTCACTACCAACCAGGATGAAAAGAAAACTGTACATTCACTAATTGTGGACCCTTCCAAAGGAAATACAGAACAAATTGCACAACAGTTAGCTGTCCTTTTAAACAAAACACCAATCGGAACAATTAGTGTAAACGACAAGCAAAAAACTGTTTTCCTTGAACCTCTTCTAGATACGGTAACACCAGAAGAACTTAAAGATATCCCTGTCATGACAAATGAAGGGATGGTCCCTATCTCCTCCGTTGCAACATTGCAAAGCGAAGAGAGATCAACTAACCAGGTCCATAAAGATGGAGATGCCTACCTTCGAGTAACAGCATCTGTTGATCCTTCCAAACTTTCAGAAATCGCTAGTGCAGTTAACTTAGAGATATTCGGAGATCAAAAGGATAAAGAAGGAATGGATATTCCTGAAAATGTCGAGGTTTTAATAGGTGGTTCGAGTAGTCAACAAGCTGAAGATTTTGCAGATTTATTCTTAATAATGCTTGTTTCCATTGGAATTGTATTCTTAATAATGGTCATTACTTTTAAGTCAATCAGAGCACCAATTGCCATTCTTTGCTCTCTACCATTAGCAGCAATCGGCGCCGTATTAGGAATTCTTATTAGTCGAATTCCAGTGGATATTACAGCACTCCTTGGTGCATTAATGCTCATTGGTATCGTCGTAACAAATGCAATTGTACTGTTAGACCGAGTAAAACAAAACGAACAAAAAATGATACTTCGCGATGCGCTTGTGGAGGCAGCTGCAACAAGAATGAGACCAATCTTCATGACGGCAATCGCAACCATCTGTGCAATGCTTCCTCTATTGCTGAAAAAAGCCGAAACAGGAAGCCTAGTATCACAAAGTCTTGCTATCGTTGTTATTGGTGGATTAGCTATGGCAACCCTCCTGACGTTAATAGTAATTCCATGTATTTATGAATTGCTTTATTTTAGAAAATCTAAGAAACAGCGAGTGGCTCAAGCAGCTGATCAAGAGGCTTCTTCTTAACAGCAACATAATAAAACCCAGACCATTGCTATCAAGCTGTGGTCTGGGTTTTTTATGTGTTTCTTGTTAACGCGAGGGTCTAGCTTCTTGACAATTAGAGCATTTTTTCTGATTGCTCCCTTTAAACTTCGTGAATGTTTTTTCAAAATTTGTACCACATGAACATTTAAATAGTAGTTTTTGTGAGTATCCTACATATTCTTTTGAAAGCAATGCACATTCTGAATTCTTACTAACATAATTTCTTATTTCATCTATCGTCCATTTTTTATTCATATCGACACCTCCGATGATGTGTATTATTTAAGTACAGGAAGAAACACTAAATGCCTTCCAATCAATTAGATTCTAGAATTCCAAATCTACCTCAGTGTGTTATTATACCACCACTTTATGAATTCTTGTACAATTATTAAAAGAAATGTTGTTTTTATCCTTGATACGTGCTATAATAGATTACTAACAACAAATATGTTTTGACATCCATACTATCGATTATAATATTAGTCGACATTAATGGGTGCCAAACCCGCAAGAGTTCTTTAGGAACAAAGAATTCTTTAGAAAAAAAGCATTATCTCTTTGGAGATAGTGCTTTTTTTATTTTCTATATTAAAGTTCTTGGTTGTTGCATTGGCATTACAATCATTTATTCCTAACAGAAAAACAATACTTCCCATTTACAATTATTAATACAAAACTCATTACAATAATAGAGAATAACTGAGAATGATTCGTAGTTACTGAATACAAAGTAGATAGTACAATGGCAATGAATAACGCAACATTCATTAAATTATAAGATTTATAGAATCCAATAAACATTACATGTTTTTCACCTTCATCTGCAATTTCTAAAATTTTTTCTTCATACTTGGAATCTGATATGTTTGGGATATTGCGTTCAGGATATATTAATCGGATTAAGTTTGTCATGTATATCGTAAACAAATAACTAAGTATCATAGTAACTATGGCAATAATCGTCAAGTATACACTTTGTGATGTAATAAGTGTTGTACATAAAACCAGCACCGATAATACAATACTAGAATGAATAAAAAATGAGTGATCAGCAAATTTTTTATATATTAATAAATCCACTTCATCTTCTTCATCCCCGTCAGCTTCAGTGTTATGCAGTTTTTTCACTTGCCAATATATTTTAAAGCTAACTCCTAGCAATATGACAATGATAAATAAAATAATTACAACAATCGCATCCGCATATTTGAAAAGGTCTAGCGTGAAATTATTTAACATAAGTGTTGCCACAATAAATCCAATTACAGCAGAGATTAAAATTTGTATCACCGTTTTCATTTATAATTCATCCTCCTCAATCAAAAATATACTTTCCACAGGTTCATTAAAAACACGTGCAATTCGAGCAGCGATTAATAAGGAAGGAATAAATTCTTCCCGTTCAATTAAACTAATCGTTTGCCTTGAAACTTTAGTAAGCTTGGCAAGCTGCGTTTGGTTCAACCCATCACGTGCCCTTAGTTCTTTCAGTCGAGTTTTCATATAGTATCCCCTCTCATAAATAAAGTGTAACAAAAACTAGTCAACTTGACAAGTATACTTGTCAAGTTGAACAAGCGTAATATCTGAGTAAAATAAAATGACCAATTGATGTTTGCGCATCAATCGGTCAAATATAGAGTAGTTTCACGTTTCTAGAAATTACTCATAATCAATATAAATAAAAATCACTACCCTTTCCATTAGGAAAGAATAGTGATTTATTAAATGTGGGAATTGCTTATATTACAAATGGATGTATTTCATTCTATAAAACCACTAAACTAAAGCTCTGTTTCTACTGTTGAATAACTAATTTCGAATTAGATAATCAAATGAGCCTAACGCTGCAGTTGCACCAGATCCCATAGAAATAATGATTTGCTTATGAATACTGTCTGTACAATCACCAGCAGCAAATACTCCAGGAATTGTAGTAGCTCCACTCTTATCAACGATGATTTCACCAATTCGATTTCTTTCAAGTGTTCCTTCTAACCAATCAGTGTTAGGAACTAGACCGATTTGAACAAATACACCAGCTAATTCAATGTGACTTTCTTCGCCTGTCTCTAGATTTACATAAGTAATACCATTTACTTTGTCGGTACCAGTAATTTCTTTTGTTTGAGAGTTTGTTAAGACTGTGACATTTGGAAGGGTGTGTAAACGTTTTTGTAGAACATCATCAGCTTTTAATTCTGAGTTATATTCAAGAACTGTTACATGTTTCACAATCCCTGCAAGATCAATTGCTGCCTCTATACCGGAGTTACCTCCACCGATTACCGCAACTTCTTTACCTTCAAATAACGGGCCATCACAGTGAGGACAATAAGCGACACCTTTATTTTTGAACTCTTGCTCACCAGGAACATTAATATTGCGCCAACGAGCACCAGTTGAAATGATTACGGATTTACTCTTAAGAATAGCACCATTTTCTAATTCAACCTCGACTAGGTCTTTCTTTTCTAAACGTTTTGCACGCTGTAGGTTCATAACGTCAATGTTGTATTCTTTCACATGCTCTTCAAGAGCTTGTGCAAGTTTAGGACCTTCTGTAGTTTTCACACTGATAAAATTTTCAATAGTAAGTGTGTCTAAGATTTGGCCACCAAAGCGTTCGGCTACAATTCCTGTGCGAATACCTTTACGTGCTGAATAGATTGCTGCACTTGAACCAGCTGGACCACCACCAATAACAAGCACATCGTAAGGCTCTTTTCCGGAAAATTCTTCAACGTCAGGTCCAATACCTAATTTAGATATAATCTCCTCAATTGTCATTCGGCCATTTCCAAAAGACTCGCCATTCATATACACTGCTGGTACTGCCAATATATCTTTGCTCTCTACTTCTTCTTTGAATGCTGCACCATCAATCATTGTATGTGTAATATTAGGGTTAAGAACACTCATGATATTAAGAGCTTGGACAACATCAGGGCAGTTGTGGCAAGTTAAGCTTACATAAGTCTCAAAGTGATATTCACCAGTAATCTTTTTAATTTGATCGATTACACTTTGATCTACTTTTGGCGCTCGTCCACTCACTTGAAGTAAAGCTAAAACTAAAGAAGTAAATTCATGTCCTAATGGAATACCAGCAAAAGTAACTGCCGTATGTTCTTCTCCAACACGGTTGATACTAAAGCTTGGTGTTCTGGTTAGTTCTACTTTTTCTACTGTAATTTTAGATGAAAGGGAAGCTAGCTCCTCTACTAGGGCTAGCATTTCATCTGAAACTTTGTCCGAACCTACACTTACTTTAAGAACGATATCGTTTTCAAGCAGTTCAAGGTACTGACTTAATTGAGATTTAATTTCTGTATCAAGTGCCATTTAGTTTCGCTCTCCTTAAATTTTACCTACAAGGTCAAGGCTTGGCTTAAGTGTTTCGCTACCTTCTTGCCATTTAGCTGGGCAAACTTCACCTGGATTGTTGCGAACATATTGTGCTGCTTTAATTTTGTTAATAAGAATACTAGCATCACGACCAATACCATCTGCATTAATTTCGATTGCTTGGATCACACCATCAGGGTCAATGATGAAAGTACCGCGATCAGCAGCACCCTCTTCTTCGATAAACACCTCAAAGTTGCGTGAAAGAACGTGTGCAGGGTCACCAATCATTGTATAGGTAATTTTGCCAATAGCGTCTGATGTATCGTGCCATGCTTTATGTGTAAAATGAGAATCTCTTGAAGCTGAGAAAACTTCAACACCTAAAGCTTGTAGTGCAGGATATTGATCTTGAAGATCTTCAAGCTCAGTTGGACAAACAAAAGTAAAATCTGCTGGATAGAAGCAAAGAACACTCCATTGACCTTTGAAATCTTGATCTGATACTTCAATAAAATCACCGTTTTTGTATGCTTGTGCTGTAAATGGTAGTACTTCTTTTCCGATTAATGACATAGTTAAATTCCTCCAAAAAATTAGTAATTATAATAATAATCAACAAGTATTAATTGTTACGTAGGCGTCGAATTTTGTCAACCAAAACACATCTGTATTTTGTGTATAAACTTTTAAAATATACTATACTAGAAAAATTTCCTTTTGATTTCATAGGATAAAAAAAGAGTTCGAAGTATTTAAGTATCGAAAAAGTGTTACATAATACCAATTGCATAATAATAATTTAGGGTATAAGTTAGTATTATAGTTCATCGAAAACCACATAATATTTTATAAGCCCGACTTCTGAAGCATGGTCAATACATTGGAATATTACTTTTAGTGAAGTTTTAAAAAAATTCACTGTTATTTACACTTTTTTAATACTGCAAATTACTTTCATTAAAGTCATATTTATAAAAATAGAAGTAAATCTTTTTTATTTTGTTCCCTGTGTCAGAAAAAAACATGAAAATCATACCATTCACATTGGCGTTTATAGCATAGTGTAGCTGCCTGACCCGTATCGTACAGGCCTTCGAAGATACAACTTCGGTCGTTCCCAGGCGTACAAAAATTTTTCATTTCTAAAAAAAACATCTCACCTTAAGTTAAAAAGTGAGATGATTTATTGTCTTGTATTCTAAATTAGTAACTCGATTCAACTTGTTCAAAATTAGAAAGATAGAACTCCAAAAACCCAAGATAATTACAGCTATTATAAGATAAAACTCACAATAATTGCTGTTAATACACTCACTAATGTTGCTCCGTATAAAAGTTTCAAGCCCATTCGCGCTACAACATTACCTTGTTTTTCGTTAAGACCTTTTACAGCACCTGAAATAATCCCGATAGAAGAGAAATTTGCAAATGATACAAGGAAAACAGATATGATCCCAATCGATCGTTCACTTAGATTTGATGCTAAATCATTTAAAGAGAGCATCGCTACAAATTCGTTTGTAACTAGTTTAGTAGCCATAATACCACCAGCTGTTACTGATTCGGAAACAGGAATACCCATTAAAATCGCGAATGGAGCAAAGACATATCCAATAATTTCTTGGAATGAGATTCCTAATACCATATCAAATATGGTATTTACTCCTGCCATAAGTGCAACGAATCCGATTAACATCGCCGCAACTACGATTGCAACTTTAAATCCATCCATAATATACTCGCCCAGCATTTCAAAGAAGCTCTGTTTTTCTTCTTGAACAACGAGGATATCTTCTTCTTCACTGACCGTGTATGGATTAATAATAGAAGCAATGATGAATCCACCAAATAGATTAACCACGATAGCCGTAACGACATATCTCGGTTCCACCATTGTCATATAAGCCCCAACAATAGACATCGAAACTGTAGACATCGCTGATGCACATAGTGTATACAGACGTTGAGACGATAATTGTCCAAGCTGCTTTTTCACCGTGATAAATACTTCCGATTGGCCAACAATAGCAGATGCTACCCCGTTATAAGATTCCAATTTACCCATACCGTTTACTTTACTGATTCCCCAACCCAACCACTTCATAATGAAAGGAAGAACTTTAATATACTGTAGAATTCCAATTAGCGCTGATATGAAGACGATTGGAAGTAAAACAGTTAAGAAGAAAGGAGCCTGTCCTTCGTTCGTAATGCCACCAAATACAAAATTGATTCCTTCAGCAGCGAAATCTAATAATTTTGTAAATACGGCAGCAATTCCCTCAATAATAATTAACCCAAATTTGGTGTTCAGTAATATAAAAGTTAAAACTAATTGCAAAACGATCATCTGGATAATTGGTCTGATTTTTATTTCTTTACGATTGCTACTTGCAATCCAAGCAAGACCCAGAACAACAATTAAGCCAAGGATTGAGATAATATAATTCATTGAATGCCTCCACAAAGATGTATTGTTTAAAGGTTGAACGTCTGACAACTATTCAACTCACATAATAAGTATACCTGCATTACTCATTATGTCCAAATACAATGTTTACATGTTGATGAAGGAAAAGTATATTTTTTGTAAGCGGTTCACCATTTTGTAACACCATAACCGGCATTCATTTGAAATTAACCATGATAGACTATTTTTTTATGACCTGAACTAAAAGTAAGTGATATTTTATTTGCGTTAAAGGAATAAAAATATTTGGAAAATCCGTTTTGATAGGTATTGTACCATCATTGTTCATAGTAGGTGTAACATGGATAGGAAATGCAAATTAGTTCTTGTTTCAAGTGTATGTAATCAACCATCTAAGCCAAGTAAACAGTAACAAGTAGACAAAGAAATAGGCAACTTCTTGTTCAAGTTGAACAGAAGTTGCCTAATTTCATGTAACATAGCTGGAATACGCTAATAAATTTAATTTTTTTAGTGCAAATACAATCGATGGAATAATCATTATTTGTATTATAAGTCCTGGTAGGGCTGTCACAAAAGCACCCGCAATAAATGCTTCAAAACCAAAAGGCATGTTTGCTAGTCCCATAAAGAATGTACTTGAAATACCCATGATGATTCTTCCGCCAAGCATTGCTAATAAAAGGGAAGGAAGAACTTTTCCCTTCGTCACTTCATATAATATACCCGTTAATAGTCCATAGGTTGCTAGCTCAGCCATCATCGATACCCCGATTGGAAATAGAGGAGGCATCCCAGTTAAGATGGATGATAAAAACGGTAGAACAATACCACAAATTGCTCCATATTTATAACCACAAATAAAGCCGCAAATTAGTACCGGAATATGCATTGGCAATAATACCGATCCTACATTTGAAATAGGTAATAGATGAAAAGCTTGTGGTAAAATGATTCCAATGGCAATACAAACGGCTGTATAAATTAATTTCTTTGTTGTATTATTGTTCAAATTATCTTACTCCCTTTCCTAAAAATGCCCTCTCCATTTGTCGTATCAATTGTTACATCACAATGATTCTCAATAGAGTATTCAGAAAAATATTTTTCTTCTAAGGGGATCCATTTCTGTTGAAATATCCCTAAACTTTCTATCCCATTTCTTTCTTTTATACGCGTTACCTGTATAGAAGAATCTACAGTCATAAATATTTTCACATCATAAATATCTCTTATCTTTTGATACAAGCTATACGTTCCTTCTATTATAAATAAAAATTTTTTTGGTAATTTCTGAAGTTCTTTAAAAGAATCCGTTGTACAATCATAGGACTGTAAGGCAATATCTTCTCCACGAGTAATAGGGATAATAACTTCTTCATTAAATCTTTCATAGTGAATATTTTCTCCCGCTTGCTGTAAACGTTCCTTTGTCCGTAACTGGACTGGCAGGAAAAAGTCATCCATCTGCACGATTTGACCGTTTAATTCATTGGCAAGAGTAGATGCAAAAGTACTTTTTCCACTTCCACATCTACCATCAATCGCTATAATAACAGTTTCCTTAATGGTAAGTTGTTGTTTAATATAGTGAACTAATTTATCATAACTCTCCATTTAAATAGTCTCCTTAAAACTTCGATGGCTGATATATATCCTTATTCACTGTAAATAACATTTCTTTTCCTTCTAACGCATTTACAATATTATTCATAGTAATATCTAGCATTCTCAAACGTGTTTCAATGGTAGCACTACCTATATGTGGTGTTGTCACTACATTTGGCAATGTTAATAATTCATGTGTTGCTTTAATAGGCTCTATTTCAAACACATCTAAGCCTGCTGCAAAGATTTTATTTTCCTTTAATATTTGAAATAAATCCTTTTCATTTACAACGGGACCTCTTGATACATTTATAAATATAGCTGTATTTTTCATCATGCTAAATTCCTCATATCCTAGCATATGTCTTGTTTGGTCTGTTAACGGAGCTAGCATTACAATAACATCCGATTGCTTCAGTAATTCTTCTAAGGAACAATAACGCGCCTCATATCGCTCCTCGCTCTCGTGATCTCTCCTACGATTGTGATATAGAATCTTCATTCCTAAACGATTTACTATATCTGCCAGTTCTTTCCCAATACGCCCCATACCGATTATGCCAATTGTAGAACCCTTAATGCGACTGCCTGCAAACATAAATGGTCCCCAAGCTTTCCATTGTCCATTCCGTATAAAATCCATACTTTCTCTGATTCTTCGGGAGCATGTATACATCAATGCTACAGCGAGCTCAGCAACTGCCTCGGAAAGTACATCTGGTGTATGACCAACTGGAATACCTTTTTCAGTTGCTATATCAATTGCTATATTGTCGTAACCAACCCCCATTGTTGCAACTGCCTTTAGATTTTTAGCTACATTAAAAAATTCTTCATCGAGCTGATCTGCAACATTCGTATAAATTGCTTCTACATCAGCTACTTTTTCTAATAATAGCTGGCGAGGCATCGGAATATTCTCTTCCTCCCACATTACAACCTCATATTTCCCCTCAATATATGGCGCTAACAATTCTCTTTGAAATGCTCTCGTGAACAATATCTTTTTCATATGTTCCTCCATCGATTAATATTCTTTAGCCACAATACACGTTAGAACAGGCTTATAAAAAAAGCTCACTTAGATTTTTTTCCAACTAAGTGAGTTCATTATGATTAAAATGCTTCATCTAATAATGCTACTAAATTATCTTTTGTCAGCACACGTGGATTATTTCGAGCTAGACGTTTAATTTCCAACGTTTTTTCTGCAATTCCTTCTAACTCATCCTGTTTAATCCCGATTTGTGATAACTTGATTGGTAATCCAATACTTTCATTTAAAGAAATCAGGTAATTATATAAAGCTTTAATTTTCTCATCTAATATTAAGTTTTCGTCACCTTTAACTAGTAAGCTATATAGTTGTGCAGTTTTGTCAGGATTCATTTTTGCATTAAACTTCACCACATAAGGTAACAGTAAGCCAATAATTTCTCCATGTGGAGATTTTGTTTTTCCACCGATAGGATAAGCAATTGCATGGGCTAGTGCTGTACCAGAATTTGAAAATGAAATACCTGCTAATAGGCTACCAAGAAGCATGTTGTCACGTGCATGAATATTGCTTCCTTGATGAACAGCAATTTCCAAATTTCCTCCAATTAGGTCAATAGCCTTTAACGCAAGCGGCTCTGTTAATGGAAAAGCACCTTGGAACACTGCTCTTTCTCCCTGTTCAAATGTATAGAAAGGCTTTGCTGTATAAGCCTCAATGGCATGCGCTAATGCATCAATCCCTGAACAGGCTGTTACATAAGGGGGTAATCCTAATGTTAAGGTCGGATCAATTAGCGCGATTCTCGGTCTCAAATAGTTATCAGTTAGTCCTACCTTTAGCTCAAGCTCCACATCATTAATAACTGCAACTGTAGTTACTTCAGAGCCTGTCCCTGCTGTTGTTGGGATTGCGATGATAGGAATTACTTCTCCTGGCACCAACTTTTTCCCATCATAATAATCACGCGGTGAGCCACCATATTTCAATAATAGTGAAACAATTTTAGCAAAATCAATTGAGCTACCTCCACCAAGTCCTATTATTAAGTCAAAACTTGTTTGCTCTCTTAATTTTTCATACGCTGTTACAACCGCCTCTAATGTTGGCTCTGGAATCGCCTCATCAAATACAGTTACTATAAATGATTCATTTTTTAATGGCGCTAAAACCTTTTCTAATATCGGTGTACTTGCTATGCCTTTATCTGTAATAACTAAAATACTTTTATAGTTAAAACGCTTTAATACTTCTGGAATTTCTAATACAGCCTCATTCCCAAAAATAATTTGTTGAGGTCCCAAAAACTCCCAAATACTTTTCATGACTTCTCCCCTCTCGAATTAGTTAACATGAATATTAATTAATTTTAAATCTGTCATTTCTTCAATAACATATTTTGGACCTTCTTTTCCAATTCCACTGTCTTTAACCCCACCGTATGGTAAGATATCAACTCGATATGTAGAGGTCTCATTAATATTAACTCCACCTACTTGTAGCTTTTTCACTGCTTCCATTGCTACAGATAGATTTTCAGTAAATATACCTGCTTGTAAACCGAACCGAGAATTATTGGCATTTTTAATCGCTTCATCTATAGTTTTATAAGGAATAATTGTAATGACAGGAGCAAAAACTTCCTCACAAACAATCTTCATCATATGATTTACATTCGTTAAAACAGTAGGTGCAAAAAGAGCACCAATTCTCTTATCTCCTGTTACAATAGTTGCTCCTTCTTTTACAGCTGCTTCAATCCACTGTTCTGTACGAATTGCTTCATCCTCATTAATCATTGGTCCGATATCCGTATCCTCTTCCAGTGGGTCACCAACTTTAATTGTATTCACAATTTTTTTAGCCAGTTCTAAACTTTTTTCATATAAATCCTCATGCACATAAAGACGTTGAACCGAAATACAAGCTTGTCCTGCATTTGAAAAGCCTCTGCGAATGCAAGCATCCATTGCATAGTTAAAATCTTTCACATCATGATGAATAATATTTGGCGAATTGCTTCCAAGCTCTAATACGACATGGCGAATACCTGAGTTATTTTTTAAAAATTGCCCAACATCAGGACTTCCCGTAAAAGTATAGAAGTCAATGCGAGGATCTTTGACTAATTGCTGTCCAATTACACTACCTTTACCATTTACAATATTTAAAAACCCTGCAGGCAGTCCTGCTTCAAGTAAAGCTTCCCCAATGAATGCAGCAGAAACTGGCGTTGCTTGTGCTGGCTTTAGTACAATTGTATTGCCAGCAGCAATTGCAGGTGCAATTTTGTGACAAGTTAAATTGAATGGGAAATTAAACGGGGTAATCGCACAAACTACCCCTTTCGGAACACGAATACTAAATGAGACTTTCCCTTCATTTCCTGGCTGTCCTTCAATCGGCATTCCCTCACCAACAATACGTTTTGCTTCCTCAGCTGAAGCAATGAATGTTTGAATACCCCGGTCTACTTCCTGACGTGCTTCCTTAATTGGCTTTCCAACTTCTTGTGCAATAGCTAAGCTAATTTCCTCTTTACGACGAGCAAATACCTCTGCTGTTCTCATTAAAATTTCATAGCGCTGTACTATGGACAAAGTTTCTTTTTCAAATGTTTCTTTTGCAATGGTGATTGCATCATCAATAGTTTTTCCATCTGCATAAGACACTTTTGCGATAATATTTTTATTGTATTTATTTTGAACGTCAAAAGTTTCTGCGCTAAAACACCATTCACCATTTAATAGATTTCCAACTTCCTTTACACTTCTAGCAACTATTTTCACATCATTCACCTCTTATCTTATGGTTAGATATTACATAAAAATATCCCGATATGTGAGTTGTTCTAAAACCTCATAATGCTTCTTTCCTTGCATGTCTAGAAGTACCTGCTCTGAGACATACATCTCTTCTAAGTTAAGTGTATTCGGTATTTGGATCAACTTTAAATCAGATGGGTCTTCCCTTTTCAATAGCTGAATGCTCGTTTTCAATGCTTCATGGACGTCTTTTAAGACCATTGGAATATAAGCTCTCTTTAAGAAAGTAGTTGTAATTGTATTTTCATTCATTTTTTTAAAATCAATTTTATGAAATAACTTTTCTGTCACAAAATCAGCTAAACCTATACCTAGTGCATTTCCATGGGATGATTCAGATAAATCATCCACAATAATAAATTCAATCATAGGCTTTAAGGGATCTTGCTGATTTTTTATATTAATTCGACCAATGACGTTTGTATCCATTCCTGTACCACTAAAGTTTTTTCCTATTTCGTTAATTACTAAAATATCAATCTCATCAACTGGTAACGTTGGGAGATTATTATTTGCTATTTCTAGTAATTTTGGCTCTGTCGAAATAATTTCATGAGTATGAACAGTTTTAATAGCACATGTATGCTCATAAGCATCTTCAATAATTGCAAGACCAAACAAGATTTTCCCAGAATTAAATACGATTTCCGCAGCATCTTTAATATGATTCTTCAAACCTTCCACACCATAAGAATGAATCGTCTTTGCCATTGCATGGTTCCCTAAGCCAATTGTCGACATTTTACTTAAACCGCTTTCATAAATTGCTGTGAAATCAGTGTGTTTTTTTATACGATTAATGATAATTACGCCATCACTTTCATAGCCAATTTTATCTGTATAAACCGGCACTCCATTTTTAGTTTCACCAAGTTTTACTACTTCCATTGATGAAAGAATTGGTACTCCACAGCTTTTTTCTGTAATTCCTAAGCTTTCTAATACTTCCAGTTGTCCTTCTGCTGTTGCACCACCATGACTTCCCATGGAAGGAATAATAAAAGGTTGTGCTCCATTTTCTTTTAAAAATTTGATAACCGACACAACGATTAGCCTTAAATTATTTATCCCTCTACTTCCCACGGTTAAGCCAATCTTTTTATCTCTTAAATGTTTCTCAGATAAATTCAATGCAGCTAATTGAAATAAAATTTCTTCTTCTAAATTCAATAACTCTTTATCTAAAAATATGTTTTTTATTTTATACATTTTTAATTCGCTAATCGCTTGAAATCGGGAATCTATCATTTTTCCTTTAATCTCTTTATTAATTCTTCAGTAAAATCTGTTGTTCCATATTTTCCACCTAGGTCAGGAGTTTTAATGCCATCAACTAATAAACTTTCAATTGTATCTAAGAGCAATGTAGCAATTTCTTTATGACCATAGTGATCTAACATAAGTTTTGTAGTCCATAATTGTCCAATCGGATTAGCAATATTTTTTCCTGCGATGTCTGGTGCTGAACCATGAACTGGCTCAAACATGGATGGGTATTTTCCGTTTACATTGATATTGGCCGCTGGTGCAATTCCAATGCTACCCATGATGGCTGCACCAATATCAGTTAAGATATCTCCAAACAAGTTACTTGCCACGATGACATCGAAAGATTCCGGTTTTGTCACAAAGTAGGCACTTAACGCATCAATATGAATTAGCTCTGTCTCCATATTTTGATGCTTTACTGCTACTTCACCAAATACCTTATTCCAAAACGGCATACTGTAAAATAAGCCGTTTGATTTTGTTGCACTTGTTAGCTTATTGCCACGCGTTTTAGCTAATTCAAATGCATAATTAATCACATGCTCAGTTGCTTTTCGAGTAAACACATTTGTTTGAATTGCGATTTCATCTTCATCTTGGTGGATCAACCCACCAACTTGACTATATTCTCCCTCACTATTTTCACGTACAACCACAAAGTCAAATGGTACATCACTTCTAAGCGGAGACTGAATACCCTTTAAGCTTTTTACGGGGCGTAAGTTAATAACCTGCTGAAATTCACGTCGAATATTAATTAGTGCTCCCCACAATGCAATATGGTCTGGTACACGTTTTGGATCACCAATCGCTCCTAAAAAAATGGCATCATGATTCCTTAATTGATCGTAGCCATCATCTGGCATCATTTTCCCATGCTCCATATAATAATCACAGTTCCATGGATAAATTATTTTTTCAAACTCAATTCCACCATGAATATCTGCTAATACATCTAGCACTTTTAAACTTGCTGGCACAACCTCTTTACCAATACCATCCCCTGGTAAAACGGCTAAATTAATTTTCCCCATCCCATATATCCTCCTTATATTTTCCTAAATAAGTTTAATAGATAGTTATTATAGACCTCGTCCACCATCAACATTAAATATAGAGCCTGTTATAAACGAAGCATCCTCTGAAGCTAAATAAGCAATCATTTTAGAAATATCCTCTGGAGAACATAATCGGCCAATTGGCACAGAATCCTCATAAATTTTGCGTCCTTCAATTGGATCTAATCCACTATAAAATTTCTCTAGCATCGGCGTTTCCGCAGGTCCTGGATTAATAACATTCGCTCGTACCCCGTGTGGAGCAAGCTCCAACGCTAATGAACGTGTGAACTCAACTAACCCGCCCTTTGATGCACAATATGCTGATAAACCTGGACGCGGACGAACTGATGCAATCGAAGAAATATTAACGATATTCCCTTTCGTTACTTTTAAATATGGCACAGCATATTTTGATAATAAAAATGGCGCTTTTATATTGACCGCCATTTGTTTTTCCCAGAAGTCCTCTTCAACTTTTTCAATCTCAGTAAACGCCATTGGCATCCCTGCAATATTCGCTAAAACATCAATTTGTCCAAATTCTTCTACTGTTTCATCGATAATTTTTTTTGCAACTTCTTGCTTTGAAATATCTCCTGTAATGACTTTGCATTTCGCACCAAGATTTTCTACTAATACCTGTGTTGCTAATGCATTCTCCTCGTTAATATCTGCAATAACTACTGCTGCTCCTTCTCCTGCAAGCTCTAGCGCTGTTGCACGTCCCATTCCTGATCCTGCTCCAGTAATAATAACTACTTTATTCTCATATTTTTTCCCCATAATTCTTTCCCCATTTCTTAGTTATAATTTATAATAATTACTTTTTCATCTGTCATTTCCTTAATCGCATAAATTGGACCTTCTTTGCCTAGTCCACTATCTTTAACCCCTCCGTATGGCTGCCAGTCAGAACGATATGTTGATACATCATTAACAATAACGCCACCAAACTCTAATTCAGCAGACGCACGCATCACAAAATTTAAATCCGATGTAAATAATCCAGCTTGGAGACCGAACTTAGAGTTATTCGCTTCTTTAATTACTTCATCAATCTCCTCGTATTCAATTAGGCTAATAACTGGACCAAAAATTTCTTCACATACAACCTTCATTGAAGGAGTTAAATTCTTTAAAATAGTTGGCTCTATGAACGCACGATTACGCTTTCCACCTGTCACAACGATTGCGCCGTTTACAACTGCCTCCTCTATCCAACTTTCAACTCGTTCAGCCTGTCGTTCCGAAATTAAAGGTCCTACATCAGTAGTTACCTCTTCTGGATTTCCTACTACAAGAGCTCGAGCAGCATCCGTTAAATATTGTTCAAATTCTGCAAAAATATCTTTATGCGCATAAATGCGTTGAACAGAAATACAAGCTTGACCATTTAGTGTTGCTAAGCCTCTTGTTGCACAGAGTTGTGCAATATTTTTTAAATCCTCTGCATCCTTATGGATAATATTTGGAGAATTGCTACCTAACTCTAATGTTACTTTTCTTACACCTACAGAGTTTTTAATATGCGTTCCTACACCAACGCTGCCTGTAAACGTATACATATTAATGCGTTCATCATGAAGTAAATACTCGCCCGTTTTATGACCGTATCCATTTACCAAATTAATAAAGCCATTTGGTAAACCAGCTTCTTTGAAAATATCAATAATTTGAGCAACTGTAATAGGTGCTAACTCCGCTGACTTTAGAACAACTGTGTTTCCTGCTGCAATGGCTGGGGCTATTTTGTGTATTGCTAATGTGAACGGTAAATTAAATGGTGTAATGGCTGCTACCACACCAACAGGTACACGAACTGTATAAGCAAGCTTTTTTTCCTCCATTGTTTTGTTCGGAAGTGGTACACCTTGACCAAAAATTCTTCTAGATTCCTCCGCAGAGATGATTAAGGTTTCAATACCTCGATCAATTTCCACATATGAATCTTTTAAGGATTTCCCCACTTCTCTCGTAAGAGACAATGCTAACTCTTCTTTCCTTCTTCGAAGAATATTCGCTGCTTTAGATAAAATCTCATAACGATCCTGTGCAGAAAGTTTTATATTTTGAAAAGTTTCCTTCGCATTTGTTACCGCTTTCTTTACCATTTCTTCATCTGCACAATAAATTGTTGCCAAATGCTCATTTGTAAACTTATTTTCGACTATTAACGTTTCGCCCTCATAAATATGCTCGCCGTTTATAACATGGCCAATTTCTAGTAGCTTTGTTTGTTTAACCAAATTCCTCTCTCCTTTATTCGGAATTTTCTATCTAATTCAATTATATTTTATGTGTATCCTTACGTCAATACACATTGTATACAATTTGTATTAATGATAAGATAACTAAAACATGTATAATATTTATTATATTGCTATTTTATAATTATAATTTCAGAAGTGAAGGAGTGCCTAAATGAAGAAACTTTCATTAAAAGAACAAGCTTATCAGCAAATTAAACAATTAATTATAGATGGAAATTTTAAGCCCGGTGAGTCGTTAACTGAACGAGAACTCACAGAAAGTTTAAGCATGAGTCGTACACCGATTCGATCAGCATTAGAGAAATTAGAAGCTGATGGATTTATTCAGAATTTCCCTAATAAAGGGCCTGTCGTTTCAAATATTTCCTTTCATAAACTTGTAAATATTTATGATCTACGAATTGCTATAGAATCCCATAGTGCGAAGCAATATTCTCATTTTGTATTGACCGAAGAAATGAAAATGAGCTTTATAGAAAATTTAGCTGCGCAAAAAAATGCCATGGATGAACAAGACTCTATAAAATTCTCTTATTTTGATAGAGAGTTTCATTATTTAATATTGAAGTTTTATGGAAATGAAGAAATCATAAAAGTTTTTGACCAAATTCAAAATCAATTACTACTTTTAGCTTTAGAGGTATTCAAAAGCAAACAAGGAAATTTAGAGTTATTTTTCAATGAGCACCAAATAATTTACAATTTAATTTTAGAAGGAAACGGTGAGGAAGCTGCAAATATCATAACCAAACATTTAGAATACGGAAAGCAAACCTTATTATAAAATAATTTATCAGATTGAAATAAGCTCTGTTATGTGTAGTAAAAAATAACTACACATAACAGAGCTTATATTTATCTCATTAATTTAAACAAGAGCTTTATAGTTTTCCCAATCTTTCATGAAATTTTTTATTCCTACATCTGTTAATGGATGTTTCGATAAAGCTCCAAATAATGAGTCTGGAATTGTTGCAATATGACCACCTGCTTCAGCACACAATTCCAGGTGTTGGTTAGTTCGGATACTTGCACAAATAATTTCAGTGTCAAATTGATAATTAGTTAGCACTTTTTTTAGCCGTTCAATTAATTCTACTCCAGTGGCACCTACATCATCTAAACGCCCAATAAACGGACTAATATAGGTAGCACCTACCTTTGCAGCTAATAAACCTTGAGCAACTGAAAAAATTAACGTAACATTCGTCTTAATATTTTCTTTTGATAAGATGGAAACTGCTTTTAGACCCTCCTCTGTCATCGGAATTTTAACTACAATGTTGTCAGCCCATGTTGCTATGTCACGTGCTTCTGATAGCATCCCATCACAATCTAGCTCTGTTACTTCAGCACTTACAGGGCCTTTCACAATATTGCAGATTTCTTGAACTACTTCTTTAAAAGGTTTTCCCTCTTTTGCAATTATTGAAGGGTTTGTAGTAACACCGTCTACTAAACCTAACTCATTTAATTCTTTTATTTTCTCTACATTTGCACTATCTACGAAAAATTTCATCTATTTCTCCTCCTTATAATGCCTTTACTTTTTTCACCACATTATTAACAGTGAAGCCATAATTTTCAATGACTATTTCTCCTGGAGCAGACGCACCGAATTTATCGATTGATAGCACTCCTCCTTCATGGCCTACATATTTATGCCAACCGAATGAAACGCCCATTTCGATTGCTAAACGTTTTGTTACTGCTTTCGGGAGAATAGCCTCTTTGTATTCTGCTGATTGAGCATCAAAACGTGCCATTTCTGGCATCGAAACAACTGCTGCATCCATACCTTCTGCTGCTAATTCTTTTTGTGCTTCTATCGCAAGTGCTACTTCAGATCCAGTTGCTATTAAGAGGATATCTGCTACTTCTTTCGTTGCTGGAGAAATCACGTAAGCACCACGTTCAACACCTGCACGAACAATTTCAATTGGCACATCAAGCACTGGCAAGTTTTGACGAGATAAGATTAATGCAGTTGGAGTTGATTGACTCTCTATGGCTAATTTCCAAGCAACTACTGACTCGTTCGCATCTGCTGGACGAATGACGCTTATATTTGGAATTGCACGTAATGCGGCTAAATGCTCTACTGGTTCATGTGTGGGACCATCTTCCCCAACGGCTACTGAGTCATGTGTGAACACATATGTCACTGGTAAGCCCATTAGAGCAGATAAACGAACAGCAGGACGTACATAGTCCGAGAAGACGAAGAATGTACCTCCGAATACGTTTACACCACCGTGAAGCGCCATCCCATTCATCGCAGCACCCATTGCAAATTCACGTACACCAAACCAAATGTTTCGGCCTTCTGGTGTTTCCAGTGAGAAGTCACCTCCGCCTTTAATTGTAGTCTTGTTGGAACCAGCTAAGTCGGCTGAACCACCGAAGAAAGATGGTGTTTTTTTCGCTATGGCGTTAATTGCATCACCGGAAGAAGAACGAGTTGCAACAGATTTACCTGCTTCGTATACCGGTAATTCAGACGCGAAATCTTCTGGTAGTGTCCCTTCCATTGCGTTCACGAATTGTGCTGCAAGCTCTGGGAAGTCCGCTCTATAATCGCTCAATTTTTCATTCCAAGCTGCTTCTTCTTGTACACCTTGTACAACCGCCGCTGCTTTAAATATGTCATATACTTCAGCAGGAATATCGAATGGTTCATGAACCCAACCATAAACTGCTTTTGTTAAAATGACCTCTTCTATACCAAGTGGTGCGCCATGAGAATCTGATTTCCCAGATTTGTTGGGTGAACCAAAACCAATAACCGTTTTTACTTCAATGATGGTTGGACCACCTGTATTTTGTTTTGCTTGCTCAATCGCGGTATTGATTGCAGTAATATCTGTGCCGTCGTACACTTTTAGGTAATTCCAGCCGTATGATTCAAATCTTTTTTGAATGTTTTCTGAGAATGTTTTTTCTAAATCTCCATCTAGTGAGATATCATTTGAATCATAAAGAACTATTAATTTTTCAAGTTGTAAGTGACCTGCTAGAGAAATAGCTTCAGCAGCAACACCTTCCATTAAGTCGCCATCACCACACAAAGCAAATGTGTAGTGATTCACTATGTCATGACCTGGCTTATTGTAAGTTGCAGCTAAATGACGTTCCGCCATTGCCATACCAACTGTCATGGCGATCCCTTGACCTAGTGGGCCTGTTGTTGCTTCCACGCCAACTGTAAAACCATATTCTGGATGTCCAGGTGTTTTTGACCCCCATTGACGGAAGTTTTTAATTTCTTCCATCTCCAAACCATATCCACCTAGATGTAATAAGCTATATAAAAGCATCGAACCATGACCAGCAGATAAAACAAATCGGTCACGGTTAAACCATTTTGGATTTTGTGGATTGTGACGTAGTTGTTTTGTCCAAAGCGTATATGCCATTGGTGCAGCGCCCATTGGTAATCCCGGATGTCCTGAGTTTGCTTTTTCGATTGCATCAATTGATAATGTACGTATGGTATTAATAGCTAATTGATCCATTTGTTGCGTCATTTGAGTCACCCTTTCTATAAAAAAATAGCCCTGTATCACAAACGAAGCAAGTCCACAAAAGTCTGTAATATATTTATTATTTATAGACCTAGCTTATTTTCTAAGTACTCTTTTTCTCGATCAGTAATTTGCTGAACCTTTCTAGCTGAATTTCCACCTGGAAAACTTGATTCTAAATAAATTTTGACAACATGCTTAGCTAGCTCAGGTCCTATAATCTTTGAGCCTAATGTAATAATTTGCGCATCATTACTTTTTTGAGCTCGCTCTGCTGAGTATGTATCGTGACATGTTACAGCCCTAATACGTGGAACCTTTCCTGCTGCAATAGCCATTCCTAATCCCGTACCACACACTAAAATACCGCGCTCAACCTCTCTCGAATTAATAGCTTCTGCTACTTTAAAGGCTATACCTGGGTAATCTATTTCAGTGCAAGCTGAATCTTCACCATATTCAATTACCTCATGGCCTAAATCTATGACATACTTTTTTAATTCATCCTTTAATTCAATTGCATTGTGATCTGCACCTATACCAATCTTCATTATTACCCCTCCTTTTATTTAAAATAAGCTCTTGTAATCTTCACTTCTAATACAGATGCTTTCTATAGATGTACCATTCATCGCTTCCATCAACCGATAAACATCTAAAATGGATTTAAGTTAACTTAAGCATTTTTTGAATCGTTAGATCGAGATGTTCTTTTTCAAAAACCTTTTTCCATTCTGGCTTAATAATTGCTTCTTTTCCTAATTCAATTGCTATTAGACATGCATCAGAGAATGGATTTGTACCTTTTAAGGCGACAGCTAGGGCAATATTTATATGACCATATAGCATAGCCTTTGCAGCCTCCTCTGGAACACCAAGTTTAATCGTTTCGTCTAAGCTCTCCTTGAAAACTGTACCAATCATACATGTAATTGTTTCTACTAATGTTGGCTCTAGAATAGCCATTTGCTCAACCGTTATAACATGGCATTGTATTACAGGTGCATACATTAGCTTAATAATTTCCAACGCTTCTATAAGTTTTTTATCATCTCCTGAATGGACAGCTACAACAACATCTTGAGGAGCTGCTACTCCACCAAATGAATCCTCATACTCTTCTTTTGTACTGCGTTCTAAAAAAACGGATGGATGACATGGATGGGCAACAATCGATGTATTATAATCATTTATAACAAGCTGATTTGCATAGGCCGCAGCTGGATCTAATGTAATAATTACAGCACCTGACTTTAATAAGGGTGATACCTGAGCAGACACATCCTTAATATAAATATCTGGAACTGCTAAAATTACATAATCGCTTTCTGGAACAGCGTGCTCTAATGAAACTACCTCCAAATTTCGTTCCTGTAAGTTCTTTAAATTTCGTTCAGAGCTTTCAACACAATTTAATTGGAAGGGTGCATTTACTAAATTGTTCGAAATTCGCGTTCCCATTTTTCCTCCTGCCCCTACTAAAGTTATCTTTAAATCTGCTAAATTTCCCATTTTTCCTCTCCTCCTCAAATTAAACGATAAAATATCAACACCAAAGCAAAACAATAGATTCCATAAATCCGTATTTAGTTTTTGCTCATTGTTTCGAGAATAGGTCACTAATATTCCCTATACTTTTTTCAATCCACTGCTTCTCTAGCTGAACCGTTTCTTCCATTGTTTCTTGTAACGGAAGCCAAAACTCTATTATGGCATTCGGCTTTTTATGACGTTCATTTAAAATCTCCAACATTAATGTGGCATCCAATTGTCCCTCACCAAATGAAGTACCTACTAAACTAAAGCCTACCCAACCATCTTTTCGAGTAAATTTGAAATCTTTCAGATGTAGATTGTTAACATATGGAGCACTTAGCTTCATTACGTCTTCAGGTAGTTCTAAATTAGCAATACAATTGGCAGGGTCTAAACAAATACCTAAAAACTGGCTATCCACTTCTTTTATAATTTCAATGAGTTCTGCTGTTTTTCGTTGCTCATATGTTTCTAGTGAAATTTGTATGCCTTTCTGCTCGTAGGCAGGAGTCATTTCCTTTAATAACTGAATAGCTTCATCTTGACTCGGTTCAAATGATGCATCATTCAACATTGTCCTAAGTGTTTTACTCTCCAATAAATTACATATTTTCAAATATTCAGTTAACTTAGAAAAAGAAATACCTCTAGTACCTACTTCCAATTTAACTCCATGCTCCTTAGCTATATTCGAAACTTCGATTAACTTTTCATCACTATACGTCTCTAGTTCAGGAAAATCACAAATTTGCAATAAATTTAAACCATAGGCTTTTGTCTCTTTAATAATGTCCTCTAAGGTTAAGGCATTTGGATTATTCTTTGAAATTTGCCAGAAAAATGAGTAGGTGCTCAATCCTAGCTGCATGACCTTACCTTCTTTCTGTGCTCAACAAATTTTTTTACTTGAAGTAAAATATCTTTAAATGAATCTAGATCCCATGCCGCTCGCCCTATGAATAATCCACTTACATGCTTGCATTTCAGATAAGGAATGGCATTTTTAGAATTTACACTTCCTCCAAATAGAATAGGAACCGTTTTGCCAACTTCACCTAGAATTTCTATTAACAAATCTCTCAGACATTCGTGTACTTCCTCAATATACTTAGGCTCAGCAACTTTTCCACCTTCTCCTATTGCCCAGCGTGGTTCGTATGCAATCCAAAGTTGTTGTGCATCATGCACTTCAATCTTTTGAAAAATCGTTTTTAGCTGTGTTGCTAATACTTCTTTTGTGAGAAAGAGCTCTTTTTCTTCTCTTGTCTCACCAATGCAAATTAAGGGTTTTAGTCCATGCTTAAGTGCTGCTTTTACTTTCTTATAAAGAATTTCATCCGTTTCATTAAAATACTCTCTTCTTTCTGAATGGCCTAATTCAATTATCTGTACACCTATTTCTTTTAAATGAACTGGAGAAATTTCACCTGTATAAGCTCCCTCATCTTGCCAATGCATATTTTGTGCCCCTAATAGAATAGTAGAATCTTTCACAATTTCTTGCACTGGATGGAGGCTCGTAAAGGATGGAATGATAAATAGTTCAATATCAGTTGAAAAGTTTTCAAAAAATGCTTTCAATGCAGTCGTATATTCCTTAGCCTCTGCAATAGATTTGTACATCTTCCAATTGGTTCCTATTAAAATCTTATGCATTTAATAGTTCTCCTTTATTTTCAAGTTCCACAACGTAATTTTGCATGGATTCGAAAATAATTGAAATGGTAGTAGCACCTGCGTCTTGATGACCGATTGCTCGTTCCCCTAAGGATTTTGCACGTCCAAATTTCGCAACTAATGCTTTTGAATTTTCTACGCCTTGCTTAGCTGCTTTCGTTGCATTTGTAAATGTAGCGACTAATCCAAGCTGGTTTTTATTCGCTTCTCTTAGAGCATCAACAGCAGGTGATAATGCATCAATCATCGTTTTATCACCAACCTCAGCCTTTCCACGAGATTGAACTCCTAATAAACCATTTCCGAATATTGTCCCTAGTATTGCCACATCCAATTGCTCTATTTTCTCAAGTCCTTTAACACCCGATAAAAACAAAGTTCCAAATAAAACACCAGAAGCCCCCCCCATGTTTCCAATCATTGCTTTTCCTATTTCAGCAAAAACATCATTTATCTTGTCGTAATTATTTGCTTTCAATTTTTCTAGCGCATGTTTAAATCCCACTTCCATTCCAATACCATGATCTCCATCACCAATAGCACAATCAATATCTGTTAACCATGCCTTTGCTTCAATTACTTTTTCTCCAACATATATAAACATGTCGTTCACTTGTGCTACCGTCAATATACTACTCACATTGTTTATTTGATTTGTCATAACTTTCAACCTCTCTTAAAATAATATGGTGAATAGGCTGGTTTATCATAATACGTCTTCAGCTCCCTATCGACCTTCATTAAAGTAATAGAGAATCCTGCCATCTCTTGTGTTGTGCAATAATTATTTACATCGGCATGATGGACTTTAATTCCTTTATTCAATAATATTTCAGTAACTTTACGATTTACGATAAAAAGCTCCATTAATGTTGTTGAACCTAGGCCATTGACTAAAACACAAACTTCTTCACCTTCATTAATTTCAAAATCATCAAAAATATATTGCATCATTATTTGTGTAAGTTCGTCTGCCTCCATAAATTTTTCTGTACGTATACCAGATTCTCCATGAATACCCATTCCAAATTCAATCTCATCTTCGGCGATCTCAAATGTGTAGCGTCCCGTGCTTGGAATCGATCCTGGTGAAAGTGCTACACCAATGGAACGTGTTGCATCAGCAGCCTTTTGTGCAATGTCTGCTACCTTTTCCAAAGGTAATCCTTCTGCCGCCGCCGCTCCTGCTACCTTCAAAACAAAAACATCCCCTGCAATTCCTCGGCGATTATGAGCTTCTTCCTTAGAAGCTGATGCAATATCGTCATTTACTAAAACTGTTTTTATTTGAATATCTTCATATTCCGCAAGCTCTGTAGCCATATCAAAATTTAATATGTCTCCAGAATAATTTCCGTAAATATATAAAACGCCTTTTCCTGCATCAACAGCTTTTGTTACTTCTATAATAGTATTTGGCGTTGGTGCCGAAAACACATTTCCTACAGCTGCCCCCATTGCTAAGCCCTCTCCTACAAATCCGAAGAATAACGGCTCATGCCCACTTCCACCACCTGTAACAATGGCTACTTGCTTCTTTTCATTTTCTATATAAATTCCATTTTCATTGGGCGTTTTCTTGTAAACGCTTCCATACGCATCCAAAAATCCTTCTAGCATTTCTTGCACAACTTTATCTGGATTATTTATTATCTTTTTCAAAAGTTCATCCCCTTTAAACGAAAAATTCTGATAACTCAATCATTAAAGTAAGAATACCATTTAATACTATTTCAAATCAAGAGGTTAATGCTTACTTTTTTTTATTTATTTTCATTTATTTTTATTTGTTTTTAAAAAACAGTAATTTATTAATTTATTTCATTAATTATCCTCACATATTAATACTCCCTTTTACTCATGTATGGAAGTAAATAATGATTCAAAAAAAAAGTAGTACAAATCCTTTTAGATTTGTACTACTAAAAAGAAAGCTATTTATCTAAGAGAGTGGGTAACCACATCGTAATAATTGGGACATAACTAATTAACATTAACACTAGGAATAAAACGAAATAGAACGGGATCAATCCTCTAGTGATACTGGTCAGCTTTATATCGGCAATTCGACAACTTATAAATAGGTTTACACCTAGTGGAGGTGTACACATACCTAACGCTAAGTTCACAATCATAATAATACCAAAGTGAACTGGATCAATACCCATTGCTACTGCTACCGGTGCTAATAATGGAGCTAAAATAATTACCGATGCGCTTGTCTCCATAAACATACCTACAATGATTAAAAGGAGATTGACTAATAGTAGGAAGACTAATGGATTATCTGTGATACTTGTAAAGAAGGTAGCTACCATGGCAGGAATTCCCTCACGACTTAGTATTAAGCCAAATATTCCCGCATTTGCAATAATAAACATGACAATCGCTGAAGTAATTCCAGCATTTACACACATTTCATATAGGTTTTTTAATTTAATTTCTCTATAAACAAAAGTTCCAATGATAAATGCATAAAACACAGATACTACAGCTGCTTCTGTTGGAGTGAATACCCCCCCATAAATACCACCTAAAATAATTATTGGCATTAATAGCGCTAAAATCGCATCTTTAAAAGTTGCCCATACTTCTGCACGAGTTGCCTTTACTTCCTTAGGATAATTTCTCTTTTTAGCAATTACATACACTAAAATGATCAGTGAAATTACTATAACAATCCCTGGTGAAATACCAGCCATGAATAGGTCGCCGATAGAAGTATTCGTTGTTACTCCGTATAAGATTAGCGGTACAGAAGGTGGAATAATAATTCCTAACTCCCCTGACACAGCAGTTACAGCACCTGCAAAATTACGATGATACCCACGTTTAATCATCGAAGGAATAAGTATTGATCCAACTGCTGCTACTGTGGCTGCACTCGAACCTGAAATTGCAGCGAAGAACATAGACGTAAGAATTGTTACTATTGCTAAACCACCCGTACGATGACCCGTTAAAGAATTCGCAAAGTTTACAAGTCTTTGCGAAATTCCGCCCGTTTCCATCAGCTTCCCAGCTAAAATAAAGAATGGGATTGCCATTAATGAAAACGAATCAATCGAGGTGAAAATACGTTGTGCAACTAGTAGTAGAGACACATCTCCTCCGTACATTAATGTAAGTACAGCTGATAAGCCTAACGCTATTGCAATTGGCACCCCAATTATAAAGAAGGAGAATAATGAACCCATTAAAACTGCTGTCATTCTTTAACATCTCCTTTAATCGCTACGGTTATTGCTGCTACTGCATTAATAATAAGTAGGAAGGCCCCTAACGGGATCGAAAAATATGGTATTGACATAGAAATTTGTAGAGCCGGTGATTTTTGGACACTTACATGGCTTACTAAGTTCCAGCCTTGTACTAACAAAATCCCGAAAAATATAATAGATATAATCAATCCTATAACTTTCAAAACTTTTTTCCCTGTTGGCTTTAATAAATCTGGCACTACTTCAACCGCTATTAGCTCATTGTAGCGTACCGCTAAAGCTGCTCCAAAAAATACTGCATATATCCCTAAATATCGCGTTAATTCCTCTGACCAATGAAGTGGAAGGTTAAAAACAAAACGTGAAAATACTTGCATAACCATAATTATTGTCATTACAATAAGAGTAATCATTAGTGCAATTTTCACAATTTTATTAATTCCATCAACACTTTTTACAATTGAATTCATTCTCTAGTTACCCCTCTCTAAAACACATTCAGGCTCTATTAGTTAGCACTTTCTTTAATTTTGTTATAAATCTCTTCATATTCCCCTTTATATTTATCTATTGTCGGCTGTACTGCTGCTTGGAATGCTGCTGTATCTACTTCGTTAATTTCCATACCTTTTGATTTTAGCTCTTCCATTTGTTTAGCCTCGTTATCATCGATAAATGTAAAGTTTGCTTGTTTCGCTTCCTCTGATGCTTCACGAATAATTTCTTGGTGCTCCTTAGAGAACTTCTCTAATGTAGCTTTTCCAACTAGTAATACCGCGGGTGAATAAACGTGACCGGAAAGTGAGATATATTTTTGAATTTCTTCAAATTTTGAAGAATAAATTATCGCAATTGGATTTTCTTGAGCATCTATTACACCTTGTTGTAAAGATGTAAACACTTCACTCCAAGCCATTGGAGTTGGACTCGCTCCAAATGCACTGAATACCTCTTGATGTAAAGGCACTTCCATTGTCCGAATCTTTAATCCTTCTAGATCTTCTGGTTTTTCAATTGGACGAACGCTATTCGTAATATGACGAAAACCATTCTCAGCAAATGCTAAGTTTACAATTCCATTCTCTTCTAATTTAGAGTTTAAAATGTCACCAACTTCACCACTTAATGTTGTACGTGCGTGCTCAACATTATCGAATAGGAATGGGAAGTCTAGTATACTGAAATCTTTTACAAAGTTACTAATTACTCCTGTTGAGATAAATGTTCCATCTAAAGTTCCAAGCTGAACTGACTCTAACATGTCACGTTCATTTCCGATTTCACTGTTATAGTGAATAGTAACTGAAATTTCTCCGTTTGAATCAGCTTCTATTTTCTCTTTAAATGTCTTTAAAAATGCTCCGTAATGTGAATCTTCTGTTTGAGTTGTACCAACAGTCATCTTGCTTACTATGCTCTCCGCCTCAGCATCCGAACTACCTGAATCTGAATCTGAGTCTCCACATGCAGCTAGCACTATCGTTAAAATCGAAATAAAAACTAATAACATTAACTTTTTCATTATTTTTCCCCCTATTTTTTAATTTCCACCCGAAAGATAACGCTTACATTTTATTTTAAAAATAACCGCCTCCCTCAAGTGTTAAAGATAAGCACTAATAAATATCTGAAATTCATAATTTTCAGATATTTGTTATTATATTAACATCTGTTTACGTTCTTTTCCATAATTATTTTTATTTTTTTTTATTTTTTATTGTTTTGTATGTTTATTTAACTATTTTTAAAATTAACTGAAAGTTTTACTATACGTTTTCAATTTAATTGTTGTATAGTAGAGGTATTTAACTAACGAATTTATTACAAATAGTACTAGCATGAGAGGAAGAACTAAATGAGTAAAATGTTTGTTGAGGAAAGAAGACAGCAAATTTTAGATTTGCTTAGCGAAAATAAACGTATAACCATTCAGGAATTAGTTGAAAGAATCAATGTTTCAGATGCCACCTTAAGAAATGATTTAGCAAAAATGGAAAAGGATCATTTACTAAAACGTACACACGGTGGGGCAATTTCACTTGATTATTTAGAGCAAGAGTTAACTTTATCTACTCGTGAATCTACAAATAAGAATGAAAAATTGTCTATTGCTATGAAAGCGTTTGAATTTATACAGGACGATCAAAGTATTATGCTAGATGCTAGTTCTACTGCTCTTGAATTAGCAAAATTGTTATCGAAAACCCAAAAACGTTTAACCATTGTAACAAACGGTATCAATACTGCACTTGAACTAAATCAGAATAGGGATATAACCGTAATTTTACTCGGTGGGATACTGCAGAAGTCATCGCCTATTTTAGAAGGAAGCCTTGGCATAGATTTATTATCTAAAATAAATATTGATACATTTTTTGTTTCTGCCAATGGCTTCACGATAACAAATGGAATGCAGGACTTTAGTGTTTATGAAGTCGAGTTAAAAAAATATATGATTAAAAATGCAGCAAAAGTTGTTGGCCTACTTGATTATTCGAAATTCGGCAAAAACTCTATCGCTACCTTTGCATCGATTACCGATATCGATATCATTATTACGGATCAAAAAATTGCAGATAATATCAAGCAAGAAATTCTGACTGCAAGTCCAAATTTAAACATTATTATCACATAAAAAATAAGCCTTTCCTTCTCAAAGTTCGAGCAAGGAAGGCTTCTTTTAATATTCATATTATAATGAACAACTTCTGTTTTAAATTCACTTGCAACTCATTTTTAGTATTGTGCTAAAGAAAATGGAAATAGTTTTATCATTAAAAAGTAATTCAGTTGCTATTAGTTTATATGAGTTTCTTCGGTCTTCGGTAGAATAGGTAATTATATTCAGCATAATTTCATCTACTTTATAAGGCTTTTAACTAAAATAAGTTCTATTTTATTTCTTGTCGATTACCGACAATTATATTCTTTTCGATTTTACTGAATATACCTTCCTTACGATCATCTATTAAACAACCAAAAAGCTGCGATCACTGAATCATCATCAGTAATCGCAGCTATTACACATTCAATCAAATGAATACCTTTTCGGAAATTTGGATCATTACTTAGGCTTCTATTTTCATTCTACTATTATCATAGTTTCTAGGAAATCATAGTAACCTCTTTACCTTCTTTGCGATCTTTAGCTTGCTCAGCTGTTGCTGTGAATAGTACGTCAGAAGATGAATTCAGTGCTGTTTCACAAGAATCTTGAATAACCCCAATGATAAAACCAACACCAACAACTTGCATGGCAATATCATTTGGAACACCAAATAGATTACAAGCTAGTGGGATAAGTAAAAGTGATCCCCCTGCAACACCTGATGCACCTGCTGCAGAGATTGCTGCTACAACACAGAGCAGAAGTGCAGTGACAAAATCAATTTCAATACCAAGCGTATTTACTGTTGCAAGAGTTAATACAGCAATAGTAACGGCTGCACCAGCCATATTAATCGTAGCGCCTAGAGGGATTGACACTGCATAAGTATCTTCATCTAAGCCAAGTTTTTCACATAATTTCATATTTACTGGAATATTTGCAGCCGAACTACGTGTGAAAAATGCCGTAATACCACTTTCTCTTAAAACCATTAAAACAAGCGGATAAGGATTTTTTCGCGTATAGATAAACACGATTAACGGATTCACTACTAGTGCGATAAACAGCATACATCCAACTAAAATTACAATTAATCTACCGTACTCAAGTAAAGCAGAAAGACCACTCGTTACAATAGCATCGAATACAAGCCCCATTATACCAAGCGGAGCCAAATTGATCACCCATTGTACTACTTTAGTGATTGCATCCGAAAAATTACCTAACATGTCCTTTGTACTTTGATTTGCATTTTTTAGTGCAAGCCCAAGAACAATAGCCCACATTAATATACCGAGATAGTTTGCATTTACTAAAGCATCGATTGGATTGGCAACTAAATTAAATAGTAATGATTCAATAACTTCTAAAATACCCTCTGGTGGAGTGAGGTCATCTGCTCCAGTTGTCAGTGTTAGAGTAACTGGGAACAGAAAACTTGCAACTACAGCGACAGCCCCCGCTAGAAATGTACCAATAGCATAAAGGCCAAGAATCGATTTCATATTCGTTTTCTTACCACTTTTATGTGCAGCAATCGCATGCATAACTAGGAATAATACTAATACTGGTGCAACTGCCTTTAATGCACCGACAAATAAAGATCCAAAAATGGAAATCCAGCTTGCGCCACTTGGAACGGTTAAAGCCAAGATTACACCGACAATAATACCAATAACAATCCTTTTTACTAGGCTCACTTGATTCCATTTAACTAATAAATTTTTCATTATACTATCCCCCAATGTTTCTCCATTTATAAAAGAATGCAAAAATCAATTCTCCCTAGTAAAAATAATATGTACTTATTTTAACTTTAAGTAGACTGATATTTTATTTTAGCACAAATTTTTAGAATTTTGCATTGTTATTTTTTGTTAGGAAATCTTCCGGAATTTCTTATGTAAGCTTTCCATATTAGAGGGAATTGTTTTGATTGTATTAACTTTTAAGTTCAAGTACAACATTTCTAATCCAATAAAAAAACGATGGGAGTTTATGCTCCCATCGTAATTATGTTAGTTTTTGTTTCCTTGATTATTTGCGTTTTGTTGTGCTTTACGATTAGCTTGAGCATTTTGTTGTTTAACTTCTTGGGCATTTGTTTGGCTTTCAATAGATACGCCAAATTCTGATCCAAATTCATTAAACTTGTTTTGTGTGGCACCTTGTCCATTTTGTTGAGCTTTTTGATTAGCTTTAGCATTTTGTTGTTTGACTTCTTGGGCATTTGTCTGACCTTCAATTGATACGCCAAATTCTGATCCAAATTCATTAAACATGTTTTGTGAGGCACTTTGTCCATTTTGTTGAGCTTTTTGATTAGCTTGAGCATTTTGTTGTTTAACTTCTTGTACATTTGTTTGGGCTTCAACTGGAACCTTGTTATTATTTTTGTTTGCCATTCTTCTTCACCTCCATGAATTATGATTGCCAAAACGGAGGTAAATATTATTAGCAATTATTGGAGATGGTTGGACAAATTATTTAACAGTACATACTATTTTATATTTCGTTTATAATATTTAACAATGTGTTTAAATTGAATTTGTCCCTGTGTCCAAAACAAACATGAAAATCATTACACAATTCACAGGGTAGCTGTGTTAAACTTCACCGCAATAATCTTTAATTGATCACTATACTCTAGGCATACAACTTTTCTTGCTTGGATCGAAGTCCTCGCTGTCACGGGAATCGTTTGCAACTTGCCATTAACTTCAGCCTGCACAACAAAGCATCTTGCTCCGCATTTCATGTGTATCTCTCCTCAATATTCATTTGTGTTTCCCTTATATCGGTCTCTTTCTGACCTGACACTATATGAAAAATTAAACATTAGTTTTCCGCTTCATTTTGGTAACAAACTTCGGCTGAATATCTATAAACGAAAAGGCTTAAAACCTATTATTAAATTCTTTTCAGCATATGTTTAACAAACCTTTTATAATAAGTCTGCTTCTATGAGGTTACATAGTTTTATATGATTTGTTCATGAACTTATTTCGTTTCTTAAAAAGCTTGTATACCAACAGAGAAATATCCATTGTCCTTGAT
This sequence comes from Psychrobacillus sp. INOP01, assembly GCF_018140925.1. Classification (NCBI taxonomy): domain Bacteria; kingdom Bacillati; phylum Bacillota; class Bacilli; order Caryophanales; family Bacillaceae; genus Psychrobacillus; species Psychrobacillus sp. INOP01. The sequence continues at coordinate 956,258 of NZ_CP073315.1, forward strand.
TTTCTGAACGTTGTTTAGTTCATTTGCAAATAAAAGAAATGACTCCTTATCATGTTCATCGAGTGCTTTATTCACATTAAGATTCAGATGAATAATTTTTAGTTCTAAATCCAAGACGGAGCAAATCTTGCCTTCGTTGCACAGTTTCTCAATATCATCCACTTGAATAAGAAATTGAAACTCTCTGTTGACAGTTACTAGAAAGTGCCATCCAAGCAAATCGTCGTACTTCTGCTCATTTATAATTGTCCAAACATCACTTTTATGGAACTCAATCATATGTTTGTGCTTTTGTCCCGGACAGCAGCAGCTTACTTCATGTTGAAACATTTCTAGTATTATAAAATTTTCATTCACTAGATGGTCCTCCCTCGTTTTGGTTTTTTCTGAAAGATCCAAATTGTATTTTTTGTTCATACAATACTGTCAATTGTATTATTCCTTCTTTTTAACATGTTAAAGTAAAAATTAAATGATAATGATAATCACTTTCATTTATTATTGTATATGAAAATCATTATCGACGTCAATTCAATTTAATTCGAACTTTCTTGATAATTGTTTTGTTCGCTAGTTCATTCCTTCAATGCATATTACTTACTTCCATTCTCCAGGGGCAGCTAGATAATAAATAAGTGCTATTGCTTCATTTCCATTAAGAAAACCTCCAAAAAAAATAATTTGGAGGTTAAAGTATGGTATTTGATGCTTACCTATCACAAGGAATAACGCACTTTTTATCTAATATTCTCAGATATTTTCTTTGTTCTTCACAAAAAAGTAGGCAGTAATCCATGTGGTAATCGGGATAACCAGTGTTACACCAATTCCAGCACAAATAATGGTTATCATTTCTGCACTAAAAATCTTTGAATTTACAACTTCCCCAACAGAATACGATAAATCTTTAAACCATATGAGCAATGCTAAATAGCCTCCAAAGAAGGCAAAAAACAGCGTATTCGTACTTGTTCCTAATATATCTCTGCCAATATTTAATCCAGAGAGAAACAAATCTTTTCGACTAATATTCGGATGATGAAAATGGATTTCCCGCATAGGAGATGAAACAGCTATAGCCGTATCCGTAATAGCGCCTATCGTACTCATAATAATCACAGATACCGTAATTTTCACAAAATCTACTTCGACCAATAAGGAAAACATTCCAAGTTCCCCTATTTCTTCTTCCCCGAATCCTTGAATCATAGCCTGGTTAGTGATAAAGATAATAAACAACAGTAAGATAACAGTACAGATAATCGTTGAAAGAAAAGCTGTTTTTGTTTTGCTGTTTACTCCATTAATATAGAAAAGATTGATGCAGCTGATCACTCCACATGCAATTATTGTTAAAATCACTGGATCAATAATCGGGTCGTTCATCAAAATGACAGTTATAATAATGACACCAAAGTTGAAAAATATAGCTAGAAAAGATCGTACTCCTTTTCTTCCGCCAATAAGGGTCATCAATAGGAATAATATCCCGGCCAGTATCACTAATACATTCATTGTCTTGCCCTCTTTCTATTCATGAAAAATAATGTGGTATAGAGACCTATCGGAATAGTTAACACAATACCTATTCCCCCAGCTAACGCACGAGCCAATTCCAGTGAAAGAGTTAAGGAAAGCGTATAACCAAACGGAGCCGCGTTCTTAAAATAGAGAACAAGAGTGGGAATTGAACCACTTACATAAACAAAAAACAAAATATTAGTCATCGTTCCCATAATATCTTTTCCAATTTCCATCCCTGATGTAATAAGTGCTTTTACTGAAATATCATTATTTTTCTCATACAATCCAAAAATCGAAGAAGACATGGTTATAGCTACATCCATCACAGCTCCTAAAGAACCGAGAAACAGCCCTGCCATAAACACCATTCGATATGGTCGAGTAATAAACTGCATTTCCTCATATCGAAGTCCCTTTTCGCCTGTTACTAATAGAACGAGATAAGTAATCAATAGTGAAATAAAAGTTCCAAGCAGAGTCGCTATAATTGCTGCATATGTTTTATCATTTAAACCGTTTGCAAGTAACAACGAAATAACCGTAAATAAAATAGCACTTATTCCGCAAATCCATAAAAGACTTTGATTGGAAGTGTGAATATAGATATCCAATGCATATGATAGAATTACGGCATTAAAAGCTAAACTAATGAACGAAAACAGCCCCTGCTTTTTTCCTACGATTAATAAGACAAATATAAATACCCATCCAGCTAGCAACAAATACTTATCACGTTTGACATCCAGAATGGTCCCAGTTAATTCCGCACTATCTTCCATGTGCTCATCTATTTTAATAAATAGCTCATTTCCAATTTGAAACTGATGGTCATAGGCTTTAGATTGAGAGTATTCATTTGTTAAATGAATCTCCTTACCTTTATCCTCTCCATTTCTCAATTCTGCAATTATATGTTGTGTATATAATTTATCTTCATTACCATTAATATCATTTACTTTCGTCACATCTTCTATAGTTGTTTTTACGACCCTAGCTAGTGGTCGTTCATATAAAGAATGGTTATTAAAAACAAAAATAACTGAACCTATAAAACTACATAAGAGTACGGTGAAAAAGATTTTATGCTTGAAGCTCATCTTATATATGCTTCCAACGAAATTCATGAATAGACCTCCGATACTAACGTATCCAAATTATAATTTTAGTATAGCTGTTTAACATGCCAATGGGCTACATTGAGAGTATTAATCAATTTGGTTCGTTTCTTATTTCTTCACATAAGTATACATCTGATACATATCCGACATAGTTGTGAAAAGTAAAGATAAAGAGTGGACGAAACATTACAAGTAAAATAATTTAGGGCAAGAAAAAAGCACCCTTATAGATGGATGCTCTTTGCTACTGTTCCCTGTGTAAGAAACAATCATGAAAATCGCAATATTCACGTTTGTTTGAATTAACATGAATGTTTCTTACAGAGGGTAGAGTAATTATTTCGTATTACCTTTTCGAAATCCTTGCACAATGTCAAGAATGCTTAAGAATAACCATAGCACAATAACAATTATGATAGCTGAATTTTTGAGCTCAAATGGCAAATCAAACAAATCCTCTAAATACATATAAAATTCTTTATTAATAAGCTGATCAGTACTAATAACTACGATAAATACAATGGTAGATACTATATTTCTTACCGTATTCATAATTGCCAATTTAGATGTCCATTGACGAACGATGAGTTTATAAAATACAAAAGCAATTTCTATTATTAAAGCAACTATTACAATAAGCCAATACGAATGTAATACCTCCTGATCGAATGTAGGAATTATTAGCTGTATTTTGCCTTGTACTTTTTCATAAACACCTAGTAAATGACTAGCATTAAAGTAGACTGCAATAAAAACAGCAATCCAAAACAGGCTACCAAATATATCCCCAGTGGAAATTTTCTTCTCTTTTGAAATCAGTGGTGTGCTTTTTAAATCATCAGGTGTCCATTCTGTCCAACCCGGTGTGAGCGGTGATTTTTCTTTCGAAGTATCCGTGCGCTCCAAAATGGCAAAAACTAGCGTAATCCAAAAGAAAGTCTGAATCGTTGCACTGATTATACCCCAAATACCATGGCCAAGGATTAAGATGATTACGTTAATAATTCCGTTGACTATGTCTTCTTCGCCACTATAAGTAATGATATTTTCTACAATAATAACAAAAAATGCAATTATCGCCACAATTGGTATAACTATTTTCAATAGAGTCATATACGGATCAAAGTATCTTGGACCTATTAAATACATTGGTCGTTCTGAGTATTCACTAGCAAGTGATGCTGGATTTCCTAGATTTTTGAGAACCTCTTTTACTTCTTTCTCTGAGTAGTTTTCCGGGAGCATATCTTCAATAGTTGACCTTAATTCAAGCGCAATGTCATCACGACTTTTTACTGGAAGTCTGCGTGTCACTTCCTGTATATAAATATCAATCAGGTGCATTTTTCACATCTCCTTCTAATAAATTTTGAAGTTCTTTCGTTGATTTTTCCCATTCGGCTTTTAGCTGCTCCAAAATTCCGATTCCATATTCGCTTAATACGTAATATTTCCTCGGTCTGCTCTCCGTTGTATCCCAGCTGCTCTCGACTAATTCCTGTTTTTCTAAACGCCGTAGCAAAGGATATAAGGTGCTTTGCTCGATGGAAACACTCGACTCTTCTAGAAGTTGCACTAAAGAGTATCCATATTGAGGCGTTCTGAGCTGGCTCAATACAGCAAGCGTCAATGTTCCTCTCCGTAGCTCTGTTATTAATGAACTTAGCAATTTTTCCATATTTCACCTCACTAATGTATACTATGCGTCGTACACTATCTTATACTGTGTATAATACACTATTATAAAATTAATAACAATTTTTATTTACATTATAAAAAATCTGAATATAATTAGGCTTTCTTTTAAAAGTATATTAAATAGTGAAGTCCAAATAACGTTGATTTCTGCTCCAACGAACTTTCATGTTTCGAAGCTAGCGCAGCGATGCAGAAACAGGCAGACGCTTTCCGCGGGCACGGCTTCAATCTCCTCGTCACTACGAAAACATATGCTCCTGCGGTTACTCGTCGCAAAGACATTGGTCAAACAAAGTTTGACCAATGTCTTTCCTGCGGGGCTTTCAGGTCGCGCTGGTCCCGCTGGAGTCGCCGCCCTCCGCTCCAATCAACTGAATCAACCTTATTTATTACTAATAAAAAAATTGTGTAATCAAGTGAACTTCCGTGTTTTTAATTGAGATATTAATTATTAAATTAATTCAAAAAATGCTCGCGAAGTTAATAACTTCACGAGCATTCTTATCGTAATTTTCTTGTGAGTATGGGTTGTTGTTCACTTAGTCCATCAAAAATCATACTTAATGTTTCTAACAATGGGTAGCTGCATCACACTATTTAATCTTTGAAGAGCAATTCTGTTGCTATTAGTTTATATGAATTTCTTCTTGCTTCAGCAGAATATGTAATTGTGCTCAGCATGATTTCATCTGCTTTATATGTAGCTTGCAATTCGAGCAGTTTCTGTTTTACTTCCTTTGGGTTACCAATAATTATATTCTTTTTCATATTTTCGAATGTATCTTTCTCTCGATCGTCCAACTTATATTGCTTGGCCTCTTGAATAGAAGGAACTCCACGATGCCCTTCTCCTTTAGCTTTTTCCAGTTCCCATATGAGCGCACTTAACGAAATTTCATTTGCTTTTTCAGTTGTTTCTGCACAAATGACTGAAACAGTTACCATGACTTGTGCTGTTTGTCCTTGTTTTCTAGGAGTAAAAGCATCTAGATATTCCTGAATAATAGATTGCCCATCATTGTCACTCATAAATTGACCGAATGTATAAGCAATCCCATTTTCCGCAGCTAGTAAAGCGCTCTTTTTACTAGTCCCAAGAAGCCAAGGAACCGGCGACACTTCTGGAATTGGTGAGGCAGAAATTTTAGAATACTCGTGTTCAGCTGGAAAATCATCGTCCAGAAAATGGAGTAAATCCTTCACTAAGCTAGGCATTTTATAGACATTTTGCAAAAAATTATCCGATAGAGCATTGGTTGCTTCAGCAGAACCCCCTGGAGCTCGCCCTATACCTACATCAATACGATTAGGAAATAAAGTAGCGAGTGTATTATAAACTTCTGCAACCTTAAATGGCTTATAGTGAGGCAACAAAACAGCTCCCGAGCCGATGCGAATTGTATTGGTATTTGCTCCAATATAACTTAAAATCACTTCTGGAGCTGAACTTGCTAGTCCAGGTAAATCATGATGCTCTGTAACCCAATAGCGAGTATACCCCAATGCCTCTCCAGCTTGTGCTAACTTCAAAGACTCATTTAGAGCCTCTTTAGCTGTTTGATATGAAGAAATTGGCGATTGATCCAGAATACTTAACTTCATCTCTCTAGCCCCTTCCTTATATCTGCGTTTCCAGCAAGCTCAATCTATATTCTCCAACTTGCCCTTCCTCATATAAGTTAGTAATGGAAGTAGAGTATTTATTGATAGTCCCCCGAAAAAATAAAACAGAGTCTGGAACAGTAACTTCAAAAGTACCTTTATACAATAAAGTTGCAATATCATGATATTCTTCACTTGTTACGTTAAACACAATTGAAATTTGGTGTAAACCATTTACTGTTTCTTCTTCATAATAGTTTACTTTAATTAACTTATTATCTAGTATAATTTCTTTCACCATGTTATCTTCTGCGTTTTTGCTCATGCCAAACCCTCCGTATTTAAGTATTGGATTTAGTGTAACATCTTCGAAGGTATTTATAGTGATTAAGGATTTATACAATTAATGCTTCAAATACAGTCACCGGCACCACCTATTCTAGTTGTTAAATTATCTAAGTTGATTTAGTAATTGTGGGTTGATTTTCACTTAGTACGTCAATAAAATAATCGGATGATATATACAAGTGATGTTCTAGATGAGAATCTTCAGGTGATGGCAAAGAAAAATCAATAGTCTTATACCAAGATTCAAAACTTGAATTTTCTATTTTGTAAAAAGTGGGATCGTACTCGAACTTAGGCAATCCCTCAGCTTCCCTTTCCTCTCGTAATTTACTAATAAGGATTTCAATATCACCTCTTGTCCATTCCTTAAGAATACGGAAATGACGAATGGCATAAAAACTAGGATCATTTTGCCTGTATGTGAATTTGAATTCTTCTTCACTGTTGAATGCCGAGAAGGTTAATACAAAATCTTCACCATCATAATTCAAAGATACTAAGTTCATTGGTTCATGAAAGCGATCAAATGGATTATTCTTAAGTGGTTCCCAAATAATAAAATCACCAGATTCCAAGATCATGTCCCCTCCCATATTTAATCTACAAATCTCAACTTTATCGTTTTTATGTATTGCATTAAGTATACATTTTTTTCTTTCTAGCAGCTCACGATATTCATTAATTAAAGAACTTTGCAAGCCATCCTCATTACTTCTTTAAAAGATCTTAATCCTTCTTGGATCAACGCATCCGTTAGCTAAAGTATTATTTCATAAAATATTTAATTGAAACCAATTTAAGCGAAGTTATTTATCATTATCCTCTTCCTCAATTAGCTCCGATATTAGTAAAATAATTTTGTTTTAATCTTCTCAAATTTGCGATATATAAAAATAGTATGATAAAATAAATTGAAATTAATTCCAGAATAAAGCATAAGAGTTTACCTTTTTATTCAAGTATTTGAAATAAAAGAAAAATCATTTGCTTATAAAGTCTTACGACGTGTAAACGTACTCGTTTTGAAAATTTAATAGATTAAGAGGTGATTTGAAGTTGATAACGAAGAATAAAGAGCAAACTATATTTGATCACGTTGGAAGTAAAATAATTACAGATAGAGAGATTGACATAGTCACTAGATTAGAGGAGCCACTGATAGTGGTTTTAGGAAATGTTTTAAGTAACGAAGAGTGTGATGAGCTAATCAGATTATCTAAGGACAAATTGAAACGTTCAAAAATTGGTACGACACGCGAAGTAAATGAACTTAGAACAAGTAGTAGTATGTTTTTTGAAGAAAGTGAAAACGAAATTATTGCTAGAGTCGAAAAAAGGGTCTCATCTATTATGAATATACCCATTGAACACGGAGAAGGCCTTCAAATACTTCAGTATACCCCTGGTCAAGAGTATAAAGCTCATAATGATTTCTTTTCATCAACTAGCAAAGTAGCAAACAATAATAGAATTAGTACACTCGTTATGTACTTAAATGATGTAGAACAAGGTGGAGAAACTTATTTCCCTAAACTAAACTTTTCAGTAACGCCCAAAAAAGGTATGGCAGTTTATTTCGAGTATTTCTATAACGATCAAAGTTTAAACGATTTAACTTTACATGGTGGAGCACCAGTTATTACCGGTGAAAAGTGGGTCGCAACGCAATGGATGAGGAAGCAAAAAGTAAGGTGAAAAAGTGCTTTAACTTAAATACTTTTCAACTGAATCAATTTAGTAACTCTGAGCATTTATAACACAAGGGTTTTTAGCAGCAAAAAAGAGGTCCTCCCTTAAATGTCTAAATAAGTAAGTGCGAACAAACTTTCAGACAAGAAGGAGGACTCTTTATGTACATTAGCAGACGACAGCTTATAAAAAAAGATACCTAGTTCTAATAGAATTCAAAATTCAACTAGCACCTGCTCCAGATAACGGTAAACAGTAATTATTTTATTATCATTTTTCGTAATAAGAGCTATACCGTTGCTCCCCGTAAAGCCAGTAACATATCTTCGATTCCAGTCACCATTAATCATCAAACCATCAATGTCCAATTCGTCCAATTTACTTTGAATCTTCGTTATTCTTTCCATTTAATTTCCTCCTTTATGATAACTCGAGCCGTCCTACAAGTTAACATGGATGCAATTTATCATGCCATCTAATCGTGTTTTAGCGATAAGCTATGCTAACTCTTCATGCAGAGAATTACTCACTTCATTGATGGTAGTGGTAGGCGGCGACTCCAACAGAATGAGTGGAGAGAAAGGAGACATAACAGAAGTTCGTCCAAGCGGCGGTGATGGCTCCAGGCTCCCTGGTGGAAAGTGTCCGCCTGCAAGGAAATCAAATGTATCGATGAATCAATACTTTCTTCAAAACATCTAAAACACCGGTATTATGGAGCAGAAAATTATATACTTTATTATTCTATTAAAAAAGGCATCTGAAATTGGATCTTCAGATGCCTTTTATCCGCTAAACGGAAATTTCTTTTCTCTTGCTGGAAGAAGGGATGTTCAATTCTTCCCTATATTTGTTTATCGTTCTTCTAGAAATTGAAATTCCTTTTTCAACATTAAAATATTCAGCAATTTTTTGATCAGAATATGGATTTAGTTTATTTTCACTAGCGATTATATTTTGCAATAACGCTTTTACTTTCGTTTGTGAAATACTTTCACCATCTGCAGTTTCTAGTTTTGATGCAAACAAAGTTCTAATATCAAAAGTGCCAAATGTAGTTTGAATTATTTTATTGGTTGTTGCACGGCTAACGGTAGATTCGTGCATTTCGATAGCATCTGCCACCTCTTTTAATGTTAACGGTTGCAAGTATAAAAAACCTTTCTTGAAAAACTCTTCTTGTCTTTTTATAAGTATGTTCATAATTTTATTAATGGTATTACGACGCTGTTCAAGGCTATTTATTAACCACTGAAAATGTTGATAGTGAGGCTGTATATATTTTGCAGTTTCGCATTTGTTCTTGCGAAAAGCAGCATAATAATCATTCATCCGTATAGTAGGCAAAAAGCGATCATTCAATTGAAAGATAATATGCTTGTCTTTTTGTTCCACAATAATATCAGGGCATATATACTCTGTTACATGGGTATCAAATGCAGCACAAGGTTTAGGATTTAAAAGTTTAATAAAATCGTTTAATTCTTTTACTTTAGTCAATGAAATATTCATGCCAGCAGCTATGTCATTCCATTTATGATTTGCGAGAAAATGTAAGTAATCTGCTACTAAAATTTTAGCTAACGTCTCTCCGGGATACTGGTATGTAATTTGTAGTTGGAGACATTCTTTTAAATTGCGAGCACCGATGCCAAGTGGACCAATTTGTTGTAATAAATGGATCCCATTTTCTATTTCCTGCTCATTTAATGAGAAACAATTCTTTTCAGTAGATGTTTCAACATGTAAATAACCGCTATCGTCCAGATTAAAAATAATCGTTTTTAATAATCTTTGCGTTGGGATATCTGAAAATGTAAACTTTACCTGTTCAAACAATTCATAGCGAAAGTCAATACGCTGGTTTTGCACGTAATCGTTTTGTTTACTCTCAGTATGAATAGAAGAATGATTTGTTTTTTCTACAAAGTATTGTTCTTCCTCTTTATATTCTAACTCAATAAGCGGATTTTCTAATTCTTGCTGTTGTATAAATTGTTCCAGTTCTAGCGTGGAGTATTGAAGTAATTCAATAGACTGTCTTAACTGAACGGTCATTAGCATTTTCATTTCTTGCCGTTGCTGAATAAAAAGATTCATAAAAATCATCCTTTTCTATCATTATATGTAAGCGCTTTCTCCGTAGCTATCACTTTAATTAGTTTGATAATTTTTTATTGTTATATAAAATACTACTTTTAGTGTAGCATAGTATTGAATAGACGAAAATACGAAAATAGAATTTTCTGATTATTTAAAAATAAAAGTTTTTGAGGTTTGGAATGGAAAAATTACTAAAATTGAGAGAAACGTTTGAAGAACAAGGCATTGATGGTATTAATCGAAGATATCTAACGGACTTTACGGGAAGTGCCGGTACAGTGCTTGTTACCAAAACGAAAGCGTATCAACTTGTAGATTTTCGTTATACTAGCCAGGCGAATGCTCAGACTAATGGTTTTACTGTGAAAGAAATAGATCGGGCCATTATCAGTGAAGAAATTGCTCATCTAGTAAAAAGTCTAGAGATAAATAGTTTAGGACTCGAACAACAGCATGTTTCCTTTCAATACTACACACAACTCAGTAAGTGCATAAAAGCAGAGCTAGTAACACTTTCCAACGCAGTAGAAAAGTTACGTATGATTAAAAATGAAGCAGAAATAGCTGCAGAAATTTCGGATGCTGCGTTTTCACATATCTTAACGGTAATTCGTCCTGGAACATGAAAGCTGAAATGACTGGGAAAGAGGCAGATGTATTAACCCGTGACTATATTAGTGAAAGAGGATATGGAGAGTATTATGGACATGGTATGGGTCATAGAATTGGTCTATATATACACGAAGATATTTTCATGAATCCGAAGTGTATGCAGCTGGTTGAAGAAGGAATGGTTTTAACGATAGAACCTGGCATCTATATTCCAAATCTTGGAGGAGTACGCACAAAATCCAATAAAGAGTTAATTATTTTATAGCCGGTTTATACTGAAGTCCCCCTGTAATTCCTTATAACCTAGGGTGTACAGGGAGGAACTTTAATTCTGTCCATCCTGCTGTGGTTGAAGGAAAACGGAAATTACAGCAGTACTGGGAGAATCATATGAGTTCTAAGGGAATTGAAATACTCAGCTAAAGAAAATATGCATTGTAGAATATCTTCATGCATTTAGACTATCTTCGAAATCAACTTTTGAATTTAATGATAGTCTTTGCTTTTGAAAAGCATTTACTACTGATATCAAGTATGAAAATCTCTTCTAAACCTTCCAAATTTCCCAAACTGGCAGACATTGTATGGAAATTAAAAGAACAGAGCCAGGTAGAATACCGTGGCTTTGTTCCCTGTGTCAGAAACAAACATGAAAATCACAACATTCACGTTTGTTTGAATTAACATGAAAGTTTCTACACAGGGTAGTAAGCTAACCAATTAGAGTTTTAATGATTTCCTTCGTTATTGCTGGAATAACCTCGGTAGAATATTCAATCTCCATACGCTCAAGGCGTTTATGTGCATCATATCCATAAGGTCCAATATTAATGGCAGGGACATTGATTTCTCTAATATCTTCATAATTCACATAATGCTTAGTCCCCCAAGCCGGGTTATTATTAATCACTGATTGGATAGATTTTTCATCATCTTTTAAAGCAACACAACTCATATCGCAAATATACGGGAAGTAATTTTTTGAAACGATTGGGTATTTGTATTGAGGTTGCACTGTTTCTATAGCTTTATCTAAGGCCGAAATCAGCTTTTCCTCTTGCTCATTCCTCCCGGTAAGGTCTAAGCAAGGTGAATATAGGGATGAATATAGTAAAATAATTGCTGGGCTTTGATCCTTCATCCATTTCCATTCCTCTTCTACAACTCTAGCCGCGAACATTCTAGTATCTAAGTTTTCATCCAGTAGTAGATTCGCTTTAAAATTGTTCATATGCTCTACAAAAACTGACCCATGTTCTTCTTTTAATATTTTATTCATGTCTTCATACAAGATTACCCGTGATTTCCATGGTAATTGCTTGAAAGGTTGCTCACTTAGTTTACAAAAACTTTCATATCGTTCGTTTATTGTTTTGACGGCGTTTTCAAAAGCGATATTCGCTTGTTCCGTGAGCTTAGTTAGAACCTCTTGTGGAGTCCATGAATGCACGAATAAATTAAAATACACGTAAGCAGATAGAGCAGTTTGCACCGTATAGTTAGGTTTTAAATCCATCTGTTTTAAAGAAAGTGGTGGAGCAGGTGTTTCCCCTAAATGACGATCACATAATTCCGGGTTATAGCTAATTTGTCTCGTCAATTCTGCTGCGATATAATTCGGGTCCAACCCTTCGAAGGCAGAGCCAACATGCGTTTCAGCTCCCGTAATGAAAAAAGAAGGAAGTAATTTCCCAACAGTTCCTTTATAAATATAACGATTCACATCTCCGTCGTATAAAGGAGCTACGAAATCTGAATTTATTAATGCTATATAGTCAAAATCACGCTCTTCCTTCCATTTTTTCAAATCTTTTAGACCAGATAAAACACCTTTGGAGCTTACTTCTTCATCACATTCTGAAAAGAAAACAAGATTTCCTGCTAGTTCTTCAGGATGTTCAGAGAAATACTTTAAAAGCGACATATGGCTAGCTACACCACTTTTCATATCTAATACGCCTCTACCAAAATACCATTCTCCTGAGTTGAGCTGCTCTTTTACTAAACGAGGAAGTTGCTCATCGTGTAATTTCTTCATTAGTTCATCTGGATTACATGCAACATCTTTTAAATTTGTATAATCATCAATACCAACAGTATCCAGATGGCCCATTAAGATAATTGTCTTTTTGTTACCGCTCTCTTTTGTACCTTCTATAAATGCCAGTACATTATATCTTTCGAATTGGTCATCACTTGTTTTAGAAAGAATTACTTGGTCAGGTTTTTGGATAAAGTAACGCATCTCGGCAATCATTTCATATATTTTCTTAGCAGCATCGATTTCACCTGGTGTTTCTACTATACTTTCAATACGAACAAGTTCTTCTGTCAATTTCAGTACTTCATTTTTTGTAGTAATCATACTTCATACTCCTTTTCTTGCCACACTACGTATTGGACTTTTTATAATTATGAAGAGAAAGCATTCTTTTTTAACTTTCTACCTACTACACCCGTATCTAATCTTTTCTCAACATAATTGAGTAAGAGAGTGAATATCAAGACTAACGCTAAGTAGTAGAATCCTACCACCAAGTATGTTTCAAATGGCATATAGTTTTCAGCTGAAGCAGTTAAGGCATGACTGAATAGCTCAGTAACGGCAATATAAGCAACAAGGGATGAATCTTTAAGACCAATGATAAACTGATTACCTAATGCAGGAATCGCTCGTTTGAAAGCTTGCGGCAAAATAATCGTACTCATTGTCAAAGGAGCAGTCATACCAAGCGATCGTGCTGCCTCGTTTTGACCTCTATCAACAGATTGTATTGCCCCCCTGAAAATTTCCGCTAAATATGCACCGGAATGAATACCTAATGCAACCGCACCGGCCACAAAATCACTTAGGACAATAACACTGGAAATTCCGTAATACAAAAACATGATTAAAACTATTAATGGAAGACCGCGAACTATAAAGATGTAGAGATCCGCAAGTTTTTCAAGTATCCAAATATTCGATACTTTAAAGAAGGCAAATACTAAACCTATAACAGTTGCAATTATTAAAGAGACAGCTGTTATAGATATCGTTATAGTAGTCGCTTCTAGAAAAGCAATTCCATGTTTTTGGATAATGGACGCAATACTTTCGATGAAACTCATTGTAAGTTATCTCCTTTACTAAGGGAACCTTATAGTCGCTAGTTTAGTCCTCCATAATATTTACGCCAAACCATTTCATACTTATTTTTTCATATGTGCCATCTTCTATAATTTCTGCGATGGCTTCATTAATCTTGTCTAGTAAAGCTTGATGATCTTTATTAATTGCTACAGCAATTTCTTCTCTATTTAGAACACCATCAACTGTTTTTATTTTCATTCCCTGTTCCTTTATTGCAGAGACTCCAACGATTTTATCAGTAATGACTGCATCGATACGTCCTGGTATTAAATCTTGCAAAGCAAATATTTCACTTGGATATCCTTTCACTTCGTTCGATAACTTCTCTGCTACTTCTTTATGAGTGCTTGCTTGCATTACACCAATTGATTTCTCACCCAAATCATCCTTTGTTTGAACGGTGTCGTTTGTTTCTGCAACGAAAATTTGCGCTCCAGAAATATAATATGGGTCTGAAAAGTCAACCTGTTTTGATCGTTCTTCTGTGGCAGTCATACTTCCTATGATTACATCGTATTTTTTCCCTTTTAATCCTTGAAGTATTGTTTCCCAAGGATTCGTTACTGGGTTTGGCTCTAGCCCGATACGTTTTGCAATTTCGGTACCAATTTCAACGTCAAAACCAACAAGTTTGCCATTATCCTTATAGTTTAATGGTTTAAGTAGCCCACTCATCGCAAAAGTTAGTTTTCCATCATGCACTAATTTCAAATCCGCTTCACTTTCTTGCTCGGTAGCACTAACATTCGTAGAAACTTCCTTGTTTCCACATCCTGCTAATAACAAAATAAGAGATGTGCATAAGATTATCACAGCAAATAAAGAATTCTTTTTCATAATTTTTTCCTCCATCTCTATTTTTACAAACTATTTGTTATTTCTTATAAAATTTTCGATAGAAACGCCTTTGTACGCTCATGTTGAGGTTTACTAAATAATTGGGATGGGTGAGCTTCCTCGATGATATAGCCTTCATCCATAAAAATTACACGATCCCCTACTTCACGCGCAAACCCCATTTCATGGGTAACAACAACCATTGTCATTCCTTCTTTGGCAAGTTCTTTCATCACATTAAGAACTTCTCCAACCATTTCAGGATCTAGTGCAGAAGTCGGTTCATCAAAAAGCATTACTTTTGGTTCCATTGCAAGCGCTCTAGCTATTGCAATCCTTTGTTTTTGCCCCCCGGAAAGCGAGTCGGGATATGCCCCTGCTTTATCAACTAAGCCCAACTTTTCCAGTAGATTAAATGCAATTTTTTCTGCTTCTTTTCTACTTTTTTTTCGTATTCTCATAGGGGCGATAATAATATTCTCTAAAACGGTCTTGTGAGGAAATAGGTTGAACTGCTGAAAAATCATTCCGATATCTTCTCGCACTTTATTGATATTAATTTTTTTATCTGTGAGGTTAATATTATTTAATAGAATTGTTCCGGAAGTTGTCTCTTCTAACTTGTTTAGACAACGTAGGAATGTTGACTTTCCTGAGCCAGAAGGACCTATGACAACTACTACTTCTTTTTGGTTTATTTCCACATTGATATCTTTTAGAACTTCTAAATCCCCAAAAGATTTTTTCAAATTCTTTACTATTATCATGTAAGATACCACCTTACTTTTAATATCAATGACTCCCCATTAACAAGCTATTTAGATGCGTTAACGAGGAGAAAACCTTACGATCTTATTTTTTCTATTTCTTTACTCTTTTTTAAATACGATCTCCATGTAACCGCCCATTTTTCAGGGTTTTCAAAGAAGTCTTGCTCATCTACTCGGTGAATAGAGCTATTATAAGGTGCATTTTTTACTTTTTCAGGTTTTTCATAAGCTTCGTTTGCAATATAGGTTAAAGAGGCAATATATTCATCTAAATCTGATTTTGAAGTTGACTCTGTTGGTTCAAGCGTAAAAGGTTCAGGAACAACATATGGATGATGACTAGTCCAGTATTGGTGTGCAAAGTCGGCCATTCTTCGTGAAATATCATCGGTTGTAACTCCCGTTTCGCGAGTTAACTGCTCCCAGCTATAGCGCACTTGCTCCAATCTCTGCCCTTTAATATATGGAGCACTTGCACCACGAATTTTTAAAATATGGTGATACAAGTAATTGTTATTTAATACAGCGATTTCAGCAACATCCTTTAATCCTTCTGCACCAAGTGCTCGAATCCAAGCATATGCACGTATTATCATTTGAGGTACCCCTTGAAACGAACGAACTTTTCCAATGCTATGCTTCATATCACTTTTTAACGTGTATTGATCACCTTGTTTTTCAACTATTGGACCAGGCAAAAACTCTTTAAGTTTCTCAGCAACTCCCAGTGCCCCAGTAGCTGGACCACCACAAGCGTGTGGTGTAGAAAATGTTTTATGGAGATTGAAGAAACACATATCAAATCCTGCTTCTTTAGCTCTAGTAATTCCTAGC
This sequence comes from Psychrobacillus sp. INOP01, assembly GCF_018140925.1. Classification (NCBI taxonomy): domain Bacteria; kingdom Bacillati; phylum Bacillota; class Bacilli; order Caryophanales; family Bacillaceae; genus Psychrobacillus; species Psychrobacillus sp. INOP01. The sequence continues at coordinate 972,526 of NZ_CP073315.1, forward strand.
AAACCATTCGCATTTGCTTGATCGTAATAGCAAATCCCTCCTACATCATGAACAACTTTTGTAAATTCTCTTATATGTGTATTATATATTCCAGTATCCTCTGGATTTGCTACTACAAATCCGGCTGTACGGTCAGATACTACCTCCTTTAACTTTTCAAGATCAGGGAAACCATCTTTATCAGGATACAGTGTTATAATTTTATATCCCTTTACAGCCGCAGTTGCTGCCTGAGATGGGTGTGAGAAAATAGTTGTAATAATTTCATCTCGCTGCTCACCCTCCCCATTGCTCTCATGATAAGCTCGAACGATGGAAGCCATTGTAAACAACGACTGTGTTCCACTGCCTGGTTGGAAAGAAAAGTAATCCATACCGGAAATTTCTCTCAAACATAGATCTAATTTATGTGTTATTTCTAAAGTGCCTTGCACGGTGCTTTCGTCTTGTAAAGGATGAAGCTCTGTCATTTTAGGAGATGAAGCAATTTCTTCATTTATCTTAGGAGAATATTTAATCGTACAAGTACCCTGACCTATTTCAACATTCAGAGCGCCCCCTAGCATTTCTTGAGAAAGTCTTAAATAGTGACGAAGAACTCTGTTTTGTGAAATTTCAGGTAGTTTAGGGGCTGATTTTCTGATCAAAGACGCTGGTAAAACTGATAGCCCATCGCCTACACAATCTACAATTTCACTTTCCACTTGCGGTAGTAAAACCCCTCTTTCACCACTGTTATGAAGTTCAAAAATAATCGGTTCATCCCATTTTGCTTGATGAAAATTTCGTACTTTATGTTCGCGGTTAATTTTTTTCATAGCCATTCATCCTTTTCAATTTATTTCATTTTTCGTTTATGCACTGCTTAATTACAGAAACGAGTTGGTCGATATCTTCTTTCGTATGAATTTCTGTAACACAAAATAAAGAACTTTGTTGTAATTCTGGAAAATCTTCTGAAAGGTCTTTACCACCAAAAATTCTATTGTCCAGAAGATACTTATTAATCTCTTTCACTGATTTCCCAGTATAGGAGAAGTCTACAACGAACTCTTTAAAACTAGTTGACTCAAATCGTGAAGCTACTACATTTGGAATACTGCCAATCTGTTGCATTGCATATTGCGATTTTTGCAGGATAGATTTCCCAAGCTCATACATTCCTTCAGGACCCAGAAGTGATAAATAAACTCCTGCGGTAATTCCCCATAATGCCGTCTGGGTGCCTACCGATTCTTTTCCATTTTCTCTTTGTGCAAAGGAAGTTCGATCATAATAAACATCACCAAACCCATATTCACCTTCTACAACCGTAGGTGCAATTCCAAATAATCTAGATGGGTATTCTTGCACAAATTTAATATCATCGTGGGTTGCAATAAACCCTGATTGACCACCACCGTAATTCATATGCATGCCTAGCGGTTGAAGATCGCCACAAACAATTTCAGCACCATAGTGACTAGGTGGCTCGACAATACCTAGAGAACTAGGATCGACTCCCACAATCGTAATTGCCCCATGTTTTTTTGCTAGTTTACTAATTTGTTGACCTTGTGTTTCTAAAAAGCCTAAATAGGATGGATTTTCAAAATAGATAGCTGCTGTATTTGACGATAATTTATTTTTCAAATCTTCCAAATCAATTTGTCCAGTATCTTCCTTATAATCAATCAAACTAACATTTATATATGGCGAGCAATAGTTTTTAATAACTTTCAGACGATCAGGTGAGGTTGTTTTAGGCAGTAATATATCTGTACGATTGGTGATTCTGGTTGCCATACGAATAGATGTTGATGCTGCTTGTGCCCAATCAAATGTCGGAACGTTAACAACATCCATATCTACTAACTCTGCCATTAAACTCTGGTATTCAAAAAGAGCTTGGAAGCGACCATGATCTTCGTATGGATCTCCTGCATACCCAGTTAAAAACTCTGCACGTGAATTAATTTCATCACAAACAGCTGGGATAAAATGATTCCAACAACCAGCACCCAAAAAGTTCAGATATTCTGATGTACTCGTATTTTTAGATAACAACCCATCCATATATCTGCGTAATTCATATTCTGAAAGCGCTTTCGGAATATTCATTGTTTCACGGTAAAGAAGCTCTTCAGGAATTCCAGCGAATAACTCTTCAACCGTCTTTACTCCAATCTCTTTTAACATTTGCTCTTTGATTTCCGGTACAGTATTTGGGATATAAGGATGTGCAATTTTTTTCGATTCTTTCATAACAATTTCCTCCTATTTTTTATGCTAGACCTCCGCCATCAACCGTAAGAACCGTTCCCGTGACCCAAGAAGCCATATCACTAGCCAAGAACAGTACACCTTTACTGATATCTAGCGGGGTTCCAATTCGATTTAGTGGTCTATCAACTGCTGAAGTTGCTAAAAAAGCATCTTCATCCTGTTTTAATTGTTTTGCCTCATCTCTTAGAAGAGGTGTGTCTGTATCTCCAGGGCAAATACAATTCACTCGAATATTTTGTGGTCCATGATCAATAGCCATTGCTCTTGTTAAATTCACAACGCCAGCTTTCGCGGCACAATAAGATGCTGCCAGATCCCCACCTTTCAATCCCCATCCAGATCCGGTGTTAACAATGCTTCCTCCACCGTTTTTATACATAATAGGAATAATATACTTAGATAATAGAAATGCTCCTTTTAACGAAACATTTAGTACTAAATCCCAATCTTCTTCAGTATGATCGACAACTGTTTTTCGCCGGATGACTCCTGCATTATTGAAAAGTACATCAATTTTACCGAAGTCATCTTCGATTCTCTTAGCAGTTGCTTTGCAATCTTCCGAAGATGTCACATTGCATTTGTAAAATTTTGCGTTTACGTCTTTATCACTTAACTCCGCAGCAACCTTTTTTCCTTTTTCTTCATTAATATCTATTAACGCTACTGAGGCCCCAAGTTCTGCAAATAAATTTGCAGTAGCTAAACCTATTCCTGATGCAGCACCTGTAATAGCAACTACTTTGTTTTTTACCCCTAATAAGTCTTCGTAATTCAAATGCATCTCTCCCTCTCTACGTAAATTAATATTGCAATTTGTGTGCCAACTATTTTAAAGTAAAAAACTCATATAAAACAAAGAGTATTGCTAACGTGTAGTAAATAATTCTATAAATAACTAGTGTCATAGATGACAAAGTTTGTCTGTTTTGTCATTTACGTCATCTCTTTAAAACTAGTGAAGTTATGCTAGTTCTCCACCGTCAATTGGAATATGTTGTCCTGTAATATACTTCGCTTCTGAAGATGCTAAGAAAGCAAATAATCCAGCAACTTCTTCGGGTTGGGCGTGGCGTTTTAATGGAATTTTTTCATTTACTTGTTCTAATGCTTCTGGGCTATATTCTGCCATTTGCATTGGAGTAAGTACATATCCCGGACAAACCGTATTTACACGAATTGTAGGTGCTAATTCCAATGCCATCGTTCGTGCTAAAAGATTTACACCAGCTTTTGAGGCATTGTAATCCGCATAATTTGGATGTCCTACTAAACCGTTAGTAGAAGCTGTCATTAAAATTACTCCATTTTCCTGTTTAATCATTCTCTTCGCCGCTTCTTGTGCTGCATAGAAAGTACCATTCAGATTAACGCCGATTACTTTATTCCATTGTTCTGGCGTAATATCTAGAAAACTAGATCTAACGCTTATGCCGGCATTTGCAATAAGGATATCAATACCACTAGCCAAGTCATCTATCTTTAGAAACGCATCTTGTACACTCTCGTAATTGCTTACATCCGCGACGATACCATGTTTAATATCCGGATATTCACTCAATACTCTATCTAATGATTCTTTATTGTTATCAATTATAGTGACAATTGCATTTTCATCTGCAAATCGAAGAGCCGTAGCAAGCCCAATGCCACTAGCACCTCCAGTTATAACAACACGTTTTTCACTTAGACTATCTTGATAGTTACTCATTTTTGAATCCATCCCTCCACTTTCAACCTATTGATTGTTTAAAGGTCTCATTTGTTTAAAGTTTCTACATATCTATCCTCCTTACTAATTCAAGAAGCAAATTATTAACATCCCTGAATTTTCCATACTCTACTTATACTTATTAATCTTGCAATTTCCATGCCAACTATAGTAAATGGACTACAAATTGGATAAAGACTAGGAAAATGTGTAAACATGAAAAAAGATATTAATTAATTGCATATGACACTTTTGACAAATGACATAACATATTTGTCACAATAATCATTTTTAAATTGACTATTCAGAATCTTATAAATATAATTTTGATAGAAGATGAATAAGTTAAATGAGAGGTGATTGAATGATTTTATTAAGTTCTATTTCGAAAGTAATTCAAGCTTTTTCAGGACTTTTGCAAGTCGATATTGCCTGTTTTGATAAAAATGGACGTATAATAGCCGCAACCGAGGATTATATAACACTTAAGGGTATGAAGGTCCATGTTCCTTTTTTTGATAAAATATATGGAAATCACATTACTCTACTTCACCAACCTGGAGATATGAATATGTGTGAGGGTTGTCATTTTTTTAATAAATGTCCATCAAAAGCGGAACTCATTCAAGATATGATGTTTAATGGGGAAAAGTTTGGATATCTTTCTTTTGTTAGTCTATCCAGTCATAATAAAAGTGTTTTAATTGAACAAAAAGATTTCTACACAGAGTGGTTAACCCGTTTAAAAGATATTATCATTTCAATTTTAAGGGATTCAAATGAATTCAAAAGTAATCTTTCACCTGTTTATTCTTCCGGAAACTACATTTTCGGAGATAGTAATGCGTTTAAATATATTACTAAATTGGTCAAAAAAATGCGTAATAGTACATCAACAGTTCTTATTACCGGAGAGACGGGGACTGGCAAAAGTATGCTCGCAAAATACATTCATGAAAATAGCACAGTGAGTGATGGTCCACTAGTAGAAATTAACTGCGCAAGTATTCCTGAGAGTTTATTTGAAAGTGAATTATTTGGATATGAAAGTGGTGCGTTTACTAACGCTAGGAAGGGTGGAAAAAAAGGTTATTTTGAATCCGCAGATAACGGCACGTTATTCTTAGATGAAATTGCGGAGATTCCAATTCACTTGCAATCGAAGCTATTAAAGGTTTTACAAGATGGGATAATCCAACGGGTTGGCGGAACTAGTGTTAAAAAGGTAAATGCTAGAATAATAGCTGCTACAAACCAACCACTGGAAAAATCTATACAAGAAAAGAAGTTCCGGTCAGACCTATTTTATCGTTTAAATGTAATCCCTATTAATATCCCCCCTTTAAGAGAAAGGCTACTTGATTTACCTTTACTTGTAGAAGAAATGATGGAAAACTTAAAACATCGATCTGGTAAGTATTTCAACTCTTATACAAGTGGATTTATGGAAGCCCTTTCTTCTTATCACTGGTCAGGTAATTTGAGAGAACTTGAAAACGTTATTGAATATAGTATGAATTTTGAAAATGACAGTACTTTAACTGAAGCGTCTCTTCCCCCTTACTTATCAGACAATTACAATTTAAATCTGAGTTTATGCAAGAACATAGAATTAGTAGGAATGGAGAGAGAAATTATCATTCAAAAACTCAATCTCTACGGGAACAGTTACAATGGCAAACAAATGGTAGCTAAAGACTTAGGAATTAGTGTTAGAACGCTTTATCGAAAGTTGGATAAGCTAAAAATAGAGTCTTGAATCAATTACAAATTTATGTAATTACGCCTAATTTTGAATTATTCTTTCCTTAGTCTTCGAGATGTAGGCTTTGCAACTGTAGTAAAAAAATATGAATGATATAATCTTTTTAGTCTGGATGGTAACGTTATTGAACCATTTGGAGGACGTTTATTTAAAGGGTTTTCTTTAGGTAAAAATTAAATTTATAGATTTTGCGGTTGTTCTAAGAACTAAAAGAAAATTATTAAGAGCTTGGAATTTCCAAGCTCTTTTTGAATCACATGCAACATTTCGTGTTCTTGGTAAGAGCATGAAATGTCCCATCATGGAACTATATACGTTTAGTACAGCTAGTGTTTTGAGCGAAAAAAATTTAATCAAGATCTTACCGAGATGCTGCAAAAGTATGAACAACATCTTGAAAATCCAATTTTGCGGGATAAACCTCCTGCTAATCTCCTAGAAAATGTAATAAAGGGTAGCATAGGATTTAAGATTAAGGTGAAAGAAATCTATTATAGGGTTCCTTCATTATTTACCTCAACTTCAGCGAAGTAAAACCAGACTCCACTTCCGTGTCAAAAAATTTTACTTAAACCAAAAAGCCACGATTACCGAATCATCTTCGGTAATCGTAGCTTTTAGATCTTCATAAATCGCATTCAAAATTGTGTTTGGTCCCTGAGATAGAAACAAACATAAAAATCACAACATTAACGTTTGTTTGAATTAACATGAATGTTTCTGACACAAGGACATAGTTTTAAAAAGTTACAGTTTCTCCAAGAATACTAACTACTCTTGCTAAATTAACGCAAAAAAGAGGACCCTCTAACATATCACTGAGTAATCCTCTTCAAACATATATTATTTACTTTCATAAAATTCTTCTGGAATTCCTTGAATTAATGGTGATGCTTCACCAGAATAGAAAATACGTAAATCGTGGAGAGACCTCGTGCAGCCTACATATAATAATTTGGCATCATACTTTGAATCTTTATAGTGACTTGCGTCCACATCGATAAGTAGCACTGCATCAAATTCCAAACCTTTAGCTAAATACACCGGTACCACTGATATACCACCTGCATATTTACTTTGATTTGCTTCAATGACATTCGCATTAATCCCTGCAGTTAGTAACTTTTCATGTATCGAACGGCATTCAGCATCTGTTCTACCTATAATCGCAATCGTCTTGAGATTTCCTTTTCGTAAATCTTGTAATACTTTAACGATTTCGGTAATTTGATCATCCGTAGCAATCACTTTCACTTTTTCACCACTACGAAAAACTGGTGTTGCAAGACCTACTGGAACTTCAGCATGCTTAATGACCTCATTTGCAAATTCGATAATTTCCTTTGTAGAACGATAGCTTCTCGTCAGTTCATAATAACCCGTTTGTTGAAACAATTCTTTAAAGTCATTCCAGTCCTCAATACCTTGATAATTATAAATTGCCTGAGATAAATCGCCCAAAATGGTAAAAGAATTTCCCAGTGTAATCTCTTTTAAAACATAAATTTGAAATGGTGAAAAGTCTTGTGCTTCATCGATGACAACATGATGAAATTTTTGCTTGCCTTCTATTCCCGTTAATTGATGATGAATATATAGGAGTGGCGCTAAATCTTCTACATTTACTTCTTTCTTTTGGCAATTCTTTTCTGTTTCTCGTACAAGCGCTTCTGGCAATAGTTCTACTATTTCTTTTCGTTTCATCAAAGATTTATAAAATGATAAAGCGCTTATTTTCGGCCAAAACTTCATATATGCATTTAATCTTATATTAGCCTCTTTTTTCAATAGCTTTTTCTCATTGGTTCCTTCGATCTTTTTAAGTTCTATTTCTATCCAACGCTTGATTCGTGCAACTAATCGTTCCCTGCGCTTTGTTAATGGATAATGCTTATATTCAACCAATAACCACTTCTTAATTTCATCTACTGTTATCACAGCTTGATCCCATAGTTCTAAATTAGTTGTTGGTACTAGATTTTCTTCAAATTGAATGAGACTTCTTTCAATAAATGACTTAAACTTGATTGACCCTTTTAATTTACCCTGCATAACTTTATTATTGTCACGATTAATTGAAAAAGCTTCTTTCAACTTTTCTTCTGGTTGTTTTAATTTCACCGCATTATCTAAGAGACGTAACGCCCACTCTGGAAAAGTAGTTTGTTTAATATTACCTACTCCCAGTTCAGGAAGTACACCAGAAATATAGTCTAAAAACAAACTGTTTGGAGCGAAAATGATCATTCTATCTGCTTGTAGCTGTTCACGATATTCATAAATTAAAAAAGCAAGGCGATGTAAAGCGACAGTTGTTTTCCCACTCCCTGCAACCCCTTGGATCAATAATGGCATATTTTTCACAGCTCGGATAATTTCATTTTGCTCAGATTGTATCGTTGAAACGATATCTTTTAATTTATTATCTTTATTTTCACCTAATCGGTATAAGAGAAATTCGTCTGTCAGGGATACATCTTCACTTCCCTTTACATACGTATCAACCACACGCTCTAGTTCTCTTTTACGAATGGCTATGTTTCTTTTTAAATAGACTTCTCCTTCTACCAATCCATCAGGCGATTGATAAAAAGCCAGTTCTTCTCCACCATTGAAGGAATAAAACATACTCGCAACTGGTGCACGCCAATCAATAACTATTGGTTTCTTCGCTTCCTCATCAGATACACCGACTTTCCCAATATATAAAGAATTTGGCTCTAAATGGCCATCCTCCCTAAAATCTAACCGACCAAAGTATGGCTCTTGTACACCAATTCGTAAGTTTTGCCGATTTAACTCCCTCATACTTTCAAGTACTTGCTCGGTATAGTTATCTCCATGATAGACCGGAATACTTTCTAGCTTGTGTATTCGGTCATCCAGTGTAGATAAAACCTCTTGCAATCTCTTAAATTCCTCTTCATATATAGTGCTCATTATGATACTCCCCCCAACTTTCTAAAATTTCAGTCGAGTTACAATTGTATAAAATATGTATGTACAAAGTCAATTGTTCTCTGCGTTAGAAACAAACGTGGAAATCACAACATTCACGTTTGTTTGAATTAACATGAATGTTTCTGACACAGGGAAGGTATTTAATTGTTAGACTACGCTTGATAAAATTTACATTGCGGGGCAAGTGCTGCTAGTTGAGGTTTAGTGAGATTTAGACTTCAGCTGGTGGTATGAAACACAAACATGCTTAATAGCCACCTTTAAAAACACTAATTCAGAAGTCTATTATGTGCACTTAATACTAATTCATTAAAAAAATCAAACGCCTCATTCTCACTACCAGTTTCTTTAATTATATAGTGGCCTCCACGTTCTTTTGTTTTATAAACTTTCCACATACCTTGATCAAATGCACATCCAATTACAAGAGGAGCATTTGATATCTTATCCAGTATCATAATGTATTCACCTAATTTTAGTTTTTCAGATTCAAATTTATTTAGAAACTCTTGCTTTGTCACGTTATTACCCCCTAGTATTTCGGAATGGTTCCGATCATTTCTAACATTTCAGCATTTAATGGTGTTACAATTTGCTCTGCTCCCCCATCCATTAATCTTTCTCCTGAAGAAATTTTCTTCCATGGAGCAGCAGTACCTTTCAGTCCATATGTGGCATTTGTATTTCAATCACTTTTTTACATTATCTCGAAAATCATTGTAATGTGCCTGAAAATCCGTAAAATCCACATTAGAAATTGGATTCTTTCCATTAGCCACTACAATTTTATTCAACTCTTCAATACTTCCACTTTTTATGGCATCAATAGCATTAAAATAGGATTCATTATCAAAAGTTCCTTCATGCCTTGCAGTTGGGTTTTCTAAGTAAGGGATCGCACGTTGATTATATGTGCGTGGAATACCATTATCAGGTATAACAGTGAAATTTTCTCCACCCTTTCCACCGACTCTATCCCTTTAAATGGATCTATTTTAGTATAGCATTTACATATAATTTGCAATATGTAGGAAAAAACTATGAAATTGTGTTGTATAATGTATATAACTTTAATACTAAAGAGGTGCAATATGTCTGATAAGAGATTTGAACTACATTTTGTAAGAACAGTAAATGAAGTATTTGACCCCTGGGAACTTTCAAATTTTATAAATGACTTTGGTAATGAATATTATAAATTTGACCTTTTAAGAAATATAGCTTTAGAATTAGAGAAAGGTGAACTTCCAGAAAATATTTTAATTTTAAACAATTCTATAAAGAGAAAATATATTAATTATGAATACATTGACTTAAAAAATTCTTCTATGTTTAATAGTTTTCAAAGCATAGGTTATCCTATAAGTCTGTATCCTAATAAAGAAATTCTAAAAATGTCCCTTGTTATTAGGCTTTATAAGAGATTAAACAAAATACTTAACAAAAACATCTCAAGTAATATATTAACGTCTGAATATCAAAAATTACATAATGGGTCACTTTCTTCGACACTAAATAATTTATATGAAGCAGCCTTAGAAAAATTACCTAAAAATGCTAGTATAACAATTAAAAATAATATAATTAATATAAAAAATGAAATTGAGAAAGAATATACTAATTATCTATCACACGAAGAAGAGATAAATAAACTCATTCAACAATTAAAAAATAATGAAGCAATAGATACTACTAATCTATTAGATCAATATTTTAATTATTTTTTCGAATTATTCTCAAAAACCAGCAAACCTCTAGTTGGTATATATTTAGAGGAAGAAAAGAAAATCAAAATTATCTGTTCAAAACACCTTAGAAAACGAAAAGAAACATTGCCAGAGTTAGACTTTAAGAGATTTGGACACAATAGCCCTCCCTTTTTTGATATTCTTACTGGTGCAGCACAAATAGGAAAAACCATATATGATTCAAAAAAAGAACAAGAACTAAGAGATGAACAAATTAAAACTGAAAAACTTAATCAAATATATGTGAATACAAAAGTTGCTACAGAGATTGTTAAGAAAGAAACTATCTTAGTAAGAAAACAAATTCTTGAAGAGCAACTTATTCAATTAAAAGAAAAAAGATCTTCTGAAAGTAATAACATTAATACAATAGAAGATGAAATTGCAGAAATACGAAATACCCACGTTAAACTCAATGTAATGGAATTATATAACAACCAAACTCTAAACATGAATTTATTACTTAAAAGAAATAAACTAAATTTAAAAGATATAAATTCTAAAATAGACAAAAAGGCATAAATAATATACTGAAGTGTGTATTAGAATATCTCCACCGGTTTTTTGCCTAATGTAACGAAAAATCGTTTAAATTCGCCCTTTCTATTTTCCATAGAAAATTATTAATTCCTTACTTATCTACAAAATCTTTTGAAAGAACTGGCATTAGTCCAGTTTATCTAATTACTATTTATTACTAAAACAATTCGTTTGATGAGTATTCTCCCATTATTTTGTACCGTTGCGTTAAGCAATATAATAAAAGCAAAATTAGTGGTAAAGGATAGATATTCAAAAAGCGTTCATTATACCAAATAAAAAGTCGCTCAACCCCTGATTTTTCGAGAGGGAGCGACTTTTTTATATGGAGACGGCGGGAGTAGAACCCGACTTTTTCATTAACGGCTCAAAACTAGTGTCCACACAGCTTTTTTGTACATTATAAAGTTTACTAACATCGGTTTTAGCATCGGTTTAATAAAAAAGCCTATTCGGAGGCAAGGACCTAAAAAGATCAATATTATTCATCTGTATTATTTGTTTTAGAGGTACTCATTGCCTCACTAACTTATCAATTATGTTTTTATTGATACTAAACTCTTCAATAACTTCTTCTTTTGATTTAACATTTTCATGACATAGCCACCAAGTAGTATAGATGCAAAGCACTGCGCATTAAAAGCTTGTTGCATAAACCACTGCCAACAATTTTCCGATTCATCATAGTGATAATCTGACTTCCGGACTTCAAATTCAGCTTCAACAGCAACATCAAATTTTATTTTCATGTCCTGTAAGTCATTAACAGACACAAACTTTACTTCTATATCTGACAATTCTATGCCGCCAATGTTTCGAACTCTATATAGCCGTAAACCTAAGTCATTGTAGTTATCTGCGGTGTAATCTTGTATGGCGGCAAACATCTCATTATAAAATCTATCTGCCACATAATCCTTAAATGAACGATTGCCTGCCATATTACCCCCTCCATACCCACTTTAGAAATAAAGTAACCCTATATCCATTTTTTCACTAGATAGATAGTGTGAGTACATCATTTCAGCTGGTAATTGTCTTATTTTGATGCTCTGTAACCCCATAGCATCTAACATTTCCAAACTGACATATCCCTTGACAATAATTCCTTGTTGTTCAGTTGGCAACAAAAAGCAATTCTGTACATCTTGAATGCCATGGTCATTAACAAACCTTTTAAACGCTAACTGATAGAGATACTGCTTTGTAATATCTACAATTCCAGGTTGTCCTCGCAGTTTTTTTCCTTGCTCAAGTTGAATGGTATAATACTTGGCATCAAAAATGATGAACTGATGTGAGTTATTCACCTTATGGATTGATACAAGGTCTGGAATAAGGGTCTCATTGGCAATCTTTTGAAATTCTGTACCGTCTTGCGTATAACCATTCCACTTTGGTTTTTCTATTAGTGAAATGAGTAAATCCTGAGGATTGTATCCATTTGCTAAAGATATAGGGAGTGAGCCGAGCGGAGTCTGCAATTGATTGTCTAAAACTTCCGCACACACCTTTTCCCATACCAGATTAAAACTATTTGTACCAAACATAGTGAAACAATCAATATCTACAAGAGTGCTACTATGAGCGATATAGGCATATAACGTCTTTAATAACAGTTGCTTTCTTGTATTAAACTGTAAATTTAATTCATTCTGTATTCGATAGAGTATATAATCTGTTTCTCTAAAATCATCTAGTTCTTCATCAGACACTTCAACCGGTAGTATGTCAAACAAATCCAATAAATCTGCATCTTGTAGTTCTCTTGAGCAAATACTGATAATTGATTCGTGGATCCTTTTAAAGTAATCAAAATCATCATTAATACGTTTTTGTGTAAACAGTTCTGGGTAATATGGGCGATTATTGCTGAGATAAGTAAAGGTCTCATTTATCGTCTTGTCCCACAGTATTTCACCCGAACCATTAGTTTCAATTATATCTTGTGTATTCGTGTAAGCGCCATTTTCATGGTAGTCATTCAAAAGATAAATCATCACAGAGAGTAGGTTAAATGAATTACCTTCTTCGCTATCATTGTACATCCGAATAATTTGTTCCTTGGAATTATATCTTTCCAGAACTTTTATGATTTGCTTTAATTCTGTTTTAGGAGCAACGTTACTTATATATTTCGGATAGCATTTTAAGATGCAATCCAAAACCGTAATGACACCCACAAATGTAAAAACATAAAGATGCTCATTTTCTCCAACCTCAACATCGATTACTTCAATATCTTTTTCGATTAGGTCAGACATATCCTTCTGCACATCAGTTGCTTTTACAGCTTTCAAGACACCGTATTCCTTCAGTTTTTTTATGATAGCAACGGTCTTTTCGGCTGTACAATCAAAAATGTTTCGCAAGTTTTCCTGTGTATATCGTTTCTGTTCACGTACAAACTTGGATATCATTATTTATACTCCTCTGCAGATTCAGCAACTCCTGCTATAGCCATAGCCCTTGGAAACTTGTCCCTAATCTCCTTACAGAAAATTTCTACACCACGCTTATCAAATTCCTCGCAAATAGAGGAATATTTCGTTGCGTCCTTACATCCATCAAATAGAGATGCCCTTTTCTGTTTTGCAGCATCATCAAATAAATACATTAGAACTTTACTCTTGAAGGCAGAAATAAAGATATCAGCGTTAATTTTATTACCTGAACTTGGAACTACGATTTTTCTTGAAAGGAAATAAGGTCCTAATAGCTTATCCTCATTAATTTTATAAGAAGAAAGTGTATTATTGATTGCCTTACGCAGTTCATTCCATTCTATCTCACGATGATAGACCTCGCTACCCATAGTAACAAAGTTCCCCTTAATGTCATTCTCATTATGATTTATACCAAGATAGTCAAAATTCCATCTACGTTTGAACGCAGTATCCATAGGGTATACGCCTTGGTCAGCACTATTCATAGTTGCCCATATAAACATATTATCTGGAATTTTGATTTCAGAATACTCTTGTGGCTTACCACCTAATTCCTTAGCAAGGTACTTTTTAATATCTTCAGATGTTTGGATAGCATATTCACTAACATTATCGTCATCACGGTCTAACAACTGGAATACATCACCAAATACGGCTGCAACGTTTGCTCTGTTGATTTCTTCAACAATTAATAAATATGGCTTAGGATTATCTGTCTGAGCATTTTTAAGTGCTTTAACATACGTCCTCATAAATGGGCCAGGGACGTATTCATATGTAATTTCACTAGCAGACTTTTTATTTGAAATCAGATTTACATATGGCCTAATCGCACGACCATGATTTCGTTCAACGCTATTATCACCACTAGCATCAGAGCCATCTTTTTTCTTAGTTTTAAACTTGTCATCATTATATAATCCCAGTAAAAGTGGCAGGCGAGTTAAATCGCCCTCTTTAAACTTGTCATATAGCAAATCATATTTTTCTTGGGCCGTCTTATCATCCAATAGAACAGATAAAACCCCCTTCTCATCTTCGCTTACAATGAGATCATTTACAGGATCCAACATCGTAGGCTTGTAAGTTCCCACAAAGTTTGCATACGAATAGTCGGGATGGAAAGTCACACGCCCATACTCACCACCATTTTTAAGCAAGGTATCCTTATCTCGATTTAGATCATAACTTTTACCTGTTCCTGGAGCACCAAAGATAATTCTATTACGGTGGAAATCTGATTTGATACTTGTCTTGTAAATACTCTGCACTGGGTGCACAAGCAAGTCATCGTCGACAATAGGTTCAGCAACGTCCATATCGATATTGTATATTTTCAAATTTTTCAGGCGAGTTTCGTACTTGCGAAGTATTTCCGGTTTAATAATTATATGTTTACCACCCGATTTGTCAGCGTCTTCATCCAAGAATCCCCAACGCATCAGTATCATAATTGGCTTACAATCTGCATATCTATTAGCCTCTTCACTCAATGTAATAGGACCTTGATTTCTTAGTTCCCTTAATTCAGCTAAAGTATCTGTATAGTTACCGCCTACATCTTCGAGTTTCCAAAGTAAAAATGCAAATTCCCTATATGTCAAATAACCCAAATCCATTATAGCTCTAATATACAGTGCAGGAGGTTCCACATCAGAGTTACTTTCAGGACAGCCATAGTTGTGCCGACCAAACCTCACAGTTTCTAATGCATTCATTAATACTTCTTGTATTTTATCAGTATTACTTTCTGTTATTGCTTCATACATTTTCTTACCGGATTCAGTAATCCTTCTTCTTGACTGAGGGTTATTAATATCTTCCCAGACTGTAAAGCCAAAGTAAGATGTAATCTGGGCCTTTTTAGTATAAGAAGATTGGTATTGATCAGACCCAATCATTGCCTTTAAATGTTCTTTATATATGGCATTTGTCAACCAATCGTTAGCTTCATGGTATATGTGCAAAACTGATTCAATTTCGTTCAACAGTGCACTATTTTTTGGCATCACTATCTTTCCCATCAATATCCTCCTTATAATTGCTGAATTAATGCTTTCATGATTTCTTTGATAAGTTTTGAAGGTATGCCCTCACCAATCGCCCTTCTAATAAAAGTTTCATTAGGCCAATCTGGAATTGGCCAATCAAGAGGCAAAGACATAACAATTAACAGCTCATATATAGATAAAACTCTGGCATCAGAGTATAAATCTTCACCTGATTCATTCTGGTACAATCGCCCTGGATGAACACAAGCTAAAGATGAGATAACGCCATTATTCTGTATGATAGTTCTACAAGGCATGTCCCATTTCAATCTACGATAATGATTATGATGAGCTTTAACAGGAACACCATCTGCCTTTTGTGGATAGTAAACATCATTGTAAATAGCCGATTTCCCTGTAGGTGTATGCATCATCCATTCCACTTGTTTCCACGAATGGGTTGGTGGAAAATGCCACTTCGATATCTCAAGTGCTTCTTTTCGCTTACTTTCATAATTCGGAAATTTTTCTAAAGTAAATTCTACCCCCTCTCTTAGTTTAGGGTCAAGAGAAGGCAAGTTTCCAATGGCTTCAAAAAGAGTGATTTCCTTCTGCTTTTCTGGAAACTCCCAAACATATGGTAGGTCGTTTCTGACAAGCAAGAATATATTCCTTTCTCTTAATTGGGGTACACCATAATCCTTTGCCATAACAAGTGTGTCCTTATTAAAACGATAGCTGTCTCCAAGTTCCTTTTTTATATATTCTGGAATCAAGATAATCTCATCACCGTATTTAATACGAGTAGTCAATTGTCTTGGGACATTTTCTAATAATACAAACTTCGGTTTAACCCTTTTGATTACATCAATTGCATACGAAATAAGCTGATTACGTGGATCAAATTCTAATCTTAATCCAGCCTCACTCATTCCTTGACATGGTGGTGTGGCTATTAAGAAGTCCACATTTTTTTCAATAGCTTCTTCTACAAGAGAACTCCGGATGCTATCGTCCGTAATGTCTCCGCAAATCATATGTGTATCTTTATATACATCTTGATAAAATCTAGCTCTATCTTCATCTATCTCATTTGCAATTTTTATTTCAATATCTAGTTCATCCATGTAAGCTTCTGCAATTCCAACATTAGCAAACAATGAAATACCATTTAACTTTCCCATTGATTTAATCTCCTAGTTAATATTTTCAAATACTCTTTTCACAAATAGTGGTGGTATCCCTTCGCCAATTATTCTTCGTAAAAAAGCTTCTGATGTATTTTCTGGTACAGGCCAACTTTCTGGCAAACTCATAACAATCAGTAACTCATAAAGAGTCAAAGTTCTTGCATCCGAATATATTTCTTCTCCATTATCATCTACATATTCTAATCTTCCTGGATGAACATTGTTTTGTGATGAGATTTTCCGATTATCCATAGTTACGGTATAAGCGGCTGTATTCCATTTTTGTCTTTTATAGGTGTTGCGAAAACCTTTTACAGCTTCTCCATCGGCTTTCTTGGGATAAAAAACCGTATTATCAAATGCTGTACAGCCGGTACGGGTATGTTGCATTGCTATGACCTGCCTCTTTACATGATGGGGAGGAACATGCCATTTTGAAATATTAGCCGCAACTTCCTGCCGCTCATAAAAATGAGGAAAGATTTCTAACAACTCATCTTCTGAGACATCTTTTATATAAGGATCTAATTTAGGTAAATCCCCAATCGCATCTTGCATAGTAACAATTTTTGAATCTTTCTTTGGAAGGCCCCATTCTTTTATATCCTCTGTTCTGCGGGTCATTAAAATAATTGCCCGTTCTCGTGTCTGTGGAACTGAGTAATCCTTTGTATCGATAATATCTTGTGAAATCTTATATTCAGATCCCAACTCTTTTTCTAGTAAATTAGGAATTAAAACTTGCTCGCCATTTACTTCTATACTGGTATTTAAAAACATGGGGACATTTTCTAAAAATACGTATTGGGGTCTAATCTCTTTAACTGCCTCAATCACAGGGATAATAAGTTTGTTTCTTTCATCGTTTTCTTCTTGCTGTCCAGCGGTACTCATTCCTTGGCATGGAGGTGTCGCCATTATAATATTAACACCAGCTTTTCTACTTTCTTTGACTATGTCGTCAAATACATTTTTTTTAGTGATATCCCCACAAATCATGTGAGTATCAGGATAAATTTTTGAATATAATTTAGCCCGTCGTTCTACAAGTTCATTAGCAACGGAAACCTCTATGCCCATATCTTCAAAATAAGACTCTGCTACACCAATATTTGAAAACAACGATAGTACTTTCATATTACTTCCTTTCGAAGTTACAGATGCCATTACAGAATCTTGTTTTATATAATCGAAATAAAGCTTCACAGATTTTTTTATTTGTGAGCGCACGGAAACAGATAGGGCTTGATAAGCCAATTCTTGTTCCAGCCGAAACTGATAAACAATGTCATTAAACCAAGGCAAAATATTATCTGCCCTTTTCATTCTTGAAACCGTATCGCTTATCGTTTCTTTACAATAATCCTTATTTGCCGCCAACCACATCTTAAATCCATTTAAATTTAAACCCATAGTATCATCCTTCTTTTATGTACAAACATATATTCTCTCGGACTAATTATACTCAACTCGAATGTAGGCGTCAAGTTTTTGACGCCTAATCGAAAATTTTACAATTGTTCTATTATTAATACTCACATCCATCCTATCTCCACACCCTAAAAAATTATCCATTCTATCTCCTCAACCCTACACCCAGAGTAGTCATGTCGCTACCTCTGGGCTTTTGTATATGAAACTAGGCTGAAAATAGCCTAGACGCAGTATTTGGCAATAATGTAATATCAGATTCCATAGGCAATAGCACTGGATTGATTCCTTCTTTGCAAAGATGCTCCCTAACCATATTTTGCCTGCAATGGGTGACTATAAAATTGAGAAAATCAATATTGATGTTTGTCAAAAACATGTCGATGAATGGGCATTAAAGCTGAAGAAATTTCGCATGGTAAAAGCATACGCAGCTAAGGTACTTGATTTTGCGATTAAACGAGGATATCTACAAACTAATCCTTTTGCCTATGTAAACATGCCAGCAACTGCTAAGAAAGAAATTGTAACCGATGAAGAAGTAGAAAACTTCTATACTCGTGAACAACTAATAGAATTTTTATCATGCCTAGAAAAAGAAAGTAACTACAAAGCATACGTCCTATTTCATTTACTTGCTTTTAGTTGTATGCGTAAAGGTGAAGCACTTGCACTTACTTGGAATGACCTTAACTTCAAGACAAATGAAATTCGTATTAATAAGGGCATTGCAAGAGGTAAAGATAATAAGTTATATGTAAAGTCTACAAAAACTGGTACTGTACGTACAATCAAAATGGATGATAAAACGATGGCAATATTAAAAGATTGGAAGAAAAAGCAGAAACAGGATTATTTAGCGCTAGGTTACAATACAATGCAGCCAAAACAGCTTGTATTTAGTAATGATAAAAATGAGTATCTACAACCTACAAAAACTCGAAAATGGATTTTACATGTGCAGGAAAAATATAATCTTGGCACTATCACTACACACGGCTTGCGACATACACATTGTTCGTTGTTATTTGAAGCTGGGGCTAGTTTAAAGGAAGTCCAAGAGCGTTTAGGTCATAGCGATGTACAAACAACTATGAACATTTATACTCATGTCACTAAGAAGGCAAAAGAAGAAGCAATCAATAAATTTGCTACCTTCATGAGCATCTAAGAACAGATTTATTAACATCGCTTTTAACATCGGGTTGTTGCAATTAACTGAGATTTAATGAAACAGTGCAAAAGAAAAAACCCTTGATTATCAAGGGTTTTGACACTGTATGAAATCATATGATCTCATTATATGGAGACGGCGGGATTTGAACCCGCGTCCAGAAACTCTAACACTTAAGCTTCTACGCGTGTATCTTGCCTATTTAGGTTTCGCGTAGCACTATGCCGACATTAGAGTCCCAACGGTTTATGCCATTTCCATAATTTTATATTCAAAAGTTTTCTCCGCTAGGGAGTATTACATATTTACGAACTTGGTTCAAAGACCTTCCGAAGTCTAGTATATAACACATGTTTGTAAAATAAAAAGAGTAGTATGGTTTATTTAAGTTCAACTTTTAAATTTGTTTTAGCTTAAGATTATTAAGATAACAATGAATATTGTTTCCCTAATAAATAATTTAATGCATACTTATTTCTGTGAAATGAATTATCGACTACCTCTAAATTATTGATAATAAATAATTTATTTAATATTTTAAACAAATCTAATGTTTGATTCATTCGATTTGCTTTATTTCTTTTAGTAATATCATTTACACCATTCACACATTCTTCAAAATTAGCAACTAAATGATTAGCTAGAATATTACCGCCATGAATATACGAACATGAAATTTTATACTCATTCATTATTTTACTGTACTCTGATTCATTTAAAACCAACCTATTTTGTTCTTTTAAATCTACAAAGGATTGCGAAGTAATATGAGATATGTATTCATCTTTTTTTAAAATTAACCTAATGTAGTTCTCTATAATAGATCTTTCATTTAAATATAGATATCTAGTTGATTCATTTATATCATTTAAAATAAAATTAAAGAAATCTGAAATTAAAACTTCTACAAAATAAGTTTGTGGATATGCGTTCAATATATGTTTAAAAAACAATGTTTGTTTAGCTATTACTCTATAATA
This sequence comes from Psychrobacillus sp. INOP01, assembly GCF_018140925.1. Lineage (NCBI taxonomy): Bacteria > Bacillati > Bacillota > Bacilli > Caryophanales > Bacillaceae > Psychrobacillus > Psychrobacillus sp. INOP01. The sequence goes on from NZ_CP073315.1 coordinate 992,729, forward strand.
TTCAATTGTTTTTTTATCTAATTGTGAGAGTTGTTCAATATAAGTTATAAGATCATTTATTTCCTCTTTACAAATTTTTAAGCCTACTTCATTCATACTTTTATCCATCCATCAAAAGTATTACCGATCTTTGATTTCGAATTTTCTAGCCGTTTATCAATCTCTTTATCAATAAATTTATACAGGTTATTCTTATACTCCAAATAAACTTTATCTTCACAATCTTCAATTAACCTTATTGTTCTAGAAACTATCGTTGTTCTTGAAGCATAAACATACTCATTAAATTCCTTATTAAAAACTTCCATCAAGAAAGATTTAGTATCTATATTTTTATCAAACAACTCTGTTGATAAAATTATTTCACTTACAATTCCTATCAACTTATATTTTGGGGGTTTTGAATTTTTCAATTCATTTCTATAAATTTTTAATTCATCCATTTTGCATCTCCAATACCCATTTAATTCACTGCTTCCAATGTAAATGCAATTTTTTCTAACATTTCATGACTAATAGATTCAATATCCTCTAATGAAGATTTATATTTTGTAGGTAAGGTTCCACTATAACCATACTGAATATGGTTAACTATATGACTAATTGAGTCAAAAATATCTATATCATTTACGGATTTCTTTGATTCAAAATCATTTTTTATTTTTAGTTGTTTTGTATTCATATTTTTATTTACCATTGTATAAACAATTCCCAGACATTTTAAATCTATTCCTTCCGAAGCTATTAAATTACCTACTGCTGTTTGTAAAGAATCAATACCTATAATAGAGTATCGGTCAATTCTATTAGGAATTATGTAAAAGTCTGAGGCTAAAAGTGCACTATCAGTATAGATAGTTAATGTAGGTGGACAATCAATTATTATATAATCATATTGTTTCCTTAATCTACTTTCTGAAATAAAATTTTTCAATCGCTTAACTAAGCTAAAATCACTATTTTTATTTGCTAAAACTAAATTTAAATCACCACACAATAAATCTAAACCATCTTTCAAGTTAATTATTAAGTCTTCTGCTTTTGGTAAGGAATATCTTTTAGACATATCTAATTGAGGTTTGAATAATTGGAAAATAGTTTTATTCTTATTCAATACTTCTAAAGTATAAAAGTTATTACTTACTTCTTCGTCTTCATCTTCATCGTCTGCATTTCCCAGAAAAACTTCTTCTAGTGTAGTCCTAAGATCTACTTTTTCATCGTCTATAATTGTATCATCAATAACACTTTTCTTTTTATATGCATCTATCAAAGAGTGTGTTGCATTAAATTGAGGATCAATATCAATAACTAGAACATTATAATCTTCTAACTTCGCTAGGTAATCTGCTATACCTATACTAAGTGTGGTTTTACCCACTCCACCTTTCATATTGATAAACGAAATAACAGTACCATTTTTCTCCATTAAGACACCCCTATAATAAAATTAGTAATTCAACTAATTAAAATATTACATACTTCTCTAAATTATGCAAAAAAAAAATTTATTCATAACTTAATAATATTGGAATCGATATAGAGTCAGTGTACTATTTAGTAGCCAATTGATGTCAACACAATCTCCACACAATATTATTATAAAAGAATAAAAAATTTGATTTTTTACATAACTATTCGATGATAGTACTTGGTTTGTTAAAAATACTTGATGGTACTGTAATAAAAGTAGAAATAAATCGCGAGGGGATTAAGTTATTTAGAATGTAGAGATGCTGCTTTGTGTAGATAAAGTTACGCTGACTCTTGTCTATACTTATCGCTATGAGATACAATAAAATCCGCCACGTTTGGTTGTGCATAAAAAGTTTTGAAACCATTGTGTAAATTGTGCAGTAGCCTGACCTACACCATTAAGTACCCCGTCCTCCATAGCATCCCCTTGCTACGCTATTTTTATTTGCACAATTTTGCATAGTATTTATTGATTATCTTTTCTTGTTTTACTATCAAATCGTGCATCGCTATTGCTTTAATATCACCTTTAGATACTCCCTTACCTTCGATAATGGATTGATTTCTCATCGCTAATCTAATCATACTATCGATTATATTATTATTATCCTTCATTCATGTACTCTCCTTTCTCTATACTCCGCTACGCTGCGTATGTGGTCGTTTCACTCCCACTATTGATAGCTAATATAGTATTTATTTCTAAACATGCACTCATCACATGGAGAGGGATAGTTTGTATCCCTCGGAGTGTGTGTAGTGTATTTATTCTTTCTTTAAGGAAATGTTTTATAAATCCTTATATATCAACGTTTGTAGTGTTATTTGCTAGTTTTATTATGCAAATTAGACCTCATTATTTAAGTATTTTTCTAACAGTGTTCGCATTCGTTCTGATGGAATATAAACATTGATTGGTTCATCGTTACGAATAGCACTACGGAATAGCCATTGTAGTAATTCTGATAAAGCAAACATATCTTCATCTACTTTAATTTCATGCGAATGGAAGAAACGCTTAATCATAGGATTCATATAACGATTCGCTAAATAAATACAACTCGTAGCTAATGAGTATTCATTGGTCGCCCTTGCATTTAACGGCACAAAAGATTTCTTTAATCCACTTGGTGTTAATGATTTCTGAAAATCTTTAAATGTAGTCCAGATAACCTTTTTAGTAGAACACTGCATTTTGTGACGATAAAAATTGTAGCTATTGTTCTTAATCATATTCTTATATTTGTCACTCTTTAAATTGACGGTTAAATAACTTTTGCTAAAAGCATTAAACTTCTCACCAATCTTGTTAATATCTCTGTTGTCACTAGGTGAAGAATAGTAAATGTTAATCAACGATTTAAAATGCTTTCTGTTTTCCCCCGTTCTACCCTTATACTCATTCAAAGAGTAGCCACTACCTTCTAAATAGCCGACTGATTTATAATTAAATTTCATGTTGAATAAACGATAGTAATAACACTGAATTTGCCCTTCAAACATATACGTCAAAATATAAACTTCATTGAATACCTTAAATAGATCCGTTGGAAAAAGCCAATACATTTTGGCTTCATCAAATAAAACTAAATTCCCCGCATTTGCGATATTTCTAATGGATTGATAATTGCCACAGTCATAGTCCCTAGCATTCCATGTAACTTCTCCACGATTGCCAATACTTATAATAGGTATACCTTCTTCATCAACAGAATTGTTAAGAATCCTTATATCATCGGGTGTCATACTAACTTCATCTATCACATCAATTACTTCATCAAGGATTAGAATATAATTTTCTGCTTCTAAAAGTTGAATCAATTCTGCATCACTTCTTTTTAATAAAGCATGAGTAGATGCAATGTTCTCACCATTAGCAATAGCTTGTTTTAGCGATTCAAGTTTACTTTTCTTACCTTTTTGTTCTGGCTGAATAAATTTCTTAGTAGTATTTTCAATTACTCTATCTATCTCTGTTAGATAGGGTGTAATAAATATAAATTTCATATAAGCTGGACTTTCATTTATATATTGAATAGCCCAACTTGTTTTGCCACTTCCCATAATTGAGTCTACTACTGTAATTGGATTTCTATTTTGTACTAATGATTTCATAAAATATCTCCTTTAATTTTTTTATAAGGAATAACCCTTACTCTTAGGTACTTGCAATTTAACTTCAATTTAGGACGATCACTATAAAAAACTTCAAATAAAAAGCACCTAATTGAGAATTACTCAATTAAATGCTTGCGATTGTTTCTATATTAAGTACACAATATTATAAAAAATCTCTTAAATTTGTTGCTACTTCTTCGACATCTAAATCTAAATACTGAGTTGTCACCGCTAAATCCGAATGCCCCAATGCTTTACTTATGAGTACAATACTCGCCCCTTTATCAAGTAAGTTCTTCGCAAATGCCCTTCTAATAGCATGTGCATTGATATTTTCTATACCTAATCGTTTCGAATATTTGTTCAGTTGCTTAGAAATAGCACAGTTAGATGATTTACTTTTATTCATAGGTAAACCGTTCTGCGTAATAAATACATTTCGATTATCTGTTTCAAAGTGGTAGCGGATGCCCTCATTTAATTTTATTAGTATTTTTAACATAGCCGATAATTCTTCATCAATGGGTAACTTTAAAAACTTATGATTTTTTAATGTTGATCCGTCTAAATTTAAACAAAGATTCTCAAAGTCCACATGACGTTCTCTTAGTTCACCTAACGTACGAATCCGAATACCTGTCTTGTACATCAATTTAATTGCCGCTGCATCTCTAAATCCAATAAATGTACTTTGGTCAATCACTTTTAATAATCTATCTATATCTGATTCTTTAGCACCTTTCTTAACTTCCTTATCAATTTTGATATGAATGTTATTCCAAAACTTCTCTTTAATCCAACCGTTATTAAAGAACTTACTCAATACTGCCTTTGTGGACTTTAAACGGATTAACTTAGTACGTGACGATACTTCTAGAACATCTAAATAATGATAAATTGATTCAACTGTTACATCCTCAACGTATTGTAAACTATTGATAGTTATGAATTGATTAAAGATGTATTCATAGCTTTCTATCGTGCGTTGACGATTCCCCGCTATCCTCATCTGCTGAAATACTGTCTCAAGTGCAGCACGAATTGTTAAACTGTTGTTTATCACTTCATAATTCTTTGATGGCAGTACAACTACGTCACCATTTACTGCAAATACTCCATGCTTTCTACTTCTAGACATCAAAAAAAACCTCCCAATTCATTGTTTGAATTAGAAGGTCTTAAACCAAATTGAAGTTAACTAGTTTCCTCTTTTCTAGCTGCTATAGTTAGTAATGTCAATCCTAGAGAATATAGAGTTAATATATTCTGTAATTTTATAATTACTTCAAATGAAATATTTATCCATGCTATAAAAACAATCAAAATAGTAAGTGGAATTGATAATACCATTAAGGATTCTTTTAACGAGTATGTACACCAATACATAGCTAAAAAGAAATTATTATTTAGGGATTCCCTATACTTCATATTATTTAAGATTGTAGATAAATAATCATTTAAAGCTAAGATAGTAACAAAAATGGCTATACCGACTAAAACTATTGAGGGTAAGGAAAAATCACCAAAAAAATAGAAAATTGAAAAGGTAAAAAAACCCAACCCGATGGAGACTATTAACTTCTTTGAATCCTTAAACATGAATCTCCACCCCATTTATTAACAGTAACACATAGTTAACTGTATACTAAATTTACAGGGATGAAAATAGGGATATTCAACAAGAGTTCGACTCCCGTTCAATATCCCTAATCTGTAAAACCTTGATATGACTATGTTTATAGTCATTTAAATATGGAGACGGCGGGATTTGAACCCGCGTCCAGAAACTCTAACACTTAAGCTTCTACGCGTGTATCTTACCTATTTAAAGTTTCGCGTAGCATTATGCCGATAAGCGGGCGTTGTGTACGCTAACTTGGAAATCTCTTGCAGACAGCTCAAGTGGCACTGCCTACCGTATCCCACTAAAGTTGAGCTTTACCTAGCCACATGGGCGATGGATAGATAAAGCAGATCCGAGCTTACGCTGCGAATGCTAAGTTGTTGTTTGTTTTGCCTGTTGTTATAAGTTCCGTTTTTACGGAGCCGAGCCTCCGACGCGCAACTCAAGCTCAGACTATCCCTGTCGAATCCATAACGTCCCCGTTTATGGAATGTAAGCTTAGTTACATAGCTTACTATACATCAAAAATGGTCAAAATTCAAGTGAGACATTCTACCAGCTATGGTAATGTTACTGGTTACGTTCTTTAAATGCTCTTTCGATATCACGCTTAGCCTCTTTTTTCTTCAAGACGTCACGTTTATCGTAATCTTTTTTCCCTTTACCTACACCGATCAATACTTTGGCATAGCCACTTTTCAAATACATTTTCAGCGGCACGATGGTATAACCATCTCTTTTTGTTTCACCAATTAAAGTGCTTATCTGTTTTTTGTGCAGCAATAGCTTTCTCGCTCGGAGCGGATCGTGGTTAAATCGATTTCCTTGCTCATATGGACTGATATGCATGTTGGAAATCCACGCTTCGTTATTACGAATACGTATGAAAGCATCCTTCAATTGCACTTTACCGTTACGAATAGATTTAATCTCTGTTCCTTGAAGAACTATCCCTGCTTCGATTGTTTCTTCAATGTAATAATCATGATTTGCTTTTTTGTTCTGTGCAAGTACCTTATCATCATGCTTTTTAGCCATTTCATTCACCCCTCAAAAACTGAGAAAGAGCGACAGTCATCGCTCTTTTATTTTTTCTTTGGACGTTTACGACGTTGAGATTTTTTCGCAACGGACTCGTAAAATTTTTGTTTCTGCTTTGGTCCTTTTTTCGGGCCAGGCTGAGATTGTTCTCTTTTCCCAGTATTACCGCTGCCCTTTTTAGACGCATGTATAACTTTTGGTGTTTCTTTTCTAGTTCGTTGGAATGCTTTTTTCATGCCTACGATTTCAAAATCAATCGAAGCTTCTTCTGGTTTTACGGCAGATACTCGAACCGTAACCTCATCACCAATACGGAATTGTTTACCAGCACGTTCTCCTATCATCATCATTTGACGATCGTCAAAACGATAATAATCATCGGTCATATTCGTGACATGTACTAGACCTTCAATTGTATTCGGAAGCTCGATAAATAGACCAAAGTTAGTTACGGAACTAACAATACCTTCAAATTCCTCGCCGATTTTGTCAGCCATATACTGTGCTTTTTTGAGTGCATCTGTATCACGCTCTGCATCTACTGCGCGACGTTCACGTTTAGACGTATGCTCTGCAATATCGTCCATAATAGCTCCCCAATGATTAATGGTAGCCTGTGACACATCTTCATTTACCAAATACGTACGAATTAAACGATGAACGATTAAATCCGGATAACGACGAATTGGTGAAGTAAAGTGGGTATAAAATTCGGTTGATAAACCAAAATGTCCTAGACATTCGGAATAGTATTTAGCTTGCTGTAATGAGCGTAGAAGCATTGTAGAAATAACCGGTTCTTCTGGCATTCCTTCAATGTTTTCAATAATTTCCTGTAATGCTTTTGGATGAACTTCGTTTCCAGTACCTTTAACGACTATCCCAAAATTTGTTAAGAAATTAAAGAATCGTTCTAGCTTTTCAGGCTTAGGATCTTCATGGATACGGTAAATAAAAGGTACATCCATCCATTTAAAATGCTCGGCAACAGTTTCATTGGCTGCAAGCATGAACTCTTCAATCAGACGCTCTGCAACTGTACGTTCTCTTGTTGCAATATCTGTTGGCCAACCATCTTCATCGACAATGATTTTCGCTTCTGGGAAATCGAAGTCAATGGCACCACGTCTTTCACGTTTCGTACGAAGAACTTCCGCAAGCTCTCCCATAAGTTCAAACATAGGAACTAAGTCTTTATAACGTTCTATTAATGCAGTATCTTTTTCTTCTAAAATTTTGTAAACATCTGAATACGTCATTCTTTCCGTAGTTCGAATAACACTTTGGAATATTTCATGAGAAGTAACCATTCCAGAACCGTCGATGACCATTTCGCAGGATAATGTTAAACGATCTACTTGAGGGTTTAACGAACAAATTCCGTTTGATAGACGATGAGGAATCATTGGTATGACACGGTCTGCTAAATAAACGCTTGTTCCACGGTCATATGCTTCACGGTCTAATGGTGAACCTTCCGTTACATAATGACTTACGTCAGCGATGTGAACGCCAAGTTTATATGTACCATCAGAATTTTTTGTAACGGTTACGGCATCATCCAAGTCTTTAGCATCTGCTCCATCAATTGTAACGATTACTTCATTTCGAAGATCTCGGCGATTATCCAAGTCCTTTTCATCAATTTGATCTGGAACAGCTTCTGCTTGGTTGATCACTTCTTCTGGGAAGTCGATAGTAATTCCATGCTTGTATATAATAGAAAGTATATCGACACCTGGATCATTTTTATGACCTAGGATTTGTGTTACCATCCCGGTAGCGGACTTTCTTTCATTTGGCCATTCTGTAATTTCTACGACTACTTTATGACCCTCAATTGCGCCAAGTGTATCTCCTTTAGCGATAAATACATCCATAGGGACTTTTTTATCGTCCGGGATCACAAATCCAAATCCTTTATTGTCTTGGAATGTTCCGACAACCTGAGATATGCCGCGCTGAGTTATTTTGATAATAGAGCCTTCTCTTCGGTCACCAGATGAATCTTTGGAAACTCGTACAAGTACTTTGTCCCCGTTGACTGCTCCATTAACTTCAGTAGGTGGTATGAAAATATCATCCATTCCGCTCTCTTCAGGAGTAACGAAACCGAATCCTTTAGCATGTCCAATGAATTTCCCTACTATAAGATTCATACGAGAAGGAATCCCATATCTATTCGATCTAGAGCGAACGACTAAACCGTGTTCCTCCATTTGGACCAGTGTTTTCACTAATTCTTTAAAATCATCCGCATCTACCAGATTAAAATGTTCTTCTAACTCTTTCGTTGTTAATGGTTTATAGTCTTCTGTGTTTAGTAATTCGAGTAATTGTTCTTTCATGTTTTCCATCTAACATCCCTCCTTTTTCAGCGTGTGCACATTTGGTCTGTTTTACACATTCCAATCGAGCGACTCTAAAAAGTTTAATATATCTTCGTGCAATTGTTCTTTTTCTGAGCCAAGTGTAATTACATGTCCTGAGTTCTCATACCAATTTAGGTTTTTCTCAAATGATTCTGCCTGCTCAAAAATGTAATTGGCAGAAGTAATATCGATTACCTTATCCTTTTTCCCCTGAGTTACTAGCAACGGAGCATATACATGATCTACATGATCACGGACATTGTAAACAAATTCTCTTAGCTCAGCCAATGTCTCCATTGGTGTTTTTCGAATAGCCTCTACTTCTTCTTCTATTTGCTGCTCGGATTTTCCTTCATATTTCTTATATTCTTTTGCGTACTTTAATACACCTTCAAACATAATATCAGTCGTTTTCATCGTCATCGGGGAACACATAGTTACAATGCCTTTTACAGGTACTGTATACCCTAACTTCAGTGAAAATACTCCTCCAAGTGATAACCCAGCTACAGCAATTTCCTCATAGCCCTCTGCTTTTAAACGGTCATAACCACGCATGACATCCTTCCACCAGTCCTGTGGTCCTGTTTCTAGCAGTTCTTCCGGTGGAACTCCATGTCCTTTGTAATGTGGAGCTAATGATGTGTATCCATTTTTTTCTAAAAAGCGTCCAAGCATACGCACATCTGAGGAATTTCCTGTAAAACCATGAAGTAGCAATACTGCACGTTTTCCAGCTTCAAAGAAAAATGGCTTAGGAGTTGAAATTCGCATATGTAAAACCTCCATAAATATTAAGCTTTTGCATTATTCATCATACTAATTATTTCATTAATTAGTTTAATATGCCCGAATAATGCCTTATATTTCATATGTATAAACTATTTATAAAACTATTTTAGTTAAAAGAAAACGCCTAACCAATCAGAAGTCGGTCAGGCGGTTCGCATCTGTTTTATATTCAAAAAGGCTTTGGTGTATAATACACTCGTCAGAAAAAATTATCCTATCAATAGATTAGGATTAAAATTTAGTTACGGCAATAGTCAATATAAAAAATAGAACTGCAAGTACAATCGTTACTCTATGTAAGACTAGGTCCATACCTCGAGCTTTTTGTTTTCCAAAAAGTTGTTCAGCCCCACCAGAGATGGCTCCTGAGAGACCAGCACTTTTCCCTGATTGTAACAATACAACAACGATCAATGCGATCGCAACGATGACAAGTAATGTCATAAATAATGCGTGCATTTATTCCACCTCCTGATAAGAACGTTCACAACATAATTAATTTTACCAAAAAACAGGAACATTGACAACCTATCGCCAAAATATTTAGTTAAAAAAATCTGACTCCTCTATGTTATACCTACAAGACTATTTACTTGCTCCAGCATGGCCTTTACTTGCGTTCATGAAGAGTTTACTTGCCTTCATCTATTAGTTACTTGCGCTCACTGATTGTTTACTTGCTCTCAAGTATACTTCACTTGCGAAACAGGAGTTTTATCCATTAAATTTCAGTTCCTATGCGTACAACTAGTACAGGTGACAACAATGAGTAGAGGATAAAGCTATCCCCATCTAGATCAATCCATTCGTGTCTAGGCGATAAGCTTTGCTAAATCTTCTTGTTGGGTACTACTCTCATATTTGATTGTAGTGAAAGGTGGCGACTCCGGCGGAGGCCAACAGGATGTTGGTCACGAAGGCGTTGCCACACGATGTGGCGCTCTTAGCCTGCGCTCCTTTGTAAAAAACTTTTGGGTTCTAGACTTTCACTCTTTTAAGATGATAGCTCATCGCTCACCCCACGGAAAGCGTCCACCTGTAACGAAAATCAGCAGTATCATTTATTAATGAGTTTATAGAACGGAAAACTTTATACTTTCCTTAGCAAGTAAAAAAGCAGCTAGCACCTTGCGCTAACTGCTTTGTTTCATTATTTTTTTAAGTTATAGAATGTTTTTTCACCTAGGTACTGAGCAGTTTCATATAACTGATCTTCAATACGAAGTAATTGGTTGTATTTTGCTACACGGTCTGAACGAGATGGTGCACCAGTTTTGATTTGGCCAGCATTTGTTGCAACTGCGATATCCGCAATTGTTACATCCTCTGATTCACCAGAGCGGTGAGAGATAACTGCTGTATAGCCAGCGCGTTTTGCCATTTCAATTGCATCAAATGTTTCAGTAAGTGTACCAATTTGGTTTACTTTTACAAGAATAGAGTTAGCTACACCTTGTTCAATTCCTTGCGCTAATTTTTTCGTATTCGTTACGAATAAATCATCGCCAACCAATTGTACTTTTTTACCTAAACGCTCTGTTAATAATTTATGACCAGCCCAGTCATTTTCATCTAAGCCGTCTTCAATTGAGATGATTGGGTATTTTTCGCAAAGCTCTTCATACCAAGCAACCATTTCTTCTGAAGTTTTGACAACACCTTCACCAGATAAGTGGTATTTACCATCTTCTTTGTTGAATAGCTCAGAAGCGGCAACGTCCATTGCAAGAAGTACTTGTTCTCCTGGTTTATATCCTGCTTTTTCAATTGCAGTCACTATTGTTGAAAGAGCTTCTTCGTTGGATTTTAAGTTCGGTGCAAATCCACCTTCATCCCCAACTGCTGTGTTTAATCCTGCTTCTTGTAATACAGATTTTAAGCTATGGAAAATTTCAGCGCCCATACGTAATGCATGACGGAAAGATTCTGCGCCTACTGGCATTACCATAAATTCTTGGATATCAACATTATTATCCGCATGCTCTCCACCATTAACGATATTCATCATTGGAACTGGTAGTTGCTTCGCATTGAAACCGCCTAAGTATTGATAAAGTGGAATATCCAAGTAATCTGCAGCTGCATGTGCTACAGCAATAGATACGCCAAGAATAGCGTTAGCGCCTAAATTCCCTTTATTTTCAGTTCCGTCTAATTCGATCATCGCATGGTCGATTTCTACTTGGTCCAATACCGAGAAGTTTTCTTCTAGTTCAGCTGCGATAATGTTATTTACATTTTCTACTGCTTTTAAAACACCTTTGCCTAGATATCTTGACTTGTCACCATCGCGAAGTTCTACTGCTTCATATTCACCAGTAGATGCACCAGACGGAACGATTGCGCGTCCAAATCCACCGCTTTCTGTAAATACTTCAACTTCTACTGTCGGATTACCGCGTGAATCTAATACTTCACGTGCTTGAATTTGTGTAATAATTGGCATTTTTAACTCTCCGTTTCGATTAGTGTTTTACCTGTCATTTCAGGCGGTGTTTCTATCCCTAATAAGTGTAACATGGTTGGAGCCAAATCGGCTAAAATTCCGTCACTTCTTAGTGTTGCATTTTTCGATGTGACAATCACTGGAACTGGATTAGTCGTATGAGCCGTCATTGGCTGCCCTTCCATCGTCGTTACTTCATCTGAATTACCGTGATCTGCTGTAATGATTGCATGCCCGCCCTTAGCTAAAAGTGCATCGACAACTTTACCTAAACAATCGTCTACAGCCTCAATTGCTTTAATCGTTGGTTCTAGCATTCCGCTATGACCAACCATATCTGGATTGGCAAAATTTAAGATAATCGCATCGAAACGATCATTGGCAATTGCATCTAACAGCGCATCCGTTACTTCATATGCGCTCATTTCAGGTTGTAAATCATATGTAGCAACCTTTGGAGAGTTGATCAGTATACGCTCTTCTCCTGGGAAGGTTGCCTCTCTGCCGCCACTCATAAAGAACGTTACATGCGGATACTTTTCAGTCTCTGCAATACGTAATTGTGTTTTGTTGTGCTTCGAAATTACTTCTCCAACTGTGTTGTAGAGATCCGCTTTCTCGAACACCACATCTGCCACAACATCATCACTATAATGAGTAAACGTAACAAATTTTAGATTCGTTGGATTCTTTTCGCTTAAAGGAATACTATCAAATGATGGTGTGTTAATAGCCATCGATAATTGAATAGCACGGTCAGGACGGAAATTAAAGAAAATAACTGCATCGTTCGTATCAATCGTTACAGCAGGCTTCCCATCTTCTTCTATAACGAAAGGAACAACAAACTCATCCACAATATCCTCTTCATAAGAAGCTAAAATACCAGCTGTTGCTGATTCTGCAGTTCTACCTAAGCCATCCACTATTGCTTTATAGGCTAGTAGAACCCTCTCCCAGCGTCGATCACGATCCATTGCATAGTATCTACCGCTAATGGATGCAAACTTTCCTATACCGATATCCTTCATTTGTTTCTCTGTTTCTGCTACATATCCGATCGCAGTTCGAGGACCTACGTCGCGTCCATCTAAAAAGCCATGGACAAACACGTCTTCTAGCCCTTGTTCTTTTGCGAGCTTCAATAGAGCAAATAAATGCGAATAGTGACTATGAACGCCACCGTCAGAAAGTAATCCCATCAAGTGTAATTTCCCACCTGATTGCTTCACATGCTCAATCGCAGCTAAAAGCTTAGGCTCTAAGAAAAAATCTCCTTCTCGAATTGATTTATGAATTCGAGTTAGGTTTTGGTACACGACTCTACCCGCACCAATATTCAAATGACCAACCTCTGAATTACCCATTTGACCTTCTGGTAAGCCAACCGCTTCTCCAGAGGCCGTCAATGTAGCATTCGGAAAGTTACTCCAATAACGATCGAAATTTGGTTTGTTTGCCTGTGCAACTGCATTTCCAAACGCTTCATGACGCAAGCCGAAACCATCTAGTATGATTAGTGCTACTGGACTTTTAGGCATTTGCACCAGCCTCCAATAGTTTCACAAAAGAATCTACTTGTAGGCTTGCTCCTCCTACTAGTGCACCATCAATATGCTCCTTAGAAAGAAGCTCTTCAATATTTTCAGGTTTCACACTACCGCCGTATTGGATACGAACTTGACTTGCTACCTCTTCTCCGAAGCCATCTAGGATAGTTTCACGGATTGCTTGGCATACGTCATTTGCATCGTCTGCAGTAGCAGTTTTCCCAGTTCCAATCGCCCAAATAGGCTCATACGCAATAATGGACTGGATTAGTTGGTCCTCTGTCAATCCTTCAATTGCAGCCATTACTTGGTTGGAAACAATAGATTCTGTTTCATTTTGCTCACGTTGCTCTAATGTTTCTCCTACACAAATGATTGGTGTTAGTTTATTTTCAAACGCAGATTTTACTTTTTTATTTACGGATTCATCTGTTTCGTTAAAATATTGACGGCGTTCTGAATGCCCAATTACAACATATTCTACTCCTAAGTCTTGAAGCTGTTGGCCGCTAACCTCACCAGTAAATGCTCCCTCTTTTTCCTCGTGCATTGTTTGTGCTCCGATAGAAATAAACGAACCCTTTGTCGCTTGAACAAGCTGATCTAAAAATAGCGCTGGAGCACAGATTACTGCATCGACTTTTGTGCTATCCACTTGTAGTTCTTTTAACTGAAGTGCAAATTCCTTTGCCTCACCAAGTGTTTTATACATCTTCCAATTCCCTGCTATTACTGGTTTACGCATATGACATCTCCTCCATTACTTATCGTTTAAAGCAGAAACTCCTGGTAAATCCTTGCCTTCCATAAACTCTAAGGAAGCTCCTCCGCCAGTCGAAATATGATCCATCTTCTCGCCAACATTGAACTTTTCTACTGCCGCTGCAGAGTCGCCGCCTCCGATAATCGTATAACCAGCTGTTTCAGCCATTGCATTCGCTACAGCTTTTGTACCTTCTGCAAATGCATCCATTTCGAATACTCCCATAGGTCCATTCCAAATAATTAGCTTACTATTTTTAATAACATTCGAGTATAGCTCTCTTGTTTTTGGACCAATATCTAATCCCATCCAATCAGAGGGAATTTGATCGATATCTACAACTTTTGTGTTAGCATCCTTCGAAAATTCATCTGCCACTACTACATCAACTGGCAAATAGAAAGAAACACCTTTTTCTTTCGCTTTTTCGATGAAGCCTCTTGCAAGTTCCATTTTATCTTCTTCCAGTAGGGAAGTACCAATTTCATGGCCTTGTGCCTTCGTAAATGTATACGACAAGCCACCACCTATTAAAATGTTGTCTACCTTGTCCAATAAATGATCGATTACACCGATTTTATCTTTTACTTTTGCTCCACCGATAATGGCAGTAAATGGACGCTCAGGCTCCGCTAATGCTTTTCCTAATACATCTAACTCTTTTTGCATTAATAGCCCTGAAACGGCTGGAAGTAATTTTGCGATACCTTCTGTTGTCGCATGTGCACGATGCGCAGCACCAAATGCATCATTAACATAGACATCAGCAAGCTTTGCAAAGGACTTTGCTAGCTCCGCATCATTCTTTTCCTCACCTACATGGAACCGAACGTTTTCTAATAATACGATGTCTCCGTCTTTCATAGCTGAAACTGTATTCTCTACAGCCTCTCCGATAGATTCCTCTAATTTTTTTACCGGCTTATCCAAAAGTTTTGCTAAATGCTCTCCAACCTTAGTCAAACGTAAATCTTCCTTCACTTCACCTTTAGGTCGTCCCATATGGCTTGCTAGAATCACTTTCGCACCTTGTTCGATTAAATAATTGATCGTTGGTAGTGCAGCACGAATTCTTGTATCATCCGTGATTGCTCCATCCTCCATTGGCACGTTGAAGTCTACACGACAAAATACACGTTTTCCTTGTAAAGCTACATCGCTCATTGTTTGTTTTACCTTCATGAGATAAGCCTCCTTTAAATTCTGTTAAAAAAAAGGAGCTAGGGGTAATCCCTGGCTCCTTTACCCTTTTTCATTATAGAGGTAATTGTATCGATTCGCCACGAAAAGTCACATTCATGTTATGTGTTTTTTCTAGTCAAATACGAAAAAATTATAGTCCTTTTTTAGCCATAAGTAGTGCTAGGTCGATACAGCGTGCTGAATATCCTGATTCATTGTCATACCAAGATAATACTTTCACCATATTGTCTCCAAGTACCATTGTTGAAAGTCCATCAATTGTAGAAGATGCAGTATTTCCATTATAGTCAATGGATACTAATGGAAGTTCATTGAAAGCAAGAATTCCTTTTAATTCATTCTCAGAAGCTTGTTTTAGCGCTTTGTTTATTTCTTCTGCTGTTACTTCTTTATCAAGCTCTGCTACAAAGTCTACTAAAGAGACATTCGGTGTTGGTACGCGGATTGCCATTCCATCCAACTTCCCTTTTAGTTCAGGAAGTACTTTTGCAACAGCTGATGCTGCACCTGTTGTTGTTGGAATCATAGATTCTCCTGCTGCACGAGCACGACGGTAATCGCTATGCGGTAAGTCTAAAATACGTTGGTCGTTTGTGTATGAGTGGATAGTTGTCATCATTCCACGTTTAATACCAAATTGATCTTGCAACACTTTTGCAAGTGGTGATAAACAGTTTGTTGTACAAGATGCATTTGATATAACATGATCTGTTTCTGGATTGTATTGATCAGCATTTACACCCATAACAAACGTAGGCATATCGTCTTTAGCAGGCTGAGATAAAATTACTTTTTTAGCTCCAGCTTCAATATGCTTGCTAGCTTTTTCAGTTGTGCTGAAAATTCCAGTACACTCAATTACGATATCAATTTCTTGCTCTTTCCATGGAAGTGCAGAAGGGTCTTTTTCAGCGAACACGCGAATGTTTTTGCCGTTTACTACAAGGTAATCTCCTTCAGAAGTAACGTCTGCATCTAAAATTCCATGTACAGAATCATATTTCAACAGATGTGCAAGCATTGCAGCATCCGTTAAATCATTGATCGCTACTACTTCTAGCTCTGTTTGTTCTAAAGCTTCTCTGAATACTTTACGTCCAATACGTCCAAAACCATTAATCGCTAATTTTACTGTCATTTTAAATTCCTCCTAGTTGTTATGTTCAATTATTTTCAGCATTTCTTGTGCTGCACCTTCATCGGTAACTAACACCGTTTGAGCTGGTGCTTGTTTAAAATATGATAATAGAGCATTTGCTTTTTTAGTGCCTCCAGCTACTGCTAGAAGATGCCCCATATTTCCCAATTGTTTTAGTTGAACTCCAATCGTGCGAATTCTGTGGACTGCTTCCCCTTGGTTATTAAAGTAATACCCAAAGGCTTCACTAACTGCACCGATTTCTTTCAAGCGTTGAATTTCTTCCAAACTAGAATTTCTTCGGCGAGCCATCTCAAGTGCGTCCCCAATACCATGAATGATGATATTAGTTCGTTCGTATAAATCCATCATTTCTTTTATAAATGGTTCATTTTTCATCGTAGAGTAAGCTTCCTCACTCAGGCTATCCGGCATGTATAACGTTCGATAAGAACCATTCATTTTATTTGCAAATAGAGAGGCTATTGTATTGGCTTGAAGCCGAACATCCTTACCAACTCCGCCTCTTGCAGCTATAAATAATAGTCGTTTCCACTTGTCGGTTTGATGAACATGATTCGAAATGGAAGCAATCGTTGTTCCGCCAGTAACAGCAATAATGGACTCATCTGATAAAATACTTTCCAAATATTTTGCTGCTTCTTGTGACTGAAGCAATGCAGTATTCGTATTAGTATCTACATTTCCCGGAACAATTATCACTTCTTTTATATTTAAATAACTTGCAAGTGATTGTTCGAGTTGCAATCTACCAGACCATTCTCGTACAACTTCTTTTAGCTCTATCAATAAATCATTTCCACTAGAAGTTATACTTGCTCCATCTCTCGATATTTCGATAAATCCTTGATTGCGTAAAAAGTCTAATTCTTTTCTAGTTTCTCTTTCTGACAGTCTTAGAAGATCACCGATCACTCTTCGACCGTACCCTGGAGACAATTGAATTGTTTGAAGTATTCTATATCTTTTTTGTAACAAGATGCTCATCTCAGGCATTAGCTTTAACTGAGCCTGTAGTAACGAATCCATTTTTCACATCCCAACTGACCATGACGCTTTTGTCCCACCATCACTTTTTTTGTCCCATGTATTTAAAAAAATTTAATTTCTAAATTAAGGATACAATAGTATATTCCCAATAGCAAGAATTTGAAACACGAATATGAACAAATTTAATCCTGAAATGCTCCCCATAAATGTTTATGTTGCGATTATGCCTTTCTATATAGCGATTTGCGGCTTTGATATTGCGGTTTAGGAAGTGGATGTTGCGACTGAGCCTCATTAACTTGCGATTACGTAAAAACCATCAAAGTAATGCTTCTAAAATAGTTGCGTAATCTACTTGCCCATATTGAATAATTTTATCTTCCAATACGATGACAGGAATCATCAGCATATATTTTTCATGTAGTGCATCATCTTCTTCAATATTCACTTCTTTGATATCAAATTCAACATCTTCTCTTACAAGCTTCAACATAAGCCTCGCATCATCACATAAATGACAGCCTGGTCTTGTATAAAAATGGACAATCATTTTAAACCATCCCTCCCAAAAATCATTTAATTTTATTATAATCTTTTTGAAAAATAAAAGCGTGTTATTGTGGACTTGGTCATTAACTTTTTAAAAGTAACTTTTAAATACTAATCAATCGTTTAAAGTAGTCAATTTCATAATAAAAGTAAAATAAAAGCGATACCTTTTAATTATCCATTCGTCTATAGCAATAAGGGAGGTCAGAAGATGGAAATGGAACAGCTATACAAAGAACATAGCGATAGAGTTTATAGCTATATATACTTTCTTGTCCGACAAAAAGAATGTACCGAGGATCTTACACAAGAAACATTTTATAAAGCATATAAGGGGCTAGACACCTTTAACAAGCAAGCTTCAACTGCCACTTGGCTATTAAAAATAGCACGTAATTTGACCTATGACTATTTTCGAAGGAAAAGGGTAATACAATTTTTCACCTTTGATAAAGAACATGATTTAGAAACAAACGCACTATCACCAGAGAGTCGATATGAACAAAAGGAACAGCTTGCTAGAATGTACGACTCCCTAAGTAAACTAAAAAAAGATTATCAAGAAGTACTGCTCCTACGCAAGATACAAGAATGTTCGATTCAAGAAACATCCTATATATTGGGCTGGACAGAAGCAAAAGTAAAGATGAAAATGACGCGAGCGCTAGAGGCACTTAAAAAGGAATTTCATCAGGAAGGAGGTCATACAGATGGAGCCATCAAACGAATTCGATAAGTTTTTTGAGGAAATGAAAAACGTGGAGCGCTCGGAGGAAGCGAAGCGTAATACGTGGTTAGCCTTAAAGGGGAGAATAGAAACAAAGAGTAGACGCAATATACTTCCCGCTTTTATTTCATTAGCAATAGTAGCCATTGCCTCCATTCTTATCATTACATTTATTAATCCCTCGGAGATTGAACAATCAGCTCAGCATCTTTCTAATGAAGAGGTTATAAAAGCAGTATTAGAGAAAGAATATAATGGACCAGATATGGAGATTTCCCGCTTATTGAACGATTGGTGGAACCTCCAAAGTACAACGGAAACGAAGACCCAAGAAGAGTACGATCAACTTCTAGAATCAAAGGAATACAAAGATTTAATGAATTATTATCAAACCACTTTTGGTGAATACTTCACTGAGAACATGCTGACAAATGCGATTAGTTCGAATTTGATTTTCAAATATAATCATTATCTAATAGATAACGACATAGAAATGCATCTAGAAGACGTCAAAATTATACAGGAAAAAGATCATCCCAATATCTATCGCCCCATCATAGAGGTATCCTTAACAAATAGTCAGGGACAGAAAATTTCTCATACATTAAGAGAAGAATTTATCTTTTCTAAATCAGAACCCGGAAAAATAGGGAGCTATAATGGAGTTAAAGATGGTGGGGGCTTAGAACTTCGAGAGAAAATAGAGAATCTTGAATTCGCTGAAAATTGATAAACAAAAAAACCAACTGATTGTTGGTTTTTTGTTTAGATCTTATCCAAGAAAAGCTTGCTATATAATTTACCACTTACGACCTGCTCCGCCACCGCCGGAGCTACCGCCGCCAAAACCTCCAAAACCACCACCCGAACTTCTACCGCCTCCGCCGAAACCTCCACCGAAGCCTCCTGGACCGAACATTCTAGTGCTATTACGTCTTCTACCTGAACCGGTACCACCACCGCCTCCAGACATCATCTGCATAATTAAATAAATAACAACTATGCCGACAATAATCATTGGAAGAGAGAATCCACCACCTGTAGATCCTGCAAGGGGAGAAGGCTCCTGTGGAGTTGCCAACTCACCGTCCCACCCATACTCTGTAGCAACCTGGTTATATAAAAGCTGATAAGTAGAAAGTATAGCACCCGGCGCATCACCTTGCTCTAAAAAAGGGTATGTATACTCATCTAATATTCTCCCAACTTTTCCATCCGGTAAAGCACCCTCTAAACCGTAGCCCACACCAATATAAACGTCGCGGTTACCGACTTTATTAGGATCCATTTCCAGTATAAATAGTACTCCATTATCTTTCTCTTCATCACCAATACCATATCCACGCATTACGTCTACCGCATATGTCGCAACATCCTGTCCTTCTAAAGACTCGACTGTCATTACAACAATTTGGGAACCAGTAGCCTTCTCTAAATTTTGTCCAAGTACTTCAATTTCCTGCTCCTGTTCTTCTGATAAAACATCATAGAAATCCTGAACATATAGTTCTCCTGGTATTGCAGCTGGGTAATCAGATTCAGCAAGCGTTATCAATGGGAATAATAGAGTAAGTAGAAGCGCAAGTGAAATGGCACGTGCACTTTTCTTCATCACTCTCCATCTCCTTCAAAATCGACTACTGGTGCTTCTTCTGCTCCCTCGGCTGATTGGAAATATTCCTTCTCATCAAAGCCAAACATAGAAGCTACTATACTCCCTGGCATACGTTTAACTTTTTTATTGTAATCCGAAACAACTGTATTATAATCTTGTCTTGCTACAGAAAGTCTATTTTCTGTCCCAGCAAGCTCATCCATTAATTGTCTAAAGTTTGCATCTGCCTTAAGATCTGGATAATTCTCCACAACTACTAATAGTCGACTCAAAGCTCCTGATAATTCATCATTCGCCGCAGATTGTTCTTCGGGTGTCCCAGCTCCCGCCAATTTACTTCTGGCATCTGCGATATTCCCAAGCACCTCTTCTTCATGTGCCGCAAAACCTTTAACTGTATTAACTAAGTTCGGTATTAAATCCATTCTTCGTTGCAGCTGGTTCTCTACTTGTGCATACGCATTATTCACGTTTTCTTCTTTGTCTACAAATCCGTTATAACTTGCCATAAATATCCCAGCAATAACTGCAATAATTACAATGACAATAATAATTGGCACTAGTAATTTTCTCAATGTGTTCACCTCTTCAGTATTTATAGTATTATTGTACCTTTAAATCGATAATACAAAACCTATTATTATTTACGGAATAAGGTGATTTTAGTTTCATATTCCTTAAAGATGAAAATCCATTGTAAGAATTTTCCGTTTAGCAAGTAAACAACAATAGAAAGCAAGTATCCGGTAAAAGAGTGCAAGTAAATCTCTCTTTATAGCAAGTAAAGCATCATGTACCGCAAGTAAATGCAATATAGAACTAAAAAAATGGATTGGATTTTCCCCTGTTGAACACTTTATTGGCTACCCACGCTTAATTATTATGTATTTCATTGTTTAGTTAAAGTATTCAGTGGTAATGATTAATAGATGAAATCTATCGTTACAATCTAAAAACCGAGGTGATTTTGATGAGTAATTCACTGCCACAAGATGCGGTTCATACATTAGAACAAATTCAAGGGAAATTTCCTGGCTATCGTCGCGCACATGCAAAAGGAGAATTTTATGAAGCCATTTTTACTCCAAACGGGAATGCGATTCCTTATACGACAGCAGGACATCTGCAGCAAGCACCGGTACCCGCTACAGTCCGTTTTTCTAATAGTCCACCAGATCCTACTGCAGCAGACTTCCTATCTCCGGCAAAAGGAATGTCTATCCATTTTCTGCAACCAGATGGTTTTACTAGTCACCAAGTATGTACCACCATCCCTATGTTCATAACAAGTGATCCAAAAACCTTTATCGAAATGTTAAAAATTTTAGGCTCACATAAAACTGGCATACATTCGATTGATTTAGGTTTAGGAATTGTACAACTTCTTACTACCTTCCCAGAACATAAAAACACGTTACTCGCACTCAAGGAACAGCTAAAGCAACCACCAATTAGTTACGCAGCTCTACATTACTACCCTATACATGCCTTCTATTTAGTTAATGCTGTAGGTAAGCGGCAAGCCATAAAATACGAGTGGCATCCATTGAAGGAGGAAAAATCACCTTCCATCCTTGATAGCATTAATTTGTCCACCAATTATTTGAGCGAGGATTTGGAGAAACGACTCGAAAAGGGAACTGTATCGTTCGAGCTATATATTCGATTAGCAGAGGACACAGACCCTACAGATGATCCTACCGTCATTTGGCCAACTGACAGACAAAAAATTTTAGTAGGTCTATTAACAATAAATAAAAAAATATTTCCAACAGAAAGCATATTGTTCGACCCTACCATCGTTGGCAAAGGCATCGAATTACCAAATGATCCAATTCTCCATTTTAGGCATGAGGCGTATGCAGTATCGTACGATAGAAGAAATAAAGAAAACAAAAAAACACCCTAAACATTTAACGTACAATGTAAAGAGTGTATTACTTAACTTTTATGACTCGGCGAGGATTTAAGAACTCACATTCCAAGCTAATGAACTAATTATATACTTAATATTGTGAATAACCGTAACCAGGACTACCATAATTCCCTTGAGACCATGGATAGCCATATCTCGGAATCCTAGGATAAAATGGGTATCTTCGGTAAGGTGGATAATATGGGTATCTTTGGTATGGTGGGTAATATGGATAATACGGGTAATATGGATAATACGGGTAATATGGATACTGGGGATATCGAGGATACTGTGGGTATCTTTGGTAGCGTGGATACCTAGGATAGCCTTGTCGATAATCCGGACTTTCCTCTCTCCATTCATTTCCATATGGTAATACCATTCAACTTCACTCCTCATTCTAAAATAAATTCTCTTTAAAGTATGCATCTTTGTGAGGAGCGTTTAGGTTAAAATTGGGTCCAGTATTTTTTTTACTCATAAAAAAACCTCCGTTTGCTTTATCGCAAAATAAACGGAGGGTTACTTGTTATTATTACGTGCTATTTTCATCATAATAATAACACGCAAGTTCTTAGTGAAAACGTTGAAACGGTATGCCCTCGGCGAGGATCGAACTCACATTCCAAGCTTCGGAGGCTTGTGTGTTATCCATTACACTACAAGGGCAAGCGACTTATCTATTATACAAATAGAAAGAAAAGAATTCAAGCAAACATTTTGAAGCTTAATATTTGACCTTCCTTGACCATAATGTGTATGATAAAGTTACAACTGAGGAAGACTTTCTCAGTAACCTATACTAAACCACCTTTGAAGGAGGCAATCAGGATGAATTTAATTCCTACTGTTATTGAACAAACTAATCGTGGAGAACGTGCATATGACATCTATTCTCGATTATTAAAAGACCGTATTATTATGCTTGGAAGTGGTATTGACGACAACGTTTCAAACTCCATAGTTGCCCAATTATTATTCCTAGAAGCAGAAGATCCAGAAAAAGACATCTCTATTTACATTAATAGCCCAGGCGGAAGTATCACTGCTGGTATGGCAATTTATGATACAATGCAGTTCATCAAACCAGATGTACAAACAATTTGTATCGGTATGGCTGCTTCTATGGGTGCATTCCTACTTACAGCAGGTACAAAAGGTAAACGCTATGCGCTTCCGAATGCTGAAGTAATGATTCATCAACCACTTGGTGGAGCACAAGGGCAAGCAACGGAAATCGAAATTGCTGCAAAACGCATTTTACATTTACGTGATAAATTAAACCACATTATTTCTGAACGCACTGGTCAACCTATCGAAGTAATTGCAAGAGACACAGATCGTGATAACTTCATGACTGCTGAACGTGCAAAAGAATACGGTCTAATCGATCATATTATCGACCGTAGTGAAATGAAGAAATCATAATTCATAATTAATCGATGAAAATCCCAAAGGAATTAGTCCTTTGGGATTTTTTGTTTTCATTATATTTTACTAATTTCCATATATGTAATCGCTATAAAGCATCGAATCCCAAATCAATAACGTGTATAGGGCCAATTATAATATATTGTATCTTTAAAATTTATTGGTTCTGGATGGTAAATATATTGTTCATCAGAAAATAGTATTTCCGGAAAATCGCATAACACTTCTGTCGCCGCTATACTTAGCATTTCTTTTTCTTCTTCTGTAGGAATTTCATCAAAGTATACTTTCCAAATAAGATTATTACTTTCGATTTTTGCGTAAATAGCTTTCGTATTTTTAGGTATAGAGCGAAAAAGAGCTCTTTGCACACTTAGAATAAGTTGCATATTTGACATGTAGTATGACCCCACTTCATATCTGATTTAGATGTACCTTGTTGTTAATACGAACCTATTTTTTATTTCAATAACTTTTCTATTTCCTTTATAAACTCATCATTATTTTTTATGCTATACCCTGTACTACTTTTATGTGGAAATACAATTACATTTTCATCAACAAATATATACATTTGGTCATTTGGGTTCGATGTTGATACTATCGTGTATCTCGCATCAAGTGGAGAATAAGAATCATCAGTTCTTTTTAGCTTCAATTCTTTAAATAGTTCCTTAATTTCAGTTTGTCTTTTTTCAGATATATGAATTTCTGTAAAAGTTATATTATTTATTTCCTCTATACTTAAATTAGTATCACTCCTGAAAAACTCATCAGTTAATGCATCTTCTATTTTTAGATTTTTTGATAATTGATTACCTACTAAAACGATTGAGATTAAAAGTGTTATTACCCCTAAAACGAAAAATTTTTTAGAACTTTTCATACAGCCACCACCTCAATTTGCTCTTCTCTCGAATCAAAAGATATAGATAGTTATTCTGCAACTACTTCTAAATTCCTTTATATTAAGTAATAAAAACAATTTTCGAATTCGTAGTCTTCAGAATTAGACAATAGTTCATGAAATGTACAAGCCCGTTTAAGAGAAACAACCTATCTTTACTGTTCTAGAGTGTTTCGGACTCATTTTGCTATATCATTCCCGTGAAATAACGATAGGCTGTGCTAAATCTTATTCTTGAATAATACTCACTTAATTGATTGTAGTGAAAGGGTGGCAACTCCAGCGGGATAAGCGAGAAAGTTGAGACCCGGCAGGTAAGATGCATAGCGCCGACCGAGGAGGCTCGACCTCGTCCTCGAAAGCGTCCACCTGAAAGAAAAATCAGCAATATTATTATATAGATTTTATTCTTCAAGACACACTTTTTTTCTCAAAAAAAAACCGCCCTTTCGTCTAAAGTGACTAGTGAGGCCGTTCATTTTTATGATTCGCTTGAGATGAAATTTCCTAAAGCTTCTACTGCTTCCTCCGCATCAGAACCATCGGCACTTAAGCTTACAGTTGTTCCTTTGCCAATTGCCAAACTCATAATTCCCATAATGCTCTTTGCATTTACTTTTTTAGTATCTTTTTCTAGATAGACGTCTGCAATATAACGATTTGCTTCTTGTACAAAAAGTGCAGCCTGTCTTGCTTGAAGTCCTGAAGATAATTTTACTTCCACCTGCTGTTCTGCCATAGTCTACTCCCCATTTCTCTAAATTGTCTCTCCATTGCGAAGCGCATCTGCTATTTCATCTATTTTTCGCAATCGGTGATTAACTCCTGATTTACTCACATTTCCAGTAGAAACCATTTCACCTAGTTCTTTAAGTGTAACATCTTGATACTCTACACGTAACCTAGCTATTTCACGAAGTTTTTCTGGTAACTGGTCTAAACCGATAGAATTCTCGATAAACCGAATATTGTCCACTTGGCGAATGGCTGCACTGATTGTTTTATTCAGGTTGGCCGTTTCGCAATTGACAAGACGGTTTACGCTATTTCGCATATCTCGTATGATCCGAACATCTTCAAATTTCAGTAAAGCTCTATGCGCTCCCGCAATACTTAAAAAGTCGGAAATCTTTTCTGCTTCCTTTAAATATGCCACAAATCCTTTTTTTCGTTCAATGGTTTTCGCATTCAGTTCATATTCATTCATCAAATCTACCAGTGCATCACTATGTGTTTTATAGGAAGAATAAATTTCTAAGTGATATGACGAGGTTTCCGGATTGTTAACCGAACCTCCAGCTAAAAAGGCTCCTCTTAGATAAGCTCGTTTACAGCAACTTTTTTGAACAAGTTCTTTGGAAATGGAATATTCAAATTGAAAGCCATCCTTTAAAATTTGAAGATCCTCTAACAGGTTTTTTGCCCCTTCTCGAATACGACAAATATAAATATTATTCTTTTTCAATCTCATTTTCTTTCGAACAAGTAATTCAACTTGATATGGATATAACGATTTTATGAGTGTATATAGCCTTCTAGCAATAGCCGCATTCTCTGTTTGAACGTCTAGGCTTAACATTTTGTTGCTAAATGAAAGTGATCCATTCATGCGTATAAGTGCAGAAAGCTCTGCACGTGCACAACAAGGTTCAGACTCTTCTTGAGTCATCTCTTTTTTAGTTTCAGAAGCAAACGACATATTCCGTTTCCCCCTTTCTCCTCGACGGTTAAACTTTTAACCCGTCTGCGTATTCTACAAGCCATTTCGCTACTTCCGTTGCATCATGACGAACTGCACCGTCATGAACGACTGAAATGTCTTTTTTTACTATATCAATATTCAACTTTTCTAATTGGTCAATATCTATTTTAACAGGAGATGCTTGCTCTTGTTTATATAAATATCTCACATTTTCAGGAATTTCTTCCTTACTTATTAACACAGCATCCAAGAAGTTCTCTCCCACATGATCGATCAATGCATTTACATGATCAAATGCAGAATAATTACCCGTCTCACCGGCCTGTGTCATTAAATTACATATATATACTTTCTTCGCTTTGGATTGTCTAATCGCTTTTTGTATATCTTGCACTAATAGATTTGGCAAAATACTCGTATATAAACTTCCTGGACCAATAACTATAACATCAGCCTGTCGAATGACATTAATAGTTTCCGGCAACGGTTTTACGTCTGGAGGAGTAATAAACACTTTTTCGATTTTTTTGCCATAGCATGGGATTTTAGATTCTCCCTTAATGGTTTTTTGATCTTCAAATATTGCGTGTAATGTTACTAGTTGATTGGCCGCAGGCAGCACTTTCCCACGAATATTTAGTACTCGACTCATTTCAGTTATGGCATGAGCAAAATCACCTGTTATTGATGTTAATGCAGCTAACATCAAATTACCTAATGAATGCCCTTCCAATTCTTCTGATTGAGAAAATCTATACTGAAACATTTCTTCAACTAAGGGCTCTACTTCTGAAAGAGCCGCTAGTACATTCCGTACATCTCCTGGAGGTGGTATGTCATATTCGTCACGTAGTCTCCCCGAGCTTCCTCCGTCATCTGCGACCGTTACGATTGCCGTAATATCCAGTGGAAATCTTTTTAAGCCACGAAGTAACGTAGACAGACCCGTACCTCCACCGAGTATAACTAGTTTTTTACGGTGTTCTCTAGGTTCCATTCCTTCATTCCTTTCTAATGACAACATCACGATGCGTAATAATGGTTTTGTCGTCTTCTTTCAATAACTTTCCAAAGTATTCTGCTAACGTAACAGAGCGATGCTGCCCTCCTGTACATCCAAATGCAATTACAAGCTGGGTTTTGCCTTCTCTTTTGTATTGAGGAATCATGAAATGGAACAAATCCGTTAGCTTCTCGATTAATGTTTTAGTGTCTACCCATTTTAGAACGTAGCTGGATACCTCTTCGTTAAGTCCTGATTTCAAACGTAGCTCTTCAATATAATAGGGATTAGGAAGAAAGCGCACATCAAATACTAAATCAGCATCTATCGGGATACCATGTTTAAATCCAAAGGACATGACGTTTACAGTGAATACTTGGCTGCCTTTAGAGGAAAACTCTTCTTGTATTTTCTCTCTTAGTTCTCGAGGCTTCATCTTAGAAGTATTGTAAATGTATTGTGCTCTGCCCTTTAAATCAGAAAGCATTTGCCTTTCTTTTTTAATACCTTCTAGAGGTAACCCAGAGTTAGCGAGCGGATGAGAACGGCGTGTTTCCTTGTACCGTCTTACTAATACCTCGTCCCCAGCATCCAAAAATAATAACTTAGGCGTCACAGTTGTTGCCTCTTCTAATTCATTAACAGATTCTGCTAAGGAGTTGAACATTTCCCCTCCGCGTAAATCCATCACAACCGCAATATTTCGAGGTTGTTTATTCGAATCTATCATTAGTTTGATGAATGTACTCAATAACTCTGGCGGTAAATTATCAATGCAGTAATAGCCAAGGTCTTCAAAACTTTGGATAGCTACAGTCTTTCCAGCACCTGACATTCCTGTAATAATTACAACTTCCGTTTCGTGCTTTTGAAGACTATCCATTACTCATTCTCCCTCCGTTGATTGCTGAATCGTTTCCTTTATAAGAGAAAAATCAGGTGTATATACAAATGTTCCATATTGCATCCCTTTGGCTTGAGCTGCAAATAATAGATTTGTCCGATCTCCTTCAGCCATAGGAAGATGGTGTAAATCTTCGACTGAATGCCATTCTAATATACCTTCTGTTGTTACCTCGTAAGGTATTCCTTCTATGTCTTTAGCAACGAAGGTAAATAACATCCATTCATCTATACGCTTTCCATCTTCTTCAATGACCATTGTATAAATTCCTTTTAAATGCGGTTGTATAGGAACGGTATTTGTTTCTTCTGTAAATTCTCTTACTGCAGAAACTAAAATAGATTCTCCCATCTCCATTTTGCCGCCTGGTGCCACATACCAATCTCTTCTTGGTTTTTTTAATAGTAGTACTTTTCCGTCTTTACATACGAGTAGGTTTGCTATTCTTTGCACAAATCATCACTCCACATCTATCATGTGTTAATAAACTATATTATACATTAATTTTCATAAAAAGAGGCTGCTCCACGATTAAAATCGCGAAACAGCCTGTCCAAATGTTTCTATATAAAAAGGGGGTCAATTTATATTCTTTACTATACACTTTATTTATTTCAAGACTATTACAATCCGATTAAGATAAAATTAAATTAAACGTTTGAAATTGTTTTGTCTTTCAAATTTTCAATATAGTGTTGCGCAGCTTGTGCAGCAATACTTCCATCTCCTGTAGCAGTTACAATTTGACGAAGCATTTTCTCACGAACATCCCCTGCGCCGAATATCCCAGGTACAGTTGTTTCCATTTTTTCGTTTGTTACAATGTATCCATTGTCATTTAAAATGCCTAAGTTTCCAAAAGGTTTTGTTAATGGAAGCATCCCTACATATACAAATACACCATCTGTTTCAAATTCTCTTTCCGTACCGTCCACGGTAGACACTAAAGTAACACTCGCTACTTTTCCATCTTTTCCGTGAATTTCTTTTAATGTTGTATTCCAGATAAAATCAATTTTCTCATTTGCAAATGCACGGTCTTGAAGAATTTTTTGTGCACGTAGCTCGTCACGACGATGTACAATAGTTACTTTGTTTGCAAATTTAGTTAGGAACGCACCTTCTTCAACAGCTGAGTCTCCTCCACCTACAACTACAAGGTTTTTCTGTTTAAAGAACGCTCCATCACAGACTGCACAGTAACTAACTCCGCGTCCACCTAGCTCTGTTTCTCCTGGAATACCCATTTTTTTGTATTCCGCGCCAGAAGAAATAATAACAGCTAATGCTTTATATTCTTTTCCACTAACTTTAACTGTTTTGTAAGCTTCTCCATCGATAATTTCTGAAACATCGCCGTATGCATATTCAGCACCGAACTTTTTCGCATGTTCAAACATTTTTGTCGAAAGCTCTGGTCCTAAGATCATTTCAAATCCAGGGTAGTTTTCCACTTCCTCCGTGTTCGCCATTTGGCCACCTGGAATTCCGCGTTCGATCATTAAAGTGGAAAGGTTTGCGCGTGAAGTATATACCGCTGCTGTCATTCCAGCAGGTCCAGCTCCAATTATAATTACATCATAAATTTTATCTTCAGTCATTTTAATTTCCTCCTACATTGCTACTATCCTCAATCTATAGGATTTTTTAATACGCTTCAACTATTTTGCCTAGGCATCAAAAAGAGGTAAAAATTGCATAAGTTCGTTAATATACTTAGTCAATGTGTTGGTTGTAATACCATATTGCTCTGCATAATGTTTTTTCGTTACATTTTTAGAACGGGACGATTCATACATATACTCTGTTGCTGCTGCTAATGCACGTGGATTTTTGAAACCATATGCTTTCTCTAATGCACGTTCCACTAATACAAACCACATTTGAAATAGAAACGTATCTTCATGCTCTAAAGGCTTATATTTATCGTACAATAGGTCTGTTGCGGCAATTGCACGTAAAAAGGCTTTCTCTGCAGGAGACTTATCATCAAAATCATGCCCTAAAGAATTAGCAAGGAATAGTTTTTCCATAGTTGTTAAATCATCTACAACAATCCATTTAGGATGTGAAATAATTTCCTGTCGATGCTTTGATTTTCCTAACAAATAAAACCCATAAATACGTTCACTCACATGCTTATGCTCTATCTTTTCTAAAATATATTCCTTTTGGATTTTAGAAGCATCATCATCAGATTCACTTTTAGTTGGTAGCCATGGTTCAAATCCAGCTTTTTCCGGATCCAGCTTCAATAATGCCTTCCAAGCATTTTTAGCTACTTCTTCATGACCAGAAAAATAAGCCGAATGAGACAGCCAAAAATAAAAACCTGGATCCCCTTCGAAACCTTTTCGCTGTAAACTTCTTAGCCACTTAAATGCTTGTTCATATTTGCCTATTAACGCAAAAGTCGCGCCTAGCTTATAGCGATGTTCAACAAAATAAGGGTTTATCTTGACTAGTAATTCTACGATTTCTTCCAATTCATCTTCATTTTTTTCATAATAATGAATTACAGCTAAATTACATAGTGCGTGGATATTACCTCTATTTTCATTGAGTACATCATGTAGTAACGCCTTTGCTTGTTCCTCTTCGCCAATATAAAAATAAGCAAGCGCCAAATTATTAAATGCTGCCCAAAAATCTGGATGATCTACCACGATGGATTCTAATAACTCTACTGCCTCAGCAAACTTACCTTGCTCCATTAAACGTCTAGATTTTTCTTGTAAAAATAGTGCTTCACCAGAAGGCGTATCTACCTGAAGTGACACTACATCCTCTTGCTCCGTGAAGTCGACAATCTCCATGGCCTCTTCCGTATATTCACCTTGAATATCAATTTCCAAATACATCTGAGCAAATTTATTGGCCTCTACAAAGTTACCGAGATGGGCATTTACTTCTGCCAAAAAGAAAATAATCTCTGATTCGTTTTGGTCAATTGCATGGGCACTTCTCAAAAGCTCATGAGCTAGTTCAAAATTATCTATCTCCATTTGTAATATCGCATATTGTAGTAATATCATGGGATCATTGGGACTTAGTTCTGCTGCTCGTTTTAAGTATTTATGTGCTTTTTCATATTGTTCTTTTTGTAGTTCATCTAATGCTTTTTTATAGTAGTATTCACCCGTAGGTAAAAACGAAATGATATTTTCTCTAAGAACTTTTTTACTTTTTTTATTCAACATAATCCTCCGAAAAATAATAAGGAACGTTTTAAAAAACGCCCCTTATTAGTATATTCTTCAGTATATCACATATATTTATTTTTTATCTGCTTTGACTTCATGTCTTTTCTGTAATACTTGTAGTAAGTCATAGAAACTAACTTGTTGGTTTTGTAGAAGAACTAACAAATGATATAGAAGATCTGCTGCTTCCCATTTCAACTCTTCACCATCATTATTTTTGGAAGCGATAATAACTTCGGATGCTTCCTCTCCCACTTTTTTACAAATTTTATCTACACCTTTTTCAAATAAGTACGTCGTATAAGCACCTTCTGGCATAGATTGCTGTCTTTCTTTGATAACATTGATTAGAGAGGTAATCGTATTGTAGCCTACCGTATTATCCATTTTTTCTAATGTATTATGAAAGCATGTCTCTTCTCCTGTATGGCATGCAGGTCCAGTTGGTAATACTTCTACAACTAATGCATCCGAATCGCAGTCTGTCTTAATAGAAACTACTTTTTGTGTATTCCCTGAAGTTTCTCCTTTATGCCAAAGTTCCTGTCTGCTTCGACTAAAAAACCAGGTTTCCTGTGTTTCTACTGTTTTTGCGTAGGCTTCTTCGTTCATATAAGCAAGTGTTAACACTTCTCTTGTAATTGCATGTTGCACGATTACAGGTATTAATCCTTTTTCATCATATGTTAAATTAGTCATGATAGTTCTACTCCTCTTTCATTCGATATATACGAATGTTTGTTTACTTATTTGGCCGATTCTTGTAGAGCTTCAGTTAGAGTAAACCGTTCATTGTACAATGCTTTACCCGTAATAACACCAGCAACTGTCGTCATTTGTGCTAATTTTGCAACTGCTGCAATATCTTCTAAGGAACTGATCCCACCTGATACAATAATAGATAATCCAGTTTCTTCTGCCAGCTCTTTATTTGCCAATAAGTTTGGGCCTTGAAGCGTTCCATCTGTTGCAATATCTGTAAAGATAACGTGCTTTGCTCCTTTAGAAGCAAAATATCGTCCTACTTCAACGGCAGATTGAGTGGAAGTTTCTAGCCAACCATGTGTTGCCACCATTCCATCCTTTGCATCTAGTCCGATGACAATTCTTTCTCCACCGAATTCTTCTATTAACCCCACCACTAAATCCGGTTGTGAAATAGCGAGACTTCCTATAATTACACGATTCACACCGTTGTTCAAATAAAATTGAACGTCATCCTTCGTCCGAATTCCCCCACCAATTTGCACACTAACCGGAAGCTCCTTTGCAATACGAATAACTTCGTCCGCATGGATTTTCTTGCCGTCCTTTGCTCCATCTAAATCTACTAGATGAATCCAAGTTGCCCCTTCATCTGCAAATTTTTTAGCCATATCGAATGGAGAATCTCCATAAACGGTTTCCTGATCATAATCCCCTTGATACAGGCGTACACATTTTCCACCTTTCATATCAATCGCAGGGTAAACTTGAATCGACGTCATCTTATTCTCTCCTTATTATGTAAGTAGTCCTTTTGTAGAAGGAACACCCTTCACTCGATCGTCTTTTGTAATAGCATCATCAATTGCTCGAGCCAATGCTTTGAAAATCGCTTCAATCATATGATGTGAATTTGCACCATAATGAACAATTACGTGGACATTCATACGTGCCTCCAAAGCAAATTTCCATAGGAACTCATGAACTAGCTCTGTATCAAAATTCCCTACTTTTTGAGTTGGAAACTGTGCACGGAATTCTAAATGCGGACGATTTGAAATATCAATTACTACTTGAGCTAAGGCATCATCCATTGGTACAAAGGCATTTCCATAACGTTTAATACCTTTTTTATCTCCTAATGCTTCTTTTACTGCTTGTCCTAGAACAATACCGATATCCTCTGTTGTATGATGATCATCGATATATGTATCTCCTTTAGCTTTAATAGAAGCATTAAATAAACCATGCTTTGTAAATAGATCTAGCATATGATCCATAAAAGGGACACCTGTATCAATTTCCGCTTTACCTTCACCATCTAAGTCTATTTCAACCCATACTTTTGTTTCGTTCGTCATTCTTTCGATTTTCGCCGCTCTTTTATCCATCATTGTGAATCCCCCTTATTCCAGCTTCTTGACTCTACAGATCTGGCATGTCCTTCTAATTGCTCTAGTCTAGCTAAGCGAGCAATTTTAGGATATTGCTCCTCCCACATTTCTTTTGAATAGTATACGACGCTTGTTTTCTTAACGAAATCGTCAACACATAATCCACTTGAAAATCTCGCTGTGCTATTTGTCGGCAGTACGTGATTCGTACCCGCAAAATAATCGCCTACTGGCTCACTACTGAATCTCCCGATGAAAATAGCTCCTGCATGCTTAATCTTTTTACTTAGTTCTTCGGGTTGCTCCGTAATAATTTCCAAATGTTCTGGTGCTAGCTCATTCACTGCTGCTACAGCTTGCTTCATTGAGTCTGCGATATAGATACATCCGAAGTTTTCGATCGAACTGCGAGCAATTTCTTCTCTAGGAAGGAGCTTTAATTGTTTTTCTACTTCTATTGACACTTGTTCGGCAAGGGATGGGCTTGTTGTGATTAAAACAGAACTTGCAAATCGGTCATGCTCTGCTTGAGCAAGTAGATCTGCTGCTACTTCATCAGCATAGGCAGTTTCATCTGCAATAATTGCTATTTCACTAGGTCCCGCTATCATATCGATCGCAACCTTACCAAACACCTCTCTTTTAGCAAGTGCTACAAAACTATTACCCGGACCTGTAATTTTATCTACCGCTTTGATCGTTTCAGTTCCGTACGCAAGAGCCGCTATTGCTTGGGCTCCACCAACTTTATATATCTCTGTAATACCAGCAATACGTGCTGCTACTAATACTGAGTCAGGTAGATTCCCTTCCATAGATGGAGGTGATACGATGACAACTCTTTCTACCCCAGCTACTATTGCAGGTATTGCATTCATTAATACTGAAGAAGGATAAGCTGCTGTCCCACCGGGAACGTATAAGCCTACTGCATCTAGGGGTGAAATTTTATATTGAATATAAGAGTTTTTAGCTAATGGGAAGTCGATTTGCCTGCGAACCTGCTCCGTATGAAACGCTCGAATATTAGCAGCAGCCTCTTCCAAGTCATCTACCAATTGTCTATCAAAATTAGCGTATGCCTCATCCATTTCTTCTTTGGATACTTTGAGTGATGTAAGTTTTGCACCATCCCATTTCTCTGTATAACGAAGAAGGGCTTGATCGCCGTTCTGCCGTACATCTACGATTACCTCACGTACAGTCGTTAAATAATCTGCATTTGTTTGTTCAACCGAACGTAGTAATGAAATTGTATCTGTAAGCTTTTCTATTTTCATAGGATTCCCTACCTTTTATTCAATTCATTTTTTAGTTGTGCAACAAAAGCATTGATTCGTTCACTTTTCACTCGATAGCTTACAGGATTGACGATCAATCGAGAGGAGATAGAAACGATTTTTTCAAATTCAACTAAGCCATTTTCCTTAAGCGTCTGTCCAGTGGAAACAATATCGACAATGCGATCTGCAAGACCGATCATTGGTGCTAGCTCAATCGAACCATTCAACTCAATAATTTCTACTTGCTCTCCTTTTTCCTTGTAGAAGTTTGTTGCAATTCTCGGATACTTTGTTGCGACACGTGGAGCAATCTCATTCATCGTCGTGTTCGGAAGACCGGCAGTTGCTATATAACAATTACTAATATGTAAATCCAATAGCTCATGGACATCACGGTGCTGCTCCAATAAAACATCCTTCCCCGCTATACCGATATCTGCTACACCATGTTCAACGTATACAGGTACATCCATCGGTTTTGCCAATATGAATTGAATTCGTTCATCCGGAGCCTCAACGATTAACTTTCTGGAATCACTAATCTCTTTAGGCAAATCAAACCCTGCTTCCACAAATAGTTTATATGCTTCTTCAAAAATACGCCCCTTTGGCATTGCAATAGTTAACTCATTCACGGAAAAAACCACCCTCAGACACGATAATCACTTCATCGAAAATTTGTTTAAACGCTTCAATATCATTAACACTCTCCGCATATTGCAGCGTCACATATTCGGATGCATTTCTTCTAGCTTCCGCTAATACATTTGCTTTAGAAAAAGACCCTTTATCAAATAAAAGAAGCGTATGCTTCTCATCAACGACAACCTTCGGTAATACTTCTAATAATCGGTCAACACGAATCCCAAATCCTGTAGCTCCTACTTTTTCGTCGAACTGTTTAAATAACTCATCATATCGTCCACCATTCCCAATGGAGAAACCACTTCCCGCAGCGTGAATTTCAAACAGCATACCAGTGTAATAGCTCATATGACTCGCTAAAGAAAAATCAAACGATACAATTGAAAAGTCATTCAATTGGAATTCTAGTAATTCTTGAAGTTCCTCAACCTGATCGATCAAATATTGCTGATCGTCATTAAGAAACTGGCGGAAATCCGTAAATACATTAGAGTCTATTGTATAATCTATTATTTTTATAAGATTTTCTTTTTGTACTTTCAGTAAGTCCATGCTTTCTAACTTTTGTGAGAAACCTACTAAATTTTTCTCTACTAATAGTTGTCTTAGCATTTCAACTTGCTCTGTGCTATTTGTGTAGTTTGTTAAGAAAGCAGTTAAAATTTCGGCATGTCCAATAGTAATTCGGAAGCTTTCTACACCTAAAGCCTTCAGTAGTTCTATCGCAGTATAGATTATTTCACTGTCTGCGTATGGACTAAAATCCCCAACAAGTTCCAGTCCTAGCTGCTCAAACTCTGCAGGTCTTCCGCCTTCTCGTTGTTGAGCACGAAATACATCCGCATAGTACGCTAAGCGTAATGGATTTTTTTCCTTTAATAACTTGGAAGCTGCTATTCTAGCAATCGGTGTCGTCATATCAGGACGTAAAACAAGCATTTCACCTTGATTGTCTACTAGTTTAAACAAGGACGACTCATCAATAGCGGAAGCTTTACCGATTGTTTCAAAATACTCCACGGAAGGTGTTTTTATAAAGTCGTACCCTTTTTTTCGTATAAAATCTCTTGCTGTCGATCGTATATATTCTTTTTGTTCGTTTACTTCTGGAAAAGAATCTCTCATTCCAAGAGGCTTTTCGAACATTTGAATTTTGCTCATTTTACCACTCCTAAAAATTTCACTTTAACACACTAGAGAACTAATAAGATGAATTAATAGAATTTTATACTATTTTACCCTTTTCGTCAACTTGTCTTTCAGTTCCATTAAGATTTTTCCGAATCGCAAGTTAGGTGCTCCAAATCGCAAGTTTAACTTCACTAATCGCAATATGAATCGTGTAAATCGCAAGTTCAACAATTGATACAGTTCAGGTGGACGATTCCTATAATCATTATCCCATCAAAAAAAAGCTATCCCCCTTAGTTCAACACAAAGTAGAATAGCTTTTCATTATTTTTTATTTCGTTCTAGCATTTGTTCCTTCGTATAAATAATACGCATTGGATTTCCTCCAACAAAGCATCCTTCTGGAACATCTGCATTGACGAGTGTTGCTGCAGAAACAATGGCATCATTCCCAATCGTAATACCTGGCAAAATTGTGGTATTTGCCCCGATCAATACTCGATTACCAATAATGACATCTCCAATACGATATTCGTCGATCAAATATTCATGCGCAAGAATCGTCGTGTTATAGCCAATAATGGAATTATCGCCGACTTTAATACGCTCTGGGAACATGACATCAACCATTACCATTAAAGCAAAAGACGTTTCTTTTCCAACTTCCATTTTCAGAAAAACACGATAGAAAAAATTTTTCCAACTTAAAAAAGGGGAATATCTAGCGGCTTGAATAAAGATAAAGTTCTTCATAACTTTCCAAAATGGAACGGTATCATACACATGCCAAAGCGAGTTTGCCCCTTTTACAGGATATCGTTCTGTTCTCCTCATACACGCTGCCCTTTTGCTATATCAAGTAAGTCACTCATTTGATGTAGCATATAAGTAGGATTATAAGTAGACAAGAATGCTTCTCCTTTGATGGACCAAGCTACAGCAGCTGTATCAACTCCAGCTCTTTGCCCACCTACGATATCATGAAAATTGTCGCCAATCATAAGCGCCTCTTCCTTATTAGCCCCAATTCTTTGTAATGCTATTTGAATAGGCTCAGGATTTGGCTTTGTATATGTAACATCGTCAAAGCCAACAATTGTATCAAATAACGTTTCACATTCCATTATTTTTAGACCTCTATCGATCATTTCCCGTCTTTTAGTAGAAACAATCGCCAGTTTATAGCCATCTTTTTTTAGTTGTCGTAATGTTTCTACGACTCCATCAAATGGAGCTACCATTTGGTCATGTCGTTCCAGATTCCATTTACGATAGGAAGCAGTTAAAGTCTCCGTTAAAGTTGGATCTATCGCATCAAATGTTTCAAATAATGGTGGTCCTAAAAACGGTAGGACAGTCTCCCGACTATATTTCCCCGGAAATGTTTCGCCTAACACATGTAAAAAAGATTCAATAATTAGTTCGTTCGTATCTAATAATGTTCCATCTAAATCAAAAAGTAGTGCTTTATAGTTTTTCACGGGATTACCACTTCCTTATGTCTACTTTGCTCCGCTTTCCTCCAAACATAAGCCACTACTATGGTTAGTAAGAAAGCAGTTATTAATCGTATTAATAATAATGGCCAGATTGGAATTCCTAATGGTATAAAGATTAACGTATCCTCTACCACTGCATGACATGCCACTAAGAAAATAAAGGCCAATGTCGCATCCTTTTTACTTACCCCATCCTCTTTCACTGCTTGAATCATTACACCTGCTCCATATGCAAGCCCAATCACAAGCCCAGCCACAAGCGTTAGGGAAGCATTTGGTTGTACACCAATAACTTTCGTAAAAGGAGCTAGCTTTTCTGAAAACTTTTGCAAATAATTCCGATCCTTTAAAAACTGGATAATCACCATTAACGGTATGACGATTAGCGCTAATTGTATAACGCCGAACGTCGCCTTTTGTAAGCCAAACAAAATAATTTCTCCCCATCCATCAGGAACTTGCTGACTTACTTGTAGCGCACCATATTTTGCTACTTCTCCGCCACCTTGCCACACTAGGTTAATAATGACTGCAGACAGAATTGCCAAACCAAATCGAACAACCAGTACAACCCATAATTTCACTCCAACTCGAAGGGCAACTCCAGTTTCAATGAAAATATTATGGGAAAAGGATAACATCGTCGCTAGTATGAAAACTTCCTTCACAGTCAATTCCAAAGATAGTATCCCTGCTATCCCCGCATATAAGTTTAATGCATTTCCCAGAACTAAAGGAATTGCTGCCTCTCCACGAAGACCTAATAGCCCCATAAACGGTGATATGATGTCAATAATCCAAGGCAGAACAGGCGTATACTGCAAAATTACTACGATTAATGTAATTGGGAAAATTACTTTACTTAATGTCCATGTTGTTTTAAGACCAGCAAACAGCCCATTCTTCAACGTCCCCATCTTATCCCAGCTTTCTTACTTATCTTGATAATGAACAACAGGTTTTATCGTCATTCTTCTATATACAAATAAAATAATTGCAACTATAACTGTCACAATCGATACGACTTGCGCAGTTCTCAATTCACCTATTAAATAGAGACTGTCAGTACGCATTCCTTCGATGAAAAATCGTCCAATAGAATACCACGCCGCGTAAAATAGCACCATTTCCCCTCGACGTAAATTCACTTTGCGAAGCAGTATTAATATTATAACTCCGATAAAGTTCCAAACAGATTCATATAAAAATGTTGGGTGATAATACTTTCCATCTATATACATTTGTTCGATGATCCAATTTGGAAGCATCAAATTTTCTAAGAAAGATCTCGCTACTTCTCCACCATGCGCTTCTTGGTTGATGAAATTTCCCCAACGACCAATAGTCTGACCTATTAAAATACTCGGTGCTACTATATCAGCAACCTTCCAGAAAGAAGAGCCACGTTTTTTCGTGAAAATATAAGCCGTTATAAACGACCCTATCAATGCCCCGTGTATCGCAATTCCGCCATTCCATATTTCAATAATTTTACCTGGATTTTCACTATAAAAATCCCATTTAAAAATAACATAGTAAATACGAGCACTAATAATGGCGATTGGAACTGCCCAAATAAGCAAATCCGTTAAATAATCTGGATGAAATCCTCGCTTCACCATTTCTTTTTGCGCAACGAAAAATGCTAATACTATCCCGAGGGCAATTATTACTCCATACCAACGTACCTCTAACGGTCCTAGAGAAAATGCTACCGGATCAATAATCTGTAATAAACTCATATGTAACTCCCTTCAAGCATCTATTAATAATCCACTTCTGAATTTTGTTCTATAACATCATTTAAACGCTTGGCGAAATCTTCCGCAGCATTTACACCCATTTTTTTTAATCGGTGATTCATTGCAGCCACTTCAATAATTACTGCTATATTTCGACCTGGTCGAACTGGAACAGTTAGCTTCGTAATAGCTGTATTAATAATTTCCATCTTCTCTTCTTCGAGACCTAGTCGGTCATATGTCTTTTTCTCATCCCAAATCTCTAATTCGATTACAAGCGTTATACGTTTATAGCTTCGAATGGCACTTGCCCCAAATAGTGTCATTATATCGATAATACCTAATCCGCGAATTTCTAAGAGATGCTCGATCAGCTGTGGCGCACTACCGACCAACGTATCCTCGCCCTCTTGCCTAATTTCTACACAATCATCCGCTACTAAACGATGACCCCTTTTCACTAGCTCTAATGCCGTCTCGCTTTTCCCGACTCCGCTTTTCCCAGTGATTAGCACACCAACCCCATAAATATCTACGAGTACGCCATGCACAGCAGTAGAAGGTGCTAACCTACTTTCTAAAAAGTTCGTTAGCATACTAGAAAATCTTGTAGTAGGCAAGCTAGTCGTTAATACAGGAACTGAATTTTCATTGGAGGCTGTGATTAATTCTTTCGGCACTTCCATTCCGTGTGAAACTATGATGACCGGTGTATCTTGTGCACAAAGCTTTCTCATACGTTCACTTTTTTCTTTAGGTTGTAACAAATCAAAAAAAGAAATCTCCGTCTTACCTAAAAGCTGTATCCGATTGGAAGGATAATGTGTAAAATATCCTGCGATTTCAATTCCTGGTCTAGAAATATCACTCACCGAAATATGACGCCCAATGCCTTCTTCCCCACTTACTAATGTGAGATTCAAATGTTCTTTAATGTCCTTCGTCGTCACATGTGACATACCCCTAAACTCCCTTCGTCCTACATTTGTAAACCTAGTACTTATTTTATCATGATTGTCTACTTAAATTGTATCCATTTATCTTTTCTTCATCTATTTAAAAGATGAAAGGAGGTTTTTTCTATGAAAATTATGCTTGATGCAGGCCATGGACCTAACACTATCGGCAAAAGGACACCAGATGGAAAAATGAAAGAGTTTGAATTTAATGAAGCGGTTGCTCAACTTGTAAAAAATGAACTAACTGGTTTTGATCTAATTGTTATGAATTGTCATGACAGGGAGAGAGATGTTCCTCTTAAGGAAAGAACAACATTAGCTAACAAAATGAGAGTTGACGCATTTATCTCTCTCCATGCCAATGCGTATGGTACAACGTGGAATAATACTAGTGGAATCGAAACCTTTACTTATACAAAACCTTCCGAGCAATCTGTTATTCTCGCAACGCTTATCCAAAACTCTCTATGCTCTATTACGGGAAGATGGAATCGAGGAGTGAAGAAGGCTGATTTTTCAGTTGTTCGAGACACAAGGATGCCAGCTGTGCTAGTAGAATGTGGATTTATGACGAACAAACACGAAGCAATTTTATTGCAATCAACAGAGTACAGAATGCGCTGCGCGAAAGCCATCTCTTTTGCAATTCTATGTTGGATCCAGCAAAAGCGGTGATCCAGAAAAACTTTAAAATAGCATATTATAACAAAAACCAAGCAAAAAAAGGCTCGGTCCTTTAGGCTTAACACCTGTTTCTACCGTTTTTAATAAGCTTTGAACAGACTTCTTACAGATAACAAATCCATAGCCTCTACTTTTCATGCAATCCATTGGATTCCATATCATTCAAAGAGCCAGGAAGAACAATGATTATGTAAACTCAAGAAGGATATACATCCTTATCTTTTATGAATAAGTGAATCTTATTTATCTTTACTTGCTCTCATCTATTGTTTACTTGCCTCCACTTGTTACTTACTTGCAGTCGTGAATGATTTACTTGCTCTTAGTCTACATTTACTTGCGGTTTTTTACCTTTTACTTGCGGAACGGAAAATTTCGCCAAAGTTCTTTATTGATTCACAGCCCAAATGTGTAGAATCGAATTACTATTAGTTCTTTTCTACTCAATAGGTCAACTATTATAGATTGAGTCTGTAGATGATTCTGCATATTCATCGTGTTTATCATAAAAGCTTATTTTACTTTATGAATAATAACTACTTACTTAATTGATTGATTGATTGTAGCGGAAGGCGGCGACTCCTGCGAGATTAGCTTGAGCTGAAGACCCCGCAGGAGCTAGCGACGAGGAGGCTGAAGCCAAGCCAGCGGAAAGCGTCCGCCTGAAGCGGAAATCAAAGCGGTATTATTCATTTGTTTAATTATCAGGAACTAGTTGTTCATGGTACATTCTTATATACTTTTTATTCTTCAAAATAAAAAAGTGGAGGGGATAATATCCCGCTCCACTTTTTATTCTCCTTCTACTGTATAACGGACAACAACTGATCCTGTTTTTGCATCACCGTGTACTCGTAGAGGTGCAGCTTCTGAATCCACTATTTTCGTGAACCCTACTTTTTTGTTTAACAGCTGCTCAGATTGGTTTAGGTGGGTAACATCAGCCAATTGAACATCTATTTTACCAATTTGGGAAGTAGCCTCCCCTTTTATCGATACATCCTTTGGAATATACAGTTCAACTGTTCCAGCCACCGCTGTGCCTTCTATTTTACGAGCGTCTTTATCTTTAGTTGTTAAAATAACATGTCCGCTCACCGATGAACCTTCTATTTCTTTGAGCTTACCATCTACATAAATACGACCATTCATCGTCTCTACTTCAATCGTTTCTCCTTCAACACGTTGAACCTGAACCGATCCATTAACCGTTTCTATATCAGCTCTTTCAAACTTCAATTCATCTAATTCTACTTTTCCATTAGTTGTTTTAATTCTAAATGAGTTTGCCTCTAAATTTTTAGCTGAGAACTCACCATTGAACAAACGGACAGAAATATTATTATATTCTTTGTTTGGAACATATAACGTTACTTGTACCGAAGTAGTTTTCATATCGCTATACACACGTAATTTGTTTCCTTCTGTTGTGAAAATAAACTCTTCACGGAAACGTTTCTTCGCTTCCTCTTCAGTTGAATTTTTAAAGGATTTCACTTTAACAGTAGCACGTGCATGCTGTTCTTCCGTGGGTTGAATTTCAACTTTACCATTCGCAATATTAATAGAAATATCCGTCAAATCTACATCCTCTTTAACGAATTGTTCTTCAAAAACAACTGGTTCTCCAAATGGCATATCAAAATCCTTCATTTTGTCCACAGTTCCTTGCATAAACTGCATAAATCGTTCACCCATTACCGTGAAATCGCGCTTCAAATCTTCCACAAAATCGGTATTTTTGTTTTGTGACTTTGTATATTCTTTCTCCTCAGGTATAAACTGTGTGGCAGGTGTTGTTTGTTTTCCAAGCTCTTCAAGTAATGCCAATGCTTCTTGCGCAGTAATCGTGCCATTTTCAACCATATCTAAAATACGTTTTCGTTCTTCTTGCATAGTGAAAGGCCTCCTCATGAATTTAGACTATAAATCATTTTACTAACACTACTTTATACGATTGAAAAATCAAAAAGTTTCATCACGAAGTCGATACAGGACTTTTTTTCTTTTTAGACGCTTTCGTTACAACTTCATCCATCCGTTGTCGATCTCTTTCTAAAATAGTTTTCAAGTACTTCCCTGTATACGAGTCTTTCGATGCAGCAATTTTCTCAGGTGTACCTACCGCAATAATTGTTCCACCTTTGTCTCCACCTTCTGGCCCTAGATCAATCATGTAATCCGCTGTTTTAATGACATCTAAATTATGCTCAATTACTAATACACTATCTCCGTTATCTACTAAACGTTGAAGTACTACTAGCAATCTTGCGATATCGTCTACATGTAGACCTGTAGTCGGTTCATCCAAGATATAAAATGACTTCCCATTAGAACGCTTGTGTAATTCAGAAGCTAGCTTTACACGCTGCGCTTCCCCACCAGAGAGGGTAGTTGCTGGTTGTCCTAATTCCATATATCCAAGCCCTACATCTACAATTGTTTGTAGTTTACGGCTGATTTTCGGATGATTTTCGAAAAAGGCCAGCCCATCCTCTGCAGTCATTTTAAGTATATCAGCAATATTTTTACCTTTGTATTGTACTTCTAATGTTTCACGGTTGTATCGTTTGCCATGACAGATTTCACATGGGACATATACATCTGGAAGGAAATGCATTTCAATTTTTATAATGCCATCCCCACGACATGCCTCACAACGCCCGCCTTTAACATTAAAGCTAAATCTTCCTTTTTTATATCCTCTTACTTTTGCTTCATTCGTTGATGCAAAAAGATCACGCATATCATCAAAAACTCCTGTATAAGTAGCTGGGTTGGACCGTGGAGTACGGCCAATCGGAGACTGGTCTATATCAATTACCTTTTCCAACATGTCGATACCTTCCATGCTTTTATGTGCTCCGGGCTTCACTTTGGAAC
The DNA here is from genome assembly GCF_018140925.1 of Psychrobacillus sp. INOP01. NCBI lineage: Bacteria > Bacillati > Bacillota > Bacilli > Caryophanales > Bacillaceae > Psychrobacillus > Psychrobacillus sp. INOP01. The sequence continues at coordinate 1,037,144 of NZ_CP073315.1, forward strand.
GATTTAGTTTTTGTGCTAGTGATTTATATAATATTTCATTTACTAATGTACTTTTACCAGACCCTGAAACTCCTGTAACAGCTGTAAATACTCCTAACGGAACATCTACATTTACATTTTTCAAGTTGTTTTCTGAAGCACCCTTTATTTTGATAAAGCGACCATCTGGCTTTCTTCTTTCTACTGGAAGAGGAATAAACTTTTGCCCACTTAAATATTGACCGGTTAAAGACTTTTTGTTTTTCATCACTTGCTCTGGAGTTCCTGCAGCGATTATCTCTCCGCCATGCACTCCTGCACCAGGGCCCACGTCTATTAAGTAGTCCGCTGCCATCATTGTGTCCTCATCATGCTCTACAACTATTAAGGTGTTCCCAATATCTCGCATGTTTTTTAATGTTTCGATTAGTCGATCATTATCTCGCTGATGTAACCCGATAGACGGTTCATCCAAAATGTATAACACACCTGTCAATCTCGATCCAATTTGGGTTGCCAAGCGAATACGTTGCGCTTCCCCACCTGACAAAGTTCCCGAAGCACGGTTTAATGTTAAATAATCTAGTCCAACATTCTCTAGAAACCCTAGACGTTCATTAATTTCTCTCAGCACAAGGCGAGCAATTTGCATATCTTTTTCGGATAAACTTAACTCATTGAAAAACTTATTTGCTTCTTCAATGGAATATTTCGTAATTTCCCCAATATGAAGAGAATTTATCTTCACTGCAAGTGTTTCTTCTTTTAGACGATAGCCATTACATGTAGGACAATTATGTTGCTCCATATATTTTTCCATTTGCTCACGAATATAATCGGAGGACGTATCCTTATATCTACGCTCAATATTAGCAAGAACACCTTCAAATGTAATCAAGTTATCTCGAACTTGTCCAAATTCATTTTCATAGCGGAAACGAATATTATCATTCCCTGAACCATACATAATTTTGTTCCATTGATCGATCGGTAATTTTTCAACCGGAACATTCATTTTTATTTTGTAATGCTTACATACTGCCTCTAAGAGCTTTGGATAATACTGGGAGCTTGTTGGCTGCCATGCGACAATAGCTCCGTCTGCGAGTGTGACACTTTTGTCGGGAACAACTAAATCGGGATCCACCTCTAACTTCGTACCAAGTCCATCACAATCTGTACACGCACCAAATGGACTATTAAAAGAAAACATTCGTGGCTCTAATTCCCCGATAGAAAATCCACATATTGGACAGGCATGATGCTCACTAAATAGAACTTCTTCATGCTCCATAACATCTATTAAAACTCTACCATCTGCAAGTCTTAGTGCTGACTCTATGGAATCACTAAGTCTTGCAGCAACTCCTTCTTTCATTATAATTCGGTCGATTACAACCTCAATATTATGTTTTTTATTTTTATCTAGATTGATATCATCATCTAAATCAATTAACTCTCCATCGATGCGTACACGAACGAAGCCCTCTTTTTTCATCTCTTCCAAGAGCTTTACATGCGTTCCTTTACGTCCTGAAACAATAGGCGCTAGTACTTGCATCTTTGTTTTTTCTGGATATTCACTTAAGCGATCTACCATTTGTTCAATCGTTTGAGATGAAATTTCAATACCATGATTGGGACATATTGGTTTTCCAACTCGTGCATACAATAGTCGCATATAGTCATAAATTTCGGTCACGGTTGCAACTGTAGATCGTGGGTTTTTACTCGTCGTTTTTTGATCGATGGAAATAGCTGGTGATAGTCCCTCAATGACATCTACATCTGGCTTATCCATTTGCCCTAAAAATTGTCGTGCATAGGCAGATAATGACTCTACATAGCGTCTTTGTCCTTCAGCGTAGATTGTATCAAAAGCTAAAGAAGACTTGCCTGAGCCTGAAAGACCAGTCATGACCACGAGCTTATCTCTTGGTATCTTCAAACTTACATTTTTTAAATTATGTGCACGTGCACCTTGAATCACGATTTCTTGATTTTTCAACACCTATCACCCTTCCAGCTTCAGTTCCAAAATTGTGTCACGTAGTTCTGCAGCCCGTTCAAAGTTAAGAGCTTTGGCTGCATCTTTCATTTCTTTTTCTAAATTTTCTAGAAGTGTTGCTTTTTCCTGTTTCGTTAATGGTTTTCCACTTATTAAGCGCTGTGCATACGTTTCTTCCTCTTCAGCAACCTGTGAAGCACGTATCACTTCTCTTATTTTCTTTTGAATCGTTTTTGGTGTTATTCCGTGTTTCTCGTTGTATTCCATTTGAATTGTCCGGCGACGTTTCGTTTCATCTATAGCTTTTCGCATGGAGTCCGTCATTTTATCCGCATACATAACTACTTCCCCATTGGAATTTCGCGCAGCACGGCCAATAGTCTGAATCAATGAACGCTCGGAACGTAAAAACCCTTCTTTATCTGCATCTAATATGGCCACTAATGACACTTCAGGTATATCTATACCTTCTCGTAACAAGTTAATTCCTATTAATACATCGTAGGTACCTAAACGGAGCTCACGAATAATTTCAGTACGTTCCAAGGTTTTTACTTCTGAATGTAAATACTGTACCTTTATACCGATTTCTTTTAAGTAGTCCGTTAAATCCTCCGACATTTTTTTCGTTAGCGTCGTGATTAAAACACGTTCATTTTTGGCAGCTCTTTCATGTATTTCATTGATCAAATCATCTATTTGCCCTTCAATAGGCTTCACTGTAATGACGGGATCCAATAGACCAGTTGGACGAATAATTTGCTCCACCATTTCCGGTGTATGCTCCAGCTCATAAGGACCAGGTGTTGCTGAAACAAATATAGCTTGGTTTATATGTTTTTCATACTCATTGAATGTTAGAGGACGATTATCTAGTGCAGATGGCAATCGGAAACCATAATTTACGAGCACTGATTTTCTAGCTTGGTCACCATTATACATTCCTCTCACTTGAGGTAATGAAACGTGGCTTTCATCCACTACGAGTAAAAAATCCTCTGGAAAATAATCAAGTAATGTATAAGGAACTGCTCCAGCCTCTCTTAAGGTTAAATGACGAGAGTAGTTTTCAATCCCTGAGCAAAAGCCCATCTCTTCCATCATTTCTAAATCATATCTCGTACGTTGCTCCAATCGTTGAGCTTCTAATAACTTATCCTCGCTTCTTAAATACGCAAGCTGCTCTTCTAATTCTTTTTCAATATTTGCTAAGGCTAGCTTCAACTTTTCTTCACGAGTAACGAAGTGGGAAGCTGGAAATATTGCGACATGATCACGTTCACCTAAAATTTCTCCAGTAAGTGCATTAACCTCACGAATACGATCAATTTCATCCCCGAAGAATTCTACTCGCAGACATTTTTCATCGCGTGAAGCAGGAAAAATTTCTACTACATCACCACGAACACGGAACTTTCCACGCACGAAGTTCAAATCGTTTCGTTCATACTGAATGTCGACGAGTTTTCGTAATAACTGATTGCGTTCAATTTCCATTCCCGTTCTTAGTGATACGACCATCTCTTTGTATTCTTCTGGATTTCCTAACCCATAGATACAAGATACTGAAGCGATAATAATGACATCTTTTCTTTCGAATAAAGAGGACGTAGCAGAATGTCGTAACTTGTCTATTTCCTCGTTGATACTTGAATCCTTTTCTATAAATGTATCGGTTTGTGGAACGTATGCTTCCGGTTGAAAATAATCATAATAACTAACGAAATACTCCACAGCATTATTTGGGAAGAATTCTTTAAACTCGCTATATAATTGTCCAGCAAGTGTTTTGTTATGCGCCATTACTAGCGTCGGTTTGTTTGTTTGCTGAATCACGTTTGAAATCGTATATGTTTTACCTGTACCTGTTGCACCAAGTAAGGTCTGATATCTTTTTCCCGCATTAACGCCTTCCACTAGTTCTTTTATTGCTTCTACTTGATCTCCCGCTGGCTCATACGGAGCTTGTAAATCAAAAATTTGTTCCATACAAAAGCCTCCCATTTTCTGAATAATTTCAGTTTAACACACTCTTTTTTTGATTCCTACTAAAACGAACATACGTTTTTTATATATAACAAAAAGCCACTGATACCAGTGGCTTTGGATTTTTCTATTGTTTGTCTCCGTTAAAATAAATACACTAAATACTAACTAGTTATAAAAAGGTTTAATCAATTTCTTCTCATTAACTTGTTGCTACAGATTTAGTCATTATAACTTAGCACATTTATTGTGTTTAATATAAAAAAACCACTCCAATGGAAGTGGTTTCTTTATCATTGTTCGATTATTTTGGACTGTTTAGCTGATGAAGTGCAGTTGAATACTCCATAAATGCAGCCCTATCTTTCTGATCTAGTGCCTCGTCTATCAATGATAAGAGACGCTTACTACTTTGTTCCCGGTGGATAATGTTCAAAAACATATCAAGATATATTTCGTTTAACAAATTTTCGGCAGAGCTTTCTTTCCCCGTTTGACCCATTGCTTTCAAGAAATCTGCATATGAATATTGTTTGTCCATCTCCATCACCCCGATGTCTTTTTTCTATTATATAAAAGCAACGAGATACTTGCAATCATTTTGAGAAAATTACAACTATACAGTAAAAAGGGAATATTTTAAAAATCCGTTATATATGCTTGATTTATTTCCAAAATTAACTATAATTGAGGTACATAATACAAAGGAGTGGATTTTTATGTCGAATAAAGTAGAAGAACAATCTTTTTTCATTTCATTTGAAACCGCTGTACTTCAACCTATTGTAGTGAATAATACAATATTTACGAAAGTGACTAACTTTTCAGGTGAGTCAAATATAATAGGTAAAAAGCCTTTTGATATTGTTCGTCACTCTTGTTCTTTCTATGGCTCTTCTTTCCAGCATACAGTTCGATTATCAAGGGATGCAATTGGAAATTATTTAAAGCTACCGATTCTTATAGCTCATGACTTCGGAAATCCGTGTATATTGATACCAATACTCTCTCCTAAATCGGATTTGAATGTTTGGTTCTCTTTTAGAGCAATAGAATCATTTTATCCTTCCGAAGATGGTTGTGTGGTCGTTTTAACAAATGGTCAAAAAATAACTGTTCCTTCCTCTCCACAAACAATAAGTAGGCAGGTTGGATTTGCTAATATACTAAATATGCATTTACTAAAACGGATGAGTTATCTGATAAATACTGGTTACATCACTAGAACTCCACAATTTCAAAAAGACTCACAGTACTAACGAAGTTTTTCTACTACTGCCAAATATATAGAGAGTAGTTCTTCGACTCTGTTGCGGAGACGAACGTTTAGGTAACGACGATGTTCTTCATAACCTCCATGAAAAAATACATACTCTGTGAACATATCATCGCCTTCTCCCCGAAGAACTTTCATACTGTGACGCTTCATATACATATGCGTCTGTTTTAATTCTTTCTGAACTTGCTTTCCTGCTTCTTCCACTAAAACGATATACGGGCGCTTTAATTTAAATGGAGCCTTTTCAAAAATAGTTCGATCTTTTTCTAAAATAGTCAAGACCATTGGAAGATAGATCATGTTTTCAAAATATGGGATTGCCTCTTCCGGTATTAATGGCATAACTACTCCTCCTCTTTAAAGAACATATGTTCCTTTTATTGTACTACTTTTATCGGAAAATGCAATAATCGGCCCGTGGAAAATAGAGGAATTTATTTAGGCTTACAAAAGTAAGCTTTGTTGAAGTATGAGTACCAGCTTCTACTCTTACGATTTCTAATTCTTAGAAAAAAAAAGAACAACCACCATTCTTTAAAAAATGGCAGTTGTTCTTAACTTATTATATCCATAGCCCAACTACGGGCTTCTAAATAATATTTGTTTAACGTAGCGTGATCGACACCGATAGCCTCTGCACCCGCTATTATGTCATCCCATCTCACTTCATCACAAGCTACGGAAAGCTCTAAATAAGGAGTCATATCAGTACGTTTCCCGGAAAGCGTTTCTACTACCTCATCCGTAAGTGGAAGTTCTTGAAGTAAATGATTCATCTCCTGATGCAGTAATGTATCGATTAAGGAAAACATTCCTACTAAAAGATATTCAGAGGAGTTTTGCAAAAATTGCTTTTTAGCCAATAGCTCACAAAGCTTTGCCCGGAATAAGGATGCTTCAATAAGAGCCATTCCATCTCCATTAGAATTTACTTTCGACTCTCTTAACATTAATACATATAACCAATGATTCAATTCTTCTAGCCCCAACATCACTACCGCTTGTTTAATGGAACGAATTTTAGATTTTTTTCTAGCGGCTGGTGAGTTAATAATTTTCAAAACTTTGAAGGAGAGTGACACATCACGCTCGATTTCCTCAGCTATTTGTTCAATAGAAGAAGAATGGTTGCTAAGCAAGCTAATAATTCGAAAATATTGCGCCATATTAACAGGGATGTCAGTCCCTTTAATAATCTCTGGTTTGGCAAAAAAGTAACCTTGAAATAATCCGTATCCAGCCTCTTTTGCATCATAAAATTCCTCGCGTGTCTCAACTTTTTCAGCTAAAAGTACAATATGAGGATAATTTTTCTTCACAATTTTTTCAATAACTTGCCTCTCAGAAGGTTTGCTCAAAATAAAATCAACTTTGATAAAATTAACTAAACTAAATAACTCATCATATAAATTTATATTTTTATGTAAAATAAAATCATCTAAAGCAAGTAAAAAACCTAACTTTTTAATGTATTTAAGCTTCTGGATTAAAGATGGTGTGATTGGAATATCTTCTAATACTTCCACAACTATGCGTTTAGGCGGAATTTTATTAAATACTGTATTGTCTAATAAATTTTCCGTAAAATTAATAAAACACAATTTTTCTCCCACAAGGTTATTTATGCCTATCGTCAAAAATGAATGAGTTAATACCTCTAAAGTTGCCAAATCCCCATCTATATCAGGAAAAGAATTAATACCACTATCACGATACAATAATTCGAAGGCAAAAATATGCTCATTTTTTGTAAAGATAGGCTGTCTCGCCACAAAAATATCCATACAAACTCCTCAAATCCATAAATATTCAATATGTCTATTGTAGCAAATCTTTCCAATAAAATCGATTTATTTTCTACTTATTTCCTGTGGATGACAGAAAACTTAGAACATGATATGTTTGATAATGGGGAAGAAAGTCGAAAGGGGAGAAATATTAATGGAATCCATCCGTTATACACAACAGGGGAATTTAGCATATGTCACTTTAAACAGACCTGACGCATTAAATGCATTTAACTATGAGATGCTACGTAAACTTGGAGATATTACAGAGTCTATTCGCATTAATCCGGATATTCGTGTTGTTATTTTCACAGGTGCAGGAGAAAAGTCGTTTAGTGTTGGTGCAGACTTAAAGGAACGAAGAACATTAACTGATCAACAAGTTAAACGTAATATATACAAAATTGGAGAATTATTTACTGCAATTGAAAACCTTCCACAGCCAACAATAGCTATGCTAAATGGCTATGCTTTTGGGGGCGGAACAGAATTAGCACTTGCCTGTGATTTTAGAATTGCCTCAAATGATATTCAACTTGGTTTAACTGAGACAAGTTTGGCCATAATCCCAGGAGCCGGTGGAACACAACGTCTCCCAAGACTTATCGGAGAATCGAAAGCATTAGAACTAATTTTAACTGCTAAAAGACTAAATGCAGAAGAAGCACTGTCGTATGGGTTAGTAACCAAGGTAACAACGAGAGAAGCACTGGAGGAAGAAACAGTAACTTTTGCAACACTGATGCTTGCAAATGGACCGATTGCATTACAACAAGCTAAGTTTGCGGTAAAACACGGGATGAATGTAGATCTACAAACTGGTCTAAGTATTGAAAGAAAAGCATATGAAGTCACTATACCTACAGAGGATCGATTAGAAGCACTGCAAGCCTTTGTAGAAAAAAGAAAGCCTGTTTTTAAAGGAAATTAATTTATCCATAGTTTACAAAGGCAGGTTAAGAATTTTTTTGATTTCTTTGATACTCGGACTAAAACTTGGTATACTGAAGGCATAAAATAGATACAATATAAAAACCGCTTAGATGTGCAACCATCTAAGCGGCAAAATAGAATGATTCCCTGCAAGGGGAATGGCACGACAGACAAAAGTAATCCAACCGAGCGCTAACTCATAGGTGGATTACTTTTTCCGTGTCATTGAAAAGCTAAGCGTAATAAGAGCTACAAGTAGCGAAGAAAAACTAATCATTATTACAAGCGATTCGAAAACAGTCAAAAGCAACACCCCCTTTCTGTCTATAATTTAGTGACAGAAAGAATAAAAAAAGTGCCAACCACCCATGAGTTTATCAATCTATTTCCTCTATTATACCACACACACGTTCTATAACGTCAGAATTAACAGACATATTAGTAATTAAAATTCCCCATTATCAGCAAGCATATCCTTTAAGTACATTCTTATCAAAAAAGGATAGATAATCTGCTTGAAAGCGCAGTTATCTATCCTTTTTTAATTATTTTTTCAGCTCATTCTCTTTCGAAGCGACTTCGTTTATATCTTTGAATTCAGGTTCTTCACCGAATTCAGTTCCATATTGAAGGTTGCGAGAACTTTGTCTACTTGTTTCAACTACTTCTTCATCATCCGTTCGAAATAAAAGTGGAATGCAGATTAAGCCACTTATGCCAACCAATGCATAGATCACTTTAGAAAATAGTGCAGTCTGCCCTCCGAAAATAGAAGCGACTAAATCGAATTCGAAAAAGCCGATCAATCCCCAGTTAATTGCACCAATTATAACGAGGGCTAAAGCAAGCCGATGTATGAATCCCATTGATTAACTCCTCCTTCATTAGTTGTATGAATGATAGCGACGATATGGGATAACATATCGTAAACAACTAAGATTCGCTCTTATCTTTTACCATAAGTAACGAATCATACATGAAGAGAAATTCCATTAAAATTTTGTTCTAATACATAATAAGAGCTGCAAAATTAGGCGACTGTTTTTATTTTATCCTTTTTCATAAATTCCATTTTTGTTTCTGAAATAAGAATAGCTAATAGTATAAGCAATGCGCCGATAATCATTCTGCTCGTCATAATCTCACTCAGGATGATAACGGAAAAGACCATGCCCCAAAAAGATTCAGTAGCTAAAATAATTGCAGCCTTTGTTTCTGTTATGTATTTTTGAGCCACTGTTTGCATTAAAAAAGCAATGGTTGTGGAGAAGATTCCTAAGTACAACAAATTAATCATACCCTCTGTTTCCATAGAAAAGCTTGTCTCTCCTCTAAATAACACGACAATACAACCAATTACTGCCGCAGTAACCATTTGAACAATAGTTAGCACAACAGGATCTTCCGTCTTAACAAACTTAGCAGTGTAAAAAATATGAAAAGCAAATCCTACCGCACACCCTAAAGTCAATATATCCCCTACATTCACGTCAGAAGATAATTTTAAAGATAATACAGCAATACCAACAATAGCGAGAACTGCACCTGTTAGTTCGTACATATCTATTTTTCTTTTATATAGAAGAAATCCTATAAAAGGTACGATAACCACATTCACAGCCGTTAAAAAAGCATTTTTTGATGGTGTTGTGAATTGCAAACCAACTGTTTGAAGAGCAAAAGCTATGTATAAAAATATCCCTAATAATGATCCTTTAATCAGCGTACTTTTCTTCAGTTTATTTAGCTTCTTAAAAAATATAAGACTTAATATAACAGCTCCGATTAAAAACCTACCAGCTAAAATCTGATAAGGCGTATAATGTTCCAACGCCACTGCACTTGCCACAAACCCACTACCCCAAATAATCGCAGTAAAAACTAACAATATTTCTCCAATATATTTAAACATTTTTTCCACCAACCTTTTTTCACTAGAACTAGTATATCGCAAAAATTCAAAAAAAAGCGCCTTCTTCTACAAAATTTCTATTGTAGTAGAAGTCGCTTTAATAATTAGGAAATACTTTCTTGTAGACTTTGTTTTACTCGTTGTCTTATCTCTTTCTTTTGAAGTAAGCGTACAAAAATATTATTAGCAAGAAGGGACAGTATGATAAAGCCTACTCCTATAATTTCAAAGGAAGTTATATGATTTCCTTGAGCACTCGAAATAACAAGCGTCGTCACAGGAACAAAATTAATGAACAACAAACCATTTAAAGGTGATAGAATACTCACTCCAACATTCCATCCAACTAAAGCAATAACTCCTGGAAAGATAATCATGAATAATAGATGTGGACTAACTGTTTGAATCGTATCTATTGTCGGTACGGAGACGTAACCTACCATTGTTGCTACCCCTACAATGACTGCTGCAGAAATCGTTCCTAGCAAACAGCTTAATGTCGAGTATCGAAGGACAGACCACCCTCTAAATTTGTCTCCACCCATCGTATACACAACCCAACCAACTACAGCGATTAATATTAATAACGATGGAATTATATTATTTGTTGCAGAAAGAAAAGCTCCTATATTCCCTTTAGTAATAACAAGTATTGCTCCAACGAAAGAAACAACAACACATAATAATGTAAAAGAATAAGGGCGGCGTCTATAAAATAACCAAACGATAATAATAGAAATCATCGGCATCAATGATTCCATAATAGACGCAACCATAACACCTGGCTCTCCTAGTAAATCCTCACCCCAGAAAATAAGTAAATTATAAATGGTAAATGCCATTGTGCCGAAAAACCATAAAAGCGTTCCTTTCCCCTCCATACGAAACGCCTTTGGTCCTTCCTTCCATAATAAAAGAACGACTAAAATAATGGAAACTGCTCCATAACGAAAAATAGTAAAATAAAATGGATCGATATAAGTAAAAGCATGATGTGCTACCGGAAACATCGCTCCCCATGACACACTTGCGATAAAACATAAAAAAGCACCTAAAAAAATATTGTTTTTCATAAATAAGTAATCTCCTTCTTTTATTCCCTTATTCATTAAACGTCAAGTAGACCCATCATGTAAAATGAATATTTTTGATGCTAGATATCATTTTTAGTGATACCATAAAAATAGATAAGGGAGAGATTGCAAGATGGAGTTAAAAGATTTAGAAATATTTCAACACGTTGCTCAAAAAGGAACCATCACAGAGGTTGCGAAAGAACTAAACTATGTTCAGTCAAATATTACTGCACGTATAAAAAAGCTTGAAACAGAGCTAAACACACCATTATTTAATCGACATAATAGAGGAATGAGCTTAACTCCTGAAGGAAAGAAGCTATTAGTATATTGCGAGCAAATTCTATCGCTAACCAATGAAATGAAAAAAGTAGTTCAAAATAAAGACCAACCATCTGGAAAATTAGAAATTGGAACAGTCGAAACTGTTATAAAACTACCAACCATTTTATCTACCTTTACTAAAAAGTATAAGGAAGTAGACCTTTCTCTTTTCTCGGGTGTCACAGAAAAGCTACAGGAGGACGTATTAAATCATCGATTGGACGGAGCTTTTGTCACAGAAACCACTCCCCACCCAGAACTTGTCTCCCATGATGTTTTTCAAGAGGAACTTGTTCTCATATCCAATAAAGATACAACATCCTTGGAGCAACTAAAAAATGAACCCTTTCTATGTTTTAGCAAAGGATGTGGATATAGAGCAAGATTAGAAGCTTGGTATAAAGATGAAAATATAGTTCCTAAAAAAGTAATGGAGTTCGGAACGTTAGAAACAATATTAAGTAGTGTCGTCGCAGGTTTAGGCATCACCTTTATCCCCAAATCAGCAGTTTCACATTTAGAAGCACGTGGACTTATCCAATGTCATTTATTACCTACCAAATATAGTGAAATTAAAACCGTATTTATAAGACGTTCAAATACGTATTTAACAACTACAGTCGAAAGATTTATCGAAACTATTGATTTGAGTAATGGAGAATCCTCTGAGCTATTACAGTTTTAGATAACGGTAGAATTTCTTAAGATAAGTTCAAACTAAAAAACGAAGCGTCATCTCTAGAGATGACGCTTTTTATATAGAGAATATAGCTTATAATGCAAAATCAGAGCCTGCTATTATTTCATCGGATGACTTAAGGAGCAAATCTTTCATAACAAAAGGACCACATTTTTTATTGTACGTATACACAATTTGATACCCAATATGATATCCGATCCACTTCGGAAACGGTGTGTTAGTTTGACCAAATAAGTATAGCTGATGATTTCTAACTCCCTTTATCTGCAAGCCAGGAGTAAAATGCCTTTTCCATATTTCTCTTGCTTCCTCCAAACTATACATATTTGTCCAAGGTGCTGTCCATTTTTTACCATAGAGTTGTTTTACCGCAAACTCACCCAGCCCTTCAATAATAATCGAATCATCTAAGGTGATGGCCGCTGGAGGAGAATCTACAAATTGTAATCTACATACATGATTGTACTCATGCGCTACTAATGCTTTCACCTCTTCTCTTGTAAGATCGGGGGATACGAAAAGAAAAAGCACCTTTTTATAAGCGATGCCGTTTTTACGGGGAAAATCCTTTGTACGCCGTGTGCTTGCTTTTTTAATCGGGAAAATATAAATCGAAACCTTCGGGCCATTCCATAATTCACGCAAGTATTTATATTCTTGCTTCACGATATCCCAAACATTTTTGTCTTCTAATTCTCGCACGATTTTCTTTACAGACTTCCATTCAGTCGGTTCAAATAAACCACTTTTTAAAAGTTCATATTGTATGACCTCAGAATTTATATCCGGGAAAAACTTCATAACTGAATCGCATATAATCTCTCGCTGTAAAGTCTCCACCCCTCGCCCATCTTGTTCTTCACTTCTTTCTGCGAACGTAAAGAGCATATTTCTCGTTTCTTTGACCGACATGAATCCTCTCCTTTTTTGTCTTATAGCATATGTTTTTAATTCTTTTTAGCTACAGGGTATAGACAAGTGTCTCTAGCAAGTCCTCATTGCCAACATAGACTAATAGAACATACTTGTATGTAGTCTTGTAGAGAGGAGGTCTATAGATGAATCAAAATGAATTATATAATCTCTGTTGTAGATATCATGGAAAAAGGGTAAGAATCACAGATAGAGAAGGTCGCGTACATGTTGGAGAAGTTACAAGAGTTAATAGAAATATGGTCTGGATTCGACCTGATGAGGATCTTGGTGGTTATGGTCTAGGATTTTTCGGCTTTGGAGGATTTGGCTTTGGCTTCGGTATTGCTCTAGGTGCAATTACCGGTATCGCACTAGCTTCCGCATTTTTCTGGTAATAAGAAAATCGCAAACGCCCTTTAAGATCTACAACCTGTTTCTATTGTTTTCGGAAAGCTCCGGACAGACTTATTACTATATTATCACCGACTAATTTTTGGAGATGCTGGTCATGACTAACGTCACGACTAGCATCTCTCTTCTCGGTAATCTTATGGCCTTTGTCTGTCCGTCGCCCTCCTACAACTTTTCGAAACAGGTTCCAAACATTTTTGGGAAGAAGGGAAGAAACTATTTCCTACACATAGTTGAAGCGCCCGAAGATAATTTCGGTCTCACCTCTCCTTCTTTATTGAGTATACACTTACTATTTCTTTGTATGTCTACTACAATAAAAATAATTCTACTCCCTTAATCGCTCATTAACTGATAGATAAATGACATTAAAATCATATGAATGCTAGATGAAGGGCTACATTTATATACTTATATCCTGTAAAAATGCGCAAAAGTCGACCAGAGTTTAGAAAAATAATCGATTCTATCTCAACGGCGATAACAAGATGGGATGTTCACCTACATTAACCAAAACTAATTCTGTCTTCTTAGCGATAGGATGTGCACCATCTTCTTGTGGAGTACTACTCATTTAGTTGATTGAAGTGTAATGTGGCGACTCCAGCGGGAACAGCACGAGCTGAAAGCCCCGCAGGAACGAGAGTGACGAGGAGATTGAAACCGCGCCCGCGGAAAGCGTCTGCATGGAACGGAAATCAGTGGTATTATTCATTCTTTAAAGTCCCGTGAATTCAGTGTTTACGGGACATTTTTATATACTTATTCTTTTAAAAAAGCACACCACTCATGTCAAAGTGGTGTGCTCCATTTAAAATTATGCTAGTGCTTGCGTTAAATCTTCTAATAAGTCTTCTACATCTTCAATTCCTACTGAAATTCGGACAAGTCCATCTGTTATGCCAAGCTCTGCACGACGCTCACTTGGGATAGATGCATGGGTCATTCGAGCAGGTACAGAGATTAAACTCTCCACTGCCCCTAGACTCTCAGCAAGAGTAAAGTAATGCAGCTTCGCTAAAAGTTCATCCGCTTTCTCAGCACTTCCAACATCGAAGGAAATCATCCCACCAAAGCCTGTTGACTGTTTTTTCATCAAATCATGTCCAGGATGAGTAGCTAATCCCGGATAAAAAACATTTGAAACAGCTTCATGGTTATTCAAAAACTCTGCAATTCGTTGTGCATTTATATTATGCTCTTCCATCCGAATACCAAGTGTTTTAATACCACGCATTAGTAGCCAAGAATCCTGTGGCCCAAGAACTGCTCCTACAGAGTTTTGTACAAAATGTAAGTCAGTTGCTAGCTGATCGGAGTTTACAACAACAAGACCCGCTACGACATCACTATGTCCACCCAAATATTTTGTCGCACTATGTACGACGATGTCAGCACCAAGTGAAATTGGTTGTTGGAAATATGGCGTCATGAACGTATTATCTACAATTGTTAATAATCCTTTTTCTTTCGCAAACTTCGCAATTTCCTCAATATCAGTAACTTTTAATAATGGATTAGTAGGTGTTTCCAAGAAAATCGCTTTTGTATTTTCTTTGATTGCCACTTCTACATTCGATATATCTCCAGTATCTACAAATGTAGCTTCAATTCCAAAGCGATTCAACACTTTAGAAATAACACGGAAAGTCCCTCCGTATACATCATCTGTTAAAATAACATGATCACCTTTGCCAAAAAGCATCATAACAGAGCTTGTCGCAGCCATTCCAGATGCGAAAGCAAACCCCGCAACTCCTCCTTCTAGCTCGCTGATTAATACTTCTAAAGCATGACGAGTAGGATTTCCAGTACGTGAATATTCATAGCCTTTGAATTTACCTACTGCCTCTTGTTTATACGTACTTACTTGATAAATCGGTGTCGATACTGCTCCAGTTGCCTCGTCTCCTACAATTCCTGCATGTATTAATTTCGTTTTAGCGCGCATTTTTATGCCTCCTTGAATAGTTCATAAACCTTCTGACTTAAATATCGTTCGCTCGAATCTGGAAAAATCGTCACGATATGACTTCCCTCTTTCGCTACCTCTGCTTCCTTCAATGCACCATGAAAAGCGGCTCCAGACGAGCTTCCGACTAGTAAACCTTCATTTTTTGATAGAGCTCTTAATTGTTTAAACGCATCCTCATCGCTTACGGTATGGATTGCATTAAAATAGGAAGTATCCATGAAGTCAGGTAGAAACTCCATACCGATTCCTTCAGTCACATGAGAGCCAGATTCTCCACCGTTCAATATGGATCCAACCGGCTCTACAATAACTGTTTTAATCGATTCTTTTTGCTCTTTTAAATATGTTGAAGTACCCATAAATGTTCCACCGGATCCAGCACCAGCTACAAAGATGTCAATTTCACCATCTAAATCTCGCCATAATTCAGGTCCTAATGTCTTCGTATACGTAGCTGGATTTGCAGTATTTGAAAATTGAGAAGGAGAGAAAGCATTCGGTGTTTCAACCACTAGGTCTGCTGCTTTATTAATTGCTCCCTGCATGCCTAATGCTGTATCTGTATTGACGATCTCAGCTCCTAATGCACGCATCAATGTTTGCTTTTCCACACTAAATTTCTGTGGAACAACAAAAATAACTTTATAACCTTTTCCAATAGCAGCCAAAGCAATACCAATTCCTGTATTACCTGCTGTTGGTTCTATAATGGTCCCACCTGGTATGAGTTTCCCTGACTTTTCTGCATCCTCAATTAAAGACAAGCCCAGTCGATCCTTCACACTGCCCCCTGGGTTGAGATATTCAAGCTTGGCGAATATACGACAATTATTTGGAATTGGGATATGCTTAATCTCAACTACAGGTGTATTGCCTATTAAATCTTGTACACTACTAAATATGTTCATCATGCTTCCTCGATATATATTTGACGCCATTCATCTTTTTTAGCTAGCATTTCAGAAGCGATTTCTTTTGCACCTTCTAAGCTGTGGCTTGCAGCCCAACCACATTGAACTTCATTGCAAGCTGGAACCTCAGTTGCATTTAGAACATCCTGTAATGTTTTTTCAAGAATTTCAAGAATTTCATCAAAGTTATCATGATTGATGACAGATAAATAAAACCCAGTTTGGCAACCCATTGGACTAATATCCACTACCTGATCTGTATGATTACGAATATTTTCTGCCATTAGATGCTCTAAAGAGTGTAGGCCGGGCATTTCCATATGTTCTTTATTCGGTTGTTTAAAACGGATATCGTATTTTAATATTTCATCGCCATTGTTTCCTACTTTCGTTCCTGCAAGGCGTACAAATGGTGCCGCTACTTTTGTGTGATCTAAGTTAAAGCTTTCTACATTCATTTTTTTCATGAGTATCGCTCCTTATTTTTTCGTTGCTTCTATTAACCAAACATAGTCATTCATTTTCACGAAGCTTACTTGAAACCCTGCTTCAGTGAATAATTCTTCTAATATAGGGATAGTCGTATAGTATTCTCTTTCTAGGTCTTCTACTACATTAAAAAAGCCACGGTTTCTTTCCTTAGAAATCTGTGCTTGTTTTGCTTCTTCTGTAAGAAAAACAGTATCTGCAAAAACGACCTTTCCATTTTTCGAAAGTAGAGTCGCATATTTTTTTAATGCTAAACCTTTTTCTTTATCTGTTAAATGATGAAATACATAAGTGCTTACAATTGCATCTATATGTTCATTTTCTTCATTAAATTCAAGTAAATCCCCATCAATTACTTGAATAGCGGGGAAACGTTCTGCTGTTACTTCACGCATCTTAGTATTAGGTTCTATACCGATAACCGGATTACCTGCTTCTAATAGCTTTGCAGTTAGATTTCCAGTGCCTGTTCCAAATTCAATAATAGTACCAGAAACACGTTTAGCTACCTCATTTAATATAGTTTCATAACCTTCAAATACATCTCTATACTCTGGATCTTTTCCAGAAACGGAGGCATCGTAAGAGTCTGCCCAACCATCAAAAATATTGACAAATTCTCTACCCATTTTAAAACCCCTTTTTGAATCATATTATTCCTACCTGCATACTTTGTTTTAGGCTTAATATTAATAGTTATATCATATTCCAACAAAATGTCAATTAAAAAAGAGCCTCTCTTATAAAGAGAAGCTCTTTTTGCATTACAATGGGAAAAAGATAGGAATTGCAATTAATACACTCTAACAAATTCGAAGCTTTTAAAATGACCCTGAAACAATATTCCCATTGAAAAGCACAACTCGTTTTTTCGACCTTCTTGCGACAGCTTCTGCTGAACAGCTGGCATCAACAAATACGACGCTTGCCTTATCGCCGACTTGTGGCCAAACTTGATTTCCTTCCTTGTCTAAAGGAGTTATACCTCCCGTGATATAGCCTAACGATTGAGATAGAGATAATTCGTCCAAATGGTGGTAAAGTTCGGCCAACCGTCCAGCCTTCTCTAAATTGTCACCATTACCAAATGGCGACCAGTGATCTGTAAGGCTATCAGTTCCTAGTTCAACTTTCACACATTTTTCTCGAAGCATTGGAATTGGCATAATAAGATTACCTATAGGTACTGTTGAGGTAATTGATATACCTAGCTTAGCAAAGCGTTCAGCAAGTTCGGAGGAATCAACACTCGATTCTCCAGCAAATCCAAAGGCATGACTTACTGTTACTTTCCCATGCCATTTCGCCTCTTCTGTGAGATCTGCAAGTCGGTTCATTGCTAACATTCCTAACGTGTCCTTGTCATGGATGTGGATATCTATACCTGCATTTGCTTCTACTGCAATATCCATAATTGTTTGTAATGATTTTTCGATATTATCATCAACACTCCCTGGATCAACACCACCAACTACTGTCGCTCCTTGCTTTAAGGCTTGTCTAACTAGTGCAACAGAATTTGACCGTAGAAGTCCATGTTGGGGAAAAGCAACAATTTCATGGGAGAGCTTTCCTGAAAAATTCTCTAGTGCTTGCATTGTTGCTTCTAGATTTGATAAACCAATAACCGGGTCTATGTTACAGTGAGTACGTACATGTGTCGAACCGAAACTAAGTAAAGTCTCCAATATTTTTTCTGCTCTGTACCGGGCAGTTGGTAAAAGTTTTGGAAGGAGTTCTTTTTCTTCATCGAATTTATCAAAAATACTTGTTGCTGGTTGTATTGCCTTCCATGGACCACCGTAATAAGTTTTATCAATATGTATGTGCATTTCCTTAAAAGTTGGTAACATTAGCATTTGGTTCGAATCATATTTTATTAGATCGTCATTTATATCCGTATCGAAAGGAACAATATTCGTAATTTTACCATCTTCAATTCGAATATGACAGATCTCCGTTAAAGTACTTGAAATTACACCATTTTCATATTTATATCCTTTTTCTAGTAAAACGTTTTTTATCCAATAGTTTTCCATATTCTTCTCCTATCTATTAAGCATTAATAGTCAAGGAACCTGAAACAAGCATTCCATTAAAGAAAACTGCTTTTTGTTTCGCTCTTCTTGCAACACAGCAGAACAGCTTGCTTCTAAAAATACCATGTTTGCAGGAGTTCCTATCGCGGGCCAACTACGTTGCCCCTGCTACATTGTGCAAGTTGTACAATTGATTGTGTTCAAATTATATCTGAGGAGTGAGGAAGGATTGTTAACAGTTAAAGACCTATTTAATAAAATAGCTATCGAAACTCCATCACTCCGCTCCAGCACGAAGAAGTATTTCTTCGATTTCTTCAAAACCTCTATCTTTAGCATGTTGAAGTGGAGTGACTCCTTTTGAGTCATATATGTTCACATCTGCTCCATATTCAATTAATATTTTTATTGTTTCCTGGTGTATTTTTCCCCCTTCGCTTAGAACAATCGCTTCCATCACGGCAGTCCAACCTAAATTGTTAACAAGATTCACATCGATATTGGTGTTCTCTAGAAGTTCCTTTACTACTTCAAAATAACCATGTTCTGAAGCTGGAATAAGTGCCGTGCCACCGTATCTATTTAAAAGGTTTGGATTAGCACCTGCGTCAATTGTCATCTTTAAAATTTCTAAAAAGCCCTCTGCTCCTGCATATAAAAAAGGATTGTTTTTCATATCATCTTGAATGTCTAAATTGGCACCATTATCGATTAAGACCTTTACTGTTTCTGGATAGTTGGCATAAGTAGCAATCATGACTGCAGTTCTGCCATTATTGTCTATAATATTTATATCTATCCCTGACTCCAATAGACTCTTAAGCTTAGATATATTTCCATGTTCTGCTGCTTGAAAAAATTGTTCATTCATTTTGTCCCCATTTACCTCTGGAGTATTGGCAAATTCATTCCATTCTTTAGTGTTTTGACACCCTATTAAAAACAATGGAATTATGAATAGAAATAATACTTTCTTTAAAATCACCTTTTTCTCCTCTTCCTACAAGGTATTTTTCATATTTATATAGAAAATCGATAACCTGCACCCCATACAGTTTCAATAAATTGAGGATTTGCAGGGTCAATTTCTATTTTTCCTCGTATTTTTCGGATATGGACAGTTACAGTCGTAGTATCTCCCGTTAATTCAAGTCCCCATATTAACTCAAAAAGTTCTTCCTTACTAAAAACACGATTTGGGCGCTTCGCAAGAAATGCTAGTAGATCAAATTCTTTGCCAGTTAAATTGACTTCACTATTATTTACATAAACTCTACGTGATGTCTCATCAATTCTTAATCCTCTTATACATATTTCTTTTTTATCTTGTTGCTTATTACCACTCAAACGATCATAGCGTGCCAAATGCGCTTTGACTCTAGCAACAAGCTCACTTGGACTAAACGGTTTAATCACATAATCATCTGCCCCAAGACCTAGACCTCTAATTTTATCGATATCCTCTTTTTTAGCAGAAACGATTAAAATCGGTATATCCTTTACTTCCCGTACTTGTCTACAAATTTCAAAACCATCTACATGGGGTAACATAAGATCAATAATTATCAAATCATATTCAACCGTAAGTGCTTGTTCGAGACCCACCTTTCCAGAGTCAACTAGATTAACCTCATAATCATTAATGACAAGATAATCCCTTTGTAATTCTCCAATGCTAGGGTCATCCTCAATTATTAATATTTTTTTCAATCCGTTCACCTCTTTTTTTGGCATATTTAAGTGTAAAGTAAATGTCCGTTCCTTTTCCTAATTCACTCGTTGCCCAAATTTCTCCACCGTGCTCACAAATAATTTGTTTAGCAATGGCTAAACCAAGACCACTTCCACCTGTTGTAACATTTCGCGCACTATCCTCGCGATAAAATCGATCAAATATATACTGAAGAGCTGTAGGTTCAATCCCATTACCGTTGTCACTAATTTTAATCTCAATATTTTCACCTATTTGGGTTACAGAAATTCGTAGAATTCTTTCTTCATTTTTCATATGTTTTATGGAATTTTGAATGATATTGGCTAATACACGCCTTAATTTTTCCCTATCAGCTATCACCAATTCTTGAAAATTATACAAATGAACATTAAATTGTACTTGGATACCTTGTTCTTCAAGATCCCAGCTAAGTTCTTCAATAAAGTACTTGATATATCGAACAATGTCTATTTCTTCAAAGTTGAACTGGATCTTTCTTAGATCTAGCTTTGAAAAAAGAAATAAATCATCAATTAGAGAATCCATATCAGACGCTCTTCTATAAATCGTTGAAAGATATTTGTCCATTTTTTGGGGAGTATCAGCAACCCCATCTTTAATTCCCTCTACATATCCTTTTATCGCCGTAATTGGAGTTCTCAAATCATGAGAAATATTTGAAATAAGTTCCTTTCGGTTTTCTTCGTATTTTAACTGCAAGTCTACTGATTCTTTTAATTTTTGACGCATTTCTTCAAAAGCCATACTTAGCTGTCCTATTTCATCCTTTGTAATTGCAGTCATTTGAAAATTTAAATTTCCTTCACTTATTTCTTCTGTCGCAAATTTCAATGTATCTAAAGGTTTTACGATACTTCTAGTAACCAAGTAATTAAGTATTCCATTAGTTACAATTAATAAAAGGAGTAAAACACCAGCTAATATAGGAAACAGATTTTTTGATAACGCTGCATATGGGCTAACTTTCTTTATGACAAATATGCTACCTTCTTCTTTATCCTGATAATAAAAGTCAAATTTAACATAAGAAAAATAATACTTTCCAAAACTGATCGTATCTCTAACATTTATATTGGAAGGCTCAAAGGAAGGGAGGTCATCTGCACTTTTTATCGAGATTAGCATATCTGTCTTATATGTGATTTCATCACCTTTACGGATAATAAGACCAGCTGGTACATCTTTTAACATCTCATCATATAACTTCAAAGAACCTTTATTTAATAATTGATTTGGTTGGTTTTTCGCTAGATATTTCAAGTCCAAGAACACATTTTCTTCTTGTGCTGTTATCGGCTTATGCGTGTAATGATTTGCAAATAAATGTTTTACACTACTTATATCCCCTGTAATCGCTAAAATCATCAACAATCCACTAATTATAAAAAGCCCCATGGTTACAACTAACATGGCTGTATAGGATAATAACATTCTCATACGGATTGACACGCAATCCCTCCTAAAGGGTAAAAATATTCGTATAATAGAAAAAAAGTTATCCGAGTTTTGCGACAACTAACAGTGCCAAACTAAAAAGGGAACGGAAATCACCGTTCCACTTTAACTACATAGTAAAATTTGGATTAAGATCACCTTTATAAGGTTCATGTTCAACGAATACAGTTATGTCTTTGCCATCTTTGTCTTTACCCATTCTTTTATACGTAAATTTATTATTATTAAGTTCTGTAAGTTCAAGAGCTGCACCATACTTATTCTCTCCAAGTGAGACATGGGCTCTTATTTTATTTTCATGTACAATATCGAAGTAGCCATAATCACCACGGCTTTCACCTGTTTCAGTATTGAAAAATTCATATTTATTAGTATTGTCATCAAATTTTGCCACACTTATAAACATCAAATTATACTCTGTTACATCACTACCGTATTCATCTAATACCTTTGTTCCGTTCCAAAGGGTACTACCTAAAATTTTATCTCCATCAACGACTTTAACAATATCTCCTGTAATAGCGTTCAACTGCTTGTCCGGATCAGTAAAAGCAAGCTCTTTTTCTTTATATGGAACATGTTCAACGAATACCTCTACGTCGTTGCCATTAGCATCTTTTCCCATTCTTTTATAAGTAAAAACATCTTCATTTAACTCTGTCATATCAACAACAGCTTAATATTCTCTTCTCCCCATCATTTGTGATAAAGAAAGTTCCTTTATCGCCACGACTTTCACCTGTTTGAGCATCAAAAAATTCATATCTTCCTGTTTTTACATCATATTTCGCAAGACCAATGAAGTTTGCATTCTCTTTTGTTAAGTCATTATTATTTTTATCATAAACCCTTGTTCCTTGCCAATTTGTGTCACTAAGAATACTAGCCATTTCTTGCCCATTTGTCACCTTATTTTCAGACTTCTTCTCCTTTTCAGCAGTTTTAATATCGTTACTTTGTGTTTCTTCCCCATTTACAACATTCTCATTTTCGTTTGGTTTTGATTGACAGGCTCCAAGTAGACCTATACTTGCAATAAGTAATATTAAAAGCTTTTTCATATTAATTCCTCCAAATTTTCATAGCATTTCTACTGTTATCAATTTACATTGATTATTATTATTATCGTCGACGTAATTACATTGTATCCTTTAATACTTAACTCCCTGAAAACAAAGTCTTAAAAAAGTATTAAATGTTAATTAAGAAAGTATATGATTTCCAGGATGTGTTCTTTTTTAGGATAAAAAAGGAATTGCCGCATCAACTCCTTACATTATTTGAATACATTAAAAGCAATTAACTAACAAAGAGAGGTGTATGATGGACTACACCTCTCTTAAAAAAAATCATTTTCTATTTATTTAGTTCTTTAATATGCTACTCCTTATCTCGAATAACAATCTGTCAGCGTGTATGGCCAGTTTGAAGACTTTCATGTGCCTGGCGGAAACCTTACTAAATAAAATTCACCCTTTTCTTGATAGCTGAAGTAAGTACTTTAATTTCTTACCGCTAAAAGGTATTGTGAGTTCCTCGTAATTCCTCAGTATTCTACCCAATGGGATGTTTTTATTGACTATAAAGTTAAAACGCCATTTACAAGAACAATTGAACCGGTCATATAACTTGCTTTATCTGATGCTAAGAAAGCTACCATTTCAGCGAGTTCATTCGGCTCAGCATATCGCCCGATTCTCATAGTTGATATTTCTTAAAGAATGTAACCACCCTCTGCAAACTGATCAGCAACACCTTCGTTTGTTGTGAATTTTTTTGCTTTTGGTGAATCCGCATACTTTATTAATCTTAGTCAGTATCATATTCTAAAAAATGTCAATTTAAAAAAGAGCCTCTCTTATAAAGAGAAGCTCTTTTTGCATTACAATGGGAAAAAGATAGGAATTGCAATCATCATAATGATGAACATAATTACTTGCAAGGGAATCCCTGCTTTTACAAAATCAAAGAATTTATATCCTCCAGCTGTCATTACTAACGCATTCGTGGGAGAAGCTACAGGAGTTGCAAAAGCCATACTCGACGAAACCGCAATGGCGATTAAAAAAGTATAAGGATTTGCATCTAAACTAATTGCTGCGGTCATTGCTATTGGTGCAAATAAAACAGCTGTCGCCGTATTACTAATAAATTGTCCAAAAACCATCGTAATAAAGTAAATACCAGCCAAAACACCCATTGCTCCGAACCGGCCAAGAAGATTAACAATCCCCTCGGATAAGATGACCATACCGCCAGTTTTTTCAAGGGCAGTAGCCATAGGAAGCATCGCAGCAATTAAAATAATACTCTCCCAGTTCATTTTGCCATAGGCATCATCCATATTACGGAGACAACCTGTCATAACCATTAAGGTAGCTGCCAAAAGAACAGAAATCACCGCCGGGAATACTTCGAGAATCATTAAACCAATCATTAGTAGCATTATTGCACCTGCAATTGGTGCTTTTCCACTTGCAGCCGCCATACTTGCATGCTCTTTTGGCTGACCGATAATCACAACATCTTTTACAGCCCTGGAAAGAAGCTCAATCTCCTCCCATGCGCCTTGGACCAACAGTGCATCACCAAATCGCAAACGTACATTAGCCATTTCAGTTAATACGTAATCCCCTTTGCGATTGATGCCGAGTATATTTAAATTATACTTTTCTCGGAAACCGATACTACCAACCGTTTCATTTATCAAATTGGAATGAGGTGTTAATAGTACCTCTGCTATGCCTAATTGTTTAGAAACTAGCTCCTCTGCATTCGATTCTTCATCTTCTAGCTCTAACCGAAAATCTTTTACAAACTGCAACACATTCTCAAGTGGACCTTGAACGTACAAAATATCCTTCGCTTCAAACACACTCGTCGGACCAGCCATTTCCTGATAACGGATAGGTAGAATATTCATCCCTTCCGTTGATTTACGATCGATTTTTAGAATTGCTAAATGATATTTTGCGGGAAGCTTTATTTCAGAAAGTTTTTTTCCAATAATCGGAGAATCTTCTACCACACGAACACGGTGTAAATTACCACCTAATTCATAGTCAGCTGCCAATTGTTTTGGGGATAGCTTATGCCCTTCTCCCGCATTGTTTTTTCTTTTATCATTAGGCAACACATATTTTCTAGCAAATAGAAAATATAAAATACCTGTAGTTATTCCAATGATTCCAAGGGGAGTAATTTCAAAAAAACTAAGCTTTTCAAACCCATTATCCACAAGCACCTGACTAACTATCAGATTAGCAGGTGTGGCAATTAGCGTCATTAGACCAGATAAACTACTAATATAAGATAGGGGTATCAAATACTTAGAAGGACTACTATTAATACTGATGGCAATGCTAATCACAATCGGTAGCATTAACGCGACTACTCCAGTGTTACTCATAAACGAACCAACACTGCCTGTAATAATGAGTAATAAAACAAATAATTTTTTCTCACTTTTCCCAGACCATTTTAACAATAAATTCCCGGCAGACTGCGCAAGACCTGTCCGAACAATACCTGCACCCACAACAAATAGTCCGGCAATCATAATGACTACTGAATTAGAAAAGCCAGCAAGTGCTTCTGTTGGCTCTAACACACCTGAAATAACAAAAGCTAAAAGTGCAAGAAGTGCAACAAGGTCCGCACGCACTCGGTTACTTACAAATAAAATGATACTTATCGCCAAAACGACAAATGTTATAGTTAATTGCATAATAGAATGAATCCTTTCTCACATAATTCTACCCTCATTATATAAGAAGTGTGTGGAAAGTTCCTAACCGAAGGCACAGCTGAAAAAAATCAACATGAAGATATAACAGAGCCATTAATAAAAAGAAAGAAGGTAATCATTAGTTAGTAAGCTCTAATATTTTATCGTAAGCACTTATAAACAAATTTGGGTCTGGATCTACTCCTAACTTTTTAGGAACATTAAAGTCAGATAGTAAAAAATGATGGTTTGTTTGAACATTATGTCTGGCAAGAGAATGCTTGCAACAGGCTAGTGGACAGCCATCTATAGCAATAATTTCTCTTCCTGATTTTGCAGTCCGAACAAGCGGTTTAACATCTCCACCAACACCAGCAATACAAGACATTTATGCAATATTCTCGCGATCCATCTTTAGAGCAATTAAGTTAGCCGTCTGTGCTGCCGAGGAACATCCAGAACAGGAATAAACAATAGGTAAATCCGATTTTTTCATCTGCACAATTCTCCTCACTTAGTCGAGAAACGTCCAGTCTTACTCGACTAACTTTTATACTATTTAGTTTAATACAAGTATTTTTTATCAGCAGTGACGAGCATCACTTTATTGTTTCATTAAGATTTATCGATAGAAATGATTTAACCTATGCTTATTCTTGGTAATCTGGGTGGTTATGTCGCTTGCATCCAAACAGATAACAAGCCCCAGTAATTGCAGGCTCAAATTCCATTAAGGGGATATGTCCTGATGAAATTCGGTCAACCATATACTCATATTCGTTCTTTTCTTCGAGTAATTGTTTAATATGTGTTTCTTTATCGCCTTCTGTCCAATTTTCATCACATTCTTCTTCATGAGCAGATTTGATCTCTTCATCTTTTTGTAGAATAGATTCTTCAATAACTTCATTGATGCGGGTAATATTTTTTGTTTTAAATAGAGCGTAGACAAATCTGCTAATCCAATTAGGGGTTTTCCAGTATTCTTTCCATCCTTTTTCAAACCATTGAATCGCTTCGTTAAAACAACCTAATTCAACATACAAATCAGCAACTTCAACTTCTCCTATGAAGTCATCTGCATCTTCATTAAAAGCATCTAGTTTTTCTTTTGCTTCCGATTTCTTTTCAAGCTCAATTAAACATTTAACATGATAGAACATAACAACATCCGAATTTCCTGCAGCACGCAAGAAATTATCAGATGCCACCTCTAATTCTTCTAAATAATATTTTGCAACTGCTAAATTTTGATAAGCTTCCATGGATGGTTGAATTGAAATAGACTTTGAAAGTGCATCCGATGCAAGTTTCCACTTTTTTTGCCTGAGGTTAATTTCACCTAATAAGTTATACGGAAAATAAGAGGAGGGCTTCATATGTATTACTTCTTTAATTAGTACAAGGGCTTGGTTATCATCTTCTTCCTCGTAACTGTACATCCAAGCTAGATTATTTAATGATTGTATATTTCTTGATTCCTTTACTGCTTGTTGAAAAAGCTCTAATGCATTTTCATATTCATTTTGTTCAAATAGTTCAAGAGCCTTTTGGTTAGTATTCAATTATTTCCCTCCATCCTGCAAAGCTACTCCAGCTATCAGAAACGTTATACGGTGTAATAAAAACGAAGTAACATATAATAATGCCCATAATATTATTATAGATAAATATAGAATTGCCTTTAGTATTAGCTTTCATTTTCCATTTTCTTTATAAGACATTTCCTGAAATTTTTTCAACTTTTATCATCTCCATTTAATCTTCTGACCTCTTTCTCTAAATAATCAAGACGTTTATGAATTCGATAAACAATTGGCAGATATGCAACTATGACAATAATTAGCCATCCCACTATTAAATTCCCCTCCAATCACAATGGATTATTTTTCATTAATTGTAACATTTCATCCAATCTTGTACTTCATTTCTTTTGGGTGTTAGATATAATTTTTTAGTAAGATCTCTAGTACCTGCTGTAAAATTACGCATCGAAGC
Organism: Psychrobacillus sp. INOP01; assembly: GCF_018140925.1. Classification (NCBI taxonomy): domain Bacteria; kingdom Bacillati; phylum Bacillota; class Bacilli; order Caryophanales; family Bacillaceae; genus Psychrobacillus; species Psychrobacillus sp. INOP01. The sequence continues at coordinate 1,064,783 of NZ_CP073315.1, forward strand.
GCTGAAATGCAAACCCAACCTTATATTATTTGAATTTACAGATATAATAAAGAAATAGGAGAGATATTTAGTGCAATATTTTGTTTATATAACTATAGCCACAATTATCATAGTTACTATTTCAACATCTATTCTTCGAAAAAAGAATTACACCAAGTATTGGATACCCAGTGTTCTATTAGGAATATCATTTTTAATCGCTGTCGTAAGCTTTTTCACATTGGACGGTTGGGCATCAATGAGTTTTTTCTTTATGTTTATTTGCATTATAATAGGTTCGCTTATTGGCACAGCTATTGCTATGCTTGCAAAATTCAAGACGATCTAACGTCAAAAAGCAAAACGAAAAATCGTTTTGCTTTTTTTAATACCCTTACTATTCCTGCTCATGGAAGTATGTTCTAGAGCACATTATTCAGTTCATACAATAAGGCATAATCAAATAGCGTGTATTTAATGGAAAATTTCCAGAACCTTTGTCCTCAAGATGCTCCGATTGCAAATAGCAAACCTACGGACTGACTTGGACAGAAGTTTTATTTAATTATTCAACATCGTCGTATAGTTACGTGCGTAGCCAGATACCAGTTAAATCCCCATTGACTTCTGCCCCAAAATTTGCAGAAGCACTCAGAGTATTAAAGCACTAAAAAATTATAACAGGATAATAAATCTTCTAGGGTATTTAAATTATATCGGTAAATTTTTTTATATTGGAGGCAATTTTAATGACGAACATTGAAAACAATGATCAAAAAGATCAAGATTCCAATGGAATAAGTTCGCTAGAGCTTGCTGTATGGGGTGCATTATTAGCTACGCTGGGAGATGCAATATCTACTATCGCAGCAGTTCAAGCTTTGAAAGAAGAACAGCAAGAACAAGTTAGCAATAATAATATGCAAAAACAGATTGATTATTTAACCAATGAAGTGAAACAACTAAAAAAACAAATAAATAATAAGACATCTTGGCATCTTTAGTGTTCTATATTAGAAGGAGGACAAGGTTAAAAACATACTAGCTTCCAAGTCCTGTCCTCTTACGACCCTTAAAAGTTGCGAAACAAATGCTCAATTAGATCTCCAATCTTTCAATTGTAAATCCTTCGTAAATAGTTTTTTATAACAAAGTACACTTAACATCATACTCGTAATAGCAGAGGAACTAGTAAATACAAAAATGATTAATATTTGATATCGAACCGCTTCGACCGGATCTGCACCAGCAATAATCATTCCTGTCATCATACCAGGTAGTTGGACAAGTCCTACTGTTTTCATCGCATCAATTGTCGGAATCATACTGAATTTGACGGAGCGTTTTAACACATCTTGCACAGCCTGGCGACTCGTTGCACCGAGTGAAAGTAAGGTTTCAATTTCGCCTTTAGAGCTTTCTGTTTCTCGCTTTAATTGTGTTAAGAATAATCCACATGCAACCATTGCGTTACCGATTGTCATTCCACTTAGCGGGATGATGTACTGTGGCGTTGCTTCGATGATTTGCAAGCTTAGTAATAGTCCCATCATGAGGATTTCCATCGTAGCAATGGAGAGAATAATTCTCCATACGACTCCTGCCATGCCTTTTGCCCGTTTTGCTGCATTAAATGCTGCAACAACAATCATGACGCAAACAATTAGGATAATAAATAGAACATTTTCGGACTGAAATACAAATTGTAATACATATCCGACAGCAAGCAGCTGAATCGCTGCTCTAACCGTACCAATTGCAATATCCTTCTCTAAGTCAAGCTTTTGCCAAACTGATACAAGCATCGTAATAATGACAAATAGTAGGGTGAAACTTAACGCTATCAAACTCATAGTATCACCTGTGTAGGGAAGCTCGCCTGGTCGCCAAAAAACTCAGAAGTCTTTAAATCACTAGCAAGTTTCCCATCTTCCATATACCAAATACGCTCACTAATATTATTTGCCTGCTCGGTGTCATGCGTTACCCATATAAAAGCGATTTCCTCTTTTTGGTGCAGTTTGATTAATAGCTGTTCTACTAACTCCTTGCTCTGTTGGTCAAGAGAAGCTGTAATCTCGTCTAGAAGTAATATTTTCGGTCGTAACAACAACGACCGAACTAAAGCGATGCGCTGTTTTTCCCCACCAGATAGATCCCCTGCTTGTTTCTCCCAGTCTAAATCATCTAATCCTACTTCTTTTATCAACTGTCTTGCGAAGTCTTCCTCAAAAGGTCGATTATGTATTTTGCTGCTAATAATTAAATTATCTTTTATAGTTCCTGGCAACATTGTTGCTTGCTGTGCTACATAACATATATTCATACGCCACGTTCTACTATCTACCTCATTCATCAATTGACCGTTAAAGCATACCTCTCCACTATCAACAGAATCTAATTTAGCTAGAATGCGTAAAAGCGTACTTTTGCCTTGACCAGATTTACCGAGTAAAGCAATACGCACTGGTCGCTCGATACACGTAGTTATGTCAGAAAATAATTCTCTTTTTACCTGTGCATCCCAATGCTTTTTCGTCAGCTGCTTTACTTCAAATAATGGAATCATACACGTTCTTCCCATTCTTCTCTTAATATACCCATTCGGATAGAGTCATAATAAACTCCATTATAAAATCGACATTTGCGTAGCCTAGCTTCCATTGTCATGCCTAATTTTTCACCGACTTTAATCATGCGTTCATTGCCAGACCAGGTTGTATAGCCAACGCGAACAAGTGGTAATTCTTTAAATAAATGATTAATCCACATTCGAAGGGCCTCTGTACCTAGTCCACCACTCCAGAAACGAGGTTCATAAATGACAATCCCCATTTCTAACCAGAGGGATTCCTCGTGCTCCCAGTAGTAACAGAGTGAACCAACTAATTCTCCATCTACATAAATTCCCCACATATCTTCTTGATGGACCAATTGATCTTTCTTTTCTAAAAATTGTTCTAAAGTTTTAGGTATATGGGGATAATAGGGTGCGTCCCATTTTTTCCATTCAGGTGCCTCTTGCTTTGCACTTAATTCCCAAAGTTGAACAAGCTCTTCTTCGACAATAGGACGAATTGATATATCTTTCATCATTTAACTCCAATCTTTCATGAATTGTATTCATAATTTTACCACAATATCAGTATGATAGACTGTTCCCAATATGCACACTATTGTGATAGAGTTTTATCTTATACAGTATTAAATTTTGAAGGAGTGACATAACTTGGGTGGAAATCAACTACAGCGAGGTTTAGAACAGCGACATATCACCTTGATGTCATTAGGAGCGGCAATCGGGGTTGGACTATTTTTAGGTTCAGCAACAGCAATACAGCTTGCAGGACCAGCAATTCTGATTTCTTATATTGTCGGAGGAATGGCCATTTTTATCATCATGCGAGCACTTGGTGAAATGGCGGTACATAATCCAGTTTCGGGTTCATTTAGTCGATATGCAAAGGATTATCTAGGTCCTCTTGCGGGATACATAACAGGGTGGAATTATTGGTTTTTATGGGTAGTTACCTGTATGGCAGAGATTACTGCTGTGGGAGTATACATGAAATTGTGGTATCCAGACACTGCGCCTTGGATATGGGCATTAGCGGCATTAGTTATTATGACACTTGTTAACTTAATAGCAGTTAAAGCTTATGGAGAGTTTGAGTTTTGGTTTGCACTTATTAAAATTATTGCCATCTTAGCTATGATTTTTGTTGGACTAGGTGTTATTCTTTTCGGTCTTGGTAATGATGGAATTGCAGTCGGGATAAGTAATTTGTGGTCGAACGGCGGGTTTGCACCAAATGGAGTTACTGGTGTATTTATGTCCTTACAGATGGTCATGTTTGCCTATTTGGGTGTGGAAATGATTGGTGTAACTGCAGGAGAAGCGAAAAATCCTAAAACGGTAATTCCACGAGCGATCAATACGGTATTTTGGCGTATTTTACTGTTCTATGTTGGAGCACTATTCGTAATAATGTCCATTTATCCATGGAACGAGATAGGAGCCAACGGAAGTCCTTTCGTTTTAATGTTTGAGAAAATTGGTATTGGACCAGCAGCAGGTATTATTAACTTTGTAGTGCTTACAGCTGCTTTGTCTAGTTGTAATAGCGGTATTTTTAGTACAGGACGTATGTTGTTTAATCTAGCTCAGCAGAAACAGGCTCCTAATTCGTTCTCTAAAATTAGCAAAACAGGAGTACCTTCAAAAGCAATTATCTTTTCTGCCTTTTTACTATTAGTTGGTGTTATATTAAATTACCTAGTTCCAGAAAAAGTATTTATCTGGGTAACGAGTATTTCAACATTCGGTGCCGTTTGGACATGGGGAATTATATTATTATCTCAATTAAAATTCCGTAAAACGCTAACAAAAGGAGAAGTTTCACGGCTTTCCTATAAGGCGTTATTTTATCCAGTAGGGTCCTATTTAGCACTAGCCTTTTTAGTATTGGTACTTGGTCTAATGGCTTATTTCCCTGATACTCGTATAGCGCTAATAGTTGGACCTATATGGATAATCGGATTAGTGTTCGTATATTATAAAAAAGGATTTCATAAAAGAAACTGAGTGTTCGATTCGACCGATTATTCGTCAGATTCAACCGATTTTCTCAACTTTACGACCGATTGTTAGGCGGAATCAACCGATTATTCCCGTTTTTCAGCCGATCATCACGCTCTATCGATCGATTTAACAAACCCCCTTCGAAGTGAAGGGGGTTTGTCTGTTCTTATAGATACCTTTCAAACCAACTAGTAATTTGTTCTAATCGTGTTTGTCTTAAATTCGGCAATCCAACTCGAGATAAATTGTGATCTGATTGTGGAAAGCGGACGAAGCTTGTCTCTTTCCCCATAGCTTTTAAAGTTATATACAGCTGTTGCCCTTGTTCGATTGGACAGCGATAGTCATTTTCACTATGCAATATCAATAAAGGTGTCTCTACATTAGCTGCATATTTGAGCGGAGACGCATCCCATAGTTTATCAATATCCGTCATATCGGTACCAATTTGCCATGGCGTGAAGTAGTATCCAATATCTGAAACTCCATAAAAGCTAATCCAATTGGAAATTGAACGTTGTGTAACCGCTGCTTTAAAGCGATTCGTATGACCGACAATCCAGTTAGTCATAAACCCACCGTAACTCCCACCAGTAACCCCTAAACGATTCTCATCAATCCAATCATTTTCCTTCAATACATAATCTACTCCAGCCATGATATCTTCATAGTCGCCACCACCGTAGTCTCCACGAACAGCGTCCACAAATTGTTGGCTATATGAATGACTTCCACGTGGATTTACATACAATACTCCATAACCTTGTGCAGCTAATAGTTGGAGCTCATGGAAAAATGTATTTGCATACATCGTATGTGGTCCACCATGAATCTCTACAATAAGTGGGTATTTTTCTCCATCCTGATAACCTGCTGGTTTCATTAACCAACCATGTACATCCCAATCATTAAGACCTTTATACACAATGGCTTCTGGTTCGACAAGCTCTACTTCATTTAACAACTCTTCGTTAAATTTAGTGAGGGCGATTCTTTCACCAGTCGCCAAAATTAGTTTAAATAATTCCCCGGGAAATATTGCATTACTTATTGTCGCAAGAGCATAGGTTCCGTTGCTAGCAATATCGTATCCATATACATGCTCGTTTTCTTGAGTTGCTGGGTAAATTTCCCCTTCAAGAGATGCAAAATACAAACGAACGTCACCCATTGTAGACAGTTGGAAATACAAGTGATTCTGGTTTGTCCAAACAACATCAGGTGCGTTTGCTCCTTGTTGGATATCTGCTCCTGCATAATCGCCTACTGGAGCATCAATTCCTTCAGTAAGTATTTGAAGTTTTCCAGTACTCACTTCATATACATACACTTCTTCGTGCGTTGCATTTTTAAATGTGTGGAGCATCCCACCAAAAGCGATATATTGATCATCCGCAGAGAATGTTGCCCCTCCAAAGTATCCGTTTTCTTCAATAATTACCGATTCTTTTTTCGTTTCTACATCGATTAATAACATAGGTTCACGGAATGAAAAATCTTGATTTTCATCTCTATTCACACCAATTACTAGTTGTTTCCCATCATGAGAAATTGCTTGAAGGCTATGATTAAATGCACCTTCTGTAAAGGCTGTAATTTCTCCAGACGCTATAATGATAGATCCAATTTGTCGGTATGTATCTTTTGGTAATAACCCAACACCATCTCCGTGGTACTTCATTTTTTCTACAATATAGGCTTCAGGTAATTTCTTATCTTCTTTTTCAGCCTTGTCAGACCACCCTTTCCCTTCCTTTAAAGAAGCCGAGAACCAAATCTTTTTACTACAAGGTGACCAGATAAAGCTAGAAACACCTTTTTCTAATTTTGTCACTTGTTTTGCTTCTCCACCATTAGCGGACATTACATAAATTTGGTTTTTGTCGTCACGATTCGACAAAAATGCTAGTTGTTTCCCATCCGCCGACCATTTTGGAGAGGACACTCTTTCTTTCGAGTGGGTCCATTGTGTTATTTCATTAGTTTCGATATCTACATGATATAAGTAAGCATAATATTTGTTATCCTCTTTGTGCATCTCCGTACGGATGAAAACTGCCTCATTCCCGTTTGGTGAAATCACAGGATTTGTTATCGATTGTATTGCAAATAAATCAGTTGCTTCTAGTTTTCTTTTAGTCATTTAAAAGTCCCCTTCTGTTTAAAACTTCTCTCCCTATTTATTTCGACATCCGAAATCCTTTTCCTCCTATTTTCTAAAAAAAGCCTATAAGAAAGATGCTCCTCAAGTAAAGTGACAATAAGGTTGATTTGGAGTGTATTATTAATAGCAAGTGTCCCTTGTGTGCTTGTTTTTTGAAAACTATTTTCATTTGATAATCGTCTAATCATTGTAAAGGAGGGAAATGTGTGAATGATGTATCAGTACCTATAGAATCTATACATATCCCAATTGATGACATGATGCTTTATGGTCAAGACTTATTGCAGCTTGTGTATACCTACGTAAAGGACAAGGCAATCGCACAGGATTTAACACAGGAGATCTTTGTTAAATGTTACGAGGCATATCCAACATTTAAAGGGAAATCCACATTGAAAACATGGATGTGGCGAATTGCTATTAATCACTGTAAAGATTACTTAAAGAGCTGGTATAACCAGAATATTCAAGTGGCTGTGGATGCCGGAGTCAACGTGCAGGCAAGCAGTAATGTGGAACAACAGGTCATTCAGCAAGACGAGCAGGAAAGGCTTGCAAAAACGGTGATGCAACTACCCATCGTGTACCGGGAAGTAATTTATTTATTTTACTTTGAAGACTATACGAGTAAGGAAATAGCGGGCGTGTTATCGATAAATGAGAATACGGTTAAAACAAGACTCCGTAAAGCGAAGCAATTCTTAAAAGAGCAGTTGGAGGTGAGCGAGTGGATTTAAAGAATATAAAACAGGCGATGCATAAGCATACATTCCAAGATGTTCAATTTGATGAAAAGGAACAGCAAGCTGTGCATACAAAAATTCAACAACTCGTTTCTGTTGAGAACCTAAAATATGCATTACTTGGACTTACGCAAACCGAAAAGTCCGGATTCGAGCTAACAGAATTAATGCATATGCGTGGAGAGCAAGCCATTTATCAAAATGAAGGGTTGCTATACCAATGCTTACATGAATTAGAAGTGGCAGAGCTCATTACTGGCTTATGGAAGAATGGCGAGAAGGTATATTTCCTTTCGAAAAAGGGACAAAAGCAACTCGCATTGACGCAAAGACCAATCGGAGGTGTTAAATGGAAAGCTTTATACAGCAAGTAACAAAGCTTATTCGATCCAAAGAAGCAAAAGCCACTGTAGCAGAAGAGTTAAAGCAACATTTAACACTAGCGCAAACAAAATATATGGAGCATGGGCTACCTGAAGAAGGAGCGATGAAAAAAGCAATTCAGGACATGGGAAGTCCTGTCGCTCTTGGAAGATCAATGAATAAAATCCATAAGCCTAAAATCGATTGGCTGCTCATTGCTGCATTTAGTGCATTATTATTATGTGGATTCTTACCACTCGAAGCACCCGCGTATTCAAAAAAGATAATTACCATTCTCCTTGGTGTAGGATTAGTCATTGTTCTTTACCGATATGACTACCGAAAACTCATAAAGCATGCGAAGTGGATTTTTGTGGCGACTATCGTGGTTTTGCTTTTACTTGCGTATTTCCCAACAAATCACATAAACGGCAAGCCAGAGCTGAAATTAGGTGCTTTCCGTATAGATAGTTTATGGACGTTACCGCTGCTTGTCATTGGCTGGGCTAGCTACTTTACGAAAAAACGTCCATTATTGGGTGGGTTTGCGTTATTTGCCTTTATTTCTATGTTATTTATGTTGCAACCACATTTAATCGCATTTATATTACATACCATGATGTTCATGGTAATCTTCCTATGTAGTAAGCACACAATCAAAACAAAAGTGATCACAATAGTGACAAGTGCTATAGCTGGTACTACGTTTATTGTATTTTTGTTAGCGAATGCTATGCCTTATCAAGTTGCGAGGATTTTTGCGTTTGTCAATCCGGACAAAGATCCAGAGGGTTTTGGCTATCTCTATATACGTCTGCAGCAATTAATCAGTGAAGCGAGATGGTTTGGTGCTATTCCATTTGAAGGGATACCAGAATTGCACACAGATTTTGTTTTTGCTGGGATTATTCGTTCCTACGGGTTAGGGCCTGCTTTATTCATCGCTGTTTTATTGTTTATCTGTATCATTCGTTTACTCGTGATAATTCAAAAGGTTCGTGATCCATTTGGTCGCTATTTACTCACTGGTAGTTTGACTCTATTTGCCACACAAGTTGTCGTGAATATTGGTATGATTTTCGGTTTTTTACCGATTATGGCGATGTCATTACCTTTTATTAGTTATGGCTTAATGCCAACGATTATTGCAGCAGTGATGATTGGTTTCGGACTAAGTGTGTGGCGTCTTAAATCATATGTGATATAAAACATTTCTGTGGTTGAGTAGTATGAAAGCTATTTTAGAATTTTAAACAACTTTAATAACCTCCTACTAATTGATTTGGTAGGAGGTTACTGAATTCTTGAAGATACAATTAAATAACTTTATTATCTCAACTGAGGCAAAGTTAGCTGAACCAAGTTAAACTATCTGTACTTTTAAAGAGCGACGTAATATTTTTCCTGTTGTATTCTTAGGAAGTTCCTCTATGAATTCGAACTTCTTAGGTACTTTATATTTTGCGAGTTTTTCTGCACAATAGTCATGTAATTGTTGTTCTGTTAAAGTAGAATCTTTTTTCACAACGAACGCAAGAACTTCTTCTCCAAAGTTGGGATCTGGTATGCCAATAACAGCCGCTTCTACTATACCAGGATGTGAAAATAGGACTTCCTCTACTTCACGAGGATATACATTATATCCCCCAACAATTATCATATCTTTTTTGCGATCGACTATATAGAAATAGCCTTCTTCATCTTGTCTCGCAAGATCTCCAGTATACAACCATCCATTACGAATAGCACTTTCCGTTTCTTCTGGCATCTTGTAGTAACCCTTCATAACGTTTGGTCCTCGAACGATTAGTTCACCTACTTCGCCTACTGGAACTTCTTCTCCAAGTTCATTGACGATTTTATTTTCAACGTTTACAATATTTGTTCCGATTGAACCAGGCTTACGATCACGATCGATTGGGTTAAAGCATGTCACCGGTGATGCCTCCGACAAACCATATCCTTCAGATACACGAACATTGAACTTGTTTTCAAAATTGTGTAACAGTGCTACTGGTAGTGAAGATCCCCCTGAAATCGCTAAGCGAATACTAGAAAAGTCTTCAACGTTTGCATCCGGAAATTGATAAAGGAAATTGTACATCGTCGGAACACCTGCAAACACGGTCGCTTGATGCTCTTTCGTCATGTTGAACACTTCTTGTGGACTAAATCTCGGGATTAATAGTAGTGTTGCACCCATTAATAATGGTGCATTCACAACAACTGTTAGCGCAAACACATGAAATACAGGTAAAGTGGTGATTACACGATCCTCTGTATTAATCTGCAAGTATTCTGCAACATCACGAGCATTTGAATAAATATTATTGTATGTTAGCATAGCACCCTTTGGATGACCAGTTGTCCCGGAAGTATATAAGATTACTGCAATATCATCTGGATCTGTTTCCACTGCAGAAGTACCCAAGGTAGATGAAGAAATCAGCACTGAAAACGGTTTCACTTTTATCTTCAAGTTTTCTGGTAAAGCAGCTAGTTTTTGAACAGTATCAGGTTGTGTTTCACAAATAATATAATTTTCAACCGATGTGAATACCCCGGCAGCTTTCTCCACTAAAGGCAATAGTGCATCAAGAGCAATGATCACTTTAGCATCACTGTCTTTTACAATATAACTGATTTCATCTGGTGAATAAATTGGATTAATCGGAACTGCCGTAGCACCAATTCGCATAGTAGCATATAAAGAAATTAAAAAATGTGGTGAGTTCCCCAATAAAAAACCTATATTATCCCCTTTTTCCACACCAATTGACTTTAATGCCCCCGCAAATAGTTCCACTGACTGATCGAATTCTGCGTATGTAGTATCTTTCCCCATAAAATGATAGGCAATCTTCTTTGGATGCTCATTGGCAATCTGTAGAACACTTGAAACCAAACTCATACTCTCGTCTCCCATCTTTTTTGAATGAATGACCATTCATTATCCCCATATTCATTATATAAGAAAAGTTTTGACAATTCAAGAAAAACTAGAATGTAGAATACTAGAGGTTAATAGATAAATTTTAAAAAAGAAGGTTACTTTCATAACCTTCTTTTCATCATTGAATATGGGCAATATATCTCCAACGGATCAAAAAGAAATAAGAAACTTGAATAATCGTGAATGCTATCAACACAAGTAGCATTTCCATCGCAATTGAAACTGCGGCTATATCCACCCAAAATGCTTGTAAAAACATAAATGAAAACGTACTATGCAGCATAGCTAATCCCCAAGGTAAGAAAAACTGAGGAATTAACTGGCGATTTACGATTTTCACTAGTTCCCTATCCGTAACTCCCATTCTACGAAGTACACCATATTGTTTTTTATCACGCTCAAGATCGGTATAAAGCTTAAAGTAAACAAAACTTCCAGCTGCAAGCAACAATACAGCTGCCACGAGTAAACCTGTAAATAACAATAAAGAGAACGTAGCTCGGATGATAGAATAGTTTGAGCCAGGATTAAAGTAATAGTAAGAGTTGGGATTTACATCTGAAGTTCCCATGGTTTGCGTCATAATTCTATCTAAGTCAGTTCCAACATCCTTCGTACGAAGCCACTCGGAAACGTGAAAAGCATAAAATGTCATGCTAGATTCTCTTAAGCCATACCCATACAAAGGCTCGGTAATAAGTTCATAATCCTCATCGCTAATGATTAATGTTCTATCTTTGATAGCAAGTGAAGGGAATATCAACCGATCATAAACTCCTTTAATTTGAATAGGTATACTACTTTCCTCTAACACCGTTTGCTCCTCTTCTATCCTTAAAGCTGCATAATCATCACGCGTATTCGGTATGATTATTGCTTCCCCATTTTGTAGGTCAATCAATGGAATTTTCAACGCAACCGCTAAACTATTCACTTCAGACTCTTTTATAAGATTTACTTCGTTACTTAAATTGGAGGAAGTTTGTTTTTTTACAGTGAACTTAACCAACTCGTAAGACAAACCTTCCAATTGAAGCTCCTGTGATAATTTCATCACATGCTCTTCCTCAAAGGGGTTATCCCAATTACTAGAATAGAAAATACTGACTGGATTCATTTCCCGATATTGCGTTGTAAAAGAAGTAAACGAGGTAACGACACCAACCGATAGAAAGGCTATAGTTGAAACAACCGTTACTATAAAAAACATTCGAGCATTTTCTCTTATTTTAATAGAACCTTCCGCAAAAGCTATCAATCGAAAAGAACGCCAGTACAAATTCTTGCGTTTTCGAATAATTCCTAACAAATACAAAACACTATCTGTATAGAAAAGATAAGTACCAACCAGTGCCAGTATAATAATGATAAAGCTCATATATATTTTAATTTGAAAAAGAGATAATATAACCAAACTATAAGCAGCTAAGAGTAGTAGCAATCCGGACATTGCCCTTCCCTTACTATAAGCCTCTTGCTCATTTTGTTTACCAAATCCCTTTAGAAGCTGAATAATATTCTTTTTACGAAGAAATACAGAACTACTAAACGAAATAATGATAAATAACGATAAAAAAATAAATATAGTTAATGCAAAGGGTTTCCATGACAGATACAAAGGTAGACTATCCAGGAAAAACATCTCTCGAATTACCATAAAGAAAAACTTAGAAAAAGCAAATCCAAAAAAGATACCTACTGTCGTTGATATAAACCCTAAAATCATCGTCTCTAAGAAAATCATCCGATTAAGCTGACGCTTGTCCATCCCTAGATTGAGAAGCACTCCAAATTCCTGTGAACGTGCCTCTAGAAAAGCACTCATAGAATAAAATAAAAAAAACAAAGTAAATATAATCAGAATGACCTGTGCTATGAACATTCCGCCAAATGCGATATTCTTTAAAAATTGATCCTCAATATCAGGGTGAAACATTAACATAGAATAGACAAAAAACACTAAAACCGAAAAGATACTCGCCAATAAAAATGCAGCATATACGCGAGCATTTCGAATGACATTATGATAAGCGAATTGTCGAAAGGTCATTTACATTTCCACCTAGTAAAGATAAGACATTTAAAATACGTTGAAAGAACGTTTGTCTTCTGTCATCTTTATAAATTTCATTAAAATACTCACCATCTTTTATAAAAAGTACTCGATCACAATAACTTGCAGCGATCGGATCATGTGTCACCATAATAATGGTCGTATTACTTCTTTTGTTTACAGTTGATAGTAGTTCTAATACATCCCTCGCAGCTTTTGAATCCAGATTTCCTGTTGGCTCATCTGCCAGTATAATAGAAGGCTCATGTATTAATGCTCTGCCAATAGCAGTTCTTTGCGCTTGTCCCCCTGAAATTTCGAATGGTCGTTTTTCTAAGATAGTGGTTAAGTCAAGCTGTTCCGCAATCCTATTAACTTTTTGTTTCATGACACTTACGGGCTGTTCATCTAATGTTAATGGTAATACCATATTCTCTTCCACTGTTAATGCTGGGAGTAAATTAAAATCTTGAAATACAAAACCAAGCTGTCTTCTTCGAAATAATGATAGATCATTGCTTTTCAATTGCAATGGATCTAAGCCATTAATCATCATATCTCCTGAAGTTGGACGATCTATCGTTGATATCAGATTGAGCAATGTTGTTTTGCCACTCCCTGAAGGGCCCATAACTGCAAGAAATTCTCCTTTTTCGACCTCGAAGCTCAGTTGATTAATCGCTAGATGCGCTACTTTCCCCTCATAAACCTTCGTTATTTCTTCCATCATCAATATCGACATCGAGCTCACCTCGTTCTGCAATTTCTTGTTGTTCAAATACAATCGATACAGTCGTTCCTTCTCCAACGGTTGATGCTATTTTCATCTCATGCCCTAATCTATGACAAATTTCCTGTGCCAAATATAATCCCATTCCAGTAGATTCGCCAGTTTTCCTTCCATTTTCCCCAGTGAAAAATGCTTTCGTCACCCTTTTCATATCTGAGACAGGTATGCCAATTCCTTCATCCCTCACGGACAAAATAACGTGATTATGTTCAAAAGAAGTTTCAAAGTATACCTTTTTATTTTCCTCAAATGTATATTTGATTGCATTCGTTAAAAATTGAGTTATAACAAACCGTAACCACTTCGAATCTGAAGTAACCGTACATTCTTCCACAATGGAAATAACCGGGAATACATGACTTCCTATAAATAAACGCTTATTACTGGAAACAACCTCCGTAACAAGCTGCTTTAAGTCAATTTGCTCAATTTGCATATCTTCTTCAAATGTATCTAGACGGGCATTCATCAAAACTGCTTCCAGACCACGCTTCAGTCGATCCATTTCCTCAGAAACACCTGCTGCATCAACTTGATCATCCCCTTGGGTCATCAGCTCTATAACCGAAATAGGGGTTTTCATCTGATGCACCCAACTATTCATAAATTGTAGATGTCTATTTTGCCTTGCATATAGTAGCTGTACTTCCTTTTGATATAAACGATAAATATGTTGCAAATACTTCTCGACTTGTTTTATCTCTGGCGACTGAGCCTCCTGTTGCAATACAACCTCTATCTTAGTAGGTACCGAAAGAATCTTTTTATAGAATGTATATTTTTTAACAAATAATGTTCCTAAAAAGGTAATTGTCAATATACTAGTAATAACAATGGAATACACCGCAGTATCTACATTTCGGAAGCCATCCAGCCAATATAAAAGCATCACAAATAATACTAATAAAACCTGAAACACTAAAAAGACTAAATGCTCTCTTATGAACAATCGAATCATATTATGACTCCTCCGGGCTTAGGATTAGTCGATACCCTGCTCCTCTTACAGTCTCAATCGTTGACAAAACATGATAATCACTTAGCTTTTTTCGAACTCTTGTCATATTTACATTTAATGTATTTTCATCAACAAATGACTGGTCATCCCAAAGCTCCTCTAATAGATGCTCTCTAGTCACTAGCTTCGGATAATTTCGTAATAATAATTCCAATATCGTACACTCTTTCTTTTGGAGAGGAATTTCACCATGTACAGTATGTAACTCCATGCGTTCCATATAAAGCTGTAATCTACCAACCTTGACAACTCTTTCTTCCTGCTTTGCGGCATATTCACCATATGTTCTTCTCAAATGGCTTCTTATTTTAGCTAAGACGATTTCATAGTGAAAAGGCTTCGTGATAAAATCATCTCCACCATTCTCTAGAGCAAATATTTGATCCATTTCACCAGATCTCGCAGAAACGAATATAATTGGGCAAGTAGTTAATTGGCGCAATTGTCGACACCAATAATATCCATCATACGACGGTAAATTTACATCCAACAAAACAATATGTGGATCAAACGCAGTAAACTCCTCTACTATTTGATCAAAATCCTCGATGGTATGCACCTCGTAATGATATTTCCTTAAAGTATCTGCAAGCAAAGATGCAATCTTTCGATCATCCTCTACAACTAACACACGATGCGTCGTCACAATAATCCTCCTCCACAAAAACGGTTCTTACTTTATCATATCAAAAAAGAGCCCAACATACGTCAGACTCCTTCCCCATTTCTTAATAAATTAATTGAACAAGCTCTTCTTTTGTAATACCACCGAAGTATTTAGGTACGTCTACGTTAGTTAATGCTGCTTCAATGCCTTCTTTGCTATATGGTTTGCCAGTTAATAGCTGTTCAACTTCCGCCATATCACCTACACCGAAGAAATCTCCGAAGATTTTCACTTCTTCAATCATACCTTTGTTTACATCTAAACGAACATCTACACCACCAACTGGGAAGCGATGCGAATGCTTCATATTGAATTTAGGTGATTTACCGTAGTTCCAATCCCATTGTTGATAACGTTCTTCCGAAAGCTTATGGATATTCTCCCAGTCCTGATCTGTTAGCTCCCAGTATTGAATATTCTCTTCTCCTTCAAAAATAGACGCAAGAAGTTCTAAACGGAATTGTTCAACTGTCATTGGATTTTCTAGTAGGTCGATTATATTAGTGACACGACTACGGATTGATTTTATGCCTTTAGATTCAATTTTTTCCTTGCTTACCTTTAAGGCAGATACAACTGCATCTATTTCTGTATCAAACATTAACGTTCCATGACTGAACATGCGTCCACGAGTTGAATATTGAGCATTTCCAGAGATTTTTTTCCCTTCAGCCAAAATATCGTTTCTGCCGGACAGCTCTGCATTTACACCCATTTTTGCAAGTGCATCTATAACAGGCTGTGTGAACTTTTTAAAGTTACGGAAGCTTTCTCCATCGTCCTTTGTTAAAAAGCTATAATTCAGATTTCCTAAATCATGGTACACAGCACCACCACCGGAAAGTCTGCGAACCGGTATAATTCCATTTGTTTCTACAAAATCAGTATTTATTTCTTCAATGGTATTTTGGTTTCTCCCAATAATAATGGAAGGCTGATTTATATAAAACAGAAGAAAAGAATCCTTTTCAACGTCCATTGTGTTTAATGCATACTCCTCTATTGCTAAGTTAATACGTGGATCTGTAATTCCCTTGTTATCGATAAAATACATGTTCATCTCTCCTTTAAGATTATTTTATCAAAAGTTCCGATAAGATGTTGACAAATCGAACTGTGTTATAATACAATAACAATAATTAAATTAGTTATATAACAGATGGAGGTGGAACAACTATGTTAGAAAACGTAATTGAATTTTTCCGTAACCTACCCGCGAAGAAATGTGCTACATGTGGTGAAGCAATTGAAGAACAACATGAATGCTACGGGAACCACTGTGATAAATGCACGACACTATAATAATTGAAAGAAATGCCCACTAGATACTCCCCTTTCTAGTGGGTTTTTTTATTCCATTTCTAAGAACATACAATAAAAAAAAGTAACCTTAGAAACAACGTAGATTTCTGCTACAGCGGACTCTTTTCATGAGCATGGCACCACTCTCCCGGACCAACAAAATGTTGGTCATGAAGGCATTGCCTCAGGAAGAGGCGTCTTTAGCCTTCCTGCGCAAGGCCTTCAACTCATGCTATTGTTGCTTTAAAATAAAGATTGATCACAAATACCTCGCTAACCCATATTTTACGATAAATAAAAAGAAACCATTTTGAAAAAAACATTGATCAAAATGGTTTCTTATCCAGCAAATTCAAATGTAGGTTTTATAAAAAAATAACAAAGAATCAAACTTTAATTCAAAGCCACACCTGATATCATACTTATGTTCACTCAACAAGTAGTCTCCTCAAATGACCACTCTTTTGCATGTTTCAAAGTTATATCGATAAAGGTTGATAAAGCTGGGGAGACCCACTTGTTTTTGTGATAAGCGACTTGAGAATAGATTTGCTTAAAATCACCATCGCAAGGGATAACTTTTAACTTTCCTTCCTTTATTTCATCAATTACTGTCATTAAAGGTAAACACGCAATACCAAGTCCACTCATTACACAACGCTTCATCGCTTCTACACTCCAAAGCTCCATCGTTTGAGAAGGTACGATTCTACGTTCACCAAGGTATTCTTCAAACATCGTTCGGTAACTGCATTCTTTCTCGTTTGTAATCAAACACTCGCATAACTTTTGATTTTCGTAGCTTTTATCTAAAATATTCAACGAACAGTCAAAGCCACCAACAAGGACAATAGGTTCGTCCAATAACGAATGAACAATTAAATCAGCATCCTGTAACTGTGGCAACAAGACAAATGCAATATCTGCACTCCCATTAAGGATCGCTCTTTTGTTATCTCCACAGGTGGCATTATTTAAACTGATATGTACATGAGGAAACTTTTTTCTATATTCTCTTAATATTGGTTCTAGGCGGTATACAGTTAAAGATTCCGGAGCTGCAATCTTTAGCTCTCCTCTCGTGTCCTCTCCATCACTCGTAATGCTTTCGATCTTTCCGTAAGTATCTAAAATCTCTTGCGTATAGGGCAATAAATTTTTACCGATATCAGTCAGTCGTACTTTTCGACCCATTCGATCAAACAGTGGGGCCCCTAAATGTTCTTCAAGTGCTTGAATATGAGACGTCACCGTGGATTGCGTGTAACCTAAATGTTCTGCTGCTTGGGTAAAGCTACCCGTTTCAACAATCTTTTTAAACGTAACAAAATGGCGTATTTCCATCATTTCACCAACCTTTTTAGCTTTTGTTTCTATGTTATCAAAAAAATCAATGGATAGCTTCGCAAACTTCAATTTTACTAATAATTAATCGTAGGTTAATGTAGAAAAGTGAATGTTATGAAAACGTCGATAGAAAGAAGGTTTAGTTTTGAAACGTATACACTATAGCTGGATTGTCCTTGGCGTAACATTTTTCTCCATAATTGTAGCCGGAATTGTGGTGGCTTCTACAGGAGTTTTTATAAATCCTTTTGAAAAAGAGTTTGGCTGGGATCGATCTGTTATTACACTAGCTTTTGCCATTAGTATGTTTTTATACGGCATATCAGGTCCGTTTATGGCAGCATTACTTGATTCGATTGGTTTAAAGAAAATGATGATTATCTCTATGGCAACTGTGATGACAGGTCTTATACTAATTTTTATTATGAATCAGTCATGGCATCTAATCATCATTTGGGGAATTATTATAGGGCTAGGATCAAGTCTTTTTTTAACGGTATTAAGCCCATATGTCGCGAATCATTGGTTTGTGAAAAGAAGGGGTCTTGCAGTAGGAATATTAACTGCTAGTACAGCAACAGGTCAGTTAATTTTACTTCCTGTTTTAGCGGCTATTATAGAAAGTTATTCATGGCGCTGGGCGATTGGTTTAATTTTAACCCTCAGTATCATTATGCTTATCATGATTCTTTTATTTATGAAAAACACACCTAAGGATGCTGGTGTACTTCCATATGGACTTGAAGAAGAACTACAAGAAAGCACGGACGGGCGAAAGGAAAATCCTATTGTTGTTGCATTCAAAGGTTTATTCGAAGCTGTAAAAGTGAAGGAATTTTGGTTGTTAGCAGGTAGTTTCTTTATTTGTGGGCTTTCAACGAGTGGCTTAATAGGAACACATTTTGTTTCGTATTGCATAAGTTTTGGAATTCCTTTGATTACTGCGGCTTCGATTCTTTCGTTTATGGGGATTTTCAATCTAGTAGGAACAACTTTATCTGGTTGGTTATCGGATCGTTTCGATAATCGATGGCTATTATTCTGGTATTACAGTTTAAGAGGGGCTTCTCTCGTTCTACTTCCTTATGCGTTAAAAGAAGGTTCTGTTACGATGCTAGTTCTCTTTACTGTATTCTTTGGATTAGATTGGATTGCAACTGTTCCACCAACTATTAGTATCTCAAGACAAATCTTCGGTATAAAAAAAAGTGGAGTTATTTATGGTTGGATTTTTGCATCCCATCAGGCAGGAGCAGCCACTGCAGCTTATGGAGGGGGGCTAATTTTCAAGTTTTTTAACTCCTATACTTGGGCATTCTTTTTGGCAGGAGTTTTCTGTTTATTAGCAAGCTTGTTTGTCATCGTTATTAAAAAACAACATTCAATTCCATTAACTAAATAAGGAAAAATGAATTAAAAGCATTTCAATTAATGAAGATTTTTGAAGAATGTTCAAAATTGGTCAACTACGTTTTAACGTTAGAGGAAGAGCAATTGCATTTTTAGAATTGATGTATTTGAAACGTTCGACTTTAAAGCAACAGCTGGAAACAACTGAGCTTCAATCGATTAATCCAATTTTGGTTCAATAGCGACCCTGTGTTAGAAACACTGAAAAATGAACACAAGCAAACACCCCAAGGATTAAATCCTTGAGGTGTTTGCTATTTAATATAAATTTATGCTTTTACAGGTTCTCCGTCGAATACTTTAAGATCCATCGGTGCGGCCATGAAAGCTTGAGCTTTTTGAATGAAAGCTGTGAAATGTTCACTCGTATTATGGGCTATAGTAGCCTCAACATCTTCCCAAAGTTCAACCATTGTATAATGGTAATCTTGGTAAGTTGATTTCATCAAATCATAGCTAATGTTACCTTTTTCAGCTCTTGTTGCTGAAAGGAGTGTTTTGGCTTCTTCCAAAAATGCTTGTTCTTGATCCATTTTCACCTGGAGATGTGCATGAATTATAATCATAGTAATCATCCTTTTTATTAGATTAATTGATTTAAAGGATTATACTTGATAAGATCCATTTCAATTGATTTGTTTAAAATTTTAGTATTCACTAATATTATTTTGCATACGATTGAGCATGTCAGATAGGGATACCAATTCTTCTGGATTAAAATCATGAAGCATTTGGTTCACGAAATTAATCTTTTCTTTTTTGTAACCAACAATTTGCTCGCGCCCTTCCTCTGTAAGACGAACAAATATCTCTCGATTATCGTTAGGATTTCTTCGTCTTGTCACCATTCCGTTTGCCTCAAGTTGTTTTAGATGACGAGTAATAGCAGCACTATCTATATTAACAGCTTTTTGCAGGGTGGACTGATTGATTTCATCTGTTTCATAAAGCTGATGAAGCAATTCATAGCGTGATGAGCTAATACCTGTGCACCGCTCAAATTTAGGGCTAATTTGATTATTAAGCCCTTTAAGCAGATGTAAGATTTGTTCATGATTCGAAAGTGAACAACGCATCAATTGACCTCCTAAGTAGTTTATGAGGCCAACATATACGAGCGTCTACTACTTTATTGAACCCTCAATTATTGACCTGTCAATAAATATAATACAAAATTTTTTAAACTACAACTCCAAACGGTAACTTATCCAAGTGTAATTGTGATAAATCAAAATAAAACATACCAATTTATATTCAATAGATTCTATCTTATTTCCATATTGTAGTTGTATCGACTGGCAAGCGATACGATTGATAACCTTCATTAATGGCTTTACCAATGGAAATTAACATAATCGGTATATAACGATCTTTTTCCAGACCATAGGCTTCGGCAATCTTTTCTTTCTCATAACCACCGATAGGATTCGTATCATATCCGTAAGCTCGAGCTACTAGCATGAGTTGCATTGAAACAAGACCTGCATCTAGCATAATTATATCTTTCATTTGCTCATCGGACATATTTTCATAGAGCGGTTTAAAATAATTTAATTGAGCTTCTTTAACTTCTTGAGGCATATATCCAAGTTCAACTGCTTTGCTATATATTTCTTCGGCATAATCAAAATTATTTCGGTCACCGAAGACAGCGATTACCGCAGATGAGCTTAATACTTTATCCTTGTTGAATTTTGAAAGCGTTGCAAGCTTTGCTTTTCCTTCTTCGCTGTCAATGATTATAAATCGCCAAGGCTGAAAATTAATAGAAGATGGGGCTTTTGAAGCTTGAGCTATAATTTCGGTCATTTCTTCACGGCTAATTTTAACCGTAGGGTCATATACCTTAATGGAACGACGACCGTATACAATTTCATTGAAATCATTCGTTTTTTGATATTTATGCATTGTGTAGGTACTCCTTTTTTTATATTAATTGATGCATCAATTATTGATACGTCAATTAATATAATATAAATTAGAGAAATATGCAATACATAAGTTCTATTGCCCAAATTTATTAAAAAAAATTGGCTCATTACTAAAAAGATGTATTTGTCTAGTAGTAACTTTTTAAAAACGGATGAAGGCAAAATTTATAATGAGTTCGGTGCTATACCGAACTCATTTTGAGCAAGCTGCCTGATGAAATAACCGTGTCTAACTTTTAGGAGTCTCTTCATTTACAGGGATTTTAATGATTAATTTTTCAACAAAGTGTCTATAAAATATTTCCTATTAGTCTAGCGTAGTATCCTTTTTTCCTTCGCCTCTTTCAACCACATTGGGAACTCATCCAATAATTGATTGTATAAATCTTCGTCTGAAACTTTCTTTAAGTCATCTAGATGAAAGAAATTCGCGTTATCAACAATTCTACCTTCCATCGTATCTAATTTTCTTAAAACGTCAAAGTTGGAGTCGCCTATGCCGACGAATTGCCAAAAAATAGGTTGGATAGATGATTCTACAATGAATTTTTTTATACCTGGCTTACATCCACCATCATTGATAAATACTAAGAAAACAGGTTCTTCGCTCGGTTCTTCTTTTATATACTTCCTTATAACATCTTCCATCACTTTCGGTTCATCATTTCTCCCGAATTTATGAATACTTTCATTCATTAGAATCTGCTTTTCTACATAATTAGTAAAATCTTTTTCAGTAACTGATGGCAACCGTGAAAATTCGTTGTCGTATACCCAAACATCTAACGAGCCATCATCGTCAAATTGACTAGCTACCGCTAATACACGTTCCACTGCTTCTTGAACAATACCTTCTTTATATAACTTCCGCATAGAACCTGAAATATCTAGCACGATTCCGACTTTAGCAACAACACCCGTTAATTTCTTCTTTTCTAATACAATACTAGCTGCACTCTTTTTTAATGAAATAGTACTCATATTTTCCCTCCTAGGTTTTCTAATTAAAGTATACCGAATATTTAGTATTTTACGAGTTTACACCTAATTTTTTGTTTTAATAAATAACTTTAATATTTACGTTAGATCATATTTTTTTATTCGTTTTTTAAATCCAAAACAGTCGATTGCAGTGAAAGGCGGCGACTCCAGCAGGATGAGGGAGACAGATGAGACATCCCAACGGACGCGTAGCGGTGGGGATGTCTCATCGCTCCCTCTGCGGAAAGCGTCCGCCTGTAACGAAAATCATCGATATCTATAAATAGATCTACGCATCAAAATACTAGTATCTTAGGATTCATAAGCCGCAAAAAAATTATTCTTCAAACCAAAAACCCATCTCTTTTAAGAGATGGGTTCAAAATTTTAAGCTTCAACTGTTTCTTTAGAGTGACGTTTTTTGAACAGTAGCATGAAATACCCAAAAGTTAGAGCAAGACATACAAACATAAATCCTAATAAAACGCCGTTAGTTGACCAGAAATTGCTTATGTCTCCCGTCGAAATGGAAGCTTTAAAGCTTTGGACTGAATAAGTCATCGGTAAGAATTTATTAAAAATTTGTAATGGCTGCGGTATTAGCTCCAATGGGAACGTACCTGCACTAGTTGTCAATTGAAGTATTAAGATGACAATTGCTACAAAGCGACCAGAATCACTTAATACCGTTACAAGTAATTGGACAATTGCCAAGTAAGTAAAGCTTGTAATGATTGTCGATAATATAAACAATCCTACACTTTGTGTTTCCAGTTTTAAAGCGAACAAGGCGATAGCTACAACTACTAGAGATTGAATAATCCCTACTACACCCAATACCGAGATCTTACTTATAAACCATGAAGCTCCACTTGAAGGCTTAATCGCAGACTGCACGAATGGGAATACGATCGATATAAGTAATGCACCTACAAATAATCCAAGTGATAGGAAGTAAGGTGTAAATCCTGTACCATAGTTCGGTACTTCATTCACTCCTACGACTTCCACATCTACTGGAGATGCTACCATTTCATAGGTTGAATCATTCGCTGATACTTCTTTCGATTGCTCACTAGCATCTTTTAAGCTGGATTGTAAAGTTTCCGTTCCTTCTGCTAATTGTTCTGTTCCCTCTGTTAGTTTCGTTGAGCCATCTGCTAACTCTCCAGATTTCTCTGCTAATGTTCCAGTACCTGTTTTTAATTGATTTGAGCCAGATGCTAACTCATTTAGACCCGCTACTAAACTAGAGGAGCCATTATATGCTTGTTGAATACCTGTTGTAAATTCGCTCATTTTCGATGCAAGTGTACTAGTTCCTGTTGCTAAGCTTGCGGAACCTTCTATTAATCCACTTGAGGAGCCATTCAATTGTGAAATACCCTGCTGTGCTTGTGTATAACCTGCACTAAGCTGTTCTGCTCCGCTACTTACTTGAGTAGTCCCTTTTGATAGGGCTGCTGTACCATTAGCCAGCTTTTCTAAACCAGCCGATACTGTTGTACTACCAGTTTCTAACTGTTTCACTGTTTCTATTAGTTGTGCCACCTGTTCATCTGGTAATGATGCTGACAGCTGGTTTATCTGTTGGGATAATGCTTGAATTCCAGCAGTAACCTGTGTAGAACCTTCAGATAACTGATTCGTACTATTATTAATAGTTGCACTGCTTGATTGTAATGTAGCTAAAGAACTTATTAATTCTTTTTCTTTTTTACCTAATAATTGATAGCTTTCGTTTAGTTTAGCTACTCCACTTGTATACGTTTGGATACCTCTGTTCAATTGATCTGCACCTGTTGCAGTTTGATTGACTCCATCTGCTAATTGCTTTGATCCATCTGTAAGTGTGGATAATCCACTATTTAAATCGGTTGAACCAGTTGCAGCTTTCTGTATACCATCCACTACTGTACCAGTACCATCACGAAGCTCGATTGTACTGCTTGCCAACTGTTCTAAATAGCCTTTTAAATCAGATGCTCCAGTATTAATCTCTGCAGCACCATCTTTTAATGCACCTGCTCCATCCGATGCCTCGGCAAACCCATCTCCCAATTTAGTAATAGAATCAAATAATTGTTCCGCATAGGTTGCAGAAACCTGCTTATTTACTTCTGCACGAATTCGGTCCATTGCAGTTTCACCAATTTGAGAGGATAGGAAGTTATATCCTTCATTTGCTTTGTACGTAATGACCATTTTTTGAGGTTCTTCATCTAACAATGTTGTTGCATGTTGTGAAAAGTTCTCAGGAATCTCGATTAATAAATAATAGTCTTCATTTACTAATCCCTCATCCGCTTCTTCCTTTGAAACAGAAACAAACTTAAACTGTCCACTTTCCTTTAGCTTCTCAGATAGGTCATCTCCTAACGATAAAGTAGTATCGTTAAACGTTGCACCTTCGTCTGCATTAACCACTGCTACTGGTAGATCGCTTAAATTTGCATAAGGATCCCAAAACGCCCATAGGAACATTCCTGCGTACATAACGGGTATAAACAATACCGCAATTATGGGAATGAGTAGCTTCCTATTTGTGAAAATATTTTTCCATTCTGATTTTATCATTAATATTTCCTCCTAAAACTGTATGACCAATATGTTCAATTGGTCAATTTACTTCAAAAATATAAGTCTCAAATAATGAGACTTTGAAAAATGGTATCTTGAAAAAAGTCTGTAATTTCCTGTTCTGTTAAAGGTCTATCGTGCGTTAAATTCCAGTCGTTTACAAACGCCAAATACCCTTTTAATAGTAAGTATGCAACGAGCTCACTATTTACTTGGCGAACTTCCCCTGCATTTATATACTTATCAATCTTCTGTTTAATAAAGGAAACAATTGCCTGCTCAATTTGCGCCTTCACCTGCTTTACTGCTGGAGTTCTCCATTCCTGTTCCTCTGCAATAATTTTAGCAAACAGCTGATGAGTATCCCGGAATTCTAACATTTTCATCAAAGCTGCATGTGCATTTTCTTGAAAAGAAGCTTCCTCTTTTATTACTTTTGTCGCTTCCTGTTTCATCTCTGCAATAATACGAAGAACAATTTCTTGAAAAAGTACTTCTTTATTATCAAAAAAAGTATAGATTGTTCCTTTTCCTACATTTGCAATTTTAGCTATTTGCTCCATAGTTGTAGCTTTATAGCCGAACAAGGAAAAAGATTTAGTTGCAGCTTCTAATATTTCCTGCCTGCGATCCATTTTGTTCACCCCAATCAAAAAAAATGACCAGAAAACCATTTCGGTCATCTAGTCATTATAATACACTCTTCTTATTTCTTTGGCAAGCTTTTATTCATGATTCATATGACTCATTGAATCATCACTTTCATCCGGAATCACTTTACTCATATCTGGTTCTCCAACAATGAGTTCCTGCTTCGGCATAACATGAAGTCCTCTTGCATTCGTATGGGCGAACATATAATAGACTCCATCATGATCAAATGAAAAATTCGCTTCATACACTCCATCTTCTGTTAAATTTCCTTCTACCATATGACCTTCCTCACGCATGCCTGATTCCCACACTTCAAATTCAACGGTTGCATCATCTACAGCTTCGTCTGATTGTGTTACTTTTGCAGACAATACAACGTCTTCTACTGATAGTGTTTCAGCCGTTTGGATGTCTACTACCACTTCTTCTAGTGTACCTTCATTGTGATGTGTTGCATTACTCTCCGGTGCATCTTTATCCCCACAACCTGCAAGTGTCATTGTTGCTAATGCAAGTACTGCTAATGTTTTTTTCATAAAAATGAATCCTCCCAAATAGGTAATGTTATATAAACGGTAGTTCCTTTTTCTACTTCACTTGTGAATACTAGTCTGCCTTTTTGCATTTCGATAAGTTGAGAAGCAATGGATAATCCAAGTCCAGTTCCACCGTCTACACGACTTCTCGCTTTATTCACACGATAAAACCTTTCGGTAATATGCGGTAAATGCTCTGGTGCAATTCCACAGCCTTCATCTTTAATATGAATAGTTGTTTCGTTTTTTGCTATTTCATTTCCTATAGTGATGGTGGAAGAAACAGGCGAATAGTGAATAGCGTTTTCTAAAATGTTGATCAATATTTGTTTGGTCATTTGCTCATCCGCTTTTAAAATTGTTTCCTCGTCTATTGTAACAATAAAGCGAATTTGCTTCTTGTCTGCCAATGATTTTACTAGCGGCAATACCTCGCGTACAACCTCCGATAATACTAATGGTGACATATCAATATGGTGATTCTGTTCAGAACGTGCTACCGTAAGCAAATCATTTGTCAGTTTCTGCATACGATTAGCCTCTTGTACAATAAGTGCGTAAATCTCTTTTTTCTTTTCCTCTGGAACGAGCTCCTGTTCAAATGCTTCACCATATCCTTTTATATAACTTATTGGCGTACGTAGCTCATGAGAGACAATAGATAAGAAATCTCTTTTCTTCTCATCCTCCTGTTGAATAGACGTTGCCATTTGGTTAAAGGTTTTCGCAAGTTCTCCTATTTCATCAGAGGATTTTACTTCTACTCGCGTTTCATATTTCCCTGATGCCATTTCATTGGCTGCTACTTTAAGTTTATCTAACGGAACAAGAACTTTTTGCAATGTCTTCAAACTGATCCATGCCATTATTAGGAGTAGAAGTGATACTGTTATCAATAAAAAAATTACATCCTTCGAAGCCATTTCCGTCATCTTCGTTAAAGGTACATATACATAAATAATGCCTTCAAGCCTATTTTCATCAACTAACGGATAGATAACGGATACAACTTCCCGATTAAATCTTTTCTCATAACCACGTTTAATAACTGCTTCACCACCAATAAGCTCAGCACGTTCCTCAGGTCCTATCAATGTCTCATAGTCTATATCAAAAGGTAGGCAAGCACTGAGTTCCCTCGGGTTTCGAACAGTAAAAACCTCTACGTCAGAGAAACGATTGAAGTCTTCTGTTTGTTTGATGAACTCATTTGTAACCGCTCCACCCTTATACGTAGTTTGTAAGTTTTCCGCAATCTCCCTCATCGAGGTTTCTTTATCCTCTACATATAGCTCCTCATATAGAAAATTAGTGAATATTACTAAGAAAACAATTGTAATAGCTATGAATAAAAGAAGCAGCATCCAAATTTTAACGGATAGCTTTTTCATTCCACTACCTCAAAGCGATATCCAATCCCCCACACTGTCTCAATATATTTCCCTGCCTGTTCTCCTAGCTTCAGACGCAGTGTTTTAATATGCGTATCAACAGTACGAGTTCCACCTTCATAATCAATACCCCAAATTCGTACTAATAGCTGCTCCCTGGAAAAAGCTTTCCCTTCATAATTCATAAATATATGAAGTAGTTCATATTCCTTTAGCGTCAGTTGGATTTTTTCGTGATTAACTGAAATTTGTCTGCCTATTAGATCATGTTCAATAATTCCCGCTTTATGTTGTTCATTCGTTGTAGAAATACCAGCTCTACGGAATATAGCATTTATACGAGCCATTAATTCAATTGCAGTGAAAGGTTTAATGACATAATCATCCCCACCAAGCTTTAGCCCTTTAACTAAATCGGTCTTTGCATCTAGCGCTGTTAAAAAGATAATTGGTACGGAAGAAAACGTTCGAATCTCCTCACAAACCTCAAATCCACTCTTGCCAGGCATCATCACATCTAGGAGTATTAAATCTACTTTGGAGGTTTGTACTAGTTCAATTGCGGATTCTCCATCTTCCGCATGGAGTACATGATGACCCGCTTTATGTAAATGAAGTTCAACTAGCTTGCGCATTTCTCGTTCGTCATCTACGACTAATATAGTAGTCATCATTCAACCTCCCTTACGATTAATTGGAATGGACCTTTTCCAACCTGCAGTTTTTTTGTAATTTCATCGGATTGGATAAAATATATTTGATGGTCATCATATCCGGCAAGTACCATACTATTCCCAAAAGAGCTTATCCAAAACGGGTTTGCTCCTGCTTTCATAGAGTTTAAAACTTCCCCAGTTTCTGATATTTCATAAACTGTACTACTCCCATGACTTACGGTAAAAATATGTCCATTTGCTGCTCTTGCCATATTTATAGGCATTAATGGAGTCTCAATTTCTCCTATAAGCTCACCAGTATTAATATTAATTCTTTTGATGGAACGATTTGGACTACTTCCTGCACCATGTCCACCAAGCCAAAGCTCATTGTTTTGTATAAAAAGACCATGAGATGATGTCGGAATCACCCACTCATCCACTTGGTCCAATTTCATAGACAGTACAGAAAGGACTTCATCCTTAAAGTTGACAACAAAAATATGGTTCCCATCAGAAATCATAGCCATTGGATAATTACCAGTAGAATTGGTCTTCAGTTTTTCCCCCTCTGTATTATAGAGAGAAACTGTATTATCTTGCCCATTTGCTATATAGATTTTTTCTTCATACACATACGCATTCGTAGTACCCTCACCTACATCAATCGAAGCTAACTGTTTACCCGTGGATAATTCAATTAGCTTTGCCTTCTCAACGGTATATCCATAAACCAGAAGTAAATCATCTGTCACTAACGCAAAACCAGTATAGGCCTCTTCTAGCTCCCATGACTCGAGTATTTCAGCCTTGTCAGAAATAAAATCAATACTTCCCCCTAAAATGTTCAAGCTAGCTACAAAATCAGTATCTGAGGGGATGGCTGGAAAGCTTGCCTCTGAACACCCTCCAATAAAGCAAAGTAACAAAAGTATATACAACTTTTTCACCTATCCACCCCCCATTTCTTCCATTATAACGAGAACATGTGAAAAAAGTTTGAAATAGATTTCAATTTTTTGAGTTTCACCAAACAGAGTTAGATTTTCACAAAGCGAGTATAGCTCCACAAGAAAAAGCTTAAGTGCCCTTTAAGATCAAAATCGATTTCTATCGTTTTCGGTGGGCTTTTTGACAGATTTGATATTTTACTATTACCTACTAATTTTTTTAGAAAGACTGGTCGTGACTGATGTCATGTCCAGTCTTTCTTTTTTTAGGTAATCTTGCTGCAAAAGAATCCCTAATTCAACAACGATTATAGTTTGATATTATCCCAACATTAACTTTGAAAAATCCATTCGTTTTAGCGATAGGCTATGCCAAATCTTATTATTGAGTACTACTCTTTTGTTGATTGAAGTGAAAGGTGGCGACTCCAGCGGGAAAAGCGTTAGGCGAAGACCCCGCAGCGAAGCGAGGTGGCTGAGGCAACGCCCGCGGAAAGCGTCCACCTTGAACGGAAATCAGCAGCATCAATTTATAATTGTACTCTTTAAAATAACAGGAACAACTGTTAAGGCACACAAATTTTATACATTCTTTAAAAAAATGTCCTAAACATCCAAAAGATGTTTAAGACATTTAACCTAACTATTATTTTAAATGTTTCAAAACGACATCAGCCATAGCGTCGATAAATTGGCCCTGCGCATTTGGCATTTCAGGGCGTACATATGTTGCTCCGATATCGTCACATACTACTTTACATTCGTAGTCATTGTCATATAGAACTTCTAAATGCTCTGCTACGAACCCTACAGGCGTATAAACAAACGTAGTATATCCTTCTTGTTCGTGTAATTCACGAGTTAAATCTTGTACGTCTGGACCAATCCATGGCTCAGGAGTTTGTCCTGCACTTTGCCAGCCGACTGCATAATTTTTCACGCCTGCTGCCCCGGCAATCAGATCTGCAGTTTCTTGCAATTGGTCTGGATATGGATCACCTAGTTCTTTAATTTTTTCTGGTAGTGAGTGAGCAGATACGATTAAGCATGCTTTTTCGCGTTGCTCCTCAGTCATTTCTGCAAATGCTGCACTTACTTTATCGCTCCAGTACTGGATGAATTTTGGTTCATCGTACCAGCTTTCAATTGAAGTAATTTTTAGGTTGCCAAGCTTTTCTGCTTCCTCTTTAATACGGCCATTATAGGATTTAATAGAGAATGTTGAGAAATGCGGTGCTAATACCATTGATACCGCTTCAGTAATGCCATCTTTATGCATTTCTGCAACAGCATCCTCTAAGAAAGGCTCGATATGCTTTAAGCCAATATAGAGCTTGAATTCAATTTCATCTTGTAATTCATTTAAACGGTCACATAATCCTCTTGCTTGGCTTTCTGTAATTTTAGCAAGCGGTGAAATCCCGCCTATTGCTTCATAACGACCAGTTAAATCAGCTAGCTGCTCATCACTTGGTTTACGACCATGTCTGATATGTGTATAATATCGTTCAATATCCGCTTCAGAGTATGGGGTTCCGTAAGCCATTACTAATAATCCCATTGTTTTTTTCATCATATTCACCTCATAAAAATTTAGTTTGATTTTGCTGTGATTAGTTCTTTACTATAATCATGAACAAAGGAAGTTAAACGTTTAAGTGTGTCTGGATCTACTTCAGGGAACACGCCATGGCCGAGGTTGAAAATATGTCCTGGCTGTGCCACACCTTGCTCTACAATAATTTTTGCGCGTTTTTCAATCTCTGCCCATTCACCAATTAGATAAGATGGATCTAAGTTCCCCATCAATGGCTTCGTCAATCCTTTTGCACGAGCTTCTTCTATAGATAAACGCCAGTCAATCCCAACCACATCTACAGGAAGGTCATGCCATTCCATTGCTAAGTGGCTAGCCCCGACACCGAATGTAATAAGCGGCACGCCTGTTTCACGAAGCTCCGTGAAAATACGTGTCATCACCGGTTTGATGAAAATACGATAATCTGCTACATTTAATGCTCCAACCCACGAATCAAATATTTGAATAGCCTTCGCCCCAGCTTTAACCTGTGCTTTGATGTATACGATAATCATATCCGCAAGCTTGTCCATTAATGCAAGCCAAGCTTGTGGTTCAGATACCATAAATGCTTTCGTTTTGTTATAGCTTTTAGAAGGTCCCCCTTCAATCATATAACTAGCTAGAGTAAATGGCGCACCGGCAAATCCGATTAGTGGGACATTCAGCTGTTCTGTCGTTAATAATTTTATCGTATCCAATACAAATGGCACATGATCCTCTGGTGATAATTCACCTAAGTTAGCCACATCTTGTACAGTACGAATTGGATTTGAAATAACAGGTCCTACTCCAGATTTAATCTTTACATCTACGCCAATTCCAACAAGCGGTGTAACGATATCCTTATATAGGATAGCTGCATCGACATTATAATTTTCTACTGGTAAACGTGTTACATAAGCACATAATTCAGGTTCGTGTGTAATTTGTTCTAAGGAATATTTTTCTTTTATTTTTCTGTATTCGGGTTGTGATCTTCCAGCTTGCCTCATAAACCAAACTGGTGTGTGATCAACTTGCTCTCCACGTGCTGCACGAAGAAGTGTATCGTTAAATTTAGTCATTAAAGGTACCTGCCTCTCTTTATGTATACGTACTATTTCCTATACGTTTCAACTATAGACGTTCTTATTTCGGTTGTATAGCGATATAGTGTATTTGTCATAAAATTGTCCGCAATTCTATATGATACTTGTGTATTATGTTTTTAAAGGCGTTATTATGGGAAAGATATATTAAAAGTGAAAAAGGGAGGTATTAATTATGAATCTATATATGACATCCGGAACACCAGAATTTATGCAATCCATAAAAAAGAAATACCCAAACGAAGAACTATTCCTATTACATGGAACTGGAAATTCAGTGCTAATCCACGAATCTTCCAATAAAACAGTTTTTCAAGTACCTAGAAAGTATGAAATTTTAGAGTCGGCTGGACAATTCTCCCATAAAGGTTACTTCGTCTTACACAATATACCCCTATCAGATGAAGGGAAATCCATTTTTGAATATAAATTTACAAATTTAAGCCCAACCGTTAAAAATGAACCTGGATTTATCGCTCTAAGGGTTCTTAAACCGATCAAATCCGATACATATATTATTTTATCGGAATGGTCTGGTCCAAGCAGTTACGAAGTATGGGAAAAATCAGTCAACCTTGATTTTAGTATGGTTGCTGACAAGCAAAATCTATTTACGAGCGCACCATACATCTCAACTTATCAATCCACGCAAGAAGAGGAAGCTATTTAAAGCTCCCTCTTTTTGCTTGCTATATCTTACTAATTCGTAAAGTCAATTCCGAAACTGCTATCATTATAATGGGGATAAGTAGAAGTTCCCATGCGATTCCAGCCTGGAATACAATGACGATCAACACGAAGATTGCCTGTATCAATTGGATGATCCGGATCAGGCGGTTAATTGCTTTTATTCGCGTTCCTTCATTAATAGGGAACAGCAGATCCATTCGAAATTCATGTCCAGACGATAAGGACTGGCGCAGTTGAATAACCGTAGCAAATGAAAGCGCACTAGTAAAAATAATCGCAACGATCGGAAACGGGATAAAAATAGCTCCAACAATGGCGAGTGCTGTAAGGCGAACCCACAAATAAAAATAATCATTCGTACGGACAAACGTGCGCAAAACTAAATAGAATTGAGTATTTTTTTGTTCATAAGGTGCAAATTTGTACAGAACATCAAGCCATTTTCTTCTCTTCGTCATACCCTGAATATGCGGAACATCCGTAAAATAATTTGCGAAACGATAAAAACGCATCATCCGTGCCTGCTCCACTTCAATGAAATGATCAAAAGGAAAAGGTACTTCTTCTTTTTTCTTCTTCCAAGCTATTAAATACAGTACTTGAATAATAACAACTGCAAGTAAAAATAAATAGCTACCACTCAGTAAAAAATATAAACCTGCAAACAATAAAATCATTCGCATGAAATAATCTATCCAAACATTTTTGCCGTTGGATGCCCAGCGATATTGGAACTCCGTTTGTATACTCCAATACTTCCATATAAGGATTGCACCGAAGAAATACAAAATTTCCCCTGATGTAGATCCTGCTATTCTTGTTAACAGTGGTATCGACACAACTAATGCTGCTAACGGTACAACAATGGACGAAAAGAATGTCCATGTAAGGGCGAGTTTTAAATATTCACCTAGTTTTGTTTCTAATGGAAGAAAGTAAACACTATCCGCTTTTTTCATTAACGTAACTGGCGTACTCAGCGCTATTAAAATACTTACAACGAAGGATACAACTAAGTAGGCGGGAAAATCCTTTGGAGCTGTATTTAACCATTCACTATACGTATATCCTGCTGCACCTATTATGAATACAATAACAATTGCAATATGCCCAGAAATAATATACTTCAAGTATTTTTGCAATTCATTTATATAAAATAAAAACCGTTTACTCCATACTTCACGCAAATTGTTCATTTTGTTGTTCCTTCGTCATTTCGATATAGAGATCATCTAGCGTTGCATCTGGCATCTTAAATGCCGCTCGCAGATCATCCATTGTTCCCTGTGCTCGAATTTTCCCATTATGCAATAGAAGGATACGATCACAGTATTTCTCTGCTGTAGTCAAAATATGTGTAGACATTAATACGGATGCACCATCATCTTTTCTAGATTTCATCTGATCTAATAATGATTGAATGCCTAAAGGGTCAAGCCCTACAAATGGTTCATCGATAATGAATAATGCTGGATTCACTAGAAATGCACACATAATCATTACCTTTTGTCTCATTCCTTTAGAGAAGTGAGCAGGAAACCAATTCAACCTTTTTTCCATACGGAACTCTTTTAAAAGAGCCTCTTTTCTTGCTTCAAAAACAGATTCATCTAAATTGTAGGCCATAGCAGTTAGTTGCAGATGTTCCTTTAAAGTTAACTCTTCATAGAGTACAGGTGTTTCAGGTATATAGGAAAAGGATGAACGATATAGTGCCGGATCCTCTTTCAACGTTCTACCATTAAGTAGGATCTCGCCCTTTAATGCATTCATTGTTCCAATAATATGTTTGATGGTTGTACTTTTCCCTGCACCATTCAACCCGATTAATCCTACTAGCTCTCCCTTTTCAATTGAAAAGTTTAAATCATGTAAAACAGGCTTTCTAGTATAACCACCTGTTACGTCTTTGACTTCTAATACAGTCATCTTTCGCACCTCACTTCTTATTATAAGTTTACCAAAATAATTTCAAAAAATCCTCTATCATCCCACAGCCTGTCCTATTATATGTTAAACTTTTCATAACGATGAATATGGAGGGTATATTATGAGTGAATGTATTTTTTGTAAAATAATCGATGGTTCTATCCCAAGTGCGAAAATCTATGAAGACGAGCATGTTTATGCTTTTATGGATATAATGCCACTAACAAAGGGTCACACACTAATTATTCCTAAAAATCACAAAGAGAACGTCTATGATTTATCCGAAGAAGAAGCTAGTAACTTGTTTAAAGTTGTTCCAAAAATAGCAAGTGTACTGAAAGATAACTTCGGTCCAGTAGGCATGAACCTATTAAATAATAATGGTGCACCTGCAGGGCAAAGCGTGTTCCATTTCCATTTACACTTTATCCCACGCTACGATCAAACGGATGGCTTCCGTCCAACTTGGATTACAAAAGAGAAAACATTTACTCCTGAGATCATTCAAAATTTAGCTGCAGAATTATATGAAAAATTGAAGAAGTAATTCTTGCTTTTTTAACGTAGAGAACGTACAATCGATATAAGTTTCTTGCTAACGATCATGAGGATACGTTAGAGGAAAACAACAAACAGAGCTTAGAATAGTTGAGGAGAGATGAGAAGATGAATACGAAGAATTTAGTTTTAATGGCCCTATTAGTAGGTGTTGGAGCAGTTCTTTACATTATTATCCCAGGAATTAATGGTGGGATGAAACCAGACTTTATGCTTACGATGATGTTTATAGGGATACTTTTATTCCCTAATGTGAAAAGTACTTTCTTGCTAGGTATTTCAACAGGAGTTATTTCTGGGTTGTTTTCTACCTTTCCAGGAGGATTCGTTCCAAATATCATTGATAAAGCAGTAACAGCATTCGTTTTCTTAGGACTTGTTTTATTATTAAGCAAATTGGCAAATAAAGTTGCAGTCGGAGTAATCCTTACTAGTATCGGAACAGTAGTATCGGGTACAGTTTTCTTATCAACAGCAATTTTTGTTTTTGGAGCAGGTGCTATTTTTCAAGAATTATTCATTCTTGTAGTTGTTCCAGCCATTGCAATTAATGCGATAGCGTTCTTTATCATCTATCCGATTATCGGAAATTTGATCAAACGTACTAATTTTGACACAGCACTAACAGCATAAATGAAACTATCTGCTTTCCTTTTCGAAGGAAAGCTTTTTTTGTGCTTCAGAAAATTATATAATCAATAACATATGAATAAATTTCTACAAGTGATTCTCAGTCCAGCCTCCAGCGCCTTGCTCCTGCGCGAAGCTCGTCTCAGAAGAACGTTGCCTGTCAGAGCAGACATAGGCGCTTGCGCTTTTGTTATATAAAATAATATGTTTTAATTATCATAAGGTAAGGAATAATACATATAAGCAAAGGAGTGAATTATTATGAAACTAGCACCATTATTTTGCGGCCTTGCAACTGGTCTACTAGTTGGGGCATCTACAGTACTTATGACCACTCCAAAATCAGGTATGGAAGTTCGCTCTTCCTTTAAGGCTTCCTCCAACGATTTTCGAGACAAGCTTTCCGACATAAAGCTTCAACTAGCAAATGTGAAAAATTCGATAAACAACTTAACGAATTCTTCAAAAGAAGTAGTTCCAGGTACAATTGAAGACCTTAAATCTAGTATTGCCCATTGGAAAAATGAAACTGCTCCTATACAAGCACATCTCCAGGCGGAAATTTCATCTATTCAAGAGGCAATGGCAGAACTAGAAAAGAAATTACCAAAGAAACAAGAAGCAACAGTTTAATACAAAAGAGCAAGCACCGCTAAGGTCTATCGTTGAGACCTTAGACCTTGCCGCTATATTATTACCACCTTATTTTTTAGAGAAGATGATCATGACTAACGTCATGATTATCCTCTCTTTTTTGGTAGTTTTAGGTTCATAAGTATTTTTATAATGAAGGATACTATTCTTTCCTACAATGGGGATGACAGTGACCTAATTCAACAGCGTTTACAGCATGGGATCTTACTCTTTGAGGTCTCTACTCTCACACTTTTAAGTATTGGCTCATTGCTCTTCCCCAGAAATAAGCATTATTATTGCAAATGGAAATATCCTTTTTTTCTGTTGTTAGAGAAATTTCGAACCACTTTTAATCAGAGACTAGTAGAATTTTTATTATAATTATTATAATATTTTTTTAACTAGTATTCACTTACATACTTTCTTGCTATAATGTTTGAAAGAAAATAAATATAGAAAGCAGGGTTTACATGGCAGATCAATTTTATACGATGAAAGAAGCAATGCTCTATAGTCAGCGGATAGCGCAACTATCTAAAGCACTTTGGAAAGCAGTAGAAAAAGATTGGCAAGCATGGATAAAACCTTATGACTTAAATATTAATGAGCATCATATTTTATGGATATCATATCACCTACAAGGTGCAACTATTTCTGATATAGCAAAGTTTGGAGTAATGCATGTCTCGACAGCATTTAATTTTTCTAAAAAACTAGAAGAGCGTGGTCTGCTTTCTTTTTCTAAAAGGGATACAGATAAGCGTAATACGTATGTAGATGTTACCAAAAAAGGCAAAGTACTTTTAGAAGAGATGTATGAAAATTACCATGCTACTCCGCATGCAGTGCTTGAGGGGTCTCTTCCTATAAAAGAGTTATATGGAAAATTTCCAGATTTCATGGATGTAACGGCGGTTATCCGCAATGTTTATGGTGATGATTTCATGGATATCTTCGAAAAATCTTTAAAAAACATAGAGGATACAATCAGTTCCGAAAGTAAATAATACGCAGTTTGAAAGCGGTTAATAATTTTTAACAAATAAAGAGGTTGCTTTTTATTATAAAAAGGATTATCTTATGTATCTAAATCAAATTTATATATAGGAGTTGCATACCTTGCACTGCTGGAAAACAATTAATGTGAGAAAACAATATGGTTTAGAGAGATTGTTTATACTATCCTCTTTAGTAGTTATAATGGTTTTTTCATTTGCATATGCCTTATTAGGAATTATTAATAACTCTCATAAATCGGACGATTACTTTTGGATATTCGTGATAGCATTTTTTGGTGTTTATCCACTTCATAAATTATTTCACTTTATTCCAATGTTTCGTCATAGAGATAAAATAAAATTCATCGTCATTAACCAATTTAAATGTGTCCCTACTTTACATTTGCGTATAGTAGAACCAGTTCATAAGAGTAGATTTCTTTTTATCTTATTATCTCCTTTTATATTCGTAAATGTAATACTTATTATCGGAGCCTTAACAATTCCTATTTTTGCTCACTATTTCACTATTTTATTTGCTTATCATTGTGGAATTTGCTTAATTGATCTAATTTATGCGAAAAATTTAAGTAAATCACCAAAGTACGCTTTAATTGAAGAAACTGATGCAGGGTACGAGATTTTAATAGCGGAACCAGACTATTAACAATATGTAACACTTGTATATCCCCCTCATTGTTTGTTATGCTTAATTAGGATATGAAGGGAGTCTAGACATGATTATATTCACGTTAGTTCTATTCTCAGTATTTTATTTGCTACAAATTAACCGAATGACATATGCTTTAGTAATGTCAAAAGAAATTCCGGAAGAGAAACATCCGAAGATTTTTCGTACGATTAATATTTTGATAACGATTCTTCTTGTTTCCTTTTATGTTGAACTAGTTTATACAGTTTAAGAGAAAAAAATGGACCCAAATCATCTATATGATTTAGGGTCATTTCTTTTTTTGTACTACCAATTGAGAGAAACCAAGATCAATTTATAGCCGATCTTAGTTTCTCTTGTTAAATTAGTAGATAAACGCTGCCCCTACAATGATCAACAAAATAAATAAAACAACGATCAAAGCAAATCCAGAGCCACTACCATATCCTCCGCCACCGTTATATTGTCCGCTCATTTAAAACACCTCCTTTTCCATGTATCCTATGCGGTATTTTAAATATTCGGTAGGCAAATGAACGGGAACTATTTTTGTTTTTATTTCGTTTATGTTATAGTAACAACTGGCAACACAAAGAAGTTAGGAGAGAAAATTTCATGAAAAAAACAGTATTAACATTAACGTTAGCAGCATCTGTTCTTGCTTTAGGAGCTTGTAGCGAGGATTCAGCAGACAGCAGTGAAGTAATTGCAACATCTAAAATCGGGGATATTACTCAGAATGATTTGTATGAAGAGATGAAATCATCAATTGGCGATCAAGCATTCCAGTTGCTAGCTATTGAAAAAGTACTTTCAAATAAGTACGAGGTGACTAAAGAGGAAGTAAACACTCAATTAGAAGCTGATAAAGAGCAATATGGTGAGAGCTTTGAACCGATGATCGCTCAGCAGGGCTATACAGAAGAGTCATACAAAAAATTCTTAGAACTAAACCTATTGCAAGAAAAAGCTTTAATCGAAGATGTTAAAGTAACAGAAGACGAAATTAAAGCTGAATATGAAAATATCAAAGAGGAAATTAATGTTCGTCACGTTGTAGTTGAAGATGAAGAAACAGCTAAAAAAGTTAAAGCTGAGTTAGATTCTGGTAAAGACTTTGCAGAAGTTGCAAAAGAATACTCGATTGAAGAACCTGCTCAAACGACTGGTGGAGATCTAGGCTGGATTACAAAGACGACTAATATGGATGAAGATTTCTTAAAAGGGGCATTTGCTTTAGAGAAAAACGTTATCAGTAATCCTATTAAATCAAGCTTTGGTTACCACATTATTGAAGTAACGGATAAACGTACAATTGAAGAAACATATGAAGATAAAAAAGCAGAGATTGAAAAACAATTGAAGCTAGAAAAAGCAGACCAATCTACATTGTTACCAAAAGTAGCTAAAATGATGAAAGATGCTGATATTGTCATCAAAGATGAAGATCTAAAAACATCATTAGACCAATTTTTAGCAGCAGCTGAAACACAAGCACCTGCAGAAGATGCGGAAGCTAAAACAGATGCAACTGAAGATACAGAAGCAACTGAGGATGAAAAATAAGTAAGACAAGCATAACGGTTGGTCGTGACTTCGGTCATGATCAACTTTTTTTCTTTACTGAGTCTTGTAAATAAAAAAAGTGCAAGCAACCTTTAAGTTCAATACATGTTTAGTTATTCTCATCCTATCACTTTAAAGATAGGCTATGCTAATTCTTATTGTTGAGTACTACTTCTTTGTTGATTGAAGTGAAAGGCGGCGACTCCAGCAGGAAAAGCACGAGCTGAAAGCCCCGCAGGAACGTAGTGACGAGGAGATTGAGGCCGTGCCTACGGAAAGTGTCTGCCTTAAACGGCAATCATCAGTATTGTTATATTCTTAAAAGGTACTATGATCACTCGGTTCACAGCGTGATAATCCATATACAAAAAAAAGCGTAAAGTTACCTTTACGCTTTTTCTATTATTCAAATGTAGGCTTATAAAATGAACGATTTTCAAGAGGGAATAATCGTTCGGAGAATTCACCTGGGTTTGTTTTATCTAATGCACGATTGAGCATATTCATTTTCGCATCAATATTATCGATATAATGCAGCATCTCAGCTTCGCGGAGTGCAGGACGTTTTGGACTACCCCATTCTTCTTTACCATGATGAGAGAGAACCATATGCTGAAGAAGCATTACTTCTTCGCCCTCGATTTCTAGCTCTTCTGCTGCTTTAGAAATTTCATTGACCATGATCGTAATATGTCCAAGTAAATTCCCTTCAATTGTGTATGTTGTTGCAACAGGACCTGAAAGCTCTATAACCTTTCCTATATCATGTAAAATGATTCCAGCGTATAGAAGATCTTTGTTTAGGGTTGGATACAAATCACATAGCGCTTTTCCTAGCTTTAACATAGACACAACATGGTCGATTAATCCAGACGCATAATCATGATGATTTTTAGTTGCTGCTGGGAACGTCATAAATGATGTCTGGTGTTTTTTCATCAAGTGTCTCGTAATGCGTTGTATTAATGGATTTTTCATTTCAAAGAAGTATTGTAAAAGCTCTTCCATCAATTCTTCTTTTGGCTTTTCAGAAGAAGGTACTAAATCATTTATCGCAATGGGCTCTTCTGACTTTACTGGTCGAATGCTTTTTACACGTAATTGGAACTTACCACGATAATCTTGAATTTCTCCACCTACACGAACAATTTGACTAGCACCATAAAGTTTTTCATGTTCTTCATTTGTATCCCAAAGTTTTGCTTCGATATCTCCGCTCTTATCTTGTAATATCAGTGACATAAATGGTTTACCAACGGTTGTTACACCCTTTGTCGATTGCTTTATAAGTAAGTAATGATCAACTGGATCACCTACTCGTAATTGTGTAATGCCTTTCATCTCACAATCCCCGCCTCTCTGGATAATAATGTAGCTACTTGTACTACGGATGCGTCTTGCCATACATATCTCATTTGTTCATGACATGTAAAATATAAAAGTTGGTGTTCTGTTTGTAACTCTGCCATTAATTGTACCACTTGTTGAAGTCTGACACGATCGAAATGTACAAATGGATCATCCATTATGATCGGAAAAGGAGTTTTGCTTTGTAATGATACTGCTAGCGCAATACGCAAGGAAATATATGCTTGCTCTTTAGTCGCTTGACTTAGCTCTGCTATTTTAAAGCGCTGTCCAGATGATTTAACTGCCTCAAAGCTACCTTCTGGGGATAATATCAATTGTTCATAAGATTTGTTTGTAAGCAGTTGAAAATAATGCTGTGCATTTTCTAATACTTCTGGAAGTCGCTCCTCTTTTAACTGCCTCATTATCTGTTTAATCGATTCTACGACTACTTTTTGTGCAGCCCATTTTCTCACAAGTTCATGTAATTCTGCTTTTCTCTGTTCAATTAGTTGCAATTGTTCACTTTGCTCTTCATCTTCTAATAGTTTCATCGTTTGATAAGATAGAGATGCTTTCTCGTCATTGTATTCATGTCTCTGGTGCTGTAAGTGAAGTAAATTCCTCTTACACTCGTCCTCAAATATATCATCAAAATCGTCCAGATTTATTTGTTTTCCAGCTAGCTGTAGATGAATATGATGCAAATCCTTTTCAAATGCTACTTTTTGTTCATAGATGGTATGAGCATTATAATAATCAGACTCCGTTTCTATATTTGCTTCACGAAACAATATGTTGATTTGTTCAGTAAAGGATTGCTGAAATAATGATAGCTCCTGAAGCTTCTTTTTAAGCTCGGAAACCTTTGTCTCTTTATAGTGTTGATCTTCTGATTTTTTCTTTTCTTCTAGATAGAATTCTCTTAATTGGTGAAAGAGCATATCTTCAAGGAGATTTATTTGAACTTTGTCCTGAGCTTGTTTATTTAACGCCTGTATTTGTAACCGAACTTCATAGAGCTTTGTTTCCATTTGGTCTAGTTGTATTTGTTGTTCTTGAATCATGCGCAGACACTTAAATAGTTCAGGCAATAGACTTGGTGATAGTTGTTCATTAATATGATACCTTGTTAAAAACTCGTTTACTTGATTAGATATTTCTGTTTTCTTGTTTTCTAACCCACTAATTTTTTGCTTCAACATAGAAATAGCTTGTTGTAATGATTCCTGTTCCTTCTTCAATAAATCTGCATATGTTTGAACATCATTTGATTGTTTCCATGTATTCAATATTAGAGAAAAGCCTGCATATACAATTCCACTAATGATAATTGTAGTAAGTGCAACCATCCAATTCGATTGGGTAACCCCTATGATTACTCCAATTAGGACAGTAGCTGCAATAATGCAGAACATTATTCTATTCACTTTTTTATTGGAAGAATTTTTATTTACTCGTTTCGATTCTGTCACTCTTTGCTGTTGTTGTAGGAGGTCCTGTTCCTTCATTTGTAATAATCGTTTTTCCTGTTGTAGCTCCAGCTCCAAGTTTTTTTCAGTTTGAAGAATAGTAACTAGTTTATCTTCTTGCTGAATTGAAACATCGGCTTGGACTATATGCGATAAGCTTTTTTCCCAATCAATTCCAACTAAAGCTAGCTGTTGCATTTGGAGTTGTAGTGTTTTGCTTTGCTCTTCTTCTATTTGTATTCGCTTGGAACGAAGCTGATGCCATTCTGCTTCTCGATTTAGAAAGGACTGTAATTCCTCTAATTGCTGAGTGGTTAAGCTAGTTGTATGGGTTGTTAAAGAATCCGACTCTTTTTTCAACTGCTCCATTTCTATATGATTACGATTCAGTTTATCTTTTATTAACTCAAATCTACGGATACCATCTGTGGGGAAGGACTGATGCTTTACTTTGTCTAGCTCCTGATTCAGTTTAGTTTCCTTTTCTTTCAATGGTTTCAGTTGTTTCCATTCCAAATATAGTTGTAACTGCGTAGAAATCTCTTTTTCTTGTTGATCTATTTCAAAAACAATTGTTTCAAGCTCGTTAAGTCGTTTAATAGAAGGTTCATATTTCTCTACTTCCTCTAGCTGATGCTTGTAGGTAGTTTCTAATTCACGTAGCTCTTCAATTTTTTTTTTGATAAGTGGCTTTCTTCCAGTTGGCTTAAATAGTTCGCCCATTTCTTTTATAAACTGATTTTCAACAGATGCTAATGTATCTATTCCTGTCGTTCCAGAAGATAATAATGTTCTCGTTAGCTCCTCTTCTGTCATCTTTTCGAAGCCCTGTAACTGAAGTAGAGAAAAAGAGAAAATAGCTTCAAAATCTGCTCGGGAATACGAATGAAGAATACTAGCCAGCTCCCTTTCTCCTCCTCTTCTACCGTCCGGATAATATAGTGTAACTTCTCCACTTGCCTTCCCTTTTACTCGTTCAATAGTTACAGGTTGTCCATGCTCATCTATTATTTGAATTTTACCTCCATAGGTTGCGCTGCTTTTCGGCTCATAACGGAGTAACTGTGAGTTCCTTTGTGGAAATCCAAATAATATATGCAAGATGAATTGTTGAATGGTAGTCTTTCCTGCTTCGTTCTCACCGAAGAACACGTTTATGCCATTGATCAGACCTATTTCTACATTCTCATGTTTTCCAAAGCCATATATATGAAGTTTTATTAGCTTCAATCTTCACTCCCCCTTGCCATAGCCTTTGAAACTACTATATCCGCTTCTTTTAGGACTTCATCGATGAAGCATTCATCAATTGGCTGTAAATACCTGCTCCCTTTAGAATGCTGATAAAGTTCCTTTAAAGCGAGTTTCCATTCCGAAGTATCCCAATCACTCAAAGCAGATAGTAGCATTGTAGATTCGGCGCTCCGCTCAATTGGAAATCGTATATGTAATTCTTTTACTATTAAAAAGGTGCTTGCCAGCTCTAGACTCTCTTGGATCAATGACAGCCATTCATCTTTACTAGTCGACTTTAATAGGTCAATCGTTTCCTCCGTTATTCCGTTAATCGTAAGCTCAATAATCGCTTTTCCATTTATTTGACTATAACTTGTCAATTCATTTTCAATGTAGGTTAGTAACTCATTGGCGTGGAACATGCCCACACAATCTATGGAAAGCTCATCATATATAAAAGCAGCTGACGGGACAAACTGAAGCTCTGCTTGATTTTTAAATAATGATACGTCGTAAAATCCTTTAATACCTCTTTCATTTCGGTGCCTGCTTTGGGTATTTCCCGGATAAACAATTGGTGGATCAGAATGGATAATATGGCGCTTATGTATATGACCAAGCGCCCAGTAATGATAGCCTTTCTCTAGCAAATCACTTTTTCTAAATGGCGCGTATACATCATGCTCATTATTGCCTTCCACACTACCATGAAGCATCCCAATATGAAGCTCATTATGTTTTGCAAAGGGA
The DNA here is from genome assembly GCF_018140925.1 of Psychrobacillus sp. INOP01. Lineage (NCBI taxonomy): Bacteria > Bacillati > Bacillota > Bacilli > Caryophanales > Bacillaceae > Psychrobacillus > Psychrobacillus sp. INOP01. The sequence goes on from NZ_CP073315.1 coordinate 1,108,991, forward strand.
TAGTAGCTATGCATAGGTTCCTGAATATGCCGCTCTTTATAACTAAATCCTGTAATATGCACTTTTTCATCATGTACCGATAGAGTTTTTGTCTCTACCCCTGCTCCAAACACATGAACATTTTCGGGCAGTTGAAAACGAACCCAATTACCACTTAAATGATCATGATTTCCATAGCAAATAAACACCGGAATATTTTCTACATGCAGAGCTTCCATACCCTTTTGAAATAAATGCTGCGCACGTAGACTTCTATTTTCACCATCATAAATATCCCCTACTATCAATACGAAGTCAGGTTTACTTTCAATCGCATAATTAATCATGTTTTGAAATGCTTGGAAAGTACTCTCGCGTATATCTTTCCATCTATTTTTAGGTATAGAGGAAATACCTTTAAAAGGGCTGTCCAAATGTAAATCTGCCACATGTAGAAAACGTATTCTTGCCATCAAGTACACCTCACCTAAAATAGAATATTTGTTCTTATTTTAACATAAAGAAAAGACTGTATACAACTAAATGTATACAGTCTCTTACTATATTGTTATACAATTTTTCGTTCTATTTTTATTTGCCGAAGAGTTAACAGTAATCCAGTTAATCCTGCGATCAGAGAAGGAGGAATACTAAATAGAAGATACTTCCATTGACCGGTAAACAACGAAACAATCAAAAATAATCCAGGAATTACAATTAGAGCACATAACGAAACGATTAATGCAGCTTTTGTATTTTGCATTTTATTCTGCCCCCTTATTTAGTTATCTTGATTTGCAATAATTGCACCGATTGAATAGGAAATCATATGAACCAACCAAAGACCTGTTAGTAAGAAAAAGGTCAGTCCTGGTCCTTCCATAATAATGACAATCATCCACACTATAAGGATAGCAACGGTCGTCGCTACCCATGAATAGGATCGTGCTTTTTCATGAATTCTATTGTAACGTTCATCAAACCATCTCTTTTTCTTTCCAATTTTCCGATTGATAATGAAAACAATAACCATAATTACAATTGCTAGTGGCAAACCTATTAAAAATGAAAGTAAATCAAATTTTTCATACATCCTTCTCATCCTCCTCATAAATGAATATATCTTCAATCGTACATTTGAAAAGTCTGGATAGCTTAAAAGCCAAATTAATAGATGGATTGTATTTCTCTTTTTCTAACGATATTATTGTTTGTCTAGATACATCAAGTTTTTCTGAGAGTTCATCCTGTGTCAGCCCGAATGCCATCCTTTTATCTCGAACGTAGTTTTTCAAATTCATCCCCCTTTTTGTAAAGTTAGCTTTACGTAAAGTATACTTTACTTATTTTCTAGTTGTCAAGCTAACTTTACATTTTATTTTCATAATTTTTTGTGTATAATATATAGTTAGAATAATAAAGGGGTGTTTGAATCTTGAAACCATATAAATTTACTGCATTTGAACCGACAGGGGAACTAATTTTAGAGGAAACTTGGAACTATGAAAATGATGATGAAGCGAAGCGAAAAGGGGAAGCAGTTATTGAAGAAAAAGGCTTTTCCACTAAAACACATCGTTTAGTAAATAGTTCTGGTAAGCTGGTGCTATTTCACGTATAAAAAAACGGTACTTTTTCATATACTTTCTTATCCTTTAAAAGCAAAAGGGACTTTAACCATTTGATGGCTAAATCCCTTAGTGTTATTCTACCTACTAATTTCAATGAGCTTCACTAGCATTCATTATTCCGTTAAGCCATTATATATACTTTTCAGTTAGTCAGGTATATTATTCTTCTTTACTACGAATCTAGGTACCAGAATTTCGTTAGCCTTCTTTTCATAATAACAATTCAAACGATGTACTTTTTTCTTTACTCTCATCTAAATATTAAATACCTAAAAGAACAGCCCCTAAATCGATATTTTCGACTTCAGAGGCTGTTTTATATCAGAGGCTGTTTTATAATGGGAGATCTACATTAAAGCTTATACAATTGATCGCATCTAAAACTACATTGTACTATTCATTTGTAGCATCCTCTGTTGTTTCTGTTTGTTGCCGCCCTTGGCCTCTACCAAAACCACCTCCACCTTGCATATTATCTCTCATTCCACCGCCCATCATAGATGAGCCTTCTTCTGTCATTCCACTACTATTTAAATAAGTCATGACTGCTGTGGGTGAATAAGTCACACTACCTGTCGGATCTGTTGTAGTTGCATTCGTATAGACCCCATCAACAACATCACCTGTTAGAGTACCTCCATGACTTAATGTCATTTCTTCATTTAGATCTAAATCAGGAGAACTAATTACTATCATTTGATAATTTTTTTCAGGTGCAACCGTGATAATTTGTTCACCATCAGCATTTGTCACTGTAACAGGTGTGTTTGCTTCAAGTGTCTCATCAAATGTCATCATAATCGTATTTTGTGTTGATCCATCAGATACACCTAACGGCATTCCAGCACTACCAGAAGCTATTAACGTTCCGCCTTGCATTATGAATGTTCCATCATAATCTAACGTACCATTCATCATCTCAGTTGGACCATAGACTATAGCAGTACCACCCGTCATCGTAATATTCGTATTAGAGTCTAATCCATCACCATCTGCATCGACGTATAGATATCCTCCAGAAATCGTAAGCTGGCCATCCTCTATTGTAGAGTCAACTTCTTCTATTTCCTCAGTCTCTGTTGTAGTTGAGGTTTGATCGAAACCACCAAACATTTCATTCATATCACTACCACCATTTACATTGACGCCATCATCTGCTGCTTTCAGATGAATGGAACCATCTGAAATCTCAATATTAGTACCTTCTATACCCTCTAGGCTTTTTAATATCGTAATATCACCACCAGCAATAAATACATTACCATCCGCATGTATACCATCATCGCCCGTTGAAAGAGTTTCTTCTCCACCTTGAATGGTTAGATCTCCATTACTATGCAGTGCATCATCCATTGTATCAACTGTGATTGTTCCACCTACGATATTTAAATTTGTTCCTGCTTTAATTCCCTTTTGGCTTGTAGTATCAACATTTGAAGCATTGGCGTTATTATCTTCTTCTGTATTTCTTTCTACTGGAGCTTTAGAATCTGAATTTTGCGGTTTTTCTGGTGGAGTATTTTGGTCAGCACCTACACCAGGCAATTGTCCATCTTCAGGTAATTCACTACCTTCTGGATTTTGACGATCCATTCCACCACCGCCTTGAGGCATCATAGATTCTAAAGTCTTTGTTAAATACTCTCGAATTTCCTCTGTTGTCATGCCTTCAATTTCAGTTGAAATATCAATTGGGAAATTCATACTTTCCATATTCTCAACAAATGCTTCTACTTCGTCATCTGTCATTGAACTGAAATCCATACTCATTCCTGCACCCATTTCTGGCATATTTCCTGTACCACTTCCCATACCCATTCCCATGCCTGACTCTGAAGATGAGACGATTTCTGGACTACCATCACCAGTTTTGATGGAATGCTCACCATCAATTACAATAATTTCTTTTTCAGCTTGTAAACCATCACCCTGCGCTATCACTGTTAAGTAGCCACTTTCGAGAACAATATTGCCTCGATCTTCATCCTCATCATTTGATGATTTTACACCATCGCCATCTGCAGTTATATTTACAGTAGCATTAGACAATGCAAACACATCGCGACCGACAACACCATCATCGATTGCAGTTACATTAATAGTACCACCTGTAATAATCAAATCATCACGGCTCACTATTCCGTCTTTGTAATGACCATTAACTGTCAACATACCAGTACCATTGATGATTAAATCATCCTTACTAAAAATAGCTGCCCCAACTTCCTGATTTGCTTCGTCTTCATAAACATAAGATGTTGCATCTGTTAAAATATTTTCAGTTCCTTTTTCAAGTGAGATAATCGTTTTATCTGATTGCTCAATATCAATTGTTGCATTAGTAGATGAAGTAATCTCTACCCCATTTAGGATTAAGCGTACATTACCAGTGTCCTCTGTATTAACTTTAATTTGACCATCAGAGAGGGATCCTTCCAGTACATAAGTACCTGATGTATGAATCTCTACATTTTGCCCATTAATAATAACACCACCAGAGCCGTCAAAAGTTGTTGCGTCATCATTTAAAGTTATTTTTGTAAATACATCACCTTCCCAGGCAGTGTAGAAATCTTCTGAATCATAATTTACATATTGAGAAATTAGTGCTTCAGTATCTACTGATGTCTCTGTACTACTCTTTTCATTACATCCGCTAGCAATTAAAACTACCGATAATATTAGCGGGATTGCTATTTTTTTCTCCATCATATTACCTCCTATAAAACAAAGGTCTGTAAATTTACAGACCTTTTCGACTTATGCTGTAAAGTTACCATCGTAACTTAGCATTACTGCTGAAGACACACCTTTTACGTTAGAAATATCTGAAACGATTTTTGTATCATTTTCTTTTACACGCACTTCATATGTGACTTCCGTTTCATACTCTAAAATATGGGACTTTGATTTTAATGCATATTTCTTCGTTGAATTTCTTAGTAATTGATCTATAGCATCTGCTGCTTCACCATTAGCAAATTTCACAACTAATAAATATGGATTTTCAACTACAATTTTATTTGCAAATACGATAATGACTAAACTTATTAAGATTGTGCCGACGATTCCCAACAGTATAAAACCTGCACCACATAAAATGCCTACAATTACTGACCAAAACAAGTAAACTAAATCCATTGGATCCTTAATCGGCGTACGGAAACGAACGATAGATAACGCCCCAACCATACCAAGTGATAATAGAACATTCTGGCTGATACCCATTATGACTAGTGCTGTTGCCATTGTCATAACCATCAATGAGATATTAAATGTATGGGAGTAAATTACACCATTAAACGTTTTCTTATAAACTACATAAATAACTACCCCCAATAGGAATGCTGAAATCAGTCCTAGTAGTGAATCAGTTAAAGAAAATGAAACTGTTTTTTCTATAAAGCTTGATTTGAAAATATCTGTAAATGTTGTTGAAGTTGCCATTTTATTTCCTCCTAATTTTATACCGTAGGGGATGAAGACCCCCACTGATTGAATTTTTACTTTATATATACATACGACTTAACTGATATTTGGAATAAGCCTCATGTTTCGTATTAATACCTTGAAGCATCATTTTCACAACATCGGGTAAGTACTCGTCGAATTTTACTTCTAAAATAACCTCTGTCGGATCAAGGACATCGATCATTGGTAAATGCTTATTGAACATATCTGTATTACGTATGCTTGTCTGCACTTTACTATCAAAAGTCACTCTTACATTGCCATACAAATAAACGTAAGCCTCTCTTTCATAATCGACTACTGACATTGGCTTAATTAAGTTCCCTTTCATTTCTAAGTACAAGTCACAAATTAACGGGCGATCATCTTTTTCCATCCACTGAATATCACCGATACGAATTTTTTCAAATTCTGACCTCGTCATATTGCACTTAGATTTAAAAGTAAGATTATTACGCTTACTTTTCCGTTCAAGATTAATAATCCCATCACTTTTTCCATAAATACGAACACGATATTTATCTCTAGTTAAATAGCCTTCCTTTTTCTCGTTCATTACTTTGTTTTCAAAGTTATCAAAGTAACACGAACGAATTAAATATTTTCCTGTTGGACCAGAATGGGTATCTAAACGCATCACATATTTCAGTCTATTTTTTAATAACATATAATCTATATATGTGATGCCATACTTCAGTTCTTGTCGACCATTCGGATTAAATGATGTATGAATAGGCATGATTACACTCCTTTTTTTAATTTGATACGCTTTGGAAAAGATCAACTAACTTGCTGATAAACATACTTTAACTCCTGAATAAGTCAGGAATACGTCAAGTAAATATTTTGTAATTTTTGATGGTATTCTTATGAGGATATATAATTGAAAAAAAGAGGATGAGAGTGACTAGCGTCACCTCCATCCTCTTTTTTGTTAATAAAAACATCCGATAACTTCTTATATTTGCTTCCATTCATATTAAAAAAGAAAGATCATCTAAATGATCCCCCTTTACTATCTATTTCCCCTTAAACTGGGGAGTTCTCTTTTCCACAAAAGCTTGAATCCCTTCTACATGATCTTCCGTTTTTCGCATTGTGGATTGTGTAACAGCTTCTCTTTCTAGAACAGATTGTAATTCGTTTAATTTTGTTGAATGTAAAATTTCTTTTGATGCAATCATTGCAGCAACTGGTGATTGGACTAGCTTTTGTGCATATGATGCGGCAGTTGCAGATCCTAAACCATCTGAAGCAACTTCATCCACAAGACCGATTTTTTGTGCTTCTTTTCCAGAGAACAGTTGGCCGCTCCACATAAGCTGTTTTGCTTTTGGAATACCGACTCTTTCTTTTAGGAAGAAATGGCCACCTCCATCCGGAACTAACCCAATTCCGATGAAATTCATGGCAAGCTTGCTATTTTCTTCTGCGATGATAATATCACAACCTAATACCAAACTAAATCCTAATCCTGCCGCTGCCCCGTGTACTGAAGCAATAGTAATTTGAGGTAACGTATATAAAGTTTTCGCAATTCGCGTAAGGTACGTCATCGCCTCGTCAATATCTAAAGGATTCTCCTTATCCAGCATCGCTTTAATGTCTCCACCTGCAGAAAATGCGCGCCCCTCTCCTTTAATAACTAACACTTGAACAGATCTGTCAGATTGAAGTGATTCTAGGCTTTCTGCTAGCTCTCTCATCATCACTCCATTCATTGAATTCATCGCTTCTGGACGATTCAATGTTAAAGTTGCAATACGCCCTTCTATTTCTAACAATAAAGTATTATACATATACATTCCCCTTTGTAAGTGAATAGTCATTCATTCTTCTATTACATTCGTTATAATGCACTAAATATCCTGCTTATAAAGGTGAAGTTTTTAGACTATCTGATGAGACTTCAAAAAGGGTGTAGGAGTGGTAGCGCACATCCGTATCATACGGCCGTTCATGCGGCCTGGAAAACGTGAAGACAAATGTAGGCTAATTCATATTATTAGACTTTCCATTAATTGTTCTAAAGAGTAGTGTGAATTCTACATGTTATTCCATATATAATTCCTGTTTTCTTTATCAGCAGTGGTCGTTAGGATGTGCGCCTTCCAGGCCGCAAGAGGGCGAAGAATGAGACTTCAAAAGGGGAAGTAGCGAAGCGTGCGGCAGCGCACATCCGTATTAGGCCACCCCCTATAAATAGATACTTTTATTGTGAAAACTATTTACTTGCTGATGTATTTACTTGCTCATCTATAGGTAACTTGCGCTCCTTCTCCATTAACTTGCGATGGATTATGATTTACTTACGAAACAGAATATTTATCCACTTATACTGTTTCACGCCATAGAACGTAAAGAAAACGAAAAAAGAACCTCTCCATAATAGGAAAAGTTCTTTTCATTAATTTCTTAGATGCCTTCATAAAGTTCTTGAACAGGCTTAATCAATACGCGATTTACTTCTTCAATTAGTTGACTTAAAGCCATTTCTGCTTGAAGCATGTGGAATATCTTTTCGTTTCCTTGTGCTAGCTGAGCTGTTTTTTGAGCATACTCAATCTCTTCTCCAGAAATTTCTTCCCCATTCATTTGCTTCTCTTGTAGAGACAATTGAACTTTACGGAAACTTTGGAATAACGCTAGAGCCTCTTCATCAGCCTTTACAGATTCTACTGCTGTCTGTACATTGGAGAATTCATCTGTTTGGCGTAGTGTTTTTTCTAGTTTGTTAATGTCGTCATAAATGTTAATCATGTTAGTAAGCTCCTTTAATTTAAGTAGTAAAGAATACAATCAGTCCTTGAATAATACCGATAAGTCCACCAAGAACACCACCTAAAATGGTAATCATTTTGAACTCTCTTTTCGAAATACCAAGAACGATTTCCTCTAAGCGTGATACTGGGAAAGTATCTACTTGCTCTTTTACCATATCTTCTAATTTCATTTTACGCAAGACTTCTTCTAGCTTTGCTTCAGCCTCTTGAAATGCAAATGTCGTCACTTTCGGTATCAGATATGACTCTGTCCATCCAGTTACTCCTGGGAAATAATGCAAGAAGCTATAATGTAATCTTTCTTCGATTGCCAATTGTTCTGTCAAATATACTTTAACATTTTTAACAATAGGCTCAAAGTCAAAGCCGTCCATCATTTCATTTAGAGGACGATCTTTTAATTTTTCCCATTCGCTTCGGACTATTTTTTCTAGCATATTTTTTGTTCCAGGTGCTCTTAGGAATTTTAATATTTCCGGTTGAACTTTTCCAGCAAGTGATGAGGATTCACCCATGAACATTTGAATCATATTGCCGAGCGTTCCTTTTGTTGAAAGGAAATCATCAATAAGATTTTTTACCGTCTGCTTACCTTCAGCTGATTCAAAGAAATCTTCGCCTTTAAGTAAAATGTACGAAACAATTTCTCCAACTTTGGTATCAGCTTTTTGTTGCCAATCCATTGGTGCAAGCTGACGTATAGTTTCTTGTTCGAATCTAGTTTTTAATTGACTAAATTGAACATCCACCTGTTCTTCTATTTTGCCATTCACAATAGCTGGCACATTTTCTAGTCCAGCAAGTTTCAACCAATCTTTTATCGTTTTGTCCGACTGAAAGATTTTTTCGTTCAACTGCTCCGTTAGGAAATGATTTGCTTTATTTTTCATTTCTTCATTGAAATATTTTTTCTTGAAAATATCAGGCGTTAGTAAATGCTGTATAACAGTATTTCCTAATTGCTTCGCAAGCTCATCGCGTCTTTTTGGGATAAGCCCCGGTGTGAACGGGATGCGCCAAGAGCCTATAAATTTTGCCTCATGTGGTCTAAATAACATTTTAATGGCTAAGTGATTAGTCACCGCTCCGATCGCTGCTCCGACTACTGCCATAAATGTGATTGTCCATATAAAATCCATCGATTTCACCTTTTTCCTCTAGCATATAGATTATTATAGCAGAGGATAGACAAACACTAAAAGAATTTACAATAAATGCAGTATCGTAGTAAGACGGATTGCATGCTCGGTCTCATCATGCATTGCAACAAATAGTGGAGCATAAGCTTGTTGAATTGGTATTTGTAACAACATTTCCTTATAAAGCTCCGCAGATTCCAATTCATCCCTAATCGCATCTTTTAAGCATTCTTTCAAATTTGTGCATAATACGGGTTCCGGAAAGTTTTGTACAAATGTACCGGTCAGCATATAATAGAGTTGTTGGAACATTTCGTAATGGCTTTTTTCATCCTCATATATATGTTCGATAAAACCTTGAAAATACGGATCATCCGTCAATTTATACATAGTACGATAAAAATGATAATCCTGAAATTCGTTAAGTATGGCTTGCCTTAATTGCTCATTAAACAATTCAATGCTCCTTCACTAATCATTTATATTAGTGTATGCTAACAAATTCTCTCACATGAAAGGTTGATATCCATGCTACAACACTTTAGCTTCAAACCACTCTATGAAAACAAACAACTTCCAGGTTGGACTGTCTCTTTCTTTTATAAACAACAGAGATATACTGCAGAATATGAACCGGATGGCATGATAAAATGGATAGGTGAAACACCAGCTGATGAAGAAACAGTGAAAAAAATGATACACGAGCTAATGTTATTTCATGTGTATGACTGAAGTTTCACTTTGTAAAAAACTTTCACGTTTGTTTGTATAAACGTAATTGTTTAATGTTAAGTTTGTTTTTACACAGTATGCAACAAGAAAAAAACTGCATATGTTTGCGTACAAACACATGCAGTTTAACTTTTTATTCATTCTCCAAATCAGCAAATACGGTTCCGATAAATACTTTTACAATCTCTTTTATCGAACGCTCATCGACATCAAACTTAGGATGATGATGTGGATAAATAGCATTCAACTCTTCGTTTCTACCACCAACTATAAAGTACACACCTGGTATCTCTTTTTGATAATAAGCGAAATCTTCACTTCCCATCATTAGATCTCCTTGAATTACATTTTCTTCTCCTACAATCATTTTTGCAATGTTCTCTAATCTTTTTGTTTCGTCTGGATCGTTCCAAATAGAAGGACAATCATTTACATATTTTAACTCGTATGAAGCATCAGCTGCTTCGCAAGTACTTTTCACAATTTTCTCCATCCAAACTTGAATCATTTTTCGGACTTCTTCATCAAACGTCCGAACAGTTCCTTTAATAGAAGCAGAATCAGGTATTACGTTTGTAGTACTACCACTATTAAACGAACCAATTGTAACAACTGCTGCTTTTAGTGGATTTACTTTTCTACTAACTATTTGCTGCAGATTAAGCACTACTTGACTTCCAGTGACTAGAGCATCGATTGTTTCATGAGGAGATGATCCATGTCCCCCCCGCCCATTAATTGTGATATAAAAGTCATCTTGTGCAGAGGATGCATAGCCTTCCACTACACTAAACGTTCCATAGGCTTGCTGAGACATGACATGTGCTCCGTAAATTACATCTACACCATCTAAGCAACCATCTTTAATCATATATTCCGCTCCACCAGGAGATGTCTCTTCCGCAAATTGATGTAAGAATACGATTGTACCAGGAACTTGCTCCTTTACTTCACTCAATATTTTTGCAACTCCTAATAAAGCAGCTGTATGAAGGTCATGTCCACAAGCATGCATAACACCAGGAATTTTAGATTTATAGTCTACTTCTTTTTCGTCTTGGATAGGAAGAGCATCAAAATCTGCGCGTAAAGCAATTGTTTTCCCCGGTTTTCCGCCTCGTAAAAAACCTAATACTCCTCTTCCACCAACCTCTGTTTTCACTTCTAATCCTAATTCAGTAAGAAAATCTGCTACTTTTTTCGGAGTCTCTACCTCTTCATGCGATAGCTCTGGGTACATATGCAAATCTCTTCGTATATTAACTAACTCTGGATAAATTTCTTCTAATCTATTAAATAATTGTTCAATCATAACTTTTCCTCCTAAAAATTCTATCCATTAACTCATGCTGGCCAAAAGAATAAATGTGCAACCGTTATGAAAACTCCACCTAAAACGAATTGAATAACAATTAGTGGCCATAACCATCGCACCCATTTACCATAAGAGATTTTAGCCATAGCAAGTGCAGCTAAAATTAGCCCACTTGTTGGAGTAATAATATTTGTAATACCATCACCCATTTGAAATGCAAGTACTGCCGTTTGTCTACTAACGCCCAATAAGTCGGAAAGAGGAGCCATAATCGGCATCGTTAAAGCTGCTTGACCACTACCGGACGAAACAATCACATTTAATACTGTTTGCATAAGATACATTCCTATTGCTGTTAAACCTGATGGTAATTCTTCTACTAAATTGGAAATACCGTATAACACAGTATCAATCGTGTTACTCTCATTCAAAATTACAAGTGCCCCATACGCAAAGCCAACTACAAGTGCACCTACTACAAGTTCCTCACACCCACGCACAAATGACTTTGTTATTTCATTAAAGTTCATTCGATTAATTAACCCCATTACAATCGCCATTATCAAAAATAAGGCTGCAATCTCTGTCATGAACCATCCAAATTTAAGTACTCCAACTGCTAACACTATTAAAGTCAATCCTAAAACCACTAAAGTTGCCACTTGCGTTTTCGTAATCGAATCTTGTTCAATTGCATTAATATCTATATTTCTTTTTCGGTCTTCTTCGTACATAATGCTTTTGGTAGGATCCTTTTTAATCTTTCTTGCATAAATCATGACATAACCAATCGATACAATCATAAACACGATCCAAAATACTATACGTAATCCCATCCCTGAGAAAATCGGTACATCTGCAAGTCCTTGTGCCACACCGATGGTAAATGGATTCATGAATGCCGCTGTAAATCCAGCTGATACACCTACAATGACCATTGCTGCTCCAACCATAGAGTCAAAGCCCATCACAATTGCAATAGGGACTAAAATCATAATAAATGGAAGGACTTCTTCGAACATCCCTATCCCCGCTCCAGCAAATCCGAAAAATAACATGATTACTGGAATTAGTAGCATTTCTTTACCTTTCATCTTAGTAGATAGTGATCCAAATGCTCCTTCAATAGCTCTTGATTCTCGGAACAAGTTAAAAGAACCTGCGACAATAAATATGAAGAATATAATTGGAGCGGATTGAACCATTCCTTTATGGATAGCATTAAAAACATCTAAAAAACCAGCACTTTTAGAGTCTATCGTCGTGTAAGATCCATCTACTACCACACTTCTTCCATCTTCAGTCACAACACGCTCATATTGCCCAGCAGGAATAAGGTAGGTTAATGCTGCCATGACGATGACAACTACAAATAATATAATAAATGGATGAGGTGCTTCTCTAATTTTTTTCTGTTTTAGAGTTTGCTCATTTGAAATAGTCGTCATTTAATTTTCCCCTTTGTACATAATTTTATAGTGAACTGCTTATTTCTTCTCCCCTAATGGACAATCTCTTTAGTAACTCCTCATTCACTTGTATGCCAAGACCCGGCTGTTGTGGAACAAATAATTTATTTTTTTTGTACATCATTGGTGCAATATCTTTTGAAAATATAAGTGGGCTCCCCAATTCATTCGCCACTACATTTTTCTTGGATAAAGCTAAATGTGCCCCAGCTGCTGTTGAAATAGAAGATTCAATCATTGAACCTATAATACAACTGATACCTGCCATTTGCGCTTGATGAACAAGCTGCTGTGCAGGATAAATCCCTCCACACTTCATCAGTTTAATATTGATCAAATCTATAGCATTTAACGAAATCAATTCTCTTAATTGTTCTGCTCCATGTATTGATTCATCTGCCATTATTGGGATAGAAGTCCTTTGATGAAGTTCTGCTAACCCTACACGATTTGCTGCTATAATAGGCTGTTCCATCCAATCAATGTAATATTTTTCAAGCTCTTTTAGTGCCTGTAATGCCGTTGTAGTTTGCTTCCACCCTTGATTTGCATCTAGCCTTAGCTTAATCTTCGGACCAACAGCTTTTCGTATTTCTGCAACTAATTGAACATCTTCCCTTGGAGTATTTCCCACTTTTATTTTTAATTCACTATATCCTTGGTCTATTGCTGATTTTGCTTCTTTTATCATTTCTTCATTGGTTCCCATCCCAATTACATGAGTAATACTTAGTGATTGATAATAAGCGCCACCGAGTAAGTTAAAAATTGGCTGTTTGGCTACCTTACCCATTAAGTCATAACAAGCAATATCAATGGCCGCTTTTGCTGTTGGTGCATAATGTAATACGGCATTCATTTTGTCGTGAATCTTTTCAATGTTAAAAGGATTTTCTCCTAAAACTACAGGTGCTAAATAGTTTTTAATATTGGATAATGTACTTTCCCAAGTTTCTCCTGTTACATGCTGGTCAGGTACAGCCTCACCATATCCTACTAAACCATCATCTGTTTCCATTTTTAGAATAAGAGAAGGCATCACTTTATACGTTTCATAAGCTATCGTAAAAGGATTTTTAAAAGGTAAGTGAATAGCATTTACTTGTATAGATATAATTTTCAAGAACCGATCTCCCCCTCTTTATGTAAGCCTTTTCAATTTATAAAAACCACTTAACGTCATTTGCCTTTATATAGACGCTAATAGATTGATATAAATTTACTATATTATTAATAGCCAGTCAATATCGAATTTACAGAAAGTTTTAAAAAAGAAAAACCGGGCGAAAAAACGCCCGGCCTCTAAGAACAGAAACCCAGATATGCCGTTGATTTCCGCTCCGAGCGGACGCTTTCTGTGGGCACGGCTTCAGCCACTTCCTTTGCTCCTGCGCAAGCTCCTCGCAAAAAAGATTTTCGCTCCAATCAACAACGTTCCCTTTATAAAAACTTATAATTGTAAATAGTATCAGCTAAATAAACGAGTATTATAGGATAAAAAGTCATGATGAAATTAGCGCTAGTAATAAGGAAAATCTTATCATCTAAGCAATATGAATTGCCAAACCACATAGTGGAATACTACTCCCTATATTAATTGTAGTGGAAAGCGTCCGCCTGAAACGGAAATCAACGGTACTAATCATTCTTTCCAGTCCCATGAACCATATGTACACGGTACATTTTTATATACTTTCTTATCTCTAAAAAAAAAGAACCATATTAATCGAAACTAATACGGTACACAGAACGGGGACGTCCTTTTGAATGCGGTTGTTCTTCTCCAACCTTCTTAACATAATTACATTCTATTAAGCTTTTTAGTATTCTTTCAGCACTTCGTCTACTAATTCCTAAATATTCTTCAAGATCTATCGTCGTAAAGCTTGTACTTCTTCTTAATGCCTCAAAACGTACTAACTTTGTAATGGTTGACACACTCATTCTCGTTGCACTTGCAATAGATAAGATATAATCATCTTCACTCTTTAGAGAATATACTTTATCTTTTCCTTGCAAAGGATTTATGATTTCCTGGTTTTCCGAAACAATATAAATAGAATGCCTTTGTTCCGCTTTTTTTCGCGCATGGTAAAGTGCAATTCTTGCATTGCCTTCCGCTATCCTCGCAGAGTATCCAAGACCAAATCCGATGTTCATCGATATTCCATAAGATTTCTCTACCTGGTGAAAAAATTCTTCCAAATTTTCTTTTTCTATAAACTTATCTAGACTTCCTCTCGTTCCATACAAGATAAACTGATCCATCCCTATTAATCGCAAAGAATAATCATGCTTCCTAGCAAAATTTAACATCATTTGGTGAAGAAATATAGTTGTGTTTTGTTCCATCGTATCGAATTCATGAATAGCATTATCTGATAGACTAAATGTAACTAACCCAATGGCAATTTCCGCGTTTTTACTTATAGCTAATCGCCCATAAGTAATTGCTTTATGTATTGTATCAACTACCGCTTTTTCCGGAACATTCATAGGCACCGACGGTATTCCTTTTTCTCGTAGCATTGAATACACATAATCCACGCTCGTAATTATAAAATCAATTTTCCCAGAATTCCACAGTTGCAAGTGATGATCAATCACTTTTTCCACATTAAATGATTCTGGAGAGTCATTTATCATTTCACCACTATCAAATACATACCAATCATCTCTTGAAAGATTAAATTCTTCCACCACATGGTCTACGTAAAGAGCACTCCCTACATCAATCGACAATCGTTTAATTCCTTTCTCTTGATGAATCATGGAATAAAACAATGTACTAGTTAGCGTATATTCATCTAAAGGGATAAATACTGCCTGCCATCCTCGCTCTTCTAATATATCCTTACACACAAGATATGGAAGTGGACCCGCAAAAATTACGACGTCACAATCAACAATGCTTTCGACTACTTCCCTACTCTTAGATGGATCTGCATAAATGTAAGGTGTAATTTTCACGTCTTTTAATTTATTGCTATTCCTTATTATTTGATCAATCGCCTCTTTCGAACTTACCGCTGCTATATGAATCATCACAAACACCGCCTCTGCCTTTTTTATACCATAATTGGACTAATATAGAAAGCAGAGTAATACTCATTCAATTTTTTTCTTACGCCCAAACAGGATATAAAAATAGGTAGATGCAATAATATAAAGAATACCAGTAATCGTAAACGTATACGCATATCCCCAATAAAAGCCAAATGTCATGACAAGTCCAGTCGAAATTGCTCCAGTACTTGCCCAGCCTACATTAAATACCATTTGGTTTACCGAATTCGCAAGCCCCTTATATTTATCCTGGACGAGATCCATTGCAATTGCGCTTTGAATAGGATTCCCAGCATTCATCAAAGCCTGACGCATTAAAAAAGCAATAGAAGCGATGATTAAAGAATTAGTAAAACCAGTGATGAATAAAAATGGTATCGACAGCAGCTGAAAAATAACTAATGCCTTTACTTTACCAACCCTTTTCACTAAAGCAGGTCCTAGCAACATAGCTACAGCCGTCATTGCAGAGCCAAGTGACAATATGAGACCAATATACGTATTCGATGCATCAAAGCGATTAGAAAAATATAAATTCAAATAAGGAATGACAAGCCCTGAACCAGTTCCAATTAGTAAGTTTGCAAAGCCGAATAATAGGATAACCTTGAAATTTTTGCGGAAACCATTCGGTGCATTTGTTTCAAATTCCTCAACCTTGATGTTTTTATCTTCTTTAACAATTACAGGTTTAAGTTGGAACAAAGGAAGCAAGCCGAATGTGAAAATGATTGCTCCTATAATTAATACATATTTAATCGAATCTACCGTAGGAATATTTCCAATTACATGAAGAGCATCAGCTAGCACCCCTCCCCCTAAACTTCCCACTACACTAGCAATGGTCATCAAGGAAAAGTGAATACTAAAAAGGTGCATACGCTCACTAGAGTCTGTATTTTCGGCTAAAAAAGGAACGCCGGATACCTGAACTAATGCCATAAATAATCCTGTAAAGAATGCAGCATAAATCAGTGATTGTTCGCCTGTTACTAAACTTCTGTAGAATAGGGTACTTGCAGCAACTACAGCACCTGCGATTATGATTCTTTTCCTACCTAATTGGTCACTTAAATAACCTGCTGGCACTAACATAAGGGCAGAAGCAAGAGATGTCATGGAAATAATCTTGCCATTAAGAGTTTCAGGGTAGCCAAGCTCTTTTATGTATAGGTTGTACATAACTGAAAATACACCCATTCCAATTTGAATGAGTATATTTGCAAGCATAAACATTTTCACATTCCTATTAAAGGAAGATAACTTCTTTTTCCAATCAGCAAACCAAATATACATAGAGTACCTCTTCTTTTTTATTTCGGTACTCTAAATATATGTTTTTCGAATAAAAATTTCAATCTAAAATATTTTCATTAATCTGTTGATGTCATGGAATTTTAGCTTACAAACTCCCTCTAGTCTCTTTGGAAGTCCTTAATAACAAGATTATTGACTTGTCAAAGGGGGTCCGTTAGTAAGGTTTTCCTCAAATAGATCAATAATTTCTATAAAACGTTCTGCTTCTCTAAACGTGTGGTCTGCTAATAGTGGATGAATATTGCTCTTAATTCGACACGCCTCAATTAAGTCACGTGCCGTTTTCTTAAAATCTCTTAAAGAAACGACAGATACTCGATTTTGATCTAAAAACTGGTGAAGCAGTGGAGGAGTCTCTGATTGTGGTCTCATGCTTTCCAAGTCAAGTGCTTGATATAATAACTGATCAAAATCGTGGCTAAATTCTCTTGCCTGATCGACTAATTTTCGTTCACTAGGATCTAAAAGATGACCAATAAATTTAGCATGGTCTGCCATAATTTTAAGGAAAAACACATTTTCTTTAATGATTGCTTCTGGTAAAGGCTGCAGTTTCCCTTCATTTAATTCTTTTAACCTTTTAGCAAAGTAAGCTGCCTCTCTACTTATATGATCAACTAATAGTGGGTAATTGTTAGTTCTGATTTTGCATCGCAGTATTAGTCCTAATACTTTTCTTTTATACCCCCAAATCGATACGACCGCTTGATACACATGTGAATTAAAAGCCTGTATTTGCCTTGGATCAGAATTCACAGAGTAACCCGCTAACTGCTCTTCAATTTTTTCAAAAATTGCAATGTACTGTTGTGCTTCTTCAATTAACTTTTCCTCATTAAAAGTAAATCCTAAGCTTAAAAATAATGCATGTTCCTTCATAATCCTAGACCAAAATCTAATTTCATCTAATGACCTTTCAACAAACTCATTTGCCAACCATCCACCTCCAAGTTTTTCTTACTGTTATCGTATGATACGTTTAGCAAAATAATCTCCAAACATTTTTTTCAAATGCTTCCTCGTCATTTGTCTAATTTCTCTGGTAGAAGAGATTGGTAAAACTTGATTGTTGGAGTTTTTTCAAGGAAACACTAGGCATCAAAAGAGAAAAAGACACCCAGTCCTTTTAAGAAGAGTAAACTTAGAAACATCGTTGATTTCCGCTACGGCGGACACTTTTCGCTGGCATGGCTTCAGTCTCTTAGGGACAACAGGATGTTGGTTACGAAGGCGTTGCCACTCGAGGTAGCGCTCTTAGGCTTTTTTCCTCTGTAAACAACTCTTTGGGGTCTCGACTTTCTAACTTTCTAGGTGATGGCTTATCGCTCACCCCACGGAAAAACATTGATATGACAATGTTCGTTACTTTTTAGTTTATTCGCAAACTTTCATTCGGGAAGATTTTTTATTGTAGTTGGATAGTTATACATCTGAATTTTGGTTAGTACTTTTTAATTTTTTAAACTTAATAATGAATAGAATTATAAATAAAACCATAAGAAACAGACCTAAATAGAGTAGCCCTGTTCCTAATGGATAGTTTATTGCATATTCTTTTTGATATTCCAATAGCTCTTTACTACTTATAGAATTAATATCTTGTAAAGGGATAAGAATGGTTTGTAATATATATCCAATTATTATTAAACAAAATGATAAAAAACTTATGCTAATAAGTGTTATCTTATCTAACATGAATCGCATAATATCACCTCAATTTTTTGCTATTACATACATAGACGTTTTCATTTAATAAAGGTTGTTCTATACAAAAAATATTCCCAAAACGTGATTTGAGAACCTTCTCAATTATCATTGGAGTTACTCAAAATTCTGGAGATTTTCCTTGTTAGAACCTATGTACACGGTACATTTTTATATACTTTCCTATATGTAAAAAAAGGGAATATCCCCGCATGTGTTATACATGCTGAGATACTCCTGCTTGTAATTTATACATTTGTTCATAGCGACCTTGTAGCTGTATTAACTCGTCGTGAGATCCACTTTCGACAATTTCACCTCGGTCTAGTACTAAAATGCGATCAGCATTTTTAATAGTAGAAAGTCGATGAGCGATGATAAAAGTGGTTCTTCCTTTTTTCAAAACGTCCATCGCATGTTGAATAATTTCCTCGGTTTCTGTATCAATATTAGATGTCGCTTCATCCAATATTAATATAGCCGGATCGAATGCAAGAGCTCTTGCGAAAGAAACGAGCTGTCGTTGACCGGACGATAATGTGCTCCCCTTTTCAATAACAGGTTCATCCAAGCCTTTTTCAAGATTTTTCAATACTCGCTCCCCGCCGACAGCCTCTAAAGCAGCCTCAACTGTCTCTCGAGAAATACGCGGATCACTTAAACTTACATTTGACTCTATCGTTCCTGAAAACAAATAAGGATCCTGTAAAACAATGCCCATATGATCACGGATCGTTTGTCTAGATACGGTAGTTATATCTATTCCATCTATTAAAATTCTCCCTTTGGAAGGATCATAAAATCGGAACAACAAGTTCATAATAGAGCTTTTACCTGACCCTGTATGACCGACCAGCGCTACTGTCTCTCCTTTATTTGCTACAAAGTTCAAATTTTTCAATACATATTCATCTGCTTTATATGCAAAGGAAACATCTTGAAACTCCACATTTCCTTCATATCTTTTCATACGTTCGTCTTTAACTTCTTCTCCTGTTTCATCAAGTAATTGGAACACTCGATGGCCAGCAACCAATGACCTTTCTAACTGAGCAAATTGGTTAACAATCCCTGTGATTGGATTAAATAAACGAGTCGTATAGTCTACAAAGGCATAAAGCATACCTGCTGAAATGATTGTATTTGGCTCCATGGATAAGCTTCCGAAATACCAGATGAACATCACAAACATAATCGTACGAAGTACACTTACTAAGTTAAATGAAGTTGCTGAGTCTAGAGTAAGTAACTTTTTCTGATAAGTATAATGTTCTTCATTCATCTCTTCAAATTCGCGTTCCATTTGCTTCTCGCGTTTAAATGCTTGAATAATGGACATCCCTTGGATGGATTCATTTAACATAGCATTTAAATCGGCAATTTTCGTACGAACTACATGATTATATTTAGATGCATACTTCCGATAAGCAATCATCCAAACATACACAATAGGAACAACAAATAGTGCCATTAAAGCCATTTGCACATTTAAGATGAACAATGCTACGTAAACCCCTGCAATAGAAATGATACTAGTTGCAAACTGAGATAATACTTGCACATATAAATTACGAATTGCTTCTGTATCATTCGTAACACGTGCTACAACTTTTCCAGCAGGCAAGTTATCAAAATACTGTATTGGCAATGTTTGAATATGTTGAAAAACATCATTTCTGAGCTTTTGCACAACTCGGTTTGCACCAATCTGCAAATTGATAAACATAAAATATCTAAACACCGCTGTTACAATAGCTAAACCAAAGTAGACAGCTAATAACATTAATATAGGCTGAAGGTTAATAGCTCCATCTGTAATATGGTCATCGATAATTTTCTTAGCAATGAATGGACCGGTTAAATCAGCAAATACCGCAATAGTTAAAAAGATTAGACCAAGGATAATTGGTTTTTTATAAAATAACGCATAATGGTAGAGTCGTTTTCCTGTACTCATGACGACACCCCCTCAAGCTGTTGACGATCATATTGCTCTTTGTACCAACCATTTTGTTCAAGAAGTTCTTCATGAGAACCTTCTTCCACAATAAGACCTTCATCTAAAACGATAATATGGTCAGCATGCTGTATACCCGACAATCGATGCGTCGTAATAATTGTTGTCTTTCCACTACGTTCATTTTGTATATTTTCGATAATTTTAGCTTCTGTCTTTGCATCTACTGCAGAAAGAGAATCATCTAACAGTAAAATTTCTGGATTTTTAATAAGTGCACGTGCAATGGATACACGTTGTTTTTGTCCACCAGATAATGATACCCCTTTTTCCCCAACTAACGTTTCTAAGCCCATCGGTAAATTCATTAAATCCTGTTGAAAATGTGCAAGTCGAATTGCTTCTTCTAACTCATCTTCCGTCGCATCTTCTTTACCAAAAAGAATGTTTTGACGAATCGTTCTAGAAAACAATACATGGTCCTGTGGAACATATCCAATCCATTCTAGAACCTGATCTTTCGTTTGTGCAGAAATTGCAGTCTCTCCTATTGTAAGCTGACCAGCACCAATCGGATATTCCTTTAATAATTGCTTCATAAAGGTAGTTTTTCCGGAACCAGTTTTACCTACAATCCCAAGTGTCTGACCTTTTTGGAGGTTCACTCGAATATTTTGAAGATTTTTTACTTGGGACAATGGGTATTGGAATCCAACATCCTTAAATCCAATGGAATCCACACTATTTAACTGGACTGGTGATATAGGATCTTTTACATCTTGGTCGTAGTCTAGTGTTTCTTGCACACGATCAAGCGAGGCATTTCCACGCTGCATTACATTGATTAACTCTCCAATTGCAAACATCGGCCAAATTGCCATTCCTAAGTAAACGTTAAAGGTGATTAAATTACCAACTGTCATTTCACCCTTTGATACTAGATAAGCACCATAACCTAGGGCAACTACATAACTGATACCGGTTCCCACTTTAGTAATAGGACCGAAAAGTGCATCAATTCGTTCTACAACCATATTTTTTTCATAGACTTCTTCACTCATATCAGCAAATTTCTGTTCATCAGCTCTTTCTTGGACATAAGCGCGGATAACGCGAACCCCAGCAACTGATTCTAATACACGGTCATTTAAATCACCAAATGCATCCTGTGCAACCATATACTTTTCGTGAATAATTTTCCCAAGATATTGCATTATAAATGCTAGAATAGGTATTGGTAAAATTGCAAAAATAGTAAGTTTCCATGAAATGATAAAGCCCATTGCAAGTATAAGTGCAGCCATATACATGGTCGAATCAATTAATGTCATGATTCCAAATCCTGCTGTAGTTGCTACAGCATTCAAATCATTTGTTGCACGGGCCATTAAATCACCCGTACGATTTTTTTCGTAAAATGTAGGTGTCATGTTCAAAAATTTTAAGTTTAACTTTGAACGTAATATACGCTCGATCGTGATCGAACCACCAAATAATTGATATTGCCAAACAAAGTTAAGCCCATAACCTATAATAATTATTCCAACAAAATAGAGTACATATTGCATTAATGACTCTTTTGTCATTTCCCCCATAGTTATTGAATCGATTGCCTCACCAACTAACCACGGTGGTAAAACCTCAAATGCACTAGCAATTATTAACAGACTAACCGCTACTGTATAACGCTTCCAATGATCTTTAAAAAACCATTTCAATTTAAATAAAACAGAAAACATTGTATAACCCCTCTTTTCTTCTTTCTACACATACTTATTAGCTATCCACCTTCAAGAGATTCCTTTAGTAAAATTTGTTTTGTCCGTTGAATATTCATATCCAACACTCCTTTTCCTATTTTTCACCAAAAATTGGAAGTAAAAAGACATAAAAAAGCGCATTACCCATCTAGAGGTAATGCGCTTTAATAATAGACAATATAATACGTAAATGTCTGTTATTAAATCATTTCCAGTCTAATGGTAGGTATGAACAACTTATAAAGTTAACAACGCCATCTTTTAAACGAATCATTTTGTCATACCTCCATTTCCATTTTTTTGTGTATATTAACAGTAGCATACCGAAAATTTAATTGTCAATACTTTTTGAATTTTTATAATGAATGGACTATTGCACCTAACACAACACTTATGAGTACTACTTTGTATGGTGCTAATTTATATACAACTAATAGCGTAAAAGTTATTAATACAATCACAAAATCCATCGGACTATTCACAGCACTCGTGAATACTGGATCATAAAGTGCTGCAAGAAGAATTCCTACAACAGCAGCATTAACTCCCTTTAAAGCGGATTGAATCCCTTTTTTGGAACGAATAATAGACCAAAATGGCAATGTTCCAATAACCAATAAAAATGATGGTAGAAACATCGCAAAAACTGCTATCAATGCTCCACCAGTTCCAGCAGTTATTTGTCCTAAAAAACCAGCAATCGTGAATAACGGTCCAGGTACTGCCTGTGCTGCTCCGTACCCAGTAAGGAACATATCTGCAGATACATCTACTTCCCTTTGTAACATTGGTAATACAACATGCCCTCCACCAAATACAATCGATCCAACTCGGTAATAAGTATCAAAAATTGCATAATAGACAGATTGTGCAAATGGCTTTAGTAGAGGCAGTACAATTAGTAACATAAAAAATAATATCCAGCTAATTATTCCTGTCTTTTTTCCAAAGCTTAGCTTCATCTCAGGGACAGAATCAATTGATTCATTTTTAAAATACAAATAACCAAAAATGCCTGAAATGATAATGATCGCTATTTGACCAACTGCCGTAGGAATAAGCAACGTGAGTATTGCACATCCTATTGCAATAGTAATCCTTATACGATCTGGAGCTAATGATTTTTGCATACCAATTAAGGCATGTGCAACAACTGCAACTGCCACTATTTTTAACCCTTGGATCCAACCACTATCAAAAGAACCCGAACTTGAGATGAATGCAGCGAATACCATTAAAAGGATTACCGATGGCATCGTAAAACCAATCCATGAAATAATACCTCCCAATATTCCACCTCTTAATAATCCAATAGAGATTCCTACTTGAGAGGAAGCTGGTCCAGGTAAAAACTGACATAACGCAACGATATCCGCATACAATTTGTCATCTAGCCATTTTCTTTTATCCACATATTCGGCCCGAAAATAACCTATATGAGCGGCTGGTCCTCCAAAAGATGTTAAACCAAGCTTAGTAGATGCCTTCAGTATTTCTATATATTTGTTTTTCATCTGGACCTCCTCAACTATATTAATCTATATTATCTAATATTCTTAAGCGCAAAGATATTAAGCTTTTGTAAATATTAATAATAGTTTAGCTCTATTTAAAGTAGAAAGATTTGTAATTTCTTTTTTTATATTTTATTATTAAACGTATAAACTATTTTTTAGAAAACAGGAGGTGTACACTTTGTCTTACCCCTCATTTGGGTTAGGGACAAAGTAATTATTTGGACATAGCCATACGATTGACAGCATTTGCTGTCTTAATCGCATTCACTGCATTTTTCGTTGCGAGTGAGTTTGCAATTGTAAAAGTAAGAACTACAAGAATTGATCAGCTCATCGCTGAAGGGAACACTAAGGCGATAAATGCCAAAAAAGTAGTTTCCAATCTGGATGAATATCTATCCGCCTGTCAACTCGGGATCACCATAACAGCTTTAGGGCTAGGTTGGCTCGGAGAACCGACAATCGAACGGATTCTACATCCGGCATTTAATTATTTTGAGCTCCCAGAGAGTGTTGCCTCTTTACTTTCATTTATTATTGCATTCTCTCTTGTAACGTATATACATGTAGTTGTAGGAGAGTTAACACCAAAGACATTTGCCATTCAAAGGGCAGAACAAATTACACTAGCAGTAGCAAAACCGCTTATCATATTTGATAAACTTATGTATCCAGTCATTCATGGTATGAATGGTTCAGCACGATTCTTAGCAACTAAAGTATTTGGTTTAGATGCGGTCTCAGAGTCAGAGGTAGCCCATTCCGAAGAAGAGCTTCGTATGATTTTATCCGACAGTTTTAAAGGCGGGGAAATCAATCAAGCCGAATATAAATACGTTAATAAAATTTTCGAATTCGATGATCGTATTGCAAAAGAAATTATGGTTCCCCGTACAGAGATAACTTCTATCGATAAGGACTTTACGTTAGATGAAGTATTCCAACTGATTGGTGTAGAACAATATACAAGATATCCAGTAACTGATGGAGATAAAGATCACATTATTGGACTCGTTAATATGAAAAATCTATTAACTGCATATATAAAAGATCCTACAAATGCAACGACTCCTGTAAGTGATTATATGCAACCGATTATCCGTGTTATTGAGAATATGCCTATTGCCGATTTGTTACTTAAGATTCAACGTGAACGAATCCATATGGCTATCTTAATGGATGAATACGGTGGTACTTCAGGACTTGTGACTATTGAAGATATTATCGAGGAAATCGTAGGCGATATTCGTGATGAGTTCGATACCGATGAGCTGCCAGAAGTTCAAAAGTTAGAAGAAAATCATTATATTGTTGATGCTAAAATGTTAATCGAAAATGTTAACGACCTACTAGGTATAGATATCGATGAAGAGGATATAGATACTATAGGTGGCTGGTTTATGACAAAAAGCTATGAAACCATAAAAGGTGAAAAAATTCAAGAACAGGGCTATGATTTCATGATTAAAGAGATTGATGGGCATCATATTCAATACTTAGAGATTATTAAATCTGCTCCACCAATTGAAGAGCTAGAGCCAAAAGTTGAATAATAAAATCATTATAGATCACAAAAACGACTCTCATTTGAGGGTCGTTTTCCTATGTCTATAATTGTTGAAATGAGGAAACATTGTGGAGCTATACACAAACTTACGTGAAGGGGAAAAAGGTGCCTGGATAAGTATTAGCATTTATCTACTATTAAGTACACTTAAGCTAACCATTGGTATTCTTGGTTCCTCAGAGGCATTAAAAGCAGATGGTCTTAATAATTTTACAGACATCATCGCCTCTGTCGCTATATTAATCGGACTGCGAATTTCTCAGAAACCACCAGATAAGCATCATCAATATGGACATTTACGTGCAGAAACCATTGCTTCGCTAGTAGCTGCGTTTATCATGGCATTTATTGGAATTCAAGTACTTATTCAAGCAATACAACATCTTACTAACCCTATTGAAGAAACCCCTTCATTTTTGACCGCGATTGTTGGACTAGTAAGTGCAATTATCATGTACATTGTCTATAGATATAATTTACAGCTAGGAAACCGTATAAACAGTGCTGCTCTAAAAGCAGCAGCTTATGACAATCGATCAGATGCATTAGTTAGTATCGGAGCAACTATTGGTATAGTCGGATCTATTTTAGGCTTTCCAATTTTAGATGGAATAACTGCCCTATTAGTCGGGATAATCATTATTTATACCGCTTATACCATTTTCCATGATGCAGCCTACACATTATCTGACGGCTTTAATGTGGAGGAAGCGGAATCACTCTCTACAATAGTAAGACTCGTCAATGGTGTCGATGAACTAAAGGATTTTAAAGCGAGAATGCATGGGAATTTGATGTTTGTCGATATTACCGTAACAGTCGATCCAAACTTAAATGTTGTTACTAGCCATCGTATCACAGAGGAAATAGAACAACGTATAATGAAGGTCAAGCCATTTTCCGTTATCCTAGTCCACATTGAACCAAATATGGACATACTTGCTGAGAAGTAAGTAATTTTTTCGTGATTGATCAATTTTTAGGACTAGTTGGTTTTGCGCAATGTTTAAAAGATTCTACTAGATATATGCCCAAACAAACAAAAAACACGGTAGATCGCATGACCATTGCGATTTTCCGTGCTTTTTATTGTCCACTTGGTTCTGTTAAACCGTGCTTCACCGCATAAAGAGCAGCTTGTGTACGGTCTTGAACATGTAGCTTGGCAAATATATTGGAAATATGCGTTTTTACTGTTTTTTCGGTAACAAACAAAGAGGATGCTATTTCTCTATTACTTTTCCCTTTTGTTAATTCAGATAATACGTCCTGTTCCCTTGGAGTTAACGGATGCTCTTCATGTGGACTTAGTTCCACTGGCTCCCACTCTTTTTCTAACTGGGTTGTCGCCTCTGGATGTAATGTATTTTCTCCACGCATGAGCTTTCGAATTGCATCAGCTAAGTCATCTGGCTCTATATCCTTTAGCTGATATCCCGCTGCGCCAGCTTTTAATGCAGGTATAACATGGTCTCTATCTGAAAAACTAGTGAGCATTAATATTTGGATTTCTGGATATGTAGCCTTTATGCGCTTCGTTGCTTCTATACCATCCATTACTGGCATGACCAAATCCATCAATATAACATCGGGCTTTAAATCTGCTGTTAGCTGCACAGCTTCTTTCCCGTTTGTAGCCTCTCCTACAATATCCATATCCTTTTGCGTTTTTAAAAAAAACATCAATCCTCGTCTTACTACATGATGATCATCTGCAATTAGTACACGTATCATAATTACTTCCTCCTAATAAGGTAATCGCACTAATATTTCTGTTCCTTTTTCCCACTCAGTTACCCAATCCACCGTTCCACCAACAAAATTCGCTCTATCCTTCATGCTTTGTAATCCGATTGAACGTAGTTTCTTAGGTTCTTTCATATGAAATCCACAACCCTCGTCTTTCACAACTAATAAAACATCTGTAGGAGTAACCGTTAAATATAGTTCTGCTTGAAGTACACCAGAATGCTTTCGAATATTATTTAATGCTTCCTGAGCAATTCGAAATAGTGTTTCTTCAATAATTGCAGGTAGGTTAATGACACCCTTTACCTTCACCGTCAATGAAATCCCTAAAATATCTCCGTATCCTTTAAGACCTTCGATAATCCCTGACTCCAATCCTTTAGGGCGGAGCTGCCAAATGAGTGCACGCATTTCTGTTAGCGCTTCCTGAGTTAAATATTGTATTTCTCTAAATGTATTTTTTATCTCCTGCTGCTCTGTCATTTCTACTCCACCGCGAGCCGTTAGGGTTACAGAGAATAATAATTGGTTAACTGAGTCATGTAAATCTCGTGCAAGTCGGTTACGCTCCTGTACAAGCGCTACTTGCTGTTCCTGCTTAGTAAGGAAAATTCGCTTTATAGCTGACCCAATTTGGAAGGCTACAGATTCCAGTAAAGCAAGCTCTCCATCTGAGAATCGAATCGTATTCGGAGTAGCTACATTTAGTAGACCAAAGCTTTCTTGACCTGATTGTAACGGTACCGTTGCATGGTGCGTAATTCCACCACTATCCTCATTACTCATCTTTCTTGCATTGACAATTCTTTTACATTCAATAATATTCGAAGCCTTTTTTAGCTCCCCATTTTGAAACCTTGAAACACACCAACAGCCACCTTTTTGCAAATGTTTGCAGTCATTTTGCCGTAGTGCATTCGGCAAATTTTCGTGTGCAATTAGCTGTTGCTTTCCTTTTTCATCAATAAAAAATATCCAACCCGTTTCAAATAAAGTGCCCTCTAATAGTTTGTGTAAGGCACCCTGTAGCATTTTTTCCATTTCAGTTTCTTCGTTCAGTAATTCTGCTATTTCTTTTAGTAATTCAATGTTCGAGAGTTCATTTGATAGCATGTAAACTCCTCCAAGTTGTAATTCATCTAATTCCATATTATCACTTATCCACTATTCACTGTAGAATCTGGACATCATACTTTTGACCGAAAAAGAAAAACCTGATAAAACGATGTCTGGTCCATTAAGGTCAAAACCTGTTTCTATTGATTTTGAAGGGTTTTGGACAGACATTTTGCTATATTATTAACGAGTGATTTTTTAAGGGAGAGTGGTTGTGACAGACGTCACAACCACTCTCCCTCTTTTTTGGTAATTTTATGATGTTGGTCTGTCCTTCGCCCTCCTACAACTTCTAGAAACAGGTTAATGCGGTTTTGGATAAGATACTATACTTTCCTATTCATGGAGGAGGCTCTTGAAGATGCTGTTTCGTTAGCTCTCTCCCTTCTATATTTAGTGAAAACTTACTGTTTCTCTTTATTTCCACTAGTATAAAAAAATCTACTTTCTTCATCCTTCATTATAGAATAGTATCCCTAATGAGGCAGTCGCTTTTATCACTTTATTTACTTTGACTACTATTATAATCTAAGCGACACGCTATGCTATATCTAGTAATTGAGTACCACTCATTATATTGATTGCAGTGAAAGGTGGCGACTCGACTCCAGCGGAAAAGCGTTAGACGAAGACCCCGCAGCGAAGCGAGGAGGCTGAGGCAACGTCCGTGGAAAGCGTCCACCTGAACGGAAATCAGCAGTATCATTGTATAGATTTTATTTTTCAAAATACCTGGATCACTGAGTTCAAGGTACAAAATATATATATTTTCTCTAAAAAAAAAACAGGAAAAGCAAGTTCACTTTTCCTGTTTCTCTATTATTCTTTTAAATATTGATTCATCTTCAACGAAAAATCATCTTGTATAGCTTTTAGTTTTTCTATGCTTTCTGCTTCTGACCCACTAAGTACTCCAAAATAATATTTAATCTTTGGCTCTGTTCCGCTTGGTCTAACACAAACCCATGAGCCATCTGCAAGGAAGTACTTAATAACGTTTGATTTTGGCAAGAATATATCTTCCGCTTCTCGACCATCCGTGAATGTTCTAACTGAGTTCAAGTAATCCTCTTGAGAAACAACATTAATACCGGCAACTTCCGTAATTCTATTTACACGAACCTGCTCAAGTAAGTTTTGAATTGCATTCACGCCACTTACTCCTTTTTTCGTAACAGACCTGAGTCCTTCCAAATAGAAGCCATGTCTTTCATATAATTGAGATAATACGTTTAGTAGAGTCTTACCTTGTTTTTTGTAATAGGCAGCAGCTTCTACTATTGCTAGCACGCTTTGTACCGCATCTTTATCACGTGCAAAGTCTTTTATGAGATAACCATAGCTTTCCTCATAGCCAAATAAAAACTCAAACTCTTTGGTCTCTTCGTATTGCTTGATTTTTTCACCGATAAATTTGAAACCGGTTAATACATCTTCTGTACTTACTCCGTAATATTCGGCTATTACTCGCCCTAGATCCGAGGTTACAATGGTTTTAAAAACACGCCCATTTGCAGGTATATTCCCTTCCGCTTTACGCTGTGACATGAGATATTCGATTAAAATAGCCCCGGTTTGATTGCCCGTTAAAAGCTCATATTTAGAAGGAGTTTTAACAGCAATACCTACTCGGTCCCCGTCTGGATCAACAGCTATTAGAATATCTGCATCATTTTTTTCTCCATATTGAATAGCGTATTCAAAAGCGCTTTGCTCTTCTGGATTTGGAGATACTACTGTTGGGAAATCTCCGTCTGGCTCCATTTGCTCACCAACATAGTAGATATGCTCATAGCCAATCTCACTTAACATTCTTTTAACCGTTTTTCCAGATGCTCCGTGTAAAGGTGTGAATACTACCTTCAAATCAGTAGAAGATGCTAATCCGTCGTTTTCTTGGACTGTCTTTAGGGCATCCATATATGCTTGATCCAACTGCTCATCTAATTGGATTACTAATTGTTTATCTGGATTTCGTTGATCGATATGGAGTGCATCTCCCGCATCATATACGTGTTGGATAACTACCTCAGCGTCCTCTAGATTTAACTGTGCACCATCCTCTCCATAAACCTTATACCCATTATATTCAGGTGGATTATGACTTGCAGTAATCACTATCCCCATGAATGCATGCAAGTGCCTTACTGAAAATGAAAGCTGGGGTGTAGTTCGCGGCTCCATATATAAATAAGCTTTTATACCATTAGAGGCTAGCGTATTTGCTGCTTCCTGCGCAAACTCTGGAGAATATCTGCGACTATCATAAGCAATAACGACTCCACGCTCCATAGCTTCTGCTCCAGCTCCCTTAATATAAGAAGCAAGTCCAGTGGTCGCTTTACGAACAGTATACGTATTTATACGATTGGTTCCAGCACCGATCTCCCCTCGCATCCCGCCAGTTCCAAATTCTAAATCACGGTAAAAAGCATCTTCTATTTTTTTTTCATCATTTGTTAGAAGTTGAAGATCCTCTTTCCAATTGGACTCAA
This sequence comes from Psychrobacillus sp. INOP01, assembly GCF_018140925.1. Classification (NCBI taxonomy): domain Bacteria; kingdom Bacillati; phylum Bacillota; class Bacilli; order Caryophanales; family Bacillaceae; genus Psychrobacillus; species Psychrobacillus sp. INOP01. Next base: position 1,139,758 of record NZ_CP073315.1, read on the forward strand.
GCTCTGAGAAGTTATTCCATTGGTCAAATAGTTGTCTATATCGCATATGTTCGTTAACCCCTTTCTATCATTTTTTATAATCGACACTGTAAATATCATGACGTCTATCTTTTAATTGTTTTACCGTCCCGTCTTGACGTTGGCGGCGGAGGATTTCTAAATCTACATCCCCTATTAAAACCATTTCTACATTTGGCTCAGTTTCACCTACGATACCATCACGAGCAAATTCAAAGTCGGATGGGGCGAAAATAGCAGACTGAGCATATTGAATATCCATATTCTCTGTTTGCGGTAAGTTTCCAACTGTCCCAGAAATAACTGTATAGATTTGGTTTTCAATTGCCCGTGCTTGTGCACAATAGCGAACGCGTAAGTACCCTTGACGATCCTCAGTACAAAATGGAGAGAAAATAATATTCGCGCCCATATCTGTTGCAATACGTGCAAGCTCTGGAAACTCTATATCATAGCAAATTTGAATCGCAATTTTACCACAATCCGTATCAAATACTTGAACGGAGTCACCTGCACTTATTCCCCACCATTTACGTTCGTTCGGTGTAATATGAATTTTATATTGCTTATCAATGGCACCATCTCGGTGGAATAAATAAGCGATATTATATATTTCCTCATTTTCTTCTTCAACAAAGTGAGAACCAGCAATAATATTAATATTGTAACGGATCGATAAATCCGAAAATAATTCCATATATTGCGGAGTATACTCCGTCAATTTACGAACCGCTTGACTTGGAGAAGGTTCATTTAGGAATGACATTAGTTGTGTAGTAAAGATTTCGGGAAACACTACAAAATCAGATTGGGCATCGGATGCCACATCAACAAAATATTCGCATTGGTTAGCAAACTCTTCAAATGAATTAATTTTGCGCATCATATATTGGACTGCACAAATTCGAACAGGATAGCTCGTTTTGAAGTGACGTTTAGAAAGTGGGATATAATCAATATTATTCCACTCCATGAGTGTTGCATATTTGGCAGATGCCTTATCATCTGGTAGATAGTTAGGATTAATACGCATCAATGTAAAACCATTCATCAACTGGAAAGTTAAAACTGGATCATATATTTTATGGCGAGAAACAGACGTCACATATTCTCTTGGAGACATCTCTTCTGCAAATTTATGATAGTTTGGAATACGCCCTCCAATAATAATTGATTTTAAATTGAACTGTCTTGCAATATCCTTCCTGCCTTCATATAAACGTTGGCCAACCTTCATTCTTCTGAATTCTGGGTGTACCATTACCTCGATCCCGTACAGATTATATCCCTCTGGATTATGGTTCGTAATATATCCTTCATCCGTCACATCCGACCAAGAGTGCCGGTCATCATACTCATCAAAGTTAATAATAAGACTTGAACAGGAACCAATTACTTTTCCATCCAACTCAGCAACTAGCTGCCCTTCTGGGAAAATAGTTAAGTGGCTACGTAAATGAGCTAATTTCCACGGGTCCATACCCGGAAAACATAAACGCTGAATTTCTAAAATTGAGTCTATATCGGAAAAAGACGTTTGTCTTATAATCATGCTTTGTTCAAACGGAGATAAATCAAATTCTTCAGTCATTTTATCGGCTCCTCTTTTATTAGGTAACTTTCATTATATAGCTCTTTTCTCTTCAGATAAAATATTTTACATGTATTTAAAGAAGCATTATACTTTAATTTGAGTTCAAAGTAATTTAAAGGAGTTCCTATGACAAAAAAACTGGAAAATCTACTACTATTTATGTGGACAGTTGCCTTTACTGCAACACTAGGTTCCCTCTACTTTTCAGAGATAAGGGGATACGAACCTTGTGATTTATGTTGGTATCAGCGTATACTCATGTATCCTCTTGTACTAATATTGGGGATTGCGTACGTTCAAAAAAATCCGAAAATCGCAGTAACTTCACTTGTATTCTCTGTGATCGGAGGATGTATTTCTGCCTATCATTATAGCATTCAAAAGCTGACTTTTATGCAGGAATCTGCACCAGCTTGTGGGAGAGTTGCTTGTACAGGAGAATATATAAACTATGCAGGATTTATCACAATCCCATTTTTAGCTCTTATTGCATTTATTTTAATCGCAATTACAAGTGTTATTGTATGGAAGGACATCAAGGAGGAAAAATAACTTGAAGAAACTACTTATATTTGGTGGTATTATCATCGCAGTCTTTGTATTAATCTTTGTTTTAAACTCACAAAAAAACAAGGATGCATTAGCTAATAATCCATATGATACTGAGGATTTAAGACAATCTACCATTGATCTAATTGATGATCCGAACTATCAGAACATTATTTTACCAGAGGATTTGGAAAAAAAGATTGCTACTGGAGAACCTGTTACAGCTTATTTCTTCAGCCCAGAATGTGTTCATTGTCAAGAAATGACACCGCGTCTTACACCACTTGCTGAAGAAAATGACATTGAAATTGTCAAATATAATGTACTTGAGTATGAACAAGGTTGGGATGACTATCTTATCCAAGCAACACCAACAATGATCTATTTTGAAGATGGCAAAGAAGTTGTAAGAGTAGAAGGCGCTATTTCTAACGATCAAATTCAAGGATTCTTTGATGAAGTCGTTTTAAAATAACCAAAAGGGTCATGTCGAGTAGACAGGCCCTTTTTTTAAAGGAGTGGGAAAATGATTCATACATTCACATATACTATCCAAGAGGATGGCTTAACTATCGATAGTCTTTTCCAAGAAAAGTGGAAATTAGGCAAAAAGTTAATACATGAGCTACGCATGCAAAAGGCCGTAAGCAATAACAGTGGAGAGCTTTTACAATGGAAGCTTCCAAACAAAAAAGGTGATGTACTTGTGATTAAATGGGAAGGAGAATCCTCTGATTATCTCCTGTCCGATCAAATCCCATTGTATGTGGCGTATGAGGATGAGTATTTACTGATCGCTTCTAAACCACGTGGTGTATCGACGCATCCCAATGAAGAAGGTCAAAATCATACCTTTATGAACACCGTGACAAATTATTTACACGGTAAAGGTCATCATTACGGAGAACATGTACATCGCATCGATGAAGGCACAAAAGGTTTAATCGTCATTGCAAAAAATCCTCTTGTTAAAGGTATGCTAGACCGTATGTTGGAAAATAAAACAATCGTCCGCACCTACGAGGCAATTGTAGAAGGACAAGTAAAAAATCAGCATGGTACCATTCGAGCTGCTATTGGAAACGACCGCCACCATCCAACTCGAAAAAGAGTCTCTCCATCTGGTCAAAATGCGATTACACATTATGAAGTTGCAGGAAAGCATGAACAGTTCACGAAAATACATGCAATTTTAGAAACTGGACGTACCCACCAAATTCGCGTGCACTTAGCTCACTTGGGACATCCAATTGTTGGAGACGAATTATACGGAGCTAAAAAAACACCTACAAAAATGTACGAGCTACATGCATTTAAAGTTCAATTCAATCATCCAATAACAGGTGAAGTACTTGTTGTGGAAGATAAACGATAATATAGGTCAGAAGGCTAGCGGAAGTTGCGCTAAAGCAGCTCAATGTTGCGTATAAGCAGCGGAATGTTGCGCATAAGCAATGAAAAGTTGTGCAAACGAAAAAGCAGATGAGAGATTTTCATTTCTCATCTGCTTTTTTTATAGAAAAAATTATATATCACGTCGTATATATAAATCTCTACTCTAACCTTCTACTTATATTTGCTTCATTTCTTCCGACGCTTTGTTTTCGTTAGTTCCTGCTTTGCACTATACACATATCTTGCTCAGTCTTTTTGATATCCATGCGAAAAATTTTGATAGTGAGCAAGTAAATCGGGACATCCTGCAAATCATTTTCAATGGTAGGAATCAAATCATCTCATGCAAAATTAACCCCAGTTTCTCCAATTTATCCATCTCTCTCCGCACTTAAAGCTTCAAACAGCTAATCGCTACGGATAAAAGTAGGATACACTTTATTTCCCTTTTAAAAGAGATAACCATTTTCATGAAGATAATTTCCTTCTAGCACTTTAGCCGAACTTGCTTTTAAATATTCTTCGTCTAGATCAAAATCGAAAATTAGATTGTACTTATACTTTGCTGAACATCATAATATGCTAGTCCCTCAAAATAATCTGCTCCTGTTGGTACATTTAGTAGCCCTACTTTTCTTCTATATTAAATATCATAAACAAAATATATTAAATTCAGCAATCCTTCTTGAACTTGCGACTTAGAATCTTTGCAGACCATTCACAATCTTATAAAGAAGTTTTTTAAAGAATTATAGATGGAAGAACGCTGAATCTACTATTTTTTTATGATACTCCTACTCATTTTTTTAATGTTAATAGTCCAATCATTAACATTTGTCAGTATTACACAACCATTTATTAAATTAAATTAGAGAAGAGGGCTTATGAAAAGGTAGTTCCAAAACTATAAGGAAGGAGCTAGCTAGTATTCAAACAATATGTCTAATAATGAGAAAGCGCGGAGCAGTATTATCGTGACTAAGCCAAATTGCTGGGGAATAACTGGGGCATCCATTCGAGCAAGGAATTACAGCAGCAGTATAATCTGCTCTCTTTACAATACATCATGCTGCTTATTAGTAGCCATATGGGAAGTTCGTGTGGCTTTTTGTGAGTTCATTTCCATTGCTAAGCAGATTACAACAATCTTGAAGAGTCATTTTGTTATTTTAGAGGTTGATTACTAAACGTCTATGTTTTCCAACAACAAATGATTCTCTATACGAAAGGACGAAAAAACGGTGACAAGAATAAATAGAAAATTAGCGGTAATGGTTTTGATAATTTTTATTTCAATGGGCAGTATTCCAGGAATATTCGGCGCAAGTATTGCTGGCGTATCAACCGTTGCAGCAGCTACAAACATACTCAGTCAAGACGGGATCGGGTATAGTGGCTCCATTCCTGAAAATGAAGTGGTAGGAACCACTTTTACTGGATATCAGACTTGGCCTAACGGTTTTACAAAAGGATCCACTTCCTTTGCAGGTGGCGTTTATGATGGCACGAACATATGGATGATACCTTATAACGCTAACGAATTAGTAAAGGTTAATCCATCTACAGGTGAAATGACGGGATACAGTAATTGGCCCGCAGGCTTCACTAAGGGGAGCAACGCATTTGCTGGAGGTGTTTATGATGGTGCTAACATATGGCTTATTCCATATAGTGCAAATCAGATTATCAAGGTTAACGCGATTACAGGTGATATGACGGGATATAGCAGTTGGCCTGGTGGATCGAAAGGTAGCGAGCAATTTATTGGAGGTGCTTTTGACGGTACCAACATATGGCTCACCCCCTATTCTGGCAGTCGTTTAATCAAGGTTGATACAACGACTGGAGAAATGACCAGTTATAATAGTTGGCCAAGTGGGACAAGCCTTGGTAGTTATCCGTTTTATGGTTCTGTTTTCGATGGCACTAGTATATGGCTGATTCCTAATGGTGCCGATCAACTAATCAAGGTTGATCCGGCAACCGGGGATAAGACTGGATTCAACAATTGGCCTAGCGGGTTCACCAAAAGCGCAGATGCATTTTGGGGAGGCGTCTTCGATGGAACAAATATATGGCTAATACCGTATAATGCCACTCATCTGGTTAAAATCAATACGACAACAGGTGAAATGACAGGATACAATGGATGGCCTAGCGGTTTTACAAAAGGTAGCGGCAGCTTTGCAGGCGGTGTTTATGATGGTACGAATATATGGCTGGTGCCAATGTCGGCTAACATGTTAGTTAAGGTCAATGCCGCGACGGGAGATATGACTGGATTCAACAATTGGCCTAGCGGTTTTACGAAAGATAGTAGTGCGTTCCTTGGCGGGGTGTATGACGGGGAAAATGTTTGGATGATTCCATTTGCAGCAGACCGCCTTATGAAGTTTGGGGAAAGCTCCGATTTGAGTGGACTTACGCTGAGTAGCGGTACATTATCACCAGCATTTAGTTCGGCGTCAACTAGCTACACGGCAAGTGTTAGGAATGAAGTGACGAGCATAGATGTAACACCGACGACAGCGGATTCCGGGGCAACAGTGACGGTGAACGGCGTGGCAGTTACAAGTGGGCAAACGCAATCGACAACACTGAACGTTGGAAACAACATAGTAACGGTGATAGTTACATCCGGTAACGGCATTACGAAAACGTATACCGTAACGGTGACACGTGCGGCGTCAGCGAACGCCGATTTGAGCGGACTGACGCTAAGTAGCGGTACATTGTCGCCAGCATTCAACGCGTCAACAACTATCTACATGGCAAGTGTTAGGAATGAAGTGATGAGCATAGATGTAACACCGACGACAGCGGATTCCGGGGCAACAGTGACGGTGAACGGCGTGGTAGTTACAAGTGGGCAAACGCAATCGACAACACTGAACGTTGGGAACAACATAGTAACGGTGATGGTTACATCAGGTAACGGCATTACGAAAACGTATACCGTCACAGTGACACGGGCGGCGTCAGCAAACAGTTCCACTTCACCAAGCATCCCGAACAGCTCCACTTCACCAAGCATTCCGAACAGTTTCATTTCTCCAAGTACAACGAGCTTTGATCAATATGTTTCTTCCTCTGGCTATCAAGATATTCTAATACAGTTAAGCTTAGCGACTAATATATTCCAACAAGTTGAAGTTGGGGGTACAGCTCTCGCAACAAGTGCATATGAAATCAATGCTGCAGGCAATACCGTAACATTGAATAAGGAATATTTGAGAACTTTAAGTCCAGGTACGTATAAATTTGTTTTCAAATTTAATGCAGGCAACAACGCAACGTTTATACTAACAGTTAGTGATAGTACACCATCGAACACAATACCCGATTTTAGAGATGTCGATGCTGAATTTTGGGCATATAATGAAATTCAATCACTTGTTTCTGATGGTGTCATATTAGGTTATCCAAATAAAGAATTTAGACCGAATGAATTGATTCGTCGTGAGCATATGATTTTAATGATTACAAGATTAGGACTACTAACGAAGAAAAGAGATGTTATAGAATTTACCGATGTTCCATTAAATTATTTATATTATAATGATATTCGATTGGCTCAATTAGCAGGTGTTATAGATGGCTCAGATGGTAAGTTTCATCCGAATTCTCCATTAACAAGAGCACAAGCAGCAAAAATTATTGCTCTACTATATAATTTTGAAATAGGCGGATCAAAATCTTTTGAAGATGTATCTGAAGATTCGTGGTATTTCCCATATGTAAGTGCTCTAGCAACAAATAACATTGTCCTAGGAGATGATGGTTACTTTAATCCAAATAACAATATAACGAGAGCACAATTTGCTGCAATTTTGTATCGATCTTTACAAATAATTAACGAATAAGAAAAACTAGATTCATTGTAAGCTCGTAAACAAATAACGCATATAAATGATTAGCACTTCTAGATACGCTAGCGTATCTAGAAGTGCTTTTCTTATGCCTCAATCAAAACTAACCATCACTCAATATGTGGAGAATGTTCAACTTTTAGCTGACATCTTTTACAAGGGAGAAAACTCACTGCTTTCACTGCATGGATATCATCATAAAATGGTAAATTTGTCTTTTTAGGCTTTCTTGATCAGCAGGAAGGACGACAATAGATTTTCGTTATTTTTACTTCTGTAAAAAATAGACCATCATATTTACGGTTACAAGAGATCATTTTCGCCCACAACTTTTCAAATGGAAGATTATTTGCCATTTAATTCGCTATCCTTTCTGCACACTAATATTAACTACTTCTTTAACTACTTCTCATACAAATGGGAAGTATCCATAAACGCTATTAATTCATCCGCATTCTTTTCTAAATGAGCCACCACTTTATCAGATAGGGCATTTCCAAAACTAAATCTTCTCACACCTAATTCTTTAAGCCTGTTACAATTCGTTAGTCCAGGTAAAGATAATACATTTAGTGGAGCATTTACATTCATGGTGATTTCTTTAATCTCAGCATATTCTTTTAGGCCCGGAACAAAAATCCCGCTAGCACTACTCTCTACATACGCCTTTGCCCGATCAATTGTTTCCATTAAAGGGTTTTGCCTTTGAAAATAAGTATCTGTTCTGGCATTAATATAAAAATCATTATAATCATTTTGGTCTAATGCTATTCTTAATTTCTCCAGAAGGTTACAGTGCTCTGAAATCCCTCTTAAGCCAATTGATTTTTTCAATGAATCTTCAATATTAATACCCACTACCCCCACATCTGCCATCCTTAAAACATTATCAATAATCGTGTTAATGTCTTCGCTATATCCAGCCTCAATATCGGCAGAAACAGGAATTTTCACATTCTCAACTATGGTTTTGATGATTCCTAAATGTCTGTCAAAATCAATCAATTCTCCATCTGGTAATCCTAGTGAGTTTGCAATACCCCAACTGGTTGTACCTATCGCTTTGAACCCTACTTTTTCAAGTGTTAAGGCCGAAAGTAAATCCCAAGCGTTGCCTAAAAATAATAGATCATTTGAAAAATGCATATCTTTGAATTCCTGAATTTTGTTCATTTTTTTTCCTCCTAATGCTTGTTGGATTCATTTTAACAATTAATCGACCTCCGTTTCGTCCTCCTTCTTGCTCTTATGGTCTGTTTTTTAAAACAAAAAAAGTGAAGCTATCTGCTTCACTTTTCTACGCCCTATAAACTCATTATTAATTAGTCTTCTTTAACTATCTGATTTGTACTCTCTTGGTTTATTGGAAAATTATTATTAAGAGAAACCTCATTTGCTTATGATACGGTTACCCGTAACGAGACTAAATGAGGTTTCACCAAATCCTTACTGGTAAATAGGTCAAGAAAACTTATTTGCTTTAATATCTTATAAATATGGCTTGCTTTTAATCTTAATACAACGCTTTTATTTTCCTTCTAGTTCGTGGTAGCTGTTAGTATTTCATTTGCATCATACCACTGAGGATGGAGAAAATACCTATTCCTATACAAATCAAGCAGACAGTTCTTAACTTCTTTTTGGATGATTTTAAGGAAATATAATGAAAATCTTAATAAACCCAAAAAATACCTATTTTTATACTTGACCGATAAAATAGCGGGGCAAGGTTTTCAAGAGTATTATCTACTGCACAATTTTTTGTTCCATATTTGTTATACCTCCATGATGTTAATCTTTCTTGTCATTATGTTGATAACAATAATACTCTGGCCTTTTGTTGGATTTAAAAGGCTGAGTTTTACCCCTTTATCACGTAGGATGCATAGCATTTTATATAGCTCTTCCAAATCGGTACAGATTGCCACGATACTTGGCATGATTACTTTTGTATCTTTTTCAACCTCTGCTACTAACCTAGATGCGTTATTAAAGAAACTGTCGAATTGATCTTATAAGATTAAAGTATCTACTGAAGGTAATATACTTAACTCAGAGGAAATGGCTCTAAAAATCGACAACATGAGTATAACAGGTAATTCAGATGTGACAATATTAATAGGGGCAAAAAATGCTCCAGATGAAGAGGACATTTCTATAAGTAAGATGGATATGGATTTAGGTTCTTCAACGCTTGTTATATTTGAACAACTATACAGAGCATACCGTATCCTCAAAAATGAACCTTATCACAAGTAAAAGGTGACCCATTGAGTCACCTTTAAAATTAATATATTTAAGATTACAAATAGAAACACTTCTTTATTAACATTATTTCCATAAATCTCTTACCCTTTCTAAGTCACTAAGAAATCTATACTCTTGGGAAAGCATCTCAAGAAAAATAGTGAGCTTTTGAACTAATATAGCCTCATCCTGTTCGCCATAATTGCCTTCATGAAGTAAAGCACATAGAGATCTTAGTGCATATTCCATATTACTACCATTAATCCCATTCTTGTTAGATAAATCATTCAATTTGGACTCGACACTTGCAATTATCGATTCTATTGAACGATTACCATCGAGTTTTATTTTTATATATTCAAAAGTCCCTTGATTTAATTTAAAATTTCTTAGACAGAGCATGATAGATTTATATACCCCCTCAATAGTGCCAACACTTAAATAATGATTTGAATGAATAGCAAAAAAAACTTGTACTTCACGTACCCATTTCCCTAGGGTATCAATATCTTTATAATCGGTAATTAATAAGGCGTTATTATAAGCTAAGTCTAAATTAAATTCGTTAAAAGGTGAAAGTAATTTCTTTTTCTGACCAAACAATCTCTGCAGAAGAGACCTGTCTTTCTCTCTTCGGTATTCAATGACAGTTGGTATTAAACGAGTTAAAAGCCAATCGTATGTATACTTTGCACTCCAAATAATATTATTTTGAACTCTTGTGTTATCACTCTCATTATCTATCAATATAGATGGTTCCCAACATAACCACACTTCATTATCAGAAGAAATGAATTTGTCCCATAAACCTTCATCAACAGCTTCTGGATATATAAATGTACGATAATCTCTGTCGCTATCTCCAGGTGTTTGACAATATATCTTCAAATAGCTCGCCCTACCATCAAAAATATGCCATTCTGTCGTTCCATTTTCATAGTCATGTTCAAAAGCAAATTCAAGTATCTCTCGCCATAATGAACGAGATATTTTTAGAAGCCTGAATCTCCCTTTCGTAGAATATGCAAAACTTTGTGTCTTAAAGACATTCTCAATAGATTTGATAGTATTAATATATATAGGTGATATTTTGTCAATAAGTCTACATAACTGACTTACTTCATCTAAAGTTAGAGAAAATCGATTATTCCCTAACTGAACAACAGAACTATTTTTGCTAGCGTCATTATAAACTATGAACCCTCTATACCCGTCTTTTGGTGATGAACCAATTCCTTGAAATATTTCATTTACTATTCCCGAATGATTAAAAGTAATTAAACAATCTCTAACCCTTAAACTTCGAAATGTAATGAGCATCGACCCATGCAATTCTGGAAATCTAGGCAATAAACATTGAATCATCACATTTTTGGTACTTACTCGTATAGAACTATGATCAATATTCTCAACTTCTTCAAAATTCGCTTCATCTTTATTTAAATAATCATAGAGCTCTTCTACTGATGCCTGTCCCTTTTCAATATAACTCTCTATTTGACCAATATTTTCATCATATTTTTCCTCAAGGTCAAGCTCCTCTTTAATTTCTAATATTTTTTGTAGTAGTCTCTCCGTAATTACAAGTACACCTGAAAAACTCTTTGCAGTAGGAACATATCTACCCTTTCTTGCATTATTACATGATGTATGTGATGGCACTAAATTCTTTAAACCATTAAAATCAAAATTAGAATCGAGCATTAATTCTCTAAGTAGCTCTTCTTTTAAACTTTTATCGGTGCTTTTAGGAATAAAATGGTCAATTTCTAGTTCTCTAATTGAGACATTCTCATCGCAGTAATAACATTTTTTTTTGTGTGCTTTCCAAATCGCTCTTCTAAGATTAGTCTTCATTTGTTGCCACATCCTAGTCCTTTAGAATTCATAGTCTGTAAATGACGCTCTTCGTTTTGATAACAATACTGTTAAGATTAATAACTATTTCGTTTCATAATTTCTTCACAGATGAGCTACTTCACGAATCTTATCACGTCTAATGCACTAAGCAATATTCGACAAATATCTATTATATATCCCTTTATTTTTCAAATACTAATAAAGGTGACCATATTTGGTCACCTCAACAATCTTTTCAAATCAAATCTATTCACGTGGCTTATAACACCACGTTTCATATGTATAGCAAACCTCACCGTTGCACCAAAATACATAAAATTAGTTTTAGGATTTGGAGTGGTAAGCATCACCACTAGTAATCCTAAACAACGTCTTTGACAAATTGTTAAGTACATTTTCTCATAATTTTTTTAGTTATATTTAATAAATATCAAATTAAAAAATCATCTTTCTTCTAAGAAATTTAAAAGGAAGAGATAATTTTAATCAAACTTTAGGCAAATTATCAATCTTTTTTACAAAGCTACAACTACATATACTTATCCAACTTCACTTCAAACTTAGGATTCGTCACATATTCCATATATTTTATCTTCCCATTAAAGTTTTCATATGCTTCATATCGGGTTCTAATAGCAGCTGCCGTAACGAATTCTAGTACTCTCTCTTTCTTAACCCAACAGCTCTCAGAAGTTTCCTCAGAAGTACTTAGTGCTCCACCAATAGGCTTACATACAAAATCGAACATTACTTTTGTAGGCACATCTGTAACTTCGTCATACCATTTATAGATTCCTGTATTTGAATAGGTTCCTATTAAGTGACCTACCTCAATATCAATTCCACTTTCTTCTTTAACTTCTCGTACTAACGCATCTATTAGATTTTCTCCAACCTCCACTTGTCCACCAGGATAGACCCATCCTCCATGCTGCGTTTTCACTAACAGTATTTCCCCTTGCTCATTTTCAACTATTCCCCCAACAGCAACAATATGCGTAGGCATAATCATTCTACTTATCCCCCCTTCTTCTCTTTACTTTTTCTGTTATTAATAAAAGCCCAGATTGTAAAGATTGCCAAAATAAGAGTACCGGCCATTCTTACAACTAGATGATATTCAGATGGCAGAATGATAAACAAAATAATAGAAGCAATTATAGTCGGCAACATCACATAAAACCACATACGAACAAGAGGATTGCGAAAACTTACTTCAAAACGATCATCCATCAGAATCGCCTCCTAATGGATCTTGCTCGTACTTTTTCCATTTAGCAAAGTCATAACAAAATTGCCCAATTATTACTACTACCAAAATTCCTGAGAAAAGAATAAATTCAATTTGTGACCAGTAAGCTAATTTATAAATAATGAAAAGACAAAGAATAATAAGAGGAACTGACCACAAGGTTCGAATCAATTTTCTTCTATAGCTTAACTTATAGAAAGCAAATACAAATCCTTTATCGACTTTTTCCTTATCTTTGTAAATAAATGCTGAAATCAAACTCACAATCAAGCAAATGATCACTATAAAATAATTTGGACTAGTAATAATAATAATCCCACCTCTATGATCTAATGTTCCTTTTAGTTACATTTGTATATGTTCTCAACAAGAAAATTTCTTGCCATATAATAAGCACTAGCAGTAAATAGCTGCGTTTTAATATCATTCCTTTTTAACATAGAACTAAATAACTCAAAATCAATCAGCCTTATATTTATCTCTTCGGTTTCATCTAAATCTTGTTCATATTGCTTAAAAGCATCCAGTATAAGATAGGTTTTTATATTGTTATTTTGTGTGGCAGGATTTATCATAAATTCACCAAGCAAAATAGGTTTCATTTGTGAAACAAAGCCGGTTTCTTCTCTAATTTCTCTTATAATACCTTCCTCATCCGTCTCATTGTTTTCTTTTTTCCCCGCCGGAATTTCTAAGTAAATATCATTTCCAGCATGTCTATATTGTTCGACTAGCACCATTTGATTTTCTTTTGTAAGTACAACCGCATTCACCCAATTGGAATATTCATTCACATAATAATCATCGATAACAATCCCATTAGGGAGCTCACAAGTATCTTTTCTAATATTTCCGTAAGGACTTTTATGAACATACTCGGAATGTAACATTTTCCACCGTTCCATATTTATCACCGCCTAATCCCTTATTTCATCATTTCATTAAAGATATAGAGATTGTATAATGCAGGAATCAGCAAGCCGGCTGCAAGACAGACTACTGCTGCTATTTTGGATTGGCTTGTTAATCTAGCATCACTGTGTTTTAAGTGTTGGAAAAAAGTAAGAGTAAAGTAAAAACATAGTATTATAAATGCGGTAGAAAAGATTCCTAACCAATTTCCTGTTCCCATTAAATTTTCCATTTTGTTGCCTCCAATCGTTCGTCACTGAAGAATAATAGCAAATAGGATATACAATATCCCTAATCCTATTTCTCTTCTTATAATCTTCTTACTTTCTTTTTGAAGATAACTTTCTATTCCTTCTACAATTGAATTAATTCCTACAAATACGAACACTAACTTCACATAGAAAATATCGATACCGTTTAAAATAGCCATTACTAGCATTGTAATCATCAAGCCTAGCAATAACAGCTTTAGTATTATAAATGGTGTACTACTTTTTTTCTTGTTCGTCTTTTCAAAAAATATACTCATCAATGGACCTCATCTAATATTTATTAATCTATATTACTAATACGTTAAAATATGTAATAGGTTTCATTATTGAGTAATATTTTCCAACCCGCAAAAAAAACACGATAGTACTTCTTAAGTGAAGAAGTACTATCGTGCTAGTTTAATTTTGATTTATTAGGAGAGTTATATCATATTGTTGATTTCTATTACACCAGATTTTCCCTTTTTGGCGTTTGCTAGTCACTAAGTTGGCTGAAGATAGGATCTATATATGACCTCGAATCGACCTCGTGTTTAATAGAAAAGTTCAATTCTAATTAATAGTTAAATACTGCTCATTTTTGATTGAAGTGAAAGTCGGCGACTCCAGTAGGAACAGCGAGAAAGTCGAGACCCCGCAGGGAGTATCCGTAGGAACGAAGGCTATATTTTGTTTCATATTCAGACAATTTGTGAACAGTAGTTTACTGACCCGAGGAGGCTCTGCCTCGCCCACGGAAAGCTCCCGACTGAAACGGAAATCCGTAGAATTATTTGTTATTAAAAACTAAAATTATCCGGATCTTTACCAGTACGTTCATTTAAATTAAGTGCATCAATATTTTTCATATCCTCGAAGGATAGCTCAAAATCATACACATCCATATTCTCCGCAATTCTAGATGGATTTACTGACTTAGGAATAACGATTAAATCATGTTGCAGATGCCATCTTATAATTGTTTGAGCAGTTGATTTACCATATTTCCCACTAATACGTTGAAGTGTTGGCTCTTCTAGTATATGACCTCTTGCAAGTGGTGACCACGAAGTTATCGCGATTCCTTGGTCTGCACAATACTCACGTAGATCAAACTGAGTGAGTCGCGGATGACATTCAATTTGGTTGACCATTGGTTTAACGTTTGCTTTAGCAGCAATCGCCTCCAAATGATGTTCATGATGATTTGCTACTCCAGTAGCACGTATCAGCTTTTCATCATATAGTCGTTCTATCGCACGATATGTATCCACAAAAGTTTCTTTAATTGGCCAATGAGTTAAATATAAATCTACGTAATCCATTTCTAATAATTCCAAAGATTTTTCGAATGCTCTGAGTGTTTGATCGTATCCTTGATCTGTATTCCACACTTTTGTTGTAATGAATATGTCTTTGCGTGGAACATTTGATGCTCGAACAGCCTCGCCTACCTCTTTTTCATTGGCATACAAACTTGCTGTATCGATATGACGATAGCCATAATCCAGTGCAGTTGTAATTGCTTGAATAGCAATATCGGATTCTGTCATTTTATAAACACCTAATCCAAGTCTTGGCATCTCTATTCCGTTATCCAATTGTTTTGTTGAATTTATATTCATTTTTCTCATCCTTTCTTATAAGGAAAACGACTGATGAAAATCAGTCGTTTTCTCTTTTCTTCATAGAGGAAGTATCTTCAGATTGAGCTGGATCGGATACGCGATTATCCTCTTCTAACTCTTTATTGTCCCTCATCCTATCCATCTGTTTTCCTAGTTGCTTTACTTCTTCCATATTCGTAGCCATTGAGCCGTTCTCTGGACCATTTTTGAATTCATTCATTCCAAAAATCACTCCTTTTCTTAATGTTAGTAGAATATTCTAAAGGTTGCAACATTCAAATGAACGATTTTTGTCAAATTTCATTTTTCGCATTATTTCTTTTTCATACAATTTAGGGTATACTAGGTGCAGAATACTATAGAGGAGGCACTCCATATGAAACTAATCCTTATTCTTGGTGTTTGTATTTCGTTCCTTGCTGCAATTTTCAAAGCAGGATACGATGACAAACCAGGTGCATCTGAAAAATAATCTATTTTAAAACGGACGAGTCTTCTATGACCTCGTCCGTTTTTTTAATGTAAATTCGGATAGTTCTGCTGACGTAATGCTTCATAGATTAGTATTGCTGCTGTGTTAGATAAATTTAGTGAACGAATATTATCATTCATAGGAATTCGTAAAGCACGCTCCGGATGTGCGTCGATAAACTCACGTGGCAAGCCTTTTGTTTCACGCCCAAAGATAAAGAAATGATCTTTCTCCGACTCACTAAAGTCAAATGTAGTATGTGGCTTAGCACCAAACTTAGTGATTAAATAATATTCTCCTTCTGGATGTGCTGCAAAAAACTCCCCTAGCCCATCATAATAGGTAATATCAACATGCTCCCAATAATCTAGTCCTGCACGCTTTAACATCTTGTCATCTGTCGAGAAACCTAAAGGTCGGATTAAATGTAATTTAACCCCTGTTCCTGCACATGTTCTAGCTATATTTCCTGTATTAGCAGGTATTTCTGGTTGATATAAAACAACATTAATACTCAATTATTCCACTTCCTAGTTCTCTATTGTATAGTATTCGAGCCCTTTTCGAATCTCTTCTATGACCTCTTTTACTTGTTCATTTTGTTCAGCCTCTTTAAGTGCGAGTAAGCCTTCATCTGTGTTTATTTTACCTATTGCCCATGCTGCAGTACCTCTTATTACTGGCCTAGCATCATGCTGCATTAAATCTATAAGCGCAGGCACAGCGGTCTGCTCTTTAAAGTGTGCTAATGCGATTATAGCATTTCGCTGAATTGGATTCTTCCCTCTCCAAGCTCCGGACATATGGCCATACGTTTCTTTGAAAGTACGATTCGTCATTTTTAGTAGCGGAAGGAGCAAGGGTTTCACTAACTCGGGATCTGGCTTAAACGCTTCGTTGTGAAGGTTAGCTTTTCCTTTATTTTTTGGACAAACTGTTTGGCATGTATCACAACCATAAATTCGATTGCCTATTTTCGCTCGAAACTCGTCTGGCACCATTGTTTTTGTTTGCGTAATAAAAGCAATACAGCGCTGTGCATTTAACTGACCGCCTTCGATTAAGGCTCCTGTCGGACAAACATCTATACATAACCGACAATCTCCACATTGGTCTTCCATCTGCTCACTCGGAGCAAATGGAATAGACGTAATCATTTCTCCGAGATAGACATAGGAACCAAACTCAGGGGTAATAATAGAGCAGTTTTTCGCACTCCATCCTATACCAGCCCGCTCCGCTACAGCACGGTCAGAAAGTTCTCCCGTATCTACCATAGAACGAAGATTAGCTTCTGGTATATGCGTTAAAATATATAATTCTAATAGTGCTAACTTTTCTCGTAAAACGGTATGATAATCTATGCCCCATGATGCACGTGCGAAAATGCCTCGTCTTGCACCCTTCACACTTTGTGGAGCATCCCTCATTTTTGAAGGGTACGCAATTGCGATAGATATAATGCTACTGGCTTCTTCTAGCAAAATTTTAGGATGAACTCTTTTCTCAATATCAGGTTCTTCAAATCCGGAAGCATATCCTAACTCCTGCTGCCTGATCAATCGATTTTTTAATTCGTGAAATGGAGAAGCAGAAGTAAATCCAATTTTATCAATTCCAATGGATGCAGCGTAATCTATGAGGTTTTGTTGAAACTGAATGATATTCACAAATGTTCTCCTTTCTTATGCTACACTATAGAAAATAAGTGTAAGGATGGTTGATATGATAGTAAAATTGGATGATTCAATTGTTAAGATAGAGCCTTCATTTAAAATAGGCATTATCCATTATACCAAAATTGTTGTTACTTCTTCGCCCCAAATGCTTAAAGGACGTCTTCAATTATTTCAAGAACAACTTTTCTTTGAACTGGATGACAAAGCCGTAACTGATTTCGACGGGATAAAAGAATGGAGAGCTCTTTGGAAAAAGTTCGGAGCAGATCCAAATAGATACCGTCCGTCAATGGAAGCTATGTACAGAAGGATTGCAAAACAAAATTATATCACACCGATGCATTCAGCTGTGGATTTAAACAACTTCTTCTCTATGCAATATGAAATTCCAATGGGAATCTATGACGTCGAAAAAATTCTTGGTGAAATAACCTTAACAATTGGCAAAGAAGAAACAAAATATAGTGGATTAAATGGTAGAGATAACAAATTACACAATATACTTACTCTTCAGGACAACTTAGGACCATTTGGAAGTCCGTTTGTAGATTCTGTTCGAACCGCTGTATCTGAAAATACAACTAATGCTCTGCAAG
This sequence comes from Psychrobacillus sp. INOP01, assembly GCF_018140925.1. Classification (NCBI taxonomy): domain Bacteria; kingdom Bacillati; phylum Bacillota; class Bacilli; order Caryophanales; family Bacillaceae; genus Psychrobacillus; species Psychrobacillus sp. INOP01. The sequence goes on from NZ_CP073315.1 coordinate 1,158,080, forward strand.
TTGTATTTCTACGACCTTCGATAAGTAAAGAGGATGGTCAACAATTGATTAATTCCATGGCGACAATGTTCACGCAAATACATGGTGGAGATTTTGATACTACTTTGATTGGTTAGTTTATAATATAAAAATATAAAGGAGAATAATAATGGTGCTTAATATTTGGTTTAATAGATGGTTTTCCACTGTGTCACATTATATGGAGTTGATCCGACATAACCCCGATCAACAGGAATTTGTTATTTACGGAACGCACCCTAATCCAGATACTGTGTATTTTAATTACTGTGATGTATTTGGTACTGAACCAGATATCGCTGGAGAAGAATATCTTCAGTTTTGTTTAGACTACTGTATACAAAATCAGATTCATATCTTTGTACCACGAAAAGAAAATGTGCTTATTTCTCAACACTTAGACAAGTTCGAAGAAATCGGTGTAAAAGTGCTGGTTTGTCCGGATGGTGATTTAATGGCCATTGTAGATGATAAAGCAGCGATGTATCGATCTTTACAGAATCAAGAAAATGAAGGGAATTTTATAGTAACTATTCCTTCCTACCGTATTGTTAACAATGCGAGAGACTTCCAAGTAGCTTTTGAAGAATTAAGTAAGGATAATACGAAGTTATGTATTAAACCTGTAATTGGAGAAGGAGCAAGTGGATTCCGTATTATAGATAATGATGCAGATACTATTCCTTTTATATTAAGTACAGCTTCTTCCCAAAAGATTTCCTATGAAACAGCTTTTAAGATTTTACAAACGCAGGAGCATTTTCCAGATTTAATGGTTTTAGAATATCTAGATGGCTATGAGTATAGCATTGATTGTTTAGCCGACGCAGATGGAACTTTACTTACTGCAATACCGAGGAAAAAAGGAAATGGACGAATTCGTGAGATTGAATACAATGAAGAATTAATTGAAATTGCTGTGAGAATGGCTGCGCAATATAAGATTCCTTACGTGTTTAATATCCAAGTTAGATATAAAGACGGCATCCCCAAGCTATTAGAGATTAACCCCCGCATGAGTGGTGGATTACATATAAGCTGTCTTGCAGATATTAATATTCCCTATTATGCTATAAAGTTACTGCTAGGATACCAAGTAGAAGCTCTTGATCCAAAGTTTGGGGTCAAAGCAACTCATATTGAACAACCAGTGATATTATCATCTTTGGAAGAGACTGTAGTGTTAGCTTAGGTTGACTGTTTACAAAGAATAAGAAACAGCCTCTATAGATAGAATTTCCTCACAAATCAAATTTCAATGACTTGTGAGGTTTTTTTATCCTAATTCTCAAATATGCCTGTTGCTTCTCCATCAATAAGCAATTTCCATGTTCCATGTTCCTTCAGCGTAATTTTGCCTTTGTAATAATACATTGTTCCTAACCCTCCACCATCAATAAAACTACCATCCCGCTTGAAAGTTGTGTTTCCTACAACATTCCCTTTTTTATCGAGCAGCTTTACTTCAATTTTTTCTTTTTCTCCATTTAAGCTTTCTAAGTATATTTCATATGATTCACCAATTGGAATTTCCTTTGGAGAGTCAAGCATTGTATAATGCTCCGTTTTAGGAAATGGTGGGAATACATTAATTGTAAATGCTTCGAATAGTTCTTCCTCCACATAAAACGATAACTGCCATTCTCCTTCTGAGGGAAATGGGATAAAGCTAGTTAATGTATGAGCATCCTCACTATAAAGACCACTTGAAAGACCCCCTTGTGACAGCTGGATTTTTTCCCCTTTAGTGTTCTCCGCTTCAACACGATAATTTTTTCCTACAAGAGCACTCGCATCTCCCCAGAAGTAAAGCATTAGCTTTCCTCCTCTTCTCTTGTCTTTAGCAACAAATTGCTCATTTACCACGAGGATCCCTATTTTTTCTTCTACTCCCACCACCTCTTGATCTCTGTCGGGCAAAGTAAAAGCTGTTCCTGGTTGTGCACTTAGTCTGTAAGAATCCTCTTTCGTTAAAAAAAGAATTAAGAAAACAGTGCATATTCCTACGATAGTAAGGATTGGTGTTAAAAAGATAGGTTTCTTTTTAGAAGTTCGCTTAGATTTTAACGTATATAATATTTTCTCTTTTTGTTCATTCTCAAGAAAATATTTAGGAAGCTTTTTTAACTTATCTTCAAGTTTATTATAATTCTCCATATTCATACCCCTCCTTTTCCATTAAAGATTTCAGCTTTTTTAAGGAACGGTAGTACATCACATTTACGTTATTCTCATTGCTTTTCATCACTTCGCTAACTTCCTTGGACGACATACCCAATATCCCTCTTAGAATAATTACTTCTTTATAATTTGATGGAAGCTTATTAATTGAATTGTATAAATTGCTGTTTTCTTGATTGATAATAATACGGCGCTCCATATCAATAGAAAAAACTTGCTCTTGTAAAAACATATGTCTAATTTTACTCCAAACCCGACTCCTTCGATAATGATCGATTACTAAATTTCTTGCTATGGATATTAGCCAAGTTTTTGGATGTGCATTCTCGTTATAAATTGAAATTTTTCTCATAGCACGAAGAAAAGTTTCTTGTACAAGATCTTCTACATCCATAGATCCGGTATAGTAGATTAGAAAGCTAGTAATATCCCTTTCATATAAATTAAACCATTTCTCAATCAAATTGATCTCCAAGGGATCCCCCCTTCCTTTAATAATTAGACGAATACATTGCTTTAATCTTACATGATAATAGATTTAATTTTGAAGAAATAAAAAATCAACCATTGAACAGTCAATGGTTGATTTTTTCTATATCCATTATCTAATTAGTACGCACGACCGAACCATACAGTATGTTTCGAATCCTTACCACAGTTGATACATGTTGTTTTTTCAGCTGGTGGGTTGAATGGAATATTACGAGTGGTAAATTTCGTTTCGTTTTTCACATTCTCTTCACAAGCATCATCCCCACACCATCCTGCAAGAATCCATCCTGGAATTTCTCCTTTTTCCGTTGAATCCGTAAGATGTTGCTTTAACTGCTCCAGAGAATCCACATTTGTATGGGAGTTTTCATCACGGAATGCACGAGCTTTTTCAAGTAAGCGTGTTTGCATTGTAGTTAGGGCACCTTCAATACATTCAACAGCCGTTGCTAGCTCCACGGAAACTTTTTCAGCTTCATCACGTACTTTGATCAGTGCTTGATTGTTTTCTAAATCACGAGGTCCTAATTCAATACGAACTGGTACACCTTTAAGCTCCCATTCATTGAATTTATAACCAGGAGATTGATCTGAATCATCAAGACGAACACGAATACCTTTTACTTTTAACGCTGCATAAAGCTCATCTAATTTTTCCATAATTGCTGGGTTCTTCTTCCAAGGACCGACTGGAATTAGCACTACTTGAGTTGGAGCAACACGTGGTGGTAATACAAGCCCTTGCTCATCACCATGTACCATAATAACCGAGCCGATTAATCGAGTAGACGTTCCCCAAGAGGTTGTATGCACATGCTGATGCTTGTTTTCTTTGTTCAAATATTTAATATCAAATGCTTCTGCAAATTTTGTTCCAAGATAATGTGAAGTACCAGCTTGAACAGCTTTCCCATCTTTCATCATTGCTTCGATTGAATATGTGTCTACAGCACCTGCAAAGCGTTCAGAAGGTGTTTTTTGACCATCGTAAACAGGGATGGCTAAAAGCTCCTCTACAACCTCTTTATAGATGTTAAGCATCTGCATTGTTTCGTGACGTGCCTCTTCTTCATCTACATGCGCTGTATGTCCTTCCTGCCATAAAAATTCAGAAGTACGGATAAATGGAAGAGTTTTCTTTTCCCAACGGAACACGTTTGCCCATTGGTTGATAAGAACTGGAAGATCACGGTAACTCTTAATCCAATCTGAATACAAATGACCAATCATCGTCTCTGATGTTGGACGTAACGCTAAACGTTCTTCCAATTTTTCACCAGCAGCTTCCGTTACCCATGGTAGCTCTGGAGCGAACCCTTCAATATGATCCTTTTCTTTTTGGAAGAAAGATTCAGGTATCAACATTGGGAAATAAGCATTTCGATGTCCTGTTTCTTTAAAACGTCTGTTCATTTCATCTTGAATATGCTCCCAAATTTCAAAGCCATCTGGTTTAAAAGCAATACACCCACGAACAGGCGTGTAATCCATTAAATCCGCCTTCTGAATTGTATCGATATACCATTTAGTAAAATCGTTTTGCTGTTGATTTGTCATCTAAATTCCTCCTATTTATATCAATTATGCCTCTGCGTTATTACGTCCAAATTTTGAATTGTGATTAGACCTGCGTGATACATGATACAGGTCAGGTAGCCGTTGTCGCATGAATGCGACGCACTTAGGTTAACACCCTTATCACCATTTCAAAATCTGTGACTTCTGCCGGAGGCATTAATTCGATTTAGCAGAGTCCAACACCTGCTGAATCGAATTAAAAAAGCACAAAGTCATCCTCGTAAAAGGACGTCTTTGTGCTGAATAGACGTGGTACCACCTTAGTTTAGCTTAAAATAATTTAAGCCCTCTAAACGTTTGATAACGAAAACGAATCGGTTATGTTTGCATAACATCTCCGTGATAGGTTTCAACAAGAAGTGGTGATATAGCTCTCAGCGTACGCTATACTTTCTGTTTCACAATTCTTATCTACTTGGTCACTTCGCAGATTGTATTACTAATAATATACCAAATAACCTACTTTAATACAATGTGGATTAATATACCTGAAATTTTCAATTTATATGTGGAGGAGCGGCAGTGGAATTTGAGATTAAAGGACTGTATTTTGCGATTCATCGTTAGGAAGTTGTTCATTCGCTATAGGTATTCACCCATATGGTTACCTTTGAGTATCTTATACATAAAATGCTATTTTGGTATGGAGGAATTAGTCTGGGATATTTTGTGAACGTGGAGCAAGGTGTAAATTTGTATGTAGAAGACATCAATCCAAGTGCAAGCAAGACAATTGTGTTTTTACATGGGTGGCCATTAAGCCATGAACAATTTGAATATCAGTATGATGTTTTACCATCAATGGGATACCGCTGTATTGGTATTGACTGGAGAGGATTTGGAAAGTCAGATAAACCTATGAGCGGCTATAATTACGACAGACTAGCAGATGATATTCATGCCGTAGTTAGAGCACTCCAACTAAGCAATTTCACACTAATTGGCCACTCCACTGGAGGAGCAATCGCTATACGCTATACTGCTCGTCATAATGGCTACGGAGTATCTAAACTAGTCCTAATAGATGCCGCGGCTCCCACTGGATTTTCACAGGAAAATGCAAACAATCTACTAACAGAAACATTAAATGATCGACCAAAAATGATGCAAGGTGTAACAGATACTTTTTTCTTTCAATATATTTCAATTCCATTCTCTAATTGGTTTAATGGGTTAGGGCTACAAGCAGCGGGATGGTCTACCGCAGCCATTATCAACACCTTGAGGGATGAAAAGCTTGATGCAGACCTTCCCAAAATAACAGTCCCTACATTAATCGTTCATGGTGTACATGATAAGGTTATCCCATTTGAACAAGCTCAAATACTTAATCAGACAATAAAAAATTCGCATCTCGTCCCATTCCATTACAGCGGACATGGTCTTTTCTGGGAAGAACGAGAAAAGTTTAACGAGCTCGTAAAGCAGTTTGTCGGCTAGATACAGTGGAATATATTTAACTCCAAAATACCAAGGTTCACAAGAAGCTTTTAAGCTACTTGTGAACTTTTTTGTTATACACCTGAATATATAGCCAGTTATCACCCCAAAGACTCACAATAAGTAGAAAATACTATCATAATATCTTATACTTATAAATGATTGAATCTTCAATTATTAAAGCGAAATACGAAAGGTGGAGAAACATGAAACTAGGCGCATTTTCTGTAAGTTTAAATGTAAAAGATATTAATGCTTCAAAAGATTTTTATGAAAAACTTGGCTTTCAATCCTTTGGAGGTGAAATTAATCAAAATTGGTTAATCATGAAGAATGGGGATACCATAATTGGTTTGTTCCAAGGTATGTTTGAGAAAAATATTCTAACCTTTAATCCTGGATGGAATAGTAATGCCGAAAATCTAGAATCTTTTACTGACGTCCGTGAGCTTCAAAAGCAGCTTAAACAGAGTGGAATAAAACTGCAGACAGAAGCAGATGAAACTACAGAAGGTCCCGCACATTTTACACTCGAAGATCCTGATGGCAATCAGATTCTAATAGATCAACATAGATAATTATAGGGAATATATATTAAGAAAAGTTGCAGACTCCCCCTGAAGGAATCGAGCTGCTGGCGTTTCGAGGTAGCCAGATAATGCTAAAAAGTGCCTAAATCTTTTTAGATAGGCACTTTTTAGATTTCATTGATTTTTTCGATTATACTTTTAAGGGACAATTGAGGTTAGGGAAGCAGGTTCGTATAGGAGAACTTGCTTTTTATTTGTAAATTTTATACGTTAGCATCTGGAAACTTATCTGCAACTAGATTTAATATAATATTATGCTCAAGCAATGCCTTTAGGCCGCAAAGAACAATAGTATATCCACCTGTTGAGTCTATTACTTGATTTACTATTTCAGTTTTATTCCCCTTAAACCCATAATTTATTATCTCGATGTATGTTTCTTCTGATTCTCTTGGAGTAAAAATCCATTCAACAGTTGTGTCATCATCAAATTGGATAAGAATTCGCTTGTTTTGTTCAATTTCTTTCACATCAAGCTCTGCTGAAACTCCGTACATCTCCCAATCCCAACGAATCTGCTTTCCCTTTTCTAATCTTCCATTGCTCTTAGTAAACCAAAATTTCGTAGTAATTGCTGGATCAATAAAAGCTTCAAACACCTCATCTACAGGCTTTCTAATAAGCATTCCTACATTAACAGTTGATATATCATTAAGGTTCGTCATTGTTTTAATTCTCCTTATCCTTATGATCTTCATTCAAGTACATTGCTGCTTGAATAAGAGAAGTAAAAACTTCTGATTGGATATCATCAATCTTTGTAATTCTAATATGTCTCATTGTTTTTCCCGTACCTTGCAGTAAATTGCGTATGTCTTTTTCTACAAGTTCATTACCCTTTTGAAAACCTAAATTAACATGCTTTTTGGCTGTTTGCAGATAACAAACTAATCCTTTATACGAATAGTTTGGCATCGACCATTTATATTCTTCTACAAGAGCAGGGGATGCGTCTAGAATTATTTTTCTTAATGCCTCAGCAATGCTTTGAATATTATCAGGTAAATCTTGAATAAACTTATCAACTTCTGTAATTGTTCTTGTGTTATTTTCCATGATTTTTCTCCTTCCCTAGTTCTTACTAAGAATAATTGCTATGCCCTTTCTTAAATCCAATTTAAAAAAGACGCTCGAGATTATAGTAATCTCAAACGTCATTTGTAACGTTCCTATAATAGATTCTACTTCGCGTTCTCATCAGGCTGATGAATACCAAAAATATTGCCTTCTGTATCAACATAATATCCTTGCCAAGCCATTCCAGGAAGGGCGTACTTTGGCATTGCTACTTTTCCACCATACTCAAGGATTTTAGCTTCCGTTGAATCGTAATCTTCTATACCCAATGTACAAGAGAAGCCATTCATAGGCTGATGTTGTTCTGGAGGAGGTGTTTGACGTTTCATTAAAGCTCCATCAATACCAGGCTGACTTGCATCACCAGTCACAGCTCCAAAATAAGGCATCCCCGCATAATCAGTCCAATCTTCAAATGTCCATCCAAATATTTCTCCATAAAACTTCTTTGCACGGTCCATGTCATCCACATGAATTTCGAAATGAACTAATCTCCCCATACTTCTCCTCCTATTTTGTTTCATTCAAGGTTTAAAAGCCGTATACCATTGAATACTGGTATACCTTCTTCATCATTGTAATAAAGATTGAAAATTAAATCAATTTATTAAAGTACTTTCTAGTTTAAAATTTTCAATTGAAGTTTCACTAGAAATATCCATATATTGTTAAGGATTTTTATAACTAAATTACACTAAAACCATGGATAAGCTATCCCTATAAATTATTTCTCTAAGTATGCTATCAATGCATCTAAATCCTTTGCAGAGGCCTTCTTAAAGGTACCCGCCATCATTTTACCAAATAGTTTAGTTATGCCAGTGAGGCCTTTTATTTCTCCGTTCAACGTAATCTCCGTAAGGTTATTAGATGAAGTAACTATATATGTAAAGATAAATTCTCCTTTACCAGTTGTTCCTTTCGTTCCATCACAGCGAAGAACAATTTTATCTGGCTCATTTAGTTCAACCACTTCAAAATGTTCTGTAGCCACTTGTCCAAACATCTTTCTCGATTCCTTCCACTGACTTCCCACTTGCATAGGTCCATCATCCAATCGCTCAATTCCTACAAGTCCTTGCATCCAGTGATTAGCGGCATCTATATCAAATAAACCATAATATACTTGCTGCTTAGATACTTGGGTAGTTCTTTTCACTTCAAAATTAATACTCAAACTGATAGCCCCCTTTAAAGTTTTTCTAAAGTATACCATACAGCCATGTCGTCTTTGATTAAGATAATCTTGAAGTATTATACCCCCTATTTGCAACGTAGTTTGACATAAACGCTACTATAACTTAAACTTCTCTAAAAAGTTAAATCTCTAATTATGAAAGGATGAATATGTTGAGCATTGAACAACAGTCGAAGCCCCTCTCACTTAAAGAGAAATCTATTCTTTTTCTTCAGAACGTAGCATCTGGCAATGTTCGAGAAGTTTACCAGAAATTCGTAGGTCCTGACTTTCTTCATCATAACCCATTTTTCCCAGGCGATTCCAAATCTCTAATGGTAGCAATGGAAGAAAATGCTACCAAGAACTCTAATAAAAGACTGGAAGTAAAACTTGCGATACAAGAAAAAGATATGGTTACGGTTTACTCACACATAAAGCAAAATCCAGAAGATCTTGGAGCAGCTGTAGTACATATCTTTCGTTTCAAAGATAACCAAATCGTTGAAATGTGGGATGTAGGTCAACTTATACCTGAGGATTCTCCTAATAAGAATGGAATGTTTTAATAAAAACTGGAATACAAAAAACACTCACAAATGTTGACTTAACAATTTTGTGAGTGTTTCTTTTAATAATATGTTTGTGCTAATGATACCGGTGGACCGTTCTCTACTTAATACACACCATTAATAAATATCCTTCTGTGATAACCGCGAATAATGAATTTAAAGACACTTCTAGCAGTATTCTGTCATCTCTGTAAATAGTAGTATATAATGAACGTTACAAACATTCTTAAGGGAGTACGAATTCATGCAAACATTAGAAAAACTTTCCGATCGACTCTTCTACCTGCCTCCATATCAAAAAACAGATCGACCAATATTAGCTGCTGTTGTAGGAGACAATCAGACACTATTGATAGATGCTGGGAATTCTTCTATTCATGCTAAACAATTCAAAGATCAATTAGCTTCCTATCATGTCACCGGAGATATTCTGGCTCTCACACATTGGCATTGGGATCATGTATTTGGCTTATGTGAAATGGCTATGCCTTCAATTGCCAATTTCATGACCTACGACAAAGTAAAAGAACTACAAGAGTTATCATGGGGAGACAAGGAGTTGGATGAACGTGTCGAAGCAGGGATTGAAATTCCGTTTTGTGCAGACGCGATAAAGCTAGAGCTTGGAAGTATGCGAGAGGTTATCATACCAGATCCCACTATCATTTTTGAAAAGCGAATAAAACTGAATATCGGTGGGGTTACCTGTATCATTGAACATGTTGGTGGAGATCATTCGTCTGATTCGAATCTCATTTATATACCGGAGGAAAAAACGCTATTTCTTGGTGACTGCCTCTATGCAAATATGTACGCAGAAAAGTGGCATTATACCATTGAAAAGATGTATAACCTTCTGGGGAAGATTAAAGATTATGATGCGGAAATCTACTTCCTATCTCATCATCCTGCACCTTTGACAAAGGATGAATTTGCTTCCTTTGTTTCATTATTGAAGACAAGTGCTGAATTAACGAATAAACATAAAGGCAAACTAGAGGTAATTGCAGCGGAGATGTCCTCTCATTTTGGACGTAACTTGACTGAAGACGATTTAGAAATAATCAGGTACTTTGTAAATGGTTATGTTTAAAATGTATTGATGTTTTAAACATTACAGATTTTCCGAACAAGAAAGCTTACTTCTTCAAATATAGGATAATAGTGAGATGCACTATCTTAGGATGAGTAATGAGATACTCTCATCTTGCACGTCAGCGAATTGACTTCACCTTTGGAAACAAGAACCCCATTATTGGATACCAGAGGTGTTCAGATTGCAGTTTTGCCGTGGAAGTCTCAACCATGTAATAATATGGACAAAAGAACTCCACTACTAATGCAATAAAAAGCTTAGTGGTGGCTTGTAAACGCATAAACCCCAAGGTGTGATTTCTCTCTCTTGGGGTTTTCTTTTTAGTATCGAAACTGACCCATTTCTTCGATTAATGTCACATTTGATCAATTATACAATGAAAAATAATTTTCATAAAACAATCTTCAATCGTAAAAAGAAAAAAGTAAGAACAGGGCATTCCCGTTCTTACTTTTTTCGATAGTAATATTTTGTTATTTTCGTGTATAACGATGATACCGGTGGCCGGGGTCGAACCGGCACATCCAGAGGATACGGGATTTTGAGTCCCGCGCGTCTGCCAATTCCGCCACACCGGCAAAATAAAATACTAGGCAGTTATTTAAAAATTGGAGGCGGCAACCGGATTTGAACCGGTGATAAAGGTGTTGCAGACCTGTGCCTTACCACTTGGCTATGCCGCCGAAATTAAGTAATGGAGCGGAAGACGAGGTTCGAACTCGCGACCCCCACCTTGGCAAGGTGGTGTTCTACCACTGAACTACTTCCGCAAAAAAACTGGGGTACCTGGATTCGAACCAGGGCATGATGGAATCAAAATCCATTGCCTTACCGCTTGGCTATACCCCAATGGGGCGACTGATGGGAATTGAACCCACGAATGCCGGAATCACAATCCGGTGCGTTAACCACTTCGCCACAACCGCCATTATTCAAAGTTAACTTATACATTTGGCAGGGGCAGTAGGAATCGAACCCACATCAAAGGTTTTGGAGACCTCTATTCTACCGTTAAACTATGCCCCTATTAAAAACTGGTGGTGGGGGACGGATTCGAACCGCCGAACCCGAAGGAGCGGATTTACAGTCCGCCGCGTTTAGCCACTTCGCTACCCCACCACTATAGTGGTGCCGGAAAAAGGACTTGAACCCTCAACCTACTGATTACAAGTCAGTTGCTCTACCAATTGAGCTATTCCGGCATATAAATATGGTGGCTCAGGACGGAATCGAACCGCCGACACAAGGATTTTCAGTCCTTTGCTCTACCGACTGAGCTACTGAGCCTTCTTCGATTTACGCTAAGCGGCGCATCTCTTTGTCAGCTTCACTCACTCTGTCAGTCACGTACTTTAGTACGTTCCTTCTTTCGCTCGATTGCTTCCTTGACCTGCTTGCTTATCCTAAATCTCAAATTAAAATAATAAATGGCGGTCCCGACCGGGATCGAACCGGCGATCTCCTGCGTGACAGGCAGGCATGTTAACCGCTACACCACGGGACCATTTGGTTGCGGGGACAGGATTTGAACCTGCGACCTTCGGGTTATGAGCCCGACGAGCTACCACTGCTCCACCCCGCGACAATAAAATACTTACAATCACTATAATAATACGCTCACGATATGTAGGACACCTGCTTCGGTTTCTCCTGCATCGGTGTTAATCGTCATCTTCGTTTGACGATTTGCTCCACCCGCGACAATACTATACTTACTAATTTGTTTCTAAAGAAATGGTGGAGGATGACGGGCTCGAACCGCCGACCCTCTGCTTGTAAGGCAGATGCTCTCCCAGCTGAGCTAATCCTCCTGGGTAAAATTACGATAAGCTTCGCATCTCTGCGTCAACTTGATTAAAATAATGGTGACCCCTACGGGATTCGAACCCGTGTTACCGCCGTGAAAGGGCGGTGTCTTAACCGCTTGACCAAGGGGCCATACTTTTATGTAGAAAACTTATCTGGCGGAGAGCAAGGGATTTGAACCCTTGAGACAGTTTAACCCGCCTACACGATTTCCAATCGTGCTCCTTCGGCCACTCGGACAGCTCTCCAAAAATGGCTCCGAAGGTAGGACTCGAACCTACGACCAATCGATTAACAGTCGATTGCTCTACCACTGAGCTACTTCGGAATAATACAGCCTAGCGACGTCCTACTCTCACAGGGGGAGACCCCCAACTACCATCGGCGCTGAAGAGCTTAACTTCCGTGTTCGGTAAGGGAACGGGTGTGACCTCTTCGCCATCATCACTAGACATTATTAATTTGAAAGACACTATTTATTATAACAAAACTAGAAATAAATTCAAGCTTTTTTTTATATTTTTTTGTACTTTCAAAACTGGATAAACGACATTGTTACGTTAAACAAATTTGGTTAAGTCCTCGATCGATTAGTATTCGTCAGCTGCACGTGTCGCCACGCTTCCACCCCGAACCTATCTACCTCATCGTCTTTGAGGGATCTTACTTACTTGCGTAATGGGAAATCTCATCTTGAGGGGGGCTTCGTGCTTAGATGCTTTCAGCACTTATCCCGTCCACACATAGCTACCCAGCGATGCTCTTGGCAGAACAACTGGTACACCAGCGGTGTGTCCATCCCGGTCCTCTCGTACTAAGGACAGCTCCTCTCAAATTTCCTACGCCCACGACGGATAGGGACCGAACTGTCTCACGACGTTCTGAACCCAGCTCGCGTACCGCTTTAATGGGCGAACAGCCCAACCCTTGGGACCGACTACAGCCCCAGGATGCGATGAGCCGACATCGAGGTGCCAAACCTCCCCGTCGATGTGGACTCTTGGGGGAGATAAGCCTGTTATCCCCGGGGTAGCTTTTATCCGTTGAGCGATGGCCCTTCCATGCGGAACCACCGGATCACTAAGCCCGTCTTTCGACCCTGCTCGACTTGTAGGTCTCGCAGTCAAGCTCCCTTCTGCCTTTACACTCTTCGAATGATTTCCAACCATTCTGAGGGAACCTTTGGGCGCCTCCGTTACACTTTAGGAGGCGACCGCCCCAGTCAAACTACCCGCCTGACACTGTCTCCTACCCGGGTTACGGGTATGGGTTAGAATTTCAATACAACCAGGGCAGTATCCCACCGACGCCTCCTCCGAAGCTGGCGCTCCGGGCTCTAAGGCTCCTGCCTATCCTGTACAAGTTGCACCAAAATTCAATATCAAGCTATAGTAAAGCTCCACGGGGTCTTTCCGTCCTGTCGCGGGTAACCTGCATCTTCACAGGTACTATAATTTCACCGAGTCTCTCGTTGAGACAGTGCCCAGATCGTTACGCCTTTCGTGCGGGTCGGAACTTACCCGACAAGGAATTTCGCTACCTTAGGACCGTTATAGTTACGGCCGCCGTTTACTGGGGCTTCAATTCGCACCTTCGCTTGCGCTAAGCACTCCTCTTAACCTTCCAGCACCGGGCAGGCGTCAGCCCCTATACTTCACCTTACGGTTTTGCAGAGACCTGTGTTTTTGCTAAACAGTCGCCTGGGCCTATTCACTGCGGCTCTTCTAGGCTATGCACCCAAAAGAGCACCCCTTCTCCCGAAGTTACGGGGTCATTTTGCCGAGTTCCTTAACGAGAGTTCTCTCGCTCACCTTAGGATTCTCTCCTCGACTACCTGTGTCGGTTTGCGGTACGGGCACCTATCACCTCGCTAGAGGCTTTTCTTGGCAGTGTGAAATCAGGAACTCCGGACATACGTCCTCGCCATCACAGCTCAATGTTACAGAATGCGGATTTGCCTACATTCACACCTTACTGCTTGGACATGCATAACCAACAGCATGCTTACCCTATCCTTCTGCGTCCCCCCATTACTCAAACGGTGGTTTGGTGGTACAGGAATATCAACCTGTTATCCATCGCCTACGCCTATCGGCCTCGGCTTAGGTCCCGACTAACCCTGAGCGGACGAGCCTTCCTCAGGAAACCTTAGTCATACGGTGGACGGGATTCTCACCCGTCTTTCGCTACTCATACCGGCATTCTCACTTCTAAGCGCTCCACCAGTCCTTCCGGTCTGACTTCAACGCCCTTAGAACGCTCTCCTACCACTGATACCAAAGGTATCAATCCACAGCTTCGGTGATTTGTTTAGCCCCGATACATTTTCGGCGCAGCGTCACTCGACCAGTGAGCTATTACGCACTCTTTAAATGATGGCTGCTTCTAAGCCAACATCCTGGTTGTCTAAGCAACGCCACATCCTTTTCCACTTAACAAATACTTTGGGACCTTAGCTGGTGGTCTGGGCTGTTTCCCTCTTGACTACGGATCTTATCACTCGCAGTCTGACTCCCAAACATAAATCATTGGCATTCGGAGTTTGTCTGAATTCGGTAACCCGGGATGGGCCCCTAGTCCAAACAGTGCTCTACCTCCAAGATTCTAACGTTTGAGGCTAGCCCTAAAGCTATTTCGGAGAGAACCAGCTATCTCCAGGTTCGATTGGAATTTCTCCGCTACCCACACCTCATCCCCGCACTTTTCAACGTGCGTGGGTTCGGACCTCCAGTAAGTGTTACCTTACCTTCATCCTGGACATGGGTAGATCACCTGGTTTCGGGTCTACGACCACATACTCATTCGCCCTATTCAGACTCGCTTTCGCTGCGGCTCCGTCTTCTCAACTTAACCTTGCATGTAATCGTAACTCGCCGGTTCATTCTACAAAAGGCACGCTATCACCCATTAACGGGCTCTAACTACTTGTAGGCACACGGTTTCAGGATCTATTTCACTCCCCTTCCGGGGTGCTTTTCACCTTTCCCTCACGGTACTGGTTCACTATCGGTCACTAGGTAGTATTTAGCCTTGGGAGATGGTCCTCCCGGATTCCGACGGAATTTCACGTGTTCCGCCGTACTCAGGATACACTCAAGAGAGAATGAATTTTGGACTACGGGGCTTTTACCCTATCCTGCGGACCTTTCCAGATCGCTTCGTCTAACTCATTCCTTTGTAACTCTATGTAGAGTGTCCTACAACCCCAAGAGGCAAGCCTCTTGGTTTGGGCTATTCCCGTTTCGCTCGCCGCTACTCAGGGAATCGATTTTTCTTTCTCTTCCTCCAGGTACTTAGATGTTTCAGTTCCCTGGGTGTGTCTCAGATGCGCTATGTATTCACGCAAATGTACTGCTCCATTACGAACAGTGGGTTTCCCCATTCGGAAATCTCCGGATCAAAGCTCACTTACAGCTCCCCGAAGCATATCGGTGTTAGTGCCGTCCTTCGTCGACTCCTAGTGCCAAGGCATTCACCGTGCGCCCTTATTAACTTAACCTAAAAGTTAAAAAGTCTTACACATTATGATTACCGAAGTAACCACAACTTGAATTTCTTGTTGTTTATTGTTTCAATGTCGTTTTATCCAGTTTTCAAAGAACAAATTATAAATTTGGTGGAGCCTAGCGGGATCGAACCGCTGACCTCCTGCGTGCAAGGCAGGCGCTCTCCCAGCTGAGCTAAGGCCCCGAAATTTAAAAAGGTATGGTGGGCCTAAATGGACTCGAACCATCGACCTCACGCTTATCAGGCGTGCGCTCTAACCAGCTGAGCTATAGGCCCTCTTTGAATTTCCATATATAAATATGAACATTCAAAACTGAACTGCAAAACGTTAAGATACGAATAAAAATTCGTATTCCGATATTATCCTTAGAAAGGAGGTGATCCAGCCGCACCTTCCGATACGGCTACCTTGTTACGACTTCACCCCAATCATCTGTCCCACCTTCGGCGGCTGGCTCCCGTAAGGGTTACCCCACCGACTTCGGGTGTTACAAACTCTCGTGGTGTGACGGGCGGTGTGTACAAGGCCCGGGAACGTATTCACCGTGGCATGCTGATCCACGATTACTAGCGATTCCGGCTTCATGTAGGCGAGTTGCAGCCTACAATCCGAACTGAGAACGGTTTTATGGGATTTGCTCACCCTCGCGGGGTTGCGACCCTCTGTACCGTCCATTGTAGCACGTGTGTAGCCCAGGTCATAAGGGGCATGATGATTTGACGTCATCCCCACCTTCCTCCGGTTTATCACCGGCAGTCACCTTAGAGTGCCCAACTGAATGCTGGCAACTAAGATCAAGGGTTGCGCTCGTTGCGGGACTTAACCCAACATCTCACGACACGAGCTGACGACAACCATGCACCACCTGTCACCGCTGTCCCCGAAGGGAAAAGCCTATCTCTAGACCGGTCAGCGGGATGTCAAGACCTGGTAAGGTTCTTCGCGTTGCTTCGAATTAAACCACATGCTCCACCGCTTGTGCGGGCCCCCGTCAATTCCTTTGAGTTTCAGTCTTGCGACCGTACTCCCCAGGCGGAGTGCTTAATGCGTTAGCTGCAGCACTAAGGGGCGGAAACCCCCTAACACTTAGCACTCATCGTTTACGGCGTGGACTACCAGGGTATCTAATCCTGTTTGCTCCCCACGCTTTCGCGCCTCAGCGTCAGTTACAGACCAGAAAGCCGCCTTCGCCACTGGTGTTCCTCCAAATCTCTACGCATTTCACCGCTACACTTGGAATTCCGCTTTCCTCTTCTGTACTCAAGTCCCCCAGTTTCCAATGACCTTCCACGGTTGAGCCGTGGGATTTCACATCAGACTTAAAGGACCGCCTGCGCGCGCTTTACGCCCAATAATTCCGGACAACGCTTGCCACCTACGTATTACCGCGGCTGCTGGCACGTAGTTAGCCGTGGCTTTCTAATGAGGTACCGTCAAGGTACGAGCAGTTACTCTCGTACTTGTTCTTCCCTCACAACAGAGTTTTACGATCCGAAAACCTTCTTCACTCACGCGGCATTGCTCCATCAGACTTTCGTCCATTGTGGAAGATTCCCTACTGCTGCCTCCCGTAGGAGTCTGGGCCGTGTCTCAGTCCCAGTGTGGCCGATCACCCTCTCAGGTCGGCTACGCATCGTCGCCTTGGTGAGCCGTTACCTCACCAACTAGCTAATGCGCCGCGGGCCCATCCTGTAGTGACAGCCGAAACCGTCTTTTAACATCTCCCCATGTGAGGAAATGGATTATTCGGTATTAGCCCCGGTTTCCCGGAGTTATCCCAATCTACAGGGCAGGTTGCCCACGTGTTACTCACCCGTCCGCCGCTAAATCAGAAGAAGCAAGCTTCTTCGTCATTCGCTCGACTTGCATGTATTAGGCATGCCGCCAGCGTTCGTCCTGAGCCAGGATCAAACTCTCCATAATAGAGAACTTAAAAAGCTCATTTGTTTTGCTGGCATCATCATTAAATGATGTCAAAATTGTTTTGCTATCAAACTAACAATGTTAGTTGATAAGCTGTATGTCTTAACGTTTTGCATGTTCAGTTTTCAATGTTCAATTTGCTGTGTCGTTTTTTGCGACTCCTCTAATTTACCATCGTACTAAGTAAGTGTCAAGAAGTTTTTTAAAAAACTTTTTTCGTTAGTATTTATTGAAATAGTTTGTTGTGCTTTTGACGACGCTTATTATAATAGCACGAAACAAAATCATATGTCAACAATAAAAACGAACAAAATTAATTGTCCGTTTTTAAGTAGCATTCCTACCGTATTACTTTATAGTATCTATGCATGATTTCGTTACTTTTCGTCTGTTGTTTTTCAATTATAATATATCCTTTATCTATTAGAAACTCGATGAAAACCTCTAAATCTACAGAGTAGTTTTTAAGTTCTTCTTGCTCATGAATTTCTTGGATAGTCCAAAACTCTTTTAATCCTAAAACCTCTACAATGTGCTGTGCCCCTTCTTTTGTTCGGGAATGGATTAAGAAATCACTTGCTAAAAATAGAAGTTCTAATCTTTTTTCTAATGATTCCTCACTAGAGATTAACTCATCGTACAATTTATAAATAGAAGGATCTAATTGTTTTACTTGATTCCATACCATCACCTCTGGATGCATGCCATTTTCAAAAACAGCTAAACGAGCCAAATGATGTAAAGAATCTACCATATGATTATAAGCATCTAGATAGTTACGTTGTTCAAAAAATAATTTACCTTCTAAATATCTTCTCGTTAGTTTAGCAAACTCAATACCCATACGAGCTTTTCTACCGTTTATCGGGAATACGTAAAGCTCCTGTTTCAAACTTTCTACATATTCATTTCGATCAAATACCACACGACCATTGATCAACCAATCCACCATTTTAGGGTTAGTCCCCAACAATAACCACTTTCTTAGCTGCTTCTCCGTTAGTATATGGAGTGCAGTTTTTTTATCCCCATAAGTATAATGCTTTGTGAATACAGGTATAGGAGATTCTTTTGTTATGATAAATAAAATGGAATCAAACATATCTGTGATAGGGCTAAATTCTGCCCGTTTCTCGACTAAAATAATACCTAGTGTATTAGGTTCACTGGCTCTTTCTTGATAAATTGGTCTCAATAATGCTTCCAAAAATGAAGCCTCCTTTATTTCCTTCTTCTATTAAATTTTCGACAACTTTTCTATATTTCCTTCTATATTTAATTCAGAACTTAATTTTATACTAAAATATGATATAGTGTATGTAGAAATTAGGAGGTCGAAAAATGAAACCCTATAAAAACAAAATAAATCGTATACGCTCCTTTGCACTAGGACTTGTATTCTTTGGTTTTATCATAATGTATGGTGCGATATTCTTTAAAGATAATGGAATTTTAGTTACCATTTTCGTAACGCTTGGGTTACTATCTATTTTAGCAAGTACGGCCGTCTATGGATGGATAGGATTATTATCTACAAAAGCTGTACCTGTTGTATGTCCCAACTGCGGCAAACATACTAAAGTATTAGGCAGAGTAGATATGTGCATGTACTGTAAAGAACCTCTAACGCTTGATCCTAATCTTGAAGGACAAGAATTTGATGAAGCATTGAATAAAAAAAGATAATTCGACACTTTGCTTTTTTAGCAAAGTGTTTTTTAAACGTTCAAAGTAGTATAGAATAAAGATCCTTTAAGAGGAGGTCAATTATTTGTCGTAAACTAGAAAGAGAAAGTGGGTTCAAGCCTATTGTTCTGTACGATGAGCTTGAAACTCAGCCAGCGAGATAGTATTTTCTATATAAATGGTTGGTCGCAACATATCCGCGACCAACCATTTTTTTGAATAGGGTTATTAATTGTTCGATTCTAATAGTTTCCATATAAAAAACCGAGCGTTTCTACGCTCGGTTTTGCTTATTGGACTTTAGTTGCATGTTCTTTACATGTTGGACAAACACCGTAAATTTCCATTCGATGATAACTTACATCAAAGCCAGTTAAATGGGAAGCTAAATGCTCTACTTCATCTAATCCTGGATAATGAAAATCAACTATTTTGCCACAAGCATCACAAATCATATGATAATGATCATTTGTAACAAAATCGAAACGACTAGAAGAATCTCCGTAAGTCAACTCTTTCACAAGTCCTGCTTCTCTAAAAACGCGTAAATTATTATAGACCGTTGCAACACTCATGCTAGGAAATTTACTTTCTAGTGCTTTATATATATCGTCCGCAGTGGGATGTGACATAGATTGGATTATAAATTCCAGTATCGCATGGCGTTGAGGCGTAATTCGTACACCAGTCGATTTTAATGTATCTAAAGCATCTCTTAAATGTACTTCCGTCATCGCAATGCACCTCTTTTCATATTCATTCTTTAATTATAATTGTTACAATAAGTATAATTAAAAGATGCATGAACTGTCAAATTTATAACACCTTAAGGAAAGAAATACATAGATTAGTAGCCTTTCTCCAAGTCAATTTCATTTTCCAACGGCTTCTGCTCCACCCAAGCGCATAAATTTCTGGAGAAGATTTCCAATGCTCGTACTACATACTGAGAAGAGTGACTAGAGACATGTGGGGAAACGACAACATTGTTCATGCTCCAAAATGGGTGACCCTCTGCAAGAGGTTCTTTCTCAAATACATCTAGAACAGCATATGCAAATTGCTCTTCTTCTAATGCACGCAGTAAGAGCTCCTCTTTTACTACATCTCCACGTCCAAAATTCATAAAGATGGCTGTAGGTTTCATAGACTGTAAATGCTCGTATGTGATCAGGTATTTTGTATGTTCCGTGCTCGGTAGGATTGAAATGACAATATCTGCTTTTGGTAAAACGTCATTTAATTTATCAAAGGAAACTATTTCGTCCATATATGGAGCTAGTCGTCCACTGCCATTACAACCGATTGTATGCACTCCAAAAGCTTGCAGTATTCGGCCTACTTCTCCGCCTATTGCACCCGGTCCTAGTATTATCGCGGTTGAACCTAGTAATTCAGTAGGAAATACTCGCTTAGACCACTCCCCGTTACGTTGATTTTCATGAATCAATGGGAGTGACTTTTTGATAGAAAGTATATGTGCTAAAATCGTTTCTGCCATAGGTGTTTTATGAATTCCTCGCACATTGGTAACGACAATACCTCGATTTGCAATTTCCTGTAACGGCATTTTTTCTAGTCCAGCAGAAGCTACCATAATCCATTTTAGTTGTACGGCCGTTTCAAGATGACTAACAAGTAAGTCCTCTCCATACGTAACTAAGATTTGCGATGACTTTAATACTTCTTCATTAATACCTTTTTGAAATACAAATTCTGCATCTGGAAACTTCTGAAATAATTCATCCTGTTGCTTCTGTTTTGGTAAAAAAGAAAATAATATTTTCATACTTATTTTCCCTCAGTCACTAATGATTTTAATGTTAATAGCGCTTCTTCGACATGTCCATCGACCTTTACTTTATTCCATTCTTTTACGACCGTCCCTGTAGGATCGATTAAAAAAGTAGAACGTTCAATACCCATATATTCTTTCCCAAAATTCTTTTTCAGCTTCCAAACGCCATATGCTACGGAAACTTCATGCGTATCATCTACTAATAGAGAAAACGGCAGACCATGCTTGTCTATAAATTTGGTATGAGCCTTTTCATCATCTGCGCTAACTCCAAGAATAACAGCATTTAACTCCGTAAAACTTGTATAGGCAGTTTTAAAATCACATGCTTCTGTTGTGCAACCTGGGGTAGCATCCTTTGGGTAAAAATACAAAACTACATATTTCTTGCCTGCAAAATCCTTTAATGAAACAATTTCACCTTTTTCATTTTTCAATGAAAAGTTAGGTGCTATCATACCTTCTAATTTTTCCATCATAATCCCTCCTATATATTATATCGTATCGAAGTTAGTCACTATGTTCAATTTTCTTAGCATTTCTCCTTACTATTGTCTACAATTAAGAAGTACTAACAGTAGAAATACACTAGACAATAATTGGATAGTAACGGTATACTTTCTATCTGCAAACAAACTGAGCGGAGGCTATTACATTGAAACAAACACAATCAGAAATAATACAAGTAGAGGCATTAGAACATATAGTTGGTGGTGTAAACAGTCCATCGAGATCGTATAAAGCTGTAGGCGGAGGAGCACCAATCGTTATGGAAAGAGCAGAAGGCGCTTATTTTTATGACGTAGATGGTAACAAATATATCGATTATTTAGCTGCATACGGTCCCATAATTACTGGTCATGCGCATCCTCATATTACGGAAGCCATCACAAAAGCTGCACAAACTGGTCTATTATATGGTACCCCAACAAAACATGAAGTAACCTTTGCGAAAATGTTAAAGGATGCTATTCCTTCTATGGATAAAGTTCGTTTTGTAAACTCGGGAACAGAGGCGGTCATGACAACAATTCGAGTTGCACGTGCCTACACTGGAAGAACAAAAGTTATGAAATTTGCAGGATGCTATCATGGACATTCCGATTTAGTATTAGTTGCAGCCGGCTCAGGACCAGCAACACTTGGTACACCAGATTCCGCGGGGGTACCTAAATCTATTGCTAAAGAAGTAATCACTATTCCATTCAACGATCCAAAAGCTTATGAAGAAGCTATGGAGAAATGGGGAGAAGAACTAGCATGTATTTTAGTAGAACCAATCGTTGGTAACTTCGGTATGGTAGAGCCAAATGAAGGTTTCCTTCCACTAGTTCACAAGATTGCAAAAGACAAAGGTGCACTAGTCATTTATGATGAAGTAATTACAGCCTTCCGCTTCCACTATGGCGCGGCATCTACCATGTTAGAACAAACGCCAGATTTAACAGCATTAGGTAAAATCATCGGCGGAGGACTTCCAATTGGTGCTTACGGCGGCAAAAAAGAAATTATGGAACAGGTTGCACCACTAGGACCTGCATACCAAGCGGGAACAATGGCAGGTAATCCAGCGTCAATGCAAGCAGGGATTGCTTGTTTAGAGGTTCTACAAACTCCAGGATTATATGATGAACTAGATAGATTAGGCGCACTTCTTGAAGCTGGAATTCTAGAAGCTGCCAAGAAAAATAATGTAACTATTACCATTAATCGTATTAAAGGAGCTCTATCCGTTTACTTTACAGAAGTAAGGGTAGAAAATTATGTGCAAGCAGAAGCAAGTGACGGTGAAATGTTTGCGAAATTCTTTAAGCTAATGCTAAACCAAGGTATTAACTTAGCACCTTCTAAATATGAAGCATGGTTTATAACAACTGCCCATACAGAAAGAGATATTCAAGAAACACTCAAAGCAGTTAATAATGCCTTTGCTGAACTCTAATATCAGGTACACTGTTTCTTACGAAAGGATAGGATTTAATGAAATTAGGAGCACGAATTTTTAAAACTGGGGTAGCTATTGTTTTCTCTTTATTCATAGCAGATTTACTTCAGCTTCCTAGTCCTGTTTTCGCAGGAATAGCAGCTATTTTCGCCATTCAGCCTTCTATTTATAGGTCCTATTTAACAGTAACCGAGCAGATTCAAGGGAATTTAATAGGGGCTGTCATTGCGGTGGTTTTCACCTTAGTTTTCGGAAATGATTATATTGCTGTTGGATTTGCTGCAATTGTGGCAATTACACTAATGCTAAAATTAAAGCTAGAGAAAACTATCTCACTCGCATTAGTAACTGTAATCGCGATTATGGAAATACAGGGTGACGACTTTTTAGTATTCGCTTTGTTACGATTTGCAGCAATGCTTGTTGGGGTAATCTCCGCATTTATTGTGAATTTGGTATTTTTACCTCCTAAGTTTGAAAAGAAGCTTTTCAATGCAATTCACTATACGCAGGATGAAATAATCCGTTGGCTACGAATAGCAGTTAGACAGGCGTCAGATCATCAATCGACTAAACAAACAATTAATCAATTAAAGGATAGACTTGTTAGAGTCGATCAATTGTACTCTTTCTTTAAGGAAGAACGTGGGTATACGAAAAAAGCAAATCACACAAAGGGAAGAAAATTAGTCGTTTACCGCGAATTAATTTCCACTTCTTATAAAAGCTTAGATGTACTCAAAAAATTACATCTTCATGAAAATGAATTGACTCAGCTACCAGAACATTTTCGGATGATGATAAAGGAAAGATTAGATGCTCTGTTAACCTATCATGAACAGCTCCATTTGAAGTTTATAGGTAAGTTAAGACCCGAGCATATGGAATGGAACGATTCGGAGGCATTTCTTCAAAGGCAAGAGGTAATGGATATTTTCGTCAAACAAATTACCATTACTCAAATGGAAGAGGAATTTTCGTCTTACCACCTTCTGCATTTACTGTCGTCTATTTTAAAATATGAGGAACAATTGGAGCATGTGGATAGACTGATCACGTCGTATCAAAACTTCCATAGTGAAGAACTGACTGTTCAAATTGAAGAAACGCCTTATTAAAAAAACAGGTTGATCGCGAGTTCCCTCGCGACCAACCTGTTTTTCATATAGACAGTTTTTGACTGTTCAAGTATTCGATCGATTTTTCATTGGATTCGACCGATTGTTAGTAGTATTCAGCCGATTTTTCATTGTATTCGTCCGATTTTTACTAGTATTCAACCTATTCACTCTTATATAGAGCAACAAACAAAACATGCCACCCAGTAATAAAGTCACTAGGTGGCATGTTTGTTAATTTTTCATCTTAGGATCCAGTGCATCTCGGAGTCCATCGCCCATCAAGTTAAATCCTACTACTGTCAACATTATTGCAAGTCCTGGGAAAATCATCGTCCACGGAGCATTCCTTAAATACATACGGGCATCCGCTAGCATCTTTCCCCATTCAGGAGCAGGTGCCTGAGCACCCAGTCCTAAGAACCCTAGTGCGGCTGCTTCAATAATGGCCGATGCAATTGCAAGTGTACCTGCAACAATAACCGGTGCCATTGAATTAGGTAAAATATGAGAAAACAAAATTCGAATATCTCTCATCCCAATAGCTTTAGCAGATGTTATGTACTCCTCTTCTTTAATACTTAGAACCTTCGAACGTATTAGTCGACCAAAGTTAGGGATATTAATAATTGCAATAGCGATCAAAGCATTTTGCAAAGACGGCCCTAAAACAGATACTACTGCTATTGCCAATAGTATACTTGGAAAAGCTAGCATGATATCGAAAATTCTTGAAATAATCATGTCTATCCATTTACCATAGTAACCTGCAACAATACCTAAAATACTACCAACTACTACAGAACCAATAACAGAGAAAAATCCTACCACTAAGGAAATTCTTGCTCCATGAATAATTCGAGAAAATATATCTCGACCAAAATCATCTGTACCGAACCAATACTGACCAGATGGTGGTTTTAGTCGATCTGTTAAAAGCTGATCATTAATACCTTGTGGTGCAAGCCAAGGACCAAAAAATGCTAAAAATACGAAGAATAAGACAATCCCTGCTCCTGCAAGCGCTCCTTTATTTTTACGAAAGCTACGCCATGCATCTCGCCAAGGACCGGTCGACGTTTCTTTAGTTGCCATTACTTGATCATTTGTCGAATTCGGAACCATTTCGGACATATCTATTCCTCCTTTTAATCATATTTGATCCTCGGGTCTACTAACCCATACAAAATATCTACGAATAAATTAATCATTACAAATATAAAAGCGACAACCAGTATACCAGACTGAATAACAGGATAATCACGGAACGAAATAGCTTCGTAAATATACCGTCCGATTCCCGGCCAGCCAAAGATAGTCTCTGTTAAAATAGCGCCTCCAAGTAAAAGTCCTGTTTGAAGTCCAATTACAGTTAATACAGGAATAATTGCATTTTTTAAAGCATGTTTGTAAACAACCCAAAACATTTTTTGACCTTTAGCTCTAGCTGTCCGAACATAGTCCGCTCTCATTACTTCGAGCATACTTGATCTAGTCATACGAGCAATAATCGCCATTGGAATTGTCGCTAATGCAATACCTGGCAACACTAAATGCTTCAATACAGTACCAAGTTGATCGAATCTTCCCTGTATAATTGTATCTACAATATACATGCTAGTAATGGAATTTACGGGATCTCGGACCTCTTCTCGACCAGTCGTTGGAAGCCACTGCAATTCAACACCAAAAATCCATTGTTCCATCAAACCTAACCAAAAGATTGGCATAGATACACCTATTAAAGCTAAAACCATTGCCAAATAATCAAACCAAGAATTTTGGAACCAAGCGGATATAATACCTGCATTTACTCCAATAATCACTGCTATAATAATTGCAAAGAAAGCTAGCTCAATTGTTGCTGCTAAATATGGCCAAATCTCTTCAGCAACAGGTTGAACCGTTCGCATCGATTCTCCTAAATCACCTTTTAAGAGACCAACTAAATAGTCGAAATATTGTGTATACCAAGGCTCATTTAAGCCTAGTTTAATCTCCAATGCTTCTATCGCTTCTTTAGATGCTAATTGTCCTAGAATTACTTGAGCTGGATTACCAGGAATTGCTCGTATGATCATGAATACAACAAATGTCATACCAAGTAATACTGGTATCAACTGTAATAATCGTTTACCGATATAGTGAAGCATTTTCTTCACCTCTCTAATTTAAAATAAAGAAAGGGGAGAAATCACGAAGACCTCCCCCCTTAAGCATATTACTTAAAGTCGACCTTGTTTAATCGATCAGAACCAGTCGGATGTGGTTTGAAATTAATGATTTCTGCATCACCAGCTAGTAAAGGTGTTGAGTGTGCAAGTGGAACCCACGGAGCATCCTCAAAGATAATTTCTTGCGCTTGTTTATACAGTTCATTACGCTTCTCTTCATCTACTTCTGTTTGTGCTTCGATTAAGATTTTATGTGTTTCAGGATTGCTGTAGTAGCTGTAGTTATTACTTCCGATATTATCTTCGTCAAGCAATACATAAATGAAGTTATCTGCATCTCCATTATCACCTGTCCAGCCTAATAGGAATGCATCTGCTTCTCCGTTTTTAGCTTTTTCTAAATAAGTAGCCCACTCATAAGATACGATATTAGCAGTTATGCCAACATCAGCTAAGTTCTTTTGTATAGCTTCCGCTACTTTTGTGCCATCTGGCATATATGGGCGTGGAACAGGCATTGCCCATAGTTCCATTTCAAATCCGTCAGCAAAACCAGCTTCTGCTAATAATTGTTTCGCTTTTTCTGGATCATATTCGTATCCAGGAATATCATCATTGTATCCACTAATAGATGATGGCATAGGATTTTTCGCTACTTCTGCACGCCCTTCAAAGAATGCATCGACAATCGCTTGTTTATCAATTGCATAGTTTACGGCTTGACGAACTTTTTGGTTATCAAATGGTGGACGAGTACTTGTTAAACCAAGGTATCCAACATTCATAGATGGACGTTCGAATAACTGTAGAGCCGCTTCTGATTCAACTGTACTACCATCTGACGGATTTACACCATCAGCTAAATCTATTTCTCCATTTAAAAGTGAGTTCAAACGCGCAGAGTTATCTGGAATAGAACGGAAAACAACTTTATCCAATTTAGGCTCTTCTGAATTCCAATACTCTGCATTTTTTTCAATAGTAATAGAATCATTACGTTTCCATTCCACAAATTTGAATGGTCCAGTACCAACTGGGCTATCACCAAATTTGTCGCCAGCTGCTTCAAATGCAGTCGGACTTGCAATTGCGAAAGGACTCATCGCGATATTTTTTAAGAAAGGTGCTTGTGCACGAGTAAGCTTAAATATTACTGTGTAATCTCCCTCAGCAGTAACTGATTCAATTACATGACCTTCGTCCCCATCATATCCACCGAACATTGATCCATAATACGGGAATAGATCTTCGGAACCGCCAGCCCAACGTTCAAAGTTTTTCACTACTGCCTCTGCATTGAAGTCAGTTCCATCATGGAATTTTACACCTTCACGAAGTGTGAACGTATACGTAAGTCCATCCTCAGATGGTTCCCATTTTGTAGCTAATCCTTCGTTGATCGTAGTATCTTGTTCACCAAAGTTTAATAACGTTTCTAACACATTTTGTGTAACTTTAAATGATTCACCGTCCGTAACTGCAGCTGGATCTAGTGAAACAGAGTCGCCTCCACGACCAAAGATTAATACTTTTTCTTCCGCAGTGTCTGTAGTGCCCTTGTCATTATCTTTTTCTGTATCGCCGTCTGATGAATCGTCAGATGAACACGCAGCAAGTACTACAGTAAGTGCAACGAACATCAGCAGCAAAAATGACCATATTTTCGATTTCCCCATTTGGACCCCTCCATAAAATTTATTATCAATGTTGCAGTTGCTCATTGTATAAATGGCACGCAACAAAATGACCAGTTTTAGCTTCTTGTAATTGTGGAATTTCCTTCACACATATATCCATTTTAAAAGGACATCTTGTATGGAAGGTACACCCTGTAGGTGGATTAGAGGGACTTGGAATGTCTCCTTCTAGAATGATTTGTTCACGTTTAAATTCTGGATCCGGCACTGGTACCGCGGACAGCAAAGCTTTTGTATAAGGATGTAAAGGTTCAGCATACATAGATTCACTTGTAGCAAGCTCTACCATTCTACCTAAGTACATAACCCCTACACGGTCACTGATATGGCGAACTACTCCTAAATCATGGGCGATAAAGATATAGGTTAGCTTTAGTTCTTTCTGTAAATCTTGCATGAGATTCAAAACTTGTGCCTGTATGGAAACGTCGAGAGCAGATACTGGTTCATCCGCTATTATTAACTTCGGATTAGTCATCAAAGCTCTTGCAATTCCTATACGTTGCCGCTGTCCTCCACTAAATTGATGTGGATAACGTTTTGCATGATAGCTACTTAAACCAACAATTTCTAAAAAGTCATGTACTTTCTTTTTCCGACTCTTTGGGTCTCCAATATTATGAACAATTAAAGGCTCCATTAAAATCTTTTCTACGGTATGCCGAGGATTCAAGGATGCGTATGGATCTTGAAATACCATTTGTATTTCACGTCTTGCCTTTCTCATTTCGTCATTGGAAATCTTCGTTAGCTCTTTTCCGTTAAATGTCACTTTTCCTTCAGTAGGCTCTAGTAATCTCATAAGCATTCTGCCAGTAGTAGATTTACCGCATCCAGATTCGCCAACTATACCTAAAGTTTCTCCTTCATTAACAAAAAAAGAAATATCATCGACTGCCTTTACATTCCCCGTGTGCTTTCCTAACAGTCCAGTACGTATTGGAAAATATTTTTTTAAGCCTTCAACTTTTAACAACGGCTCTGTCATCTGCCAAAACCTCCTTCTCATCGAATAGGAAGCATCTTGTTTTATGACCTTCCGATGTTTCGTATAATGGAGGATTTTCTTCGCTACATCTTCCAAATACAAATTCACAGCGAGCGGCAAATCTGCAGCCCTGTTTAATCGAACCAGGTTTTGGAACACTTCCAGGAATAGAATAAAGTCGTTGTTTTTTATAACGCATATCTGGAACAGAAGCGATTAAGCCTCTCGTATAAGGATGTTGTGGGTTATTAAAAATCGTATCCACAGTACCCTCTTCCACTACTTTTCCTGCATACATTACTACTACTCTCTCACAAGTTTCCGCTACTACCCCTAAGTCATGTGTTATTAAAATTACAGCTGTGTTTAGACGTTCATTTAGCTCGCGCATTAGTTTTAATATTTGAGCTTGAATTGTTACATCTAAAGCGGTAGTTGGCTCATCAGCTATTAAAAGCTTAGGATCACACACTAAAGCCATTGCAATCATTACACGTTGTCTCATTCCTCCGGAGAGCTGGTGTGGATAGTCTTTCATAAGCTCTTCTGCTCTAGGTAGTCCAACTAGTTTTAACATTTCCAGCGCTCTTGCATATGCTTTCTTTTTGTTCCAGTCTTTCTTATGTAAGGTAATTGCCTCAAGCAATTGATTTCCAATAGTAAATAAAGGATTTAAAGATGTCATCGGCTCTTGGAAAATCATTGCAACATCGTTACCACGTACTTTACGCATTTCTTTCTCCGAAAACTTCGTTAAGTCTTTTCCTTCGAACATTATTTGACCACTAGTAATTTTTCCAGGTGGACTAGGAACTAGTCCCATAATAGAAAGAGATGTTACACTTTTTCCACATCCTGACTCCCCAACAATACCTAATATTTCCCCTTCTCTTACATGAAAATCAATATGGTCTACGGATGGAATAACACCATCATCTGTGAAAAAGGACGTTTGAAGATCTTTCACTTCCAAAATTGTTTGTCGTTCTCCCATGATGTTCCCTCATTTCACAAAAATTGAAAATTTTCTAACTAATTTACTATTAATTTAATTTTACACAAAAACTTTTCTTATGCAATACTTTTCTGAAAAGTCACACGACTCTGTTTTCTCATTAGGTTAGAAAAAAACACCTTATAAGCTTAAAAGCACTTATAAGATGTTTAAATTACTATTCAATATCAAGTTGTTGGATTTGGAATAAATTATAATAAATATTTCTTTGATTCATCAATTGTACATGTGAACCGCTCTCCATTACTTTACCATCTTCAATAACAAATATATTATCTGCATGGGTAATAGTAGATAGCCGGTGAGCTACAATAATAGTAGTACGATTTGAAGCTAGCTTCTCTAAAGAATCCTGTATTAAAGATTCACTCTCTAAATCTAATGCGGAAGTTGCCTCATCTAGAACTAATATAGGTGGATTTTTTAAAAATACTCGTGCGATAGCAACGCGTTGCTTTTGACCTCCTGAAAGCTTCACTCCACGTTCTCCAACTTTTGTTTCATATCCCCCTGGTAGCTCCATGATAAAATCATGTGCATTTGCAGCTTTTGCAGCTTCCATTACTTCTTCGTCTGTAGCACCTGGTTTTCCCATTAATATATTGGATTTGACCGAATCACTAAAAAGAATATTATCCTGTAGCACTATACCAACTTGCTGTCTCAAAGATTCAATAGTGACATCCCGAACATCTTTTCCATCAATTAGTACTTGTCCAGTGGTGACATCATAAAACCTAGGAATTAAGCTTATAATAGTTGATTTACCGCCACCACTCATACCTACAAAAGCCACTGTTTCTCCAGCGTTAACACGGAAGTCGACATCCTCTAAAATCATATGACCATCTTTTTCGTATTGAAAAGAAACGTTTGAAAATGTCACTTCACCGCTAGCAATACCTAAAGTAGAGGCACCTTTT
The DNA here is from genome assembly GCF_018140925.1 of Psychrobacillus sp. INOP01. Lineage (NCBI taxonomy): Bacteria > Bacillati > Bacillota > Bacilli > Caryophanales > Bacillaceae > Psychrobacillus > Psychrobacillus sp. INOP01. The sequence continues at coordinate 1,188,882 of NZ_CP073315.1, forward strand.
TTATCGACAATATCATACTCTTCATCCATTAACTCAAATACACGGTCCATAGAAGCAAAAGACTGTGTTAATGTTGTGGATGAATTGACTAACCGTCTTAACGGGCTATATAAACGTTCAATATATGCTATAAATGCAGCCATCGTTCCTACAGAAAGTCTCCCATGGATAGCTTCATAACCAGCGTAAGCAATAACAAGTAAAGGTGCAATATCCGTAATCGTGTTAACTACTGCAAATGCTTTTGCATTCCAAACTGTTTGTTTTACTGCTGCATCTAGAAATTCTCCATTTGTTTCATTAAAAAGTTTTTGTTCATGCTTTTCTAATGTAAATGTTTTAATAATACTCATGCCTTGTACACGCTCATGTAAATAGCTTTGAACCCCAGCTAGTGCTTGTGAACGCTCCTTCGTTAAGTCCCGTAATCTTCCGAAGAAATATTTGACACTGAATGCGTAAAATGGAAAAGCCAATAGCGTTACTAAAGTAAGCTTTACATTCATCGTTAACATAATTCCGATAGCGATTAAAATAGTTGCTAAATCCAGCCAAACATTCATCAAACCAATCATGACAAAGTTTTTCGTCTGCTCCACATCATTTATTACACGTGAAATAACCTCGCCAGCACGGGTGTTGGAATAATATTTCAAGCTTAGCTTTTGCAAGTGAATATACAGATTTTTACGTATATCAAACAAAATTTTATTACTCACCAGCTGTGCTAAATATTGTCTATAATACTCTATTGGTGGACGGACGATTAAAAATACTAATGCAGTCCCTCCAAGCCAATAAACTAATTGAGTTATTTTTTCATCATTTGTTAAGGCTTCTGCTCCTATAATATCATCTATAACAATCTTGATAAGAATCGGTATAAATAATGGAATTGCAAATTTAATAATCCCGATCAAAATCGTTAAGAAAATTTGAAAGTTATATGGTTTTACAAATTGCATATATCTTTTCATCGAACTCATTTTAAAACTCCCTTCTACCATGAGAAAAACCTGTTGCATATTTTCAACAGGTTTCTCCAACTACTCATTTAACTGTTTATGAAAATGATAACGACTTGTCCATGCCTCAATAAAATCCGGTGCAAATGGACCTCTTCTTTGTTTGATCCAGGAAATGAGCTTTTCTACATTACGATCTAGAATGCCATCAATTTCTTCTGGATACTTCATTTCCTTTTTGTGTTGTTCGTATTCGTCCTCATCTAGAATTGTGTAGGTCATATCAGGAAATACCTTCACATCCAAATCATAATCAATGTACTTAAGCATTCCATTGTTATAGACAAACGGAGAACTCATGTTGATGTAATAGTATACACCATCTTCTCTCAGCATACAAATAATGTTAAACCAATATTCTGCATGAAAGTAGCAAATAGAAGGTTCTCTTGTAATCCAAGTTCTACCATCTGATTCAATTACAAGTGTTCGTTCATTTGCACCAATTACAATATTTTTGGTTCCTTTTAAAACCATCGTTTCTTGCCAGACACGGTGGATTCGGCCATTATGCTTGTAGCTGTGAATTTGAATAGTCTCTCCTTCGTTTGGAATCGCCATGATTTAGCCACCTTTTCGTCAAGCGCAAATTTAGAATTTATATACTTATTTTCTTATTATAGCAATTCACTGTAAAAAACTATAGTAAAAAAATCAGCGAGGGTATTTTTACCCTCGCTGACTTTTGGTGAATCCATGTTATTTAGTTGGGTTAGAAGAACGATTTGCTTGTGGACCGCTAGCTTGTTGTTTTTTCAACTCTGCTTGACGATTTTGTTCTTTAACTTTTTGAATATCAGTTTCAGAAGCAAACTCTTGGTTTGGGTTCTGCTGTTTTCTGTTATTCTTCATGGATTTTTCACCTCCGCACATAGATATCATGTGCAGATAGCAAAATATTATTCACTTTTTTGATTTTTAATTAAAGCACATCGCACAATTTAAGTTCTAAAGCTGTTTCTAGTATTTCCGAAGTGCTACTACCTATAAAATGACAGCATCATATTCTCGTGTACCACTCATTTTATAAGATTGTAGTGGAAGGTGGCGACTCCAGCAGGATCAGTGAGACAGATGAAACTTCACAACGAACGCTAAGCGGCGGTGAAGGTTCATCGTTCACCCCGCGGAAAGCGTCCACCTGCAACGGAAATCTGTAATATCGAGCATCTATTAATAATAGAAGTTATACTCGAATGTAGCATGCCAAATCTTACATTTTTATAGATCTTCCACCATCCACAATGATTGTTTGTCCGCGGATCATAGAAGCGTCATCTGATAGTAAAAACATAGCGGTCTTTACCATGTCTTCGATTTCTACCATTCGTCCGGCTGGTGTGTTCACTCGGGCATCCTCTAGTAGTTCCTCCCGATTTGGAAAATGCTTAAGAGCATCTGTGTCGAGTGCACCACCAGAAACAGTATTTACTACAATACCTTTAGGAGCAAGCTCCACAGCCAAATATCTTGTAAGTGACTCGATAGCAGCCTTAGATACACCAACCGTTGTGTAGTTTTCTAAATAGCGGATAGACCCTAGAGAACTTATCCCTAATATCTTTCCACCTTTTGGCATTAACTTTGCCGCTTCTTGGGCACCAAAGAGCATTCCTTTTGCGTTAATATTCATTGTCCAGTCCCAGTGTGATTCTTCTAATTCCATAATAGGACGTAAAACACCAGACGCTGCATTGCTAACAAAAATATCTAGTCTACCAAATTCTTCTTTAATTGTTTGGAACATAACTCGTAGCTTCTCTACATCCCCTACATTCGCCTTCACTAAAAGTGTTTTTCTTCCTAAAGCCTCTATTTCCTTAACTGTTTCAAGGGCTGCAGTTTTACTTCTCGCATAGTTTACAACGATATCATAACCATTTTTGGCAAGTTCAATAGCAATAGCTTTCCCTAAACCTCTGCTACTACCTGTAACTAGTGCAACTTTATTTGTTGTCATTTTAGATCTCCCTCTCTTTCCATGCATTCCATATTTTTAACATTGGAACAGGCATCGGTTGTTGATTTATTTCCTCAATAGTAAGCCATTTACATCGAGATGTTAGTTCTTTTTCCTTTATTAAGTTCGCTTCAAAGCTCTCCATTTCCCAAACTAAATGAGAGAATACATGCTTAAATTCATTGATCGAAGGACCTTTTGCTATTTCCACTCCGTAATCATGCTCAACAACCTCTTCAACTGTATGGTTAGGCGTTGGTAGCTCTACCATGGGGAACTGCCACATATTCGCAAGTAAACCTTTAGAAGGTCGTTTTTCCAATAAAACAAGACCATCCTTATTGCGTATAACGACCGTTTTTACTTTATGTATCTTCGATTTCTTTTGAATTGTTTTTACTGGTAGCTCTTCTTGCATACCTTCAAAAAATGCAGAGCAGTTTTCTCTTACTGGACATAGTAGGCACTTTGGTTTAGTTGGAGTACAAATTATTGCGCCTAGCTCCATAAGTCCTTGGTTAAAAGCAGAGGGATTTTCAGGATCTATTAAATCCATTACCGCCTCTTCAAATATTTTCTTCGTTTTCGGCTTTGCGATATCTTCTTTTATTAATAATAGTCGAGAAAGTACACGCATGACATTTCCATCTACGGCATGTTCTGGGACTCCATATGCAATACTAAGAACAGCCCCAGCTGTGTATGGACCTACACCCTTTAACTTGGAAATTTCTTTTCGAGTGGAAGGGACAACACTTCCATATTTTTCGACCACCTCCTTAACACCTGTCTGTAGGTTTCGAGCACGGGAATAGTAACCTAATCCTTCCCATTCTTTTAATAGTTCTCCTTCATCAGCACTAGCTAGTGACTCAAGCGAAGGATATTTTGCGATAAATCTTTCATAATAAGGGATAACGGTATCAACCTTCGTCTGCTGTAGCATAACCTCGGAAACCCAAATTTTATAAGGATCCTTTGTTTTCCTCCAAGGTAAATCACGTTTTTCTTCTAAAAACCATGATACTAGAGCAACTCTAACCTGTTCTTTATATAATTCATTCACTGTAAAATCCTTCCTTGCGATTATTGACATGAAATAATGGGTATATGAATAGTAGTAGCTTTGTTTTTTAAGTAATCTATTTTAAGATGTAGTTAGCTGTAATCCTAAAAGGAGCTGGTTTTATGGACACAGGTACACATGTCGTTATGGGTATCGCACTGGGTGGTCTATCCCTTATTGACCCCGTAGTTGCAGGTAGTACTCTTACAACGACTGCAGTAATAGCAGGTACAATAATCGGCTCACAAGCCCCTGATATAGATACTGTTTTAAAATTACGTAATAATGCTGTTTATATTCGACATCATCGTGGGATTACCCACTCCATTCCTGCCGTTTTTTTATGGCCGATCTTGATAGCAGGAGTATTATGGCTTATTTTACCAGAAGCCAATTTACTGCATTTATGGTTATGGACCTTTTTAGCGGTGTTTGTACATGTTTTTGTAGATATATTCAATTCTTATGGAACTCAAGCATTAAGGCCATTTTCAAGGAAATGGGTTGCCCTAGGCGTTATCAATACATTTGATCCGATTATCTTTGGCATTCATGTGGTTGGTATACTGTTTTGGATGTTCGGCTTAAATCCTGTTCCAACCTTTCTTACTATGTACGCCATTATTTTCGTCTATTATATTTTACGATTTGCCGTACAGCATGCCGTAAAAAATTCTGTAAAGCATACTATTCCCGATGCAGATGAAATTATCGTCGCACCAACGATGAAATTTCTACAATGGAGAGTAGCAGCAATTTCAAAAACACATCATTATGTCGGTCGGGCATATGGTAGGTCTATCACTATTTACGATAAGTTCGAACGTAATCCGCTGCCCGAATCTGATTTAGTAAGAGCGGCCTTGAAGGATAATAACTTAAGTGCCTTTACTTCTTTTTCTCCTATTTATCGCTGGGAGATTACTCAGTTTGAACATATTTATGAAGTAAGGCTTATTGATTTACGATATCGTAGTAATGACTTTTATCCATTTGTAGCTGTAGCCCACTTAAATGAAGACCTAGAAATAGTCAATTCCTACACGGGTTGGATATTCAGCGAAGACAAGCTTAGAAAGAAATTAGATTTCATTTCGCATTAACATAAGAAAAACCGGTCAAAAGACGTCCGGTTCTTTAAGATTAAAACCAGTTTCTATCATTTCCGAAGAGCTTTGAACAGACTTGTTGCTATATTATTACCGCGTGAATCTTTAGAGATGCTGGTTGGTCGTGACATCCGTCACAACCAACCAGCATCCTTTTTTCCCGTAATCTTATGGCGTTTGTCTATCCGTCGCCCTCCTATTCAATAAGTAAGCTCTCGAAGATGCAATTTCGTTAGCTATTTTGCTTCTTTATAAATCAAACACTTACTATTTCTCTTTATTTCCATTAGTAATAAAGAAAATCTACTTTCTTCCTTTATCATCGGATAATCGCATTTCTAATTCAAAAGCGATTACAAATAATTTGAGCACTCTCTAAAATTTGAGCAATCTTATCATCTAAGCGATAAGCTATGCTAAATCTTATAGAGGAGTACTACACACTAATTGATTGCAGTGGAAGGTGGCAACTCCGGCAGGATTAGGGAGACAGATGAACCATCACAAGCGTACGCGGAGCGTCGGTGATGGTTCATCGCTCCCCCTGCGGAACGGGTCCACCTGAAACGGAAATCATAGCACTATTCATTCTTTAAGTCCCATGAGCCAAGTATTCACGAAGCTTTTTTATACTTTCTATCTTTTAAGAAAAAACGCTAGGATGCATTTCCTAGCGTTTTAATTTATAAAGTCATCCGTTTCTAATAAATGCTTATACTTCTCGTTAGTGTTTGCAAATTCATGCAATTGTCCACCGTAGCCATCTATCCATTTTCGAATAACCATTTCCGTGACGGTTGCTCCTTTATAATCATAGCCTGCTCTTGCATAAGAGGATTCAAAGTCTGACCATAGAAGCTCTATCCACGCCCTTGCTTTTGCGGCGGATAATTTATCGTTTTTTTCAAGTAGTGCGAAAGTTAATTCATCTATTTTTGTTTGCATATTATTTACCTTCCTCTAGAGATTCTAACATGGAAATAGGCAAGGCTTCCTCATATTTATCTCCGCCTAATCTATATCCCCATGCAAACCTTCCCTTTAAATATTCCACATGAAAGAATACACCTGGATCCCCAATAATACGATACATCTCTCCTGGTTTAATAGTAGCTGGATCTATCAGAAAGGCTTGTGCCATCAATGCTTTTCTTTCATATACAGCATACTCATTTACTATACCCAGTTGCTCTGCTTTACGTGATTTTTCTTTCAGGTTCGCAATTTCTGTTCGTAGTTCCGGTACCGTCATATCACTATATTTTTTTTCACTCATCTTGCTCTTCCAACTCCTTCTTTTCGATATAAAGATCAATTTGTTCAGCAGGGAATCCTTTTTGATACAATGCTGTCTTTATACGCTTGCGCAAATCATTCCCTTTATATTTTGAGGCATGCTTCCGCCAAATTTTATCTCCCTGCGTAGCAATAATTTCAATCCATTCCTCCTCACTTTTTTCTAATTCAAAGGTGGAAAGGGCTTGGGAGATTATTGAAAAATTATATCCTTTTCTTTGGAGTGTATCTTGAACTTTTTGTTTAATTTGTCTTGGTGTTTTATCTTGATTTTGATTGATGATCTTCTCTGCCAAAGTTTTCGCTATACCAACTTGCTCTTCTTCGGAATAGTTACCCAGCACTTCTTCTTGGAGGTCTTTTTCAATTCCCTTTTTCTTTAATTCCTGACGAATTGCAGCAGGTCCTTTTTTGCTGTTCTTCTTCTGAGTTTCAACTAAAGCCATTGTAAAACTTTCATCATTAAGAAAGCCATACTCATATAGTTTTCGAATTGCTTCTAATATTACTGCTTCACCAAACTCATTTTGAAGAAGTTTTTGTTTTACCTCATGCTCACTTCTCATACGGTAGCTTAAAAAGTTAATTGCTTTATTAAACGCCTTCCTTACTTCATCATCAAAAACAATTTCATCTAATGTAAATGCCTCGATGACTTTTCCTTTGGATAATTGGTACTTAATCAGTACTGCTTCGTCTAAACTAAATGCATATTTTTCATCCAAATATAAATTATACCGCTCATTATTATTTTTTTGGCGACCAATTCTTGTAATAACCGGCATGTATACTTCTCTCCATTCGTCTTTCTTCAATTATAACTTATAACTTGGTTGGTGATAAATGATTGAACTGTTATGATTATTTTAAGAAGGAGGTTGGTGACAAATGAAAATTGCAATTACTGGAGGAACTGGTTTCGTAGGAAGCGAACTTACAGATTTACTTTTGCAAAAAGGACATGAAGTTTTTATATTATCTCGTTCAAAACAAGGTACAGAACGTGGCATAACTTATGTACAGTGGCTATCAGAAAATGCAAATCCCGAAAAACAGTTAGAAGGCGTTGATGCTTTTGTCAATCTAGCAGGTGAGTCTATAAATAATGGGCGATGGACGGAAAAGCAAAAACAAAAAATTTATGATAGTCGGATGAAAACGACAGATGAAGTGCTCCGAATTTTACATACCTTAACTGTAAAGCCAAAAGTGCTAGTAAATGCGAGTGCAATTGGCATTTATCCACCCTCTAATAGCACAAGATATACCGAGGAATCCAAAGTACTTGGAACGGACTTTTTGGCACGTACTGTTCGAGATTGGGAGATTAAAGCACAAAGTGCAGAAAAGCTTCAGATTCGTGTTGCTTGTGGCAGATTTGGCATTATTTTAGGAAAATCAGAAGGTGCACTCCCTTTAATGGCACTCCCGTATAAACTATTTGTTGGTGGACCTGTTGGAGCCGGTGAGAATTGGATGTCTTGGGTCCATGTTAAAGATGTTGCTGATGCCTTATTATTTGCGATAGAGCATCCTATTAATGGCCCCTTCAATGTGACTGCTCCTCACGCAAAAAAGATGAAGGATTTTGGAAAAACTTTAGCGACTATATTAAAAAGACCGCATTATTTTCCAGTTCCATCTTTTGCATTAAAGCTTGTACTTGGAGAAAAAAGTCAGCTTGTTATAGAAGGCCAACATGTCATCCCACAGACGTTAATAGATGAAGGTTATTCTTTCCATTTCCCGAATTTGGAAAGTGCATTACGAGATATTTACAAATGAATAACTAACTCTCATTGGCGCAACCTACTAAAAAAGAAAGGTTGCGTTTTTATGTGGAAATCTCATTTTGTAGGAATCGTTATTGCTACTATTATTTTAAGTATTGGATTAATGTATAAACCTTTCTCTGCACAAGCAGAGGAAATCCATTGGGGGTTAAAAAAAGCGACAAATGAGCAACAAGCAGAAGCAGGCGGAGAATTGGATGCTATGCTAAAGAAACATGGTGCAATATATAAAGGCTCTGCAGATAAAAAAATACTGTATTTTACATTCGATAATGGCTATGAAAACGGCTATACCGAAAGTATTTTGGACACCCTAAAAGCGGAAGATATAAAAGCTACATTCTTTTTGACCGGCCATTATTTAGAAAGTGCAACCCCTCTAGTAAAACGAATGATTGCAGAGGGACATCAAATTGGCAACCACTCTTATGGGCACCCAAATTTAGCAAAGCTCTCAAAGGAAGGGGTTCAAAAAGAACTACAAAAGTTTGATACACGTTTAAGTGAATTAACTTCATTAACTCGAACAACAGTCACTCGCCCACCAGAAGGAATTTTTAATGAACAGGTATTAGAGGCTGCTAATGACATTGGATATCAGCATATATTCTGGTCTGTAGCATTTATTGATTGGCATAAGGATCAGAAAAAAGGTGGCAAATATGCCTATGATCAGTTAATGTCACAAATCCATCCTGGTGCCATTATATTAATGCATACCGTTTCTCCTGATAATGCAGAAGGGTTACCAATGTTCATCAAAGAGGCTAGAAAAATGGGGTATACATTTGGCACTCTAGACGAACTAGTCATAAATAATCTGGATATTCCGCTTACTTTGCTTCCTGAATAAACTCCTTTATAATAGAAAGATGATTATAAAGGACGTGAAGGTATGAGTGAAAAAACAGTTATAGAGGTCGGACAAGAATTCCCTCTTACGATTAAAAGACTTGGTATTAACGGAGAAGGTGTTGGATTTTTTAAACGCAATGTTGTTTTTGTAAAAGGAGCACTTCCAGGAGAGGTTGTAACTGCACAAGTGACAGTAGTAAATCCAAAATATGCCCAAGCAGAGATTAAAACAATTAGAGAAGCGTCTCCACATCGTGTCAACCCACCTTGCCCGGTATATGAAGCTTGCGGTGGATGCCAATTGCAACATATGACATATGAAAGTCAGTTACTTGTAAAAAGAGATTTAGTTTTACAAGCCCTTGAACGTTATGTGAAAGACTTGGCTTCGACAATTGATGTGAGACCTACAATCGGTATGGAAAACCCTTGGCATTATCGTAACAAAAGTCAATTCCAAGTGAGAGAATTAGGCGATAAAGTTATTGCTGGTTTATACGCAGAGGAATCCAATATGTTAATTGATATTAACGATTGTTCGGTTCAACATCCTGCCACAACACATATAACTAATGAAATAAAAAGATTTCTTAAAGAGCTAAATATCTCCATATATGATGGTAGAAACTCTAAAGGAATCGTCCGTACAATTGTCGTTCGTACTGGGATGAAAACTGGTCAGATTCAAGTTACACTTGTAACAACTCAAAAGAAAATGCCACATAAGGAAGAACTAGTACAAAAAATACGAGCAATTGATCATAATATTGTGTCCATTAGTCAGAACATCAATGCAGAAGATACTTCGCTTGTATTTGGAGACACGACATTTAACTTACATGGTAAAGAAACGATTCACGAAAAACTTGGAGAACTAGCTTTTGACTTATCGGCTCGTGCTTTCTTCCAATTGAATCCTGAACAAACTGTACATTTATACAATGAAATTGAAAAAGCAGCCGCTCTTACAGGTGAAGAAACAATTGTAGATGCTTATTGTGGTGTTGGTACGATTGGATTGTGGCTGGCCAAAAACGCAAAAGAAGTTCGTGGTATGGATATCGTCGAGGAATCTATCCAAGATGCGAAAAAGAATGCGAAACGAAATGGCTTTAAAAACACCAAATACGTTCACGGTACTGCACAGCATTGGTTACAAAAGTGGAAAAGCGAAGGATTTGTTCCAGACGTATTAACAGTGGATCCCCCTCGAGCTGGTTTAGATGATGATCTTCTAAAAACAATATTAGATATTAAACCAAAACGTTTTGTTTACACTTCATGTAATCCATCGACACTTGCAAAGGATTTAGCAGCACTTAAAGAAGTTTACAATATCAAGTATATCCAACCTGTTGATATGTTTGCTCAAACTGCCCATGTAGAAGCAGTTACACTGTTGGAGTTAAAATAAAAAGAAGCTGTCGGAGATATGTAATTTATCCGGCAGCTTTTTTGGTTCTATAGCTTTAATGCTTCTCGATTCACCTTTTCCATAAATTCTTGGACCACTTTATTATTACTTTTCTCACTACCAAGTTTCATCATTGCTCGTCCTACAAAATTTACTCCTTTATTTTGACCCTCGTAAATAAATTTTGTCTGATTGTCATCAATATTATACAAAGTAAAACTAAACGTAATTTCAAACGCTTTCCCCAATACAAAGCTTATTTGTTTGTGCTTTTTATCTGGTCGGTCCTCATATGCCAATGTTTCCACGATATATGTCTCTACTCGCTTCCCTTCCCGGTAACTTTGTCTATGCTTCGCTCCTACCTCATTTTCCTGCTTTTCAATAAGAACGTGCTCCTCTACTTTGTCCATAATTTTATGAATGTTTTTATCCATAAATAAGCTCCATACTTTTTCGATGTTAACCTTTATTTCTAATTCTTCATTCCATTTAATCATTCCTCATTCTCCCTTCCTGATACTAAAAATTCATCTAACTCTGCCAATTTGGCTGTTAGATTATCTATTTGAAGCAATATAGTATTTCTTTTTTGCTGCAATATCTTTTCAAGGTTAGCAAACGATTCATCCTCCATCACAGAAATCATTTCTTGTATAGTAAATCCAAAACCTCTCAGTTTCACTAAGAGAATGGCTAGAAAATAGCTACCATCATCGTAGTACCGGTATTTATTGACTGGATCAATGTAAGCTGGTTCGAGTAACTTAACTTCTGCATAGTATCGTAAGGTCTCTTTGCTTAACCCAGTTACATCAGCAAATTCACTAATTTTATACATTCTGCGCCTCCTTTTTATTATAAACTGTGGGGTGCACCACAGAGTCAATCCATTTAACCTAAATATATCATGATACGTTTTGTTTGAAGGCCTTAAGGGAATCAATAATGTGAACATAGAATTGAAGGAGGAAATTATGTGAAGGCAGTCACATTTCAAGGTGCCAAAGATATTCAAGTAAAAGAAGTTCCCGATGCAAAACTGGAGAAACAGGATGATATTATTGTTCGCATAACGACAACTGCTATTTGTGGGTCTGACCTCCATATTTATAGAGGTGGCATACCTACTAGAAAAGACTTTGTTATTGGACATGAGCCGATGGGTATCGTAGAAGAGGTTGGTCCAGCAGTTACAAAGGTTAAAAAAGGAGACTGCGTTGTAATTCCTTTCAACGTATCATGTGGGGAATGTTTTTATTGCCAAAATGAGATGGAAAGCCAATGTGATAATTCAAATGATAATCCTGCATTAGACTCTGGCGCTTATCTTGGTTATACAGAACGATATGGAAATTTTCCAGGTGGACAGGCTGAATATTTGCGAGTGCCTTATGGAAATTACATGCCTTTTTTAATACCGGAATCATGTGAACTAGAGGATGAGTCATTGTTATTTCTCTCGGACGTTCTACCGACTGCCTATTGGAGTATTGAAAACTCAGGCATGAAAGAGGGAGACACAGTTGCAGTTTTAGGAGCTGGTCCCATTGGTCTGATGGTACAGAAGTTTGCCTGGATGAAAGGTGCAAAACGGGTAATCGCAGTCGATCACTTAGATTATCGTTTAAAGCACTCTGTGAAGATGAATAACGTAGAAGTCTATAATTTCGAGCAATATGATGATATGGGTTCACATATTAAAGAAATTACTAATGGGGGAGTAGACGTCGTCATTGACTGTGTAGGTATGGATGGTAAAATGTCAATGGTCGAAAAAGTAGAGCAAAAACTAAAACTCCAAGGTGGAACTCTAAGTGCTATTGATATCAGTATAAACGCAGTAAGAAAATTTGGCACGATCCAATTGACCGGTGTTTACGGCTCCATATATAATATGTTCCCATTAGGTAATATTTTTGAACGCAATGTGTCACTAAAAATGGGACAGGCTCCTGTTATTCATTATATGCCTATATTATTTGATAAAATTACTAATGGTGAGTTCGATCCAAAGGAAATTATTACACATAGCGTACCACTAGACAAAGCAAGTGATGCTTATAAAACCTTCCATGATCATGAAGAGGAAAGTATTAAGTTTGTGTTGAAGCCTTAAAAAATTTAAAGTGTAACTTTGGACAGACTTTCATGACTTGTCTGTCCACTTTCTTATAATAACAAAGTCATTTTAAATTTCTTGTAGGCAGCTAGCTAAACTTTTTTGTATTGGATATAAATTTGGTTTTCTTTGAACTTCAATCAGGAAGCTTTTTAAGAATCTCTTACAGTTTGCGTACAAGAACCAATACTCTTCTTCCCCAATTAAACTTTTTTGTTTTTCTAATTCATTCGGTATTTGCTGCAAAAGTATTTCTATTTCTTTTATTTCCAAACCTCTCTCGAGCACCTCCATTATCGGAACTAATATTCTTTCTTCCTCTTCATGGATATAAACACTGTTGCTAACAAAAATCTTGTTCCAAAGTGCGCGTAATATTTCTCCATAGAGTCCTTCGTCTACTTTTTTACTTTTTATAAGTTCATCAAAAGTATCTGCTACATGCGCAATACTATGAGCCCAACCTTTATCTGCAACATAGCCTCTTAAATCCTTTTCCAAGTTCATATAATCTATTAATTTATCTTTTACTTGCAAAATCATATTTTGGTCAAGAAAGTCATCTTCGTTATCTCTAGATAGAATAAGTGCTATCAAAAGAGAAGTAAAAGACCTCGTAAAAACAGTATCTGTTCCTTTTTCTCCGATTCCTTTCCATAACAAATCATTTAATGCCACTTCCAATAATCGCGTTAATAGTTCGGGCTCTAGTAAATTCTTTTCTACTATTAATTGATAAAATAAGCTATAAATTAAATGGTCCCTTAGTTCGCCATCAGTAGAACCTATATGTTCTAGCATGGAGTTTACAATAACAACTTTCTGCTCGTCTTCCCAAGTTCTTTCCCCACTTTTAATATCCGATAAAATCTTTTTAAGTTCAATTGCTTCCATTTGAAAATCTCATTTCCTTCCTTAATCTAGTTAATATCCATGTGATAAAGATTTAATATATATGTATACAAGTGAGTTTCTACCCTTTCTTTACAAAATATATTTCACAATATACAATTCCTACTTTTTATCTAAATGGTATATTCTTCTATTTATACGATAAATTCACTGAAAGTTCCACTACTTTTTCGTTTATCAAGAAATAAAGCACTAAGACTCACTTTTCTGAGCGCCTAGTGCTTCGTTAATATACATTAAATTTTGTACTGATATTCTTCACTTGTCCGTCCTTTTTATAATAACAAAGTCTTTAAATTTCTCGTAGACTGCTAGCAACTCTGTTTATTAATTTGTAATTTTTGTTCAGACTACTAATCTCCCAATCACTTCATTCATAAAATTTAACCTGTCTATATAGACAAAAGTGGCCACCACAAAAATTACAACATAAATAGCTGATATTAAAAGGGCTGGTTTGATTTTTTCTTGTTCAAGTAAAATGAAAAGGTTATTCAGCCATGTGCAGAATAACATTATACTCAGAAGCCAAAGACTTTTTATAACAGTAATCTCGTTATCTATCAAAAGAACTTTTAACATAGATATCTCTGTTTTATCAATCTTATATTGCTCTGAGTGAAGAATATCCTTCTTAGTTAATGTGAATGATTGCGCCTCACTATAATAATCTAATTGATATCCACCTGGATATAAATCCAAGGAATATGTGACTATCCCAAAAGCTATGATAAGCAAGCATATAAGCAAATTTCTAAATTTTGTTTCGATAGTAAGTTTCAAAATCGCTCCCTCCCTATTTTTGTTTGAAGTCGTATGTTCTACTAGTTATACGCAGAATTATCAGTAAAGTTCCACTACTCTAAAAAAACACTAAGGCCCACTGTTCCAAGATCAGAACATGCCTTAGTGCTTCGTTATTATAGATTAAATTGGTTAATTGCTTTGTGAAGCTGATCAGCTGATTGTTGCAGTGTTTGAATCGTTTTATCTAAATTTTCGACGGTAGACACTTGGTAATCTGCTGAAACAGCCACGGTTTTCGTTTGCTCCACTGACTCATTTACAATAGCTGCAACCTGCTCCATTGATGCAAGCACTTCTTCGGAGCTTGCAGACATTTGTTCTGTTACAGCTGAAACATCTTGTACTTCTTCATTTACATGAAGCACAGAATTGAGCACCTTATTTAAGTCGTTTCCGATTTCTTCCACAGCTACAGACCCACTTTGCACATCTGCAGCACTTTTAGCCATTTCTTCGAGTGCTTGGACGGTTACTGTTTGGAACCCTTGAATATGATTGCGAATTTCTTCTGCAGAGTTTCTTGACATTTCTGCAAGCTTTCTTACTTCGTCGGCGACAACTGCAAAGCCTTTACCTGCTTCACCTGCTCGAGCTGCTTCAATTGCTGCATTCAATGCTAGGAGATTCGTTTGATCTGCAATACTAGTTATAACTGTAACCATCTCTTCGATGGAATGATATTTTTCTCCTAGATCTTTTACATGCTTTTCAGTTGCAAGTACCGAGGCTTCCACGTTTTTAATTTGTTGAACGACTGACTTAGAATTTGCTGCACTTGTGGTAACAAGTTCTGTCATGTCACTGGATGATATGGCTACCGATGTAGAAGAATCTGCAATCCTCTGGATACCAATAGTCATTTCTTCCATAGCAGTTACCGCTTCATCATTATTTGTTTTCTGTACTTCAGAACCAGAAGCTATTTTATAAATACTTTCTGATATTTCATCATTAGATGTTCTAACTGACTTCATTACTTCCTCTAGTTCATCGGATACTTTTAATAGCGAACCTGCTGTTCCATTCATATTTGTTAAAATAGAGGATAATTGTACAATAGATTTTCGGAATGATTTAGCAAAATCGGATATTTCATTATTTTGTTTTAATGGTACAGTTTTTAATATTTCCTCAGCACCTCGGAGGTCTCCATTTGCAAACTTATAAGAAGCATCCTGCATTTTTGAAAGTGGCTTCAATGCTGATCGAATATAACGGTAGAGTAGGAAAATAATGATTGCACTTAACAGAATAACCATAGTCATAGAAAAAGGAACAGATTCTTTTAAACTTTTTTGTTGAATTCCTTTGACATCTGCTGCAGAAATATCAACTCCAACGATTCCAATTATTTCTCCTGCTTCATTTTTTAAAGGAGCATACGATGACAAGTATTCCCCGTACACTTCATCCTCGACTATATCTGTGTAACTTCCACTTCCATTTAATGCACCTTCTACACCTTCATAATCCGTTCCTTCACTTATTTCTCCTGGTAAATAGACGTTATCATTACCTTTATCTGCAGCATCTACAATGATTGTCGCTTGTTCTCCTTCTTTCGGAATATCCGTGATATACGTATACATAACGCCATTTTGTATTAATAAATCATTTAACTCTTCTCTTAATTCCCAATATATTTCATTTTGCTCTGGTTTCTTTTTAAATTCTTCATAGGCTGGGACATCAACTAGCGTAGCTATATTTTGAGCTATATCTATACCATTTTTTCCTAATGTATCCTTCACTGTGTTATACGTGTTATATACAAGGACAGAAATAAATAACGCCACAAGTAAAAGTATTCCAATGATAAAATAGAGTGTAATTTTATTGCCTAACTTAGAGGATTGTTGCTTCATAGCAATCGACCTTTCTTCTGTGGATTTGAGATAAATATGAGAAATGACAATGAGCCTAACAAAAGCGCTATAAGAACTAAGAAGCTTACCCCATCAAATAGTTGAATAAAAAGACCACCTAAGAAAGGTCCCGACAAACTTCCTAAACTAAAAAAGATTCCACATAATAGATTGCCTGTTGGTAGTAATTCTTTTGGTGTTAAATCGGTCATATACGAAATGCCAAGCGAAAATGTGGAACCTACAAATGTACCTGCTATAAAAAACAAACTTCCTATCACTAGAGTGGAGGTTTCGAACATACTTGCTACCCCAAAGGTTACCGCGCCACAAGCTAATGCTAAAATAAGCACTTTTCGTCTGCCAATACGGTCACTTAATACTCCTAACGGCAACTGTGATACGACGCCACCGATAGAGAAGGCCGCGAGTATATAAGATAGATCTTTAATATCCAGGGCGTTTCGAAGCCCATATACAGGGTAAATTGCGTTTAAAGATGATTCTAAAAAACCATAGCTAAACGGTGGAATAAATGCGATCCAAGAAACTGCAAATGCTGCACCAAAACGTTTCCATGTTCCAGCTAAGGACGCACTATCAGTAAAAACATCTGGCTTCTCGTTTTTAATGAAGAATACAAGAACCCAGGCACATAAACAAAGAATACTCGAAATGATGAACGGTAAACCTTCAAATACTTCGACCAATTGAACAAATAAAGGTCCTACCGCAAAACCTACTCCAAACGATAATCCATAAATAGCTATATTTCTACCTAATCGATGCTGTGGTGAAAAGCTAGTAATCCAAGTCTGTGTCGAAAAATGAAGTGCATGATCACCAATACCGATTAATAACCGTAAAACAAACCAAAAGGCAACACTTTTCCACAATGGGAATAGCATTAAGGAAACAATTACAAGAAGTCCACCGATAATAATAATTGGCTTATACCCAAACTTTCGCAAAGGTGGTTCCATAAACGGAGATATCAATAACGTACCTATGTATAATCCGGTTGCACTTAACCCATTTAAAGTAGCACTAACTCCATCTTGTTCAAAAATTACAGATATCAAAGGAAGTAACATCCCTTGTGAAAAACCAGATATAGAAACAATAATTACTAAAATACTAAAACGTTTTTTTTCTTCTTTAGTAAATTCATGCATAATAATACCTCTTTTTATCCAAACTAATTACCTAATAGCATTAGTTTAGCAGAGAATATGTATTGTTAATATATAAATTTACACAACAAAAGGCTCAGCCGATATCTCTGTAAGATAATGGACTGAACCTTTACATATAACTACTATTCACTTGTATATTCATAACTGCATTTTCGGCTTGTTTGCCGGTGAAATGTCTAAACACCCTCCTTCAACTGATTAGAATGGTCGACTATTCACTACGGCCTCCCTTCTATGTATCTTATTGATACTTTAACATATAAACAGAATATTGTAAAGATTGTAAATAAACGAATCATTAAATTAACTCTTTAGACCTATCTTTTCTTTACAATTTCCTTTATCCTATACATATAAAGTGAGGTGTTTTTCTGTGGGTAAACATATTTCAAATCCAGAACAACAAGTATCTTATTTAAAAGATCGACTACAAATGTTTTTAGAAGTATTAGACACAATAGAGCCTGAAACGACAAAACTTGAAGATATTGATCGTCTGATTCAAATGATGGACGACCTTGAGTTAAAAATGGAGCAGTTTAAAAACACAAAAGAATAAACGAGAAGTTCGGAATGAATCCATTCCGAACTTTTTTTATTTGGAAGGGGATGGCTGTTGCTCCCGGACAGAAGAATTCTTTTCCCAAAGACATAACCACTGCGTAAGCTAATTCCCAAGTATTTATTGCCTCAGCTACTCTTTTTTTCATGCTTATAAAATAGTATACTTGTAATGTTTGTTATCTATATACATATAAAAGGAGCGTTTGCATCATGCAATTGGAGCAATTAGAGAAAAGTATTTATGATTTGATTACTGAAACTTCTACAAATTTACCGAAGGATGTTCGTCGCGCAATCAAAAAAGCAAAAGCGGC
This sequence comes from Psychrobacillus sp. INOP01, assembly GCF_018140925.1. Taxonomy (NCBI): domain Bacteria; kingdom Bacillati; phylum Bacillota; class Bacilli; order Caryophanales; family Bacillaceae; genus Psychrobacillus; species Psychrobacillus sp. INOP01. The sequence continues at coordinate 1,207,180 of NZ_CP073315.1, forward strand.
AGAAAATGCTGGTACGCGTGCAGCGATGAGTCTAGATACGATCACAAACAATATTCAAATGGCCGATGATAATGTTTCTCCTATTTGCCAAGATACTGGTTTACCAACGTTCAAGATTAAAACACCTATTGGCGTAAACCAATTAGAAATTAAAGCTGCTATTAAGCGTGCTATTGCTTCAGCTACTAAGGATGCAAAGCTTCGTCCTAATGCAGTTGACTCTTTAACAGGCACTAATAGCGGAGATAACTTAGGAGATGGGCTTCCTGTCGTAAAGTTTGAGCAATGGGAAAACGACTATATTGAAATGAAGCTTATTTTAAAAGGTGGCGGCTGTGAAAATAAAAATATTCAATATAGCCTACCAACCGAATTAGAAGGATTAGGTCGTGCTGGGCGTGACTTAGATGGAATTCGTAAATGCATTTTACATTCTGTTTATCAAGCACAGGGACAAGGCTGCTCAGCAGGATTCATCGGAGTAGGAATCGGTGGCGATCGTTCTTCTGGCTATGATTTAGCTAAAGAACAATTGTTCCGCCATGTGGAAGATACAAATCCAAATTCTGACCTAGCAAAATTAGAGCAATATATAGTGGAAAAAGCTAACACACTAGGTATTGGTACAATGGGCTTCGGAGGAGAAGCTACTTTACTCGGCTGTAAAATTGGCGTAATGCATCGTATCCCTGCAAGTTTCTATGTTTCTGTTGCTTATAACTGTTGGGCTTACCGTCGTATGGCGATTAATATCAACCCTGCTACTGGGGAAATTATCGAATGGCATTACCAAGATGGAGAGAAAATTGAGTTCAAGGACCAATCATCAGAAGAAGCTCCTAAAAAGGTTGTTGAATTACAAGCTCCTATTACGGAAGAACAAATTCGCGAGCTACAGGTGGGAGATGTCGTATCAATTACTGGTCGTATGTATACTGGGCGGGACGCAATCCACCATCACTTGATGAGCCATGATGCACCAGTTGACTTAAATGGACAAATTATTTATCACTGTGGTCCAGTAATGCAAAAGGATGAAGCTGGAGACTGGCATGTCCGTGCTGCAGGTCCAACTACATCTATACGTGAAGAACCTTACCAAGGGGATATTATGAAAAAATTCGGCATCCGTGCTGTTATCGGTAAAGGTGGTATGGGTCCAAAAACACTTGCTGCTCTTGCTGAACATGGCGGAGTTTACTTAAATGCAATCGGAGGTGCTGCTCAGTATTATGCAGATTGTATTAAAGGGGTTGAAGGTGTTGACCTGATGGAGTTCGGTATTCCAGAAGCAATGTGGCATCTTCGTGTTGAAAAATTCACAGCAGTTGTAACCATGGATTCCCATGGCAACAGCCTACATGCAGATGTAGACAAGTCTTCATTAGAAAAGCTATCTGCTTATAAAGAAAAAGTTTTTAGCTAAATTAATTGAGTCAATTTCATAATTACTTGTTTCAATTTTTAAAAAAACGCTCTCGTTGATTGGAGTGAAAGGCGGCGACTCCAGCGGGAACAGTAGTAAGGCTAAGCCTCCTCGACTTGCATTTGCAAGTCGAGGAGGCTTAACTTCTGCCTGCGGAATGCGTCCGCTTGAAACGGAAATCAACGTTATTCGGATTTCACTATTTAGTAAGCTTTTATGAAATTAATTCATTCAGTTGACTTATAATAACTTCTAAATTATAATAATTATAAATTAGTAATAAATATAAAATGGATTTCCTATTGGAAGTCCATTTTCTTCATTTATATGGACTATTAATATTGAAATTCATTATCAAGGAGGTTTTTATATGACAACGATTACCGAAAGGAAATCTACCACAATTTTTCTTAAACCTATACTGGCCAATGCAGAATTGGTAGCAGCTCTTTTTTCTGGAATACTAATTCTAATAGCATGGCTTTTAGGTAATGCACAGCAAGAAACAGCATCAATCATTTTCTACTTACTAGCATTTGTAATAGGTGGATATGCAAAAGCCAAAGAAGGTTTAATAGAAACTTTTAAAGAAAAAGAGTTAAACGTGGAGTTGTTAATGATATTAGCAGCAATAGGCTCTTCCATCATCGGCTATTGGACAGAAGGAGCAATCCTAATATTTATATTCGCAGTAAGTGGTGCACTAGAAACGTACACGATGAATAAAAGCAAAAAGGAAATTTCTTCTCTTATGGAGCTTCAGCCAGAAGAGGCATTGCGATTAAATAGTGATGGCACTACTTCACGCATCGCAGTGAGTGAGCTTGTTGTAGGTAATCAGCTTATTGTAAAACCAGGTGAACGTATTCCCGCAGATGGCAAAGTAATAAGCGGTACAACTGCTATTGACGAATCCGCAATAAGTGGCGAATCCATTCCTGTAACTAAACAACTACATGATGAACTATTCGCAGGTACAGTTAATATGAGCGGTGCTATTACAATGGAAATGACGAAGGCAAACAAGGACTCACTTTTCCAAAAGATTATCAATCTTGTTCAAACAGCTCAGGATGAAAAATCACCTGCTCAGCAGTTTATTGAACGCTTTGAGAGTACTTATGTGAAAGTTGTTTTAATTACCGTAGCATTCATGCTGTTTCTCCCTCACTTTCTACTTGATTGGGACTGGAACACAACATTCTATCGCTCAATGGTTTTATTGGTAGTGGCATCACCATGCGCACTTGTAGCATCTATCATGCCTGCTACTTTAGCAGCGATTTCTAACGGTGCTAAAGTAGGTATATTATTTAAAGGTGGAGTACATTTAGAAAATGTCAGTGAAATGAGAGCAATTGCATTAGACAAAACAGGTACGCTAACAACTGGTAAACCAGTCGTTACAGACTTTTTAGTTCGACCAGATTTAGATAGAATATTAACTTTAACAACGCTTGCAACTATCGAGGGGCAATCCAACCATCCGCTAGCCCAAGCAATTACAGCTTTCGCAAAATTAGAAGGTGTAGGACATCTCCCTCCAATCCATATTGAAGATAAACCTGGCTTTGGAGTCCAGGCTATAATTGACGGAGAAACAGTTTTAGTAGGAAAACCTGATTTTGTAATTAAAAACGATGCATTTACATTTCATAACGGGATTGCTTCCTCGCTTGCGGAAGAAGGAAAAACAGTTATCTTTATGCGAGACGATAAAGGGATCGCTGCTGCTGTTGCGCTAAAAGATACGGTTCGAGAAGAGGCAAAAACTGCCATTAAGCAACTTCAATTACTCGGTATTAAAACAGTAATGCTTACAGGAGACAATGAGAAAACGGCAAGCGTAATTGCCAAAGAGGCTGGAATTGATCAATATATTGCCGAATGTCTACCAGAAACTAAAGTTAAGCATATGAAAGAATTACTTAAGGAACATAGATTTGTTGGGATGGTTGGAGATGGCATCAATGATGCTCCTGCACTTGCAACAGCAACAACAGGATTCGCCATGGGAGAGGGTACAGATGTAGCTCTAGAAACAGCAGATATCGTTCTTATGAAAAATGATTTGTCTAAAATTGCGTATGCAGTGAAAATGTCACGTAAAATGCGTCGGATCGTTAAGCAGAACATCGTATTTTCAATAACTGTAATCATGCTTTTAGTCGTCTCAAATTTCCTTCAAGTGGTAGACCTGCCATTGGGAGTTATCGGTCATGAAGGCAGTACCATATTAGTTATATTAAATGGACTGCGAATGCTGAATAGAAATATTTAAGTGAACTATGAAAAACCGGAAAAAAAGCAGCCGATCCTTCTAGGTTAAAACCTGTTTCGATCGTTTCCGAAGTGCTTTGGACCGACGTTTTGCCATAGGATTACCGAGTGAATTTGTAGTGAGTATTGGTTGTGACAGCCGTCACAACCAATACTCACTTTTTCGGTAATCTTATGGCGGTTGCCTGTCCCTCGTCCTTCTACAACTATTAGAAACAGGTTAGTGCGTTATTGGATAACTAGAGAAAAGATACTTTCCTATTAATAGGTAAGCGCCAGAAGATACAATTTCTGGCGCCATTTCGCTTCTTTAGTAGGTAAACACTCACTATTTCTCTTTATTTCCACTAGTAAAAGAAAATTGTCTGCTTTCCTCTATCATCGAAAAATAGTATTTCTACTTCATCAGCGATTACCAATCATTTTATCCCTACATTTGCTTTGACTAATCTTATCATCTAAGCGACATGCTTCGCCAAATCTTATAGTGGAGTACTACCCGCTATTTGATTGGAGTGCAAGGTGGCGACTTCAGCGGGAACAGCGAGAAAGTCGAGACCCCGCAAGTAGCGTAGCGAACGAGGAGGCTAGACCTCGCCCGCGGAAAGCGTCCACCTGGAACGGAAATCACAGCATTATTCATTCTCTCAAGTTCCATGAGCCCTGTATTCACGGGACCCTTTTATATACCTTCTTAATCTTTATACAAAAACAAAAGGACCGCGGCTAGATGCGTCCTTCTGTTTCTTTTTTTTCTAATGCTATTTTACGTTCCTGCATAACTGCATTTATTTGACCACCAACCAACAAAATGATTCCCGAAATATATAACCATAACATTAATACAATAATCCCACCGATACTTCCATAAGTAGAAGAATAGTTAGAGAAATTACTAACATAGAAAGAGAATCCTAATGATACGATAATCCAACCAAATGCTGCAAAAGCAGCTCCTGGTAGCACACTTCTTAAGAATAATTTTGTATTTGGAACTATCCAATACAAGGCGATCAATACAATAAACATAATTAACGGACTAATCGTCCATCTTAAACTATTCCAAAGCTTTACAAAGCTTTCTTCAAAACCAAAGTATGAAAATAGAATTGAACCAATTTGTTGACCGAAGACCGGTAATACTAGCGCTACCATAAATAACATAATCATTAATAACGTAAATACGATAGATAATAGTCTGACGATGAAAAAGGGTCTTGTTTCTTCGAGTTCATATGAACGGTTTAACGATTTTACAATTGCATTCATCCCATTCGAAGCAGACCAAATCGTACCAATAATCCCGATGGATAGTAACCCACCGTTCCTATTTGCCAAAACTTCAGATAATGTTTCCTCAATTAGAATATATACGTCCTGTGGAGCATAGTTTTCTAAAAGACGAAAGACTTGTGCCTCGTCCAAGTTTAAGTACGGCAACAAGGTTATTATGAAAATTAATAACGGAAATAAAGATAATAGGAAGAAATAGGCTAATTGAGCTGCAAAGCCTGCAATATCCGTTTTCTGAATATGTAGTATTAAATGCTTTATGTAACCTGACCATGTAGTAAGATCATGATGCACTTCTTCCTTCTTTTCCTTCTTTTTTATATTTAGAAATTTTAACTTCGCAAACCAGCTATTGTTTGAGGATGAAGTTTTATTATTTTCTTTTGTCTCATTAAATTCTTTCACTCCATCCTCTCCTTTCTTAGCAAAGATTACTTTTTTGGTTCAAAAATACTTTTTTCTTCCTTTTCGGGAACTACTATTGATTTGTACTCCTCTTTTGATTGGGAGAATGTATCTTTTGTATCAGTTAATATGGTTTTCACCTGTGGTGTAATTTCTTTAGCCTCTTTCACTTTTTCAGTTAAATACATTGCATCCGATGAAAACTGATCGTAGACAGATTTCCATTTGGTTATTTGATGTTCGATATTTGTTTTTAATTCTTCCCTATTTTTGCTGTAATACTGAATTTCATTTCGAATGTATCTTGTTTTGTTCATAACTGAATCTCTTGTTTTTCTATCGAGCATCGTTAAAGCACCACCAATAACAGCACCACATATAATTCCTTTTACAAATTTATTTTCACTCATCCAAATTACCTCCAAATTTATCTATGTAGATGCTTTAATTATACCCTCACTAAAATAGAATCAAACAATATTTTCATTTATTTAAAAAATAGGCTTGACTAGTACTCGGAATTTTACGAATATTGTAACAAGGATAAATAATTTGAAAGGATGATAGATTTCATTTTGATAATGGATAAAAAACTTGGGGGTTATTGTCGATGGAGAAATTGAATGAGTTTTTAGGGTCTGTTTCAACCTTTTTATGGGGTATTCCACTTCTGGTATTAATAGTAGGTACGGGTATTTATTTGACTGTTCGTTTAGGAGTTTTACAATTACGCTTGTTGCCTGCTGCGTTAAAGCAAGTTTTCTCCAAAAATCATGATAAGTCAGCAGAAGGCGATATTTCACAGTTTCAGGCTCTTACGACAGCATTAGCTGCGACAGTGGGGACTGGTAATATTGTTGGGGTTGCCACTGCTGTAGTTTTGGGTGGACCAGGTGCAATATTCTGGATGTGGGTATCCGCATTCTTCGGAATGGCAACAAAGTATGGAGAAGCGGTACTAGCCGTTAAGTATCGTGTGAAAGATGCTAATGGTGAAATGGCCGGCGGACCTATGTATTATTTAGAGCATGGTTTAAAACAAAAGTGGCTAGCTGTCCTTTTCGCAATTTTTGGGGCAATTGCAGCATTCGGTATCGGTAATGGAACACAATCCAATTCCGTTGCGGGAGTAGTTAACGCAACATTTGGTATTGAAACTTGGATTACTGGAATTGTGTTAACTGTTTTTGCTGCATTAGTTATTTTAGGTGGCATTAAATCAATCGGTAAGGTTACGGCAGTTTTTGTTCCTGTAATGGCGATATTCTATGTAGCTGCCGGACTAATTGTAATGATTATGAATGTTACTGCTATTCCTGAAGCATTTGCTACGATTTTCAAGATGGCATTTTCAGGTGAAGCGGCTGCAGGTGGTGCAATCGGTGCTGCCATAAGATACGGTATTGCTCGTGGGGTATTCTCCAATGAGGCAGGTTTAGGATCTGCTCCTATTGCTGCGGCTGCTGCAAAAACAGATCTTGCAGGTCGACAAGGTCTTATCTCGATGACTCAGGTGTTCTTTGATACATTTATCATTTGTTCAATTACTGGTATCACAATTGTCATGTCAGGAATATATACGGATAAAAGTTTAGCTGCAAATGAACTAACAACAGGAGCATTCGGTCACTTCTTAGGTGACTTTGGACCAATTGTAGTAGCAATTGGATTGATCTTCTTTGCCTCATCCACGATAATTGGTTGGGCTTATTACGGAGAGAAATGTTTCCAATATTTATTTAAAAATCCTTCACTACTAATTGTGTATCGTATTGCATTCGTAGTGATGGTATTTGTTGGATCTGTTATTTCACTAGATCTAATCTGGACTTTCTCTGATATTACCAATGCATTAATGGCAATTCCTAACTTAATCGGACTTCTCGGACTTTCTGGTGTAATTATTTATGAAACGAAAAAAATTCAGGAGAAGTTAAAGGAAGAAAAAAAGGTTGAAAAATCTATTTAGTGTTTGACATTGTAGGCGTAGAGTGAAATGATTAATTCTAATGTATGAAAGGCAGGTTACAACGGATGAATCTATCACAACCCTCAGCAGAAAATGTAACGTATATGATTGAGACTATTAAAGAGAAACTTCGTATGGTCAACGTAGATGCAATGAGATCAGAAGATTTTAATGCAACACAATACGAAGATCTTGTTTACTTATACGAAATGGTTAAAAAACGAGATACTTTCAGCCCAAGTGAAATGCAAGCAATTGCATCTGAGCTAGGAAACTTAAGAAAATAAGAAACACAATTAGATTTATTAAAATGGTTGGTCATGATATATTTCATGACCAACCATTTTTTTATATAAAATATAATGACTATATCTATGATGACTTTAGAAAGTCATCTACCCCTCACTAGCATTCACTAGGATGTGCGCCTTCCAAGCCGCATGAGCGCGAAGAATGAGACTTCAAAAGGGATGAAGGAGCGGGCCGCTTTTGCTGCGACGAGCTTTGCGCAGGAGCAATAGCGACACATCCTTGATGGCTCATGCGTAGCGTGCGGCAAGCGCACATCCGTATAGAAAGGATCTATATAGAAAGAATACCTCTTCGTAGCTATTTACTTGCGATTATCAGACGTTTACATGCGGAACGGGAAATTTATCCACTTCTACTCATGCCCGTAGAAAGGATAACCTTGTCTACAATGGACCCGCACTATATAAAAAAGGGCTATTCATTGTCATCTTACTGACAATGGATAGCCCTTACTATTATAGATTATTTAATTCAACTGCAATTTTAGATCCAACTCGAGCATTATTATAAACAAGTTCGATATTAGCCTCTAAAGATTTTCCTTCTGTTAGTTCTTTTACTTTTCCTAACAAGAATGGAGTTACATCTTTTCCTTTAATGCCATTCTCTTCAGCTTCTTGTAGAGCAGATTGGATGATCGTATTAATATAAGAATCTTCCAATGAATGTTCTGTAGGAATAGGATTTGCAATTACTGCTCCACCATTTAAACCAAGATCCCATTTAGCTTTCAGCATTTCTGCTACTTCTTTTTCGTTGTTTAAACGGAAATTCGCATTGAATTCACTTGTAGTTGTATAAAATGCTGGGAAAGAATCTGTTTGGTAGCCTACTACTGGAACACCTTTAGTTTCTAAGTATTCTAATGTTAAACCAATATCTAAAATAGATTTTGCACCGGCACAAACTACAGCTACATTTGTATTTGATAGTTCTTCTAAATCTGCTGAGATGTCCATAGTCGTTTCTGCGCCTCTATGCACACCACCGATTCCACCTGTAACAAATAACTTAATGCCAGCCATTTCTGCACAAATCATTGTTGTTGCTACTGTCGTTGCACCAATTTCTTTTGAAGATACAACATAAGCAAGATCTCTTCTAGAAGTTTTTCTAGCATCTTTGCTTGTTCCTAGCGTTTCTAACTCTTCATCGGATAAACCAATTTTAATCTTCCCGTCCATGATAGCAATAGTCGCTGGAACAGCACCATTGTCACGCACAATTTGTTCTACTTTTCTAGCCGTTTCAACATTTTGAGGGTATGGCATACCATGAGAGATAATCGTCGATTCTAACGCTACGATAGCTTTTCCTTCTTGCATTCCTTTTGCTACTTCTTCTGAATAAGTGATGTATTGTTTCATTTTATATTTTCCTCCATCTCATTAGTTAAATTATTTCGGGAAAGCTCTGTTCTTACTGTATCGCTTGAGCGAATAGTTTTACTTGCGTTCATCATACCTGTTTGTATGGTCATCGTAATATCCTCACCATTCAACCAAGCATATAAAGTAGCGGAAACAAATGCGTCCCCGGCACCAGTTACATCAATTACATCCTCTACCTGCATTGCTGGAAAATAGGACGTTTCCATGTCACTACCTGCGTACATTATACCCTCACTACCCCAGGTTATAACTACACGTGAAATACCCTTTTGCACAAATTGTCTTGTTGCTTCTTTCCACGATTCTTTATCCTCAACATTCATACCTAAATACGTTTCTGCTTCATCTTTATTGGCGATTAACCATTCAATCCCCTCTAATGATTCAGGCATTCTATTCATTTTCGGGGAAGATACAGGTATTAATGCCAATGGTATGTTATGTCCAACTGAAACAGTTCGGATATATTCAATCACTTCTTTTGAGCAGTTCATATCTATAATGATGAGCTGAGCATTCGTCAAATGAGCTTCATGTTTTTTTAAATAATCTACAGTCAACTGTTCATAGATATCCATATTTGCTAAAGCAAGAAGCATTTCGCCATTTGAATCTAGCACCGCAGAGTATGTTCCTGTTGTGTAATTAGGTAGCTTTTCAATGGAAAATAAATTCATCCAATTACTAGAAGCTTTTTCAATAGCTTCATATTCCATATCTGTCCCTACAACAGATAACAAACGTACAGCATGTCCTAGTCTACCTAAGTTTTCTGCAATATTCCTTGCAACCCCTCCTACGCTTTGTAAGCTTGATGTAGGATTAGATGTACCCATTTGGAGCCCATTGATTAGCGTATATTTTCTGTCTACATTTGCTCCGCCAATGCAAATAATTTCTTTGTTCTCGGGTAAAATATAAGCTCTTCCTGTGATGTTCCCATTTTTTATTAATTGGGAAATAATATTAGCAACGGCTGGTCTAGACATGTTTAGTTCATTTGCTATTTCCATTTGGGATGCATATGGATTTTCCCGGAGATACTTTAAAATATTTATTTCTTTTGTATTCATTTTAAGTACACCTTCCTTCTAAACTGAACTTTTGTTTTAATTATAAACTTTTGTTTTAAAAAGTCAAATAAAAACTGACAACAATTATTCTGTTGTCAGCTTTCACTTTTATTCAGGTTGATCGTTTAAAGTACCATCTTCTAAAACACGTGGCTGAATTAGTACTTCAACTCTTCTATTTTTTGCTCGATTTGCTGGAGTATCATTCGAAGCTACCGGTCTAAATTCACCGTAACCTTTTGCACTAAAATATAGCGGATCTATTGTATTATTTCCTGCTAATATTTTCAGGAAGTTCACTGAACGCATAACGCTTAACTCCCAGTTGGAAGAAAACTCACTACTAGAGATGGGAATATTATCGGTATGCCCAGTGATAACCACATTTCTAGGGGGATCAAACACAAGCAAATCAGAGATATCTTCCGCAATTTGACGATACTCCCCTTTTACTTCTGCTTCACCGGTATCGAATAATATACTATCTCTTATCGTAACAAGGAGGCCTTCATCCGTCAGTTTAGTAACGAATTGTTTTTCTAATGCATTAACTGCTATATACTCATCCACACTGTCTTGGATTTCTGCAAGTGCTTGCTGATCCTCCATATATGCAGTGCTCTCACCATCCTCGCCCTGACCTGAATCGTTTGGGGCATCAGGCATTTCAACAGGAGATGGCTGTTCAAAAATACCAGTCCCTCCTTCGAGCACTTGGTTAAATGCTTGTGACATTTGTTCCAACTTTTGCTGATCTACGGAACTTGAAGCAAACAATACGATAAATAAGGCTAACAATAAGGTTAAAACATCGGAATATGGAAGAAGCCATGCTTCACTTACTTCCTCTTCATGCTTATGTTTCTTACGCTTCTTTGCCAAGGCCAGCCTCCCCGCTTTCCTCTAAGACTTTTTTGCGCTCTGACATAGATAAATAGGAAGCCAGTTTTTGTTCGATAACCCGAGGAGCATCTCCCTCTAAAACAGAAAGTATCCCTTCAAGCATCATAGTTTTTTGTCTAACTTCTTGTTTAGATTTACGTTTTAGTTTATTCGCAAATGGATGCCATAAAACATAACCAGTGAAAATCCCTAGTAGTGTCGCTATAAATGCTGCAGAAATGGCATGTGCTAATTTATCGATATCACTCATATCACTTAAAGCTGCAATTAGTCCAACTACTGCACCAAGTACACCTAAAGTAGGTGCATATGTACCTGCTTGCGTAAAAATTTGGGCTCCTCCAGAATGTCTTTCCTCTAATGCGTCAATTTCCTCTGTCAAGACATCACGAATATAATCTGCATTTTGCCCATCAATAGCCAATGTCAGGCCATTTTTTAAAAATGGATCTTCTACATCTGTTGTTTTACTTTCTAACGCTAATAATCCTTCTCTACGCGCAAGATCTGCCCAACTTGAAAACATTTTAATTACTTCCACATCAGGTACTAGCTTTGACTCTTTAAAAATAACTCCAAAAAGCTTAGGTATCCTTTTTAACTCATTTGTTGGGAACCCAATGACAATTGTTGCGATTGTTCCGAATATGATGATTAAAATTGCAGCAGGGTTTAATAAGCTTGCTAAACCTGCCCCTTTTAATATCATACCAACAGCTAATGAAACAACCCCTATTATTAAACCGAATACTGTAGACTTATCCATTCAACTTCCCCCACATTCTATTTCTTTCCTTTATTTCGGCTATATTAATAACTTTTTAATAAAAATCGACCGAATGATTATATTAAATTTCTAAATTATGAACAAAATTTAGCTTATAGACTTATTTGAATATTGATAATACAAGCTCAAAACTGATATTATGGAGATAATAATAGAAAGGAAGTATCCATATGACATCTTTTAATACAAAATTAGAAAACTATGCTTCTCTTGTTGTAGAAGTAGGAGTGAATATTCAACCAGGTCAAAATTTATTTATCGCCGCTTCCACTGATAGCGTGGAATTAGTACGATTGATAACGAAAAAAGCATATGTAGCCGGCGCTAAACAAGTATTCGTAGATTTTACAGATGATGAGATTACTCGCTTACGCTATGAGCTTGCACCTGGGGACTCATTTGATTTCTTCCCTTCTTGGAAAGCTCAAGAAAAAGAATTATTAGCTGAAGGTGGCGCTGCATTTATTAGCGTTGTAAGCCAAAGCCCCGACCTTTTGAAAGGCATGGATTCTTCTAAAATCTCAGCGTTCCAAAAGGCTGCTGGTCAAGCATTAAGTAAATATCGTCAATATGTACAATCGGATAAAATTAGTTGGTCAGTAATTGCATCTCCATCTACAGAATGGGCTAAAAAGGTATTCCCTAAATTACCAGAGGAGGAACAAGTACCTGCCCTATGGGAGGCAATCTTCCAAGCTGTTCGTGCGGATGTACCAAATCCAACACAAGCATGGATTGAACATGATAATCTTTTACATACAAAGGTAGATTATCTAAACGAAAAAAATTATAAAAAACTACATTATACAGCTCCTGGAACGGATTTAACGATCGAATTACCAAAAGGACATTTATGGTGTGGAGCTGGTAGCATAAACGAAAAAGGATTTTCTTTCATGGCTAACATGCCAACGGAGGAAGTATTCTCTGTCCCATTAAAAACGGGCGTCAACGGTTATGTAGCAAGTACGAAGCCATTAAGCTACGGTGGTAATATTATTGATAACTTCACTATCACATTTGAAAATGGACGTATTGTAAAAGTTGAGGCTGAACAAGGCAAAGAAGTGCTAGAAAACTTAGTTGCAACGGATGAAGGGTCTCATTATTTAGGTGAAGTAGCACTTGTCCCACATGACTCACCAATATCTAACTCTAATCTATTGTTTTACAACACATTATTCGACGAAAATGCTTCTAATCACTTAGCAATTGGTAGTGCTTATGCTTTCTGTTTAGAAGGCGGCAAGAAAATGAGTAGAGAAGAACTAGCAGATAATGGTTTAAACGAAAGTATTACTCACGTAGATTTCATGATAGGTTCAGACAAAATGGATATCGATGGTATTAGAGAAGATGGAACTTCAGAGCCAATATTCCGTAATGGGAACTGGGCATTTTAATCTTGTTAACTGAAATTCTATATATTTCTAGTTACAATTCACTCATTTTTACGTTATAATAAAAACAAGAAAACTAGTGAGGTGTTATAAAATGGCTTTATACACAGTTACAGTGCTTGGTTTTACTGCAATTATGGGAATCGCAGGCTATGTGATTTTACATTACTTTGGAAAAGGTATGAATTCAAAAGATGCATCTACAGTAGATCCAAAACCTTTTCAATAACACACAAAACAACCGTCGAGTAAGCTGACGGTTGTTTTTTTATATGTTATCTCTTCTCTTTTTCTTCTCAAATCAGCTACAAATCAATTACATTTAGATGACAAATCAGTACTATTCATTCATTTTTTCTATCTATTCTATTTCAAATGACCTAAAAACCTCTGAAATATATGTAAACTTCCATTATGTTACAAATGGCAATGCCCTGTTTATCTATTATACTTACTTAGTATGATTGGAATAGGAGGAAGACAAATGTTTTCAAACTCACATATTGGAATAGATTTAGGTACAGCAAATACGTTAGTTTATACAAAAAGCAAAGGCTTATTAATAGATGAACCTACAGTAGTAGCAGTTAATACTAAAACTCGTGAAATCGTTGCTTTCGGCGAGGAAGCAAAAAAAATGATTGGCAAAACACCCACTTCTATCGAGGTAATACGTCCTTTGAAGGATGGAGTCATTGCCGATTTTGATATTACAACACAATTATTGAAACTAATCATGCAAAAAGCAGGAAAAAAACTTGGTACTTCATTAAGAAAACCGACTGTAATTGTATGTACTCCATCTGGTGCAACTTCTGTTGAACGAAGAGCCATACAAGATGCAGTAAGACAAAGTGGAGCAAAGGAAGTACAGTTAATGGAAGAGCCCGTTGCCGCTGCAATCGGTGCTGGTCTACCAGTCGACGAGCCAGTAGCTAGTATGATTGTGGATATTGGTGGGGGTACTACAGAAGTAGGTATAATTTCTTTTGGTGGAGTTGTAGCATCTAATACAGTAAAAGCTGCTGGAGATCGTATGGATGAAGCAATTATTCACTTTGTTCGAAAAGAGTATAATGTCATAATTGGCGAACCTACAGCTGAGACTATAAAGATGACTGTTGGACATGCTTTAGTGCCTCATGCAGTAGAACAAATGCAAGTTACAGGAAGAGATGTTGTGAGTGGTTTACCGAAGACTATTCATCTATCTTCTACTCAAATTCAAGGTGTTTTAAAAGAATCGTTGGAAACAATTTTAGAAGCAATTCGCGCTACACTAGAAACCTGCCCACCTGAACTTGCAGGAGATATAGTCGACCATGGGGTAATATTAACTGGTGGCGGTGCATTACTAAAAGACATTTCTGAATGGTTAACTCAGGTCATTGAAGTACCGGTTCATCTTGCACCAGAGCCATTACAGTCTGTGGCTATTGGTACAGGAAAATCCTTTTTTATAACAGACAGAAAACAAAAACTAGCAAGATAAAGTGAAACTTCAATCAAGGGAGCTTTCCTCTGTTTGAACAAAACTCAGGCATATAAACGCTCCATTGTGCGGACGAAGCCACACGACGTGGCGCTTTTCGTCTATGTTCTATACCGTTTTTTTACGGGCAGTTACCTCCCACTGATGCTTTCTTGCTTGGGGCAAGCCCTGAAGTGGGAGTCTCACAACGTACATGACGTAGCGACTTTAACTGGCCGACCCGTTAATGCGGGGTAAAATAGAATCTCCTCTAGAAATGAAAGCTGTTCGATATAATATTTGGAAGATAATTCTATTTCTAAAAAACCAATAAAAAAGCAAAATGTTACTCATCTGGTGAATAGCATTATTGCTTTTTTATATATTTATAAGATTGAAATACAAATGACACTTAATTAGAAAGAAGTCAATTTTATAATTATTTGTTTCTATAAAAAACAAAAAATGTTTTACGAGATCCCAATATTTTACTCGTTTATTAAAGGCACATCTCGTTTATTTGAGTGGAAAGCCTCTGCCTGTAGCGGAAATCAATTGAATAGAGCCTTCATTAAAGTATCAAAGATTATTTGGAAGGTACTAAGTAAAAAACAAAGCAATTATTTTTCATTTCCTATAAAATATAATTACAACATAAAGGGGGAATTAGATGCCAAGCTTGCATGAGATTTTAAAATACAATGATGACTTTGTGGAAAACAAACTATACGAACCATTTTTAACTACGAAATTTCCAAATAAACGAATTGTTATCTTAACTTGCATGGATACAAGGTTAACAGAGATGCTCCCAAAATCTATGAATTTTAAAAATGGTGATGTGAAAATTGTTAAAAGTGCTGGAGCAATCATCAACCATCCATTTGGTGGAATTATGCGTAGCCTTATCGTAGCTGTTTATGAGCTAAAGGCAGATGAGATTTATGTAATTGGTCATCATGATTGTGGAATGAGTGCTATAGAAACCGATAAAATTATGGATAAAATGATTACTCGAGGAGTGGACCCTCGTGTATTAGATATCCTACAAAATTCTGGAGTGAACTTAGAAAAATGGTTGGAAGGTTTTTCCAACGTAGAAAGTAGTGTTTTACATAGTGTTGAGATGATACGAAATCACCCGCTTATGCTTCCATCAATTCCAGTTCACGGCCTAATTATTGATCCAGAAACTGGTCGCTTAGATTTACTGACAGATGGTAATATCGACAAGAAATAAATTATTTCCTGGGAAATCGACATCGAAAATATGAAAGAAAACCCACTTATTCATTATTCATGAATAAGTGGGTTTTTAGTTATTCAATTATACCCATGCTCTTTCAAAGCTCGTCAGTTAAGGATGCATATATAAAATGATCTTGCCATTTACCATTGATATAGAGCAACTTTCTTAATAGACCCTCTTTCTTGAAACCATTTTTTTCTAAGACTTTGATAGAGCCATTATTTTGCGGAGATACATATGCTTCGATACGATTTAATTGGACATGCTCAAATCCAAATATTTTCACTAAATGTACAGCTTCAGAAGCAATTCCTTTTCCAATATAAAATTCATCCATAGAATACCCAATAAGCCCACTTGAAAAAGGCATTCTTTTAATACTGTATAGCGATACACTACCAATCATTCTTTCTGTCTGATGTTCGAAAATACCGAAGCTATATTCTCTTTTTTCCTTAGACAACGTGAGAGATTCTCGAATTTTCTCTCGTTGAACAGAAGTCGTGTAATAATCATCACGATGTAACGGTTCATAAACGGACCAATACATCTTATTGCGATAAGTCAGATCCGCTAGGGCTGGTGCATCTTTTGTATTTAATGTTCGTAAATAACATGTATCTCCTTCTAGATAAATCAAACACCTTCACCCTTTTGCGTTAGTTAATTGGATAAACTCCTTCACATCTTGAATACAAAGATCAATCCCTTTTATCCAAAATGATTCCTGAGTAATATCTTCGTTTAAATGCTTCATCGCTAAATCCTCCACTGACATTACTGCAGTGTCTTGCAATAAAGCAATGTATTTTTCCTCAAAGTTTGTCCCTTCGCTTATAGCTTTTGCATAAATACTTAAAGAGAATAAGTAACCAAATGTGTACGGGAAGTTATAAAATGGTACTTCTGTTATATAAAAATGCAATTTAGATGCCCAAAAATGCGGATGAGTTGTATCTAATGCATCGCCATATGCTTCCTGTTGAGCTGTCTCCATTAAATCACTTAATCGAGCAGCAGATACGATTCCATTTTTACGCTCCTCATAGAATCTAGTTTCAAATAAGAACCTAGCATGGATATTCATGAAAAATGCTACACTACGTTGAATTTTATCTTCAAGTAAAGCAATTTTTTCATCATCTGTTTTTGCTTCTTTTACAGCAGCGTCTGCTACAATCATTTCTGCAAATGTGGAGGCGGTTTCAGCAACCCCCATTGCATATTGGCGATTCATCCAATGTACCGGTCTTAAAGCATATGAATGGAAGGCATGACCTAATTCATGAGCCAGTGTAGAAACATTGGACATTGATCCACTATACGTCATGAATATACGTGATTCCTCTGATACAGGCATACCTGTACAAAATCCTCCTGGACGTTTGTTTGGACGATCCTCTGCCTCAATCCAACCCTTTTCAAATGCATTTCTTGAAAATGATTCTAATTTTGGTCCAAATTCTTTAAAATGTTTTAAGATAAACTCCGCGCCTTGTTGATAATCCATTTTCTCCGTAGAAGTACTTACTGGTGCTTCTAGGTCATACCAATGCATTTGTTTTTCGCCTAGCATTGCCGATTTTTTATTTAAGTATTCTACGAATGGAGCTTTATTTTTCGAGATAGCCCCCCACATTGCATTTAATGTTTCTTCTTTCATGCGATTAATATGAAGGGGCTCCTCTAAAACGGAATTCCATCCTCTTTTTTCGTAAATTGCAAGACGGAAGCCTGCTATATGATTCAGTGTTTTGGCAAAGAACTCCTCTTTATCTGTCCAAGCAGCTTCTAGCGCTTCAAATGACTCTTTACGAATCGTAGCATCCTCGTGGGAACTGAGATTATTTGCTTGACCAACCGACATTTCTTTTTGTTCACCGTCAATTGTAAGTTTAATGCGAATATCACCGACTAGTAAATCATAAAGCTGCCCCCAAGAATGATAGCCATCCACTCCAAGCGTCGTAATCATGTCTTCCTCTTTTTCAGATAGCATTCGCTTTGCTTCATCTCTCCATTCATTTAACACAAAGGCAAATGGAGAAAGCCCAGCTGTTTCAAGTAGCTCCTTCCACACTGTTTCTTCCGTTTTACTTAGCACTTGTTGAATGGTTAGCATTTGAGAAGAGAACTTAGCATATAGCGATCCTACTTCCCCCTGTAATAATGCCGCTTGCTTATCCGTTGTATCCTGTGCCAAAAAACAACCTATTACTGCTCCACCTTCTGATAAATTGGTTGCTATATCTTTTAACTCATTAATCGTTTGCTCGATATTTGAAACATCAGCAATGGATGTTGGTGATTCAAAGTTTTTTAGTTTAGTTTCAAAATTGCTTAGCTTTACTTTTACTTCATCCAAATGGCTTCTTAAAGATGGCGAGCTACTACCACCTTCAAAAAAGCGATCAAGATCCCAGACAACCGGATAAGTTTGTTCAATCATCTAAATATTCCTCCTATATTGACAATTATTTTAGAATTCTAGTATATCATGTTTTTCTAATGCAGATTGTTTGATTTTCGTCACATAACATTCATAATTCTAATTTGTTGTAGCTATATATCAAAGGTATACTTATTAAATAGAAGGAGGCAGCTGAATGTTTAAAATAATCCTTTTAATGTTATTTTTTATATCTACTGTAATCGTTAAATTACTATCTACTTTACTACCCATAAATGGTCAAACTAGTGGCGAGATATTCAATAGACTTCCCGTCTTTTTTACTCCAGCAAATTATGTATTTTATATATGGATTGTTATTTTTATATTATTAGCTTGGTGGATTTGGAATATTATGAAGGACTACAAATCTTCTCGTCCTATACCTACGAAGCGCATTCTATTATTTGGAGCATCCTCTATTTTATATATTTTGTGCATATTTAGTTGGCATTATGAGCAGTTTGTATATTCTTTTGTTACTCTCACCGTCTTATTAAGCTGTTTGTTCATGCTTTATATAACTTATCCTTTAGATGATATAAATCGAAAGAAACGTTTGCCAATTTCCTTAATTTTAGGCTGGACATTTATCAGTTTCTTCACAAATCTATCTTATCTCCTTACGTTTTATGAATTTGATGGATTTGGTATGACAAAATCTCTTTGGGGAGTTATCTTCTTAACCATTGCGACAGCCATAGCTCTTCATTTTCGGTATCATTATTTCGACCGTCTTATGTCTGTTGTTTTTATCTGGACTTTCATTGGAGTTGCAATTCAACACAACTTTAGTCAACTACTCCTAACCGCAGCCTCTCTTTTCTTAAGCTGTGTCCTGATTGTAGGGATTATATTCCTTAAGAAAAGTGCAAGACCCCTTTAAGTTCAAAACCTATTTCTAGCGTTTTGAAGGGCTTTAGACAGACGTATTGCTAAATTATTACCGAGTGAATTTTTAGTGATATTGGTTGTGACATCCCTCACAACCAATATCACTTTTTTCGGTAATCTTATGGCGTTTGCCTGTCCGTCGCCCTCCTACAACGCATAGAAACAGGTAAATGCATTTTTGGATAACTAGAGAAAAGCTACTTTCCTATTTATAGAAGAAGCTCTCGAAGATGCAATTTCGTTCGCTACTTCGTTTCTTTATGAGTCAAACACTTACTATTTTTCTTTATTTCCACTAGTAAAAAGAAAGTCTGATTCCTTCATCCATCATGAAATAATAGCATTTCTAATTCAACAGTGATTACAAATGCTTTTTCCCTACATTAACTTGGACTAATCTTAATATCTAAGCGATATGCTTTGCCAAATCTAATTATGGGGACTACTCAAATAATTGATTGTAGTGCAAGGTGGCGACTCCAGTGGGAAAAGCGTTATGCGAAGACCCCGCAGCGAAGACATTGGCCAAACTTTGTTTGGGTAATGTCTTTGCGACGAGTAATCGCAGGAGCATATGTTTTCCGAACGAGGAGGCTGAGGCAACGCCCATGGAAAGCGTAAACCTGAAACGGAAATCAGCAGTATCTATGAACACTGGTTTCGCAGTATGATAATCCATATACTTAATTTTAAAAAACGCCTTCGAAAGAGTAAAATTTCGAAGGCGTTTTGTTTTATTTTAATCTAATTTAGTTAATAAAATAGGAGCACCTTTTGTCACAACAATTGTATGCTCAATCTGTGCTACTAACGATTTATCAGGAGTTACAAATGTCCAACCATCACCAGATTCCACGATATGCTCTGCTTTTTCAGAAATAAACGGTTCTACAGCTAAAACCATTCCTTCTTTTAATATCGTAGGATCCCATGCATCGTAATAATTCAACACATGCTGAGGAGCTTCGTGTAACGATTTCCCAATACCATGTCCAGTTAGGTTCATAATAACATGTAAGCTATTATCTTTCGCTTCTCTTGCTACGGCTTTTCCGATTTGATTTAAACGAGAACCAGCCTTAACTTTTAGCATCGCACGATCAAATGCACTCTCAGCTACAGCACATAACTTTTCTTTTTCTTCATAACCTTCACCAACAACAAAAGAAATCCCAGTATCTGCAAAGTAACCATCAAGTGATCCAGAAACATCTATATTCACGATATCGCCATCTTGAATAACACGAGAGCCTGGCATTCCATGCGCTACTTCCTCATTAACACTGATACAAGTATATCCTGGAAAATCATATTCACCCATTGGTCCAGAAATAGCTCCATGCTCTTTAAATAGCTTTCCACCGATTTCGTCCAATTCTTTTGTTGTAATCCCAGGTTTAGTTGCAGCCTTCATCACTTCTCGAATTTCTGCAACAATACGCCCTATTTTTTTTAATGCTACTAACTCTTCGTCAGTTTGTACAATCATCTTAACAAGATCCCTTCTTCACTAAATGTATTCTAATCATATCATATTTAGTGAGAATTCGGCAGTGCTAGGCGCGGAGCTTTAACAAATAAAACAGAACAAATGAAAGCAGCTATTAAAAATACTGGAATCATATAAGTAGAATTATAGATTAATGAATACAAAATCACGTTTTGATCTCCAGCAAATTCTCCAAAAAATAGAATACCTGAAGTCACATGTGCTAAATAGCGAAGAAAACCTGCGATGAATGCACCCAAGACAACCGCTGTAATCATTTTCACTTTATCCTTTTGTTCAAATGCTTGTATAAATGCAGGTCTTAGAAATCCAGCAAATCCTGCAACCATAAAGGCGATGAAATAATCGATTGCTACCTGCGCAATAACTATTTCAAATGATAATGGCGCTGCATAAAAACGACCTGTCACTACTTGTAAAACGCCTATCAAAAAGCCAGTAGCAAGTCCCGCAACAACACCACGACGAAAGGCCATTAAAATAACAGGTACAAGAACGAATGTTACGGACCCACCTTGTGGCATTCCAAAGCCAATCATATCTAAAACGTATCCTAACGCTGCAAAAATAGCGATTTCCATTAATATTACAACTCGTTGATTTTTCATGACAATCCCCTTTTTTGACCACAAAAAAACGACCCCTGGGATAGACCCAGACATCGCGCGATTGTCAGTTTCCATCCACATCCCTACGCAAGCATTAACTTACAGGTTCGAAGGGTACTATCTCAGCCGCATCAGCGACGCCCCTTGTGGTTTGAATTATTTAGTTCGAATTCATTGTAGCTGAATAGAATAAGTAATGCAACCTTCTTTTGTTCATTTGTTATACTTGTAAAAATACTATATGCAAAAGGGGATGTATACATGATTGCTTTATTAAAAGATTTGGTACGTATGAAAAGTGACTCAATCGATGGCGCAAATAGTGCTTTGTTATTCTGTGAAAGTTGGCTAGAGGAACGAGGGATTACTACTACTGTCTTAAAGCATGAGGATAAACTGATGCTTGTGGCAGTAATTGGAGATGGTGATGAATGTATGATTTGGAATGGTCATGTAGATGTTGTTCCAGGAAACCCGGAACAATTCGAGCCATTTGTAGAAGGAGATTTGTTATATGGCCGCGGAACAGCTGATATGAAAGCAGGAGTTGCTGCGATGATGCAAGCCTTTTACGAGCTATCTAAGGAACCTAAAAGTCTTACTAAAAAAATTCAATTACATATTGTGACTGATGAGGAAACAGACGGTCAAACGTCAAAATTTCTAGTAGATCAAGGATATACTGGTGACTTTGTTATATGTGGCGAGCCTACACACTTAAAGATTGGCCTACAAGCAAAAGGAATTATCCAGTTCGATGTGATTTTAAAAGGAAAACCTAGCCATGGAAGTCGTCCATGGGAAGGAAAAAATGCTATTGAACAAGCTTTTCTATTTGACCAACAGCTCCGCACACTTTCTTTTTTAACTGCAAGCAATGAGTTCTATGATTATCCTTCCTTAAACTTGGCGAAAATACAAGCAGGTGAACGCTATAACGTTGTACCCGACGAGTGCATAGTAAGCTATGACCTTCGTTTCGTTCCTGGACAGGATATGCAGAGTATTATCGAAGATATTACAAAGTTGGCTCAGGAATTTTCCAATAGTGAAATGAAGATTCAAACGACTGCTCCTGCAGTAACTACTGAGGCTATCAACCCATATATCGAACGCATTGCTCATGTCACTTCACAGTTTATAGGAAAACCTGCTGAATTATTTGGGCAGCATGGAGCTGCAGATGCTCGCTTCTACGCAGAAACTGGAGCAGGGGCAATTGAGTTTGGACCAAGTGGCGGAGATTGGCATGGTGAAAAAGAATATGTATCTATTTCCTCTACGGAAACCTTCAAAAATATATTAGTTTCCTTAGTTAAGAACTGAAACATATAGCCTATCATTCCGTAAATAGTGAAACTTCCATCAGTGGGATTTTCTTCAGCCCCACTGATTGTTAGTTGAACCTTTCGGGCTTTTACGGGCTATTTAATCTTATTTTATGAAGCTTTGACAAAACGTAAGTAGGAATTCTGCGACGTACGGGCCGTACAAGTGCCGATGTTGCCACAGGACGTGGCGACTTTAATCTGCCCTCCCGTTAATGCGAGAAAAATATATTAGAAGGACAGGAGGTAGAATAGACTGGATAATCCTAAAATATTATCAGCACTTTCCTATTTCAGTGTATTGTTTGCACCCTTTTTATTGCCGATTATCGTTTATTTTATATCACAGGATTCTGAAGTTAAATACCATGCAAGAAAATCATTAATCTCTCACATCATACCTGTTGTTTTATTAATAATTTTATTCATTAGTATTTTCTCAAGTTTTACCCCTATTGCTACGGGATTTAATGAACAACCTTCGTTATGGATGGCTGCAGGGCCGCTCATACTTATGGCTATTTACATGCTCGTGTATGTCATAGTAATGGTTTGGAATATCGTCCAAGGCATTAAAGTTTTACGTTAAAGTGAAACGTTTATGCATAGGCTTTTGAGGGTATATAACTATTAATATCGAAAGCCAAGGAGCGATAACGATGAAAGTAAAAAACTTAGTCAAAACAGCAATTAAATGGGCACCAATTGTTTATCCAATTATACGCAAGGTAGTAAAATCTAAAAAAAGCACACGCTAAGAAGCTGTCCTCCTGATTCGGGGACAGCTTTTTTATTATTATTTCCTTAAATGGTTGTTCAATGTGCTTTACGGAACTAAGCATTAATAATGCCAAGACTATGCTAAATTAATGGCTTCAATTCTGTTAATGAATAGTATTGGTCCATTCCTTCTGATCTTGCCACAGGAGATTTCATCTGGTCTTTATCTGCATTCAGAATTTGCTCAAAAGTAAGTGGATTAGGTGCTGGCAATTCGTTTTGTCTAACTACTAATCGGTTGTTGTATTGCGAAAAAAATGCATTTGCCATAACACGATATCCTTCCATCGTTGGATGCACATCTGCAGGATTTGGTAATAATGTTGCAGCGTTTACACCGAACGATTCCTCTACTGATACATATGTCGCTCCATTAACCTCTGACTGCGTCTTTAAAATAGTATGCAATAGGTCTAATTCTTTTTTTATACCTTCCTTTTGGGACGCTCTCACATGAGGATAGGCAAAATAATAGCCCATTACATAAATTTTCGCTTTTGGTGCTGTTGCCTGTACTTCTGTAATAATTTGCTCTATATTTTTTCGAACATTATTTAACGCAAAATCAGCTGGGATTTGCTGATAAGCGATGGAACCACTTGTTGGATTCACTTGCACCATTTGCAGTAAATCATTTGCTCCCACAGATATCGTAACCAACGTAGCATTCTTCAACAATTCCTTGGCTTCATCCGTCTGAACCTTTTCAAGGACATCCGCTGTTGTATAACCAGGGAATGCCAATGCTTTCGAATAAAAAGCAAGTTGACCGTTCTTAGTTAGCTTCTGAGCTATTAAGTCTGTGTAGCCAGTATCTATAGCACGATTCGGTGTTTGACCGGCCGCCAAGGAATCCCCAAGCGCAATATAAACTTCAGCTCCCTTGGCATCTACGGTAGTGGATCCAAATAAAACAAATAGAATGATTAAAGTACAAAGCCATTTTTTCAAGCCTATCAACTCCTTAAAAAGCCCAAGTACCTTTTATGAATATTGGCTGCATCGTTCCATCCGCTAGTTCACCCATAATATCCATCTCTCCGCTACCAATCATAAAGTCTTCATGAACAATAGATGTGTTAATACCCAGATCCTCTAATTCACTATGAGTCAAGCCTCGAGCACCCTCTACACAAGTAGGATATGCTTCTCCAATAGCGAAATGATTAGAAGCATTTTCATCAAATAACGTATTAAAGAATAATACATTCGAAGCAGAAATAGGTGACTCATGCGGTACTAAAGCAATCTCTCCTAAATATTTTGCTCCTTCATCTGTTCCAATTAGTTCTTGTAAAAGTTTCTCACCAGTTCCAGCTGTAATAGAAGTAATCTTGCCATTTTCAAAGGTCAAGGTAAAATCATCTATTACATTTCCTTGATAGACGAATGGCTTCGTATTTTTCACATAACCATTCACACCTGTTTTAAGTGGTGCAGTATATACTTCTTCAGTTGGCATATTCGCTATGAACGGAACATTTTGACCGTTTTTACTTGATCCTGACAACCAAATATGTTCTTTCGGAAGTTCGACTTGAATATCTGTTCCTTCCGCTTTATAGTGCAGCTTCTTGAAGCGCTTATTATTTAGTAGTGCCGCTCTACTCTCAAGGTTATCAATATGTTCTTTCCATTTTTGAACTGCTGTTCCTTCCCCGATTCGCACAACTTGGAATATCAACTCCCAAAGTGCTTGCATTTGTTCCTCAGGCTTCAGGTTTGGAAATACCTTGGCAGCCCATTTTTCTGAAGGCATTGCAACGATTGACCATGTAATAACATCATTCATCACTGCTTTACGATAGTTCTCTAACGCTTTGCCACTTGCCTTTTGAAAGCTTGAAATACGATCAATCGAAACACCTTCTAATAGGTCTGGGTTATCCGCATCAATCCATAGTAATGCACCTTTATTGTCGATTAACTCATCACGCTGCTTAGCAGCCCATTTAGGAAATTCCTGGAAGGCTTCATCTGGAGCAAAATCATAAAATGCACGTGCGTTTACTTCATCTGTATAGTTTACGTCTACTCGTTTAGCACCTGCTTCATATGCCTTTTTCACAATTAAACGTGTAAATTCAATTGTGTCAGTCGTCGTATTTATAAGAAGTGGTTGGTTAGGCTGGATGTTCAGACCAACTTTTACTACTAATTCGGCATACTCTTCAAGCTTTTGTTGAAAATCCATCATTATTTCCCCTTTTGACTGATAGTTTTGGATGATCCTTCGATTAATTCACCACGGTACCATACTTTTTGAACTGGTTTTTTAGGAAGCTCTTTTGTCCATTTTTTAAAGGTCTTTTCATCGGCATAAGTTAATAATGTCATTACCTCACCATCTGCCCCCGCACGACCAGTACGTCCCGAACGATGTAGATACTGTTCAACTGAATGTGGTACATCTACATGGATAACATGAGTAAGCCCAGAAATATCTAAGCCTCTTGCTGCCACATCTGTAGCAATTAGTAAACTGACCTTACCGCTTTTAAAATCATCCAATGCTTTCTTTCGTTCGTCTTTTTTCATTTCAGAATGAAGAGAAACAATTGGTGCATCTCTGTATGCAAGTTTTGCATCCTTCATTAATAGCTGATCTAGACTATTTACAAACGCAAGTCCTCGCATGCCTTTTAAATAAGAGATTTTACGTAGTAATTCGGTTTTATCACGAGGTTCTGTCTTCACAAAACTGTGTACAACTTCACCTTGCGAAGGAACATCCTCTGCTGATACCTGAATGCGCACAGGATTCTTCATCATACGTTCCGCAACTAATTCTATTTCTTCTGTAATTGTTGCAGAAGTTACAATCAGCTGACTTTCCACAGTTGCGTCGACTAGACTTTTCACGGTTGTACGATGCTCTCTGCTTAGGAGTTGGTCTCCTTCGTCTAGAACAACGATGTTTATTTCATGCATTTTTAGTTTTTTAGTTTTCACTAGCTCTTGTAATCTACCTGGAGTTCCAACGACAATTGTCGGCTTCTTTTTAAGCACATCAATCTGTCTGTTAATATTTGCTCCACCGATCAATTGGGCAACTGAGATGTTTGTATCTTTCACCCATTCACGGAATACCTCCACAATTTGCATACCAAGTTCTTGAGAAGGAATGATTACCATAGCCTGTATTTGTTTCTTAGTCGGATCAACTTTCTGCAGGATTGGAAGTACGTAAGCAAGTGTTTTTCCAGTTCCTGTTGGAGATTCTGCCACTACGTCGGAGCCATCCAACATATGTGGGATTAATTTGGATTGTATCGGCATTGGAGAAGCAAAATTTGCGTCTCCCCATTTTTTTTGTAATGATTCATTTAAATTAGTTATAAAAGTCAAGTTTGTTTCCACCTCATCTGTATTTGAGTCAAGTGTACCATATTTTTTATATCGACTAATATTTATAGATAATAGATAGGACATACTTTTTTTCTCAAAAAAAGTGCCCTATAGAAAAGGCACTTATCTACTTTCATCTTCAGTTGTATATTCCTTCATTAATTCATAAAAATTTAACTCATATAATTGTCTTCCATCAATTTTATATACGCCTTTGTTCACAAACTCTTCGATAATATCATCACGTTTTTGCTCAGTTTTTGATTCTTTAATTTTCATCATGTTTAAAATCTCCTTGCAATATTAATACTCTCCTATGTCTACCCATTCTTAGTTTTCATAAACTTTTTTAAAAGCAGCTGTAAATGCTGGGAAAGCTTTTCGAATAAAGTAATAGCACACATAGCCAAGAAATGCCCCAAGCGTATTCAGCCATAAATCATCGACGTCACTGCTTCTGCTTTGCGGAATCTGCATAATTTCAATAAATAAAGATAGACACAATCCAGCAAATACTGGGAATATAAAAAGCTCCATCTTTTTAAATAGTAAAGGTAGAAGAAACCCAATTGGCATGAATAGAATAATATTACCAAGAAAGTTAATATAGAATGGTTGCCAAAATCCTAGATATACAATGGCATTATATGTTTCTTCTACCACACGAAATAATTCTAAATTAACGCCGGTGGTATAGGCTGGCACTTCACCTGGTTTAGGTATTATTGTTTGAGAAAATAGACCAACAAGTACAGAGAAAAAGACTAAAATTCCGAGCTCATGTAATATCTCTTTTAGCTGAAATCCTCTCTTCTTCCAACGATACAGTCGCCAAATAACAATCAATGGAAATGCAATCCCTATAAAAAATAACATATCATCTAAATAATTTATGATTACATACATTTACTCACCTTCAAATATCTCTTCTAAAAATTTTTCCCGATTGTCTAAAAAATATTTTGTAATTTGATAATGCCCTGTCATTTCATAGTCGATTTCCTCAATCTCTCCTTCATCAAAACTTAGGATGGTCGCTTCTGGGTACCCTAAAATTATGGGAGAGTGTGTCGCAATGATAAATTGGCAATTCTGTTCCTTGATCAAATCATGCATGATTCGTAAAAATGCCAATTGTCTCTGTGGTGATAATGCTGCTTCCGGCTCATCTAAAAGATAAATAGCCTGTCCATTAAAACGATTTAGAAACAAAGATAGAAAAGACTCTCCGTGTGATTGCTCGTGAAGGGATTTTCCACCATAACTATCTAGTACACCTCGGTTAGGATTTTCTCTTTCCTGTTCATCAATATGTGAAGCAAATTGATAAAAGGATTCTGCCCGTAAAAAGAAACCATTCATTACTTTTGGCATCCAGGAAAGTCTTAGATATTTCCCCAATGCACTTTCTGCAGCATCCACATCATATAAATTATTCCGACTTCCACCTGCTGTATTAAATTCACATTTATCTGCAATTCCTTCTAATAAAGTCGATTTCCCAGTCCCATTCTCTCCTACAAAAAAAGTTACAGGAGAGGTTAGCTCTAGCTCTCTAAAGTTACTAATTGTTGGAATCGTGAATGGATAATGACTTTCCAATTGTGGCTCTTTGAAAAGGGTCACTCTATTTAAAAACATATGATTCCTCTCCCACTCATATTATTTATTATTACTTAAGAAAGGTTGTTTGCCTTGGATCTTCCTGTTCGTATAGAAACGAAATATATTAGGAAAAGTTCACCAAAGATTAACGTTTATTATCCTATTGTAACTAACTTACCTCATCCTGCAGTTGAAAAAAAGATAAATGCAGATATTATTCATGAACTGAACAAGCTTTTGATCGAACAAGGATTTTACAGTGAGCATTTAGTAGAAATGGTCGGTACTTATGAGATCAAAACAAATGAGCGTGGTGTTCTAAGCTTAAGTTTAACTGTCTATTCATTTACAGGAGGTGCGCACGGTCTTACAATTACGAAATCACTCACCTTCGACGTCAAGACAGGCAAGCAGTATGCACTAAGTGAACTGTTTAAGCCGGATAGTAATTATGTGAAAGTACTCTCTGAAATGATTGAAAAGAAAATGGTAGAGTGGGATGTGCCTCTATTAGAGGGTTTTACACAAATACGTAGTGACCAAGACTTTTACATAGCCGATCACTCACTTGTCATATATTTTCAAGTGTATGAATTGACTCCATACGTGTACGGCTTCCCTTACTTTCCAATTATCATCAAAGATATAGAAGGAATTATTCGGGAAGGTGGAATTCTAGAAAAAATGATTCCTTTCTAGTGACACGGACTCTTTAGTACGGTAAAGTATTAAGTAAATACGTGCTGGAGGTTACAAGGTATGAAAAAAGCAATTTTTTTTGACTTAGATGATACTTTACTATGGGACAATAAAAGTGTGTCCGTTGCGTTTCACAAAACATGTGCATTTGCTGCAACACATGTTAACATCGATCCACTTGAATTAGAACAAGCCGTACGTGCAGAAGCAAGTGCATTGTACGATACATATGAAACACGCACATTCACTCAAATGATCGGTATTAATCCCTTTGAAGGATTATGGGGAACATTTGACGACCCTTCTGAGGATTTTCAAAAAATGAAAGTCATCGTACCAGAGTATCAACAATTAGCATGGACAAAGGGATTAGAGAAGCTAGGGATTGTTAATGAAGAATTAGGTAGAAAGTTAGCAGAATATTTTCCGAAAATGCGAAAAGAAAGCCCCTTTGTATATGAAGAAACCTATGAAGTGTTAGATCAATTAAAAGGAAAGTATACATTGCTATTAATGACAAATGGCTCGCCAAGTCTTCAAAACATTAAATTGGAAATCACACCGGAGATTGCCACATACTTTGACCATATACTTATCTCTGGAGCATTTGGTAAAGGTAAGCCTGATCCATCCATCTTTGAGCATGCACTAGAAATTGTCGGAATGACGGCAGATGACGTATTGATGGTCGGTGATAATCTAATGACCGACATATTAGGCTCCTCTAAGGTCGGTATGCAATCCGTGTGGATCAATCGCGAAGAAAAACCTGTTAGTGAAGAAGTAACGCCTACGTACACAATTGAGAACTTAAAAGAACTATTGACGCTGCTTGCATAAGAAAAGCGTAAGGACTCTTTAAAGTAAAAACCTGTTTCTATCGTTTTCGGTTAGCTTTGAGCAGACTTAATGCAATATTATTAACCGGCTAATTTTTGAAGGGGTGGTCGTGACTAACGTCACGACCACCCCTTCTTTTTCCGGTAATCTTAATTATGGCATTTATCTGTCCGTCGCACTTCAACAACTTTTCGAAACAGGCTAATGCTTTTTTGGATAACTAGAGAAACGATGCTTTCCTACTCATAGAGGAAGCTCTCGAAGATACAATTTCGTTCGCTACTTCATTTCTTTAATTAGTAAACACTAACTATTTCTCATAATTTCCATAAGAAAAAAGAAAATATACTTTCTTCAACCTTCCTTACAGTATCCCTAATTCAACAGCCGGTCTTATCACTACATTAACTTTGACTACTTATCATCTTAGCGATAGCCTATGCTCTATCTTTTAGTGGAGTACTACTCACTTAATTTTGATTGGAGTGAAAGGTGGCGACTCCAGTGGGATGAGTGAGACAGATGAGATATCACAGAGACGGTGATAGCTCATCGCTCACCCCACGGAGGCCAACAGGATGTTGGTCACGAAGGCGTTGCCACACGAGGTGGCGCACTTAGCCTTTGTACCCCACCTGTAACGGAAATCACGGTAAAAAATTTTATACTTTCTCCTTCTATTAAAAAGTGGATCCATGACATTTACTTGTCGTGAATCCACCCAATTTTATTAAAGGTCAATCGGTGTTGCATCAAAGATGTCTTCTAATGCTTTAAGCTGGTCAACACCTGACTCTTCTACGTGCTTATCAATGGAAAGCATCATAATCGCATCTCCACCTACTTCGGAACGACCTACTTGCATGGCTGCGATATTGATACCTTCAGACGCAAGCAATGTTCCTACGCGTCCAATAGCACCCGGTTGGTCTTTATGACGGATAAACAATAAGTACCCAGATGGAACAACGTCTACGATGAAGTCATCAACACGTACGATACGGCCACCTAGGCCATTTAACAAAGTACCCGCAACTTTTCTTGTTCCGGCTGCAGTTTTCATTTCAAGCGTTATCAAGCTGGTAAATCCTTTTGATTTTGAAGTTTTTGATTCATTGACTGTTATACCTAAACGGTCTGCTAGGAATTTTGCATTTACATCATTAACTGATTCTCCTAGTTTGCTTTTTAGAAGACCTTTTACAGCATTACGAGATAATGGACGAGTATCGAAGTTTGCTAATTCTCCAGAATAAGTAATGTTTACCTCCTCTGGGACTCCTTCAACAAGATCGCTTAGGAATGAACCTAATTGCTCTACTAGATTAAAGAATGGCTCAATTTTAGCTAGGACATCTTTAGGTACTGAAGAAAGGTTTACTGGATTTTTCACTGTTCCATTTTTCAGGAAGCTCACTACGTCATAAGATACATCGATTGCTACAATTTCTTGTGCCTCTACAGTACTAGCACCTAAGTGAGGTGTTGCAATAACCTGAGGAAGCGTTAATAATTTATGTTCTACAAACGGTTCTTCCTCAAAAACATCTAATGCAGCTCCTGCGACCTTACCTGACACGATTGCATCATACAATGCATCTTCATCGATAATTCCTCCACGAGCACAGTTAATAATTTGAACGCCGTCTTTCATCTTTTCAAAAGCTTCTTTATTTATTATGTGACGAGTTTCTTTTAATAGTGGTGTATGCACAGTTATAAAATCTGCGGCTTTGATAACATCCTCTACTGTTCCATATTGAACTCCTAATTTTTCTGCTTTTTCAGCTGTTAGGAATGGATCGTACGCAATGACGTTCATACGTTGTCCTTTTGCACGAAAAGCGACCTCTTGTCCAATTCTTCCGAATCCTACGACACCTAACGTTTTGTTCTTCACTTCTACACCGATAAATGTTTTGCGATCCCATTTTTTATTTTTCAAAGAATGGAAGGCTTGAGGGATATTGCGAGCTAGAGACATAAGCATAGCGATAGAATGCTCTGCTGCTGAGTTTGTATTTCCGTCAGGAGCATTAACAACGATGATCCCTCGTTCTGTTGCAGCAGTTAAGTCAATGTTATCTACCCCAACTCCAGCACGACCAATAATTTTTAAATTAGTCCCTTTTTCAATAATCTCACGAGTAACCTGTGTTTGGCTACGAACTAATAATGCATCAAACTCACCAATTTTTTCGCCAAGCTGTTCTGGAGTTAACGTGGTATCTACAACGATATTAAATCCCTCTGCTTCTCTTAGTGGGAAAATACCATCTTCGCTTAGTGGATCGCTAATTAGAATATTGAATGTCATATTATTTTTTCTCCTTTTATAACTATATTTTTGTTGTATTGCTTTTCTTCTGCTGATCGAATTAATGATTCTCCTCCTTATTTTGGAAACATAAAAAAGCCCTTCACTCCCTACAATTATGTAAGGGGCGAAGAGCTTATAATTGCTCACGCGGTACCACCCAAATTTTACTGCAATTATCTCGCAGATTCTCAATTAGTATGCTTAACGCGCATTCACGGATGAACCTAAATCCTCTGTTTTTAGTCCACCAATTCAAGAGTGCTACCCCACAAACGAAACCACTGATTTGCACCAACCATCAGCTCTCTAAAGATTTCAACATGTAAAGCCTATCTCCGTCAAAATTGTTCACGCTTTATTGAATTAAACCTATCATACGCACCAGCAAATTTATTGTCAATATAGTTAAAAAATTTGAAACCGCTACCATTTTATTTTTAACTCCAAAAACACTGATTTCATGCAGTTTACTTATTCGAAAAAATATTTTTATTTTTTTATAATTCGTGTTCTAGTGACGAAACTATTAAAAATTAAATCAATGTATATCATCCAGTCAAAAAACACGAACTTTATTTTAAAAAATAACTATAAAGTTCGTGTTAATAAAATAAAGTTAAAGAAATAACTACAAAGTTATTGACCTCTAATGATAATATTTGTACACTGTATAAAACCATTTGTTTTTTCCATAAGTACAATCATATTAAAAAAGTAAGGATTTGATTAGATGAAGGTAAGTAAATTTGGCGGAACATCTGTAGCAAGCGCAGTCCAAATCAGA
This sequence comes from Psychrobacillus sp. INOP01, assembly GCF_018140925.1. NCBI lineage: Bacteria > Bacillati > Bacillota > Bacilli > Caryophanales > Bacillaceae > Psychrobacillus > Psychrobacillus sp. INOP01. Next base: position 1,240,304 of record NZ_CP073315.1, read on the forward strand.
AAAGTGGCTGCAATTGTTAAAGCAGATCCATCTCGTAAATTCGTTGTTGTGTCTGCACCGGGTAAACGCTTCGATGCCGATAAAAAAGTAACAGACTTACTAATCGAATTGGCAGTTGCCGCTATACATAATGAAAAAGTGGAAGAAAAACTCCACCAAGTAGTGGAGCGTTATAAAGAAATTGCACAGGGGCTAGCATTAGACGAGACCATCTGTGACGTTATCGAAGAAGATCTACGAGCACGCATCAATGAAGATCAAAGTGAAGTTGAATTATTTGTAGACAATATTAAAGCAAGTGGAGAAGATAACAACGCAAAACTAATTTCTACTTATTTCACAAGCATTGGTCTTGACTCTCAATATATTAATCCCAAGACTGCTGGATTAGTCGTAAATGATTTTCCTGAACGAGCTCAAGCATTGCCACAAGCATACGACAATCTAAATGCATTAAACAACCTTTCTGGCATTATTGTTTTCCCGGGCTTTTTTGGATATACACCAAACGGAGTTCTTCGTACATTCGATCGTGGAGGATCGGACATCACTGGCTCTATACTAGCAGCTGCGGTAAAAGCTGATTTATATGAAAACTTTACCGATGTCGACTCCGTATTTTCCGCTAATCCTAGAGTAGTTAATCATCCTGCGGAAATAGAAGAAATAACATATCGGGAAATGCGTGAGCTTTCCTATGCAGGCTTCTCTGTTTTTCATGATGAAGCATTAATGCCTGTTTATAAAAGCGGTATCCCAGTATGTATTAAAAATACAAATAATCCATCAGCACCTGGCACGAATATAGTAGCTAAACGTAAAGCAAACAAACGTCCTGTCACTGGAATTTCTGCTGATAACGGATTTTCTATTTTATATGTCAGTAAATATTTGATGAACCGAGAAATTGGGTTTGGTCGTAAGCTACTTCAAATTTTAGAAGAAGAGCATATTTCATATGAACACACACCATCAGGATTAGACGACATTTCCGTTATCATGCGTAGTCATCAATTGGATCCAGAAAAAGAAGTGCGTATAATGAATCGTGTATTAAACGAACTAAACGCAGATGATGTACATTTCCGTCATCATTTTTCTATGATTGTTATTGTAGGAGAAGGTATGAATAATAGTACTGGACTGGCAGCACGTGCTGCATCTGCTATTGCAAATACTGGTGCAAATATTGAAATGATTAACCAAGGCTCTTCAGAGGTCAGCCTTTCATTTGGAGTACATGAAAGTAATGAGAACAAAATACTGCGTGCACTATACAGTGAATTTTTCTCTGCTGTAACAGTTGGATAATAAACCAGGCTACCTCAGATAGAGATAGCCTGGTTTGATGTTTTTGGCAAAGTCAAATAGTATTAGTGAAAATTTAGTTCATCGGCTTTTCATGGTGATTATCTCTGCACGTCGCCCTTTTACTTTAATATCTAAATAACATAGTAATGAACTCGTGACCGCCACCGATTGTCCAAAATAATATTAGGTCTCCACGCTTTATCTTACCAGTTTCGATTCCTTCATGAAGGGCAATAAAAGGACTGCTCGTACCAGTATATCCGTACCTGTCTCCTACATAAATAATTTTTTCTTCAGGTATATTAAAATGTTTTTGAATTTCATCCATATTTACTTTAGCAAATTGAGATAAGCAGAACACATCCACATCATCAATTTTAAGCTGATTTCTTTCTAAAATGGCTTCGAACATTTCATACGTATAAGGCAGAGACATCGTTCCGTCAAATGGTAGCCAATGCATGAATTCTGCACTTTCACCAGCTTTAATTGTTTGAGATAATCCCTTATGGGGATATAAGATATTATTTCGGTTACTTGAGTCTACTTCAAACATCGCGTCAACAAATCCTGTATCATTCGAAGTCTTTTCTAATATAATTGCAGAAGAAGCATCTCCAAAGTTAGCATAGGTCATTGCATCCTTAGGATCAGCCACCAATGAAAGATAATCAGAGCCTACCACAAGTGCGGTATTAACATGTGGATTGGATTTCATATATCGTGACGCCTGCTCTACTGCTATTGTCATACCAGCGCAATTTGCATTCATATCAAAAATAACTGTTCCTTTTTTTGCTTGAATAGCATTATGAATGAACATAGCATTGGTTGGAACAGTTACTTCAGGTACTTGAGTAGAAAAAATAATCATATCTATATCCTTACCTTCTAATCCCACTTTTTTCAACACCCGATTTGTTGCTTCAATCGCCATAGTAATTGTATTTTCTTCGGGATTATCAATGACATAACGCTTTTTTCTTCCCATAATATTCAAGAAATTTGTAATATCTTTTCCTTGTTTTTTAAAGTGTTCAAGGTAAACGTCATTGTTTACTTGCTTTTTCGCATGGTAAACATCCACTGCTTTAATTCTAATGTTAGTCATAGTTGTAATAAACCTCTCTATATGAAATTATCAAATAAAAAGGCAGGACCTATAATAGCTCCCTACCTTTTTACGAGTATTAATATTTTTGAATTACTTCAAACGTAGTTAGCCCCACATTATTCGCCAAGCGTTTTAATTGCATGGAGATTATAGCACTTTTCTTAATACCTACTTCTACTTTCTTAAATCCAGAAGATTTATAAAGTGTTAAACAATTTTCCAGATCCGGTATCATTTCTTTTGTTACAACATCCAAATCTCTGCAATCAAATTCCAAGACGAATTCACTTGCATTAATCGATGATAACTTATGCTGATAATCATCGATAAATTGTTTAGCTTTTTCAGGAGTAAAAGTTCCGCTCACTGTCATATCAACAGTTTTCTTCACCGGATTTACTTTCATTGTGTAAGTTCCTTCTGCCATAATTTAAAAACACTTCCTTATTAAGATCTGTTAAAAGTTGCATTCATCTTTATATAAAATAGGAATTTTCACTTAAAATACTAACCCTACTTTAGACATAGATGACAAAATAACTTTCCTCTCTAAGTATCGGCATATAACAAATATTGTTAATATCTAATTATTACTTTGCTATAATATGTTCATTTATGTTGAAATTGGTTTCAAATGGTTAAAACTATTCGTTTTCGTATAGTGAACAAGGGTCATCTGCTCATTTACCTTCCATTCTTCCCCTGTTTGGACATAGCCTATCTTCTCGTATAAATAGCAATTTCTATGCTCCTGCTTAATCGTATCTAGCTCCCAGCTCACCGCTTCAGGATACATACTTTCAAGACGTCTCATGACCTTTTGGGCAATTCCTTTACCCTGAAACTGTTGTAAAATATTTATCATATGTAATCGCATAATGCCTGAAGACTTCGGATAAACATGGACACTTCCTACCAACAAACCATGTTCAACGATTTTAAAGTAGTCCCCTATTTGCAGACGTTCTGTAAATCTTTCAAACGATTGGAAAACCGGACTCGTATCATGATCCTGATATTTTTCATAAATAGGTTGAAACACCTTTTTTTGCATAGCAAATAATTCCTCAGCATCTGATAAACTAGCCTTCCTAAGTGAAATAGATGACATACTCATCTCAAAAAGCGGTTCCAAAATTTGATACGGGATGAACTCTCCACTTTCGACTAGCATGAGGATTTCATTTACTGTTACCCATCTAGCATCAGCTACCTCTTCGTATTGCAGATTTAATTGCTCCATATCTATCTCTTGTTTTACCAACCAATGGTCATCAAAACCACGAGAAAACTTTACAGTAAACATCACTTCTGCATGCTCCATTTTTAACTCAATGCCTAATTCTTCTTTAGCTTCGCGAATAGCACCCATTTCACTAGTTTCTCCTATTAAAACAGACCCTGCTGCAGCACAGTCCCACATATTAGGCCACCCTATTTTCCATGGTTGACGTTGTTGAATAAGAAACTCTCCTTTATCATTCATAATCCAAATATGAACAACCTGATGAAAGTCCCCTTCACTCATTTCATCTCCTCTTATCCAGGTCTTTCCTGTTTTCTCTCTGAACTCATTTAAGATATCCCATTGTTCCATTTTCTCCACCCACTTTACTCAATTTACCATTGAATTAGTATATCATTTTAGCTCTTTATTTTTGACCATGTTTGACATTTATTTTTTTGTATGAGATAATGTCATAGTTAACATTTGGTACGACATAGTTTTTAGATATTGGCATTCTGCTATATGTGTTTTTGATAATACTTATTCACACTGGAGCGGCTACAGGGTCGCAAGGACGTAAAAGAAGGTAGGGTTTACGTTGCTTAGGTTAGAAGGCAACCAGTGGAACAATTTACCGCGGCATTGAAAGAGGAACCTTTCATGGAAATTATTCCCCGAACTTTTCGGGATGAAATTTAAAATTCAAAAGTTATGTTATACCTATACAAAATCAAGGGGTGTTCTCATTAGGAGAACACCCCTTGTCCAATTATACGGCTATTTCTTTTTTTCGTTTATTGTATTCTTTAAACGTCAGCAGATAGATGAATCCACTTAGTAGCGCTAAAGCTGCTAGTATAACAAATGTCCATGTAAACCCAATCCATGTGACTAGCGGAAATACTAAAGGTGCAATTGTACGACCAATTGTATAGCGCAAACTTGCCGCCGCAAAATACTGTCCCCTCATATCATCAGGAGCTAATTTTGAAACAAAGCTTTCCTGCAATCCAACCGTCGCTAGTTCTCCTAATGTAAAGATCGCCATCGCAATCAAGAAAACCCAGAAGTTGGCTGTGATTGGGAATACAAGCATTGCCACTGCATATAAGAACGAGGATAGAAAGAACACCCACCTCTCCGGATACTTCGTCATCCATCTTGTGACAAACACCGTAAACAGTACTACTAATAATCCATTTTCAGAAAGTAGAATACCGAACGATCCTTCCCCTGTTACCGCCCACTCCCTGTTAAACAAATTACCAAGTACCTGCTTATCAATAGCTTCTTTCATATAAACTGGTATGAGCATATCCAATTGCATATATGTTTGTGCTAACAAAATACCAGCAATGACAAACAAGAAGAAAACCTTATCCTTCACAATCAATCCATAAGCTTTAACCTGCTTGATGATAACCTGAATCCAATTATTCGAGCCACTTGCCATCTTGGCCCTTACATCAGTCGGTAACGTTTCTTCTGTTAAAAATCTAATGGCCAAGCCAACTAAACAGAATATAATTCCGGAAACTAATAAAAGCATAAAACGGTAATTAAAGAATAATACTGCACCTATTATTGGTCCAATGACTACCGTAATATTTATAGACGTATAGAACACCGAAAATACAGTACTTCTATCCTTCTCCGGCACAATATCTGCAACAATCGCTTGACTAGCAGGATGATATAAGGAACCAGCCATACCTGCAATCGTAAAGGCCACAAAGCTTAGCATCGATGAATCAAACCATGGCGAATTCGCAAAAGCAAATAAAATAAATGCTAACCCTTCTGCAGTTGCAGAGAAAAATAACATTGTCCTTCGACCAAATCTATCTGCACAATAACCTCCGATTAAATTAGCACCAACCGAAAATACTTGCGATGCAACCAGTAAAACCCCTGCCATACTCGTACCAAATTCATCAGCAAAATAAATCGCTAAAAAGGGAAATACCATCCAAAAGCTTAAATTACTAAAAAACTCTCCAAACAAACGGACCTGTAAACTACGATCCCAATCTCTTATTTTCATCATCTTTTCCTCACATCTCATAGATTAGACAATATTATCACATTATTTCGGTTTGCGAAATAGAAATTTCACTAGAGATTGTTTTCTTATTACGAGGATTTCGTATTTAATAAATGAGTCTTGTGAGATGAGTAGGAAAGCCCATTGAAACTACTAATATAGCCCTGAAACTATATACAACTGCCCATAAAAATGCGTAATCCTATTAATAAGGTTAAGACATATTCACCTGACTATTCTAAATAGGAAACAGCAGTCCCTATTGCTACACACATTATCATATCTCAAGTTTAAAAGGATTAGCTAAATCTTTCGAATTGTCTCTTCTAATAGTTTTGTAGACTCTAGTATTTGAATGGATGCTGCTCCAATAGATTCCACTGCAAAAGTTAAGTCATGAATATCCTTGCCGACTATTTCAGAATCAGCTGCTACTTCTTGAATCATGGAAGCAATACTTGCTAAAGAGAATGCTGATTCCTCACTTTCTTTTAACCCTGTATCCGCTAAACGTTGAACATCTTGAATAGACTTTACTACTTCCTGCTGTGCATCATCCGAGACGCCAATTAGCAAGTCGATTTGCTCTACAGAATTCTTAGTTTGTTCCGCAAGCTTACGTACTTCCTCTGCAACTACAGCAAAACCCTTTCCATACTCTCCCGCTCTCGCTGCTTCTATAGCTGAATTTAATGCTAGTAAATTTGTTTTTATCGCTATATCTTTGACTATTTTTACAACATTCAAAATTTCTTGAGAGGATTGGTTTAATTTATTGATTAAACCTGACATGGAATTTGTTTTTTCGTATATTTCCTGCGAATGACCAGTTAAGGTTTGTATAATTCGCTTACCAGTTTCCGCCTTTTCAATCGTCTTATTGGAGATTTCGATACTCTTTGCAACCTCAGCCTCCACTTCCTTTGTCGTTCCAATTAGCTCTTCTACAGAGGTAGTTGTTTCAGAAGATTGATATTCTAGGTTAGTAACGATATTTCCCAATGTCTCTTTGATTGCTCTTTTTATTTCACCTTCTTTTTCCTTTGCTTGCTCTTCGGCATATTGATCGTAAGCCTCCACAACCAATTGTTGCTCGTAGTTAATTATTTTGTTTAAAGAGGATACAAATTGGATTTGTTGTTCTATTGGCAGTTGAGCTAATAGTACCTTTTCAACTAAACTGTTTTGAAGCTGATAACATGCTCCTAAATAGCTTTTCGTTTCTAGCTGAATATGCACATGCATTTTAGCAATTTTCTTTCGTTTTTCTATGTACTGCTCGTCCAAAACTCCAGTAAACCATTCTGCTATGTGCTTTACTAATGTTTGTTCTAAACGATTGCGTGAACTATGTTTATTGATAATGTCCACTAATTTTTCACTTACCATTAGGGAGTCGTAGAAGTTCTTCACTGCTCCGGGAATATTAGGCACCATAAATGACTCCATTTGTTTAAGGTTAGCAAGATCTTTTTCGGAGAAATTGATCAACTGAAGCTGAAATAGAATGTCGGTATCTCGAATTGCTAAGTGAACTTCAGGATTATTTAACAGATTGATTGCTGGCAAATTTCGTTTTTTCCTAAACATATCAAACCTCCGAATTATAAAGCATTATTATTTATGCTAACAAATAGGTAATTTGTCCACAGTGACTTTCCTCACATTTTTAAATATTTTACAATTGCTTTACAAATAAGGCGTTGAATAAGTTATTAAATTTTCTTCTCATAAAACTAGAGCCTTACTACATTAGACTGTAGTAAGGCTCTTTAAAGTTATTTAAATACAAATCAAGTAAATCAAAATTGTTCCTTAACCCATATAAACACTTTCACATGTTCCAGCTGCTGGTTCATAAAAACAATGACTTTTGTATTGACCGGAAAAAGGTTGATCATACCATGTTGGAGGGCATGGAGCATATGGATTAAAGTACCAAAGTGCATATTTCCCTGGGTGTTCTCTCCAATAATCCAAATTCTTTTTTGCTAAGTTTTTTTCAGCAGTTCTCGCTCTTTGGTAAAATAAATTACCTTTTTGAACAGCTTCAAAAGAATAATTTCCTCCTTGTATTTGAAAAATGACGTCTTCAATTGTTCTAACATCATTAAAGTCTAAACAATCTGCTTTAGCACGATTAACAATTACATTTCCAACATATAGCATTCCTTGTTTTCCTTCACCTTCTGCTTCCGCTCTCATCATCCTAGCCATTAAGTCAACGTCTTTACTTCGATAATTTACTCTCGGCATTTTATCACCCCAAAGTATAGTATGAAAAAATGCCTTCATTGGTGTCATTTTAATACTTGTATACTGCCCATAGTACACTATTTTGTCGTATCGCCTATTACTAAATCAACAATAAGATATAACAAAGCTGTATAAAAAAAACTACGAAGGATCATCTCCATCGTAGTTCTGAAAAGTTATGAAATTTTCCTTCTTGGAATCATGTTGAAGACTATATTTAACACGATTGCAGTTATACTTCCTGCCACAATCCCATTACTCGTCAATATTTTCATGCTCGTTGGTAATGAATCAAATAACTCAGGAACCACTGTTACTCCAAGTCCTATACCGATAGAACATGCAATAATCATCGAATTGTCCTCCGTATCGGACACTACTTTACTTAGCATTTTTATCCCTTGTGCCACAATCATCCCAAACATAGCTATCATTGCCCCACCTAGCACGGACTCAGGAATGATTGTTGTTAGAGCTGCAATCTTAGGGATAAAGCCAAGTACGATCAGCATTGCTCCAGTTATATAAATGACTTTTTTCGTCTTGACTCCTGAAATTTGCATAAGCCCTACGTTTTGAGAAAACGTTGTATAAGGGAAAGAATTGAAAATACCACCTAATACAACGGCAATCCCTTCGGCACGATAACCTTTCGTTAAATCCTCTTTTTCAATTTTCTTCCCAAGCATATCTCCAAGTGCAAAGTACACGCCTGTTGATTCGACTAACGATACTATTGCTACTAACGTCATCGTAATAATAGGCGAAATTTCAAAAGTCGGTGTGCCGAAGTAGAAGGGTTGAACCATATGAAAGAAATCTGAATCTCTCACAGGAGAAAAGTCAACTTTCCCCATAAATGCTGCGGCAATCGTGCCGCCAATAATCCCTATTAATATAGAAATAGCTTTTATAAAGCCTGTAGAGAAACGGTATAACAGCACGATAAATAGAAGGGTACCAAAGGCTAATAGAATGTTCGAAATGGAACCAAAATCTGCTGCTCCTTGTCCGCCACCCATATTATTGATAGCAACGGGTATTAACGTAATCCCAATAATAGTTACAACAGATCCTGTTACTACAGGAGGGAAAAACTTTACAAGCTTCCCAAAAAATCCACTTATCAATATTACGACTACACCAGAAACTATAATCGCTCCATAAATAGCGGAAACCCCATAATCTCCACCTATAGCAATCATTGGTCCCACAGCTGTGAACGTACATCCTAGTACTACAGGAAGTCCTATTCCAAAAAATCGGTTACTCATAACCTGTAAAATGGTTGCCACACCACACATTAATATATCAATAGCCACTAAATATGTAAGCTGTTCTGACGTAAGACCAATTGCTCCCCCAACGATTAACGGTACAATAACTGCTCCTGCGTACATTGCAAGGACATGCTGAATACCGAGCGCAGTGTTTTTTAAAGCGCTATTCATCTTACCGTTTCCTCCTCAAAAAACTCAACTTTACCATTTGCCAATGATTTAATATTCGCAAGTGAATCTACACGAATACCTTTATCACGAATAATTTTTCCACCTGGTTGGAAACCTTTTTCAATAACAATCCCAACACCTGCAGTTTTTGCTTCTGCTTGATCTAAAATATCTAAAAGTCCTAACGCAGCTTGTCCATTTGCCAAGAAATCATCAATGATCAATACAACATCTTCATTGTTGATAAAATCTTTTGAGACCGAAATATCATTCGTTTCTCCTTTGGTAAAAGAGTGAACTTTAGAAGTAAATAAATTATCAGATAGCGTTAGTGATTTACGCTTTCTAGCAAAAACAACAGGCACTCCTAATGTAAGACCTGCAAACATGGAAGGAGCAATACCAGAAGATTCAATCGTTAGTATTTTTGTGATTCCAGCCTCTTTATAACGTGCTGCAAACTCATTGCCTATTGCTTGCATTAATACAGGATCAATTTGGTGATTTAAAAAAGTATCTACTTTCAATACATTTTCCGATAACACTTTACCATTTTGTTTAATTTTATCTTGCAGTAATTTCATAATGATTGTTCCTCTCCAGTTATAATTTGGACAACAAAAAGCTCAAATGATATTGCAGCCACTCATTTATGGAGTGGAGCAATGTCATTCGAGCTAAAAAAGTCGAATAGAAATAATAGAAAATCATGACAAAAATGTCATATTTCTAATATTTCATCGCCACCCATAGTCAGCCTGTTTACGGTAAGCTGGTAGAAACTTGCAGGCCATATCCCTGCTATTATACGAGTTGTTGCTATTTGAATATTTCTCATTATAGCACTCATTAAAGCATTTACAATCTTTCAACAATATGTTCCATGATTCATAAAATTCAGTCGAAATCTACAAAAAAACACCCACGCTTTTTTAAAGTGTAGATGTTTAAGAGTGTTCAGTTTTCAATGACTTAAAGCCTTGTATAAAGTTCGATGGATTTTCTCGAATTTGAAATGGAAAAACTCCTTGGTTAGTATGAAGATATAAAAGACCACCTCCATACGAGAATGGTTTATGAGATACATCATACACATGCTGCAGCTTAAACTTATTGCGCTCAGATATAATTCCATCCATCGTTAACTGGAGTTCGAATTGTTTTTCAACCTGCTTCATTTGAAAATAGAAATCTATCTGTCGTTCAATTTCTATATATCCTATGAAATATTTACTCATCCGCTGTACCTCCTATACCTCATCTAGTTTAACATGATTTAGGTTGGAATATACGCAAAGAGACCTTCCTTAAATTAGCTTCACAAATTCAGCAGCTTGACTCTCTAATTTAATTGCTGCTGATGAGATATCTTTGAACTCCTCCAAAGCAGAACGTATTTCTTCCTGACTTTTTTCTATACTTGCTTGAGAATTACTATTACTAGTCGTTACTTTCTCCACTTGCTTCGCGATTCCTTCGATATTTTCACGTACTTCTACGATCGAGTTCTCTACTCTTCCAGCTAATTTACGCACTTCCTGGGCTACTACATTAAACCCACGTCCATGCTCTCCTGCCCGAGCTGCTTCTATCGCTGCATTCAAAGCAAGTAAATTCGTTTGAGCCGCGATTTCTCGAATGGTTTGCACGATTCCTCGAATCGAATCCGCTTGTACTTGTAGATTCTGTAGAGTTTCCGTATTTTCTTTTGAGCCGTTCGCAATTTCATCAATTCGCTGAAGCAATTCCTCACTTCTAGTTGTGCCAACCTCTGCACGCGTGCTCAATTCAATTGACATTTCTTTCAGTTCTTCTGTCACACTCAATAATATTCCATGACGTTCCGTTACATTCGTTGCAACTTTAGTTACCCCTAACACCTTACCAGCAGAGCCGAATATCGGCATATAAGTCGCTTCTAACATAACACTATTACCTTGTTTAGTTTTACGCTCCACCTTATCTTGAAAATTCTTTCCACCAATTAAATCCTTCCAAAATTTTTCATATTCTGGACTTTTTGTGAAAGCTGGATAACATAACTCTTTATGCTGTTTCCCCATTAATTCACTAACAGAATAACCAATCTCTCTAGCAAAGTTTTCATTTACATAAGCAACACGACGATCTAAATCGAACCGGATTATAGCTAAATTCTTTTCTAAAGCCTCAACCACTGTCATATCGTTTACTTCTTCCACCTGTGAATAATTCATATTCCCAACCCCCATATATGCTTTTTATACTGGTGCGTATTCCGATAAATCCAAAACTGTTTCTTCCCCTAAGATTAGTCTAGCAAGCTCAGAACCAACAAATGGCCCTGCCGTTAAACCTGATGCCCCTAACCCATTGGAGAAATAAATGGACTCATAACCAGGTAACTTTCCAATTACCGGAAGAAACTCTGGCGTATATGGTCTAAATCCTACTCGAACTTCAGTAACTGAAGCATTCTCCAGTGAACTAGCGATACTTACAGCATTCTCTAGCAGTTCGTTCTTACCCGCCTCAGTCACCTCTGTATCATAACCAGTGTTTTCTTCGTATGTGGAGCCTGCCACAACTTTTCCATTATCAAATGTTAATAAATACTGATTCGTGGGTGGTAACACAACAGGCCATTCACCAGTATCCAAATTATTCACTTGTAAATGCATAATCTGTGCTTTTTGAAAACTAACATTCATATCTACACCAAGCTCCTGAGGCAGCTCATTGCCCCAGGCACCTGCTGTTAACACAATCTCATCTGCTTCCACTTGCTGACCATTCACTGTTAAAACACCATCCGCAAACGTTGCATCGCCGTAAATCACTTCTGCCCCTAACTTTTTAGCAGATCTTATTAATGCATCTCGCATCGCAGTACCATCCACTCGAGCTGCACCCTCCACATACAAGGAAGTGAAGTCTTCTGTTATTAGAGGAAATTGTGCATTCGTTTCTTCTGGTGAAAGTATTTTCAATTCCCCTATTTCAGGTGCATCCACTCTTTTTTCCAGAGCTCGCTCTAGCATTTTCTGTAGTTTTTTAGGATCATTTTGAAGAGCAATCGCCCCAACCTGTTTATAACCTGTAGAAGTTTCTCCTAGAGCCTCTAACTCCTCTACAAGCTGTTTATAATAGTTTGCCCCATTTTTTACTAATGCGTACCATTTTTTATTTCTTCTTTGGGAAATCCAAGGACAAATTATCCCCGCCGCCGCAGCAGATGCCTGTCCTTTATCTTGACGATCGACTAAAGTAACCTTCACATTTCGTTTCGCCAGATGATATGCAGTGGACGCTCCCAAAATTCCACCACCTACAACTATATAAGAAGACATCGATTACTCCACTCCACTTTCTAAAATAGAAAACATTACATTTTGACAATCAATTTCCGCCATTGCGCCATATGGGAGTACAAATTTAGGTTCCGTATGTCCAAAGTTCAAGTTATATAAAATTGGTAGATTATCTAATGAAAGCTCTTTCATGATTAAACGAATGGAATCTTTATATTCCTCATAGTACTTCTCGTTTTGAGGCTTGCCAAAAATAATTCCTTTCGCTTGCTGAAGAATTCCTTGGGTACCGTAATTACGTAGCCAATATTCTAATTGTCCAGGTGTTGGAAGTTCCTCAGACGTTTCAAAAAACAATATACTGTCCTTCCAATATTCTTCTTTTGGCCAAAGTGATGTGCCTTTTGCAAATTCTAATACCTCGATACAGCCGCCGATTAATCTACCTTGCACTACTCCAGATCCTTGTAATAGTTCATAGCCTTTATTTGGATTCATCTGTCGTCTTTTGTCCTTGTTTTCAACAATCCATTCTAATCGTTCACTTGTCCATTCAGTTGCAGGCTTCACTTCACCAATTGCATCGACTGCAAACAAAGTCTTCTTCAATGCCTCTACCGTATATTCATGCATCTCCACATTTTCTGCAAAATCCATTAATATAGCTGGTCCGTAAAAGGAGGATATTCCTGCTTTATGACAGAATAGGTGCGTTACAGTAGAATCGGAATAGCCTATAAATACTTTTGGATTATCTCGAATTACATCAAAATCAATATAAGGTAATAATCGAATGCTTTCGCTTCCTCCGATATTAGAGAATACTCCTTTAATGGAAGGATCCTTAAATGCATTCATTAGATCTTCTGCACGAGCCTGTGGGTTTTTGTATATATAGTCTCCACCCTTTAAACTATTTGGCATTGCTACAACTTCCAATCCAAACACATCACGTAATCTATCTATTCCTTGTTCATATCTCCAGCGAAGATCAGGTTCCCCTGCTCCTCCCCATGACAAACTAATTGTCGCCACCTTGTCTCCAGCTTTTAGCATTTTTGGTTTTTTCAGCATGACTAATCCTCCTTTTTTATCCATTATAAAGCAAACCGTCCTCCGTGAATGTCTAATTTGAAAATTATTGGGTATAAAAACAATATACATACTATCTACAATGGAAAAGGAAGTGCGAGAGATGAAATGGAAAGGACGAGCTGGTAGTTCCAACGTGGAAGACCGTCGGGGAAAGGGTGGCGGTAAGGCAATTGCTGGCGTTGGTGGTGGTTTAGGACTAATAATTGTAATCATTGTTGCGTTACTTGGCGGAAACCCTGAAGATCTAATGGGTAACCTTGGTACAACAGATCAATCGAACAGTGTACCTTATGAGGAAACTGAACAAGAAAAAGAGCTATCGGAATTTGTTTCCGTTGTACTAGCTGATACGGAAAAGGTCTGGACTAAAATATTCCAAGAAAATGGAATGCAATACGTGGAGCCAACTTTAGTTTTATATACTGGTAGTGTCAATTCTGCATGTGGTGCAGCTGGTGCATCAGTTGGGCCTTTTTATTGTCCGGGGGACCAAAAATTATATATCGACTTAAGCTTCTATCAAGAATTACAAACGAAGTTCAATGCACCTGGAGACTTTGCAATGGCTTATGTTATTGCACATGAAGTTGGTCACCATGTTCAAACATTACTTGGGACAACTGAACAAGTAATGCCCCTACGACAAAAGTTAAGTGAGGAAGAATTCAATAAATACCTTGTCCGCTTTGAACTTCAGGCAGATTATTTCTCCGGTGTATGGGCGAAACATGCGCAAGGATTGGGCTATCTTGAAGAAGGAGATTTAGACGAAGCATTGACTGCGGCAAGTGCAGTTGGAGACGACACACTCCAAAAACAAGCGATGGGCTATGTCGTCCCTGAAAGTTTCACACATGGTACCTCTGAACAGCGTAAGGGTTGGTTTTATAAAGGTTATGAAAACGGCACGATTCAAGGTGGGGACACGTTTAATAGCAAGACTCCATAAATCCCATTGACCCATATGCTATAATGGGATAAATAAGAAGATTGCGACAAAGGGAGTTACACCGAAGATGAAAATACCTTTTACAAAAATGCATGGCTGCGGAAATGATTATATTTATATTAATTGTTTTGAGCATGTTATCGATGATCCCAATACACTAAGCAAACATATATCTGACCGACATTTTGGGGTTGGTGGAGATGGAATTGTATTAATATGCCCATCTGATATAGCAGATGCTCAGATGCGTATGTTCAATATAGATGGCAGTGAAGGAAAAATGTGCGGAAATGCTATCCGCTGCGTTGCTAAATACGTCTACGATAATAATATTGCAACAAAAGAAGTGTTAACCATCGATACACTTAGTGGTATTAAAACAATTGAACTCTTTCTCGAAAATGGCAAAATGACTTCTGCTAAAGTAGATATGGGCAAAGCCATTTTAGAACCAGCACTTATACCCGTTCAGTCAAAAGCGTCAAATCCGTTAATAAACTTCCCATTCGAGGTGGAAGAAAAAACATATCATATTACAACTGTATCAATGGGTAATCCTCACTGTGTTGTTTTTGTGGAAGATCCAATGTTAGTAGACTTACCACTTATTGGACCAAAATTTGAGCATCATTCTTTTTTTCCAGAAAGTGTGAATACAGAGTTTATCTCGATAGAAAATCGCAAGACCGTTTATATGCGAGTATGGGAACGTGGCAGTGGTGAAACACTTGCCTGTGGAACTGGTGCCTGCGCTGCAGTAGTGGCAGCAGTCTTAAATGGACACTGTGACAAAGACTCCGATATAACCGTAAAACTATTAGGCGGTGATCTTGTTATACGCTACACCGATGAAGGAGTATTTATGACAGGACCGGCAGTAAGCGTGTTTGATGGAGAGATTTTAATGGATCTATAAAGTAAAACTTCAATCATTGGCTTTTAAGGGTAGTTATCTCCCACCTATGTTTTGTTGCTTAAGCCAAGCCTAAAGTGGAAAACTTACTTGCCCGTTAATGCAGGATAGATTGATGGATGGAGAGCCTTTCTAGTGAAAACTAGTGAGGTTCTTTTTATGTTATATAAGTGTGGGATGAGTTATGGGCTATCTTGAAAAGTTTAAGGACTTTAAGCAATATTGGTATTAGTGTCACTCACAAACTCTTATTGAACCGTTTATAAGCTTTGCTGAAAGTTTATAGGTTTTTGGTATAAATTATAAATCTATTTAATAAACTATAATCTGCGAATGTTAATTTTCAGATCTAACATTATTAAAATTTGTAACGATATTGGTAAGTCATCGTAATATTCTCGTAATAAAGTCCTGGTAAGATGTGCTTAGACTAAATAGCAAGGGGTAGAGTATTTGAGAAGAATTCTTGGGACACTCATTATTACATTTGCATTATTGGTTAGCGGAACAAGCACAAGCCTAGCCGCATCTTCAACTTACACTGTTCAAAAAGGAGATACTTTGTATAAAATTGCTAAAACGCACAAAGTGTCTGTATCAACTTTAAAATCATGGAATCACTTAAAATCAGATACGATTAAACTCAACCAAAAGTTAAAAATCTCATCAAAAGCGGCAACTGCTGCAAAGAAAAAGAAAAACCCTTCTAGATCTACAGATGATAAAGTAGTAAAAGAAATTGTTGTTACTGCAAGTGCGTTCACAGCAACCTGTAACGGATGCTCTGGTGTCACTAGCACAGGCATCAATCTCAAGCGTAATCCGGATGTAAAGGTCATCGCAGTAGATCCCAATATAATTGCACTTGGTACGAAAGTTTATGTCGAAGGGTATGGATATGCAGTAGCTGGAGATACGGGAAGTGCTATTAAAGGAAACAAAATAGATGTATTTTTCCCAACGAAAAGCGAGGCCTATAAATGGGGTCGAAAAAGTGTAAAAATCAAAATTTTAGAATAAAATATAACCAACTTTCTTAACTAGAAAGTTGGTTTTTTAATGAAAAAGATATCATTTCTTTGCAAATTTCGTCGTAGTAAGACTGATCATGTGGAACAAAACTCGTTTTACCAACAACCTGATGAATCGAACTTTTAGCACCCTCTTCATCTACTTTAAAACCGAAGATTTCTAGTTCCTTTAATTCGTTTTTCCAAAGTTTAACAAACTCCGAAATCTCCACTCTTACTATTCCCGAAACCTCTTCTGTCTGTAACGTAAATTGCTCCCATTCCAATGCGCAGTCATATAAAAATACATGAGCTAATTCATTATCTACTAATTTACCCGTCGTAACAGAATATTTAATAACACCAAGTGAATATAATTCCTCAAAGAGCACTTCAATCCCAAGCTCCTCTTTCACCTCTCTTATCCCATCAAAAACTGTTTCACTCGCCAATAAATGCCCCGCGGCAGTAATATCCAACAATCCAGGATAATCTTTTTTCAAGTCACTTCGTAATTGCAAGTAAACATATTGTTTTCCCTCATGTATACCTATAAACCAGCATTGAAATGTCTCATGCCACAAACCAAGTCTGTGAATCTCCTCCCGGGTCTCAACACCTATTTGCTTATGCTTCTCGTCAAATATCTTTAGTAGCTCCTGCTCCATATTGATACCTCTTCATTTATTTATTTTGAATAAGCTCTACGAAATTATTTAATTTATCCAATGAAATAATGTTCTCATTACATTTTTGACTATCCTGGCAAATATAATTCCCTCTCGTAATGAAAGCATCTTGTGTTACACCCTTGACCGATGAAGTAAACATTCCAATTTCTTCTGTGCGATTACATAATGCACAAATTCCTTTTTTGTTCGAAACTTTATAACCACCAGATATTCCTACTAATTTGTTCTTATATTCAACAACAAGAAATTTTTTATTGGACCCTTTATCTAACCAGCCTAAATAAGATATTTCCTTAAAATCAATATTTTCTAATGAAGGAATTTTGAGTTTCTTCGCCTTCGGAAAAATCTTTTTAATAGCAGTCTCGCTAATCTCTTTAAATGGAATGACATAGGGCTTTAGAGTTTCTAAAAATTCTTCTGCATCTAATTTTTCTTTTACTCCTACAATCGGATTCAATAGACTTTTTTGGTCTACTGTCATTTCCACAAATAATCCGAATACCTTCTCGTATGATAATGCTTGTAAAGCATTTAAAACAGCCCGATCGTTTACAGTCGCATGCCCATTTACCAATGCTTGCGCTTGTCTTTTTATAAAGTTATATTGATCACTTCTAATGAAAGGATTCATATATACAGCTCCATTCACAATTTTTTTCGTTAGTCCAATTGTATCGAATAGTAATTGCTTAATAAACGGATAAGATGATTAGGAATTGTTTTCACCATATAAATCATCCAAAAAAACTGGCAGCCCATCAAGGAGGAGCTACCAGTGTATACCTTTACTTTGTATAGATAATTTTCTTAATGGTTTCGATGGATAGATGATACTCTTTTGCAAGCTGTCCCATAGGAGCCCCACTTCTATATGCTTCCTTTAGGGAATTATTTCGCTCATCAATCCGCTTTCTTTCACCAGAAAGCGTTCCCCATTGTTTATAAGTTTTTCCCGGTTTTGGGATATAAATCGTTTCCCCTTGAATATACTTTTGAATTTCCTTCACTAGCTCCTCAGGTAAAACGGAAGTTGCTTTAATATATGTCATTTTACGCTCGCTCCTTATTTTTAAAATTTAAATAAGGTGCAAAGCCAATATTATGAAATGGCGATATAAATTAAATTATAGCTTCTCATACAAAGTATCGCCCTTCCATCATTAGGCTTTGCATGAGGCGTTGCACTGTCTAGCAAGATCCTACTATTTGCCATTCTGCTCACCTCCAAGTTGCGTTGTTTTCTATTATAATACAAGTGAATCAATTACATAATGAAGTAATTTTTAAAAACCAATAAACTGAAACGTTCCTCAGGTTCTATTTTTTAGTTGTTCAAGTAATTGGTTAATCCTCTCCTTCTGGTTCATTGTTTCTTCAACTAAAGGTTCAATCTTATATTTATCTTCTTTAACTGAAATATTAACTATATCACCCTTTTTTACCTTATCATTTAGTTCAGAACTACAGACAAGGAGGCTCTCAGTTTCATTTGGATATTTCAAAAAGACTGCATAGTCCCCTTCAAAACGGTCTAATGTGTATTTATTCGAATTCACTCACAATCTCTCCTTTGTTATTCAATAATATAGCTGCATCCCCATCATTTCTCCACATTTGCGTAGTAGTCCATTTCAAATAGCCAGCGCCCTCTTTTGCTTTGGGTCCACTTGTGACGTATATTGTTTTCCCTGCTTGCAAGCTAATGTTCGGAAACTTAAATGTTTGATTACCAGCTACGGAAACTAAATGCCATTCCTCTAAATTAACAGCTGACTCACCAGAGTTGGTAATTCCTACTATTTCGTCTCTAAGGTCTTTACTAGAAATATTAATACCTATGGCTTCCGTATTAGCAATTTCAGTTGGCCCAACATTACCATTTGTTATTACGTTATAATCTACTCCATCTGTTTCCACTACTATATTACCAACTATTGCTGTGGCATATAATTGTGAACTTATCCGCTCCAGTCTTGACTTCACCTCTGTATTTGGATGACCATAGGAATTATCTTTTCCATAACTTAAAATGGTAACCTCTGGATTTACTGCTTCTATAAAATCTTGCGAGCTACTCGTGTCCGAACCATGATGTCCTGCTTTCAAAACGGTTGCTTTAACATTCGTCTCTTCTAGTATGTCTTTCTCTACCCTTATATCTGCATCTCCCATCAATAAAAAGGAAGTTTCTCCGTAAGATAATTTTAATACTATAGATGCTTCATTATTATCAGCTGATTTGTCTCCCATATGTATGACAGAGATATCTAACTCCTCATCTAGAGGAATTGTATCGCCAGTTTCTGGGACGATGAATGGTATATTTTTGTCTAATATAAGCTGTAACATTTCCTCATACGTTTGAGATGTATGTGTTTTTCCAGAGTCCACGAAATTTTTTATAGATATAGAATTCAACACGGAATGTAGACCTCCAATATGATCGGCATCTGGATGGGTTGCCACAACATAATCGAGCTTCTCCACCCCGTGTTTTCGTAGATAATTTACTACATCTTTTCCAGCTTCTTTTGTGCCCCCATCTACTAACAAATTTTTTCCGTTTGGCGATTGTACTAATATTGAATCCCCTTGCCCTACATTTATAAAATGAACCTTCATTTTGTCTCCAGGTTCCACTGGCACTTGTGATGCTTGTATTGTTTTATCTGGTTGCTGATTTAATGTACAGCCACTAAGCAAAACGGCTATACATATACTTACTAAAAATGTGAACTTTCTCATATAAAACCTTCCTTTTCGTACTTTGCAAATTCTACCATAGGACACTAAGATTCATATATTAAAGATTTCCTTGACAGTTGATAGCTATTCGCATAAAATAACTGTTTGTGAAAACTAACGTGGTTCGAGAACCTCCCACGGAAAAAAACTAAGGAGAAATGAATAATGAAAACAAAGACTATAGCAGTAACTGGTGTTATTGCCGCTCTTTATGTCGCGGTATCTCTACTAGTGGCTCCTTTTGCATTTGGTGCAGTACAGTTTCGTATTGCGGAGATGTTCAATCACTTAATCGTATTTAATAAAAAATACTTTTTTGGAATTGTATTAGGAGTATTCATCACAAACATGTTCTCTCCAATGGCCGCTTACGACCTAACATTTGGAGTAGCGCATTCTATCATTACGCTATCACTAACGATTTTGGCGACTAAGTATGTAAAAGGAAACATTGCACGCATGGTTATTAATACAGTTCTCTTTACATTTACTATGTGTATTATCGCATTCGAACTAATGCTTGCGCTTGATTTTCCATTCTTCTATACATGGTTAACCGTTGCAGCTGGTGAATTCGCTGTATTGGCCGTCGGTATTCCAATTATTATTGCTTTAGATAAACGACTGAATTTCAAGACACTAATCTAAATAATTTCACCCGATTCTAGGATGCTAGAACCGGGTGTTTTTTTATTCTTTTATTAGACCTTTCTCTACCAGAAAGTCTCGAGCAACATCCTCTGGTTTATCGCCATCTATATCAACTCTTGCATTCATCTTCAGCATATCTTCTTCAGATATTTTACCTGCTAGCTCATTTAACGTATTTTCTAGCTCCGGAAACTTTTGTAGTGCATCCATGCGTATGACTGGAGCCGCATCATACTTAGGGAAAAACCCTAAATCATCCGTTGTCGTTTGCAAATCAAAGCGCTCAATGCGACCATCTGTCGTAAATGCAGGTATAACATCGACATCGCCATTTTTCAACGCTTCATACATAACATTTGGATCTAAACTTTGCGTTTCTGAAAATACAAATGGATATGTATTTATTAGATCGTCAAAGCCATCTCCTTTTCTTTCATAAAATGCATGAGGTGCCCCAAATACCATACCATCAGTTTTAGAAGCCTCTACTAAATCAGAGTATGTATCTGCATCGTAACCATTATCCTTTGTATAAGCTAATGTATAAGTATTTTCAAATCCAAGTGGACTTAACCACGTAGCTTCAAACTGCTCCTCATAGCCTTTTCTTACTTTTTCCAGCACACTATCTGAGCTTTCTCCCACTGCAGATTCCTCTTTCAAAACATCCTTTAAGCCCGTGCCAGTATACTCCACGTACAGATCAATATCGCCTTGTTCTAGAGCTGGAGTCATAATTGCTACTTCTCCTAGACCTTCTTTATATTCCACATCTATATCTGTTTTCTCCTCAATATATTGTCCTAAAATCTGAGGGAGTATAAATTGTTCCGTCCATGGTTTCCCACTAATTACTAATGTTTCCTCTGAATCCGAGCAGGCACTTAAAAGCATTATTGTTGCAAGTCCTACTATCCCCATTAACTTTTTCATCCCATCATCCTCCCGTACTCATTCCTTTTGGTGTAGCTCTTTTCTCAATCCACTTTAATAGTAGATCAAACAGAATTGCTAATAATGCAACGGGTAAGGCACCAGCTAGAACGAGTGAATTATTATAGGATTGCAATCCACGGTAAATTACATCCCCTAACCCACCTGCTCCAACAAATGTCGCCAGTGTTGCTATACCTACAGTAAGAACTGTAGCCGTTCGAATACCCGCCATTATAAATGGTAAGGCAAGTGGAAATTCAATCTGCCAAAGTAGCTGACTTTTTGTCATGCCCATTCCCCTACCTGCCTCTATCATAGATTCATCAATATTTGAAATACCAGTATATGTATTACGTAAAATTGGTAAAAGTGCATAAATGATTAGGGCAATCAAAGCTGTTTTAGCGCCAATTCCTATAAGTGGAACAAGAAATCCGAATAATGCTAAGCTAGGTATTGTCTGAAAGATCGCTGTGATTCCTATAACTGGCTCTGCTATTCTACGATACCTTGCAACTAATATTCCTAAAGGTAAGGCAATTGCAATCCCTACTGATAAAGCAATAAAGGATAAGTAAATATGTTGCATAAATGCCTCTTGTATTAAATCTGAACGGCTTTGAATCGTCTCTATAAAGTTACTCACCTATAGCACCTCTTCCTTTGCAAGTATTGCTCGAAGAAGTATTGATTGGTTAACAAAGCCTAGCACCCTCTTACTACGCATTACTAGCAACCCTTTCGTACTTTCGTTTTCCAGTAAAGCGATAGCTTCTTCCACTAACATAGAACCATCAACCACTAGATATTGAGATTCCTTTTCACTTTCAAAAAATGAAGCGAAGTCCTGTAATTCTCTTTTGCCAACCGATTTTTTTCTATTGATACGTTCGATTCCAATAAAGTTTTTCACAAAGTCATTAATAGGATTTTCTATTATCTCTGCAGGTGTTCCAACTTGCTCAATCATTCCATCTTTCATGACGACAATCATATCCGCAATCTTTAATGCCTCATCTATATCATGAGTAACAAAAATGATTGTTTTTTTAATTTTTTCCTGTAAATACTTTATCTCATTTTGCAATTGTTCACGGCTTATCGGATCCAGTGCACTAAATGGTTCATCCATTAATATAATATCCGGGTTCGCAGCAAGTGCCCGCACAACACCTATGCGTTGCTGCTGACCACCACTTAGCTCAAGTGGATATTTACGTAAAAATTGGTCGGGTTCAAGTCCAACCATCTTCATTAACTCATGAATTCGAGCTGTCGTCTTCTCCTTTTGCCATCCCTTCAAATTCGGTACAAGTGCTGCATTTTTTTCAATCGTCATATGAGGGAACAAGCCAATTCGTTGAATAACGTATCCAATCGTTTTACGTAGTTCAACAGGATCTATAGTGGATATTGCCTTATCCTCCACGTAAACTTCACCAGACGTAGGAGTTTCTAAGCGATTGATCAGTTTTAGAAGGGTAGTTTTACCGCATCCACTCGGTCCGATGATTACCACTAATTGCTCCTTCGGAATTGTTAAAGAGACATTCCTCAAAGCTTTCGTTTCATCTGGAAACACTTTCATAATATTTTCAAAACGAATCAAATCACTTGCCTCCTTTCTTCTACTATATTTACTTCCTACTATATTTACCCTAAAAAGTTTAAGATAAAGCGTTCGATTCCTCTATTTTTTGAAAAATTTTAGAGTTTGTGGAAATCATCGTTTAAGTTGTGCTATCTCGTATAAGGCACTTAATCTCTCGCATAAGAGCTGGTCGCTCTCGTATAGCACATTTTCTTTCTCGTATAAGGGCTGGCGGTTCTCACATAGCCTAAGGCTCTCTCGTATAGACTTCGGCGGCTCTCGCATAGTACATTTTCTTTCTCGTATAAGGGCTGGTCGCTCTCACATAGCCTAAGCTCTCTCGTATAGCACATTTTCTCTCTCGTATAAGGGCTGGCGGTTCTCACATAGCTAAGCTCTCTCGTATAGTACATCTCCATCTCGTATGACGGCCACTATAGCTTTAAAAGCTACTGTTACTTGCTAAACGGATAATTTCTCCAAAAGTATCTACATGTCTAATTTATGCAAAAACCGCCTCCATTAGGAAGCGGCTCACTCGATTATTACTCTTTTACAAACTCGATGGTGCTACGTACTGTATCGATCGGACGCACTAGTCCTTCGATTTGTTCGCGTTTTGGTTCTAAGAAAGGTGGCAACGATAATTTTTCTCCTAGGGTTTCATATGGTTCGTCTCCCATAAATCCTGGACCATCTGTTGCAAATTCAAATAGGATTCCGTTTGCAACTCTCGAATACAATGATTGGAAAAAGAAACGATCGACGAATCCTGATGTTTGGAAGCCGAAGCTTTCCATACGATGTGTCCATTCATCTAGCACTGCTCTATCTTCAACTCGGAAAGCAGCATGGTGAACTGTTCCAAAACCTTGACGACCTGGGGGAAGAATGATATTTTTCTCCACAATAACCTGTGCACCATTACCACCTTCACCTACTTCAAATAAGTGGAATGCTCCATCTTGTCCAATTTCTTTAAATAATAGAACCTTTTCAAGTACTTCTTTCATATAGTCAAATTCAGCAATACGAATAGTAATCGGACCTAGACCGGTAATTGCATACTCTAGTGGAATCGGACCTTTTTGCCAAGGTGTACCTGCTGCAACGCCTTTATTGTTTTCATCGGATACTAGTTGATATTGTTGGTCATCAAAATCAACAAATGACAGTACCTTTGTTTCAAATTGCTCTTGGATTCCAGTATGCTTCACATCTAGTCTATCAAAACGTTTTACCCAGTAATCTAAAGCCGCGTCAGTCGGTACACGGAAGCCCGTACGATATATTTCATTTGTTCCATGCGTCCCCTTTGGAATGTTTGGAAAATCGAAGAACGTCATATCCGTACCAGCTCCACCAACATCATCTGCAAAAAACAAGTGATACGTTTGAATATCATCCTGGTTGACTGTTTTCTTAACGAGTCGCATACCTAATACATAAGTGAAAAATTTGTAATTTTCTTCAGCACTGCTTGTAATTGCGGTAACATGGTGCATACCTTTTAAGTGATTCATATATATTCCTCCAATATATTATCTTTAATTTAATTATCTTTAATTCGAGGTAATTTTATCATGAACAAAATAACATGTCAACAACTCTATCCTTCCACCAAATAACAAAAGAAAACCTCATATTGGAGTAATTATTTACACAAACAAAAAAACTGTCCTATAGTTAAGACAGTTTCTACTTATTCATCAAACTTCTATATGTGTTCCAATGTTTTGCTCTTTAGCTTTTACATATGCCCCTTTAGCCACAGCCAAGTCAAAATAAGCCGCTCCAACCGATTTGAACAATGTAATTTCATCCTCATTTTCTCGCCCAATTACTTCCTCACCAACTAGCTGCCCTAGCTCCCCATGAACGTCATTAAATGACCACTCGCCAATTTTCTCCGCATGCATCAATTCACCTGCTTCATCCTTCACTCCCGCAAGATCATCCACTACAATTTTAGAAGCACTTTTGATAGTTGTCACATCCATCTCCAGCATATGTGGTAAATAGGAACCTACACCGTTGATATGCGTTCCAGGCTGTAGATCCTCTCCATTAAATACTGGTTCGTTGGAACGAGTCGCGCAACAAATTATATCCGCTTGACGGACAGCAATCGATACATCTTCCACTACTTCAAATGGAACCTTAACACCAAAGTTTGTTAACTTTTCTCCGAATTTCTGTGCTTTTTCAGCAGTACGATTAAATAAAATAATACGTTCTATATCTCGGACAGCAAGGACACCTAAAGCTTGTTCGAAAGCCATAGCCCCAGTACCAATAACCGTCAATACCTTTGCATTTTTTCTAGCTAAATAATTTGTCGCAATTCCACTTAAAGCTCCTGTACGTAATCTAGTTAAATAAGAAGCGTTCAACATTGCCACATGCTCACCATTTTGAGCATCCGATAATAATACAACCCCTTGAGTCGTAGGTTTACCATTGGATGGATTGTTCGGGAAAATGGTTACTACTTTTACAGCTGATACTTCTTCCACTAGATCAGCACTTGGCATGTACAGGGCAGATGCTTCATGTTGTGGAAATTCGATAACTGTTCGATGAGGGTTTGCAATTTTCTCTGCTACTTTGGCCTTCAACACATCTTCTACATCTTTTATAGCTTCTTTCATATTATATGTATGCATTATTTGTTGTTCATTCACTACTAACATTATGTATTCCTCCAATGATGAAAAACTCGTCTTTCATTAAAAGCAAAGACGAGTTTTGTTATTTAGACTTCGCTTAAACCTTTACTTACTCGAATATTTTTATTATCTTTTTCTACTGTTTGATTTTCTTCATCTAAAATTTCCTGACTACGATCTTTAACTGCCCATATAGCAATCAATGAAATAACTGCAGTGAAAATAATATAAAATGCTACTGGTACATAAGAACCGTTAAACTTTAACATTAGGCTTGCTGCAACTAATGGTGCAGTACCTCCTGCTAAAGCTGCTCCAATTTGGTAGCCTAGAGTAACTCCTGTATAACGAACCTTCGCATTAAAGATTTCAGAGAACATAGTACCGAGTACCGCTGTAATAGGAGCCCAAATAATTCCTAGTCCTATTACTGTTGCGACAACCAACAGCACAACTGATTGTTGTTGAAGCATCCAGAAGTATGGGAAAGCAAAAAGCAGCATCCCAACTGTTCCAGCAACATACACTTTTTTCCGTCCAATCTTATCCGATAAACTTCCCATAATAGGAATCAGAATGGTAGTAATAATCGTAGCTACCATTACAGTGTTCAACGTTGTTGTACGGGAAAAACCTAGTTCCGTAGTTGCGTAGGAAACAACAAATGTCCCAAATATATAAAATGGTGCCGTTTCTACTACTTTCGCGCCAATTGCTATTAATACTTCACGCCAGTGATACTTTAATGTATCTACAAGTGGTAATTTTGGAATATCTCCAGTTTCCTGCACTTTCTTAAATGAAGGAGTTTCATCAATACCTTTACGAATCCACAATCCGAAAATTACTAGTAAAGCACTTAATATAAATGGCACGCGCCAGCCCCATGTCATGAACGCTCCTTCTGGAAGTAAAGTCATGATAGATAACGCAACTGTTCCCATTACCATTCCGATAGTTACACCCATTTGAGGTATAGATCCATATAATCCTCTTTTTTCTTTCGGTGCATACTCAACTGCCAATAATAAGGCTCCTCCCCATTCTCCCCCAATACCTAGCCCTTGAACTAAGCGTAAAGTGATTAACAGAATAGGTGCCCAAATACCGATTGCCTGATAGGTTGGAAGTAATCCCATCCCAAAAGTAGCAACGCCCATTAGCGATAAAGTAACAACAAGTGTTTTTTTACGTCCTATTCTATCTCCAATATGACTGAAAATAATCCCTCCAAATGGACGAATAAAGAACGATAAAGCAAAGGATGCATACGCTAGTAAGAGCCCTACTGATGGGTCTTCTGTGACAAAAAATAATTGATTAAAAACAAGTGCTGCAACTGTACCATATAAGAAATAATCAAACCATTCTATCGAGCTTCCTACCAAACTAGCAATCCATATTTTTCTCATACTCTTTGGATCCATCTTACATCTCCCCTTTTTTGAAATTGAAGTGACACTTTAATTCTCCCCTATTTTTCATTCTAAAGAGTTTCAAATTTTCTGTCAACATTGTTTTGAAAATAAAAATTGGAAGGATTTCAAAAGAGTAGGGTATGATGGATATATACATATAAGTTAAGGAGAATAATAGATGTCTTCTCATTCAATAGGCAAGATTTTAAAAGAATTACGAAAAGAACGAAAGCTAACCTTAAAGGAGCTAGCAGAGCAGACTAATGTCTCTATCAGCTTCCTATCCCAGGTAGAGCGTGGAAAATCGAGCGTTACACTTGAATCCCTAAAAAAAATTGCAGATGCATTAAAAGTGAATCCAACGATATTTTTCCCAGAAAACACAAAAGCAGAGGAACTAGAAGAAATAAGACAGCAATTCTATTACAAGGACTTATCATGTGGTATGAAAGAAGCATCCTATGCACCTATACTAGTAACTCTACAGCCAGGTGAAAACGAAGGAAATGCCTTTTCACACGGAGGTCATGAATTTTTATTTGTCCTAGAAGGGACTTTGACCGTTGTGGTAGACGAGGTAAAACAGGAATTACAGGAGCAGCAATCTATCATGTTCGATGCGAACAAACCCCATTACTGGTATAACTATTCAGAAAAGCCAATTCGTTTTCTTGTAGTTTCTTCTAAATAATAGGCAACACAAAAGAGCCCAAGCTGAATATGAATGGGCTCTTTTGGTTTTTCACAGTACATTATTAGCTATTACTCTATTCTACTTTCTTTGAACAAAAAACACCTATAATTCTATACGCGCCTTTATATTCATTCCAGGTTATATATGCTAAATGGTTTGTAATAGTCATTATAAGGGAAAAGCACTTAAAAAGAGAGATTAATAGGGGGAAGAAATATGGCTAAAAAGAAAAGTAAGCCATGGAGTAAGCGGAAAAGAATCGTGATGGGTTCTCTAGGTGTATTCGTACTTATTTATATAGCAGTTATACTGTGGCATACATATAAGCCTTTACCAGAAGGCGTTTCCTTTAAAGGGGAGATACATAATACGGATTCAGTTGAAATGATTACTGATTTAACCTATGCACAGGACAGAGAAGGAACTGGCATGGTACACGAAAACTATATATTTGACGAAGTATATAACATGATCGAGGAAGCTGAGGATTTTGTTGTAGTAGATTTTTTCTTGTTTGATGGTTTTTACGATGAAAAGGAAGATTTCCCTAAAATTGCCGATACTCTGTCTACAACATTAGCTCAAAAAAAGATAGACCGTCCGGATATGCCAGTTATATTTATCACTGATCCATTGAACAAGGGCTATGGATCCTATGAAAATAAGTGGTTTAAGAAAATGAGAGAAGCTGGCGTAGAAATTGTTTATACCGATTTAGACACTCTGAGAGATTCTACACCCGTCTATTCGGGTATTTATCGCACTTTTTTTCAATGGTTTGACTTTGGAGGAAAGGGCTGGATTGCGAATGCGATGGCAAGTGAGGCACCTAAGATGACGGTTGCGTCGTATTTAACATTACTCAATGTAAAGGCAAATCATCGTAAGGCATTGGTAACGGAGAAAGAGGCAATGGTGACGTCTTCTAACCCGCACGATGCAAGTGGGTTTCATGGAAATATTGCTTTGAAAGTAAGTGGCCCTATTTTAAATGATATTCTAGAATCCGAGGAAGCAGTTTCTTTGTTTTCCGGAGGACCTAAATTACCCCGTGTTGATACAGAAGAATCTGGTGGACAATATCAAGTTCAGTATTTAACAGAGAAGAAAATTCTTGATGCGTTACTTGCGGACATAGCAGCAACTGAAGAAGGTGATAAAATTTGGCTAGGTATGTTTTTTGTAGCCAAACGAGATATTGTCAATGCACTCATAGATGCAGCAAACCGAGGTGTAGAAGTTAATATGATTCTCGATCCAAACGAAAATTCATTTGGCCAGCAAAAATCTGGACTTCCAAATCGTCCAGTCGTGCAGGAAATGGTCGAGGACACAAAAGGCAAATTAAATATACGTTGGTACAATACCGTTATCGGTCAATACCATACAAAAGCAATTTGGATTCAATCGGATGAGCATACGATTATTTCTAGTGGTTCCTCAAATTATACAGAACGAACATTAGACGACTATAATCTAGAAAATAATTTAAAGGTAATTGCACCAAATGATAGCGAGTTAGCAATAGAAATGGAAACCTATTTTGAACGTCTTTGGAACAATGAAGATGCTTTGTACACAGTAGAATTGGAAGAGTTCCAAGATAACTTTACTTGGTGGCAACGATGGATTTATACATTGCAAAAATTTACGAAAGTGACTACTTATTAATAAAAAATATTTCCTATATACCAAGACATAAAAAAACGCTGAGTATATTCAGCGTTTTTTATTCCACTATTTCGATTATCTCCGTATAAATAACAGTCGCATAACTACTTAGTCGCTCACTTAATTTATCACCTAGACTTCTATATTCACTATCTGCTTTTTCAATAGTCATATAAAATTCTGCTTCTAAGCTTTCATAATGAGGTTCTTCAGTTCCACTATTTTCCACAGATAAAAATAATCTCCATAGTTCCTCCGTATAATTCTTTTCTATTTCTGCGTATTCATGTGCTTCAACTTTTTCAAGCATTTTCGTCAATCTATTTAAGTACGTTTGAATACCCATTTCCTCAATATGCTCTGAAAACCAATTGAATAAGCTTTCATGTCCTCCACTTTCAAGCTCACAAAAATAATTAAACAATATGAAGAAATCGTTCATTTTCACGTCGTCTGTCGGGAAAACATATTCGCTATAAGCTGATAAAACAGCATTCCAAATTTCATCATTAGTTTGCAAATCACTACGACTTACTTTAATTTTTTTTATTATTAATTCCCCCTCATCCAGTCACATTACCTCAGATCTTTTTTCAAGTTTCAACAATATGCTTTATATGCAAAGGTAACTCGCTCATTTTCTCCTTCAAAAACTCTGGATATAGATTTATAAATTTTATATCCTCCAGCGTTTTCCAATGATAGGTATGTATTTTTCCGTTCTCATCGACTATAAATTCATTGCCTTTTTGAAGCACTTCCTCATCTTTTAGCTCTAGCAAGTAAAAGAAACAAACTTCATGAAATTGCTCATGTAATGTATCTTCCTTGAAAAAGTTTTCATTTACCCAAAGCATTCGGTTTACGTTCACTTCTATTCCGAGTTCTTCTTTTATTTCACGCTTTACGGCATCTTCGCTTTTTTCGTTCATCTTGATACGACCACCTGGCACATAATAATATGGTTGGCCTTTGTCTTGCATAACCAGCAGTTTCTCATCGTGTACCAACAATCCTGCAACACGATAATTAAATCTACCCTCCGTAGTCTTAAACGATATATCCACTTTTTTCCTCCTCATACCAACCTTTACAAACATCTACCCACTCAGCCGCTTTTGCAAAGGTAAAAAGTTCTTCACATGAAAGCTCAATTGCACTATTACTGCTCCCACAAGCTGGTAAAACCGTCTCAAAACGTTTTAATGACTCGTCTAGATAAACGTTAATATGTGCTGGAATTCCAAATGGACAAACTCCTCCAACTGCATGTCCCACCTGTTCTAATACTTCTTCTGGAGATAGCATTTTTGCTTTCACACCGAATATACTCTTAAATTTTGCGTTATCAATTTTTGTATCACCAGCAGCTACTACGAGTATACAGCCATCCTCAATTTTAAAAGAAAGTGTTTTAGCTATCCTAGCAGGTTCGACATTCAATGCGACAGCCGCTAATTCCACGGTGGCACTAGACGCCTCATATTCTTGAATTTTGTTTTCCATACCAAATTCTTTAAAATACTCTCTTACTAGTTCAATTGCCATTATCTAATCCCTCGTTACTCTTTCGCCGTATTTTTCTGACTAATACATCTATTCTACTTGTTTTCATGGAAATTTGCCTAGCCTAAAATAAATTTGCTCATAACCCAATCTTGTCAGCCCATAAAAAAACAAGTAATAGCATCTCCCCCTATTACTTGCTTTATAGTTATACAGTTGGTTGCTTTTTTTTCTTGCGCATGGACTGCGGTATATATACGCAGTATGGTTCGCTTTCCATATAATCTCCCGTAACATTGTATGCTCTGGATCTGGATCCTCCGCACACTTTATTGAACTCGCAGACTCCACATTTTCCTTTATATTTATCGGGACTACGAAGGTTTTGGAATACCTCCGAATCACGGTAAATTTCTACTAATGGTGTTTGACGGACATTTCCAGCTTTTATCGGTAGTAGTCCACTCGGAAACACATCACCTGTATGCGAGATAAAGACAAAGCCATTCCCATCGTTTACTCCTTTTGGCGCTCTTCCTAGACCATCGATTTTACCGGTATCACCCATTGTTAATGCATCTTCATAGAAGATATGCTCTTTATCGCTCAATCCTTTTTGTTCGCGTAGTTTTTGTTGAATAACTACTCGGCGATAATGCTGGGCTGCTGTTGTTTTAATATCAAATGGTACGCGTTTTGATAGATTATATAACCATCTAAACACTTTTTCATGCTCTGCAGGTGAGATCATGTCTGTTTCTTTCCCTCTACCAGTTGGAACTAGGAAGAATACGCTCCATAGTACACAATTAAACTTCTCAACCATTTCCGCTAACTCCTCTAAGTATGCATAGTTATATCTCGAAATAACTGTATTAATCTGTAAAGGCATTCCTAATTCATTTAAATATTCGATAGCCTTCATCGTCAAATCAAACGAACCAGTCGTCCCCCTAAAGTGATCGTGAACCTCTGCACAATGCCCATCAATACTAAAAGCCCACCTAGCTAGCCCAATATCTTTTGCCTTTTGCATTGCTTCTTTCGTCACATTTGGAGTAGCTGATGGAGTCATAGATACACGAACGCCCTTTTTTATAGCATACTCGGCTATATCAAATACATCTGGTCGTTCCAACGGATCCCCACCTGTAAATACAAGTAATGGATTTTCCATTTCATAAATATCATCTATTAACTTTTTACCTTCACCTAATGTTAACTCCAATGGATGTCTATGATGCTGAGCCTCTGCACGACAATGTAAACAATGTAGCTGACATGCACGGGTTAACTCCCAAATAACGATAAATGGATTTTCATTATAATCTCGTGAAAACATAATTTTTCCTCCTATTGCAAGAAACATCTTATACTTGGAGTCTAACATTTTCATATTAAATCCGAAGTGATATTATTCACTTACTGAGTATTTAATGCGAGATAAACAAAAGATCCCAGAAAATTTATCCCAGGATCGTTTAGAGATATTTTATTTTTTACCGATAGCGACCCTCCAATGATTGGGACCGTTTTCAATATATTCCCAGGTGTATGTGTCTTCACGTTCCATCATAAATTGATAGAGTAATGGTTTTGGATCATGGTCATTGGAAAGCTCCAAAAACTCCCCAGACTGTATAGCATCAAATGCTTCAAATATTCTTGGATGACGAATTCTTGGTTCAATATCTGGTGCGTTTAGTTTTACTGCAAATGGAATATTACTCATTATCGTTCCCTCCAATATTTTTGATTCTGTTCATATCATAAGGCTTACTATTTTAAACAGAAGTGAGAAAAAACACATCGCCCCTATGATTTTAATCACTTGTCATAGTTCTCCAAAGACAAACTTTTGATGGTACAATGAAAATGACAGTCTCTGGGAGAAAGGATGAGCTACATGAATGTGGAATCGATACAAGCACTTCTACAACGTTTTTCCTTATTTAAAGATTTGACCAATGCAGAAATAGAACCAATACTTGATTTGGCAAAAAATCGGTTTTATCGCCAAGGTACTCATATTTTTATGCAAGATGATCCACTAACCAATGTGTACTTCATACATCAAGGACAAATAAAAATATATCGTACGGATATGCAAGGAAAAGAACAAATCATCAATGTTCTTGGGGAGGGTGAAATGTTTCCTCATATGGGATTCTTTCGCAAAGGTACCTATCCCGCTCATGCAGAGGTATCAGAGGATGCGGTTTTAATATATATCCCAATTCATTTGTTCGAGCAATTTCTAAAAACTAATCCAGAAATTTGTGTAAAGATTTTCCGAATACTCGGAGATAAAATCGTAGACTTACAAAATCGGTTGGAAGAGAAAATTTTGCATAATACATACGAACAAATTATTTTGCTGTTAATACGCCTAGTAAAAAGTCATGGGAAGAAACACGACGACGATCACTATATCTTCACAACGCAGTTCACAAACCGAGATTTAGCTAATATGATCGGTTCAAGCCGTGAAACAGTTAGCAGAACGCTCACTTCTTTGAAAAAGTCAAAACTAATTAGCTCTGATCCAGCAGGCAATATTATTTTGAACATGGACAAATTAAAAGATGAATTGTTTTAAAGAGACAAAAAGGCAACCAAATTAATTGGATGCCTTTTTTATGATTATTAGAAATTGAGATATTAAAAAAATAATACCTTTGAAATTAACAGCAATATAATGATTGACGAAATAGATCTGATCCAAATAACTTTTTTACTAACACCAGCTTTATTTTCCAGATAATTTATATAAGAAAACGTAAGAATAAATCCAAAGAAAGGTAGCAAATAACCAGAACTAACTTCAATAATTTCATAATATTTGATGATAGTTACTGTTAAAAGAATCAGACCTAATGCACCTACAAACGTATGAAAATATAAAGTGAACTTATTGTCCTCCTCCATTTTCTCTCCTCCATCTAAAAGCTCATACTATTTTTTTGTAACTTTAATAATCATAGTAGTCGGGAATCTTTTTGCTTTGTATAAAGAATAATACCGATCAGATACTTCTTCCTTAGTCGACTCATAATTTACTGATACATCACTTTCTATTACAGAGTCAATCGTGAATCCTACTTTTATCAATTCATTTATATATGTACTGAGCTTTCTTTTAGGAATTACCATCGGAGCATCTTCACCTTTGAAGTTCGGATATGTTGTTACTCCTTCTTCCTGGTATGAACCATTAAGACTAAGTTGCCCATTTTGACTGGCAATATGAGGATATAACGGATGATCCCAACTAAATACAAAGCTTCCTCCTTGCTTCAAATAGGAATAAATTAATCTAAAGGTAGTAGTCAAATCAGTAGTCCATCCAATAGCATAAATAGAGTACACACAGTCAAAATACAATTTCGGTAATCCAATATCAACTTCCATAGGGGAACAAAATAAATGAGTTTCTAAACCTTGTAGCGTTTCCTCGGCAGTCTTAATCTGCTTCTCAGAAAGGTCGACTCCCCAAAGTTCGCTAGCCCCCCTTTCCGCCATATACAATAATGAGTGTCCGCTTCCGCAACCAATATCCAGTACTTTCTTGTTTGCCACATCTTCTAATAATCCTAATTCCTTTTCAGTTTGAGCAAAGGGACCATAATTAGGCAAAGCATCTACTCCATTAAAATGGTGAGCTACCACATCCCAACTTTGCTTGTTTTGTTTTATGATTTCAGTAGTCATAATTTCCTCTCCATCTCTAAAAATTAAATACACAACTCATTCTTCTGATGATTTAACAAATAATAATAGAAAAACTCCGGCTCCTAATTTGGGTAAGCCCTTGACTATGACAATATTATTGAGGACAGTAACGATTTATAATTTCAATCAGGCGTTGAGAATTTTCAGATGATACAGTTTCAGATAATCTTGCTCCTGCAATAATTGGTGCCCATTCAAAAACCTCTTCTTTCGACAAACCGCTCCTCTTACAGTAAAGCTGTAGATATATCTCTGCTAATTCCGTTGAAAACTGTGAATACAATAGGTAAGTACGATATATGTCAGCACGAATATCTCCTGCACTCGCATCAACCCAATCAATAATTGTTATATTTTTATCAGACATAACCAAATTAAAAGGATGGAAATCTCCATGACAAAGTCTTTTTTCATATGTCAGCAATTCAAGCCTATTCATTAATTTATACTTTTGTCTCTGATCCAAAATAGGAGCCGATTCAATTTGAAGTCTTAATTTTTGGGACATAGGTTCAAGTGAACTTGGAACAATCATATGGATTTGCTGTTGCACATCAATGAAAATTTCCATGTAATATTCGGCTATTTCCATATTTTCTAATAACATGCTGCCTAATGTTTTCCCCTTAATATATTCCATAACAATAGCTTGTTTCCCATCAATCTCTGTGACATCTATAACTTTTGGGACAGGAAGACCACACGAATAGGCTAACTTTTGCTTATTAGCCTCGTAAGTAGATTCTGTTTTAGGTAGAGATTCATTAAATATTTTGATAGCCATGTTTTGTACAAGATATATTTTTGCGGTATTTCCTATCGCTATTGGAGCACCTAAGTCCATTCAATATCTCTCCCCTCTATATAAAAATATTAGTAATTCAAATGTATGTCTAATCAACTTACAATTCCATTTGGTTTGATAAAACTTCAAATATAACGAGGAGGTGATACTTTTTTGATAAAGAAAACGCCGTCTAGTTGCTCAACAGGAGTGATTAGCTGTTCCATCGTTCCTGATTCCATAATAACCGTATTATTAAAAATCCATTTATTAGATTCATTTGATGTTATGCTTGCAAAATCAAGAAATGATACTTGAGATTGATTATGATTCATATAATCTTCCAAACTCTTCTTAGGAGGTTTCCGTAGCTTATAAACGTTTCCATTATTTAAAGCTGCATTTCCTTCATACATAAAAAGACCGAGGTAATAAGACTGATTGATCAAATCCGGACTCATTAATGAACCCATCGGCTTGTGACTAAATAATGATTGAATGTTTTTGTAAATATGAGTGTTGTTCGCCCAAATGATAATTTTTTCATTTGGATATAATTTATTGCAAATCCATTCTAAGTTCTCCGCCATTATTTGATCTCGAAATTTTAAGTACTCCCTATGCTTAGCATCTAATTTATCTATAAATTTCCGTTTATTATCTAATATCTTTTGAACTACAATATATGGAACATATAAGTCTTTGCGAAGAAACTCTTCTTTCCAAGTTTCCAGTTCTATATTTGTCTGAGTAATCATGTCAAAGAGCACTTGTTTGTCTCTTTGAAAACTTATGGAAATATCTTTTGGAACCTTTTTTCTTACCGCTTTATATTTTCCAATGTGCCTATACCAGTCTATTATCATCTCGTCTATCTTGTTTATATTCTTTTTAAATTCAAATGTAAAATCAATGTCGATACTTTCAAGGAAATCTAAAAGTAAGCTCTCTTTGCTGGATGGCTGAAAATCGAAGCCTATAAGCATTAAGTCATCATTCTCTTTTATTTGTTGAAACAATGGTAATGTTTCTTCTGTTTTCCACAAAGAAAATACAGACTTAGCCATTAGTTCGTTAACTGTAAGTTTATCCTTTATGTAGTTAGAGCTATAACATTCACTTAATCCGCTTTCAAATGCGATCACTTTGAATCCCATTCTTTGGTATAGGAAATTAATCAGTTTAGTTTTTAGTGAGGAATGCTCTGCAATTCCGTGACCATTTTCGCCAAGCCAAACGATTCGTTTATCCTTAAGAACCTGTTCTAAAAACCGTAAATGATCCATTTCACAATCTGATAAAGACTCTATTCCATATGAATTTTCTTTTACCCACTCAATTGCGTTGCTATATTTTTTATTCATTGATTGAAAGATTGACATTTTCCCCTCCAAAATATAAATATTAAGGTCTCCACTTTCACAAGCTTATATTATCTGAAAATATAAGTCGCTAGTTCTTCAAATTCTTCTTGTGATAATTTTTCATCTGCTGAATAACGAACTGATATTCCACTAAATACTCCCGAACGTTCATAAGTTGAAACGATAGATTGTTTAAATTGGTCATCGTTATATTCATTATATAATTTAGGCATTTGCAAGGTTATTGGGCTAATAAAGGGCATCCAACCTTTTGTTGAATCAACAAATAAAACAGGCATCTGTATACTTTCAAAACGAGATATATAATCACTTTCCGATACAGTATTAAAATGTTCATTACTGATCATTAGAAAATTATACTTCGTTTTCAATTCGTCATTTGTAAGCAATTCCTCAACCTTTAAAGATTCATAAATGACATTTGAATACTCAAATTGTTCTAGGTTATCTCCAATAACTCCAATACGAATCGTTTCTTCCGATATAAGCTGCTTTTCTGTACACCCCCATAAAACCATTAAACATACCATGACGATAGTTAATTTTAATTTTATAAAAAGCTCCCCTTTCAGAGTACACATTGATAAGTCATTTTAAGAAACTCAAAACAGCCTCCATTTGTAGTCTGCATAAATGTCTGTACTTCCTCAAATCCAACTTTTTTATATACTTTTATAGCTCGATGGTTAAAGGTTGCTACCGATAATGTGATTTGATCAGGATTATATGTATGTTTGGCAAAATCTAAGCCAGCTTTTAGGAACTCGACTCCTTTTCCAACTCCTGTTAGATTTGGTTTCATCCCTAAGCCTATATCAATTGTTTCTTTATCTACTCTATTAAAATAAAAATAACCTATAACATCTTCACCAGCCATAACGACAAACATGGACTCTCCTCGTTGTTCAGAATCCAAGAATTCTACTAGATCCTCTTTATCAGCTTCCATATCATAAAAAGAATATTCATCATTATAATGCCAATTATTTGCTATATCCTCAGCTTGTTCCTGTGTCATTTTTTTCAATATATACATGAGAATTCATTCCCTTTTATTAATTGATTTCTTCTATTACATTCTACCAATAGCATCTAATCCCTTTTTTAATATAAAAATTTATACTGATATCTTAAGCTTATTTCATAAAGTGATGTACGTCACTACATATGTAATTGAAAACGATTATCATATAGATAACAACATAAAGGTGGGATACTATGAATACGCAAACGATTGTGGAGCTAGATGTGAGAGAGGATTTATTACTTAAAAAAGAGCCTTTCGACAAGATCATGGGAGCGGTTAAACAGTTAAAGCCTGGTCAGATTTTCGTGTTACATGCACCATTTAATCCGATACCATTGCACAAATTATTAGGTAGTAAGGGATTCATTTATGAAGTGATTAAGTTAGAGAAAAAACATTGGCAGGTTACTTATATACAGAAAGGGTTGAAGGATAGTGATTCTTGATAATCGGGGCTTAGAACCACCACAACCAATGATGCGCACATTAACAAAGCTAGAAAATATGGTTGGTGGAGAAACAATAACTATTATAAACGACCGTTGACCAATGTTTTTATATGAAGAGTTAACTGAGCTTGGCTATTTACATAGTACAGAAGCTCTTGATGATGGTAGCTTTAAAATTACAATAACAAAGTCTGGTGAGTAACTTGAATCCAACTAGTTTAAAATCCGAGACAAATATTAAACTTCCATTAGCATTTATCTTGTATGCTTTAATAGCTTTTGTTGTAGCACAGGGTGTTCTTTTGCTGAATAGCGAGTTGTTAGTCTCGAGTCAATTTCGACTTCCTAGTTTATGGATGGACGCACACTTCCTGTTGCTAGGCTTTGCAGTAATGATAGCTATGGGGGCTATGTATCAGTTAGTTCCTGTTGCATTTTTAACCCCAATTTGGAATCAAAAATTGGGATACCTGCAATTTATAATTACAGTTGTTGGTATAACTAGCCTTACTCTCCTTCTTGGATTTCAGCCTAGCTACGCAATTTATGGAGGGATTCTAACAATCATTGGCATTACCTTATTCATCATCCAAATGGCAATGACGATTGGTAAACAGAAAAAACAAAACATGATTTCATTTTTTGTCATTGCGGCTATTGCGAGTTTTGCCCTCACTATCTTGGCAGGGTTTTTACTAGCTTGGAATATTGCCTATGGTGGAATAGAAAGTCATCATACAATTCTATATTCCCATATAACGTTAGGTGTAGCGGGATGGTTTACACTTTTAATATTCGGTTTTTCTTATAAATTAGTGCCTATGTTTAGCTTATCTCATGGGTTTTCATTGAAATGGACCAGTCTTTCCTTCTCAACCTATGTGTTCGGATTGCTTATACTCATCGTATCCTTTTGGATTGAGTTTGTTGCCCTAACTACAATTGGCTGGCTATTTCTTTTCATAGGATTCAGCTTTTTTATATTAGATATGAAAGCAATTCTACAAAAACGCTTGAAGAAGAAACTAGATAAGCCTTTTACATTTTCGGTAATTGCGATAGGGAACGGTGGAGTAATTCATCTTCTTGCTTTAATACTCAGTCTGATTGGAATAACCGATCCGTCCATTTGGAGCTGGCTAATATTTTTATTCGTTATGAGCTGGATTATTTTTAGTATTTTAGGATATTTGTATAAAATTGTACCGTTTCTTTGGTGGACACATAAATATGCAGATAAAATCGGCAAAGAAAAAGTTCCTACAATGAAGGATATGATTGACGAAAAAATGAGCGTCGTATTATTTATTTTGTTTGTAGTTAGTATTATTGGATTGGCTGCCGGAGCATTATTACAAATCAGTTTAGTCGTTTTGACCTTCCAAATATTACTTACTGTAACCTCATTTTTATATGTATTCTCCATCATTCGTATTTTATTTAAATAGTATTAAGAAAAGGAGTTCTTTAAATGTCTTATGAGGAATTAGTAGAACAATCATTATATGATGTGGTCGATCCAGAATTAGGGATTAATATTGTAGATTTAGGACTAGTATACGCAGTAAGTGCAGATGAGAGAAACAATGTGATAATTACTATGACGCTCACTACCCCAGGCTGTCCCATGCACGACAGTATTACAAATGGAGTTAAGCACCGAGTTAGTCAGTTAGAGGATGTTAGAGAGGTCGAAGTAAATCTCGTTTGGGAGCCCGAGTGGAGTCCGAGTAATATGAGTGACCTAGCGAAAGAACTGTTGTAGGGAAAGCTAAGGATAGACTTGTTCTTGATGAGCAAGTCTATTTTTATTATAGGGATTGGGTGGAAATGGT
The DNA here is from genome assembly GCF_018140925.1 of Psychrobacillus sp. INOP01. Taxonomy (NCBI): domain Bacteria; kingdom Bacillati; phylum Bacillota; class Bacilli; order Caryophanales; family Bacillaceae; genus Psychrobacillus; species Psychrobacillus sp. INOP01. Next base: position 1,280,753 of record NZ_CP073315.1, read on the forward strand.
TTAATCGCAAGATCGACCTGTAGAATAGCAAGTTCACTCTCTCAAATCGCAAGTCCGCTCGCCAAGATAAGGATCGCTCTCGGATGAGGGATGTAGGGTCAATCTATTCGCTCTTACATAGACAGGAATCTCACTCGCATCCGGTTGACTCTCTCTTATAGGTCAAAATCTCTCTCGTATAGCCATACAATATAAAAAGTGGACAATTCGCTATACAAATCGTCCACTTTTTATTCATAATCTGAGGGATCAATTATCAGTGTTGAGATGAAATAAATCATAATACTGACTGCAAAAAATACAAAGCCCCAGCCTAGTGTCTTTTGTTCAATGATTAAGTAGTTATTACATAACTGGACAGGTGATTCGATGTAAAGCCATGCCATGACTCCAAAAATTATACTTAAAAGAACATACATTATATTTTCCCCTAAGTTGCTTAGTTTGCCCCAGCTATCTCGTAATGGAACTCCAGCTAAAAATGGTAAGCTTATAAATTTAAATAGTTCGACTGCGGGTATCGACAGTGCTTCATCCATCGTTCTCGGAAGCAGCCAATATCCGAGTATCACCATAAACAATAGAATACCTGGTACTCCATTGCTATTCCATTTTTCAAAGAATCTAGGAAATCGTTTTTGAAAAAATGGAGCCATTAGTGCACCAACGACAACAAACAACGTCATTTGCATATGCATATGAATAGCCATAACTGATTCTGCTAAATCGGCAACAGGCGGTAGCATTAAGAAAATATATAGAACTAGTCCATATTTCAAGCTATTCACCTACTTTCGAATCGAGAATGGAATTTACTTTATCCGCTGCAATTTCGATTTTTTCATAATCCATAACTTCGATTAAAATACCATTTGGGTCTACTAAATAGAATGCTGAATTATGCTGGAAGTTGCCGTTTTCATCTGGGATGACAGTCACACCAAATTCATTCAATAATCCTTCTAACTCCTGCTGGTCTGAGATTCTCGCCATTCTCCATGTCTCACCGTCGCTGTCAAAATAATAGCGATACTTTTCAAGAGTTGCCGGGTCATCATTATTTGGATCAAAGCTGATACTTAAAAAGACGATATCTTCACCAATATACTTCCTTGGAATTTGCTTATAAACCTCTGCTAAATTAAATTCTAATTGAGGACAAACATCCGAGCAGGCAGTATATATAAATGTCAGCATCACATATTTCCCCTCAAACTCTGAGAAGTGATACACTCTTCCTTTACTATCCTCTAGTGTGACTTCAGGAAAAACTGGATTTACTTCCATTAATTTGTTCACCCGAGCGGTTTCCACTGTATATGCGGTAAATTCGTCTGTTCCTATAAAAAATAGAATCGCTCCGAATAGTAGGACAACAAGGATTGCTATTGAATTGTATTGTTTGTTCTTCATAACAATCACAACCTCAAGATTTATTGAAGAAAGAGATAGCCTTCAACGACTATCTCAACTTCGTTTTACCAAGTTCTAAACGGTGGTGAGCCCGGCGGTGCGTTTACAATCATATCCACCACTGGAATTACGTAAGCCATGGAAACTACTAAGATCATTAGAACAATCCATAAAGTCCAGCGTTCTGTCCATTTCGGTGTTGGTGCAGCATTTTCCTCTGGCTCTGCAACTTGGAATTCAGTTTGTCCTTTTGGTGCAAAAAACATTAGATTGAATACAATGTAGACCATTAACACGACACCAACCATTAACAATGTACCACCAACTGCTAGTAGTGATAAGTAAGGGTCCCAGCCTAATGCTGTTGCATGATCTCCATATGTTGTATAAGAAGTTCTTCTTGGAGAACCAATTAGTCCAACTGTGTGCATAGCTCCCGACATTAGCGCCATACCAATTGTCCAAACTAATGTTTGAATAACCCCTAATTTATTCATCTGAGGAGTAAGAACACGTCCAGTTAAATGTGGTATCAACCAGTAAGCAACCCCAAAGAATGATAATACAACAGTAACCCCTAGAGTTAAGTGGAAGTGACCCACAATCCACATTGAATTGTGTACAACAGTGTTTAGTTGGTTATTTGTTTGTGCAATACCCCCAGCTCCAGCAGGGATAAAAGCGATCATCGCAATCATTGGTGCTAGGAATCGAACATCGCCCCATGGCAATTTTTTAATCCACCCTAACAGACCTTTCGCACCTTTCTTTCTACCTGAACGTTCGAAAATTGCAAACATAGCAAATGCTGTCATTAATGAAGGGAATCCGATAGATAAACTCATAAATACATGCATGAATTTAATACCTTCAGTGATTCCTGGATCTACAATTTGATGGTGGAATCCTCCAGTAATATTTAAAACTACTAAAAGTATTACAACCAGTCGAGTAAGCATATCACTCCATTGTCTTCCACCAATAATTTTCGGTACAGCAATATACCAAGTAGATACAGCAGTTAAATACCAAATGTTTACAAGTGTATGACCAAAACTCCAGAATAGCGTACGACTTAACAGAACATTAATCGTATCAGTCCAACCAAACGCCCAGGGAATAATCATTAATACTTCTATTGTTACACCAATACTACCGAAGAACAAAAGTACGAATACACCAACTGCGAAGAATGCGAGTAAAGGAATATGCTGTCGCTTATGATTCTTTCTCCAGTTCGCTACATTAATGAATGCACCAAATGCGCATAGCCAAATACCTACTACAAGAAATACTAATCCTACATAAAACCAACCGGATGCTGCCATTGGTGGATAAAACGTATACATTACAGATGCATCACCCATGATAATAGTTGTTGCAACAAACACAACCCCGACTACCATTGATCCAAAGCCAATCCATCCAAGTTTTCTAACCTTCGGAAGTAGCCCTCCTAATGTATGAGATAATGCTGCGTAGAAATATCCAATCGTAAATGTTGTACTAAACACTAGAACTAAGAGTACCCCATGCGCTGACAGTACTTGATAGTAATTTAGCCACGTTGGTAATTCTAATATTCCCGCACGATTAAGACCTTGAAGTAATCCTAAAGCTCCTCCAATAAAAAACGCGATAAATGCTACTACAAAAAGCGCTAGAGAAAATCGTGCATCTAGAGGATTGGCTCCTAACACGTTATTTACTTTTTGTTTTATTGTTTTCTTTGCTACTGCTTCCACGATGATCCTCCTTCCTCTATTTAACAGTTATCGTAGTACTCATCATTTGATGTCCAGCTCCACAATACTCATTACATAAAACTAAATATTCACCTGGTTCATCGAACTTTTGCGTTGCTCTTTGAATATGCCCTGGTGTAACCATTGCATTTAAATTCGTGTTTGCCACTTGGAAACCATGAACAACATCCTTAGACGTTAATATAAATGTCACCTCTGCTCCAGCAGGGATTTCGATATCCATTGGTGTGAATGAGAATATTTGTAAAGTCATGACAACCTCATATTCATTGTCCCTAGTTTTATAAACACCTGGTTTATCAAACGGTGCTGTTTCATCAACCTTCTGTGGATCTATTGTCTCAAGTCCACTAGGCGTCCCCATATCCAAAGCAAATGCTTGATATCCCGTTATTGCCATCGAAATTACTAAAATTGCTACGCCAATGATTAGCCAAATTTCTTCTGCACGATGCATTTTCATCCATTTTCTCCTCCTATCAAACTCGATCCATATATAAAACTAGTAGTAGAACAATGCATAAAGTAATCGGCACCCCTACAAAAACGAGAGAGGCAAATAATGCTCCACTATAAGATTCCCCGTGTTTTTTTACTTTTACTTCTTTATTGATCCCCATCTTTTTCGCCCTCCTTGAATTTCCTCTTACTCCTATTCTAGTAACAAAAGGCAAACTAAAAAGTGTTCTAAATCACTTGTACCTGTGATTTTGAACACGATGGGTGTTTTGTGTGATTTGGAATGCCTGGATAGCCCATAACGGATGAACGATTTTATACCTACAAGAAAAAAAGCACTCGGTTACTGTTCACAAACAGTAACCGAGTGCTTTTCTTTATCATGGCACATATTTTTCTTCGATTTTAACTACTACCTCATCTTTAACCGTTACATAATAAGGTCCTTTGACAGCTAATAAGTATGAGATAAACTCCTTTTCATCAACCGCTCTAGGCTCCGAAGGATTCTCTTGATTTACAAGTAAGAACTCTGCATCCTCGGCTAATTTAATGCTTGATTCTTCATTTGTTTCGTTATAAATAACAAATCCAGTAGGTAGATCTTTCTCCACATCTAACCCTAATTCCTTAATCCTATCCGTGTCCGATTCCTCGATCCATTCAACCTCATCCAAAGTGAGAGTTCTTGTAGATAGCTCATAATTAATAATTTTTGCTAATTGTTCACCTGTTGATGTTGTTTCTTTTGGTGTTGTTTCTTCGGAACAGGCCCCTAACAAAATGACACTTAACATAACTAGAACAGCCATGCTCCTACCGGTTTTTTTAAATAATTTCATACTGTAATACCTCTCCTTTATGAATTAGACCCATCTGCAAAATAAAAAGTTTCATTCCTTTTAATAATTTACCAGGTCCTGTAGCAATTTACTCCGAACCATAAGATTTGCATAAAAAAGTAGAGCACCGATATATTGGTAACTCTACCTCTATATGAAAGATATTAAATTTCCATTTGCCAACGTTCCTGCTGAGCTTGCTTCGCTTTTTGTTCAGTTTCCTTTGGATGCATAGTGCGAAACTTATGATGGTCTGCAGGTATGATTTCTATCATTTTTTCAATCATATCCTTGGGATCAAATTGGTTTTTTAACTGCTCTTCCTGTTTTTTCATATCTTCCTTGTTCGTGAAATTGCTCTCTTCATCATACCATTTGTATTTTTCCTCGGCACTTCTATCGTTGAATCCTGTATTATATGGTCCAGGGTTTATAGTCGCCACTTGTACTCCAAACTCTTTTAACTCTTTTTCCAATGTCTTGGCTATCCCTTCGATTGCATGCTTCGTAGCAGTATATGGACCTACATATGGTGTCGCTGATACACCTGCAATAGAACTCATAAAGACTATCTTTCCACTTCCCTGACTCACGAATTTCTTAGCAGCAATCTGTACAGTTTCTAAAGTAGCGAAAACGTTTACCTCAAACAATGCACGAAATCGATCCATCGGTACCTCTCCTAGTGGGCCACCTTCATTGATAGCTGCATTTGCAACAAAAATATCAAATTCATAATCTTCCATTTGATCACGGTCACGTTCATTTGTAATATCCATCTTGAATATTTCCATATTTAAACCTAACTCGTTGGCTTCTCGCAACAGGTCGGTTTTTTGAGCAGTATTTTCTGTTGTAGCAATTAACCGATGACCCTTCTTTGCAAGACCAATTGCAGCACCTCTTCCAAGTCCACTACCTGCACCTGTGATAAAAATAGTTTTACTCATTTTTATTCCTCCTACATAAGTGTCTTCTATTTTCTGTTCCCTACCAGAAATAAATAAAACACTCCTTCCATTTAAATAGTTAAACGAACTATATAGCGTGAAAAGGTTATAGGTAGTCCTTGCTTTGTACTATTTTTTTCAAATATTTTCGTAATTTCCGAGAAATTTTCTTTCTTTAGCCTTTCAAAAACCGATGCTGTTTGACCAAAGCAGCGTATTTTTAATACATCTATAGGGGAATGCAGATATTCTGTACTTGTTACATGTTCGAGTTCAGCGGAAGTGAAGCTACTAATCTCCAGTTGTTGATATATTTTATTTAATATTGGTGTTCCAAAAGAGTGATCAAATAGATTTGGAAAAATTAAAGGAAGCTCTTTTGCGGATCCATCACCGGGATGAAGCCCGAGAATTGTTCCTCCCTTCATTACTACTTTTGAAAGGGCTGGATATGCAGAAGTAGGTCCCTTTCGAATGTATGCGCATTCAAACTCGTCTTTTTCAAAAGGTAATCCCTGTTTTGTATTTCCAACAATGAATGAAAGATTCGACTTTTCATTTACCTTTGCAACTTCTAGGAAATTTTCGGTTACATCAAACCCTACTATCTCTTTTGCAATTGAACTACACTGAAGGGTGAATTCTCCATGTCCACAACCAACGTCCAAAACTTTTCTGTCTTTAACCATCTTCCTTACTTCTTCATCAAACATAGATTCTCCATTAGGCTTAGTATGTGTAGAGTTCCAAGTATATGTATAAATACGCTGTAACTCAGAAAGTTGTTGATACCATTCGATGGAATGCGGTGATAACCAACCTAAGAAGGTTGTTGGATTATATAATGTCATTATTAACCTCCTTATTCTCTTTAAAGAAAAACCATAAACAAATAAATACAATAAAAGCAACAAATTCTAGTGATAAAATATACCATGGATAAGGACCTAATAAATCCAATAAGCTTCCACCTCTCGGTTTTTCCCGTAAAAACATATAATTGCCTTCAACTAAAAAATTTATAGCAACAAGGAAGGGTAGCAATATGTTTAACGTTATCATCGTCTGGATAACCCCTTTAAAGGTTGGCCTGTAACCTTTAACCCACGTAAAATAAAGAGCAGTTAAGATGATTCCAAAATGCGTGTAGAAGAAATGGAAGAACCTAAAATGTGGAAAGTTAATATCCAAAACCGGTGTGGCAACTGCTTGAATAGCTCCCCCAATTCCAGCGTAAAAAACAAATGGATAGAGTTTCTTGTTCCCAGTCCACAATAAAACAATCGTTACGATCAAACTAATACTACATAGTTCAAATGGTAATGAGTTGCCCCAATCCCATCTTCCTGTTTGAACAAGCCATATATAATAACAGCCGTCTATTATAAATAATGTAAGACCAAAAAAACGTTCAATGAGATGGACTTTCTGGTGTTGAATAGACAATCTTTTTCTACTGAAAAATAACAGAAGGATTAGTAAACATAAAGTAATTATTGAACTTATATGTACTGCTGAAAACATTTCAAAGGCAGATTCCAATCTTTTCCCTCCCACTTTGAGTCTATTAATATTCGGGTGAAGCCTTTGGATTTCCTCTACATAAAAGTTGGGATAAAAAAGCTACTTGATTCATCATCTAGTAGCTTTCATCATTTGAACTTAATTTTCACATTATTACGTCCAGTCGATTTTGCTTTAAATAGCTCCTCTCCTGCCATAGATAACATTTCAGCCTTATCCTTAAACTGGCTCAAAAAACCATGAACGCCGCCAACACTGATAGTTACTTGAAAGGAATGCTGCTCCCAACAAAATAATAAGCTTAAGTGTTCGATAGACTCTTTCAAGGTCTCTGTAAATTGAGCAAATTCTTCTGGATTAATATCCGTTAAAAAACAAACAAACTCATCTCCACCCAAACTGCCTAAAATCCCTTCATGATCACCCAAAACTACTTTCATACAATCAGCAACTTGCTTTAGGCAATGATCCCCTTCTATATGACCGTGAAAATCATTATAGTTTTTAAAATGATCAATTTCGATCATACAAAGTGCAACTTGTATATCTTCTCTTCTCTCATCTAGCACATCTTTAAAGTACTTGGTCACGTATTTAAGGTTTGGGAGCCGTGTCTAATTATCATAGAAATCTTCTTCATTTAGATGCAAATTCGTTTTTTGATAATCTTCCAACATAGATGTACTATGTCGCATTAGCCTAGATGCCCCTTTCTCCTTCGTTTATTCTCTCATTCTTAAACTAATCTTATATTCAGTCTATTTAAATAGCAATATTATTCTAGACAAAAGGAACCTAGCTTTAATATATACAATTGCATTCCCTTCATGATCTTTTTAACTTTTAGTTAAGTTTACGAATTTATTATCTCAAAGCCGAAATTGTAATTCCAATTGATAGGACGTATCCATTTGTATATTTTAAACCATACTAATGTTCATTATGGAAAAAGGGTGAAAGCATGAAGCGTAAAATACTTGTATCCGTTATCGTATTCATTTTTCTAATGGTTGTTCTAGTAATGGCCTTTTCAATGTCACCTACGAAAAAAATTAACGAAACTGTTGTCAATGAAACGAAAAAACCAGTCATACTCATCACTGTCGATTCTATTATGAGTCAGCCGCTCCAAAAAGCCATTCAAGAAGGAAAGGCCCCTGCCTTTTCATTTTTAATAAACAACGGACAATTCCACCCTGAAGTAATTAGCTCATATCCTACAATGTCCGTGACGATCGATAGCACTGTATTGACTGGTACTTATGCAGATCAGCATAAGATTCCAGGTCTTATTTGGTTTAAGGAAGATGAAAATCGTGTTATTAGTTATGGGAGCGGTCTGAGTGAAATTTGGAATCTTGGAGTGAAAAATGTTGCTCTTGATAGTATTTTTCATCTAAACGAAGAACATTTGAGCAAAAATGTTCAGACCATTCATGAAGAGCTTTCAACCAATAATATTCAATCTGCCTCTATTAATGGTATTTTATATCGTGGAAGTTTCCACCACCCATTAAATATTCCTAAGCTTATATCTGCAATGGGACTTCTACCGAATGATATAGATATCAATGGACCCTTCTTACTTTCTTTGGGTACATTATCTCAATATAATCCTGAAAATAATCACCACAAGTTGGCATGGCAAAGAATGGGTGTAAACAACCAATTTACGGTTAACGAGTTGAAATTCTTGATCGAACAAAATAAGTTGCCTGCATTTACACTCGCTTATCTACCAGATGCAGATAAGGATTTACATACAAACGGACCAGATGATATAAAAGCGATTGAAAAAGCAGATCAGTCTCTTCAAGAGCTATTAAATTCTTATTCAAATTGGGAGGAAGCGATTGAACAGGCAATTTGGATAGTTCATGGAGATAGTTCTCAATCTACGGTTATGCAGGATAAAAATGCTTCTCTTATCGATTTAAATGATTTGTTGAAGGACTATACCTTTTGGGAACGTGAAAACACGAATGGCGAAATTGCGATTGCGATTAACGAGCGAATGGCGTACATTAACTTAAATGAAGAAAGCATTGAGTTTTCAGAGGTAGTAAAGAGATTAAAAGTGGAGGAGCGCATTGGTTTTGTTGCATGGAAAGAGGGAGAAACAAACTACGTCATTTCTCCGCAATCCAATAAGGAGTTTGCATTTTCTCCGAAAGGTCCGTACAAGGATATATACAATCAATCGTGGAAGTTAGATGGAGATCATTCCATTTTAAATTTATCGATTGATAGCGAGGAGCATATCGAATATGGCGACTATCCGGATGCCCTCGCCAGGCTTTACGGTGCCTTACATTCACATGAAGGTAGATTCATTATTGTAGATGCAAAGCCACAATATGAATTCATCGCAAAACATAGTCATGATCATGCAGGAGGAGGAGCACATGGTTCTTTACACAAATTCGATTCTGTTGTCCCATTGATAATCGCTGGGACTAATGAAAAACCAGAATACAATAGACTAGTGGACTTTAAAAAATGGATTCTTAGAATAACCAAATGAATACTTGATGTAGGGCACCAGTTTCTAAAATAGTACTGAATAGTTTTCAAATTGTGTGGATACCAGTACCAACAATACTGTATTTCTTTTCTGATGATTCTAAAACGCAAAAATACTTTTGAACTGGTGCTTCCATATTTTCTGTTCCTGCTTATATAGGCTAACTACTCTATCACTCAACAGCGGGGTAAAACTCAAGTATACCTGTTATTTTTGGTGTTGTTTTAACCATTCCATTGCGACGTTAGCATGTAAAGCTGCACCGTACTTAAAGATATCCTCATTTTGATGCATACGAGGATTGTGAACTGGTGCTTCTCCCACTTTGCCTGTACCTAAAACAACAAATGCAGAAGGTACTTCTTGAGAGATATAGGAAAAATCTTCAGAACCACTCATTACACCCTCATCTACAATATTATCTTTCCCAATGACTTCTTCTAGGGAAGGCATTATTTCTTCAACGAATTCAGGGTCATTAAATGTCGTTGGTGTATGGAATTCAATTGTATTGTACTCTCCGCGCCATCCTTTTACTACATGGTCAATCATTTCAGGAATTCGTTTACATAAATGATCTCGTGCTTCCTGATCATAACTACGCATATTTCCTTGTAAAACTGCCTTATCGGGAATTATATTTGTAACTATACCACCGTTCATTGCACCTACCGAAAATGTCACACTTGCATTTGGTGGTGCTTCACGAGTAAATAATAGATTCAAACTTGTGTAAAGCTGGTTCATAATCATGTTGGCATCAATTGTTTTATGTGGTTGCGAACTATGCCCACCACTTCCTTGAATTTCAACAATATACGTATCCATTGCTTGTGAAAAAGTACCTTTATGGACGGATAAAGTTCCAGCTTGTTGATCTGGCATTATATGAATACCAAAAGCAGTGTCCACTTTAGGATTCTCAAGTAAACCATCATCAATCATTAACTTTGAACCATAACCCCACTCTTCACCAGGTTGGAACATTAATTTAACTGTACCTTTTAGCTCTGCCTCATTATCCTTCAATATTTGAGCAGCACCTAATAGCATAGCAGCATGCGAGTCATGACCACAAGCATGCATTAAACCAGGATTTTTTGATTTGAATTCTGATTCAACTTCCTCTTCAATTGGTAATGCATCCATATCCGCACGTAGAAGAATACAAGGTTCCCCCTGACCAATGATAGCCACAACTCCTGTACAATTGTCCTGTTTCCCAAATCCCGCTTTAGCATACTTTTCTTTAATTTCTGCTGGTATAACTCCACACGGTTTATGCTCAATTCCCATTTCATCAAGACGTTGTTGAATATATTTTTGTGTGTTTGGAAGCTCGAAACCAATTTCTGGATACTGATGTAAATAACGGCGATCTTTAATAAGCTGTTCTTCATTCTTTTTTGAAGCTTGTAGAATACTATTCATATAGACATCTCCTCTAATAATCTTTATGTTAAATATATTAATAGACATACGACAATTCTGATAAAATCATCTAGGTTTGTAAAACGTCTTTTAGAACGGTCCTAATCCAATATAATGAGCAACTAAAATCAAGATAAATGCTGCAAAATGTAGTAACATAAATAATTTCAATGAGAATTTAATCCAATCTGCATAGTTCACATTAGACATTCCAAGTGCAGCCATTAAACCGCCAGAAGTCGGCCACAAATAGTTCGTAAAACCATCACCAAATTGGTAAACTACCACCATTACTTGCTGATTAATTCCAAGTATTTTTCCTAAAGGTCCCATAATAGGCATTAAGATCATTGCTTTTCCACTGCCGGAAACTACAAAGAAATTGAAGAAAATAACAACGAGGAAGAGAACTAGTAAAGTGACAACAGTGCCAGTGTTATTCAACACTCCAGATAATGAATGGACTGCTGTATCAATTATTTGAGCTTGGTCCATCAAAATCATGACTGATCGAGCAAAACCGATAGCTAGTCCTGTTGGCAGAAGTCTTGCTGCACCAGTTCCAAATATAACCGCTGCTTCACTCGGATTGATCCTTAAAACAACTACTAAGAATACTGCATAGACTGCATAGATAGCAGATAATTCTGGCATTCCCCAACCGAGTTCAATAGCACCAAATGCACCACCTACTAAAACGACAACTAAACCTAATAATGCAATTTTTCGTGATAGCGTAAACTCTTCTTCCTCATACTCTGCTTTATTCGCTTCTTTTAACTGTTTTATATATTCTGTAGCTACAATACTCTTACTTGGATCTGCTTTTGTTTTCTTAGCATAACGAAGAATATATAAAATAGAGATTACTAGAAAGATTGCTAAAGATATGAGACGAAATACAACACCAGAATAAATCGGTAACCCTACAATTGTTTGACTAACTCCTGTAGTATAGAAGTTTACCGCACCTGCTGAAAAACCTATCGCTAAACCAATAGTCGAAGTTGCAAAACCCGTGATTCGGTCATATCCCATACCCATTACTACAGCCATTGCTAATGGGATAAAAGGAATACCCCCTTCTCCGAAACCAATTGTTCCCATAATGGAAAACAGCGTTATTAATGCAATAATTACTAACTTTTCTTTTCCTTCAGCAACCCTCAATAACGTATGTATACCTGCTGCAATTGCTCCTGATTTTTCAAGAATATAAAGAGCTCCGCTTGCAAAAAGTAGCATCACAATGATGTCTGCCGATTGAACAACCCCGTTATGTAAAGCTGTAAAGAAATCCATAAATCCTATTGAGTTTGCCTGATCCACATACTCAAATTTTTCTGTGTTCAGTTCTGTTATCCCTGTATTTGGATTTTGTACTCTTTCGTACTGTCCACTCGGCACAACCCACGATAGTGCCACTACTAATAGCATTACAAGGATGAACATTATATATACATGAGGAAAATTAAACCCTTTTCTTTTTTCCTTAGTTGACATGATAAATCCTCCCAATCTCCCACCCTAAATATTGTGCAATATTACAATTCAGCTAATCCCTTGAAAAGTTCAACCCCTGTTTCAATGAGTTCGTCACGGAAATCAAATTCATTTGTATGAACATGTGGGTAATCTTCTCCGTTTCCAATTAAGCAATACGCCCCCTTTGTTAACTTTGTATAGTGACCAAAGTCTTCAGAACCTCGAAAAGCCTCATTTTGTTCAACTAATTCAATGCCTTTTGATTTTGCAACTAACCGAATCTTTTCAGCGCTTTCTTTGTGGTTTACAGTTTCCGGGAATTCATCGTTATAATAGAAACTTACTTTTAATCCGTGTTCCTCTCCTTGAGCTTTAGCAAAATTTTCAAGGTTTTCTTGAAGCCGATCTAACTCATCTTCGTAAAGGGCACGAATGGTCATACGAAGATCTCCTTCTGATGCAGCAATACCAAAAGCTCTTTCACCAACATCGATTTGTACAACTGTGCACAGAATAAGACCTTTATTTATTTCTGGAGATGTGAATTCAGAAACCTTTTGAATAATATTAGCAATCGCCAAAGATGGATTATTCCCTGTTTCTGGTTGACTTGCATGGGCAGGAGAACCTTCCAAATGTATAGTCATCCCTTTAGATGCACAAAAACTTGTACCATCGATAATTCCTACAGATTTATAAGGAAAACCACTCATATTATGGTAAGCGAAAATTTCATCAATATTATGTTCCTTAATAAGATCAACACATTGAATTGCGCCATCACCAGTTTCTTCAGCAGGTTGGAAGAGGAAAAATATATTTTTGTCTGCGCCCTTTTGATTAATTTCAAGTGCAAATCCAGCTAGTGTTGCTGCGTGGCCATCATGACCACATTTATGTGCTTTTCCTGGAAATTGAGAAGCCCATGGAAGATCGATAACTTCATCCATTGGAAGTGCATCAAAATCTGCACGGAATGCAATGCTTGGTTTATCTATGCCTGCCCGATAAATCGCATAGAACCAATTCCCTTTATCTACAATTTCAAGGCTTGTATGCGTTTTCAAAAAATCTATCAAATGTTTTTTTGTCCATATCTCTTCGTTAGAGAGTTCAGGATGTTGATGCAATTCATGTCGTAATTTTTTCGCTAATTCAAAATTTTTATTTTCCACTTTCCGCCATCTCCTTAAAAATTTTCATTCATTTTTGTATATTATATATTATATTTTATGTTTTAAATTTTTACAATAAAAAAAATTCTGTCTCAATTGAAACAGAATCATAGTTTATTTTCTCTATTTATATATTTATGACTACAGTGGTATTAACTCTACTTTATCTATATTCCAATGAACATCCTTTATAAAACTTTCTAATCCTGCCGAATCTCCTATTTTAAAAAGTTCTAGCATTTTTTTATGTTCATTATTTGTTTCTAAGAGTTTTATCTTCATTTCTTCCTGTTGACCCGCATAATCATAGGTTTTTAAAAATTTTTTTTGAGATTTTAAGAGAAGATTTACGAGACTTTTGTTCGGACAGATTGATAAATAAACACCATGAAAAAGTTCTTGCATCTTATGATACATTTGAAAATTTCCTGTATTAATTGCTAAATCGATACTCTGAATATAGAATTCCATTTCTTTTAAATCTTTCCCAGTTAGAAACGGTAGTGCCAGTGAAGCAGCCAAGCCATCCAGTGCACCAATAATAAAATAAGTTTCTTTTGCTTCCTCCTTTGAAAGTTCTTTTATCACGAATCCTTTTCGGGGAACATTCTCTAATAGACCTTCTGAAGAAAGTTGTATTAATGCCTCTCTAACCGGAGTCCTACTAACTTTCAAACTTTCACAAATCGCATTTTCGTTCACCTTGCTATTAGAGATCAATTTCCTGTTATTAATCTGCTCAACGATATAATTATAAACATGGTCTTTTAACGATAAATATTCTGTCATAATTTTACTCCTCTGTTTGTGGTATCTAGAACTAAGCTTTTACAGTTTTGCAAGACCTTTGAACAGTTCTACGGCAGTTTCGATGATATCGTCTCGAAAGTCGTACTGGTGTGTATGGACATGTGGATAATCCTCACCATTTCCAATGTAGCACATTGCTCCCTTTGTTAACTTCAAGTAATGACCAAAATCCTCCGATGGACGAAATGCTTCGCTTAATTCGACTAATTGTAGTCCCTTTGCATCACATACTCTTCGTATTTTATCAGAGCTTTCTTTGTGATTTACAGTTTCCGGAAATTCATCATTATATGAAAAGCTTACTTTTATACCAAACTTTTCAGCTTGAGCTATGGCAAGATCTTCTAGATTTTTCTGAAGCCTATTTAATTCCTCTTCGTATAATGCTCGGATTGTTAGTAGTAATTCTCCTTTGCTTGCAGACATGCCAAATGCTCTTTCACCTATATTTACTTGAATTACTGTACACAGAATAATACCTTCGTTTTCCTCAGGAGAAACAAAACCCGGGATTGCTTCGATGATTTTGGCAATAGCAAAGGAGGGATTTACACCATTCTCAGGTTGACTAGCATGTGCAGGTGAACCTTCCATGTGGATTGTCATTCCCTTTGAGGCACATTGAGCCGTTCCATCAATAACGTTAACTGTGTTGAATGCCATGCCACTCAAATTATGATAGGCAAAGATTTCATTTATATTATTTTCCTTTATAAAAGTAGCACATTGAATAGCTCCATCTCCTGTTTCCTCCGCGTGTTGAAAGAGGAAAAAAATGTTTTTGTCTGCTCCTTTTTGATCGATTTCCAAAGCAAACCCAGCAAGGCTCGCTGAGTGACCATCATGACCACATTTGTGAGAAACTCCAGGGAATTGTGAGGCATGTGGAATGTTAATTACTTCTGCCATAGGGAGTGCATCAAAGTCTGCACGGAACGCTATATTTTGTTTGTCTTCACCTGCGCGATAAATAGCGTAGAACCATTTACCTTTATCAACTACCTCTAGTTTTGTATGATTTTTCAAAAAAGTGATTAAATATTGTTTAGTCCATTTTTCATAATTCGACAGTTCTGGATGTTGGTGCAACTCATGACGCAATTGAATTGCTAATTCAAGATTTTTACTTTCCAAAATATATCTCTCCTTTATATGAACACTTCACAATATAATTCAAAGTATAATACAATATATTGAAAATAAATAGAATCTAACATTATTACCTATTCTCAAGATAAAAAATCTGTCTCGGAAAATCCCGGTCCAAAGCGGTCATTTAATTTTTTCTAAAATGGGTGAAAGGCGTACTTTTTCATCTTCTTTTACTCACTTGTACCGTATGAAACAGGTGTTAATTCTTCACTTCCATTTTCTCCAGTTCAACGCTGCCTTCGAATACTTTTTGGTTACGGCAACACTGTAACGCAACATCATCCGCCATATATATCCTTCTCATTACTACTACGCAGAAGCTTTCGAAGTAGATAGCGACATCTATAAAACTAGCAATTTGAAATGCATACATACGTGTAAACTTCGCCGTCGATGCCTTAAAAGCTTCCTTCTCTTCATCCGACAAATCACTATTGGATTATTTTGCAATACGCAAATATTTGTTTAGCATGTTTAAATTTGCTATGATTTTCTCATGTACACATATTGAAGGAGCGCTTATAGATGAATCCAGAACAAGTAGAACAGTTTCAGCAAATGAAAAAGAAAATGACGCGAATGATGCTGTTGTATAAATTTGCATTAAGTGAGCTTGAAACAAAGATCGAAATTCTGCGAGAAGAATTTTTAATGATTCATGAATATAATCCAATTGAACATACAAATTCTAGATTGAAATCACCAGAAAGTATATTGAAAAAACTTAATCGAAAAGGTAAAAGTATTTCAGTAGACAGCATACGAGAAAACGTGAAAGACATTGCAGGAATGCGGATTACTTGTTCATTTATTTCTGATATTTATCGGGTTTTTGACATGTTGGAAAAACAAAGTGATATTAAAGTATTAGAAGTAAAAGATTATATTAAAAATCCAAAAAGTAATGGCTATAAGAGTTTACATGTTTTATTGGAAACTCCTGTGTTTATGTCCGATGCCAAGGAAATTGTAACAGTCGAAGTACAAATACGAACTATTGCGATGGATTTTTGGGCAAGCCTTGAACATAAAATCTTTTATAAATATGATCAGTTTGTGCCGGAACAATTATTAATTGAATTAAAAGAAGCTGCCGATTCGGCATTTGCACTAGATGAGAAAATGGAACGACTGCATAATGAAGTTAAAGTAATTAAAGGTGAAAATAAAATAACTGAAGTAGATGAATTAACTAAGTTAATAAGTAATTCAAGCCAACAACAAACGATTCCTCCTGCTTTCCTAGACATGTTGGAAAAAATAAGATGATAGCCTTTTTTAAGGGATGCGAAAAAGAAGAAATAAATAAAAGCTACAATGACTAATTGTCGTTGTAGCTTTTTGCCTTATAAATTTTATTTACAAACCAAGTACTTGCTTTATTTCAATAATCCGTTCATTTGGTAATTCAGTAAGTTTTACAATGGAGTTTATACATAATCGAAGTTTCCGAATAGACTATAAGAAACAAAACAATTCTAAGGAGGTTGTTGATTTGACACGTAGAAGAAATGGAAACCGTCGTTTTTGCGTGTTGCCTGGGTATAATTGGTGTGGACCCGGTTGTAGTGGGCCCGGTGCGCCAATAAATGACGTGGATGCAGCTTGTAAAGCACATGACGAATGTTATAGAAGGGGAAATAATCGGTGTGAATGTGATCATAAATTTCTCCGCGAACTAAAGCCTAAAATAAATAATTATACACAAAAAGGAAGACATGCCCGTACACTCTATAATTACATGAAATTGCAAACCGTTTTTACTTGCAAAAATTTTAGAAACTAGAACCTTTTCCGCGATTAACAACAAAAATGAGCAAAACAGCACGAATAGCATTTACGCAATATGGGCTGTTTTGCTATAAACGTGAACTCTTTGTACATTATATTTTTCCTTCTCGATCAAAGGAGGTAGGTGTATCACGAAGAAGTTAAACAAAAAGCCCATCTCCTTCTCCAAATAAATAAGGTAATTGTACACATTTTAGGATAAAAAAAGTACAAGCGTCTAATAAAATTCAGAATCATCTCAGTAATTAGCATCCTAAATTGGAAATCTCCCTAGACAAAATATCCATTTCAGTACTTTCTTTTTTCATATGCTAAATGGATATATATTAATTGGAGGAGTTTTAAAATGAGCAATTCAAATAAATTATTTTCAAGTTCTCATTACCATAAAAAGCGACCAAATATTCTTTTTATGATTGTAGATGAAGAGAGATTTCCGACTATTTATGAAACCGAGGCGTTAAAAGAATGGCGAATAAAAAACTTAAAAACACAAGAGCTTTTACGGAATAATGGGATGACATTTTTAAATCATTATATTGGAAGTACGGCTTGTTCACCAAGTAGAGCAACGCTTTTTACTGGACAGTATCCATCACTTCACGGAGTGACACAAACTACTGGGGTTGCAAAAGGTGCATTTGACCCCGATGTATTTTGGTTAGATCACAATACAGTACCTACTTTGGGTGAATACTTTCGTACTGCAGGATATCAAACCTATTGGAAAGGAAAATGGCATCTTTCCGATGAGGATATTTTAATCCCTGGTACACATAACGCACTACCGAGCTATAACACTAAAACTGGTATACCTAACCATGCACAAGAGCAGCTTTATGAACATGCCAATAGGTTGAATAATTATGGTTTTGATGGTTGGATTGGTCCTGAACCACATGGAACGAATCCACGAAACTCTGGGTCTTCAGCTGGTATCGGGGTGAGTGGCAGGGATGAAATATATGCAAAGGAAGTCGTGGATTTAATTCATTCGCTCGAAAAAAAAGTAAATTCGACTGAAGATCAGCCATGGCTAATTGTATCCTCCTTTGTAAATCCACATGATATTACCCTTCTTGGTCTATTTACTCGATTCAATCCTACTTTTAATTTTGATATTAATCCTACTCTTCCTTTCGTTCCACCTGCTCCTACAGCAAATGAAAACCTACTCACGAAACCATCTGCTCAGTTGAGTTATCGCGATATCTATCAACAAGCGCTTCAGCCAACATTCGATTCACTGCTGTATCGACAGCTTTACTATTCTCTTCAAAAAAAGGTAGACGATGAGATGTATAAAGTATTTCAAGCTCTTCAATCATCTGTTTTTTATGAGGATACAATTATAATCTTTACAGCAGATCATGGAAGCTTAGTCGGAGCACACGGTGGTTTATTTCAAAAATGGCATAATGCTTACGAAGAATCCCTGCATGTCCCACTAATTATTCATAGCCCAAAACTTTCTACTACTATGGAAACTGATATGATCACAAGCCATTTAGATGTCATTCCTACTCTTTTAGGTCTCGCAAATATAGATGTGATCGAAGCTCAAAATAAACTCAAAAAAAGTCATACCGAGGTGCATCCTCTAGTAGGACGAGATCTCACCGCATTACTAGATGGGAATAACAAATTCCCTCGAGCCAACGAGCCTATATATTTTATGACGGATGATGAAGTAACGAAAGGATTGAACCAGTTTACTGTAACCGGAAAGCCATATGAATCAGTTATTCAGCCAAATCATTTAGAAACGGTGATTTTGAAATTGCCTACAGGGAAAGAAAAAACAGAAGAAATTTGGAAGCTTACTCGTTATTTTGATAACCCTCAATTTTGGAGTAATCCAGGTGTAGATGATGAAGTGTCCGATCGGAAAGATCCCCACTCAGTTTCAGATACGAAGGAAGTTGCTATTTGTATAACTACAACCAAGCAATCGCCGGTCGACGATCAGTATGAATTATACAATATTACAAGGGACCCCACAGAAGAATGCAATCTTGCATTTCATTTGAATGAAACACCTGAATCAAAAGTAATTCAGAAAATATTAGTAAATATTCTCCAAGAACAACGCAAACAAAAGAGATTATCTCCTACAAGTGGAGCCGTTCCAGGTATGCCTACTTGTGAGAACTAGATTACTTGATTAAAGTATAAATTACACCGATTTTGAAGAGTAAAATAAAAAGGTGCCGCCCCAAGCATCTTCCATTCCTTGGTTTGACACCTTTTATTATGTTTATTGTTCAGTTGCCTCTATTGGATTTCCTTCTAAAATCTGCTCGACTTCTTCATATCCCGTTGGAAATGCAAAGTTATACCGTGCTGGTAATGCAAAGACGTATTTGTCATTTCTGGCTAATTCTGTTGGTGGAATCGGTGCTGCTCCTATATGAAATTTCTCTTTTTGCAGCAAATCCCATTGTTCTATTGTCAAAATCATGATGGGAATATCTTGGCGTGGATCATTGGCAGACCACTCCTTATGACGAATAGATATCATCGGTCCTGTTTCAACTACTTCTTCTTTACCAGTTGTAGGTAAGGATAAGCCTTCCCACTTGTCTGTTACAATCGAATAGTTTTTCCAAGTATTCGGTAAAGTGAATGAAAAATCGTATTCGGAATTGTGATATACAACTGAATTGTTCTGATCAGCACCGGTCATTACTACATCACTAATCAGCCACTCTTCACTTATTTTCTCTACTAGAAGTTCTATCGGTATTTTGTTAGTTACCTCATCACCACTTGTTATTTCGATTATTTCACCAGTCACCGCATATACAATTTTAGACTTTTCTTGGATCTTAGTAATTTCAATCCGATCTGGCCATGGACTGGAAGTTAGTCTTCCTGGAGCGTTTAGCGGATCATCCAACCATTTTTCGATAAGCTCTGGAGTAACCAATTCTCCATAACTTTGTTTCATGCTCTTTTCTAAGTCCTCTCCTTGACCTAGTAATGAAACGTTTTGTAGTCGACTCCCAAACGTTTCTACTAATTCTCGTACAACCTTCTCCGCTTGGTTATTAGTCTCTTCTTGAGAATGCTCTTCCGAATGAACCTTCACGTCATTTTCTATATTTCCACATCCAACTAAAGAAATACTCATCAAAAGAATTACACTTAGTATTTTTTTCATTTTTTCGCCTCCTAAAAGGTCATCTATTAATATAGACGTTTTCCTGTCCATATCGTTACATTGAAAATTACTACCCTTTAGAATGGTTTAATTTAGTACTTCTATTCAATTAATAAAGTTATTCCACTCCTATTTTCTTTATTGCCAAAGTCTCACAACTACTTTGTCATGTTCATAGCGTTTAATAATAATACATATTTTTTGATACCATTCGTTACAAAGTGAATTTGCTTCTATATATTCCTCAGAGTCTATCGCAAGTAATTTACCAAATTCTACAAATGGATATTCTAAAATTGGTTTGGTTAAATCATCTACTACTATTTTCAAACACAATGCTTCTATAGATTCTTCCTCTTCTTCCCCTTCTTCATCTTCTTCATCCCCATCTGAATCTTCATCCATTATTTCTTCGTTATTCACTAGTGTACTTCCCAGTAGACCTTCCTTAGGATATAAGTTTAAAACACGTTCTTCCTCTACTATTGCGACCTCTAGCACCTGAAAAAACGGAATATTTTCAATATTAAAATCTTCTTCCAAAGAATCTCTTTGAAGTATATAAAGAATGTTGTTTACATCATCAATTAGCATAGCATTTAACAAATTCTCCGAAATCAGAGATTGAGTATGCGGAATCGCCGCGATTAACTCCTCACATCTCGTTCTATTCTCAGTGTTTCTCCTATTAATGATACGTCTCCACTCGATGACTCCCCAAAAGAATAAGCCCAATGAAATGATTAAATATATGCCAATTGCTTTTGTACTTTCTAGTGAAAGTGATAATGCAAAATAAACAACAAATAATAGAAATATAAATAGTATTTTCAATCTCATTCCACCTTTAGAATTCTGTTATAAGAGATTCTATTCGTAAAACTATGTCCTTATACTAAAATTAAAAGACTTTCCGCGAGCAGGTAGTATATCGAAAAAACACGACATGATGAAGCATTTTTTAAAATTAGCATATAATATACTATTTTAACAATTAATAACGGAGGTGTTTACACTGATTCATACTGTTCAACAAGGGGAAACACTGAGTCAGATAGCCAGAGACTACCGTATCCCCCTATCCGAAATCATTAACGCTAACCAATCTATAAATCCGAATGTACTTTTTATTGGTCAATCCATTGTAATACCAGGCTTTCCAGACCCCAATTCACTTCCATATCAAATTGAAGTTTCCATTAACAATCGTCGGCTACGATTACGAAAAGATGGGCTTTTACAAAAAGAGTACCCTATAGCTGTGGGAAGAATGTTATACAATACACCAGTAGGGGATTTTATCATTATAAATAAAGCACCTAATCCTGGTGGACCATTCGGTACAATGTGGATGAGTTTATCAAAAGAACATTACGGGATTCATGGGACCAACGATCCTAGTTCCATTGGTAAAGCAGTCTCACATGGTTGTATCCGCATGTACAATAAAGATGTTGAGGAATTAGCACGTATTATTCCGATAGGAACTCCGGTTTCAATACGGCCATAATTACGAGAAGCGCAAGCACCCTCTAAATACAAAAACCTACTTTGTATTGTTTTTGAAGTGCTTTGGACAGACTTGGTGCTATATTTACTGATTCATTTTAATAGAGGCTGGTTGTGACTAACGTCACGACCAGCCTCTATATTCTCGATAATCTTACGGCGTTTATCTGTCCGTCGCCAAGTTTTGGCACTATTAGTTATTCTTCATGACTATACCCATTCTTCTTAATAAGTGAAATCTGTCCTGCATGTATTCCCGTATGATACATTAATCTTCCAACAGCTTCTAAAGGTGTTGATGTTCCAATCGGTGACTCCATAATTTTATGCCAATCTTCCTCTGGCAACTCTTTCATAGCTTGAATGATATGTTCATTTGAAGCTTTCAATTGCTCAACAAACTTATTCACATCTGTAAAAGCAGGCATTGCAATCCCCTCTTCGGGCATTTTTTTCCCAAAAAACCATTCTGCAAACATATACTCGACTTCGGCAGTATGATGAAGCAAATTACCAATTTTCGTATTTCCTAACTGTAAACCTAAATCTTGCGCCAGTAATGTATTAGCAGTTTTATGAAACCTCTCTCGAATTGCATTCCAAATTGGAAACACTGTAGAGTATGTCATATGCGCCTATCTCCTTCGCTTCGATTTTACGCTTTTGCTTCCGTCTTCTTATCAACAACAACATGATTAAATACATTTGCATCTATGTCTAGATCGAATGCCATTCCAAAGCCTACTACATAGCGTCCTTTTACTGGAGTCATTTCGAAAAGGGAAAAATCTAATCCACGCAATACATCTAGCAGTTTTGCTCCATATGCGTTATTAAATAACTCGAAGATGTCCTCATTCCCTTCATTGCCGATGTTTTTCGTTGTACAGCTCCAACGAACTCGCTCCGTTGCAAATGGATTAGCTGTTGAGGACTCATCTGCAATAAGAAATGCATCGACATATTCGTTTCTTTCCATAAATCCATAGTGCTCTGCAATTTTACTAATATATATGTATAACTTGCCATCTTTCTTCACGAACGGTGCACAACTGCTAAATGGTTTCCCTTCATCATTTAGTAAATTTAAAATCAGATTTTTTCTATTCGCAACAAATTGTAAATACTTTTCTTTGTTTTTCTCTAAATCAACCGTTTTAACCATAGTTTTTCCCACCTACTATTTTATTTGACTATCATCTAACCGTACTTAACAGGTGAATTCGAGGTTTCTTATCTGGGGAAATATATTGGATTTCTGCCTCCATTCGATATACTTGTCGAATCATTTCAGTAGTCATGACGTCATTTGGAGTGCCGTATTTCACTTTCTCACCCGCTTTTACTACAATAATATTATCGCTATAACTAGAAGCTTGATTGAGATCATGCAACACCATCACAACCGTCATTCCCATGTCACGGTTAAGTTCTCGAACAAGCTCCAACACTTCATGCTGATGAGAAATATCAAGATAGGTTGTTGGCTCATCAAGAAATAACACTTTTGGTCGCTGGGCAAGTGCCATCGCAATCCAAGCACGCTGTGATTCACCACCCGATAAGGAAGAGACTGTTCGATCCTTATAAGCTATTAGTTGTGTCCTTTCAAGTGCCCAATGGATAATTTCCATATCCTCATTATTTAATTTCTCAAACCATTTCTTATGTGGATACCGACCATAAGAAACAAGATCAATCACCGTCATATCGCTCGGTGCTTGGTTTTTTTGACTTAACATACACATTTTACGTGCGACTTGTTTAGCGCTCATAGATTTCAAATTAGCACCTTCAAACTTTACCGAACCTTCATGATAAGGAATATGCCCCGAAACTGCCTTTAGTAGTGTTGACTTGCCCGAACCATTCGGACCAATGATAGACACTACTTCACCTTGAGCTATGGTGAATGAGAAACTACTAATTACATCTTTTTGTTCATACCGAATTGAAATGGAATCTACAGTAAACATATTAGAATGCCTTCCTTCTCATCAAGTATAAAAAGCATGGTGCACCTATAACGGCCATTAGGATACCAGCAGGTATTTCCGTTGGAGAAAATAATGTTCTTCCCCCAGTATCTGCAAGTAACAATACAAGTGCTCCAAGTGCCATACTCATTGGTAATAAATATTTATAATTTGAGCCGACTAATAATCTAGCCATATGGGGTACAACAAGTCCAACAAATCCAATCATACCTATAGCAGCAACTGAAATAGCTGCTAAGAAAACAGCCAATAGAGATAGTAAAATGCGGATACGGTTAACATTTTCACCGAGATTTGATGCAACCTGATCTCCAAGTCGAATAATATTCGCCTTACGTATAGCAAAAATAGATAGAATCCAACCAACTATCGCATATGGGAATACCATGAACAAAGCATTGTTACCTTTTGCCGCCAAACTGCCGTTCAGCCATTGCACAGCACTAGGAAGTCGATCGCTATATATTATAGATAAATATCCAATTCCTCCTCCACATAGGGCGTTAACTGCAACCCCGGACAAAATAATTGTGATCGGGGAAATACCATTTCTTCTCCACGCTAGAGAATAGACGATAGTTGCAGCAATGAGTCCACCTATAAATGCAGCAATTGGAATGAACTGCGTATACTCTGGGGCAGCAAGCATAATGACAAGCACACAAACAGCCGCACCACTAGTCACACCCGTTAAACCAGGATCTGCAAGCGGATTGCCCATAACGGCTTGCAATAGTGCGCCTGAAATTGCAATGTTGGCACCGATAATCATTGCCAACAGCACACGTGGCAAGCGAATATCCCAAATGATCGTATCGTGTACACCTATATCCGATGAGCTAAAAAGCACCTTTAATATTTCTGGAATCGTGATAGTCACACTGCCTAATCCAATAGCAATAATTCCGGCAACAATTGCTAACATGAACGTAACGATTACAATTGTTCCGCTTCTAGATTTACTAATCACTTGATAACCCTCTTTTATTCATAAAAATAGTTTGCTATTTGAGTCAATGCCTGCTCCGCGTTACTAATCGATGTTACACCAAAGATATCGTAATCTAGAATATGGATGTTATCATTTTTATACGCAGAGAGTTTGGTCCATGTGTTATTACTCTCCACTTCTTTCTTGAACATATCCTCTGATGCTCCATGATCGCCAGAAGCAAGTACTAGAACAATATCCGGATCTGCTGCTACAACGTCCTCCATATTAATTGGAGAGTATGTATCTGAAACTTTGAGAACTGAGGTTGCAATATTATCTGCACCAAGCTTCTTAACCAAACTTCCCAAATATGATCCCTCACTCATAACCATGAATGAATCCGAAGTTCCGATCATCAGCATGACACTAGGTAATTCTTTTCCTTTTCCTTGTTCAATCAATTCGTTTTCTTTGTTCAATATTGTACTTAGTACCCTGTTCATATCTTCTGTTTTATCGAAATAAGTTCCTAATGCTTTAAAGCTTAGTTTTAGATCATCAAACGAATCCGTTGGTAAGTAAGCAGTTTTCAAATCGATTCCTTCAAGATTTTTATCCAAAGTACCTCTAAGTGCTTCCGCTCCAAGAATCAAATCTGGCTTAAGATTAGTTACTACTTCAAGATCTGGAGCCATTGGTGAACCAATTCTCTCAATCGCATCAAAAGCTGTTGGAATAGGATTAGTAGAAGTTGGTACACCAACTGGAGTAACTCCAAGTAAATGTAACATCTCTGTTAATGGGACCGAGGTTGTTATTACTCGCTCTGGCACCTCTGAAGGGAATTGACTTAACGCTTCTTCAAACTTGGCATGATCTATACCATCGTTCTCCAAGCTAAATACAGTATCAGCTTCTTCTGCTTGTTCTGTTTCGCTAGACTCTTTACTTTCAGTATTTGATACTTCTTCTTTTTTCGTCGCATCCTCCGCTGAATTGGATGTGCATGCAGACATTAACACAAGAACTGCCAGAAGCAGAACTAAATAATACTTTTTCAAAATGTATACCTCCATAAATGTATGTTAACTACATCACTACCAATACATAGAAATTTAATTGATAATGATTTTCATTACGTCACCAATGATAACGGTTATCATTCTCATTTGTCAAACTATTTTTAGTTTAATAAAAGAAAGTATATATTTATCTTTAGTTTTCTAAAAACCAAAAAAGCACCTCATTCAAAACAATTCTACGTTGTTTTAAACTTGGTACTTTTTTAATCAGTTTCGAATTCCTAACGATCTCGGTTTATAATGTAATTTAAAAAATACTTCAAGAATTTGGTATCCCGCGGTACATCTTGTAATGATTCCATCGCAATGCAGTAATTTTCCCACATTTCTTTTTTGGCATCATCCACACCTAATATAGATACAAAAGTTGAGCTGTTATTTTCTATATCCTTACCAATCGTTTTCCCAAGTAAGGCTGTATCACCCTCTACATCGAGAAGGTCATCCTTAATCTGAAACGCAATACCTGCATGGCGGGCAAATTTTTTCAATGCTTCTATTTCTAATTTACTAGTATTTGAAAGAATTGCTGGCATTAGAATAGATGCTTCAAATCCTAGTCCGGTTTTGTAAAAGCACATTTTATTTAATTGTTCTAAAGTCAAATGTTCTCCTGTGGAATTCAAGTCCATCGCTTGACCTCTACACATATCCGCTGTCACTTGAGCTGAATATTGGATAAGTCTCAGCACAGCTTTCGAATCGAACTGCTCCAAAGTGGTTTGCTCCCAAATAGCCTTCTGAGTCAGGAAAAGCCCAGTTAACTCTGCGATAGATACATTATAAACCTCATGTAGTGTTGGACGACCTCTGCGAAGTGAAGCATTATCTTGAGACGGAAGATCGTCAAAAATGAGAGAGGCTGTATGCATATACTCTAATGATTTTAAAAGTGGTTCCAGTACCGAACTATTTAAGCCATATGCGTTTACACCCATGAACCACGTGACTATTGGTCTTAATCGCTTTCCATCTCCTTGTAGACTGTAGTTTGCAGCATCTATTATGGAATCAGTCATCTCATTAGTTTTCGGGATATTTAGGACTTTGTTAATCTGGGTTCGTATAGTTTTTGCATTATCTATAAAGTCTTCCTGCCCTTGTTTGTCATTTTTCAAGCTTGTAATCATATGATCACGCAGCAGTTTGTCAAAGAAATCTACATCATCTGCTTTTCGTACCATCTCTTGAATTAGTTTATTGAATTTAGGATTTCCGGAAGCAAAAAGGTCCATTACCTCTATGTATTTTTCAGTACCAGCTCGCTCCTTAAATCGTTTAAGCCCGTTTATAGCTCTATCTAAAATTACCTCACGCGTCATTTTATCTGAATTATAAACTTGATGAATCAGATTAGAGATTACTGTCCAGTACATTTCAAATGGATTTATGAGATCTGACCGTTTATCGTGATACTTCAAGTAGTACGTATAGGGAGTTACTGCGCCCTCCTTCATGTCATCAAACATATCTGCGAAATCATCTGCAAGTTGATTGTAAATGCCATAAAAAAATGTTCTGTTGTCAAATCCCTCATCCTCAGGAGCACCAATTACGGAACGAACAATCAATCGAGAAGAAGCTGATTTTAAAATGACTGGTATATACAGCTCTTCGTTTGTATATTTTCCATTAGCGAGGTCTTTTTCGCGGTCTACTTCTTGTGAATTGAAAAACACATAAGATTGCTCAAAAAAGTTATTTCTGGTCTCTTGCCGCTGATTAGCCTTTATATAATCAAAGGCTTCCCGGAGTTCCGAATGAACATAACCTATTAACTCTGCATTATTTCCAATCCAGTCTTCTAGTTCTGGGACTACCCCAGTAGTAAGCGTTGTACGTATCAGATTAGCATATTGTTTTTCTTCTTCGTCTGATAAAATTTTTGCATCTAGAAGATCATCAATAAAAGGATAGGTAAGTCCATAGGAATAACCGAGCCTAATCGCTTTATCAAGCCTCTGCTTCCGCTCTTCTGAAGAAACCTCATCGTTCATCTCTTCAATCTCTTGCATGATTACTCCAGCAATGATTTTAATAAGTTTTCGCTGTGCATGCTCAGCATCCATCCCTGTCGGAATATTTGCGGATACTATCTTGAGCTTGTTAATCAGCCATATGAAGGTCGATTCCAACCCCTCCTTCTGTGCAAGGCGGTACAAACCACTCATACTGAACATCTCACCATCATTCTTTCGATCCTTTGTCGTAGATGTAAGATGATTCTTCAAACTTTCCACTACACTCCGGATCCGGTTCTCTGTGTCTGGAGAGTTCAATGCTTTGCCTAAATCTCGCATAAAAATATAAGAAATACTTCGATTCAAATAATTATCTAATTTCCCTGTATAATTTAGCCACTTAATATAATGGTGATACTCTTTTGAATTCGGTTGTTTATTTCCCCGGGAAAACAATGTAAATAGGGAGCTATGCCGAATATGGTTACCTTTCCACTGATGTATATCTTCTGTAAGGATTTTCGCGTACGTCTTTTGCTGAACCTGCGTATAAAGTGATTGGAAATAATGATTGGCCTTTTCCTCTGCTTGCTGGTAGCAATCATCGGCATTGATTATTAGATTTTCGTTCATATCATTACTCACCTTCACTTCTTTTTTATACATTCCGAAACAAATATTATAGGTATGGCTATTATAACATCTAACTCTTTTTTAACTTATTATGAACCTCTGATTTTATAACTCTTTCTATTCCTATGAGAAGAACTACCACTTCATTATAGAAAAATAAAAAAAAGAGAACGAAAAACGTTCCCTAAGTGATTCTATATTAAAATTTTTTTAGAAAAAACTACATTAATTACTTTCACTATCTGCTTCCCATCTATCTATTTCTGCACGAACTATCGGCGCCACTTCTGAACCTAGCAGTTCAATTGCTTTCATCACGTCCTCATGGGGCATTGATCCAACTGGTACATGAAGCATGAAGCGTGTGATACCAACGTTTTTACGAAGGAATATGATCTTATCAGCTACTGTCTTTACATCTCCTACGTATAAAGCTCCTTCAAGCCTACGAGCAGCATCAAAGGTTGAACGAGTATAAGGACCCCATCCACGTTCTCTTCCTAAAACGTTCATTGCTTGCTGTGTCGGAGGGAAAAATTTATCCACTGCAATATCCGTACTTTCAGCAACAAAACCGTGGGAGTGTGATGCAACTGTCAACTTCGATACGTCATGTCCTGCTTCACTAGCAGCTTTCTTATATAGCTTCACAAGTGGTTCAAACTGCAATGGGCTACCTCCAATAATGGCCAACACAAGTGGCAATCCAAGGAAACCAGCTCGCGCAACAGATTGCGGTGTTCCACCACTAGCGATCCAAACCGGTAGTGGTTTTTGTACGGGACAGGGATAAACCCCACGATTCTGAATAGCAGCTCGATGCTTACCATTCCAAGTAACCATTTCAGACTCACGTATTTTTAATAGCAAATCTAACTTTTCTTCGTACAATTCATCATAGTCCTGAAGGTCATAACCAAAAAGTGGGAAGGATTCGATAAATGAACCACGTCCAGCCATGATTTCTGCACGACCATTGGAAATAGCATCTAATGTAGAAAATTCCTCAAATACTCGCACTGGATCATCAGAAGAAAGTACCGTAACAGCGCTTGTGAGTCTTATTTGCTTTGTCTGTGAAGCAGCTGCTGCTAGAAGAACTGCTGGTGCAGAAGCGGCATAATCCTTTCGGTGATGTTCACCTACACCAAAAACATCTAAGCCTACCTGATCTGCCAATACAATTTCTTCTACAACTTCACGAATGCGCTCAGCATGGCTAATTACTTTGCCAGTTTTTACATCTGGAGTTGTTTCTACAAACGTTGTTATTCCAATTTCCATTTGATTTGCCTCCTTAAATTCTCCGGTTCCAATTGTTTTTATAAAAGATTCTGTCGACTTTAATCATACCTTATCATTCTATTTATATTCAATTTTCCGGTTTCATTAGAGAAAGCAACTTTTTGGTTCAATATTCCGTTCCGCAAGTAAACCTAGATTAAAATTAAGTAAAGTCATTACGCAAGTATTCGAAAAATGACCGAAAGTAATTGGTCCAAAAGGCAATTACTTTCTGCTCAGAATTCAAAATTGCTCCGTCATGACCAAAAAATTATTATGAATTTTCTCTATTTTTCACTTCACTCATTAAGTAATCGACAAACAGATCATCTCTTACCAAAGCTGCCTCATAGTTTCTTTTCAAGAACCGCTCGCCTTCTTCAAAACTAGTAAAGGTTTGTTCTATTTCTGTTTTATTTTTTTCAAGGATCCAATCCTGATTATTTTTAGAATACAAAATGAAAGTATCATTATTTCTATTCTTATAAAAAGAACCGAAAGATGATTTTTTCAAATTATATTGATTTCTTTTTGCATCTTCTGGTATTGGAGACAGATGGAAAGTGTCCAACACAAATAATTTATAAGCTTCCTCTGTTAAAGTACAGCCAGATGCTTTTTGATGACCTCCACCGCCGAACTGACCAGCAACTTCAGATACATCAATATGGTCATAAATCGTACGAAGGGAGATTCTTTTTCCTCCCATTATCACTATTGCTATATAGTCGAGATGTGGATATTCTTTTCCTAGTTCATTGCCCAGCTCTGAATGATACGTTTCAGCATACACGATACCAGCTAAAAGTTCTCCTACATTTGCCTGTACAATCTCTCTTTTCTTCCGACGAATATACCGGTCAATCTTGTCTTCTTCCATGTTCAATATTTTCTTTTCAAATTCATCAAAATCGAAATGGTCACTTATGCGAAGTCGATCCATCATTTTTCCTTCAAATTCTTCAATAGATACTAAATAGAAAAGTGAGTTAAGGGAATGAGCTTGTTGGTTCCCGTTCTTCTCCCACTCCCACGTATCATACTGCCTTACTAGCTCTACAAATTCCGTTAGTGCAGCAGTTGGTTCCAACAGTTTATTTGTTACAAGATATTCATATAACAATGAAGTAGCAGAAGTTAATTTACCTTCTTGATCTTCTACTAAAATATATCCCCACTCATAATCATTAAAATGCAAAGCCGATTTATGATGATCAATTAGTTGGACCTTCCCTTTTGCATTGTAAAAATCATTAAGTCTTTTTTCATTATCCTCGTTTGGACTCAAATCAGTTACAAATAAAAACGTATCTGGCTCATCATTTTCTAAAAAATATTCAATCTCTCGATTAAGGGATGAAATCGAATTGTAACGCACTTTCACTTGCTCTCCAAAAGCTAGCTTTGCTAAAATACCACATCCGACTCCATCTAAATCATTATGAGACAATAATTTATACATCCTTTTCACCTCTAGTATAGTATGGGTTTTGCTTGTGAAACTTATTAGTTTTCATCAAAAATATAGTTTATCATGCCATAAAAATAAGTTAATATTTATTTTACAGGTAAACTCTTGCAAAAGTATTAAAAAGCATGTATTATTTTAATAATTAAATATTCTCTTATTTCAAGCACATTTGAAGTAAGGATAGAGGCGCGAAGACCATCAGTACACATTCGGAGGATAATGAGATCCTATGACAATTGTGGAAAGGGGAATTTGCCGAAGTTGAAAGAATCTCATTTTTCTTGAAGCTGGTTCAGCTGTTGAATAAACACTGAATTGTCATATAGGAGACTATATGGAGGGCTATCTTACGCACAGAAATATTACTTTATTTCTACTGCAACAACGAGCCCTCGTTGTTGCTTTTTTGCGTCTAATTAACTTGAGTAAGCAAGTTTCAAGTTAAGCCTCTGGCGGAATTCTTAGATTTTGAAGGGAATTTTTAAAGGCTACCTGACTTGCATCACGCAGGCCTGAGCACACTTCAAAATCTAGACGCAATTATCGCCGAGGCATAATTGATAACTGCCCTTCTCCCTGAATTTTTAATAATAAAACTATAGGATGTGGAGAAGTTATGAATTTTGGACAAATATTAACGGCTATGGTGACTCCTTTTGATCGTAATGAAGAGATAGATTTTCCAGCCACACGAAATTTAATAAATTATTTAATTGCCAATGGAACAGAAGGGTTAGTCGTATCTGGTACAACTGGAGAATCTCCTACGTTAACAGAAGAAGAAAAAGTCCAGCTGTTTAAATTTACAGTGGAAGTTGTGAATGGTAGAGTCCCAGTAATTGCTGGTACCGGCTCATATAACACTAAAGCATCCATCGATTTAACAAGACAAGCAGCTGATGCAGGTGTCGATGGTATTATGCTTGTAGTTCCGTATTATAACAAGCCTTCACAAGAAGGTTTATACCAACACTTCAAAACTATTGCTGCAGTTACATCATTGCCGACTATGCTATACAATATTCCAGGTCGTAGTGTCGTCAACATGTCAGTAGAAACTGTTATCCGACTTTCCGAAATTCCGAATATCGTTGCTATTAAAGAAGCTGGCGGGAATTTAGATACAATGTCTGAAATTATTAGTAATACACCTGAAGACTTTTCGCTATATAGTGGTGATGATGGGTTAACAATTCCGGTACTATCGATTGGTGGAACAGGAGTTATTTCAGTAGCATCACATGTTATTGGAAATGAAATGCAAGCTATGATAGCAAAGTTTAATAGTGGCAATGTAAGAGAAGCTGCTAAGGATCACCGCAGACTATTACCTGTCATGAAAGCACTATTTGCAGCACCAAATCCAACACCTGTAAAAACAGCATTAAATTTAAAAGGAATTCCTGTAGGTGGCGTTCGCTTACCTATGGTTCCTTTAAATGCGGAGGAACTCAGTGCTTTACAGAGTATATTAGCCGCACAGCTAGAAACTGTATCCTCATAAGAAAAGCAGGAGCACCCTTTAGGAAAAAACTGTTTTAAATCGATTTCTTAAGACTTTGAATAGACTTGTCGCTAAATTATGCTCTCTTTTCTCGGTAGTTTTAAGTGTTTATCTTTCCTAAATACAGCTTGTTTCACTGCATTTACTGAAACTAATTCTGTCACCTTGGCCATAGGCTGTGCTAAATCCTATTAATAAAGACTACTCTCTTGATTGATTGGAGTGGAAGGCGGCGACTCCAGCGGGATAAGCGAGAAAGTCGAGACCCCGCAGGGAGGAAGCGTAGCGCCGCCCGAGGAGGCTCGACCTCGCCCGCGGAAAGCGTCCGCCGGAAACGAAAATCAATAGTATTACTAGATAGATCTTATTCTCCAAAATAAAAGAGCGAACTCCAACTATCATTTGGATTCGCTCTTTTATAATTTAACTTCTATATTTTACTGCTAAGCCTTTTAAGAATTTACGAGCAAAATTGTCTCCGCATTCTTTATAATTACGATGACCAGGCTTTCGTAAAATAGCACCAAGTTCCCCTTTTGAAACAATGATACCACCATCATCCAATACTTCTAGCATATCCTCTGTTGTTAATTGTAAAGCTACTTTCAGTTTCTTCAGGAGCATATTATTCACATGGTCCTTATGCTGTTCTACAGGTTCCTGATTTGTAGCCTGCCCAGGTTTTGGATCCTGTTTGCCCCTTTTATGCGTGATTAACCCATTCAAAAATGACTCCAGCATTTTATTGTTACACTTCATGTGGTTTTCATCTTCCACTACTTCTTCATCATCACTATCTTCTTTCGATTTGGTAAGAATTTTTAAAACTTCTTCTTTTGTAACTTCCACGCCACCTAGTTTAAAAATCTCTACCATGTCCTTATTTTTTATATCTAGGGCATATCTCAATCTGATTAATATATCATTATTCTCCATTTATAAACCTCCTAATGTCTGCGAATTTAATTCTAACTAGTCACTACATCGACTTTTGCGAGGTGTAAACAGGTATCACACGGGAACTAATCATTACTAGAATAGCATAAAAAAACTGGAGGAGAAATTTTTTCATTTTCTGCTCCAGTTTTATTTCATTTTCTAAAACTTTTATGAATTGAAATCATATATTTGGCCTTTTATCAAATATGCTGTGCTTTCAGCAATATTTGTTATATGGTCTGCTGTTCTCTCCAGAAAACGATTAACAAATAATAATTGTACTAGCTGATTTGTTTCCTCTGGATGATCACTTAGATAAGTAGTAAGTTTTTTATATGTTTCACCACTATATTGATCCACATCCTCCTCTAAGTCACCAACTTCTTTAGCAAGTAGGATATTTTCCTCTAAAAAAGATTGTATTGCTTTTCGAAGCATTTCAATCGATACATCCTTCATCTTCTCTAATTTAGTAATATCCAGTAAAGATGTTGTATTACCGATTTTAATAGTTGCTTTTGCAATATTTACAGCAAAATCCGCGACCCGTTCAATTTCAGATGAAATTTTAAGTACCCCAATAATCTCACGTAAATCTCTAGAAACAGGTGCCTCTTTTGCTATCATCCATATGGAGAATTGATTAATTTCTATTTCCAGATTATCAATCGCTGTATCTCCCTCAATAACTTTTAAAGCAATCTCCACATCTTGTGTTTTTAACGCCTTAAAAGATTTTTCTAGAGCAACAATCGATAGTTCACCCATTTCGGTAATTTTACTTTTTAGTTCCTCTAAATTATTCTCAAAGTTTACACGAATACCCATTTGTAGCCTCCTATTATCCCGCATTAACGGGCAGTAAGACTCCCACTTCAAGGCTTGGTTGAAACACAAAAAAGCGTAAGCGGGAGATCAACTGCCCCTAAAAGCCCGAATGGTTCAACTAACAATCAGTGGGTGGAAGAATACCCCCACTGATTGAAGTTTCACTTTATCCAAATCGGCCTGTTACGTAATCTTCAGTTCTTTGATCCTGTGGTGTAGAGAAAATGTTATCTGTATCATCGTATTCAACTACTTCTCCATTTAAGAAAAACGCTGTTTTATCAGAAATTCGAGCAGCTTGCTGCATGTTATGTGTAACAATGACAATCGTATAATCTTCTTTCATATTGGTGATTAGCTCTTCTATTTTTAGTGTAGAAATTGGGTCTAATGCTGAAGTAGGCTCGTCCATTAAAATAATATCTGGTTTCATAGCTATAGCACGAGCAATACACACACGTTGTTGCTGACCACCTGACAAACCAAGTGCAGATGTTTTAAGACGGTCTTTTACTTCATCCCAAATCGCTGCACTCCGCAAACTCTCTTCTACAATTATATTTAATTCTCTCTTATTTTTAATACCTTGCATTCTTGGTCCATAGGCAACATTGTCATAAATACTCATTGGGAATAGATTTGGCTTTTGAAATACCATTCCTACTTTTGTTCTTAGTTTGATCACATCATTTGATTTATATATGTTTTCATGATCAATGACAATATCTCCTGTAATTTTCACACCATCAATTAAATCATTCATACGATTTAATGTTCGTAAAAAAGTTGATTTACCACAGCCTGATGGACCGATTAAAGCAGTAACCTCTTTTTCATGAATTGCAAGATCGACTCCGAATAATGCTTGTTTCTCGCCATAAAATAAATTTAAATCCCTTACATTAATTATCGATGCATCTTTACGTTGCTCCATATGCTAAAATACCTTCCCTACTTAATTTATTTGGTCGTTAGCTCAGCATGTTCTATTACTATGGACTCTTTAACATACTCTTATTTGTTTGTTGCCTTGTTAAATTTTTTCGAAATATATGTTGCTGAAAGATTGATTGCTAAAATAATTACTATTAAGACAATACCAACTGCTGCTGCAAGTTCAATGTCTCCTGACTCTTGTGTAACTAAATAAGAATGCACAGTTAAAGTTCTAGCTGATGATAGAATGCTATCTGGCATAGCTGCTACAGTCCCAGCAGTTAAGAAAATTGCAGCTGATTCTCCAACAATTCGTCCAACTGAAAGGATAATACCAGACAAAATTCCCGGCATTGAACTTGGTAAGATCACTTTATATAATGTTTGTAATTTTGTCGTTCCAAGTGCTAACGAACCTTCACGATACGAACGTGGAACTGTTTTTAATGCCTCTTCAGTTGTTCGTATAATTACTGGTAACACTATAATCGTTAAAGTTAATGAAGCAGCTAAAATTGACATACCTAATTTTAATGTTGTTACAAAGAATACCGCTCCAAACAAACCATAAATGATGGATGGAATCCCAGTTAAACTTTCTGTTGCAAAGCGTATTAGTCTGACTAACCTGCCTTGTTTAGCATATTCTTGCAGATAAACAGCTGCCAATATTCCGATAGGTGTTGCAATGACTAGCGAGATAAGGACTGTATATATAGTTGTTACGATCATTGGCCAAATACCACCATCTCCAGTTGGAGAATAATCACCAAAGATAAAATCGAAGCTTATCAAACCAATCCCTTTATAAAAAATAAATCCAACAATCATGACAAGGACGGCAACTGATAAGAAAGCTGATAACCACAAAAGTCCACGGAGTAAGTTATCTTTAAATTGTCTCACCTTAGCTACCTCCTTTGGCACTTATTTTTGCTAAAACAAAATTTAGTATTAATATAAATGAGAATAAAACAATTCCCGTTGCAAACAACATTTCTTGATGTGTACCAAATGCATAACCCATTTCTAACGCAATATTTGTCGTTAGTGGACGAACACTATCTGTTAAGCTAGTTGGTACGATTAAACTATTACCAGCTACTAATATGACTGCCATCGTTTCCCCAATTGCACGTCCTAAACCTAATACAATTGCTGTCATAATACCTGATTTTGCTGCTGGCACAATGACTTTAAAAATTGTCCCAATTTGTGATACCCCGAGGGCTAATGATCCTTCACGGTATGTTTGTGGAACAGCACGAATTGCCGTTTCAGCTACAGTCACAATTGTTGGTAGCATCATGATTGCTAGCACAAGAATAACGGCTATTAAGCTTTGTCCTTTCACTAAACCAAAAGTATTTTGTAAAAACGGAACAATTATTGCAAGTCCGAATACACCATATAATACAGATGGAATTCCAGCTAGCAACTGAATTGCTGGTGAAATTATTTTTGCTAACCTTTCAGAGGCAATCTCAGCTAAGAATATAGCTGTAAATAAACCAATAGGAACTCCAATGATTAATGCTCCGATGGTCGCAAAAATGGATGCAACAATCATTGGGAATATACCGAATTTATCTTCACTCGGTACCCAATCACTACCAAAAATAAAATCTAAAAAGCTATAGCCCTCCGCTACAAATGGATGAGCTCCTTTATAAAATACAAATCCAATGATTAACAATAAAGTTATTACAGAGAGAAGTGCACAAATCAAGAATAATCTTTGCGACACCTTCTCTAACATATACTTCCTTTTATTTGCTTTGCCGATTTCTACGGTCTGCTTGTTAGTTGTTGGGATAGACACTCTTATTCCTCCAAAATTATGTCAAAAATTATGTTGTTGTCTTCCTTATCAAATACGCCAAGGCGCGTATGCGCCCAGAATTTATCGAGCTCGCTCGATAAATTCCTTTAAAAATCTGTGGCATCTGCCGGAGGCTTTAACTTCATTCAGAAAAAAATTTGCTGAATAAAGTTATAATGTTTACTTTACAGGAATTGCTCCTGCTTCTGCTGCAATGAGTTGTCCTTCTTCACTAAGGATAAAATCTATAAATCGTTGTCCTGCGTCTGTTAATTTTCCTTCTTTGTAAACGAACAAGAACGGTCTAGACAAACTATATTTTTCTTGTAGTACATTTTCTGCAGTTGCTTCTATGCCATTAATATCGATTGTTGAAATGGATTCATCTATATATTCAAAAGAGATAAAGCCAACCGCATGTTTATTGTTCGCAACCGTTGTTTTAATATTCCCATTACCGCTTGCGATGATTGCGTTTCTTATTAACTCACCAGAGCTATATTCTACTATTTCTTGAAATGCATCTCGTGAACCTGATCCATCCTCGCGAGAAACAACTACGATTTCTAAGTCATCTCCACCAAGTTCATTCCAATTTGTCACTTCTCCAGTAAAAATCTGTTTTATTTGCTCCATCGTAAGATCTTTTACTTTGTTACTTGGATGAGTTACTACTACAATTCCATCATAAGCAATAACCACTTCATTCAAGGCACTCGCTATTTCTTCTTCTTTTAAATCACGAGAAGACATCCCTATTTCTGACACTCCACTAATAGCATTGGTAATTCCTGCAGAAGAACCAATTTGATTTATCTCAATATTTGTGTTGTCTTTCTCTGTATACTTAGCTGCTAATTTTTCAGCAAGCGGCCCTACAGATGTAGATCCTGAAATAGAAACTGTAGCATTATTACCATCTGATTCTTGTGTATCATTATTATTTGTACATGCTGATAATACAGTAAGTATAGACAGCATTAATAATCCCATTTTTACTTTTTTCAAGCTGTTCATTTCTTACCTCCATGAAAATAAGTTAGGTACTTTCTATGACGTATTTTGTCTAATTGTAGAATAAATGCATTGTGTAAATTTTCGACACTTCTATTGTTAAGCTTTTGTAAATTTAATTAATAACAAGATGTTTTATGTTAAATATTGTTAAAATTTTACCTTTGAAAGATAACTTAGGATGAGTATATATCGGTACTATATTACTTTCCATTTATTTCAAAATCATTCTACTTGGTCCAAAAATAAAAAAGCTCGAAAATTCAAAGTTGAACTTTCGAGCTTTTTTAATTTATATAATTCCTTAATAGATTTCCGTTGCATTGGGAGATAGTTGTCGTACATGCTCTAAATAAGTAGTAACTCTTTCATCCTCTTCTCTTGAATATTCATAACCTAATCTATCGGCGACAATTTTGGATGTACTTCGAAATAGATTAATCATTGCAATTAACGCTCTCCATATATCTTCATAACTTCCACTAGCATAAGTGGAAAGTAGCTCATGCCAACACTTTTCCGAAAGATACTTCTCCAAATATTTACCACATTTACCTATACTAACGGAGTTAGAATTTTCAATACCAACCTTCCATTCAAGCATTTTTAGCAGCATCGGTCTGAGGATATTATTTAGATGCTCATGAGCATAAAGAATTTCCCTTCTCCATAATCCCTTTGCCACATATGTAGATACCCACCAAAATTCATTGCAGCAATCTGAAAAAAATTCTGCAGAAGGACGCTTTGCCCAATAGTCCACATCTGTTGGAGGCTGGAGTTCTGGAAGACAGTTATCCTTGTCCATTAAAATAACCGTTAACTTATCCTCTTTGCAATACTTATCTTTTTCCTCAATCGGAACAAGTGTAAGGTCAATACGGTTACCGTCCGTAAACAGCATTAAATAAGAGAACCTCCCTCCTAACTCTGGTGCGAACATGGACATATTCTCAGGAGTTTGCATAATGATTCGTTCACCGAATACATCTATCCAGTGTTGATCTTCCACAAATGAATTCATATCGGTTACAAGGTAAACAATATCAAAATCCTGAAACATATCCTTTGGAGCATTTGGATTCGTCCGCGAACCATTAAGTCCTACTGCACGAACTCTTTCATCATTCTTTGCATAATTCAAAACTAATTCAATCATTTCATTTGATGTTCTTATGTTATTTCCCCTCCTTTAGTAAAAGGTGCCTGTTTCTAAATACAGAATTGTATTAGAACCAGGCACCTTTTTTAATTACTATTGCTCCGCATACTTTTTGAAATTGTTTAAAATCGCCTGCCAACCTTCTTGTTGCATTTCAATCGCATTAATCGTTTCAGGTTCAAATACTTCTACCACTTTCGTGTCGTTTTCTTGAGGTATAAAAGTGATTTCAACTTTTCTTCCATCTTCTAATGCATAAGAAATGAACTCATTGGCACGCACTTCATCATAAATGCCACCAAAGTCAAAACCAAAACTTCCATCTTTTGCTTCCATCCGAGAAACAAATTTCCCACCGGCTCTTAAATCATTTTCAGCGTGCGGTGTATGCCATTCATCAGAGGCATTATTCCACTTCTTTATATGATCCGGCACTGTCCAATATTCCCATACTTTTTCAACTGGTGCATGCACAATTGCTTCAACCGTTAATACCGAACGATTTGTATCCATTTTATCGTCTCCTTCTTCTATGTTATTCTCTGTAGATTCGCTGTTCCTATCCACTATTCCTTCTTAGTTTGTCCCAAAAAATTTTGTTCCCTGTGTCAGAAACAAACATGAAAATCACAACATTCACGTTTGTTTGAATTAACGTGAATGTTTCTTACACAGGGTTGCTATCCAAGATAGCTGTCTAACTTACTAATTAGATCTTTGTCTAAATCAACTATATAGAGTGAACCTAGCACTTCATTCAGTTCTTTTACTATTTCCAACCCATTCTTATAAGCAGTCTTTAACTCATTTTCTTTTAATTTTGAGGTAATTGAAACATAGTCTTTATACGACTCTGTACTTAAATCTGCTTCTAAATTTTTTGTACTGTTTAACCATCGTTCAACCGTGTTTTCCTTAACCCTTATCAATTGCAATATATACTTTTGCACCTGGGTTAATACCTCCAGAGAACGTGCTAACTCTCCTCTTTTCATCACGTTCACACCCATCAACCAAGCATTCACGAAATTATTAAAAGCAAAGTT
Organism: Psychrobacillus sp. INOP01; assembly: GCF_018140925.1. Lineage (NCBI taxonomy): Bacteria > Bacillati > Bacillota > Bacilli > Caryophanales > Bacillaceae > Psychrobacillus > Psychrobacillus sp. INOP01. The sequence continues at coordinate 1,321,360 of NZ_CP073315.1, forward strand.
AACGTTCTCATCAGTCATTCGATCTGGACCAGCTCCACCTAAATCATCAAGTAAAGTCTTTAATTGCTCTGTAGAATCGTAAATATACATAGACTCAGTATCTGGAAAAACTCCAGTATGCTTAAAACTCTTTATAACTTTCATTTTTGATTCAGGAAGAAAATGAAATTCTCCACGAATCATGTTTGAAAAAATCACTACCTCTGTTCCATACTCATTGTAAAAGATCAAGTCAACTGGATAAACTTCAGAAATCCAATGTTTTGAGTTAAGTTTATCCATCTTATCATCTTCAATGAATATATAAAACTCAACATCAGAATACTGATCTCCTTCACCTTTTGTAAAAGATCCATACATCATACACGCTGAAACAATTTCATCCTGAATACATTTAGCTTTAACACTTTTTATAATTTTATTTTGAATTAACATATTTTAATCTCCTTATCTAATAATTTCTTTTCAGATAAGGGATTTATCTACAACTGGACAACATGAGCAACACATATATAATGCTCCTTCCATTTCTAAATCAATATAACTATAACGTACCCTGTGTCAGAAACAAACATGAAACTCACAACATTCACGTTTGTTTGAATTAACGTGAATGTTTCTAACACAAAAACGGCTACAATTTCCCTGGAAATTGTAGCCGAATAAACTTGGTCACTTTATACCCTTAGCGAGCCTCGGAAACCCCTTGTAGCATAGTAGGAGTCTGCTACATTATGGTACACAAAGACAGTGTCGTAGCGACAATCACAAAAGAGACCCCACCAAGTTTTCTAATATTGTCAGGTGTTTTCAGCCAGCTCGACGTTTTCAAATCGAAATCCCCTAGTTTCTGTAACTCCCGATATTGTTCTTCCGTTAAAAGTTCAATGCCCATCTCTATTGACAGATACCCCTACAAATATTATCAGTCATCTCCGTTCAATAAGCGATTTCCACGATTCTCTACTTCCTTTGCTTCCGTCTCCCGGGCAATCTGATCCTTCTGCAATTGTCCATTTATGCGTGGGTCTTGTAATCGCATTGTACTCCATTCTGTCGGTCCCACTTTTTTACTTACTTTCTCTATTTCATTTTCAAAAAACAGCATGTCCATTCCTCCCCCCTATAAATTAATCAAAGAGGACAATAAACTTTCCCCTCTCTATAAAATATGCAAACAACTAAGGCACACGGAGGGTATGCGCACAGTGAAAAGGAATTTAGTTAGATTTGCATTGCGGATGAAAATTATAATGTACCCTGTGTAAGAAACAAACACAAAAATCACAGCATTCACGTTTGTTTGAATTAACATGAATGTTTCTTACACAGGGTTTTAATAAAAAAAAACGGCCACATTTTTTTGAAAATGTGATCGTTTTTTAAAGTGACATCGAATGACCATGCCTTGCCAAGTACTCTTCCTTTTCTTTATAATCTGGCATAATACTTCCAACACGTCGCCAAAATGATCGATCATGATTCATATGAGTTATATGACATAATTCATGGATTATCACATAATCGATTACTTCTACTGGAGCCATAGCAAGACGAAAATTAAAGGTAATCTTTTTATCCGAACTACAACTACCCCACTTGACTTTAGATTCTACTATTTCAATGATTTTAGGCTTAACTTTCAGCTGTTTTTGATATATTTTTATACGTTCCTCTACAATAGTCTTACATCTAGTCATATAGAACTTCTTGAGATTTTTTCTAAGTACCTCTTCATTTAACTCACTACAATCTATTAATTCATGAAGAAATCTTTCTTTCCCAATGTATAAGAACTTTCCATGAGCGTGATACTCTCTTGCCTTAGGTATTTCTCGAGCTATTTCAATTTCATGAATTTTGTCTAGTATCCATTTCCCTTTACTCTCTATTGCACTAACAATAATTTCTTTACTTGTGTCTTTTGGGACTTTAACAGTTATGAAACCTAAAGAATCTATATGAATAGCTAGCTTCTTCCTATTTCCATACTGAACGTGAAATTCGATCATATTATTTTCAATTTCAACTTTCATAACTACCCTCATTTTTATATATTAATATCCAACCTTAGTTTTTTTAATAAAATCATTTCTTCTATTTCGCGCATAACTCGGTTAATAACTCTGTTCTTGACTATCAATAAAATCGTGGAATAAGCGTTGTGTTTAAAGAGGGGTTTAGCCTAACATAAACAAACTGTTTCTCGCTTGAAAAAAGTACGTAGTAAAAGGTGCCAGATCCCTAATACAATTTTGGATTGTTTTAGAATCTGGCACCTTCACTCTAAATTTATTTTCTCATTCTATTAAAGACACCGGTAGTTGAAGTATGAGATACCCCGCCACAGGTGATAGCTCTTAAATACAAAATATAGGGCTGTTTGTATAAAATCTATACTCTCAGCGAGCCACGGAAACCTCTTGCAGCATAGTAGGAGTCTGCTCCATTGTGGTAGACAAAGACAGTGTCGTAGCGACAATCACAAAAGAGAGCCCCACCTAGTTTTCTAATATTATCAGGTGTTTGCACCCAGCTCGACGTTTTCAAATCGAAATTTCCAAGTTTCTGCATCTCCCGATATTGTTCTTCCGTTAAAAGTTCAATGCCCATCGCTGTTGCCATATCAAGAGCACTATTTTCTGGTTTATGTTTTTTTCTTGACTCCAACGCTTCACGGTCGTAACAAACACTTCTGCGACCTTTAGGACTTTCTGCTGAACAGTCATTAAAAATATATTCATCCTTTTCTTTGTCATAACCAACAACATCCGGTTCCCCTTCAGTTTTTTCCATTTCATTGAGCGACCACAGTTTTTCAGTATTCGCTTCTAGCTTTGCTTGGACACTAATCCATTCAATACCATCATGACGATTCATGTTTTTCTCAAATCGGTTTTTCAATACGCTGAGTAATTCCTCACGCTGTTCTAGTGACAACTCCAAATTTTGCTTTGTCATATTAGTTCTCCCCCTTATCGTTTTTACTCTTTTAAAGACTAGATTGTTCTTCTCCAAAGTTATCGAGCAATGCACGCACTTCATCCGTTGACTTTGTGTTCATCAATTGATTTCTTAATTCACCTGCTCCACGGAAGCCTTTGACATATATTTTGAAGAAACGGTGTAGTGCTGTGATGGAACGTGGCAATTCTTCTGAATATTGATCTTGAAGATCCAGTTGCAATCTTAGAAGATCAAGGTACTCCGTGGTGCTATGCTCTTTCGGCTCTTTTTCGAAAGCAAAAGGATTTTTAAAAATACCACGCCCAATCATGACCCCATCAACACCATATTGTTCAACCAGCTTCAGCCCAGTTTCACGGTCAGGAATGTCACCATTAATTGTTAGTAAAGTATTCGGTGCTAAAGAATCGCGTAATTTTTTAATTTCCGGGATCAGCTCCCAATGCGCATCTACTTGGCTCATTTCCTTTCTTGTACGGAGATGAATAGATAGATTAGCAATGTCTTGTTTCAAAATATGTGTTAGCCAGTCCTCCATCTCCTCAATATCCGTGTAACCAATCCTTGTCTTAACACTGACAGGTAATCCTCCCGCTTTTGCTGCTTGTATAATTTCTGCAGCAACATCTGGACGTAAGATAAGGCCGCTTCCTTTCCCTCTCGTTGCTACATTCGGTACAGGGCAACCCATATTAATATCTATGCCTTTAAAGCCTAGTTCTGCCATGCCAATACTCATTTCACGGAAATGTTCTGGCTTGTCCCCCCATATATGTGCAACCATTGGCTGTTCGTCTTCTGTAAATATCAATCGTCCACGTACACTTTTCTGTCCCTCTGGATGACAATAGCTCTCTGTGTTTGTAAACTCTGTAAAAAATACATCCGGTTTACCTGCTTTACTTACGACATGACGAAAAACAACATCCGTCACATCTTCCATTGGTGCAAGTACAAAAAATGGCCGTGGTAAATCACGCCAAAAATTCTCTGTCATATTCAAATTCAAATCCTCTCATTATGGTGTAATCGGCGAGTAAATATATAAGTTAATTTCGTTCAAGCATATTAAATAATGAAATCCCTACAACATTGATTTCCGCTTTAGGCGGATGCCCTCTGGGGTCGCCGCCTGCCGCTCCAATCCACAGGATCAATTTTTTAAAAACTAATAAAAAACTACGACATAAAGTAAACATTCGTATTATAAAATTAAATAAGTAATTATGAAATTGACTTATACAAGTCATTATTATAGTATAACCTAGCTTTTTTAATTTATCTTCTCACATGTTTTCTACTGGAAATTTAGAAGTAAAAGCAGACGGCTAATTAGAGGTGCATTATCGCACTTCTAAACCGTCTGCTTTTTATGTTTTATCAAATATTAAGTTTAATAAAACTTATAAATTGTATCATTTTGGTAAGGCAATTTTAATATGAGCTAAGTGATGCTCTTCGTGCCAAGCTAATTTTGCAACTTTTGTTGCCACTGTTATTTTACCGTTAGTTTGGTGAGTAAATGCTCGTTCTAATTGCTCTTCAGTTAAACTTTGCCCTAAAGATACGATACGCTCATTTATCCCTTCTAACATTTTAATAGAACTTTCTACAGGAAGCTCTGTATCTGGTTGAATAGCCCACTTTTCTTCATCAAAAGCCGGTACTGTTGGATTGTCATCTGTTAAAGCTAACTTCAAACGTTGATACATATTCAACTGAGAGTCTGCAATGTGATGAACAAGTTGACGAACTGTCCAGGCACCTTCACGATAAGTTTTGCTTAATTCCTCATCACTTAATGAGTCTACAGTTTTTCTTAATCGAATCGTATAAGTTTCGATTTCCTTTAACCATTCTTGAATATATTCTAATGTTACTTTTTCAGGAACTTGTAATTTTCCAATTGGGTATTTTACATCCATTTTCAAACCCCTTTCCCTATTCTTTATTCTTCTAATATCAACCCTTAATATACCAATTGGTTCAGATGATGTAAACATTAGTTAACTAAGATACTAGGAACCACCCACAATCCCAACCAAAGAGAGTGATTCCCCTTACTTAGAATTCACTCTTTAATTTCTATACTAAATCCCTAAGATTTCTAATACTCCAGTCCTGCAATCCCAAAACCTCCAGGTCCAGCATGGGTGGAAATCATTGCACCTGCTTGCATCCATGTTACATTTTCGAAACCTGTTTCCTTTGCGATTTCATCCATTCGTCTCTTAATACTTTCATCAAGTCCGATAGAGTAGATCAAATACAACTGTTTTCTATCAATATCGTATTGGTTTAAGTAATCTCGCATGAGCTTTTCCGCAACTATGCTCATATTCCCACGATATTTTCTAGTTGAAACAAGCTTTCCTTCTTTTAATTCGATGCAGGGCTTTATTTTTAACAATGACCCTCCAATATAAGCAATGTTACTTACCCGTCCACCCGCTCTTAGAAAGTCTAAACTGCCGGGAATGAAAGCCAGCTTTGTTTTAGGCACCACGGATTCTATTTTTTCGATTAAGTGAACATGGCTAATGGAAGGCTCTTCCTCAAGCATAGTTACCGCATACATCACTATTGCAGCTAATCCACCTGTAACGTTTAGCGCATCAATTAGAAAAAGATTTTCAAAATCTTCCGCAGCAATTAACGCACTTTGGAAGGAAGCAGATGCTTTGGACGTGTATCCAATGTGAATAATGATGCTATCAGGAAAATCTATTCTAATTTTCGTAAACAATTCATGATACTCATGTACATTCGTTGCTGTAGTAGATGGTATTTTTTTGGTGCGACTATGATAATCAAAAACTTCCTCTACAGATAGCTCACCATCTAAATAATCCTTCCCATCCATTATGACATGCATTGGTACTACTTGAATTTGATGTTTTTCAACCAGGTCTTTCGGTAAATCCGCTCCACTCTCTGTCGAAAAAATAATCCTTCTCATTGAACATTCCTTTCAACTAACGCATCCATTCTTGCGTAATTATTTATTTTATTTATCCTAAATATACACTAGAAGGGGAAATTATCCAGAAAAATAATCAGAAAATTTACGTAATGGAATATCAACACTAACCTGAACAAAAATTATAGGGCATTTGCTTGAAAGCACATATTCTACGACAACTTAACCCTAAACAACTTATTACAGAACTAACGCCATCTTTATTAGCGCGGTTCATTCATAAGGTAATAGTAAAAGCAGACGGTTTAGAAGTGCATTATCGCACTTCTAAACCGTCTGCTTTTTATGTCTCAACAAATATTAAATTAAAAATAGCCAAGAATCATCCTAATAAAGCATACTTTGAAAAGCATGCTTAAATTAGGCTTATTCAGCTAGTTCGAGCCATGCACAAGCTTCACAATGTGGTGGGTGACCTATATGGTTATATTCTTTATACAATCAATTAAATCCTATATCTTTTCAATTTCAATCCAATAAAAAGAGCATCTCTTTTAAATAAAGAGATGCTTACTTCATGGAAATTATTTAAAAGAAGTTGCAATTTCTAATGCAATCATTGGATCTTTTACTTGGTCTATCATATAAACTACATTTTCATCTTGCCATTTAATTCGATTATCTTTTTGGTATACGTCAATATGAGCGAATCCATTTGGTTTAGGAATAGGCAGTGCATGTGTTTCTAAAAATTCTGTAGCTTCTTTAGCAAGCTTTACTCCTTTCTCCTCTTCTGCAGTACGAGTATGAGCAGCGATTGCCCACCTACCTTCGTTCCAGCTTGTCCTCAATGAACCTGCCCCAACATCCTGGTATCCAGTTATTCCGTACCCAAGATCGACCATTTGACCTCCTAGCTCACTAAAGTTTTCAAAAGCTATTTGTCGACTTGCTTCCTGCTCATTCTCATACTTTTCTCCACTAAGACGAGCTATAGCCGTTGCTATTTGGCCATCTACTAAATTTTCATGATTTATGGCAATTGGTTCATCACTTTCGTAAAAAACAACCTCATAACGACTTTCGTCTGACTTAGTCGTTGCAGTTAAATACTTTCCTTTTTCTAATGGCAATTCGTTTGGAAGTACTTTAGATAAATCTGTTTTCAACTCTGTTTTTATGGCTTCTATTACTTCAGCTTGTGTCATAGCTGGTTTAGTTTCATTGGATTCATTTGCCGATTCTGAAACTTGGGTTTGGTCTATTTGAACTTCCGGAATCGGCTCTTTCGTTTCATTGTTAGCTTTTTCAGCGTCACCGTTAGTGGAACAGGCACTAAGCAAACTTATCGTATAAATTGGAATAAAAATTCGCGTTAAAGCTTTCATTTGAATCTTCCTTTCTTAATATATTTAATTTTCCCTCCCCCCGAAAAAATAAACTCCCTTTGACTAACTTAGGAGTTTACTATTAAAAATGCTGAATTACTTATTTGTTTTTTTCGTCCCCTGTTTGAATTCAAATGACGCTCTAGATATACCTCTTACTTGAATATCTTCTTGCAAGTCGTAATCTATACCATTCACTGAATCAATCACCGCTGAAAACGTTTCTAGATCCATAACAAATTTCTATAACATTTTCACATATAAAAAAAAGCATCGTTTTAGATGCTTTACTTTGTGAATCTTCGATAACATTAGCGTAACAGGTTTTAATCGTTTATTGAGTTAATTTCATAATATTTGTAAATCATGCAACGCTAGTGGTCACGTCTACGGTCTGAATTGGTTGAAGTTATCTATTGTTTTTTTACAAAACTTGAAATAAAAAACTATTTAATTGATAATCATTATCAACTACTATATATTTAATAGTGATGGAAAATATAATTATGTAAGGGGAGAGTTTAATGCAAATATACTGGACTAAAATAAATAAAATTATTGAAGAAACTCCAGAAGTGAAAACATACTTGCTCGATCGTCCGGAAGACTTTTCATGGGAGGAAGGTTCCCACACTCATTTCGCACTGAAAGGTTTTAATGCTGGAGATAAACCGAACCGTGGCTTAATTCGCCACATGTCAATATCCACTTTACCCTATGAAAATTCAATTGGTATTACAACACGTATCAGAGAACATTGTTCTGAGTTTAAAGCGACCCTAAGAAATCATGAAGTCGGCAATGAAGTTGCTATATTTAAAACTCATTCGAATATACCACTTAAAAGAGAAGACAAAAATGTTTATCTACTGTCATCAGGTGTTGGCCTGGCAACTTTCAGACCACTTGTACTCGATTATTTCGAACGTGCGGAAAACGTCAAACAAGTTCATTCCTTGAACATCGATTCGTCAAAAGATTTCCTATTCACAAATGTTTTTGAATCCGCTCCCGATAAGAACTTCATATCACAGTTCGTCGATAATCGGAAAGACTACTATAAAGAAGTGAAAAATCTAACTGCAGATAAAGATGGACTATTCTATATAGTTGGCAGTGACGAATTCCTCATGCAGAACATTGATCTACTGCGTGCACAAGGTATCAAGCCAGAAAAAATTATGCTTGATAAACGTCAACAGCAACTGTCTGAGTTTTTATGATTTAAAAAAAACGGGAAAAGATTCACCTTTTCCCGTTTTTCTTATCCACAAATTAAATCTCCAACCAAGCCACACACTCTACATGTGTACTCTGTGGGAACATATCCACTGGTTGTACTTCTTTCGTTTTATAACCACCATCTTCTAAAATTCTCAAATCTCGAGCAAGCGTTGCTGGGTTACAGGATACATAGACGACACGTTTTGGACGTTGTTCAATGATTGTCGTTAATAATGCCTCGTCGCAGCCTTTTCTTGGAGGATCGACTACTAATACATCTGCTTCCTTGCCTTCTTTATACCAATTTGGAATGACTACTTCTGCAGGTCCTGCTTCAAAGTAAGTGTTAGTAAATCCGTTCAGCTCCGCATTTCGTTTTGCATCTTCAATTGCCTGTGGAACGATTTCTACTCCAAGGACTTGTTTAGCTTTTTGAGCTAGGAATAAAGAAATTGTACCAATACCACAATATGCATCGATTACTGTTTCTTCACCTGTTAGTTGTGCGTAATCTAGGGCTTGCTTGTATAGAACCTCAGTTTGTTCAGGATTTACTTGATAGAAGGAGCGAGCTGAAATTTCAAAGCGAACATCACCGATCAAGTCTTCGATAACGGCTTTGCCCCAGATAACGTTAGTATCATTTCCAAAGATTACATTCGTGTTTCGGTTATTCACATTATGAACAATCGATTTAACATTTGGCTCGACTTCTTGAATGAACTGTATAATTTCCTCTTGCTTTGATAATTTTGCATGCTTCGTTACAAGTACAACCATCACTTCCCCAGTTGCTCGACCTTTACGAACAACTAAATGGCGCAGCTGACCTTTTTTCGTTTCTTCATTGTATGGGATTAGATCTAGCTTCAAAGCGTTTTCTTTTACTGCTCTAAGCAATCTATCAGCTTCATCTGTTTGTATTAAACAAGTATTCGTATCTGCGATTCGATGTGACTTGGATTGATAGAATCCTGCGATTACTTGACCATTTTCTAAATCGAATGGAATTTGAGATTTGTTACGGTATTCCCAAGGCTTGTCCATCCCTTTAACTGGTAGTACTGGCGCATCTATTTTTCCTATGCGTTTCATGACGTTACGAACCATGCTTTCTTTCCATGCAAGCTGCCCTTCATACGTCATATGCTGAAGCTGACAGCCTCCACATTCGTAAAATACTGGGCATGGTGCTTCTATACGAAATGGTGAAGGTTCTACGATGTTCTTTAGTTTGGCAAAACCATAGTTTTTTAATGTTTTTAGCACATGGACTTCCACAGTTTCGTTCGGCAAGCCTTCTGCTATAAATAGAGGATATCCGTCTACCTTCGCGACTCCCGCTCCGTCATGTGTTAAATCTTCAATATATACTGTTAACTGATCATTTTTTTGTACTGGTGTATTCAATGTTAATCTCCGTTCTAGTTATGATTGATTCATTATACCAAAAAGAATGCGTACAAGTCTGCTGACTCATACGCATAATCATATATTTTTCAGTTCTTCAATTTGTAAAAGCATTATTTTTCTTTGGCCTTCTAGCTCGATTTAGCCTTTTTACCTGAATACGGTTAGCTTATTACTTAAAGTTTCTCGTGACATTCCTTGCATTAACTTTCGCCAAAAATCAAAAAGCAACCAAAATAATTACTTTGGCTGCTAATATTTTATTGCTCAGGATTCTTTGCTTCGATGTTTTTTATAGTCGTCATGAAAGATTGGAACAAATCCGTTTTGTTCCAATTTTATATAACGCTCCTCTAAATGAGTTATTATTTTTTGACCTTTTTCTTTTGAAAAGACGCCATACTCAACATATTTGTTGATAATTTCTTTCTTTTGCTTAAGAGCGTCTTGTTGTAAAGACTTTATCTCTTCTTGCTGTTCCGTCGTTAATTTAACATCTGTTGGCATATCTGCTTTTGCCTCCAACGACAATCCCATTATCCCAACAGTCATTAAAATCGCTGTAAAGACACTAAACCAACGTTTGCTCATCCATAATTCCTCCTTTTCTTGTTTCGTTTTATCGTGTGCTATTTGACAACAATTATCCTTTTTTCGAAAAACTGTATAGTTTCTGGATGTGGATAAATCCTATGAAATATACAAAAAAAGAACCTCATTTCGAGGTCCATGATTTATAGTTTTACTTCTAATACTTTTGTATTTACAATTTCCGCTAACTGATTCCACGAATGAATTTCAAAGGTTGGCTGGATATCAAGATGATTTAACTTTCGATTTGGATTAAACCAGCATGTATCAATTCCGAAGTTATTGCCACCTTGGATGTCGGATGTAAGCGAATCCCCAATCATTAATACACGAGATGGATCGGAAATTTGAAGCTTTTCTAAAGCATATGCAAAAATTTCTTTCTGCGGTTTTTGGAATCCTGTTTCTTCTGAAGTTATAATTACTTCAAATAAATTCTTTAATGCCGATCCATTTACCCTTGCATGCTGTGCATCTTTAAATCCATTTGTAAGAAGTCCAATTCGGAAATTCTTCAAGTTAGCGAACATTTCTTCTACGCCTGCAATCATATGAACTTCTTTCCCTAAATTTTCTATGTACTTTTGACCAAATACTATCGGGTCGATGTTTAATGCATGTTCTGTAAATAATCGTTTAAAACGCTCGACCTTCAACTCTGCTAAGGTTGTTCGTCCTTTCTCTAGATCATCCCATAAAACCTTACTAATGGTTTTATAGCTGCCTAAATAATCATCAAAACCATTTGGAAGCCCATATTCTTCAAATAAAAGACGGAATGCATTATGTTCAGTCATTCCAAAGTCGAGTAAAGTATCATCCAAATCAAATAGCAACACATCGTATCTCATTAAAACTGCTCCCTTCCTTATTCACTTAATTGTAGCATATCTTTTTTTTATTTTAGTTCGTAAAAAATGACCCCAACCTACTCGATCGGGGTCATTACCTTTATTCATCCTTTACTGCTCCATCATTAGATGCAGCCCAAAAGGCTACGATAATAGATCCGATTAATACAATGAATGGTGCATAAAATATCATAAACTCTGTCATATTAGCTCCTCCTTATGCGTGGTTATCTTCCTTTTTTCCACGGACATAGTCTTTATTGAATAAAAATAACCTTAGTAATAAGTACAGTGACGGGATTAACAGAGCAAGCCCAGCTATAAAAGCGACAATGAGAGCAATAGCCATCGCTTCATTAGTAAAACTGTCGTATATCGTTAGGTGTGGGTACAGTAAATATGGACGATGAGCAAATCCGTAAGCGAAGAATGCTATTAGGAATTGCCCTCCTAGTAGTACAAATGCCAATCCATAACTTCGTTTCGACCATAGTAACCATACTGTTCCGATAAAGAGCAATAGCGATAATGCAAATGCCCACCAAATATCGAGCATGTTATCATAATGCTCCGGATTATGTGAACGCAGCTCCACCATAATCCCACCAGCTGTTATAATGGTCGGAAGCGCCCAAATGAGCGCATACTTTCTCATCAGCCTTGTTGCGTCTAAATCTCTAGCTTTATTGGCATACCAGGTTAAGAATACGGATGAAATGTACAGAACAGAAGTAAGACTTAACACAACAATCGACCATGTGAGTGGACTTGTAAATAGCGCCTCATAATCGAGGGTTGGTGATTCATTGATCATATGGACGAAACCGCCCTCTGAAATGGTCAATACGATAGACAGGGCAGCCGGTATAAATAGACCTGCAAGACCGTACATAAATGAATAGCCCTTATGTCCTCTAGAGCCATACGTTTCAAACGCATAGTAAGAACCACGAATCGCAAGTAATATTAATGCGATGCTAGCGGGTACTAGTAAGGTCGTACCATAATAAAAAGCGGTCTTCGGGAAAAACCCGATGATGCCCACAAAGAAAAATACAAGAAACACATTCGTTACTTCCCAAACCGGCGACAAATAACGTTGTATAATATTCGTTAGTATTCGTTGCTTACCAGTGAGCAAACTGTAAGCGTTAAAAAAACCTGCGCCAAAGTCAATGGATGCTACGATCAAATAGCCAAAGAGAAACGTCCACAATACAAAAATTCCGATGATTTCTAATGTCATAAAATATCACCGCCCTTTTCAGCATGTCGATCTTCTATTTCCTGCTCCACTGGATTTTTTCTAAACATACGACTTAAAACTACAATACTTCCGACACCAAGCACCAGGTATAGACCTGCAAATAGGATAAGCATTATATCCACATGCGGACTGGATGTTGCGGCATCTTCCACCCGCATAATGCCTCTAAGAATCCACGGCTGTCTTCCGACTTCTGCAAGCCACCAGCCAGCTTCAATTGCGATTATCGATGCTGGCCCGCCTAAAACGATGAGCCGGCGATACCATTTAGAGTCGACAAAGGACCATTTTAGCTTTTTACCAAGCCAATATAATCCCGAAAGTACTACCATGGACATACCAATAGTCACCATTATATCGAACAAATAGTGAATATATAATGGCGGTATTTCATCCTCTGGGAACTGATCTAAACCAATTACTTCTGCAGTCGGATTGAAATGGGCTAGAATACTTAAAGCAAATGGTATTTCTATCGCATACTTCACTTCTCCATTATCTAAAATCCCATATAAAATTAGTGGTGCATTTTCCTCCGTTTCAAAATGCCATTCAGCAGCTGCTAGCTTTTCGGGGAAATATTCAGCTAAATATTTCCCCGAAAAGTCACCAATAATAGCAGTAGCAATTGAGAATACTAAACCAACCTTCATCGTTAAGAATAATGCTTTTTTATGATATATATGATTAGATCCCTTCAACAAACGAAATGCGGCAATTGCTGCTAACACAAATGCGGAGGTCATATACGCTGTCACCACCACATGTGCCACCTTTGTTGGCATGGCAGGATTGAACATTGCTAGTAGCGGGCTAATGTTCACTAACTCCCCGTTAACTACATCAAACCCTTGAGGCGCATTCATAAACGCATTTACAATTGTGATAAAGACAGCGGAAAACGATGCTCCTATGGCCACTGGAATAAGCAATAGGAGATGTTTTTTTTGATTCTCAAATCGATCCCATGTGTATAAATAGATGCCTAGAAAAATTGCTTCAAAAAAGAAAGCAAATGTCTCCATAAATAGTGGAAGCGCAATAATATTTCCCGCTAACTCCATAAAGTTCGGCCACAGTAAGGAAAGCTGCATACCAATTGCTGTCCCCGTCACTACTCCAACCGCTACAGTAATAACGAAGCCCCTTGCCCACCTACGTGCCAGTAATATGTAATGCTCATCATTCTTTTTAATACCTACCCACTGGGCAATCATAATCATTAAAGGAACACCAACACCAATAGTTGCGTAAATAATATGAAACGATAAGGTCAATTCGGTAAGTACGCGACTAAAAAATACGGATTCTTCATTCATCATTCTTCCCCCTTTCTAATTCCCAAATATTCTACCCGCAATCGATAGCATCATAATCCCTGCAACAACAAAAGCAAGCCACATTAAATATTTTTCCTGTTTCTTATACATGTGCTCCACTCCTTTATCTACATAATACCCAAAATTAAATTGATTGAACTTTATATCATGACTGTTGTACAAAATTTTGATAGCAGTAATTTTTGTAGGTTGTAATAGAGCATATAAAAAAGCTCAACATTTACAATGTTGAGCTTTTACTTACGGTCTGTCCTGTTCTCGAATTTCATCGATTGGTACAAAGACTTCTATATGTCTGTATAAATTTTGGAATGTTGCAGGGATAGTTCCACCGTATTCACCGTCTAAATTAAGGAGAACTTTATCATCAGACGTAACTTTAATATGTTTTGCTTTTTTATAAATAACATGTGGATCGGTTAAATGTTCTCCGCGTAAGGCTAAAGACGCCACACGAATAAACTCGGCAATGTTCAATTTTTTCAGTATCAATAAAGAAAATAACCCATCGTTAATACTAGAATTCGGGGCAAGCTTTTCAAATCCACCGACTGAATTCGTTAGACCTACTAAGAACATCATTGCTTCATCTTCAAATATTTCTCCATCATATTCAATTCTAACCTTTGTTGCATTGATCGATGGAAGCATCTCGATACCTTTTAAATAATAGGCAAGCTGCCCAAGCATCGTTTTAAGCTTGCTTGGTACTTCATAAGTAAGCTCCGTAATTCGACCGCCACCTGCAATATTGATAAAATAGCGATCATTAACCAAGCCCACGTCAACAGGTATTGTGTCACCTTTAACAATAATCTCCACGGCTTTTTTTATGTCTCTTGGGATATGGACAGCTCTTGCAAAGTCATTCGTCGTGCCCATTGGAATCAGCCCAATTTTAGGACGATTTTCAAATTCACTTACACCTGCAACTACCTCATTAAGCGTTCCATCTCCTCCAGAGGCAATAATGATATCAAAGCCATTTTCTACCGCCTTTTTGGCTGCCTCTATGGCATCTCCTTCAGCAGTTGTCGCATGACATGACGTTTCATATCCAGCGATTTCTAAGCTTTCCAACACCTCTGGCAGATTTTTTTTAAATAACTCTCTTCCGGAAGTTGGGTTATAGATTATTCTTGCACGTTTCATACTTATTTCCTTTCTGCTTCACAATACTTTCTTGTCATATAGACTTCATCACATCACAAAAAGTTTCATGCCACTATTAAAAGAGTCGACACTGGCCGACTCCTTTAAGGATTTGTTTTAGAAATATTATTTTTGGAGTGCTTGTAACCAAGTATTACGAATATCTTCATATACAGCTAAGTGAAATTCTTGATTGCTAACAAACTCATTGCTCATTTGCGCATAAAATTCTTTTTGTATTTCCTCAAATGTAGGATCTTCTTTTGCAGGGAATTTTGCTCTACCATCCATTACGAACTGTTGAACTTTTTCAGCACGCGGACCCCATTTAGAAATCACTTCACCGTCTTTATTTAACAACAAATAAACTGGAATCGAACGTCCGCCATTTGTTAGATACTGATCGATTAATTCTAGGTTTTCATCGCGATAAACAGCACGTACTTCTAGATCAGCAGCTTCTGCAATTTTACGTAAAATAGCATTATTCATCATCGCATCTCCACACCAATCTTCTGTAATAACTAATATATGTGGAGTTTTTTCTTTTAATACTTGAATGAATTCATCATCCGCGGGTACATCAAATTTATGGTAGATGCTGAATGATTCTTCTTTCTTCGTAGTCATATCATCCATATATTGAGTTAGTGGTTTTGCATTTTCAAAATACTGTTGTTCTGTAGACAAGTGAGTTGCCCCCTTTTTTTCTAAGTATACTTCGTTTTCAATTCTTATTCAAACAAGCTAGACTCATGTTTTTACAAATTATATTATGGATTGATATTTAGGTCCTGCAAATACATCGTTCGCTGTGCACCTTCTCCGTTTACTATTAGCATACCGTCATCTGTAAATCGAGGTCGCACAAGTCGTTCGCTTATGTTTTTGAATGCCGGGAGCTCTCTAAGCTCATTGGCTTCTATTTGATATAATTTAACCGTAGTGCTGTCCTTAATAAGAACCGATAATGCTACGTAGTCTTTATACACAGCAAACTCTGAAAATAGTGGAGTCTTTATTTCATGTAATTTTCCATCCTCTAAATCAATATAACCTAAGTGAGAATTTTCATCCTCATTACTTAGTTGGGCAAATATCTTATTATCTGTAAGTGTTACAAACTCCGCTATTTCATAAGGAACTTGATACTCAGCAACTTGAACATTTTGCTCAATATCATATAAATAAAATTTAACTAGCTTTTGACCTTCAACTTCTATTTCTTCTGGAACTACCAATAAGTTGTCTTGAACATCTGCAAGGCTTCTACTTCCATTACCGGTTATCTCATGGAGATCGCGTTGTTTCATAGAAGTTAATTCTATTGCTCTATAACCCATAAAATTATCGCTGTCTCCGATGTAGTAAATTAGAAGCGTGTCATCCTGGAGATGTATATCTCCTACATGCGTATTAGTTAATTCTATAACTTCATTGTTATTTCGGTTTAACACATTTAATGTACTGGTCGTGATATCCTCCCAAGCTAGCCAATTCTCATTCACAGCAAACAGATGGATTCGTGCTTCTTCCTTTGGGGTAACAAGTATTTCTTTTGTATTAGTCTCCACCGAATAAGCATATATTCCATTCCAATCCGTATAAATCATTTCTTTGCTATCATCCACATAAATTGATCTTATTAACGAAGCGTATGGATCATACGGTATTGTCACATCAACTAAATTCTCTTCATAGAGCTGCTGTAAATCATCATCTAAATACGGAATCACCAAAAATAAAGAAAGGGATATGATTGCTAAACTAACTATAAGAGGAATTGATGGCAGCTTGAACTTTTTCTTTTTCATCCGCTTTGGTACCTCATGGATAATTTTATTTTTTTGAGCTTCCGTTAACGTAATATGACTTGGAATAGACTCATCTAAATGACGTTTAATGTCTTCTCGCAAGTTGAATCTCCTCCTCGTTTAATGTTAACCGTGCCGCGTTTCGACCTCTCACTAATCTTGTCTTCACCGTGTTTGGAGAACATTTTAAAACTTCTCCTATTTCAAGAACTGATAACTCCGCATAATAATGAAGCCATAATACCTCTTTATATTTACTAGGTAATTCATTTATTTTTATCGCAACATATTCAGCTTGTTCCTTTTGCAGGATCTCTTCTTCAGTGGTTTGTTTATTGGTTAGTAAATTACTCACTAGATTAGAGAGTTCCATTTTTCTATAAGACCAGCTTTTAAAATAGTTATGACACTCATTAACGGTGATGCGATATAAGTATGTTTTCACACTTGAACGACCTTCAAAATTTTCAATATTTAGGTAATAGCGTATAAATACTTCTTGGACGATATCCTCTGCCTTTACCTCATCCTTTACAAAAGCATAGGCAAGTCGGGTGAGATAGTGACCGTATTCATCCATTGCTTTTATTAACAATTGGTCCTTTTCGAACTTCTCCAAACTACCCCTCCTTCCTTGTTATCTGTTAGACAATGCAAGGTCCATAGTGGTTTCATTTTACAATAAAAAAGACCATCTATAAGATAGCCCTTTTATATACTATTAATTTTTTCTTTTCTTGAAAAGAAATTACGTCATTCACTTGCTTATGTATATTACCATCCTTGTAAAAAATGGCGCTTCCATCTGGGAGAGCATAAATAGTACGTTCAGTGGAAAGGGAAAATAATTCATCATCAATTGCTTCGTTATAATGTACCTCCACACTAAAGTCTACTAAGCCCAAACCTTTCATCACTAAAGACTCTGGGTAGTCTTCGTCTTTTGTTAAAATACAATCCTCGCAAAATGCCAGAGCCCCTGCACTATAGCCAATTAACAACCCAGAATAGTTTCTAATACTCGAAGCTAGTTCTTTTTCTTCTATTAACTGAAGTAACTTTTCCGGTCTCCCGCCTATTAAATAAAGGACATCACTATCATTAATCATAGTTATCATTTCTTTTGTGGAAAGATCCTCATGCAATAACTCTAATGTCACATTTGAAATCTTTAAAAAAATCTGTTCTAGACTTTCCATCCAGCTATCATATTTTGAAACGTCCGTCGCAAAAGGAACTACTAAAATGTTTGCATTTGGTTTAATGCTCTTCGACAATTCCTCAAACACTTCATCCAATTCACCCTTTAAAACATGCCCACCACCAATAAAACATAGCTCCACTCTACTTACCCCCATTACCTATTAAATAAAATATTCATTCATCATAGCATTGCAAGCTCTGGAAATAAATATTATCTAACCTAAATGCTATACGAGAGAGAAGAGAAATGTTCTTATACGAGAGAGCCTGCCATAAGAAAAACCGGGTATAAAGACGCCCAGTCCTTTTAAGAATAGTAACCTTAGAAACACCGTTGATTTTCAGTACGGCGGATGCTTTCTTTTCACTCAACATGGTTTCATTCACCTAAGCCAACAGGATGTTGCTCATGAAGTTCATTGCCTCCGGTAGAGGCGTCTTTAGCCTTCCTTTCTCATTACGTTTTAGAGGCCCCTTCCGCTCCTCCTATTCCCGTAGAACCTGCCGCCGCGCGAAATTCAACTAGTATGAATTGCAACAAGGATTACAAGTCGGTACTATTCCTTCATTAACTTAGGATAATCCTTTCGCCTTAGCGATAACCTATGCTAAATTTTCTTGTTAGATACTAGTCACTCATTGATTGTAGTGAAAGGTGGCGACTCCGGCGGGAAGAGTGAGACAGATGAGACATCACAACGACCGCGGAGCGGCGGTGATGGCTCATCGCTCACCCCGCGGAAAGCGTCCACCTGAAACGTAAATCAGTAAAGTACCATAAACATAGTGTTTATGGTACTTTTCATATACTTTCTTATTCTTCAAAAAAGGATGCCCGAGTGAATAGGGCATCCTTGTGTATTAACGTTTAACGATTTCTTCGTTCAAGATTTTGTTAACAAGAGGCGGGTTAGCTTGGCCTTTTGTTGCTTTCATGATTTGTCCAACTAGGAATCCGATTGCACGGTCTTTCCCGTTTTTGAAATCCTCAATAGATTGTGGGTTAGCATCAAGTGTTGCTGTAACGATTTCGCGTAGTGCGCCTTCGTCAGAAATTTGTACTAAGCCTTTAGCTTTTACGACTTCTGCAGCATCTCCGCCGTTGTCAGCAAGCTCTTTGAAAACTTTTTTCGCGATTTTTGATGAAATTGTACCATCAGAAATTAGTTTAATCATTCCAGAAAGATTAGCAGGAGTTAGTAGAATATCCTTCAATTCTTTTTGGTCCGCATTTAGGTATGCAGAAACCTCACCCATCATCCAGTTAGCAGATAGTTTTACGTCAGCTCCATCAGCAATAGTTGCTTCAAAGAAGTTAGCCATATCCTTAGATAATGTTAATACATGTGCATCGTATGGAGATAATCCTAGCTCTTCGATATAGCGTTGTTTGCGAGCATCTGGTAGCTCTGGAATTTCTGAGCGTACACGTTCTAACCATGCGTCATCAATTACAAGATCCACCAAATCTGGCTCTGGGAAATAACGATAATCATCCGTACCTTCTTTAACACGCATAAGAATCGTTTTACCAGTTTTCTCATCATAGCGACGAGTTTCTTGTTCAATGATTCCACCAGCAGATAATACTTCTGCTTGACGAACTTCTTCGTGCTCTAGTCCTCTACGTACAAAGTTGAACGAGTTTAAGTTTTTCAACTCTGTTTTAGTACCAAACTCTTCTTGACCATAAGGACGAATAGAAATATTCGCATCACAGCGTAAAGATCCTTCTTCCATTTTACAGTCTGAAACGTCTGTATATTGGATAATAGATTTTACTTTTTCTAAGTAAGCGTAAGCTTCCTCAGGTGTACGGATATCTGGTTCTGAAACGATTTCTACAAGCGGTGTGCCTTGGCGATTAAAGTCTACTAAAGAATATCCATCCGCGTGGGAAAGTTTACCAGCATCTTCTTCCATATGAAGACGAGTAATACCGATACGTTTTTTCTCACCGTTTACTTCAATTTCAACCCAACCATTTTTACCGATTGGTTTATCAAATTGTGAAATTTGATATGCTTTCGGATTATCTGGGTAGAAATAGTTTTTACGGTCAAATTTTGTATTTTGTTCGATTTCCATATTTAATGCAAGTGCTGCACGCATTGCGAAATCGACTACGTTTTTATTTAGTACAGGTAATACGCCAGGGTATCCTAGGTCTATTACTGTTGTGTTTGTGTTTGGCTCAGCTCCGAAATGATTAGGTGCTGATGAGAAGATTTTAGAATTAGTTTTTAACTCTACGTGTACTTCTAATCCAATAACTGTTTCAAAGTTCATGTTATTTTCCCTCCCAAATTTGAGGAGTTTGTTTATGGAAATCAGTAGCTTGCTCGTAAGCATGTGCTACGCGGTAAATCGTTGACTCGTCAAAATAATTTCCGATAATTTGTAGCCCTAGTGGTAATCCATCTTCAAATCCACAAGGGATAGAAATTGCTGGTACACCTGCAAGGTTAATCGGAATTGTTAAAATATCATTTGCATACATCGTTAAAGGATCTTCTACATTTTCTCCAATTTTGAATGCTGGAGTTGGTGCAGTTGGTCCGACAATTACATCATAGTCCGCTAACACTTTATCGAAATCTTGTTTGATAAGTGTACGAACTTGCTGTGCTTTTTTATAGTAAGCATCGTATGTACCCGCGCTTAACGAATAAGTCCCAAGCATAATACGACGTTTAACTTCGTCACCAAATCCTTGCGCACGAGTTTCTTTATAAAGATCCAATAAATTTTCAACGTTTTCAGCACGGAAGCCATAACGAATTCCATCAAAACGAGAAAGGTTTGAAGAAGCCTCTGAAGATGAAAGAATATAGTATGTAGCTAAAGCGTATTTAGAATGTGGCAATGATACCTCTTCCCAAGTTGCTCCTTGTGCTTCTAATACTTTCAACGCATCCATCACAGATTGGCGAACTGCTTCACTTACACCTTCTCCTAAATATTCTTTAGGTACGGCAATACGAAGACCTTTAATGTCTCCAGTTAAAGCAGCAGCAAAGTTAGGAACTTCAACGTCCGCAGATGTAGAGTCATTTGCATCAACTCCAGAAATTGCTTCTAAAAGTAGGGCGTTATCTTCTACGTTACGAGTGATTGGACCAATTTGATCTAAAGAAGATGCAAACGCTACTAGTCCGAAACGTGAAACACGTCCATATGTAGGTTTCATCCCAACAACACCACAATAGGATGCTGGTTGACGAATAGATCCACCTGTATCTGAACCTAATGAGAATGGCACCTCTCCAGCTGCTACCGCTGCTGCCGATGCACCTGAAGAACCACCAGGAACACGGTCTAATGACCATGGGTTTTTAGTAGTTTTATATGCCGAATTTTCATTGGAAGACCCCATTGCAAATTCATCCATATTCAATTTACCGATTGTTATCATACCAGCCTCGCGTAACTTTTTCACAACCGTTGCATCATAAATAGGATTGAATCCTTGTAAAATTTTACTTGCACAAGTAGTTTCTAATCCTTCTGTTACGATATTATCCTTCACTCCTATTGGTAAACCAAATAATGGTCCACGTTTTTCAAAAGGAGTGTTTTCTAATTCTGTAGCTGTTTCTAATGCTTTTTCTTTATTTAAAGCTAAGAAGGCTTCTACCTCGCCATCAAGTTTTTCTACACGTTCAAAAGCTTCTTTTGTCAAATCTACTAAAGAAACTTCTTTACTATGTACAAGCGCTTGTAGTTCTTTCGCTGAACGATTAAATAACGTCATGATTTTCCCTCCTTACATCTATTAGTCCATAATTGATGGTACTTTTACTTGACCAGCTTCTTGTTCTTTCACATTTAACATCATAACTTCACGATCCAGCCCTTTAGTAGCAACGTCTTCTCTTAGCACATTTACTAATGGTAGGACATGTGTAGTAGGTTCTACATTTGTTGTATCCAATTCTTTTAATTGCTCAGCAAATTCCGTAATTGCCCCTAGTTGTAGTGCAAACTTTTCTGCTTCTTCTTCCGTAATTGCAAGTCTTGCAAGATGCGCAACATGCTTTACTTCTTCTTTTGTTAATTCCGCCATTTATCACACCTCCGAATTCAATAACCATAAGAAATATCATATCATTTTTCACTCTGCTTGAACAGAGAGTAACCATAGCTTATTGGGAGTATATATGCACATATGCCTCTTCATCACCAGGCTTTTTCACAAGCAATGCTTCTGCACCATCTAACGAATTCACTTGTACTTCGATATTCATCGAAGGATTAAAATGATCTTTTATCAAGCCTGCGAGATGCTGTGTAAATCCAATCACCTCTGCGGTTCCATAAAACTGAATAGGAATAGTGATGGTCCACTTTTGCAGTTGTTTGTCTTTAAAATACCCTGTCCCAATAATGCTTGTGTAATTAGAGAAATACAACTCTACATCCTGTTTGAAGTTACGGAAAATTGTATCTAAATCACGATATTTTTCTTGAGAGTCCGCTGTAGGGAATAGAACATATTCTTCGTCATTAGCCTTCCAATCAGAAACATTTTTCCCTGCCGGTGCTGTACTATACGTAAAATATGTTCCTGGAACAACTGCATTCCGGCTATTTTGCTTGAACAATCCTACTACAATTGGAATATCCGCAAGACCATCCATTTTGCGTAAACGGGTAACTACTTCTTCGGCAATCCGTTTACCATTCTCTTCAATTTGAGCTTGTGTTAGTTTCTCTTCATAAGTAGCACCATATGCTTCCTTCGTATAGTAATACGTTGAATTTAACGCCAAACCTATGGAAATTCCAGATAGACTTACTGCATTATCTTTCTTTTCTAAATAATTTTGTTCCACGATATGCGTTATATAGACTGGTGCTTTTTGGGCCTTTTCTTCTCCAACTAAACCTTCATCACTTGGATTTAATCCACCTTCTTCTTGATTGCTTCTAGCTAGCCAATCCTTTAGGGTGCTCGTATCTAGGTACTGCCCTTCCTGGAACAAATACTTATCCGGTGAGAACTCATTTTGAGATATACGAAGAAGTCCGTTTTCCACTTCCTTCATATCGTATTTAGTAGATAAATTAGATAATACTAATCCTCTACTCGCGCTTTCCTCATAAGGTAATAATGTTCGGTAATATGTTTCGTCTAGCTGCAAACTCGGAATTATTACTGTTTTGGTCTCTTCTTCTTCTGTATTTTGTAAAACCTCTGTTTCGTCACCCAAAGAAGGAGCACAACCAGAGACCGTTAGTAATAAAGCCAGTGTCAACATGCCTATGTGTTTTTTGGTCATGTTCGCCACTCCCTTACTCCGTTACGGAGTCTAATAATTTTTGTTCATCCCAAACCTCGATACCAAGGCTTGTTGCTTTTTCTAGTTTAGATCCTGCTTCTTCTCCAGCAATGACTAAATCCGTTTTCTTACTGACACTTCCGGCAACTTTGCCACCTAATGACTCTATTTTTTCTTTTGCTTCTGTCCGAGTTAGTTGGATAAGCTTCCCTGTTAATACAACTGTTTTACCCGCAAATGGGCTGTTTTCCATTACAGCTGCATCAATAATTCTACCAGTATACTGTAGCGTCAATCCTGCATCTTTTAATCGACCAATCAATAACTGGACCTCATCCTGTTCAAAATAGGTCACTAATGAATCTGCCATTTTATCACCAATTTCAAAAATAGCTATAAGCTCATCTTTTGTTGCTTTCATTAATGCTTCAAAGTTATGAAAATTCTCCGAAAGTATTTTTGCAGCTTTTTCTCCAATATGACGAATTCCAAGTCCGAATAATACTCGCTCCATTGAATTTGCTTTTGATGCTTCTATTGCTTCCACTAAATTAGTTGCAGATTTTAGTCCCATACGCTCCAGCTTTACTAAATCATCCACTGTTAATGTATATAAATCTGAAATATCTTTGATGAGTTGTTCTCTAAATAACTGTTCCACCACTTTTTCTCCAAGTCCATCAATATTCATCGCATTGCGAGAAGCAAAGTGGTAAATACCTTCTTGAATTTGGGCAGGACATTGTGGATTTACACAACGAAGTGCGACTTCTTCTTCAATTCTAACTAATTCACTTTCACAAACCGGACAATTGGTAGGCATTTCGTATGGTACTTCCGTGCCTTTTCTCTCTGCAGTTATAACGGCTACTACTTCAGGAATTATATCTCCTGCTTTTCGGATAATGACACGATCACCGATTCGAATATCCTTTTCACGGATTAAATCTTCGTTATGAAGTGTAGCACGTTGGACAGTAGATCCCGCCACTTGTGCTGGCTCTAAAATAGCAGTTGGAGTAACAACACCCGTGCGACCAACTGTTAAGTCGATATCGATAATTTTCGTGACTACTTCCTCTGCTGGAAATTTATAAGCTATAGCAAATCGTGGACTTTTCGCAGTAAATCCTAGCTCTTCTTGCTGTGCATAGTCATTTACTTTTATAACAATTCCATCAATTTCATATGGAATGTCATGTCTTTTTTCCGTCCACTCTTCTATAAAGCTAAGTACTTCTTCGATGGATGTACATTTTTTTGTTTCCTTATTAGTAGGTAATCCCTGTTTTTTCATAAATCCTAGTGCATCTAAATGATTGTCTATATTCTGGTCCTCACCGTCGCCACCCATACCATAGACGAACATTGATAAATTACGGCTAGCCGTTATTTTAGGGTCGAGCTGACGTAAAGAGCCTGCTGCTGCATTACGAGGATTTGCAAATAATACCTCTGCTTGTGCTGTGCGTTCTTCATTCAACTTTGCGAAGGAAGACTTTGGCATATATGCCTCTCCTCTTGCCTCCATAGTTACCTTTTCCTTTAAGCGCATAGGAATGGAACGAATGGTTTTAATATTACTTGTAATATCCTCACCAGTCGTACCATCCCCACGGGTAGCCCCTCTTACTAAAAGACCATCCACATATAATAGGGAAATTGCAAGTCCATCAATCTTCAATTCACATACATACGTTGGTGATTCATCGATAATACCTTGAATACGTTTGTCGAAATCACGCAGATCCGCTTCGTTAAAAGCATTCGATAGACTAAGCATTGGGTTTGCATGGGTTACTTTTTTAAAGCCTTCACTTACGATGGAACCAACTCGCTGAGTAGGAGAATCCGGTAATATTAAATCTGGATTTTGTTCCTCCAAGGCTATTAGCTCATGCAAATATTGATCGTAAACGGCATCTGGAACAATAGGATCATCTAATACATAATAGGCATGACCATAATCATTTAACAGCTTGTGTAGTTCTTGTACTCGTTGTTCTAACTGATCCATCCAGGGTTCCTCCTGTTGTTATACTTTTTCGATTGGGGCAAATTTAGCGAGTAGACGCTTAATACCCGTAGGACTTGGAAATGCAATATCTAGCTCGGTATTCTCACCTTCGCCACGAACACTGACAACCATACCTTCGCCCCATTTTTTATGAGCCGCTTTATCACCAACCTGCCAGCCCATTTTCTCCCCACCTGATTCGTTATATGCTGGACGAGTAACTACTGCTTTACGAGCATTACCAATAGCTTTTGCATGTTTTTCTGGATTTTTGCCAATGTCTTTAGTCCAACCAACGACCTCAATAATATCATCTGAAATTTCTTTGATAAAACGAGATGGGCTATTAAAACTGCCACGACCAAATATAGTTCGGGACTGCGCACAAGTAATTACAAGTCTTTCTTCTGCTCGGGTGATTCCCACGTAGGCCAGGCGTCGTTCCTCTTCCATTTCATCATCATCACCAAGTGATCGTGAATGTGGGAAGATATTTTCTTCCATTCCAATGATAAATACTACTGGGAATTCCAAGCCTTTTGCCGCATGCATCGTCATTAAAATAATATTTCCTTTAGATATATCTTCATCTTCATCCAATTTATCTATATCGGAGATAAGAGCCAAATCTGTCAAAAATGCAACTAATGACTTGTCCTCACTCTTTTCCTCAAATGCTTTCGTTACAGATAAAAACTCTTCAATATTTTCTAATCGACTTTCCGCTTCAATAGTCTTTTCATTTTTTAGCATCGTACGGTAGCCCGTTTTATCAAGCACTTGCTCAACAATTTCTGTGACAGACAAAAATTCCTGCATTTGGGTCAAATTATTGATTAGCCCTTGGAATTGAATAACAGAATTTACAGCACGAGCTGGTATCCCCATGAAGTCGACTTCATTTAATGCATCTAAAATCGAACGGTCTTGGTCTAGTGCATAGAGCGCCATACGTTCAAAAGACGTTGCTCCGATATTTCGTTTAGGCTCATTAATAATTCGAGCAAGTGATAAATCATCATCGTTATTGGCTATTAAACGTAAATAGGCAAGTAAGTCTTTAATCTCTTTGCGATCATAGAACTTTGTGCCTCCCACAATTGTATATGCCATATTCGATTTAACGAGCACTTCCTCCATCACACGAGATTGAGCATTCGTGCGATACAAAATTGCAAAATCATTTAATGTACGATTTTCTAATTCCATTAATTCTTGGATTTTTTGTACAACATACTGTGCTTCCTGATGTTCATTCATCGCACGGAATAACTCGAGTTTTTCCCCTTCTAGATTCTCCGTTCGTAAAACCTTTGGATATCTACTCGTGTTATTTCCAATGACGTCGTTTGCAGCCTGTAGGATTCGTTGAGAAGAACGATAATTTTGTTCTAACATAATCGCTTTTGCGTTAGGGTAATCCTTTTCAAACGATAGGATATTCTGAATATCTGCTCCACGCCAGCGATAAATCGATTGATCCGAGTCACCAACGACACAAATATTTTTGAACTTTTTAGCAAGCATTTGCACTAATTCGTACTGAGCTTTGTTCGTATCCTGATATTCATCCACATGGATATACTGGAATTTATTTTGGTAAAACTCAAGTACATCAGGAACTCGTTTGAACAATGTCAATGTCAGCATGATCAAATCATCAAAATCGAGTGATTGGTTCTTTCTCAATTTTTTTTGATAGCTTTGATACACATTTGCCACTGTCTTTTCAAACGGATTCATCTCATTCATCTGTGCACGATATGTATCCGAATCAATACAAATATTTTTGGCGCCACTGATGGCATTTAGCATCGAGCGAGGGTCATATTGTTTCGAATCAATATTTTGCTCTTTTAATACATTTTTAATAACGGTCAATTGGTCACTTGTATCTAGTATCGAAAAGTTTTTTGTGTATCCAATTCGATCAATATCTCTTCTTAAAATACGTACGCACATGGAGTGAAATGTAGATACCCACATTCTTTCCCCAGTTCCTGGTCCTAATAAGCCATCTATACGTTCTCGCATCTCTCTTGCTGCTTTGTTTGTAAAGGTGATCGCTAAAATTTTCGATGGATATACTTCCTTTTCGACGATCAAGTATGCGATTCGATGCGTTAATACACGCGTTTTACCAGATCCTGCACCTGCCATAATAAGAAGTGGACCTTCTGTTGTCTTCACGGCTTCTTCTTGTTCTTTATTCATACCATTCAATAAGTTTTTCGCGATGATTTCCATAGTGCACTTCCTTCCTCCAGAACATTTGTTCTATCATATCGTAATTCTTTTATTTACTCAATGTTCTTTACAGCTTGAACTGTCTTTAACGCTTCTGCCAAGTTGTCATATACCTGATTGCCCACAATGATTGTATCCGCATAGGTAGCCATTTGTCTTGCATGCTCCTCCGTTTGAATACCCCCACCATAAAATAGCTTTGTGTTTTTTAAACGGTCCTTCACTTTTTTTACTGTATTTACATCACCATATACCCCACTATATTCCATGTAGAATATAGGGAATTTGAACAAATACTCCACCATTTCCGCATACGCTACGATATCCTCTTCACTGTCTGGATTCACTGCGTTTGTCAGTTTTGCTGCTTTACAATCAGGATTTAAAATACAATATCCCTCTGGAATAATTTCATCCCAATTCATAACTTCCCCAAACTCTTTAGTAGCTGCATGATGTAAATCCTTTACCCACTTCGTTTCAGAGCTATTTAACACACTCGGTATAAAATAATAATCAAATCCAGGAGTAATAGATTCAATCGTAGATACCTCTAACGCCACAGGAACTGCATATCTTCTAATACGCATTAGCAAATCTATCACATTGTCAAGCGTGACATTATCTGATCCCCCGATGATAATCGCATCTGTACCAGATTCGCATATCTTTTCAAGAGCCTCTGCATCTATAGGTTTTGCCGGGTCTAACTTAAATATATGTCGCCAATCTTTATATTCCATTTTTTTCACCTACATCTAATTAGTTAACATTTATCCCGTATTAACGGGGGGTGGTCACTTTGGCATTGCCGCACAACGCCGTGTTATTTGCTTGAGTTCAATTTTCAATCAGTAGGGGATAAAGAGCCCCATTCTAATTGAAGTTTCACTTTTTCTATTATAACAAAAAAACTGAACAGACATCGCTGTTCAGTACATGTTCTTACATATTTTGAAAACTTATATTTTTCTTCCTACTCTTTAATCCTATTAACGGGAAGGCCGATGTTGGTCACTCAGGCATTGCTGCACGATGCGGCGTTAATTGCCTGAGTCACTTAGTGGGGGATGAAGAAAACCCCACTGATTGGAGTTTCACTTTATTGTTGGTGCCGAATTTTCTTCGGGATATAGGCGCCCTAACATTTCATCGTAGGTGCCATTACCATAGTCGTATGCTCGTCTTACTCGTGAAATTGTTGCAGTACTTGCCCCAGTTTCTTTTTTTATAGATTCATATGTTTTCTTCAATCGCAATAAATGAGCTACCTCGAAACGCTGTGCCAAGGATTGAATTTCACTTATCGTACATAGGTCATCAAAAAATCGATAGCATTCTTCCATATCTTTTAATTCTAATACCGCTTTAAATAGTTGTTCCGTTTGATTGCCTTTTATTTTCTCAATTTGCATTGCGGTCATCCTCCTCTTTCTTTGAATTGGCTATGTTAAGGTAAATAAGTTACCATTTCCTCTAATCCAGGACTTGTTGGTATAAAACTAATCCAGGTCTGTCCAGGTACTAATTTAGCAGGTACTCCATTTTCCATTGGCATGAGAATTCCATCGATATTTTCCCATTCGATTTCCTTCATAATACCCGCTTGAAAAATATAAGCTCTTCCTCCATCATTTAAAGATAACTGAAGTCGACCAGAACTATCAATAACTTTATGAGGCATTTCCATACATATTACATTTGCAATTTTAATAGCTTCGTCCGTCTCTTTATCTATTGTTAGAACTCCAGCGGTCTCTCTTTTATATATACCTTCATCGGAAAAATACGTATATTTATTTTCAAAAGAGGAGCCCGAGCCGTAATGGATAGAAAAGCTAGATACTGGGTTACCAAGTTTTACCCCTTCAAAGGATTCAAAGAAAGAGAACTTTGGTATTTTACTAATTTCCATCGAAGCCCCTACTTTTTCTGCACCTGCTAAAACATTATCCTTTGAAATATACGAATTATGCGGAGCTTTTCGCTCACTTGATCGCTCAAATAATATACCGTCGTATTGCATCCCATTTATGTTATCAACTACTCCCGAATTCAGCATTTTTTGAGCATCTGGACTATATCCATGTGCAATATAAAATGCGTCCAGCCCTTTGGCAATGTCCACAAAGTAGTCTCTAGCACTTCTAACAGGACCAAGTTTTTCTGGAATCTCACTTTGATACACTGCTAAAAATCTTGTTACATTGCCTTCTGCTAACATTTCGTAAATGACATCCGCTTTTGAGATTCCCGACTGTGGACGTGCGAGCGGATGATTATTTATAGTGACTAATACAGGTCTTTGCGTCAATTCTTTTTCTACGCCAATACCAGTGAAAGGAGCCATATAAGGCAATGTTGTCTCCTCTTCTGGAACTTCTACTTCCTCCACAATTTCGTCTATTACCTCTTCCACTGGATTTACTTCTTCTTGTCCTTCCGCCTCATTGGAACAGGCTACAAGAAGTACACTTGCGGCTACTAAAATCCCCCATCGTTTGAACACAACCTACGTCCCCCTATCTCATTAATGCTGGAAATAATACTTGTTTTTTCATCACATCAAAAATTCCTCTTTGCGTAATTCTTACATATGGTAAGTGTGTCGCTTGAAGAAATAACAATGTGTATATCGCATCCCCATGCTTAAATCCTCTAGTAGCTAGTTCTCTCTTTAATACTAGCTCCTCTTCTATTAATTCTTCTAATGACTTATTTGAGAGTACCCCACCTATTGGTAGCTCAATAGAACAAATGACTTGTTCATCCTCTACAATGACAATTCCACCATTCATTTTTTTTACTTCGCGGAAGGCTTGTTGCATACTTTTTTTGTTCTTTCCGATCAATAAAATATCTCCTGTATTCGAGTACGAAGAGGCGAAGCCCATTAGAGAAGTTGCAAACCCTTTAATAAGGGTAGAAACTTTCCACTTCCCTTTGCGATCTATTAACAACAGAAAACTTTCGTCATGATTTTTAGAAAGCTCTAAATCAGTTGTATCTATGCTGATGGAATAAGGTTTTGTAATTACATCATTTACCATTTCTATTCCAAATGGCATAGAGAACTGAAAATCACTTTCAGATACATCAAATGACAGGTTAAGGTCCGGCATAGATGACCAGTCAATTGGCTCTAGTTCTTTCGTCTTTTGCTGCTCTTTCTTCAACCAAACTCCTTTGGATAGCACACTTAATGGGATAGGACTTTGCTCATCCTTTAAGAAGTTGAGATTTGCAAAACGTCCCGTTGCAATTACGCCATGTAAATTGGACAAATTATAGTATTTCGCCACATTAAAGGATGCCATCAAATAGGCATCAATCGGTTTTACACCTGCGTCTAGTGCGACTTGAATACATTTATCCATGACCCCATCTACATGAAAAGAAGGTGTAGCTCCATCAGTCGTCATCATTAAATGATCAAAAATATGAAGATCCCTTTCTAAAATATCTTTTAGTAGATGAGGAAGATCAGGACGTATCGACGAATGACGGAGTGTTACCGCATACCCATGAAGAATACGCCGTTCCACTTCTTCTATGGTCATCGCCTCATGATCTCCATCTGCTCCTAGTAAGCGCATCCTAGCAAGCGTACGCTCAGAAGCTCCAGGAAAATGTCCTTCAATTTTCATACCATTTGTCTTGGCTTGCTGCATCCAATAAAGCATTTGATCATCACCAGAAAGCAAGCGCGGCCATCCAGTTAACTCACCACCCATAATGACATCAGGGCGATTAATCCATTCTCCTACCGTTTTTGAAGTAAACAATTCTTCTTCATTTTCTAACTCCGTTTGAGAATCAAAACGTGCCCACCAATAGAAAGAAAATGGCATTTTTCCAAGTTCATCTATCAATGAAAACGCTTTCTTATTTTCAAGCATCAAGAAAAATGTTAAGTTATCTGCGATAAATGTTGTCGTTCCTAATTGAGCAGCATAGTCCGCGAATGTTTGTGGATTATAAAGCTGGAAAGGATGTACATGAGGCTCAATATAACCAGGTACTATTTTTTGACCTGTTGCATCATATACCTCTGTTTGGTCAGTAACCAATGGCATCTCAGAACCTGTATAAACAATTCGATCTTTCACAATCCAGATGTTTCCTGTAATCCATTTCTTTAAATGACTATGCAGAAACGTTGCATTAGTAATAACAATGTCTGGAGACTGCGTTCCATTGACCACATCAATTTGATGCCTTATTTCTTCAATCTTCCAAATGGGATATTGCATTCCATTCATTCTCCTTTCTTTTGTTTACTTAATAGAGTAATAAGTAGTGATATCCGAACAAAGTTGATATCCGCTCCAGGTGGATGTCTTCCACTACAATTAACGAAATCCACTTTGTATCAGCGAATAATCGTATGTAAAATCACGTTAACGTCCGTGTTATTTATAGATAGCAGTAATTGTAAAATTGACTCTCATAAAAATAATATTAGCATAGTACTTTAGTAAAGCAAAGTATTGAATTTTAATTTTGGAGAAATCTTTTAGGAAAATTAGGAAATAGGAAAACTTAAATCAAACCCATAAAAAAAGACAAAGAAAAACATGTCGTTTTTCCTTGCCTGTTCATCCATTATTGAAATGTACGCCAGCCAATATCTTTACGGAAGAATAGACCATCCCATTCTAATTGAGCTAAGCCTTCATATACTTTTTGTTGTGCTTTTATTAAAGTAGACTCGCTAGCTGCCACGAGGATGACACGTCCTCCACTGGCGATAAAGTCTTCGCCATCTGCTCTTGTACCAGCGTGGAAAACGTATAAGCCAGCGTCAGTTAATGTACTTAAATCTGGAAGCTTAGCACCTTTTTTTACGTCAGTTGGGTAACCCTCTGATGCAATTACAACACCAAGCATCGCTTCATTTGACCAAGTTAATTCAAACGGTGTTTCATCCATTAATGCTGTCATAAACTTTCCGAAATCATTCGTCATTCTTGGCAATACTACTTGCGTCTCCGGATCCCCAAAACGTGCGTTGAACTCGATTACTTTTGGTCCTTCATTCGTCAAAATAAGTCCTGCGTAAAGAATACCAGTAAAAGAAATTCCTTCAGCTGTCATTGCATTCACTGTTGGGACAACCACTGTTTCGTAAGCTATATCAACAGTATCTAAGGAAATTTGTGGAACTGGTGAATAAGCACCCATTCCGCCTGTGTTTGGTCCTTTATCACCTTCATAGGCACGTTTATGATCCTGAGCGATGACCATTGGGTAAATTTGACCTTTATGCACGAATGACATAAAGGAGAATTCTTCCCCGTCTAAATACTCCTCAATGACTACGCGTGATGAGGATTCTCCGTATAACTGATTGCCGATCATGTCTTCCACAGCTTGGTTTGCTTCCTCTACTGTCATGGCAACTACTACACCTTTACCAGCAGCAAGTCCATCTGCCTTCACAACGATTGGGGCACCTAGCTTCTCGATATATGCTTTTGCTTTATCTACTTCTGTGAAAGTTTCATATGCGGCAGTCGGAATATTGTATTTATCCATAATTTCTTTTGCAAATGCCTTACTACCTTCGATTTGAGCAGCAGCTTTTGTCGGTCCAAATATGCGTAACCCCTCTGCTTCAAAATAATCCACGATGCCAGCTGCAAGTGGTTGCTCGGGTCCAACAAATGTTAAATCGATTTTATTATCCTTTGCAAAGTTTGCTAGCTCCTCAAAAGCCAACGCATCAATAGAAACAATCTGAACATCCCTTGACATACCGTCATTACCAGGAGCTACAAATACGTTTTCAACTGATGGAGAATCCATGAATTGCTTGGCGATCGCATGCTCACGGCCGCCACTACCAATTACGAGAATATTCATCTAGAAATTCCTCCTTAGTGTTTGAAATGACGTACGCCAGTGAATACCATCGCGATGCCATATTCATTCGCCTTGTCGATAGAATCCTGGTCTTTCACTGATCCACCTGTTTGAATAATAGCTGTAATACCTGCTTTAGCTGCCGCTTCCACCGTATCATTCATTGGGAAGAATGCATCTGAAGCAAGACCTGCTCCTTGTGCACGTTCTCCAGCTTGCTCTAAAGCGATCTTAGCTGATCCTACGCGGTTCATCTGCCCTGCACCAACACCAATGGTCATATCCTCTGTTGCTACTACAATTGCATTAGATTTTACGTGTTTAACTACGCTCCAGCCAAGCTCTAATGCTTTCCATTCTTCAGCAGTTGGCTCTCGGTCTGTAACGACTTTCACATCTGCATCTTTTAATCCGAATGTATCAGGGGATTGAACTAGTAATCCACCTTCCACAGATACTGTATTCCAAGCATCCTTTTTAGTTTGCTCATAAGAAATAGTTAGAAGACGAATGTTTTTCTTCGCTGTTAGCATTGCAATCGCCTCATCAGAGAATGAAGGAGCAATGATGATTTCTAAGAAAATACCCGCTAATACTTTTGCAGTTGCTGCATCTACTTCACGGTTTAAAGCAACAATCCCACCGAAAATAGACGTAGAATCTGCTTCATATGCTTTGTTGAAAGCATCAGAAATTGTTTCGCCTGTCCCAACACCACACGGGTTCATATGTTTTACCGCTACTGCAGCTGGAAGCTTGAATTCTTTTACTATTTGAATAGCAGCATTGGCATCTTGGATATTGTTATAAGATAGCTCTTTCCCGTGCAATTGAGTGGCAGAAGCAATAGAGAAATCAGAGCCAAGTGGTCGTTTGTAAAATGCTGCTTGTTGATGTGGATTTTCACCATAACGTAAAGATTGCTTACGTTCATATGTAAGTGTTAATAATTCTGGGAACTCTTCTCCAGTTAAATCAGTCATATAGCCAGCGATCAACGCATCGTACGCAGCTGTGTGACGGAACACTTTTGCAGCAAGTTTGCGTCGTGTTTCAAGTGTCGTCTCACCAGTCCCTTTTAACTGAGCAAGCACTTCATCATAATCAGATGCATCTGTTACCACTGTTACATACTGATGATTTTTCGCTGCCGAACGAAGCATTGATGGACCACCGATATCAATATTTTCAATAGCATCTTCAAACGCCACATCTTGCTTAGAAATTGTTTCTCGGAAAGGATATAAATTTACACAAACTACTTGAATAGGAGTTATTTGATGCTCTTCTAGTTGTGCTTGGTGAGAAGGGTCGTCATGCTTTGCCAATAAACCACCATGTATCATTGGATTTAATGTTTTTACTCGACCATCCAAAATTTCTGGAAAGTTTGTTACTTGGTCTACTGATGTAATAGCAACCCCATTTTGTTCTAAAAATGTTTTTGTTCCACCAGTCGATAAAATTTCATAGCCAAGTAGTTCCAACTCTTTTGCAAACTCGAGAATTCCTGATTTATCTGAAAGACTAATTAACGCACGTTTTGACACCATAATTCCTCCTTAAATTGGTAGTTCTAGTTGTGTTCATAGTTGTTGAGAAGTAAATCTTACCTGAGAGCAATTAACTGACATGCTAAAACAAGTAAGCGGGTATGAAAATAAGATATTTGCCTATAGATGTCTATTCAATACGGTTGTGCGCTGCCGCACGCTACGCATGAACCTTCAGGATGTGTCACTTTTGCTCCTGCGCAAAACTCGTCGCGGCAAATAAAGCCCGGCTCCTTCATCCTTTTGAAATCTCATTCTTCGCGCTCATGCGGCGTTTAAGGCGCACATCCTATTGACTGCCGATGAGAAGAACTACCTTTTAATTGATTGCAGTGAAAGGCGGCGGCTCCAGTTGGAATATTGATCAAGCCGAGCCCCCCGCAGAGAAGAAGCAAGCACCAGCCTGTAACGGGTTCAATGTTTCACTTATCTAAACCAAACAACTGCTGTAATGCTTTCGTATACAATGCATGCTCTACTGCATGTATGCGTTCTTCAGTTTGTTCTCTACTGTCTTCTACTACCTCTACAGCTTGCTGAGCTATTATAGTTCCCGTATCCATTCCTGCGTCCACATAGTGAACCGTTACTCCGGTTACCTTCACTCCATGCTCCATTGCTTGTCCAATGGCATCTTTCCCTGGAAAAGCAGGTAGTAACGAAGGATGGATATTGATAATTCGATTAGGAAATGCTTGTAATAATACATCACCGATCAGGCGCATATATCCAGCTAGGACAATCCATTCCACATCTAGCTTATTAAGCTTTTCTAAAATGGCATCTTCATAAGCTGACTTGGAAGGAAAACTTGAAGGTTTTATAGCAAGTGTTTCAATGCCCGCATTCTCTGCACGCTTTACTACTAAAGCGCCAGGCTTATCGGTAACTACTAACACTGCCTCGCCATAAAGATCCCCCTCCTGTATTGCATCATAAATAGCTTGAAAGTTCGTCCCACTACCTGACGCAAACACAGCAAATTTCGTCACTCCGGTCATTACACTAAACTCCCGTCATGTGTTCCGTTGAAGATAACACCTTCACCTTTCACAACACGTCCAATTGTATATGCTTTTTCTCCATGAGCTTCCGCAA
This sequence comes from Psychrobacillus sp. INOP01, assembly GCF_018140925.1. Classification (NCBI taxonomy): domain Bacteria; kingdom Bacillati; phylum Bacillota; class Bacilli; order Caryophanales; family Bacillaceae; genus Psychrobacillus; species Psychrobacillus sp. INOP01. The sequence continues at coordinate 1,357,549 of NZ_CP073315.1, forward strand.
TTGCAATCGCTTTTTCCGCTTCTTCAGCAGAAAGCGCAAGTACAAAGCCTACTCCCATATTAAATACATTATATAAATCACGGTCCGCTAGCTCGCCTTTTTCCTTTAACAAGTCAAATATAGGTAGCACTTTCCATGAACCAAGTTCAACTTCAACAGCCAAACCATCAGGCATCATACGAGGTAGATTTTCGTAAAACCCTCCACCTGTAACATGAGCCATCCCATGAATAGATAGATCTTGATGCATTTCCATTACTGGCTTCGCATAAATTTTCGTAGGTGTTAAAAGAGCTCTACCAATTTCACCTAACGCTTCATACCCTTCTACGACATCACTTGGAGAGTAGCCTTGTTCTTCAAATATAATTTTACGTACAAGTGAATATCCATTCGAGTGAACACCGCTTGAAGCAATACCCACTAGCACATCACCTTCTGCAATATTCTCACCAGTTACGATTTTCGATTTTTCACATGCGCCAACTGCAAATCCAGCAAGATCATACTCATCTTCCTCGTATAGACCTGGCATTTCTGCTGTTTCCCCGCCGATTAACGCCGCTCCAGATTGTACACAGCCATCTGCTACACCTTTAACAATTTGTTCAATTCGTTCAGGGAACGCCTTACCTACTGCTACATAATCTAAGAAAAATAGAGGCTCTGCTCCCTGTGCAACGATATCATTGACACACATTGCGACACAGTCTACACCGATTGTATCGTGGGAATCTGTCATAAAGGCAAGCTTCAATTTTGTTCCAACACCATCTGTTCCAGAGATCAAAACAGGTTCCTTATAATTCAATGAAGATAAATCGAACATCCCACCGAAACCACCGAAAGTACCCATGATTCCTTTTCTAGCTGTACGCTCGACATGTGATTTCATTCTTTGCACGGCTTCATACCCTGCTTCAATATTCACGCCTGCTTTTTCATATGCTTTTGACATGTAAAATCCTCCTATCGAACAAGCTCTTTTTCATGTGGTAATTTCGTATCCGCGTAAATACTTGTAGGATATTCTCCAGTAAAGCATGCTAAACAATGCCCACAGTTTTTTTCGTCATCTGATCTTCCAATTGCCTCTACCATTCCTTCAACCGATAAGAATGTTAACGAGTCTGCTCCGATCAATTCACGCATTTCTTCCACTGTATTATTAGCAGCGATTAGCTCTGAATCTGAACTTATATCAATGCCGTAAAAACATGGATTCTTTAAAGGTGGAGAGCTAATAACAACATGAACCTCTTTCGCTCCTGCATCCTTAAGCATCTTCACAATACGGCGTGATGTCGTTCCACGAACAATCGAATCATCCACCATGACAACTCGCTTGCCATTTACAACCTGACGTACTGGTGAAAGCTTCATCTTCACTCCCCGCTCGCGTAAGTCTTGAGACGGTTGGATAAATGTTCTGCCAACATAACGATTCTTAATAAGACCAAGCTCATAAGGAATTCCAGTAGCTTCTGAAAAACCAATAGCAGCAGAAATACTTGAATCAGGTACACCTGTTACGACATCGGCATCAATAGACAATTCTTTCGCAAGCTGCTTGCCAAGACGTTTTCTAGCCATATGGATATTAATCCCATCAATATCTGAATCAGGGCGAGAAAAATACACATATTCCATCGTACAAATAGCGCGATCTTTTTTCTCTACATAACGCTCTGAACGGCAGCCGTCTTCATTAATAATTAATAACTCGCCTGGATCAATCGAACGAACTAGCTCTGCCCCTATTAAATCGAATGCACTTGTTTCAGACGCAACAACCCAAGCCCCGTCAAGCATCCCTAAAGAAAGAGGACGCATGCCCTGTGGATCCTGTGCTACATACATCGCATGTTCAGTCATAATAACAACAGCAAAAGCTCCATCTAATAAACGTAATGCTTGTTTTGCACGATCCTCGAATGAAGCAAGATTACTTTTCTTCAATAAGTGTGCAAGAACCTCTGTATCAGAAGTAGTTTGGAAAATACTACCTTGCTGTTCTAAGTTACGTTTTAAACGTGTAGCGTTTACGATATTTCCGTTATGGGCAATTGCAAGGCCACCAGTTGTCGAGTTAAACAATAAAGGCTGGACATTTTCAATTCCAGACCCACCAGAAGTAGCATAGCGAACATGTCCCACTGCTGAATGACCTTCTAATTTCTCTAACTTGCCATTATTAAATACATCGTTTACTAGGCCTTCCCCTTTAACCGCGCGTAGACTATTACCATCCGTCACAATAATTCCAGCACCTTCTTGCCCTCTATGCTGAAGTGCATGTAATCCGTAATAAGTCATGGCCGCAGGATTTGGATGTCCCCAAATCCCGAATACACCACATTCTTCGTTTAAGCCTCTGAGTTCAGCAAGCATGGTATTGCTCCTTTCCAAGCGGAACGGAATTCATCAACAGAACCGCTAATCCAAGTAGTTCCGTCTTGATGTGAGATTACTATATTATTAGAATCAGTTACTGTACCAATTTGTACTGCATCTGCTACGATTTCTTCAAACTTACTAGCATGTTCTGGTTTTACCGTTACGATAAAGCGTGATTGAGATTCACTGAATAATGCACTTGTTGCCGAACCACCAATTGTAACTTCTACCCCAAGTCCAACTGCGCCGAATGCTTTTTCAGCTAATGCTACTGCAAAGCCGCCTTCAGAGATATCATGTGCTGATTGAACAACGCCTGTTTTGATCGCTTCAAGAAGAGCTTTTTGACGAGCAACTTCTACTTCAAGATCAATCGATGGTGCTTTCCCAAAAATACGTTTTTCAACTAATTTTTGAAGCTCAGACCCACCAAACTCAGTTTTTGTTTCTCCAATTACATATACAATATCTCCCGCTTGTTTCACTGATTGAGTAGTTACATGTGCAAGGTCCTCTACAAGTCCTACTAGACCAATTGTTGGCGTTGGGTAAACTGCTGTTCCACTACGCTCGTTATATAACGAAACGTTCCCACCAATTACTGGTGATTCTAATGCGATACAAGCCTCTGAAATACCGTCTGCTGATTTCTCAATTTGCCAGAAAATTTCTGGGTTCTCTGGATTACCAAAGTTTAAGCAGTCAGTAATAGCAAGTGGTTTTGCACCTGAACAAACGACATTACGAGCCGCCTCAGCTACTGCAATCTTACCGCCGACTACTGGGTCTAGATAGATATAACGAGAATTACAATCTGTTGTCATAGCTAGTCCTTTATTAGTCCCACGAACTCGAACTACCGCAGCATCCGAACCAGGTGTTACAACTGTACTTGTACGTACTTGGTAGTCGTATTGATCATAAACCCATTCTTTAGAAGCTATTGTTGGTTGTTGAAGTAGGCTTAATAAAGTCTCTTTATAATCTGAAACTGCAGGCTCTACATTTTCCATCGCTTGGAATTCTGTATAGTAAGCAGGTACTGATGATGGTTTATAATAAACTGGCGCTTCTTCTGCAAGTGCATCTGCAGGAACATTCGCTACTACTTCTCCGTTATGGATTAAGCGAAGCATTTTATCACTCGTAACTTTACCAACCGCTACACAATCCAGGTCGTATTTTTCAAAGATTTCTACAATCTCATCCTCACGGCCTTTTTTCACAACGATTAGCATACGCTCCTGTGATTCAGAAAGCATCATTTCATATGCAGTCATTCCAGTTTCACGCTGTGGCACAAAGTCTAAGTTCATTTCTACACCGAAGCCAGCTTTGGACGCCATCTCAGCGGATGAAGAAGTTAATCCTGCCGCACCCATATCTTGAATACCGATCAAAGCATCTGATTTAATCACTTCTAGACAAGCTTCTAATAGAAGTTTCTCCATGAAAGGATCTCCTACTTGAACAGCAGGACGCTTTTCTTCTGAAGCTTCTGTTAATTCTTCCGATGCGAATGTCGCTCCATGAATACCATCACGCCCAGTTTTTGCTCCAGCGTACATTACTGTGTTACCTTCACCAGCCGCAATCCCTTTTTGAATATCCTCATGATTGATAAGCCCAACACACATTGCATTAACAAGTGGATTTCCTTCGTAGCAGTCGTCAAATTGAATTTCTCCGCCTACTGTTGGAATTCCTATACAGTTACCATAGCCGGCAATACCTGCTACTACCTCTTCGAATAAATATTTCACACGCGGAGTCTTTAGCTCTCCAAAACGAAGTGAGTTCAGCATTGCAATTGGACGAGCTCCCATCGAGAAAACATCACGGATAATACCGCCTACACCAGTTGCTGCTCCTTGATAAGGTTCAATTGCAGATGGATGGTTATGGGACTCCATTTTAAATACAACTGCTTGACCATCACCAATATCAACGATTCCAGCACCTTCACCTGGCCCCTGTAAAACATGCTCTCCTTTAGTAGGGAACTTACTTAAAACCGGTTTAGAGTTTTTATACGAACAATGCTCAGACCACATAACTGAAAATAAGCCGGTTTCTGTATAGTTCGGTAGACGTCCAAGAATTTTCTCCACCATCTCAAACTCTGAATCTGACATTCCCATTTGAGCATATATTTTTTGTTCTTTAATTTGCATTGGATTTGGTTCAAGCATGACTGACATGAGTTTCCCTCCACTGTTTAACTATTGATTTGAATAATGCTAGTCCATCCGAGCCACCCACAAGATCATGTACAGCACGCTCTGGATGAGGCATCATGCCAAGCACATTTCCCTTTTCATTGACAATACCTGCAATATCCTCGATGCTTCCGTTTGGATTGTCTGAAGCGTATGTGAAAACGATTTGGTTATTATTTTTTAATCTAGTAAGAGTTTCATCGTCACAATAATAATTTCCCTCACCATGTGCGATTGGAATTTGTATTATTTCGTCTTTTTCGTAGCCAGTTGTAAACTGTGTAGCAGTATTAATAACTTTTAATTCCACGGTACGGCACATGAATTTAAGATTTTTATTACGTAGAAGCGCTCCTGGTAGCAACCCTGCTTCAGTTAACACTTGGAATCCATTACAAATACCAAGAACCGGCTTGCCTGCTTCTGCAGCTTTAACTACTTCTGACATTACGTTAGATTGGTTAGCCATGGCACCACAGCGTAGGTAATCCCCATAAGAGAATCCTCCTGGCAATAAAATACCATCAAATCCGCTTAAATCCTTTTCATCATGCCAAACGTATTCTACTTCTTCCCCAAGCTCATCTTTGATCGCATGATACATATCTAAATCACAGTTCGATCCTGGAAATACAATTACTGCAAACTTCATTTGCTTACAGCCTCCTCAACTTCATAGCGATAGTCTTCGATTACTGTATTGGTTAGAAGTTTTTCACACATTTCTTTAACTACTGTATCTATATCACGAGTTCCCTCTTCCAATTGAAGCTCTAAAAATTTTCCGATACGAACATCCTTCACTTCGTTATATTCCATTGAATGAAGAGCTCCCATAACTGCAGAACCTTGTGGATCTAAAACACTTTCACGTAATGTCACATACACTTTAACTTTTTTCATTTGGATAATCCTCCTAGGCGGGAAAGTATTATTTCATAAACTTCTGTTAAGCTTCCTAAATTACGTCTAAACACATCTTTGTCTAGTTTGTTATTTGTTTTGTCGTCCCATAATCTACAAGTGTCGGGAGAAATTTCATCAGCAAGAAGGATTTCACCATCTACCGTTTTTCCAAACTCTAATTTAAAATCGATTAGGGTTACACCTATTTCTTTAAAGATAGGCTGAAGCACTTTATTGATTTCTAGTGCCATCGATTGAAGTGTTTCTATTTCCTTTGGTGTAGCAAGTGCTAGTAATTCTATATGAGCATTTGTTAATAAAGGATCTCCGAGGTCATCGTCCTTATAATAAAATTCTACGATGGTGTGCTTTAAAGGTGTTCCCTCTTCGATTCCCAATCTCTTTGATAGGCTACCAGCTGCAATATTACGGACTACTACTTCAAGTGGAATGATATCCACTTTGCGAACAAGTTGCTCATTGTCTGAGATCTTCTCTACAAAGTGGGATTCAATTCCTTTGCTTTTTAGTTGCTCGAAAAGGATCGTTGTGATTTTATTGTTTAAAATACCTTTTCCATCGATGTTTTCCTTTTTCTCACCGTTAAATGCAGTAGCGCTGTCCTTATAGGATACAAACAATATATCTTCATCTTCTGTTTCGAATAATTGTTTTGCTTTACCTTCGTATAATAGACGACCTTTTTCCACTTTCAATTCCCCCTAATCAATCTAAAGCTTAGTTAAGTCCTAAACGTTCAAAAATCATATCTACATGTTGAATGTGATAGTTATAGTCAAAGCAATCATCTAGCTCTTCTTTTGATAATAAAGAAGTAACTTGCTCATCCGCATCCACAAAAGTACGGAAAGCAGTTTGAGATTCCCATGCTTGCATCGCAAGTGGTTGTACAGTGTCGTATGCTGTTTCACGAGCTAAGCCTTTGTCGATTAACGCAAGTAACACACGTTGAGAGTAGATTAAACCAAGAGTTGAATCCATATTGCGTTTCATATTCTCTGGGAAAACAGTTAAGTTTTTCACAATATTCCCAAAGCGATTCAGCATATAGTTAAGTGCAATCGTTGCATCCGGTAAAATAACACGTTCTGCAGATGAGTGAGAAATATCTCTTTCATGCCATAATGCTACATTTTCATATGCTGTCATCATGTAACCACGGATAAGTCTAGATAGCCCAACCATGTTTTCAGATCCGATAGGATTCCGTTTATGTGGCATAGCAGAAGAACCTTTTTGACCTTTTGAGAAGAACTCCTCTACTTCACGTGTTTCTGATTTTTGAAGACCACGAATTTCTGTAGCAAATTTCTCAATAGAAGTAGCAACTAATGCGATAACACTTAAGTATTGTGCATGACGATCACGTTGTAATGTTTGAGTAGAAATTGGTGATGCAGCTAAACCTAATTTTTCACATACATATTGCTCTACAAATGGATCGATGTTTGCATATGTTCCAACAGCACCGGACATCTTACCTGTTTCAATTACTTTTGCAGCAGCTTCAAAACGTTCTAGGTTACGTTTCATTTCCTCTGTCCATAGAGCTAGCTTTAATCCGAAAGTGGTTGGCTCTGCATGAACTCCATGCGTACGTCCCATCATTACTGTGTATTTATGTTCTTTTGCTTTGTTTTCTAAGATTTCGATAAAGTTTTCAATATCTTTACGCAAAACAACGTTTGCTTGCTTAATGATATAAGAAAGAGCTGTATCTACTACATCCGTAGAAGTAAGTCCGTAATGCACCCACTTACGCTCTTCTCCTAATGTTTCTGATACGGCACGAGTGAACGCCACTACGTCATGTCTTGTTTCTTTTTCAATTTCTAAAATACGTTCTACATCAAAGGAAGCATTTTTACGAAGAAGAACTGTATCTTCTTTTGGAATGTCTCCAATTTCAGCCCAAGCCTCACAAGCTAGGATTTCTACTTCTAACCATGCATTGTATTTATTTTGTTCTGTCCAAATTGCTCCCATTTCTGGGCGAGTATAACGTTCTATCATTTAATTTCCTCCTAGTTTATAACCAAATTTTAGATTGTTCTATTTCATTTAATGTCTGTTCTATATCTGTTGATAGGATTGTTACATGTCCCATCTTTCTATTCTCTTTCGCTTCGCTTTTGCCATACAAGTGAACTGACCAGTTTGGATATTTGGCAAGATTATTTGTTACAGGAATGACATGCTGGCCTAATATATTCACCATGACTGTTTCTATCCAAAGCTTTGGTTCTCTTAGAGGCCACCCACAGATAGCTCTCACATGCTGATGAAATTGAGAAATATTACACGTTTCGATTGAGTAGTGTCCTGAATTATGTGGTCTCGGTGCTAATTCGTTTATTAATAGTTCATTATTCTCTAAAACAAACATTTCAACCGCAAGTGTGCCTATTAAATTTAGACGGTTGGCAATTTTTTTAGCGGACTCTATTGCTTTTGAAGAAAGTGATTCATCAACACGAGCTGGCACAATCGTTTCATGTAAAATGTGATTTACATGAATATTTTCACCAATCGGTAAGCAATACGTGTCACCACTTCCATTACGCTGTACTATGACCGATATTTCCTTCGTAAATGGAACAAAGGCTTCAGCGATACAAGCAGAATGAGCAAACAAAGATTTTGCTAAAGATAGTTGCTCTTTTGTTTGAATTATTTGCTGCCCTTTGCCGTCATATCCTCCACGAGAGGTCTTAACTACACATGGAAAGCCTACTTTATCAATTCTTTGCTCTAACTCTTCATACGTACTAGCTTCGACAAATTTCGCAATCGGTACACCAGCTGACTGGATTTCTTTTTTTTCAAGAATACGATCTTGAGTGATTCTCACTAATTCCGCTCCTTGAGGAACATAAGCAATCTCTGATAATCTCTTTAAACCAGCATAATCAATATTTTCAAACTCATAGGTTATAACATCGCTGACCTCTGCTAACTCCTCTAACGCCGTTTCATCATTGTACGGGGCAACAATTTGTATATCGGAAACCTGTCCGCAAGGTGAATCTATCGTAGGATCTAAAACCGCTACCTTAAATCCAGCTTCCTTTGCAGCTAGTGCCATCATTCGACCAAGCTGCCCGCCACCAATAATTCCTATCGTCTGTCCTGGATAAATTACTTTTGTCATTGAAGTTCACCATTGCTTTCAAATACTTTGTTTTTCGTATCTTCTCTTCGCTTTTCAAGACGTTCTGCTAACTCATGATCTAGGATAGAAAGGATTTGAGCGGCAAGTAATCCTGCATTTGTAGCTCCAGCCTTTCCTATTGCAACAGTTGCCACCGGTACTCCACCTGGCATTTGAACAATCGATAATAATGAATCTAATCCGTTTAGTGCTTTAGATTGAACTGGCACCCCGATAACCGGAAGTGTTGTCTTAGCTGCAACCATACCTGGTAAATGTGCTGCGCCACCAGCTCCTGCAATAATCACCTGTATTCCACGTGATCTTGCTTCCTCTGCATATTCAAACATTAAGTCTGGTGTTCGATGTGCAGATACTACTCGTTTTTCATAAGGTATATGAAGCTCCTCAAGAATCTCGCAGCTATATTTCATTGTCTCCCAGTCACTAGAGCTACCCATTATCACACCAATTTTTGTATTCATTATTTATCGTCCCTTCTGTCAAATTCACCTCGGCATCGAAACTAAAACTCAGGCGATTACATCGAGCTTAATGGATTAACCTAAGGTATAAATGTTGTAAGCATAAAAAATTCCCCAAATAAACTACTCTCTCTATGAAAGAAAAGCAGTTTACTTAGGGAACATAATTGCCCAGTTTGTGTCGGAAATAACATAAACAAACACATCCTTTTGCAGTATCCATAAGTCGCTTTCCCTCATAGTCCAGTCATTACGGTGACTTGGTAGAGACGCTAAAGCCAATCCTTTAGCATATATGGGGATATAATCGTCTATTTCTATTCATATTTTAACAACTTAAATGGAAGACGTCAACGCTTAAATACGAACGATTAATTTTCAGATAACTTTATTGTTCGGTTTTAGGTCAGATTATCGCTATTAAGTTTCTTTAATTCCTTTCAACATAATTAATTGTCTTACCGGTACAGGTTGACCGTCAACCTCTGCAAAAAGCGGCTCCTCTCTCCGTCCTGCAATCTGGAAACCATCTTTAGTCATTCTTTCTAAACACTCAGTAATACTTTCATTCTCTCCAACTTCAAACCATTTTGTTTCTTTCTTCATTTAAATAATTTTCCTTTCTTAATGGATTTAACCCAAAATCCACCGTGAATTGACTTAGGTTCATACGCAATTATGAAAATTTTCGGATCAAGATCTTTAAGTCTCGCATACAGTTTTAACTCATATTTTCGTGGTGTTAATATTTGAAGGGCTTGTCTCTCACCTTGTCGACCATTTGCATGCCAATCAGTAACCCCATACCCTTCTTCTCTTAATATTACTGGTAAGTTTAATTTCGTATCTGTGGAGATTGCATTAACCATAATATACCCAAGCGCCATTTTTTCTTCAATTTTCGTTCCGATAACAACTCCAGTCCCATACCCTACCGCATAAGCAACCAAATTTTGAATCTCATTTAAGTTATCTAAAACTAGACCTAGTCCTACTATATATATTACCACTTCTACCATGCTTATTAATGCAGCGATATAGCGGTATCCTTTTAATGTAAGAATCATTCGCAAAGTAAAGAAAGTAACGTAGACAATATTAATAGAAAAGATAATAACTACCATTAAGATTGCAGATGAATCCATCCAATCAACTCCTAATATGTTTTTATATTGTTCCTCATTATCGCATATAGTGACACAATTTCAAGGAATTCAAGCTTGCTTTAATTAGAAGAATATCTTAAGCCCTAACAACAATCTTCTGCGACGAAGTTTGCGTAGGAGCAAGCAAAGGAAGAACTTCACTTAAGACTCTTTTGCCTTTACATAAATTCTCAAAGTTAGACAGCTACTGTGAAAAAAGGTATATACTTTCTAAACTTTTATATAATCGCAAGCGCTCTAAATATTACTTAGAAAATTTAATTATTTATTGAATTTAAATTTTCTAATATCTAAATGACAAATAGCATTAAAGATAGTACAATACACTAATTGAGTGAAGTATTTAAATGTAAGAATTATTCTACTCTATTTCATGAGTGCTAGTAACAAATTTAACCAGTTTCTAAATAGGGGGATCAGTCAATGCATGGACAAGCTAGGAAAAGATATACGCAAACAACACAAGAACAAAAAAAGTATGCAGTACAAGAAGTTCTTAAAAATGGACGAGGACGCAAAGCAGTAGCAGAAGAATTGAATGTGAGTGTCAATTCAATCACGACATGGATAAGAAAATTTAAAGAAGCTGGTGAAAACGGTCTCTCCTCCTATTCTCAAGAAGAAATAATGCGTCTTAAAGAAATAGAAAAAAAATATAATGAACAGCAAGAATTGGAGTTGCTTAAAAAGCTCCCCATTTATATCCACTTAAAAAAGCTTCCCTACCCTCAAAAGTTAAAGAAGCTTTAAAAATTTTTTAATGTATTTTAGCAACGACCACATAAATATACTTTTCTTAACGTTACCTGAACAGAGTGGGCAAGTTAGAATTGAACCAGTCTAATTGTCTGCGAGCGAGACAATGCACCAAATTTTTCTCCTTTCTTTTCAACAAAATATACAAAAAAAGCCGCTACCGATAACTCGGTAACGACTTTTTCTTTGATGCACAGCGACGTCCTACTCTCACAGGGGGAGACCCCCAACTACCATCGGCGCAAGAGCTTAACTTCCGTGTCCGGGGCTGCGAATGCAGATGGGCCGCAGATTTCTTCGTCAGCTGCACTCGTTCGATTCTCGCGTATGTTATACGCTCTGAGCCTCTCTCCATTGCTTCCTTGAACTCTTTGCCCTCTACTTTCTCGCACACTTTCTTATGGAGAAAGACTGCCTACGGCTTATTTGTTCGGATCTAGTATAGACAGAAAAAGCCGTTACCGATAATTCGGTAACGACTTTTTCTTTGGTGCCCAGCGACGTCCTACTCTCACAGGGGGAGACCCCCAACTACCATCGGCGCAAGAGCTCAACTTCCGTGTCCGGGACTGCGAATGCAGATGGGCTGCAGATTTCTTCGTCAGCTGCACTCGTTCGAGTCTCGCGTATGTTATACGCTCCGAGCCTCTCTCCATTGCTTCCTTGAACTCTTTGCCCCTCTACTTTCTCGCACACTTTTTTATGGAGAAAGACTGCCTACGGCTTTATTTATTCTGTTTTATTATAGACAAAAAAAGTCGCTACCGATAACTCGGTAACGACTTTTTCTATGGTGCCCAGCGACGTCCTACTCTCACAGGGGGAGACCCCCAACTACCATCGGCGCTGAAGAGCTTAACTTCCGTGTTCGGTATGGGAACGGGTGTGACCTCTTCGCCATCATCACTAGACTCTTCGGCTTTCAATATACTTCGCATTGCGTTGTCAACTTCATTCGTTCCGTCAGTCACGTACGTTAGTACGCTCCTTCCTTCTCTCAATCGTTTCCTAGCACTGCTTGTATCTTGAAACCCTCTTATAACAGAGTGCTTGTTCACTCAAAACTGGATAAACGACATTGTTACGTTAAACAAATTTGGTTAAGTCCTCGATCGATTAGTATTCGTCAGCTGCACGTGTCGCCACGCTTCCACCCCGAACCTATCTACCTCATCGTCTTTGAGGGATCTTACTTACTTGCGTAATGGGAAATCTCATCTTGAGGGGGGCTTCGTGCTTAGATGCTTTCAGCACTTATCCCGTCCACACATAGCTACCCAGCGATGCTCTTGGCAGAACAACTGGTACACCAGCGGTGTGTCCATCCCGGTCCTCTCGTACTAAGGACAGCTCCTCTCAAATTTCCTACGCCCACGACGGATAGGGACCGAACTGTCTCACGACGTTCTGAACCCAGCTCGCGTACCGCTTTAATGGGCGAACAGCCCAACCCTTGGGACCGACTACAGCCCCAGGATGCGATGAGCCGACATCGAGGTGCCAAACCTCCCCGTCGATGTGGACTCTTGGGGGAGATAAGCCTGTTATCCCCGGGGTAGCTTTTATCCGTTGAGCGATGGCCCTTCCATGCGGAACCACCGGATCACTAAGCCCGTCTTTCGACCCTGCTCGACTTGTAGGTCTCGCAGTCAAGCTCCCTTCTGCCTTTACACTCTTCGAATGATTTCCAACCATTCTGAGGGAACCTTTGGGCGCCTCCGTTACACTTTAGGAGGCGACCGCCCCAGTCAAACTACCCGCCTGACACTGTCTCCTACCCGGGTTACGGGTATGGGTTAGAATTTCAATACAACCAGGGCAGTATCCCACCGACGCCTCCTCCGAAGCTGGCGCTCCGGGCTCTAAGGCTCCTGCCTATCCTGTACAAGTTGCACCAAAATTCAATATCAAGCTATAGTAAAGCTCCACGGGGTCTTTCCGTCCTGTCGCGGGTAACCTGCATCTTCACAGGTACTATAATTTCACCGAGTCTCTCGTTGAGACAGTGCCCAGATCGTTACGCCTTTCGTGCGGGTCGGAACTTACCCGACAAGGAATTTCGCTACCTTAGGACCGTTATAGTTACGGCCGCCGTTTACTGGGGCTTCAATTCGCACCTTCGCTTGCGCTAAGCACTCCTCTTAACCTTCCAGCACCGGGCAGGCGTCAGCCCCTATACTTCACCTTACGGTTTTGCAGAGACCTGTGTTTTTGCTAAACAGTCGCCTGGGCCTATTCACTGCGGCTCTTCTAGGCTATGCACCCAAAAGAGCACCCCTTCTCCCGAAGTTACGGGGTCATTTTGCCGAGTTCCTTAACGAGAGTTCTCTCGCTCACCTTAGGATTCTCTCCTCGACTACCTGTGTCGGTTTGCGGTACGGGCACCTATCACCTCGCTAGAGGCTTTTCTTGGCAGTGTGAAATCAGGAACTCCGGACATACGTCCTCGCCATCACAGCTCAATGTTACAGAATGCGGATTTGCCTACATTCACACCTTACTGCTTGGACATGCATAACCAACAGCATGCTTACCCTATCCTTCTGCGTCCCCCCATTACTCAAACGGTGGTTTGGTGGTACAGGAATATCAACCTGTTATCCATCGCCTACGCCTATCGGCCTCGGCTTAGGTCCCGACTAACCCTGAGCGGACGAGCCTTCCTCAGGAAACCTTAGTCATACGGTGGACGGGATTCTCACCCGTCTTTCGCTACTCATACCGGCATTCTCACTTCTAAGCGCTCCACCAGTCCTTCCGGTCTGACTTCAACGCCCTTAGAACGCTCTCCTACCACTGATACCAAAGGTATCAATCCACAGCTTCGGTGATTTGTTTAGCCCCGATACATTTTCGGCGCAGCGTCACTCGACCAGTGAGCTATTACGCACTCTTTAAATGATGGCTGCTTCTAAGCCAACATCCTGGTTGTCTAAGCAACGCCACATCCTTTTCCACTTAACAAATACTTTGGGACCTTAGCTGGTGGTCTGGGCTGTTTCCCTCTTGACTACGGATCTTATCACTCGCAGTCTGACTCCCAAACATAAATCATTGGCATTCGGAGTTTGTCTGAATTCGGTAACCCGGGATGGGCCCCTAGTCCAAACAGTGCTCTACCTCCAAGATTCTAACGTTTGAGGCTAGCCCTAAAGCTATTTCGGAGAGAACCAGCTATCTCCAGGTTCGATTGGAATTTCTCCGCTACCCACACCTCATCCCCGCACTTTTCAACGTGCGTGGGTTCGGACCTCCAGTAAGTGTTACCTTACCTTCATCCTGGACATGGGTAGATCACCTGGTTTCGGGTCTACGACCACATACTCATTCGCCCTATTCAGACTCGCTTTCGCTGCGGCTCCGTCTTCTCAACTTAACCTTGCATGTAATCGTAACTCGCCGGTTCATTCTACAAAAGGCACGCTATCACCCATTAACGGGCTCTAACTACTTGTAGGCACACGGTTTCAGGATCTATTTCACTCCCCTTCCGGGGTGCTTTTCACCTTTCCCTCACGGTACTGGTTCACTATCGGTCACTAGGTAGTATTTAGCCTTGGGAGATGGTCCTCCCAGATTCCGACGGAATTTCACGTGTTCCGCCGTACTCAGGATACACTCAAGAGAGAATGAATTTTGGACTACGGGGCTTTTACCCTATCCTGCGGACCTTTCCAGATCGCTTCGTCTAACTCATTCCTTTGTAACTCTATGTAGAGTGTCCTACAACCCCAAGAGGCAAGCCTCTTGGTTTGGGCTATTCCCGTTTCGCTCGCCGCTACTCAGGGAATCGATTTTTCTTTCTCTTCCTCCAGGTACTTAGATGTTTCAGTTCCCTGGGTGTGTCTCAGATGCGCTATGTATTCACGCAAATGTACTGCTCCATTACGAACAGTGGGTTTCCCCATTCGGAAATCTCCGGATCAAAGCTCACTTACAGCTCCCCGAAGCATATCGGTGTTAGTGCCGTCCTTCGTCGACTCCTAGTGCCAAGGCATTCACCGTGCGCCCTTATTAACTTAACCTAAAAGTTAAAAAGTCTTACACATCATGATTACCGAAGTAATCACAACTTGAATTTCTTGTTGTTTATTGTTTCAATGTCGTTTTATCCAGTTTTCAAAGAACAAGTATCGAATCTTCATATAAAAATGAACATTCAAAACTGAACTGCAAAACGTTAAGATACAGATAAAAATCTGTATTCCGATATTATCCTTAGAAAGGAGGTGATCCAGCCGCACCTTCCGATACGGCTACCTTGTTACGACTTCACCCCAATCATCTGTCCCACCTTCGGCGGCTGGCTCCCGTAAGGGTTACCCCACCGACTTCGGGTGTTACAAACTCTCGTGGTGTGACGGGCGGTGTGTACAAGGCCCGGGAACGTATTCACCGTGGCATGCTGATCCACGATTACTAGCGATTCCGGCTTCATGTAGGCGAGTTGCAGCCTACAATCCGAACTGAGAACGGTTTTATGGGATTTGCTCACCCTCGCGGGGTTGCGACCCTCTGTACCGTCCATTGTAGCACGTGTGTAGCCCAGGTCATAAGGGGCATGATGATTTGACGTCATCCCCACCTTCCTCCGGTTTATCACCGGCAGTCACCTTAGAGTGCCCAACTGAATGCTGGCAACTAAGATCAAGGGTTGCGCTCGTTGCGGGACTTAACCCAACATCTCACGACACGAGCTGACGACAACCATGCACCACCTGTCACCGCTGTCCCCGAAGGGAAAAGCCTATCTCTAGACCGGTCAGCGGGATGTCAAGACCTGGTAAGGTTCTTCGCGTTGCTTCGAATTAAACCACATGCTCCACCGCTTGTGCGGGCCCCCGTCAATTCCTTTGAGTTTCAGTCTTGCGACCGTACTCCCCAGGCGGAGTGCTTAATGCGTTAGCTGCAGCACTAAGGGGCGGAAACCCCCTAACACTTAGCACTCATCGTTTACGGCGTGGACTACCAGGGTATCTAATCCTGTTTGCTCCCCACGCTTTCGCGCCTCAGCGTCAGTTACAGACCAGAAAGCCGCCTTCGCCACTGGTGTTCCTCCAAATCTCTACGCATTTCACCGCTACACTTGGAATTCCGCTTTCCTCTTCTGTACTCAAGTCCCCCAGTTTCCAATGACCTTCCACGGTTGAGCCGTGGGATTTCACATCAGACTTAAAGGACCGCCTGCGCGCGCTTTACGCCCAATAATTCCGGACAACGCTTGCCACCTACGTATTACCGCGGCTGCTGGCACGTAGTTAGCCGTGGCTTTCTAATGAGGTACCGTCAAGGTACGAGCAGTTACTCTCGTACTTGTTCTTCCCTCACAACAGAGTTTTACGATCCGAAAACCTTCTTCACTCACGCGGCATTGCTCCATCAGACTTTCGTCCATTGTGGAAGATTCCCTACTGCTGCCTCCCGTAGGAGTCTGGGCCGTGTCTCAGTCCCAGTGTGGCCGATCACCCTCTCAGGTCGGCTACGCATCGTCGCCTTGGTGAGCCGTTACCTCACCAACTAGCTAATGCGCCGCGGGCCCATCCTGTAGTGACAGCGAGATGCCGTCTTTTAACATCTCCCCATGTGAGGAAATGGATTATTCGGTATTAGCCCCGGTTTCCCGGAGTTATCCCAATCTACAGGGCAGGTTGCCCACGTGTTACTCACCCGTCCGCCGCTAAATCAGAAGAAGCAAGCTTCTTCATCATTCGCTCGACTTGCATGTATTAGGCATGCCGCCAGCGTTCGTCCTGAGCCAGGATCAAACTCTCCATAATAGAGAACTTAAAAAGCTCATTTGTTTTGCTGGCATCATCATTAAATGATGTCAAAATTGTTTTGCTATCAAACTAACTAAGTTAGTTGATAAGCTGTATGTCTTAACGTTTTGCATGTTCAGTTTTCAATGTTCATGTTGTTTAAGTTGTCGTCTTGTTTCAGCGACCTTTGTATCTTAACACCCTTTTAACGACTTCGTCAACACCTTTTTAAAAAGTATGTGTGTGAAATACAATAACATTTTATTCAGATAAATGCAACTATTAACGAATTATTATATAACTCCTTGAAAACACTAGCTTTAAGTCAATAAATTGATTCTATTATTAAACTTACATCTATTAATATTCCTCGTTTTGATAATACTTTAAAGTCTAGTTTACGTAAGTATATATAACTTCTACTATATATTTCATCATCAATTTTAATATTTAGAACGAACTCTAAGTAGATAAGGTTATAATTTATATTATCCAATTCATCCGCATGACAACCAATCCCCCAATAAATAACTCCTTTTTTTATTTCAATTAAAATACCTCTATATAAAATAAACAAAAAAGAGAGGCAAGTCGCCCCTCTCTGTCTATACATATTATAGGAAGATAAAATAACAAAGGAATATGACCCATAAACCATACATTATTGGATGTATTTCTTTAATGCGTCCTGCAACGATCATTGTAATTGGGTAGAATAAGAATCCAATTGCGATACCAGTTGCAATAGAATAAGTTAATGGCATTGCAATAATTACGAAGAAAGCAGGCACTGCAATTTCAAATTTTCTCCATTCTATATTGCCAAGAGAAGATACCATTAATACTCCAACTATAATTAACGCTGGCGCAGTAACATAAGAAGTAACTACACTTAATATTGGATAGAAGAATAATGCCAATAACATTAGTACTCCTGTTACTACTGCTGCAAAACCTGAACGTGCCCCCGCTGCAACACCTGCAGTCGATTCTACATAACTAGTAGTAGTTGAAGTTCCCGCTACCGCTCCAGCTGTTGTAGCGATTGCATCAGCTAATAATGCTTTACCCGCACGCGGTAATTTGTTACCTTTCATCAATCCAGCCTGGTTTGCTACAGATATTAATGTTCCAGCTGTATCAAAGAAGTTTACAAATAAGAAAGTAAGTACTACAACTAAAAATTGAGTTGTCAATAAAGAAGATGGATCATTAAAAATCGGATCAAGTGCAGCTCCAAATGTCGGGCTGATATCTGGAATCTTACTTACGACTCCGGTTGGTAGTGGTACTAGGCTGAAGATCATCCCAACGATAGCAGTAATTAGCATACCATAGAAAATTCCACCTTTAACGCCTTTCACCATCATAATCACTGTAATTACAAGTCCAAAAATTGTTAATAAAATATTTGGATCCGTTAAGTCTCCTAGTCCAACGATTACAGAAGGATCACTCACGATAATTTTAGAATTTTGCAAACCTACGAAGGTTATGAACAAACCAATTCCAGCGCCCACTGCATATTTTAGCTCCGTTGGAATTGCATTAATGATTGTTTCACGAATACCGGTTAATGAAAGAAGAATAAAGATAATACCTGCCACAAAAACCCCGGTTAAGGCAATTTGCCATGATATCCCAAAATCCAATACTACTGTAAAAGCAAAAAATGCATTTAATCCCATTCCTGGTGCTAGTGCAATTGGGTATTTCGCTAATACTCCCATTAATATAGAACCAAGACCTGCTGCAAGGGCAGTAGCCGTAAACACAGCACCTTTATCCATATGCATAAAGTCAGGTAATCCTTCTACTGATTCAAGCGATAGTATCATCGGATTTACTACGAGGATGTACGCCATTGCTAGGAATGTCGTTAAACCACCAATAATTTCACTGCGGTAGTTAGTACCTAATTCATCAAACTGAAAATATTTTTTCATAATTTCCTCCAGTTATTGTCTGTATAACAGAAAAAAGCATACGACTAGTCAATCAGTCGTATGCTTTAGTATCTCAAGTAAGGGAAGAACTATTCTTCTTCCTCTTAATCGTAGTCGAATCATTTACGGTGATTCGGTAGAGACTTTTGGGCCATATTCCCAACGTTATACGACGACATAATTAAATTATGTAAGTAATATAACATCATTATTTTAGAAAATCAATACTAAATCCGAACATTATTCAAATAAATTGCAAAATAGTTCGTTAATATGACAATTCCACCGATACAAAACTCAAAACACGAAAGCACATTTGAGCCATAGTATAATAAAAGAATCTAATCGATAATTTCGTTTTCATATAGAAGGAGTGTGCATAATGATAAAAATCGAACGACTATTATCTATACTAGTCGCTTTATTAAATAAAGAAATAGTATCAGCTGATGAACTAGCCAAAAAACTAGAAGTTAGTAAAAGAACGATTTATAGGGATATTGAATCATTAGGATTATCAGGGCTTCCAGTCATAACAATTCACGGTCGAAATGGAGGCGTAGGATTAATGCCTTCCTACAAGATGGATAAATATTTGTTCTCTGATGAGGAGAAACAAAAAATTATAGAATCTTTAAGAATGCAACATAATATGTTACAAGAGGATAACCAAGTTCTCATAGAAAAGTTGGAGAATCTAAAGGGAAATGATGAATCTTTTAGTAACCTTTCCTTTTACTCCCCTACCATACATAGAACAGAAATAGAAAAGGAAACCAAAGTAAAGTTATCAGCT
Source organism: Psychrobacillus sp. INOP01 (assembly GCF_018140925.1). Lineage (NCBI taxonomy): Bacteria > Bacillati > Bacillota > Bacilli > Caryophanales > Bacillaceae > Psychrobacillus > Psychrobacillus sp. INOP01. Next base: position 1,377,151 of record NZ_CP073315.1, read on the forward strand.
TTAAGAGAAGCTATAGCACAGAAGAAAAAGCTGGAAATAAAGTATACCTCTTTAAATGGGGAGATTACTATACGTGTTATTTCTCCCAGCAACATTGTTTTAACAGATGGTAGTTGGTATATAAATGCATATTGTGAAAAAAGAAAAGATAGAAGAATGTTCAAGCTTACCCGAATTAGAGAACTCCTCTTAATAGATGAAGAATTAATCCCATTAGAGGCAAAGGAAATTGGGGAAACAATTATTTACAAGCAGGCTGAATTAATTTTCCAAAGAAATCAATTAGGCAAGTTATATGATTTTTTCTTAGAAGAAGAAATTCAAATACATAACAATACTATTAAGGTCACTTTTAAATATGATAGCAATAGAAAACTAATACCATTTTTATTAATGTTCGGCAGCACTGTTAATGTGATAAAACCACATATATTGAAACAAGAATATTACAATGAACTAAACAAAATCTCCAAAAAAATAAATGATGACAATCAGTTGTCATATATACCATGATATATTCCTTTTAGAAGGGTGGAGATTTAAAGTGAAAGATACTAAAGTGATTTACGGAAATAAAGTTAGAACAAACAATAATGATAGTAGTATATTCTCGAAGAAGTGGGAGGAATTTTTACAGAATAAAGTAAATAGCGATATTTATGCAATCTATAGTAACTATGAAAGTGACTATACCGGTGACTTTGACTTTATGATTGGAACGGAAGAAATGGCAGGAGAAGATAGCATCACTATCGAAAATGGAGATTATTATGTTTGGGAAGTGGAATCTAATGGCCTAAATAGTGTTGGTAAGGCCTGGAGAGAAATTTGGGAAAGTGATTTACCTAGAGCTTATAAAACGGATTATGAAATTTATAAACAAAACGGAAGTATAGCCATTTATTTATCCGTTTTACCTAAGTCTTAAAAAATAGCCTTGCGTCCTTTTACAATAAGGACACAAGGCTATTTTTAATTAACTATTCCCACTCAATCGTTGCTGGTGGTTTACTCGTAATGTCATACACTACGCGGTTAATATGTGGCACTTCATTTACCAAACGAACACTTACTTTTTCTAGAACGTCCCAAGGGATACGTGCCCAGTCAGAAGTCATTCCGTCGATAGAAGTTACTGCACGAATACCGATTGCGTAATCGTATGTACGTGCATCACCCATTACTCCAACGCTGCGGATGTCAGGAAGCACTGTGAAGTACTGCCAAATATCACGGTCAAGTCCAGCTTTTGCAATTTCTTCACGAAGGATGAAATCAGATTCACGAACGATTTCTAATTTTTCTTCTGTAATTTCACCTAACACACGAATTCCTAGACCAGGACCTGGGAATGGTTGACGCCAAACGATTTTTTCATCTAAACCAAGTTCTAATCCTAATGCGCGTACTTCATCTTTAAATAAAGTTTTTAATGGCTCAATTAGTTTAAACTGCATATCTTCAGGAAGTCCACCAACATTATGGTGAGATTTGATCGTTTGAGCTGTTGCAGTTCCAGACTCAATAATATCTGTGTAAAGAGTTCCTTGTGCTAGGAAGTCCATACCATCTAACTTAGAAGCTTCTTCATCGAATACATAAATAAACTCGTTACCGATAATTTTACGTTTTTTCTCTGGATCTGAAACGCCAGCTAATTTATTCATGAAGCGCTCACGAGCATCAATTTTAATGACGTTCATGTTAAAGCCTTCTGTGAAAGTCTTCATAACTTGTTCCACTTCACCTTTACGGTTTAAGTTATGATCTACGAACATACAAGTTAATTGGTCACCAATTGCTTTATGGATTAATACCGCAACTACAGAGGAATCCACTCCACCACTTAATGCACAAAGAACTTTTTTATCACCGACTTCTTGACGAATGTTTTGAAGTTGCATTTCAACAAAGCTTTCCATCGACCAGTCACCTTTAGCATGACAAACATCAAATACGAATTGACGAATTAACTCAATCCCGTAAATAGAATGTCTAACTTCAGGATGGAATTGTACAGCATAGAAATTTTTCGCTTCATTTGCCATTGCAGCCACTTCACAAGATGGACTAGTCGCAATAACTTCAAAGCCTTCAGGCGCTACTGTTACATGGTCTCCATGGCTCATCCAAACAACTTGGTTTTCCGGAAGTTGTCCAAATAAAGGCGTTGCATTTTTCACATTGATCTCTGCTTTACCATATTCTCTATGAGAAGCTTTTTCTACTTTCCCACCGAAATGCTGCGACATTAACTGCATACCGTAACATATACCTAAAATTGGCACACCTAAGTCATAAATTGCTGAGTCGATATGGAATGCATTTTCATCGTAAACTGAATTAGGACCACCTGAGAAGATAATTCCTGTTGCATTTATTTTTTTCAATTCTTCTGCTGTAACTGTATGTGGAAGTAGTTCACTGTATACTCCAAATTCACGGATACGACGCGTAATTAGTTGGTTATATTGACTTCCGAAATCTAGAACGACAATTTTTTCTTGTTCTTTTAACAATGGTGTTAAAGACATTAGCTCCACCTCTTCTTATTAGTAATCCAATTTGTTACCTCAGTCTCATTGAATGATAAAGTGAAACTTCCATCAGTGGGGATTTACAGGCCGTTTATACCCACCTATTATCTTTGATTTTTTCTCAAAAAGGTGAGGTGGGAGGGTTACAGCCTGTTAAACCAGGATAAAAAAACGCGTTAGAAAGCATACCTCTTTCTACGCGTTTATGTTTTCTACATCAAAAAGGTGAATGCATATGCCTGAAAAAGACATGACTGCATCCACCTTCATAGTCAAGTTGTTAATGGCAACTTGGTAGAAACATCCGAACCATATCATCGGACATATACGAGGGCAACATTGGTCATTTTATTTGACTTCAGTTTACAGGTTGTTGCCCTCAAAATCAACCGCTAAGCTGATTGATTAAATTTTCCCAACTTTCTCTCATCGACAAATAATTTATACCTTCTCGATTATTACCATATAAACCTTTTTCGTATTCAGCCGTTAATTTGCGCATATGCGAATCTCCAAAGCTTGCATCTACATATTTTGCATATGCAGATAACGTCTGTCCTTGCTCTCTTGTCATTCCATATGCATCTAATTGTTTTAAAAGCTGATGATACATTTTTTCAAACGTATCCCAATCGTTTTTCCGCATTCGGTTAACCGGTATCAATACTTTTGATAACCACTTTCTCCGATGGCGATATGCAATCATAGATAATAAAGCCAAACCAAATATCGTCCAAAAAATTAGCGCTTTATGATCAGATACCCATTTGGCAATTTTACTCAAGATTTCTGTGAAACCTTTAGAAACTTCCTTCTCTTCTTTATCTGCTTGAGGTTTTTTTGGAGTTTCCTCTGGAGTATTTTCAGGTGTTTCCAATTCATCTTTTTCAGTGTCTACATCATAATTTAAATTGACAGCATTCGAAAATCCAATAGTTGGCTCAAACGTCATCCATCCTACACCCGGGAAATAAGCTTCTACCCATGAATGGGCATTATTATTTGTCACCTCATAAACCGGAAGACCATTTTGACGTTCGACTACCTCTCCTGGAGCAAAGCCCTTCACCCAACGTGCAGGAATTCCTTCAGACCGCAATAACACAACCATCGAAGTCGAGAAGTTATCACAGTAGCCTATCTTTGTATCAAATAAAAACTGATCAACATAGTCGGTATCGTCCTCTGGAATCGCAGCCATATCCTGATTATAACTGAAGCCACTTAGACTGAAATACCGTTCAATTGCTTTAGCTTTATCATATAAACTATCACTTCTTGAAGTAATAGTACTTGCCAAATCTTTTACCCTAGTAGGTAATGTTTCTGGAAGCTGCAAATAGCGATCGAATTCACTAGATAGTCCTTCTAAGTTGGTAGGCACTGTCTCCCTAAGTGCTTTTAAGCTATACATCGGCTCATTGTAAGTTACATCATAAGTTCCAACAGGTACTTCAATGCCCTGATTAACCGAATACAGCTTTTGGTTTCTATCATTCATCGATAAAGTAATTGGCTCCTCTGAGTCCACCTGCTCGATTCCATATGGTTGCATTATAAAAGGATAAGCCTGGGACATATAAATACTTGCCACTAACGATGCATCTTCTGTTCCAGGTGCTATATCAGATTCAATCGTCTCTCCTAACTCATAAGGCCTATGAATTGAAGGCTCCGTTGCTGAATTGACCCAACCTTTCGAAGTATATGTATCCTTCGTTTCAATTTTCCAATATTGCTTCGTTGGAGCAGTTGCATAAAATACTGGAGTATCATCGCTCGCGAAAGCTCCGCCTAACCGCTCGTCATTTTCCCCGTACCCAACTTTTTGGGTAGCTCCACCCATACCGCTTCCATCATCACCATTCGACGCATTTGGACTAGTAGATAATAGAAAAGGCACTGGATCTGGCCAGCTTGGACCTGCTTTTGGCAACGCATAGGCAAGGGTACTACTAATAACCACGATACAGCACAAACTTCCAATACCTGCCACAAAAAACGCCCCATGAAGCTTACCTTCTTGCTCATGTATCATTTTTTGTGCATATAACAAGCCTAAAATGATAAACCCAGAAGTTAATACGATAACGATACTTTTCTCGCCACTATATGGACTAAACGTATCTAAAATCGTTATAAATAAAACCGTAAATAAAAAGAATAACATCAAGTTTTTACGCTGCCGCATCCAATAGTTTAGTAAATAAGTAGTCATCCATAGTAAAACAAAAAACAAAAATGTTCGAAAGGGATTCGTAACCTCTACCCAGTCTTGACTTAAAAGAGAAGCAATATTTTCTACGAACATCCCCCAAATTAACTTAAAAGTATCTATTGATAAGAAAGCTAAATCTGTATAGATATGTACAATTACCCAAAAAATATAAACTAACTTAATGGGAAATACATATACCCATTTCAATTTTAATAGATAAAATGCAAAGGAGATAGCTAAATACCAACCAAATAAGTCTAAGAAACCCGTATCTGTTAGTTCAATTACTGGCTTTAACCATTCCAACATTAGTAAAAAAACAAATGAATAAATAAATACAGATAGTATGGTTTGCTGTGTTTTTTTACTCATGAACGTTTCACCTCCAAAAAGGCTTGGGCAAAGCGGTCTTTCGTAATGGACTGTACTCGAAAGCCTCTACTTGCTGCATACTTGTACATAGCATTCTCTTCACTGGTAGTTTTTTCAGTTTTAGTTTTTATGATAAAACAAGTACAAGCTCGGAGGTTTGTTGCATTTTTTTGTACACTATCCATCCATTCATAAGTTAGGTTGCTAGTCACATATAAAAGTGTTGTAGCATTAGAAAGCGATCGGTCATGTAAAACTACCTGTTCTAGTGGTTTTTTTAAGTCATCTCTTACTTTTGTTAAATGGTATAACACTCGCTGTAGATGTTGATCAGTCTGAACTTCAGGTAAAAACATTCGATCCTCTCCGACTGACAGAAATGCAGAGGAAGCTTGGTGCCTGACGATTGCTTGCATTATGGAAGCCGTTAAATCGACAACTTCTTCAAACAAGGATGAGGGAGTTCGATCGATCATGACGAACATGTCCTGAGATTGCCGATCTTCAAATTCTTTTGTTTTTAAAGTTTGCGTTCTCGCAAAGGACTTCCAGTGAATCCACGATACTCGGTCACCAGGTTGGTATGATCTAACTCCAGTCGCCATCGATGTATCTTTCATTGCTTGGATTCTAGACGCAGCTGCTCCTTGGTCATATCTCGTTTCAATTGGTATGTACACCATCTCCGTCAAATTAGGAAATACTAGAATTGTTTTAGGATTGGCTAAAAATATTTCCTTTTTCACCCACCCAAACAAGTCACTTACCCAAATGCTCGTCCCCTCTAAAACATGCTCACCACGTGGAATATGCTCTATTTCATAGGTCCATGTAAATTCTTTTTTCATGCCCCAAAAAGTAAGCTGTTTCCAAGAAGCTTCTGTCGCAAGGGAAGGACTCACCTTCTCCTCCAACTGAACGTACATAAGCGGAAAACGACTTTTCCTCGTCACGCGAATTGTCGCCGAGAACCTACCACCACTTTGAACTTTACGCGTTTCAATTATTCGCTCAACGACGATATCGGCTAACGAATTCATAAATAACATCAACGAATATAAAGAAATAGGGACGATCAAATAAAACAAAAACCAGCTAACAAATCCCCCTTGAAACATTGCATACACAAATGCTACTACTAGCAGAAATAGCACGCCTACTACTCCTTGAATCTTCTTCCATCGATTAAGCAATCGCTTCATTGACTTACTTTCCTCTTAATAGGGACCGGTGTTCGCTTCACAATTCGAGCTAGCACTTCTTCGGAAGAAATCCCATCATATCGTGCTTCCGGGCGTAAAATGACACGATGTCCAAATACATAAGGCATCAAATACTGAATATCATCTGGAGTAACATAATCTCTACCATGAAGCATGGCAAGCCCCTGTGATGCGCGCATCAGTGCAATAGATGCACGAGGACTAACCCCTAGATAAATATATGTATCTTGTCTTGTACGATTAGCCAGGTCAACAATGTAGTTCTTCATCGTTTCATCTACTTTTACTTGTTTCACTCGTTTTTGTAGTTGGATCAATTCCTCTAAGGAAATGACGGGCACTAATGTATCAATCGGTGACGCATGCTCTAATCTATTTAATACTTCAATTTCTTCACTCGGATGTGGGTAGCCCATCTTTAATTTTAATAAGAACCGGTCTAACTGCGCCTCTGGTAACGGGTAGGTTCCTTCATGTTCAATTGGATTTTGTGTTGCCATAACAAAAAATGGCTTCGGAATTGGTATCGTCACTCCATCAATCGTAACAGAAGCTTCCTCCATCCCTTCTAAAAGCGCAGATTGCGTTTTAGGAGATGTCCGATTGATTTCATCAGCAAGAACAATATTTCCTATAATCGGTCCTGGTCTAAATTCAAATTCCATTTCCTTTGGATTGTAAATAGATACCCCTAATACATCCGAAGGTAATAAATCCGGTGTGAATTGGATTCTTTTAAAGTCTGCTCCGATAGATTTGGCAAGTGCTCGTACCATCATCGTTTTCCCTACACCTGGTACATCCTCTAATAACACATGCCCTTGAGCCAATAATGCAACTACAGCGAGCTGGGCAATATTTTTTTTACCAATCATTACTTTTTCTATGTTCTCAATAATTGCATCTATCTGTGCTTGTTCTCTCATCCATTTTCCCCCTTAATACCTTATATATAGACTTGCGCGAAAATTTATACAATACAGTATAATCATACCCAAAATTTGCCTTAAGTACAAATAGAAAACAAAAAGTCGAGCTGTCTTTTAATCAGCTCGACTTTTTGTTTTATTATTGTGGTCTTGGTATTATTTCCAAAAGTCATCAAAAATGGTGATTGGCAAATGACGCTTATGCATGGATCTGTTATAAAATCCTTCAATTTTTTCTTGAGATTCCTTCGATACCGTTTTACCCTCTAAATAATCATCAATTACTTCATATGTTACGCCAAGCGCTACTTCATCTGGTAGTGCAGGTCTGTTTTCTTCCAAATCAGCAGTAGGGATTTTCGTATAAAGATGCTCAGGACAACCTAATTCCTTCAATAATTGCTTACCCTGCCGCTTGTTTAAACGGAAGATTGGGGTGATATCCACCCCACCATCCCCGTATTTTGTATAGAAACCAGTTACAGCCTCAGCTGCATGATCCGTACCAAGAACGACCCCATTATTCATAGCTGCAATAGAGTATTGGGCTTTCATTCGCTCTCGTGCCTTTTCATTTCCTTTAGCAAAATCAGATAGGACGATACCTGCTTCTTCTAAAGCCTTATCGCTAGCATCTACCGCTTCTTTTATGTTGACCGTCACACGTTTACTCGGCTTTATGAAATCCAGTGCATCCTGACGATCTGTTTCATCAAATTGAACACCATACGGTAAACTTACTGCTATAAATGAATATTTTTCCTCACCAAGCTCTTTATTTAATTCGTCTATTGTAAGCTGTGCAAGTTTACCAACTAACGTAGAATCCTGACCACCAGAAATACCTAAAACCATACTTGTCAAAAATGGATGTTTCTTTAAATAGTCCTTCATAAAATTAATACTAATACGTATTTCTTTTTGTACATCAATGGTCGGCTTCACTTTTAACTCCGCTATAATTTCTTGTTGGTTAGCTGACATTAATACCTACCTCCATTTTGATCAATAAAATGATGTTCCATCTCTTTAATCTCTTGAATATTACGCATTTTATTATCCCAACATTTTTGACTTAAATCCACTGGATACTCCTCTGGATTTAAAGAGCGTTTATACTCCTCCCACAACAAATCAAGGTTATCATGCGCATATTGACGAACCTTAGATAACTCAGGGATTTCGTAGACTATTTGACCATTTTCTATCACTTTTTTATGTAAATCCCTTGCTTCAAAATTAGTCACAAATTTAGAGACAAATGTATGCACTGGATGGAACATCTTTAAACGTTCCTCATGCGTAGGATCTTCATCATACATCGTGATATAGTCGCCTTCTGCTTTGCCATTTTCTTTATCGATAATTCGATATAGTTTTTTCTGACCAGGAGTCGTAACTTTTTCAGTAGTGGAAGAAATCTTAATCGTATCTTCCATTACCCCAGCTTCATTTTCTATCGAAACAATTTTATATACAGCTCCAAGTGCCGGCTGATCATACGCTGTGATTAGTTTCGTCCCGATACCCCAGCTATCAACCTTGGCCCCCTGTGCTTTTAGGTTTAGAATCGTATATTCATCTAAATCATTGGAAACAACAATTTTTGCATCATGGAAACCGGCTTTATCTAACATTTTTCTTGCTTCCTTCGATAAAAACGAAATATCACCTGAATCTAGACGGATACCGATAAAGTTAATCTTATCGCCAAGCTCTTTTGCTACTTTTATCGCTGTAGGTACTCCCGTTTTCAATGTATTATATGTATCCACTAAAAATACGCAATCTTTATGGCGCTTCGCATACGAATGAAAAGCTTCATATTCATCTTTATAGGCTTGTACTAACGAATGAGCATGCGTACCCGTCACAGGAATCCCAAACATTTTCCCTGCACGAACATTACTAGTTCCATCTATTCCACCTATGTATGCAGCTCTAGTTCCCCAAATGGCCGCATCCATTTCTTGTGCACGTCTAGAACCAAATTCCATTGCGACCTCATCTTTTATCACCTGTTTGATACGAGATCCTTTAGTCGCTATTAACGTTTGATAATTGACGATATTAAGTAAGGCCGTTTCTACCAATTGCGCCTCCGCAAGCGTCGACTCAATTCTAATAATTGGTTCATTTGGGAAAACAAGCTCCCCTTCAACCATCGAATACACATTTCCAGTGAAACGAACAGTACGCAAATACGCTATAAAATCTTCTCTATATCCAAGCTCATCTTGTAAGTAAGCTAAATCACTATCGGTAAAATGAAAATTCCGCAAATAATCAAGACATCTTTCCAAACCAGCAAAAATGCCATAGCCATTGCCAAATGGAAGTTTACGGAAGAATAATTCAAACACCGCTTTTCGCTCATGCATATTATCTGCCCAATAGGCTTCCACCATATTTATTTGATATAAGTCAGTATGTAATGCTAAACCGTCATCTGGATAATGTTTTTTCATAAATATCCCCTTCTCCATAACTATTGAACTTAGTATACACTATTTACCCTTTTTCTTGGCAAGTAATCCTAACCGGGAAGTGGCTGCTAATCATCCGGAAGAACCTTGCTTTGAAAAGTTCCAAATGGGTTTGAAAATGTTGCAAGTATTTCGGTATATATTGCACATATTTTTCTATTGTTGCTAGTAGCAAGTAGAATGTAGTACATAATTATATCAACTATGTTTCTACAACAATCCTCCATCACAAATAGAACCAGCCATCCAAGGAAGGCTGGTTCTAATTTTATATTAATCGCCCAACGGAGAAACGACAGTAGCTACGTATTCCGCTATTGCATCTATTTCTTCTGCTGTAAGTGTATCCTTAAATGCTGGCATTGCACCTTTACCATTTGTAATGCGGTCAATTACATCTTCTTTGTTTTCTGCTACTGTACTATTTTGCAAGTTTGGACCATTGTGTCCGTTTGCTCCTTGATCTCCATGACAAGCTATACAGCTATTTTTGTAGCCTGTAAGCCCTGCATCAACACTTACGGTTACTCCTGTTTCTTCTTTATCTTCTTTAGGAGCTTTATCTTTAGCAGAGGCATCAATAACTTGCCCTTCTGGTAAAGATCCTCCTAATTTAAATGTGTAAATTTTGTCGCCATGTTTCGTTCCAGCGAGCGCATTACCAGCAGCATAAATAGAAATATACTGTTCACCATCAATTTCATAAGTAACAGATGGGGCATTCGCACCTGCATCCATCATATATTCCCAAACTTGCTCTCCTGTTTTTGCATCGAAAGCTATTAAGCGTCCATCGTTATGACCAACAAATACTAGATTTCCAGCAGTTGTTAATACACCACTATAAGCTAGAGCATCCCATTTTTGTTGCCAAGCTATTTTATTCGTTTTTACATCAATTGCAGTAACCGTTCCTCTTGTAGGCGCATTTTGAACTGGCCCAAAAACACTTCCAAAATACGCGTCTCCTTCCTTAAACTCACTTAATTCACTTCTTTCAAATGACATGTAGTGATCATTGCCTAATACATAAAAATACTCAGTATCAGGATTGTATGCAGAAGGTGGCCAGTTTGCTCCTCCAAACGGTCCAGGTTTAATTGTTACTGGTACATCCCAAAATGGTGTAAAAATACTACCAATTTCACCCGTAAATGCTGGTTCTAAATCGTTTTTCACGTCTTCTTCTGTTACACCTTGTGGGACAAATGAATCCCCAACTGGAAACGGTTGAGTTGCAGCCGTTTTTTGACGATCATCTTGTGGCACTGGTTTTTCATCAATCCCTACTAATGGTGTTCCATCCGCACGATCTAAGAGATAAACCCAACCAGTTTTACCTGCTTGCCCAAGACCTTTACGCATATCTCCGTCCATTTCTACATCAAATAAAATAACTGGGTTAGTAGGATCCATATCCCAAATATCATGGTGCACTTCCTGGAAGTGCCATACATAATCTCCGTTTTCTGCATTCACTGCAACAATAGAGTTGGCATATAGGTTATCCCCTTCACGATTACTTCCGTCTAAATCCGGAGCTGTATTACCAGTAGCAAAATAAATGTATCCTAGTTCCGGATCCACCGCTGGTGTATTCCATACTGGCCCTCCACCTGTTAACCAAGCATCATTATCAGATGGCCAAGTATCCCCATTAATATCCGCTGGACCTGGTATTGTATAAAAACGCCATACTTCAAAGCCTAAATCAGCATCATATGCCATCACACGACCTCGAATTCCATACTCTCCACCAGAAACGCCTGTGTAGACTTTACCATTATAAAAAAGTGGTGCACTGGTAATGGTATAACCCTCTTCCCACTCTGCTACCACTGTTTCCCATACTAATTCGCCTGTTTTTTGGTCAAGTGCAATTAAGCGAGCGTCAAGTAATCCCACGTATACTTTACCATCACCAACAGCAACACCTCGTGTTGTCCATCCGCAACATACTGTATCCATCTCTTGTGGGATATCTGGTTTATATGACCAGATTTGTTCCCCTGTTTTGGCGTCGATAGCAAATACGTCGTTTGCCCCTGTCGCAATATACATTACACCATTCACTACTAGTGGAGTTGCTTCACCAGAGTATTTACCTTCTGCGCCAGATCCTCCTAAGCTACTAACCCAAGTTGGTTTTAAATCCCCTATATTTTCAGTAGTAATTTGGTTTAGCATAGAATAACGTCTGTTGTAGTAATCTCCACCATGTGTTGTCCATTCTGTTGAAGCATATTTTACATCTCCATCATGACTTGATGGACTAGGTTCAACTTGGGTTTCTTTCTCTGGTTCTTCTTTTACTGATATGCTGGCATATGGAACTTCTTCGTCCCCTTCATCCAAGTTTTCAAAATTTATTACTAGATATATCATAAAAAAAGCTACAAAAGTAATTAATGAACCTATAAAGATTAGTGCGGAAACCGATAGCCCTCTATTTCGCATCTGACTCTCCCTCCAACCTATTGAAATGTCCTGATTAAATAGTTTATGTTTCGAATTTTAAAGAAATGTCGTCTCTTTCAAATTCTGAGTAAGAAAATCGCAAGAGCCCTTTAAGATCAAAACCTAATTCCTTCTGTTTCCGGATTGCTTTGGACTGACTTAGGCTACATCATTACCGAGAACCTTAAGTAGAGGGTCGTGACGAAGTCACGACCCTCTATTTAAGGTTCTCCAGTGGCGCTTTCCCTCGCCCTCCTACAAAGGTCAAGGGCGTACCCTTAACTTAAACTAATACTATTATCTTAACGATAGGCTATGCTAAATCTTATTCTTAGTACTACTCACTTAATTGATTGCAGTGAAAGGCGGCGACTCCAGCGGGATGAGTGAGACAACACAACGAACGCGGAGCGGCGGTGATTGCTCATCGCTCACCCAGTGGAAAGCGTCCGCCTGAAACGGAAATCCTGCGGTAACTTTTAATAGCTACTCTTCAAGGTACCAGGAACACTGGATTCATAAGAAGCAAAATTTCATATCCTCTGATTCTTACAAAAAAACTGTTCCAGAGTTTAGACTCTTGAACAGTTTTCTTTATCGAACTCTTATTTAGTTAAATCCTTGCAACCTTCATAGATTAGATCAAATAACTCTTGAATATCATTTTCTTCTACACAGGAGAATGCTACTCGGATGTCTGTTTTGTTGCTTGCGATTACACCTACACCGTATTGATCGAGTAAATGTAGTCGTAACGTTTCAGCATCTAGGGTATTTAACTTCAAGCACATAAAGTATCCTGAGTTAAATGGATAATAAGTCCAATGCTGTGCGTATTTTTCATCCGCTAAGACTTGCTTCGTTTTTACAGCTCTTCCTTGCATGATTTGGAATTTCTCTTCTTTTTCTTGTAAAAAATCTTCGGATTGAAGTGATTCCAAAAGAATTGTCTGAGAAATATGAGACCCACTTGAAACAGTACCACGAATGATGCCCTTCGTTTTTTGCTCTAAAGCATCTAGTGTGTCTGGAGCCGCTGCGTATGTGATGAACCCAACGCGTAATCCCCAAACGTAGTTTTCTTTCGTGGCACCATCAATTTTTACTGGCAAAATATTCACATGGCTGTCTGCAAGTAAACCGAACAATGATTCTTTAATAGAATCCTCATAGAATAGCCCGAAATAAGCATCATCTAGTAAAACAACTAATTTCAAGCCACCTTCAGCAGTATCCTTCAACACTTGGACGATTGCTTCTGCTTCTTCTACAGAAGGAGTAAAACCAGTAGGATTGTTAGGGAAGTTCAACAAAACAATCGCTTTTTCCGTTTGCTTAGCAAGTGTTTCACGGAAAGCTTCCACATGGAAACCACCAGCCTCGTTGAATAGAGGGAAAGTTTCGACACGTCCTCCTCTTCTTATTTGGAATACTGTATTGTAATTACCCCAGTATTGCTGCGGTGTTACTAACACGTCTCCAGCGTCCATGAACAAATCTGCCGCGATACTTAAACCATGTGTTAGTGCACTAGTTATAATCGGTGTACCAATCGATTTACCTTTCATTGAAGGGTTGTCTACTAAAAGCTTTTCCTTCCATAAAGACCGTAAAGTCTCCTTACCCTGTGGAGCGGCATATGGATATATATCATTTGGTTTATAATCTAATTTCTTTTGTATATGGCGAAAATGCATTGGTTCACCATTTTCTGTTGCGATTCCAATGGTAGCATTAAAACGATGTGCTTTTTTCCCTGCTTCTGCACTTTGACTTAAAATACCTTTTGGATAATACAAGTTTTTCCCTAAGTCCGATAACATATTATAAATAACTGGATTTTCTTTTTGTATTTTCTCGTTTAATTGCGTTGCTAAAGCATTCATCTATTGGTACCTCCAAAATAATTGATTTAAAAGTATTGTACTCTATTTGACTAAAGTATTATACCCCTTCATAAAATATATTAACATCGCAGAATTTAGCCCTTACTTTAGCTCCAAAATAACCGGACAATGATCACTTCCGAATACTAGAGAGTCAATGGAAGCATCCTTCAATAATGGAGTTAGCTTATCAGAGGCAATGAAGTAATCGATTCTCCAGCCAATGTTACGTTCCCTTACAGTATTCATATAGGACCACCAGCTATAGGCACCTTCTGCTTCCGGATAAAAATAACGATATGTATCTACGAATCCCTCTGCAAGTAAATCCGTCATCTTGCCACGTTCCTCATCCGTAAATCCAGAGTTCCCTCTATTAGATTTTGCGTTTTTCAAATCTATTTCGCCATGAGCCACATTTAAATCCCCACACATAATTACAGGTTTTATAGCATCTAGCGTCTTCAAGTATGTCCGCATTTCGTCTTCCCAATCCAGTCGATACGGAAGTCTTGTTAGATCTCGTTTAGCATTTGGCGTATATACATTCACCAAATAGAATTGGTCATACTCAAGCGTAATAATTCTACCTTCGTCCTCTGAATCATTATCTCCCACACCATATTTCACAGAAAGTGGTTTTACCTTCGTAAACACTGCTGTTCCAGAATACCCCTTTTTCAAAGCATAGTTCCAGTACTGTTCATACCCATCTAATGAGAGCTCTATTTGACCTACCTGCAGCTTCGTTTCTTGCAAACAAAAAATGTCAGCGTTTACTTCATTAAAGTATTCTAGAAATCCTTTTTTCACGCAGGCTCTTAAGCCATTCACATTCCATGAAACCAACTTCATATTACTTCCTCCAAAATTGAAACCTATGTAACTAGTTTTATGTTAATCATAACAAAATCTAAGTTCAATGAAAAATTGCGAATAGCCAAATAAAAAATACGCAGAATGAAATGAGCAAACAATTAGACATATAGCTTAGATTGGAGTATATTTATCTCGTATTCAAGATATTCACATTATAGGCACAAGAGAGGGAGATTATAATGAGTAAACGTTTTGAAGGTCAAGTTGTTTTAATAACAGGAGCAGGTTCTGGATTAGGACGAGCTGCAGCACTACAAGTAGCTCAAGAAGGAGCAAATCTCTCATTAGTAGATTTAAACCAAGAGGCTTTAGAAGAAACTAAAAAACAAATCTTAGAAGCTGCACCAGAAGCAGAAACACTATTAATCACTGCAAACGTAGCGGATGAAGCAGCTGTAAAAAGCTATGTAGATGAAACAGTTAGTAAATTCGAGCGCATTGATGGGTTCTTTAACAATGCAGGGATTGAAGGAAAACAAAACCTTACTGAAGATTTCAGCGCCGAAGAATTTGGAAAAGTTGTTAGCGTAAACTTAAATGGTGTATTTTATGGTATGAAATATGTATTAGCCGTAATGAAAAAACAAGGATCTGGATCAATCGTAAACACTGCTTCAGTTGGTGGTATCCGTGGAGTTGGCAATCAATCCGGATATGCAGCAAGTAAGCACGGTGTTGTTGGCTTAACACGAAACTCAGCAATCGAGTACGGTCAATATGGTGTCAGCATAAAAGCAATCGCACCTGGTGCAATAATGACTCCAATGGTAGAAGGCTCCTTAAGACAAATAGGTGGAGACAATTGGGAAGAAGTAGGTAAAGAATTTGTTCAACCAAATCCAATGAAACGCTTCGGAAAACCTGAAGAAGTTGGATACTTAGTAGCCTTTTTACTATCTAACCAAGCAAACTTTATCAATGCCGCAGTTATTCCGATTGATGGTGGCCAATCTTATAAATATTGATTTGAATTAATTTGAAAGAGTGAGTCACAAAAGTGACTCACTCTTTCTTTTTACTAAACCTCAATAATACAAATATCGCGAGTGCCAGTACAAATAACCCAAACAAAATAACCAATGAGATAGCTCCAAATACAAGTAAACTCATAAACATCCTCCTTTGGTGCTTTCATTCCTTTAATTATATTTCTTTATCGGAAATGTGCAAGGAGCCATGAGAAATAAGCGTCTGTTTTAGTTATTAGCCCGAGAACCATGCAACCTCTAATTAGCTACCAAATAAATCATTCAAGGATTCGCTCATGGTTGGATGGGTAAAGATTGTGTCACGTAAAAATGTGGAGGGCAATCTCGCCTCCATTGCCACTTTTACTACATTAATCATTTCACTTGATTCAGCACAAAAAAGTGTGCAGCCAAGTATTTCATTTGTTTTTGGATCGATTAAAGCCTTTAACAGTCCTTCTGTTTTCTCCAAAATTCGAGCTCTTGGAATTCCAGCTGCTGGTATTGACAATACTTTGTATTCAATTCCTTTTTCCTTTGCCATTTTTTCATTGAGCCCGACATGAGAAAGTATAGGATCAATGAAAACGGAGTATGGGATGTTAGTACGATCTTTTTTTGTATAGGAGCCATCTCCGAAAAGCTGATCCTTTACAATTCGGAAGTCATCTAGTGAGATATAGGTAAATTGTGGTCCCCCATTGACATCACCCAAAGCCCAAATATTTTTAGCTGTCGTTTTTAATGCGTCATCCACTACAACAGCTCCACGATCATTCACTTCCACTGAAGTGTTTTCTAATCCTAAGTTTTCCGTGTTTGGCTTTCTCCCAGTCGCAAGAAGTATAGCATTCCCATACACTTCACGATTCGAATCGCCTTCTTTGTATGTGACAATTACTCCTCCGTCTTTATTTTTTACGGACTTTACTTTACTATTTGGCACAATTTTAACACTTTTTGCTTCTAATACTTTTTTAGCTTCTTCCGCAATATCCTTATCTTCTTTCGGTAGAAACTCTTCATTGCCATCTATGACTGTCACCTCTGACCCAAAATTTGCGTACATCGATGCAAACTCTAATCCTATGTACCCACCACCAATAATAATTAGTTTTTCAGGAAGCTGCTCCAACTCTTGTAAAGTTGTGGAATCGTATATAAAATCAGTATTTTCCAATCCGTCGATTGGCGGCACAATTGGTGATGCACCAGTGTTTATGAAAATCTGTTCTGCGATAATTTCAATTTGTTCCTCTTCTGTTTTCACTTGTATTTTTTCATCATTTAAGAAAGTTGCTTCTCCCGTAATTACCATTATATTCTGCTGGTCATCCAGCATATGAAAGTTTTTATTTCGCAATAAAGAAGTCAGCTCATCTTTTTGATGAACCGCATTTGTAAAATATTCCTCTCTAGCTGTGTTGGAATATTTTCTGTTATCCGCAGAATGAACAAGCGATTTGGTTGGTATGCACGCAATATTTATACATGTTCCTCCATACATTTTTGAGGACTTCTCAATCACCGCAACCGTCTTATCATTTTTTGCAAGCTCAGTTGCTAAAGTTTTCCCACCTTTACCAAAGCCAATAATAACTGCATCAAATTTTTTCATTATAAAACCTCCCATTTAATCTATTTCCTTCATCCGCTCTATGTAAACTCAACGATTATAACTATTAGAGATAAAAAAGGATTGTCCTCTTGGCTAGACAACCAAAAAGACAGTCCATTCTCATCAAATACGCCTCGGCGTATTGCTTCCGCTTCACCTTGTTCAGCTCCGCAGAAAAAATAATGCTTCCGCTTCACTTTGTTCAGCTCCGCAGAAAACAGTGCGCCCAGATTTTTATCGAACTCGCTCGATAAATTCCTCTAAAAATCTGTGGCATCCCCCGGAGGCTTTGGGCCAACAGGAAGTTGGTCACTCAGGCGTTGCCGCAGGGTGCGGTGAACTTAGCCAGAGTTCCTCGTTCAGCAGGGGTTTGTAGACCCCACTGATTTGTATACATACTTTGCATTCATCTCATCACTTATAAGAAGTGGGAGACTTCTGCTCCTGTGTAAGATCGTCGCAAAAAAACATTTGCTGAATGAAATTAGACGTTTACTTTAGAATTAGTATTTATACTACTGCATCAAAGTAAAATCAATGAGTTAATTTTCAAAAAAATAAATTAGTTTTCCCTTTGTAGTAAACAGTAATAAAAAAAAGCAAGATTTCCTTATGGATTTCTCGCTTTTTTATTCTTTCCTAGGAATAATGTGGGATTAGTTATTGAAACATATTTGTTACACTCTAACCTCCAAGGGAAAAGTCCTATAAAAAGCTAACCATTGTTCCAACGATTATTAGCATCGTTGAAGGACAATATGGTCAAGAACTAGAAATACTAGAAAACTTATCATATAGATTTGATTTAACTCAGCCATAGGAATTGTAATATATCAACTGAAAGGGCATGACTTCAAAAGTTATGTTCTTTTTCAATATAATTTCCCCCACTCAAACGATACGAACGCCCTGATTAGGTATCAAGCGAAAAAATTTTAGTGATTCACTCGCAAGTGAACGCTACAAACCCCACTTCTAGTCGTTAGAAGTGGGGTTTTACTATTAATACGGTTCTGCTTCATGGCTTTTATTGACTGCTTGTTCTGGTGCTTTATCTCCGTCTTTATTCCCCAACGGTTTTTGAGAGGAATTATTACTTTTAGCGTGAGCAAGTCCTTCCCTTAAATGTCGACCATAGTCTTCATCTGCTTCCTCCGCTAAGGCAATCATTTTCTCTTGAATTCGTGGATCACATGCAGAGAGGTCATTAACTAAATTGGAGATGAGCTCAGTTTTTTCCCACTGCTCAAATTGGCGATAGGTTTCTCCTGCTTGCTTTGTATTGTTTTGGCGCTCGATGGACTCACGCACTAAGTTTCCTTTTATCATTGGAGTATACTCTTTACCTAACTGTGTTGCTTCCTTTAAGCCGTCTAATATAGACGGTTCGTAGTTGATATGTGGATTCTGGAAGGGTCCTCTATCTAATCGATATGCCATTTGACCGCCGCTTTGATTGGTTGCTACTCTTTTTTTCGGTGCATTGATCGGAAGCTGTAAATAGTTCGCTCCAACACGGTGTCGCTGTGTATCGGAATACGAAAATGTGCGCCCCTGTAGCATTTTATCGTCTGAAAAGTCCAGGCCATCTACAAGCACGCCAGTACCAAATGCTGCCTGCTCCACTTCCGTAAAGTAATCTTCAGGGTTTCGATCTAACACCATTTTTCCAACGGCTTTCCAAGGAAATAAATCTTCTGGCCAAAGCTTCGTATCATCTAACGGATCAAAATCTAGCTCTGGATGATCATCATCACTCATCGTTTGAACTAGTAACTCCCATTCAGGGAAATCGCCTTTTTCAATCGCATTATATAAATCTTGTGTGGCATGATTAAAGTTTTTAGCTTGTATTTCCTCTGCTTCCTTTTGGGTTAAGTTACGAATACCTTGCTTCGGCTCCCAGTGATACTTGACGAGAACTGCTTTTCCTTCGTTATTTACCCATTTGTACGTATTCACACCAGACCCTTGCATCATTCGATAGTTTGCCGGAATTCCCCATGGAGAATAGACGAAAGTCACCATATGGAATGACTCAGGAGAACTAGCACAAAAATCAAAAAAGCGCTCGGAATCTTGGATATTCGTTACTGGATCTGGTTTAAACGCATGAATCATATCTGGGAACTTTATCGCATCGCGAATAAAGAAAATCTTCAAATTGTTCCCTACTAAATCCCAGTTGCCATCCTCTGTATAAAACTTCACAGCAAATCCACGGGGATCACGTAATGTTTCGGGGGAGTGTCCTCCATGAATTACGGAGGAAAAGCGAACAAATACAGGAGTTTTCTTCCCCTTTTCCTGGAATAATTTAGCTCGAGTATATTTAGACACTTTCTCATCCCCAACAGCACCATACGCTTCGAAATAACCATGCGCACCTGCTCCACGTGCATGTACGACACGCTCCGGCACTCGTTCCCTGTCAAAGTGACTAATTTTTTCAATAAAATCATAGTTTTCTAAAGTTGCTGGACCTCTGTTTCCTACCGTCCTCATATGCTGATTATTCGTTACAGGATGCCCCTGTCTATTCGTGAGCGTATCTTCATTTTCCACATTTGTATCGTAATTTGGCTGTTCTTCTGTCACTCTCTTCATCCTCCTAAACATTCAAAATAGAATTTACATTCTTCTATATACTGTCCAGAACGTTGAGTAAATATTCCAATATTACATAAAGCTTGCAATCGAAAAGGCATATTTTCTCCAAACTGATACATGAATCGGTTGCTCTACTTTCCTTTTACTACTTACATATGTTTGCAGATTCCCTTTAAATTTTAAGGTTAATGCTGAAAGTTGTTCAAAGTGATGCGGTTGAGCCAAAGGGGGGGCAACCTGTAGTCGTGAAGATGGACATTCTTTCATAATTGTTGCGACAAATTGAGAGCAAAAGTAAGCATTCTCACGCTCCATTTCAATATTTATGGCAACTAACACCAAACCTATTAAATTATATTTATATAATTGTTTTTGTTTTTCCATTTGGCTAATTTTGCTTTTCATCCGCATATATTCGGAATTTGTCACCTCGCACTCATAAATAGCACAGGTTGCTCTTTGGAACAGTCCTTCAATAGGATTCTCCTTAATGAACCCCCCATTGAATGGATTATGACTACTTTTCCTACCAAAGCTATACATCTCATTTAATTCTTCATCAAAAGCAATGGAGGCATGGTTTAAATCTTTTTTTGTATACATACCAATCGCCTTTGAAAATAATGTACCGGTATTACTAAGAATTATATAAATCTTTTTCCCCATTTTTCCACCTCGTTCATTAGAGACATTTTTGCCTCAATTCTATTATTTTAATCATGCTCTATTCGCTGATTATTCCATACGTACTTAAGGTGGAAAATAACTACGACCTAAGGCGTAGTTGATTGATATAATACGATTCTTAGCGAGATAGATCGGAAAAGTAATCATCTTTTTAAAACTATACTGTCCATTCATTTTATATAACTTTTCTAAATAATGGAAGATTCAAAATAAACTTTTCTATTAAACACTTCTAATATGTGTGTTGGGTGAGTAGTCGTTTAGCCTTGCATTAATGATTGTGGACATATTACAAAATTGTTACACTGTCATTGTTTGTAATAATTACAAAATAATTATTATTCCACAGAAATAAAATATAACAGGAGAGATATTGTGACCCAATATAATTTAGAAGAATTAAAAATATTGAATCAGTTTTTATTTGCATTATTTATCGTTGCCGATTTTGCACTTTTTCTTCATTTTAATAATACTGTTTTTCCTTGGTTCGCACTGTTTGGCGCAGGGATTGGCTTGTCCATTATCGTTGCTTGTTGGACAGGAAAAAAATACTTATGCTTTATCGCAGCTTTATTAGTAAGCACGGCAGTATTTTCAATCGTTTATAATTGGCAAGCTATTGTACATTAATACTTTTTACATAATTGGAGGATTTGAATATGACAGAGCAAGAAAAAAATAATCCTATTTTAGATAAGCGTTCATCTAGACGCACATTTATCAAAAATTCTGGGTTAACTGTAGGTGGTCTTGTTTTAGGAGGAGCCATCGGTTCTTTAGTTGGTGGAAAAACAGAAACTACTACTCATACAAAAACAAGCGGAGCTACTCATACTGCAATCGATTATAGTGATACACGTCAGTTTTTTGTACGTCAAAAAGATTTTGACGCACTTAGCACAGCTGCTGAACTAATTTATCCAGAGGATGAGCAGGGACCAGGTGCTATAACTCTAGGAGCACCTTATTTTATTGATAAACAGTTAGCTAGCCCTTGGGGGATCAGTACGGATGATTATAAAAAAGGTCCTTTCCAACCTGGAGAAGTTCCACTCGACAAAGCTGAGATTATGCTACAGGGGGTTCGCAAGCTAAATGAGGTTGCGGAAAAAGAGCATGATGGAACAGTCTTTAAAGATTTAACGGAAGAGCAACAAATTGTCATCCTTACTTCTTTCCAAGCAGGAGAAGTCGAAATGGACTTAGTAAATTCAGCAGCATTCTTTGCGTTGCTGAGAACCCTTACTTTGCAAGGTTGCTTCTCAGATCCACTTTACGGGGGAAACAAAAACATGGCCGGCTGGAAAATGAAAGAATTCCCAGGAGCTCAAATGTCTTATACATCCTATTTAGAAGAAGAGGAATTTGTATTAATAGAGCCAATCAGTTTAGGCGGACACAAACATTCATAAGTTGAAACAACACGAGGAGGATTACAATGGTTACAAAATTACCTAAAGTTGATGTAGTAACAACAGGTATGGGTTGGACAGGCGGTATTGTTGCTGCTGAACTAACGAAAGCCGGCTACCATGTTGTGGGATTAGAACGTGGAGTAGAAAGATCAATCGAAGATTATTTACATGGTCATGATGAACTAAAATATAATATTCATAAAGAATTAATGCAAAAGTTAACAAAGGATACTATTACATTCCGTAATACATTAAACGACACAGCAAAACCAATACGTGATGAAGGTGCTTTTGTAGTAGGAACAGGTACTGGTGGTGGTGGTGCTCACTGGGGTGGTCAAACATATCGCTATTTCCCATACGATTTTCAAATTCGGAGTAAAACGATTGAAAAATATGGAGAAAGTAAAATACCTTCAGGAGTTACTATTCAAGACTGGGGTATTACTTACGATGAAATCGAACCATATTACTCTAAGTTTGAACAAATGGCTGGTATTTCTGGGGAACCCGATCCATTAGCTGGACATCGTTCAATCGATTACCCAACACCAGCATTAAAAAAATTACCTCAAATGAAAATGTTCCATGAAGCAGCTGAGAAACTTGGGTATCACCCTTTCGTAGTTCCAACAGCAAACGTTTCGCAAAGCTATACAAATCCAGATGGAGAGACGTTAAATGCATGCCAATACTGTGCATTTTGTGGTAACTATGGCTGTGAGTATGGTGCAAAAGCAGACCCAATCGTAACCGTTATCCCAACTGCGAAGAAAACCGGAAACTTTGAACTACGCACAAATTCTATTGTTACTCGTGTATTATACGATGGAACAAAAGCTACTGGGGTTTTATATAAAGATACGAGAACTGGTGAGGAATTCGAACAACCAGCGGACCTTGTTGTTTTAACTAGCTATATCTTTAACAATGTTCGCTTATTATTGTTATCCGGTATTGGTAAACCATATAATCCAAAAACTGGCGAAGGAATTATCGGAAAAAACTATACAGATCACCATACTATTACTGGAGCAATCGGTTATTTTGAAGAGAAGAAATTCAATAGTTACATTGGAACAGGTTCTCTAGGCTCTGCTTTCAATGACTTTAATGCTGATAACTTTGACCACGCTAACCTTGATTTCATCCATGGCGGTCAGATTGAAATGCATTTAATGGGAAATGAACCAATTGCTAATAACCCTGCTCCTTTTGGAACACCGACCTGGGGTAAAGAATTTAAGAAAAACTCTTTGCATTACTTCTACCGAAATGTAACTGTTGTATCCCAAAGAGCTATTTTGCCGCATAAAGATCATTATCTAGATTTAGATCCAACGTATACAGATGATTATGGTGATCCATTAATTCGCGTAACATTCGATTATACTGAGATGGACCATAAACGTAATGAATTTCTAGTAGAAAAATGTAATGAAGTAGTAAAAGAAATGGGAGCCGACATTATCGACACAATCCCAATGGCTGAGCATTTCGGTGGAAGATTCACGTTCCAACATGATGGTGGAGGTGTAATTATGGGAGATAGCCCAGATAACTCTGCTGTCAACAATTACATGCAAATGTGGGATGTAGATAACTTATTCGTTTGTGGAGCGTCGGCATTCCCTCACTTTGGTCCAACGAACCCAACCCCCACTGTTGGCGCTTTAGCTTACCGAGCAGCTGAAGGTATGATCGAGTACTTGAAAAACGGCGGCGGTCCACTAGTTTCTAAAAAATAATACAGTCGCAAGTTTAGAACCATCATTTTTCCACAGAATATGTTATATTAATAACGACTCTATATATAGAAGGAGGAGATTCTATGCCAAACATAGGAGTACCTGGTTTAATACTTGTATTAATTATTGCTTTGATTATCTTTGGTCCATCTAAATTACCTCAACTCGGCAAAGCAGTTGGACAAACGTTAAAAGAATTCAAAACCTCAACTCGAGATATTATAAATGATGAAGAAAAAGATGATAAGAAAGTCGAAGCATCTGAAGTAGATTTAGACAAGAAATAATTTTGGTTGGTCCTGACATCTGTCAAGACCAGCTTTTTTCATATTATATTTGAGTCAATTCATAATAAGGTAATTAGTAATAAACACTCAACACTGACCAAAGTTGATTTTCGCTCCAATCGCTACGCTAGATTTGAAACATGAAAGTACGTTAATAGCTCATAAATACTCGTGTTTTATGAAACAAGTAATAATGAAATTGACTCATTCATTTAACAACCCTTAAAAAGCTAGCTTTTCTTATTGAATCGAAATGAAATGGAATTGGTTTTAAATATTTCTAACAGATTATCAGCGATTTCCTCTGGTGTCTGTATACAACCACCGTTTATCCATTCCAGAATAACTCCGTAAGAACCATACATTTTATACGTATTAAAGTGCTCTAGCACAATGCCCTCATTTGCTTCATTTAAATATGTGATTCCTTCGAATACCTCTTTAAATTTCAAAAAGAATTTTTCTTTAAATCTAGGAATGGTATCTTCCAAGTTTAATAAACTATAAAAATTTCTATTATTATAAAAATGCCTAAAGAAAGTATTGGATGATGGTAAAATTAGGTCATACTCTACAATTTTCGTATCTATAAAAGGTTGATGAAATGCCACTTCTAAACCTTTTAAAATTTCCGCAACCAATTCTTCTGCTATATCTTCCTTATCCTTAAAATGTAAATAGAAGGTGCTTCTATTATAGTCAGCCTTTTCAACGATATCCGTGACCGTTACATTTTTGTATCCTTTTTCTTTCACAAGCTGCACAAAATGCTCCTTTAAGAGATTTTTTGTTCTCCGAATTCTTCGATCCCCCATCGAATGATTTTCTGAATTCATGAGCAATCCCCCTTGTTTTTTATACATAGTAAAAATTATACATGATTAGTCACCCTTGAACCAAACTCTTTGTGAGTGTCCTATATATTCCTAAGTTTGTTGTCTGCTAGATTCATCGATTATTCTGTCCGATTGAATGATTCGACCGATGTTGAGTGTTATTCGACCGATAATATTATATATTCGATCGATTATCACTAACATTTAACCGATTTCTCTCCTTATTCGACCGATTCGCCATTTTCTACAAGAAAACACTGCCAAGATGGCAGTGTTTCATTTTAGTCTACGACGAAATACCTTGCGTCAGGATGAGCAAATACGATAGCAGAAACAGATGCTTCGGGTTCCATCATAAATTCCTCTGTAAGCTCTACTCCAATTACCTCCGGTTTTATAAGGCCAAACAGTTTTGCTTGATCATCTAAATTCGGGCAGGCTGGATAGCCAAAGGAGAAGCGTTGTCCTTGGTATTTTGCAGCAAAACGGTCGCGCATTGTGAAATCCGTTGCATCTGGGAATCCCCATTGGTCTCTAATTTCTTGATGAATGCGTTCGGCAAATCCCTCAGCTAATTCTAGCGCAGTCGCTTGCAGTGCGTGGCTTTCTAAAAATTTTCCTTTGTCTTTTAGTTTTGCTGCTGCAGCACGAACTCCATGTCCTGCAGTTACCAGCATCAACGCAACATAGTCCATTTCCCCACTGTCCACAGGCTTTAAATAATCTGCTAAACAAAGGAATGGCAGGGCGGATTGGCGTGGGAATGTGAATCGCTCGATTACTGTTTTCGCGTCGGTTGGGTCATAGATAATTACATCATCTCCATCCGCTTGCGCAGGGAAAAATTGATATACCCCTTGTGGCTTCAAAATATCCGATTGTAAGTACCCTGTGACTAATTCATGTAACCCAGTTGCACGCTCGTCACTCTCCGCTAATAGTTTTTCACTATACCCTTTTAACCCTAAATGATGACCGATTAGCGTGCGCATATTCACATATGGATGCAAATGGGAGACCGAATAGTCTTTTAATACATGTCTACGAACATCTTTTGGTATATATACCTGAACATCTTCACGTACGGTTTTCACTGGTTTTTCTAAAATGGCTACGGCCTGCTTAGCTGAGCGATTAGCTTCTGCAATTTTTCGTTTTTCCTGTTGAATACCAAGTTCGACTAATAAAGTCTCTTTATCCACTTCATTTTGCAAACGATTGGCAAGGTCAAGTCCCTGCATCGCATCTTTCGCATATAATACTGGGCCATCATATTCTGCCGAAATTTTCGTTTCTGTAAAACGACGAGAAAGTGCTGCTCCACCTACTAGTATAGGCACATCAATACCTGCTTCTTTAAAATCCTGCGCAGTGATGACCATTTGCTGTGCTGATTTTACAAGTAGTCCAGAAAGTCCGATCATATCCGGCTTTTCCTTCCGAATAACCTCTATTAACGTGGCTGGAGTTACTTTAATTCCAACATCGATTACTTTATAACCGTTGTTGCTCAATATAATATCTACAAGATTTTTTCCAATATCATGCACATCGCCTTTAACAGTCGCAAGGACGATTTTACCTTTACCCGAATCATCCTCTTTTTTCTCCATATACTGCTCCAAGTATGCAACAGAGGCTTTCATTACCCCTGCACTTTGAAGAACTTCGGCAACTATTAACTGATTGTCATTAAACAGTCGC
Organism: Psychrobacillus sp. INOP01; assembly: GCF_018140925.1. NCBI lineage: Bacteria > Bacillati > Bacillota > Bacilli > Caryophanales > Bacillaceae > Psychrobacillus > Psychrobacillus sp. INOP01. Next base: position 1,404,014 of record NZ_CP073315.1, read on the forward strand.
CCTACCTCGGCCATACCCTTCATCAATGGACCATTTATGACGTCTAGTGGTGCATCATACATTTGAAGTGCGGCTTCTAAATCTGCGATAAGCCCTTCCTTAGTTCCTTCAATAACGTAATAGGCAAGACGCTCGGGGACAGTTTTTGGAATATCATCCTCAGTCTTTTCTTTCTTTTTGTCCCGGTAAAAATCTGTGAAATCAGCAAGTGTTTGATCAGTCGTTGTAAATAATAGCTCATTAGCCATATCGATTTCCTCTTTAGGAATAGAAGCATATCTTTCAAGCTTTTCTGTATTTACAATTGCGTAATCCAGTCCCGCCTGTGTGCAATGGTATAAGTAGACAGCATTCAATACTTCACGACCAACAGGTGGAAGACCAAATGATACATTACTTACTCCTAAAATAGTTAGAGCTCGTGGCAATTTTTCTTTTATTAGACGAATACCTTCGATCGTTTCTACTGCCGACCCGATATATTGTTGGTCCCCTGTTCCGACTGGGAATACAAGTGGATCAAAAATTATATCCTCAGGCGCAAGTCCCCATTTATTTACTAATAAATCATAAGAACGCTGTGCGATTTCAAGCTTCCGCTGTCTCGTAACAGCCATTCCTAATTCATCGATCGTTCCAACTACTACTGCCGCACCGTATTTTTTCACTAGAGGCATTACTGCTTCAAATCGCTCTTCCCCATCCTCTAAGTTAATCGAGTTAATAATTGTCTTTCCTTGGGAATATTTAAGTGCTACTTCGATTACCTTTTCATCCGTCGAATCAATAACAAGAGGTACTTTAACTTTTTTTACTACTTCTTTCATGAAGTTAGTCATGTCCTCTAGTTCATCACGGTCAGGATTTGCAAGGCAAATATCAATAACATGCGCCCCACCTTTAACCTGTGCTCGCGCAATTTCAGATGCTTCTTCAAACTTTTCATCTACGATTAATCGTTTAAACTTTCGAGAGCCAATTACATTTGTACGCTCCCCGATGAATAACGGACGCATCGATTCATCGTATTGAAGGGGTTCTATACCGGAAACGACGTGCCCTTGACGACGCCCCGTCTCTACCGGTTTCCGCGGAGCAAGATCCTTCACTTCTTCACGTACTGCCCTGATATGAGCAGGAGTCGTGCCACAGCATCCACCTACTACATTCAACCATCCTTTTTCCGCAAAGCCACGGAGCTTTTTAGAAAGTGATTCTGGCGATTCATGATAATGCCCTTCTTCGTCTGGCAAGCCTGCATTTGGATAACAGCTAACATACCCGTCCGATAACTCAGATAGCGACCGAATATGATCTGTCATAAATTCTGGCCCTGTCGCACAATTCAAGCCAACTGAAAGTGGTTTAATATGTTCGATTGAAATATAAAAGGCTTCAATGCTTTGCCCTGCAAGGGTCGTTCCCATTGGTTCGATGGTTCCTGAAATCATAATAGGTAGCTCTTTCTTCAGCACCTCAAATGCCTGTTTGATACCTATTGTTGCAGCTTTAACGTTCAGCATATCCTGGCTTGTTTCCAGTAGGATAACATCTACTCCACCTTCTACTAAAGCCTTCGCCTGCACATAAAAATCGTTAGTAAGTTCATCAAATGTTATACCACCAGTGACCGACAATGTTTTTGTCGTCGGTCCAATTGCCCCTGCTACAAACCGTGGCCAATCAGATGTAGAGAATTCCTTTGCACATGTTTTAGCAAGTTTTGCTGCACAAAAGTTGATATCATGTGCTTGATCACCTAGATCATATTCATTCAATACGACCGGGGTTCCACCAAATGTATTCGTACAAATAATATCAGCACCAGCCGCTAAATATTCACGATGGACTTGTTCAATAACATCCGGTTTAACGATATTTAAATATTCATTACAGCCGTCGTATTCTTCTCCACCGAAATCTTCGGGACTAAGATCCGCATTTTGAATCATCGTTCCCATCGCACCATCAATAATTAGAATTCTCTCATGGAGTTGCTGCTCAATTAGATGTTTGGACATAGCTGAATTCTCTCTCTTTCTTACGATCAATTTCTTGAATATAATGAATTAACTCGAGGGACATATCGTATCTGAAAAATGGCGTAATAATATAAATGCCGTTAAATAGTTCTGCTGCTGTATCAATTAATTCCTTCGATATTTGGATACCTTCTGCAGTAGCACGCTCTCGATCTTCTCCACATAAACGCATACGTTCCAGCACTTCTTCGGACAATTTAATGCCCGGCACTTCATTGTGAAGAAATTCTGAATTTCGACTATTAGTCAGTGGCATAATGCCGATGAAAATAGGAGTCGATAAATGCTTGGTCGCTTCATATATTTCATGAATTTTTTCTTTCGAGTACACAGGTTGTGTGATGAAATAATCCGCTCCACATTCGATTTTCTTCTCTAGTCGCTTCACAGCGCGGTCAAGCACTCGAACATTTGGATTAAACGCGGCAGCTACAGAGAAGTTAGCTTTTTTACGAAGTGACTTTCCTGAGAAAGAAATACCTTCGTTTAATTGTTTTATTAGCTGAAGTAGTTCTAGACTAGAAACATCATAAACACTCGTTGCACCTGGGAAATCACCAATTTTCGTTGGGTCTCCTGTTACAGCAAGAATATCACGAATCCCAAGCGCATCCAGTCCCATTAAATGAGATTGGAGACCGATTAAATTACGGTCACGGCATGTAATATGAGCAAGGGGACGAATATTTTTTTCATACTTTAACATTGAACCCATTGCCATATTGCTAATACGTGGGGAGGCTAATGAATTGTCCGCCATCGTCACTGCATCAACTCCAGTAGCGTATAGCTGTTCCGCACCTTCCATAAACGTTGCCGTATCAAGATGACGAGGGGTGTCTAATTCAACAATAATCGTCCGTTCTGTTTTAGCTTTTTCATGAAGGGGTTGTGTGTTAGTCGGCTTGGCATCTTGAATAATAATAGGCTTTCTTGTCTCTACAACCTTACTAGTAATAGGTATTAAATGACCAATATGTTTTTTCACTGCTTCGATATGCTTTGGTGTCGTCCCACAGCAGCCTCCTATTAAGCGGACTCCCGCATCCCTTAGGTGCAATGCTGCTTTACCGAAATAATCGGCATCGGACTCATAGACAATCCGTCCTTCATCTATATCAAGCAGACTCGCATTCGGATAAGCTGATAGGAATGCTTTTTCTGGAAGCTTTACTCCTTCAAATGCTTGAATTGTATGATGGGGACCTAGTCGACAGTTGACTCCCACGACATTTGCTCCGATTGACTCGAGCTGATGTAGCGCATCATTCAGAGGTAAGCCATTTTGCAAAATACCAGGCTCATGCATAGATACTTGGGCAATGATTGGAATATCAGTTAGTGTACGAAGATGAGTCACAGTAGTCTTTAATTCTTCCAAGTCATAATACGTTTCAAGTAACAAACCATCTGGATCTCCCGCTAACAACTGGATTGCCTGCTGATCGAGTGAATGGATAATCTCCTGAAGCGAGGCATCACTTTTCCGAATTCCTAGAATACCCCCGATCGTACCGAGGACAAATTGATTGCCTGGTGCAGCAGCTTTTTTGGCAATTTGGATTGCCGCTTCATTTATTTCTTTCACTTGGTTTTCTAATCCATAGCGTGCCAGCTTAATGGCATTCGCCCCATACGTATTCGTTTGAATAATATCCGCTCCGGCCGCAATATAGTCTTGATGAATCTTCTCAATAATTTCCGGCTTCTTAATATTCAATTCCTCATTGCAATAGTCAATTCCATACGAATAAAGAAGTGTTCCCATTGCCCCATCCGCTGTCAGTATAGACGTCTGTAATTTCTCTAATAAACCCATTTGTATCCATCCTCTCCCATATAAAAAAGCCTTCCATGAAAAGAAGGCTTTACGAGTATGCAAGATACCACCTTCTCATCTTTCAAACTTTTGCAAAGTCTGCTGGATTTAGCACCTGACCAATTAATTGGCTGGTTGCTGAAGCGTCGTAGGGCCAGTCCCTCGGCTTCTCTTGATAAGAATTTCACTATTCAATTTTCTATTAGACATATCGTACCTTTATTCAACTAAAGCGTCAAGATATGTTTTGAATTTTCTATACACTTCGAGCGAGAAAATAATGATTCGACCGATGTTGAGCGTTATTCAACCGATAATATTATATATTCGACCGATATGACCAACTATTCGACCGATTATCACTCACATTCAACCGATTCTTACTCGTATTCGACCGATTCCTGCTTTTACTTCCACTTCCATGTATAAATTGTGTTTTTACCATTTCCACTTTTCACTAAATTCATTGAGTTTAAGATTCGACAAGCAGATTGTGAAGTATCCAGATGAAGAAATTTCTTACATTGCCGATTCTTAATTGTCTTCCCAATTAAAACAAACCACTCTCGAATCGCTTTCTCATGTGCTAGCCTGTCTACATGACCACAACGCTTACAGTTCCAACCATTCTTCTTTTTCTCTATGCCAAACACTCCACATTTTTCACAGCACACTCCAGTGTGTAAATCATTTGGATGGATGCCCCACCGACTACACATTGGATATGGAAAGTAAGGTTTGTGACTTGTAACGATTTCTTTACTCAATGCATGCATATCATTGCTAGACATACACTGTTTTTCGAGAGGAATTTTACGTAAATAGACAGGAATTGTTTGATGAAGAATAGCATTATATTTTGTGGGAGGTTCTATAACTCTAACTTTGAAGTTTGTTAATACAATTACTCCGTAAATAGGAATTGTCACACTTCGTTGTTTCATCCATTCGTCGAGTAAATAAATATTACGTTCAATCTGTATCTCGGGACTCTCAAATACATCCACTTTACCTTCTTCATTTTCTCTTTCTAATTGATAAGGATTTTCCTTAAAGCTCAACTTCCCTCCTATATTCTTACTCTCTAAAACCACTGCAAAATGCTGCGTCAAAAACACTGTATCAATCTGAAATTTCCCATACGATTCCAAACTTACATCGTGCAACACCACATATTCAAACGGAAATGAATACTTATGAAACACCTCGTCCACTCGAAATTCCCCATGAATCCCTGCCATCGCCAAATGCATTTTCGAACGAATTAATTCCTTCAACTCATGCATCTCTGGCAATCGCCGATCCAATAGTTGCAACCCAAAATAGCTATACTCTTCAGTACGCACTTTCATTATCAATAGATCACCCCATCCGCATCGTATCACAACCTTAATAATTGTAAATTCCACCAAATAAGCAACTATTTCATTTTCCCCATAAAAAAAAGGACCAAAATTAAATTTTGGTCCAAAAACTTATTCAACTATTGAATTTACGATTTTTTCTGCAGTTTCTTTACCGTTTTTAATACAAGCGACAATTCCAACTCCGTAATAAGAACAGCCTGCCAGTACTACGTTTGGCATTGCATCAGTCATTTTAGCTGATAATGATTGAATTGCCTCACCGTGTGCTAAATGATAGTTTGGCATTTGATCGTTCCATTTCGTTACTTCTATTACTTTAGGCTTGCCCGTTAATTTCAAGCTCATTTCAATGTCTTGGAGTGCAACTTCTACTAGCTCGTCCTCCGTCATATTTTTCATGCTCTCGAAGAATGGGCTTGAGCTCTTGTAGAACATACGTACAAGTAATTGATTGTCCTTTGATGTATGTGTCCATTTACGGCTTGTCCACGTGCATGCATTACATTTCACATCACTATTTTCGGACACGATAAAACCAGTGCCCTCTGCTGGAAGCTGCCCGTCTGGTATATCAAAACCAAGATATACACTAATAAGTGATGAATTTTTCAGGCTGTTGAAATCAGTATCCAACTCTTCGTCTTGAAGAATTGCCTGAGCTACATGATGAGGAGTAGCAAGCACTACACTATCTGCTTCAATCGTGTCTCCATTAGTCAATAAAACGATATAACGGCCATCCTTCTTTTCAACTTTCTTCGTTGCCACACCCTTAATTATCGTTGTTTCACTAAGTACTTCCTCTAAGCGGTCAATCAGTGTAGAAAGTCCATTCTGAAAAGAGATAAATTTTTTATTTGCATTAGCTTGAAACTTCGCTTTATTTTCTTCAAGACCCTTAATAATACTGCCATACTTATTTTTGTAATCAATCAAATAAGGCAATGTTGTAGCAATAGTAAGCTTATGTAAATCTCCAGAATACACACCAGATAACACAGGCACAATTTGTTTTTCAACTAATTCTTTCCCTAAGAAATATTCCAAAAATGACCCGACTGAGCTTTCTTTAGTGAAGGTTTCATTTGGTAATTCCAAATCTTTTAATGCTTCTTTTTTCCCTCCTTCTGACACTAGAGTGCTGCTATTTAACGACTCAATACTTGTGGGAATACCGAATACAGTATCTGCCGGAATTGCATGTAACTCATTGTTTGTGTAAATGTATGAAATGCCCGTAGAGTTGTACACCTTTTCATCTTCTAGCTGTAGCTCTTCAATTAATTTTGTGATGGCTTCGTTTCTTGCTACGATTGAATCAGCTCCAACCTCCATAATGAAGTCATCCTCCTGCATCGTATGAATCTTGCCGCCTAAATACTCGTTTGCTTCAACTAATACTAACTCTATATCTAAAGACCTTTCGTTTTTAAGTTTTTGCAAATAATGCATAGTAGAAAGTCCTGTAATTCCCCCACCAATAACCACTACTTTTTTCAACGTAACCACTCCTTATTTCAATTCATACAACTAGTATAAGCGTTTTTGAAAATATCGGATATGATTTACATCACTGCTAGAAGGTAAATTATGTACAAATGGAGAAGTTAGCTCTAATGATATCGTTCAGTAGTAAATCTGTATAGGAGGAGATAATACGGATTCGTTGTCAGTATTACATTTCTAGGTTCTATCATTTTTAGTATTCTTAATCTTAAATAAAAGGACCAATTAGAGGGTCCTTTTATTTGAAAGATATCTCTCATCTAACTTTTTTCTCAACATAAAGATAGGTAGAACTTTTTCATTTGCTACAACTTCTAAAAAAATTCAAATACTTAGTCAAAAACCCTTATATATATATTTAACTTTACATATACTAAAATATAATTTAGTTAAAAATATTGGCTATGTTAAAGGTGCGGGTTGATTTTTCTTAGTTTGTGAAGTGTTACACTTAAACTAACGCAGCAGTTTAGTCGAATAAATAAAATTAGAAAAAAGCGGAACTCTAGTTTGTTTATATTCGTATAATTATTATGATTTGATTATTATGACACTTGAAAGGTGGATTTTTTATGTACAAAGTGAATGGTATAGAAGCTTATGAAGCACATAATCGAACTGAGTTATTAGCAGGTTTAGAGGCAAAATCTGAATATATCCTTATTAAAGGAGACTATTATAAAGAAGTAAGAAAGATTATGGATACTCATCTTCCAGAGAACGAAAGTATAGGAGTGGCATTAGGAAGCGCAGGTGTGTTATCAATTCTTAATTATGCAATAGATGCAGTAAGAAATTCATTCAGTAATGCAGATAAAATGGATAAAAAAATTGACAGAAAGTTAAATTCATTCAAGGTTAAAAAGATTACAGATGATGGTTTATTATTGAGCTTAAAGCAGTTAGATTATTAGAACTTGCATACATAGAACTATTTTTGATAGTTCTATGTGAATAAATACACTTAAACAAACGGGTGCTTTAGTAAAAACATACACCAAAGTAAAATGAGCGTGGAGATATATTTTCCAGCTCATTTTTTTATGTGCATTTCAAATCAACCTTTGCCTTTAACATAGCCAAAATATTTTATTAATTGGAGGGTATAGGAAATGAGCCTTTTAGATATTTATTTACAAAAAAACGGGAAGAAACGGTACGATGTATTCAAAAAAACGGGAATAAGTCAGCAAATGCTCGCAAGTGTAAACAAAAAAGATATAAGCAGTTATTCAGTTAAGACGATACAGGCAATCGCAAAAACAGTAGAGAAGAGTGTAGGTACTGTCTTAGAAGAGTTAGTACGGTTAGAACAAGAAAATGCATACTTTGAAGCATTTAATGTAGATGACTTACTATTAGCTTTAAAATAAAGAAACTTATATTGTAATCAAGGGTGAATATAAAAAGGAAATAGATCAATTTGCTGAAGCCCAGCTTTCAGAAACAGAAACTTTAAGGTTGGAATTAGGTTCTGCTGGAACAGTAACAATTTTAGCAGAAGCGATTTTTCAATTAGCAAACCTATTCAGTAATAAAGATGCTGAGCAAAAGAAAATTGAAAGCCAAATCCGTAAGTACAAAATAAAAAAAATTAATGAAAATGAACTACTATTGTATTTGCGTCAATTAGATTATTAATTTTTCTGTAGCATGCCTTTATTTTCTCCTGAATGCTCTATTCTACTAAAGCGCCTTGTTAGTAGAGGAAGTGTTACTTTTTAAGCTATCTAACAAAACATAGCCAAATATAACCCCAGCTATTGATGTGAATGTTATATCTCCTAACAACATAACCGCATTTGAAAACAACAAGTTAGTTCCGTAAGCAATAGCAAGAAGTGGAATCATTGCTATATAGAGAGATGGGATTCCAATTACGATGACCTTAATCCAATCAAACGACCATCTCTTTTTATCTTTAATTTCTAAAATCAATTTAGGTAATCGTAACAACATTCCAATAAAAATAGAGAAAAAACTTGCAAATGTTATATACGGTTTAAGATCAAATATAATTGCAGATTTTTCTCTTAATCTCATTTGATAATCCATACCAAAATAAAAAATAAATCCAATTACTACTGTGGAAAAGAAAATAAATAAAAACCTTTTCATTCTAGCTCCTCCTTCATTTTTGTACTTAAGCTACTTACCTTTTAAAACAGAAAAGGATAGACAAGCATATCAAAGTGCTATCTATCCCGTTTATTATATTTTTTTTAGCACAGCACGTATGGGACTTCCATCTGCTCCTTCAATTTTCAAGGGTAGAGCGATTAAATCGTAATCACCAGGCTCCACATTTTCCAACAAGAGATTTTCTATAATATGCACATCATTATTAAACAGGGAATGATGGGCTAATAGCTCCTTACTTTCTATATCATCAACTGATGGTTGATCCGTGCCGATTAGAAAAATACCCCTTTCCTTTAAAAAGGGTCCAATATTCTCCTTCAAAATATTAATCTTTTCAGGAAATTTTTCAGGTGATGCAGTGTTCGTCGTTTTTAAAAGTAAACGCTCTACACCCGTTAAATCAAATCCTTCTAATTCCTCTCTGCCAATTTCAGTGGCACCAACGACACTCACCACTTTTGCACGTCCAATATACATATTCACGTCAAGCATATCTAGTGTTTTTCCTTCACTTACATAGTGAAATGGTGCATCTGCATGAGTTCCAGTATGCAAACTTGCTTTAATCGTCCCAACATTTGCAGCACCACCCTCTTCCTTTGTAGCGGTTAGTTCATATGCAAACGGAGTATCCCCTGGCCATGTTGCTATTCTAGTAGAAATAGTTTGTGTAATATCAATCCATTCTTTGTTCATTTTCCTAACCTCCCCTATAAAGTGAAACTTCAATCAGTGGGGATTCATCTCACTGATTGTTAGTTGAACCATTCGGGCATTTACGGGCAGTTGATCTCCCACAAATACTTTAGTTCTTTGGCTGAGCATTACAGTGTGGGATTTTACTGCCCGTTAATGCGGGATAAATTGGTACGCAAATCCCAAAGCTCTGGAAAGAAACGATGGTCTAATACATGTCGTAAGTAGTTCACACCAGATGATCCTCCAGTGCCCTTTTTAAATCCTATAATTCTTTCTACTGTTTTCATATGACGGAAGCGCCACTGCTGAAGCCAGTCCTCCACATCTACTAACTTTTCTGCTAATTGATACAAATTCCAGTGTTGATCGACATTCTGATAAACTTCCTTCCATGCATTTGCCACAGATTCATCCCCAACATACGTAATGGAATAATCTCGATTCAATAAATCAGGATTTATCGGAAACCCTGCTCTCGACAAAGCTTGAATCGAAACATCATAGATACTCGGTGCATAAAAGGCAACTTTTAAATCCTCATACAATTCTTTCTCTTGCTCATAAATCTTTAGTATATGCTTCGTTTTATAGCCAAGTGCAAATTCGATTTGTCGGTATTGAAAAGATTGAAAGCCAGACGCCTTACCTAGCTTATCTCGAAACTCTAAATACTCGGCAGGGGTTAATGTTGAAAGAACATCCCATGCCTGAATAATTTGTGTTTGAATTTTCGTGACTCGCGCTAGCATTTTAAAGGCTGCTTGCATTTTATCCGCTTGAATTGCATGAATTGCACTAGTCAACTCATGCAATATAAGCTTCATCCAAAGTTCACTAACCTGGTGGATAATAATGAAAAGCATTTCATCATGATGTCCAGATAACCTTTTTTGACTGGACAATAAATTATCCAGTTGCAAGTATTCACCATACGTCATATCTTCTCGAAAATCTGTGTGGATTCCACTTTCCTTTATATCTTCTGGCATGCTATCCCTCCTAATTTAAGCAACAACATCACGTTTATTTTCATATTTTTTATAAAGCTCTTCCTCCATAATCATCTTTAAAATCTGCACAGTCTTCCACACATCCTCAAACGAGTTATACAGTGCAACTGGCGCTAGACGAATGCCGTTTGGTGAACGAAAATCAGGAATGACTTGGTGCACTTTTAATGCTTTGCATATACGAGCTGCCTCTTCATGTACTAAAAAGATATGTCCTCCTCGCTTCACCGATTCACGTGGATTGGCAATTACAAAATTATATTCACCTAACACCAACTCGATTAACGTCATCATATAATCTGTCAGCTTCAACGACTTCTCACGAATAGCATCAATTCCAACCTCTTCAAACATTTTCAGCGAACCAAGTAGCGGAGCACTGCTTAGAATATTTGGAGTTCCAATTTGATAGGCACTGGCATCAGCCGCTGGAATCATATGGGTAGATAAATCGAACTGTTTCTCCTTATCTGAGCCGAACCACCCTGCAAGTCCAGGCTTTCCTCCAAAATGCTTACGGTTTACATATAAGCCCCCTGTTGCTCCAGGTCCACCATTCACATGCTTGTAGTTACACCAAAAAGCAAAATCTACATCCCATTTATCCAGTTCATGTGGTACAGAGCCAATCGAATGACATAAATCAAAACCAATAATAATATTTCGCTCATGCGCGGCCTTGGTAAGCATCTCAATATCTAATACCTGACCACTTCGATATAGCACACTAGGTAGTACTATTAAAGCCACATCATCCGTCATTGCCTTTATAATATCTTCCTCCTGTAAAGTAAAGCCATCACGACTTTTTACCAGTTTCATATTTTCCTCAGCATCAAATCCATGCAACGCTAGCTGACTACTAATTGCATATAAATCGGATGGAAAATTTAGTTCATCCGCTACTATTTTCGTACGTACTCCTTCTGGTCGATAAAAGCTAGCTACTAATTGATGTAGGTTTGCCGTTGTAGAGCCTGTTATGATAATTTCATCCTTTAAAGCACCCACCAGAGGAGCACACATCTCACTTAAAGTTTCTGGGAAGTAAAACCATGGATGCTCCCCTTGTGTCCATCCGTCTATTCCGTATTGTTTCCATGAATCTAGTAACGTCAATACTGACTTTTCTGCTCGCTTAGATAGTAATCCCAGTGAATTTCCATCCATATAAATGATATTCCGTTGGATATAAAATTCATCTCGATACATCCCCAAAGCATCTTGATCATCTAATTTTTTCGCATATTCCAACATGGTATTCTTCATCTAAAACATCACCAGCCTATTAAAAACTAAATTTTCATTCTATTTACATAAATCATATGTTTTAAGAGAACAAGTGTCAATGAATGAAAGAGTAATTTGGCAAACGTTGAATTATATAATTCAGTGGAAGTAATTTTGTTTCTGCTAGAAAGAGCCGCCAATCCGCAAAAACATATGGCATATATAGTAATGATGCATTCCCTTCCATGTCCATGTATTAAAGAATTTATATCTAAGTTAATTAAATGCTATGAAAGCAATTTTAATCCTACGGCTGCACCTAACACCATTGCGATAAATATAATACGCTTCCAATCTTTTGATTCATTGTAAAAAAGCATCCCTATTATGGCGCCTCCTGAAGCACCAATTCCCGTCCAAATTGCATAAGCCGTTCCCATAGGCAATGTCTTCATCGCAAAGGCGAGAAAGCAAAAGCTTGCACCAAAGCCAATGAATAGTAGAACGGCTGATTGCCAGTTCCTATCCTTATGCAACTTGTTTATCATTGCAACTCCAAACATTTCAAACAACCCTGCAATAATTAAAGAAATCCATGCCATCAAGATTCCACTCCTTTTTCCTGCTTATCATCTGTCACTAATTTCAAACCTATTACACCTGCCAATAATATTAAAATCATTAAGATCTTAGCTACTTGAAAAGATTCCCCAAAAAAGATAATTTCCGATAAAACCGTTCCCCCTGTGCCCATTCCTACAAAGACAGCATAAACCGTTCCTACAGGCAGTTTCCTCCCAGCCATAATCATGAGGTAAAAGCTAATAATTATAGCAAGAACAGTTCCTGTCCAAGTCCAGCCGTCATCAGCATGTTTTAACCCAATCACCCAAAAAACTTCAAAAAATGCTGCCACGTAAACTTTAATCCACTCGATTTTCATCCTAATAATGCCTCCTATTCATATTTTTATATAAAAAAAGCCTGGAAGAAAACTGTTAAACAGTTTCTCCCAGGCTTTTATCCTTCCGTGACACAGCAAAGCTGCGAGTTTTCTCTCGGACCAGGCCAACCCCAATGGTTGCGGAACCCTAGAAAACATTTTTAATATCCAGTTAGCTAAAATTATACACAAACTTAAAAATAATTCAATTAAAAACATTCGAAGTAACGGTGGGGATTGCATTAAATTGGTAACATGGTCTAATAGAATAAGTATTGTAAACAAAAAAAGAGTAATCACTATTCAAGCAATTACTCCTCTAATTTTCAATTCATCTTCAAATCTGTTAACACGATGACATTGGGATGATTGCAAAGTCTTGTAACTGGAATATCCTCCGTTACATCTCCTTTTATCAACGCTTCAATGGCAGTTCTTTTCTCTTCTCCTACCGCTATTAAAAGAATGCATTTTGCTCTCATTATAGAGGCAATCCCCATCGTAATGGCTTGCTTTGGAACCTCATCCATTGTGTCAAAAAATCTTGCGTTTGCAGATCTTGTGGAAACTGTTAATTCGACCACATCTGTTTCACTTTGGAAGGACGTACCTGGTTCATTGAAACCTATATGGCCGTTCAATCCGACACCAAGTAATTGCATATCGACGGTTAGTGATTTTAACAAGTTTTCATATCTCAACGCTTCGGCATGTACATCTTCTGCTACTCCATTTGGAATATATGTATCTTTAAATGGTTTTGCTTCAAAGAGATGCTGTTGCATAAACGTATAGTAGCTTTCGGGATGTCCTTGTGGAATTCCCACATACTCGTCCAAATTCACACTCTTACAATTAGAAAAATCCAAAGAACTATTTCGTAGTTTTTCATATAGCGGTATCATAGTCCCGCCCGTTGCCAATCCAAATGTACTTGCACCATTCTCTAATTCTGTTGAAAAGATTTCTTGTGCACGACTATATAATGCATCCTTATCTTCCCATACTTCTAAATTTAATGTCATTACTAAACCCACCTTTTTCCCTTAATTGCACTCAATCGTTAAATACTAGCATGCTTCGCCTATTTAAATTATAAGTTAGTGAAATTATCATTATATTCAATTTGAACATTTGATGCAAATGGAGAAGCCACTGACACTAATAATTACTCAATTAAAATCAATTCGATTCTTATATTTCTCCATCAAAGCTTCATTATGAAGGTGGCTATCCGATAGATTTGCGCTTTTAAAAACAGGCATTTCTTCTGCCTCCTTACTTATCTCCACGATTACTTGACATATGAGTGCATTGAGAAGTGCAGCACCAACAACTGTGGATGCCGGTCCATATTGCAGTCCCTTGTTACTTAATAGACCATCACCAACAGGGACATGTGTATTTAATACGATATCAACAACTTCCTCAAGTCGTTTTCCACTTGCATGACGACCTTCCTGATCACTGTACAATAAAGACTGAAGTGAAATGACCAAGATCCCAGCTTCCTTTCCCAAGTAAGCCATATCTATTGGTGCTGGATTGCGACCAGAAGTAGAAATAACGATCAAAATGTCATTTGGTTCAAAGCTTATTTGATCCTTATTTTGCCCGATGAATGTAGGATCTTTCTCGTTCTGTGAAGAAGTCAGTGCTCCTTTATGTAGCATTAAAGGTTCTAACGTAATGGGAGCAACCGGCACTAACCCACCCGCCCGGTAATATGCTTCCTGAGCCAAAAGATGAGAATGTCCGCATCCAAACAATTGTATTATTCCACCCTTTTTAATGCGGTCTACCATTAACTTAGAAGCATACTCTATATTCTCATTTTCTTGTTCTGCAACTTGTTCTAGTAATATATTTATTTCCTTCCAATAGGACTGCATTTGATCACCTCAAATTTCTATTAATTTTCAAATACAATATTTCCACGACAGATTGTTTTTTGTACATTCAATTCCATATCCAATATAACTAAATCTGCATCAAAGCCTTCACCAATATATCCTTTGTGGGATAAATTCAATTGCTTCGCTGCATTTGAAGAGGACATCGACACGAGTTCCTTCAATGAGCAACCCGTCGACTGTTTTATATTGCGAACGGCCTGATCCATTGTAAGTATACTTCCCGCTAAAGAACCATTAGGAAGATGGGCACCTTTTTCAGTGACATGAACTGTCTGTCCACCAAGATCATACTCCCCGTACTCTAATCCTTTAGCACGCATAGCATCTGTTATTAATATAATTCCTTCTGCACCCTTCAAACGGTATGCAAAACTCACTGCCTTTGTATGACTATGTATATAATCGACGATAATTTCCACTTGCATACGGTCTTCCATCAGAACAGATCCGACTACACCTGGTTCACGATGATGGAATGGACGCATTTGGTTATATAAATGAGTGGCCTGCTTAGCTCCTAATTGAACCGCCTTTTCTACTTCTTCTGAACTGGCATCTGAATGTCCAATAGAAACGACAATACCTTCCTTACTCACGGCTTGTACAAATTCCAAACCACCCGCTATTTCAGGGGCAACTGTAACTTGTTTAATACGATTACCACTTAGCATCTGCCACTTTAAAAATTGTTCAATAGATGGCTCGGTAATATGCTCGACTGGCTGTGCCCCAGCCCATTTTGTAGATATATATGGACCTTCTACATGAACGCCTAAAATCTCTGCTTCATCTTCATTATTGACAAAGTCATTTACATTTTGGAGTGCTGCTTCAATCGCATCCACTGCCTGAGTGATTGTCGTCGGCAAATAGCTAGTAGTTCCTTCTTTTACTAATGAACGTGACATTCCTCTAAGGGCTTCTTCCGTGGCATCCATCATGTCAAAACCAGCTGATCCATGAATATGCATATCGATAAAACCTGGCATAACTATCCAGTTCTTTGAAGTTCCATCTATATAGACATCAGCCTCTACTTGTAGAGCTTGTCCCATTTTTTCAATCTTGCCGTTTTGAATAAATATATTTCCCATACTTTCTTTGTCATGATTCACAATAATCACATTCGATATGAGTATACTTTTTTTCATTTACTACACCCCTCCGCAGTTTGCTTATTTACAGTATAGATTAATATTACCTAAAAATATAAAGAAAAGCCGTTTAATGTGGAATCCCATATTAAACGGCTTTTTCAATTATTAACTATTTACGAATCTTTTCAATTTCATCTGCGACAAATTGTACACTTGTTCCAACAATAACTTGAATACTTTTCGGTCCTACTACATTAATACCCGGAACACCAGTGTCTTTAATTTTCTTTTGATCGACCTTATCCATGTCTAAAACCTCTACACGCAAACGAGTTGTACAGTGATCTACTGAAGCAACATTCGCATCTCCACCTAGACCCTCATAGATTCTAGCTGCCATATTTGAAAATTTATCATCACTTGAAACTACAACTGTTTCTTCAGTCTCGTCTGTGTCGTCTTCTCTACCTGGAGTTTTTAAGTTAAACTTCACGATTAAGAAACGGAATAAGAAATAGTAAATAACTGCAAATACTAACCCTTGAAGTAATAGCATAAGTGGGAAATTTGCTATAGGAATACGTAAACTTAAAACGTAATCTACAAACCCTGCACTAAATCCAAAACCAGCTGTCCAGTTAAAGGAGGCTGCAATGAATAAAGATAAACCTGTTAATGCTGCGTGAACAACATAAAGAGCTGGAGCTAAGAACATAAATGCAAATTCAAGCGGCTCAGTTACACCTGTAAAGAATGCCGCAAAACCAGCTGCAAGCATAAGAGATGCTGCTTGTTTTTTTCTTTTCGTTTTAGCTGTATGATACATCGCAAGAGCTGCTGCCGGTAATCCGAACATCATAATCGGGAAGAATCCAGCCTGGTACATACCAGTTACACCCTTAACACCCTCACTTGCCCAGAATTTACCGATATCGTTAATGCCAATAGTATCAAACCAAAACACCGCGTTTAATGCATGATGTAAGCCAGTTGGTATTAGAAGTCTATTAAAGAATCCATAAAGACCCGCACCTGCTGCTCCCATACCACTAATTGTTTCACCAAAGTTAACTAGACCACCAAAAACGATTGGCCAAATATAAAATAGTGCTGCAGAAGCAACTAACATTGCAACAGCTGACATGATAGGTACTAAACGTTTTCCACTAAAGAAGGCTAAGAAGTCAGGTAATTTCACGTGACTGAAGCGATTATACATTACTGCAGCGACAATACCAGAAAGAATACCTATAAATGCATTATTAATTTTTCCAAATGCTGGATCGACATTCTCAACGTCAATTCCTTGCAATAAAGAAACAGTGCCAGATGAAAGCATAGTTGTAACAACTAGGAATGCAACTAATCCACTTAAAGCAGAAGCTCCATCCTTTTCCTTGGACATTCCTATGGCTACCCCTACTGCAAATAGAATAGGAATATTATCTATAATAGAGCCACCAGCTTTTATCAAAAAGGCCGCAAGTACGTTTCCAGATCCCCAACCAGTCGGGTCAATCCAGTATCCAATACCCATTAATATAGCAGCTGCAGGTAAGACAGCTACTGGTAGCATTAAAGAACGCCCCAGCTTTTGTAAATATTTCATCATAATCTTTTATCCCCCTTTTTCATGCTTATAAATAAAAATATAATAGTATAAAATAATGCCGAATTATGAAGCTTGTGTTCTTAAACGTTCAATATGCAGTGCAATATAGCCTAACTCTTCTTCAGGAAACTCAATTCCATGCTCTTCCTTTAGTTCTTTCGCTATTTCGGTTGCACAACTATAGCCAACCGGGAATTTCTTTTGAATCATCACTAACATTTCTTCATCCATCATATGAAGCTCAGACTGATTTAACCTTGTTAAAGCAAAACGCAAATGGGTAATCAATCGATGATAAGAAATATCATTTTCTTCAATCTCAATGTTCAAGTACCGTTTAATCGATGAAACCATGCCCTTTATTAAATTCGTTTGCCTTATTGTCTGATGTAAATCCCCCCCTTGAATTTTCATCGTGTGTATGTGAAGCGCTATGTAAGCCGCTTCATCAACAGGCATTTCTACCTGACACGTATTATTTATATGCTTGACTGCCCAAAGACCTATTTCAAACTCTGCTCTATAGAGAACGCGAATCTCATGGAGTAGTCTGTTATTTAGATTAATGCCATCCTTAGCCCGTTCAATTGCAAAAGAGATATGGTCTGTCAAAGCTATATGAATATGCTCATTTAATCTTGTATTTAAATACGTTTCTGCGTAGGTGATTATTTCTTCTGAGATAGTAAAATGCTCTTCTGGAATTCGACTTAATAATTGCTCCAGCTTGTCATTTTCCTGCATGACAAAAATCTTTTCAATCTTGGAACCAATGACAATATCATTTCGTTTCTTTTGAAAAGCTATGCCCGAGCCAATTGCTATTTTCTCGCGTCCATCTTGTAGAACAATCACCGCATTATTATTAAGTACCTTTGTGATCTTAATGGAAAGCCAGCTCCTTTCACATACTTTCCCACTTGTGCTTACTTAGAAGAAACAGTCATTACTAACGTCTCACCCGCAACACTAGATGTCGCATCAACATACTCTACAGATCTCTCTGCACTATTCGTAATTACTATTGGAGTAATAATACTTGGAACTTTATCTTTTATAAAATCCCAATCCACTGCCATGAGCTTTTGCCCCATAGAAACAACGTCGCCTTCGTTTACAAATAGAGTGAACCCTTCACCCTTTAATGTAACCGTTTCCAATCCGACATGAATTAGCACCTCAGTATCATCTTTTGTACGAATACCTATAGCATGTTTTGTTTTGGATATTAACACAACCGTACCATCAATTGGCGCAACTACATCTCCTCCTGTCGGCATAATAGCTACTCCCTCACCCATCATTTTTTGGCTGAAGACCGGATCTGGAACCTGTTCTAAAGGAATAACTTGACCATTTAATGATGAGAATACTTGTACTTTGTTTTTTTTCATAAATTTAGAAAACATTAGTAGAACTCCTTTGTATAGATGTTTTTTCTAGTTGTAAAAAATCGTCTTATTAAAATATATTGCTTCATGAAACCAATAAGAACATAAAAAGGGATGGGGTAAAGAAAAAGAATAATAATATTCTCTCTCATTTTACCACCATGCCTGAAAAGTTCAGTAACATGTGACCAATATGTGTATTTATAATCCGATAATATCATCAAAGGTTCAAAAAAGCAACGTAAATTTCTATGGTCGAAAAATATTTTGAGCGTTTATATATTAATAAGGAAAAGCTCTTCCTTTATCTGAAATTTTATGAGCAAGTTTAATCGTTGAAACCGCTAGCTCTGCATATGTTACTTCTTTTTTAGGATTGAATGTACCTTGATCCGCCTCTAATAATTCTAAAGAGTTAGCTAATGCAACATAACCTAATAATTCCTTTTGTACCTTATCGGTATCTGTAAATGGCAGTTTATAAATAGTAGAATGTTTGGCTGCCTGTTCTAATCCTAATGTACGTATATACCAAACAGCTAGCTGTTCTTTACTAATTGGTTCATCTATTGCGAAGTTCTTCGTATCAGGTTTTATCACACCCATTTCAACAGCACGTTCAACAGATTGATATAAAGGATGTTTAGGGTCGATATTTTCGAATGATTGGTTCTTATTTTCCTGTTCAGGATAATAATAGTCAGAATACATATACGTTAGGGATTTCATAAGTACTTGAAGAGCTTCTCCTTTGGAAATAGCAGCATCTCCATTAAACTTTTTGGGATCTTTTATATCAAGGATTTTTGCATTAATAAAATAATTTAGCTCCTCTTCTGCCCAAGGATGTGAAACAACAGGTGAATTATTTTCTCCATTTAGTGCTTGCCATTCTCCTGTTAGAGCATCTAAAGTACTAAAAGATCTCTCATTAAATAAAGTGGAGTAGACAAGGTCATAATGGTTATTTTCTTGTTTATTATCGGTCTTCATGTAGTTGAGTCTTAAACTTAAAGACTTCGTTAAAATTTCCCTAGCTTGTTTTTCTGATATAGCTTTATCTAGTGATGGCCAATTTTCTACCTCTTGATAATTTACATAAAGATTATTTAACGAGCCATCCTTCGCTACTCCAACACTAATATAGTCACCCGAAACAATTACTCCGTTTACAACTCGTGGGAAATTAAACATATAGCTTCCTTGCATTTCATCCAAATATGCCGCCTCCATAGGTTTTGCATATTTATGAAGGTAGGATGGAACCCATTTTTTTATATGTCCAATTGCTTTTTCGAGTGCCTGTTTTTCTGACAGAGGTTTCGCTTCACTTGGTTTTTCTCCTAGTTGCTCTAAAATTTGACTCTTCATATTATAGTACTGAATGACTTCGCCTGTTTGTTTATTTATTTCTAGACTTGCGCCAGAACCACCATTTGGATAACTGTACATATATTGAATACTATAAACTTCCTGCCCATTATAGTTGTTTATTTCTCTAATAGACTCGATATTGGATTTAACATCTTTCAAATCGATCTTCAGTAATTGTTCTGCTATTTTTTTTGCCTCTTCTATAGTTACCCCTCCCTCATTCTTGGATGGGATTGGTTTTGAAGCTAGCATAGATATGGTTGATTTCTTAGGGAAATCTGCTGAGTATCCGTTTAAAGTTAGGTATTTTCCAGATGAAGCATGAACACCAAGTAAACTTGGTATCGGTTGATAAACGAGTCGAACATGGCGTTCACCAGTTTGGTAATCTGTTTCTATTTGATATTGCTTTTCCACGTATAGATTTTCTTTTACCTTTTTCAATATGGCATCTTTCGCTTTTACTTGTTTCACATCATCAAAGGTGGAAGCTTTGTTAGCGTCCGGATTTCTATAAAAGCCAACTATCTCTCCGTTTCCTAAAACAGAAACTTCTATTCGTTGATCAGCAATGGAAACTTTGTTTTTCAAGCGAGTGTACGAAAATGAGTATCGGATTGGTTCAGTTAGTATTTGTGTTGGGTAATATCCATAAGAATCCGTTTCTAATTGATATTCTCCACCATCAAGATATTTTTTCATAAAATCTCCAGCAATTTTCTTTGCCTCATCTTTGGAAACTTTAGCTGGAAAAAGCGCTTCTGTTACTGATGCCGGTTGATAAGAAAAATTTTCTATTTGTAAATCCTTACCTACAAACGAAACATTTCCATATAATTGCTTTCCACTGATGGTTTTTGTAAAGAATAAATCGTAACGCATTGTCTCCTCACCAGGATAATAATAGCCACCGTTCATTTGAAAATCAGCATTCGTTAAGAAATCAAATTGCTTCGGAAAAAATGCACGAAACTTCTTTATCAAATCTTCTTTTGTGAAAACATTCTCTGTTGATGCCGCTTGAATTTGTACAGGGGGTTGTTCATTCAAAGTTGTAGTTGCATTTACGTTCGCCGAAAAAAGTCCAAGTGATAATGCTGAAGCTCCTAATATGATACCAACATGTTTAAAATCCATAAAAAAATCTCTCCTTATTTTGCAGTCTTTGAATTCTATGATTGCAGGAGAGAGAAAATACCAATTATTTGATATTGAATCTAATTCATCCGATTAAGGTACAATGGAGCTATAAATAGGAGGTGAGTAAATTCACATTCATACGTTCAATTCGGAAAATGTACCAGTTTGTTGTAGATAAACCTCTCCAGCAGGGTACTATTATAAATAATCTTTATAAGATTAAACATGTAATAGGCTCTGGTAGTTACGGGATTATTTATAATTGTAAAGAAATACAAACTAATGAAATAAGAGTACTTAAACAACTGCGACCTAGTAAGCAACGAACAAAAAGCGAAGTATCTTTATTTGAAAATGAAATTTCGATTATTAGTAAGTTACAGCACGCTAGCATGCCACAGTTTTACGAAGCTTTTTCAGTAAATGGTTCTCTTTTTTATTCGATGAATTACATAGAGGGTATAAATATGGAGGATCTTATCTTTTCAACGAATAGAAAATACGTTGAAAAGGATGCACTAGCATTTATTTTAGATTTACTTCCTTTAGTAGATCACTTACACAAAAAGAATATTTTTCATGGAGATATACGTATTTCAAATATTTTAATAAACAAGGGTAAACTATTCCTTATTGATTTTGGATTGTCAAAGATAGAACAAAATGACTCCAAATTCCTAGAGTTGAGGCAATACGACTATTATGATTTAGGGGATGTACTTCTATATTTACTATACACGAACTATTCCTCTAAAAATAAAAAAGCCCTTCCTTGGACAGAAGAACTTTCTTTAGAAATGGAAACTGTTCATTTACTAAAAAGATTATTACAAATTGATGAAGCCTATTCCACCTTAGAGAGCATTGCACAAGATATAGAAACTGCACTTTTAGCAGTCACTAAAAAATAACTTAGCTACTACTACGTCCTTTACGTTTGTAGTAGCTACTTCCGCCTAGTGGATTACGTTTATGGTGGTTACTGCTGCTACTTCCACGTTTATAATAATGATTGCTGCTGCTCCCTTTACGATAGTGACCCTGCCTATGCTCACTACTCCCTCTGGATGCATTTTTGATTTGTTTCATTATTTTCTTAAACATAAAATCCTCTTTTCCTATTTTAAAGTAGTCTAATATGGCTATTCAACCTGGCTCACTCAAACTGCCTTTTTGTCTTTGGAAAACGAACGACCATTCTCTTTAGTTTTCCTTATTTAAAGATAATAAACGTAATCGATATGAATTCATCGCTGTTTCACCAAGTTGATCGAGTAAATTATAATTAGCAACAGCTCCTACCATAGCTCCAATGCCAGGTAATAGTTGGAACATTTTAACTAGATCAATATAATCCCGGTATTCCTGTTGAAAGTCTCGCCAATCCATCTCACCAATTAAGTACTTTTGTTGTTCCCAATTTTCCATAATTTCTAACGTTTCTTTTCGTTTTTCCTCACTAGAAAAAGCTAGAAGAAATATATGCAAAATATAAAGTCGTTCCTCGTATTCATCCGTATCAAATCCATAAGTTGCTGCCGCTTCAAATAGGAATTTCATTTTAATAGATAATAGTAGTGGAAAGTCAGCGAGTCCCAGAAGAATACCCCCCGCTCCCGTTCCTGCTCCTTCTACTACAGCTGTTTTCCGGAACGTAGTGAGTTTTTCCTTTAAAAGTTCATCCCGCTCCTGAAGGCTAAGTTTTAGTGCCAATCTTTTTTTTAGCTTTATATTCGACCCAACGAGCGTCGCCTTCACCATATTTTTAATGCTCTCCGTCATCACTTGATGGACCTTTTCAGGGATAAGTCCGTTAATCTTTGTTTGTACATTTTTAGACGTACGACCTATTAATCCTGTTCGTTTAGTCATTTTCCTCTTCCAAAGAAATAGTTCCTCCTCAACCTTCCATCTATACGCATCCATCTTTTAACCCCTTATCTATTACTATTATGATTCATTATATCTTATTACAGCTGCGTTCAAATGAGCCTTGAGTTCGGCTGTATCTCCGCCTGAAGATGTATTTACGAAAAAGTACAAACGCTATATTCTTTGCCCACCTGGAAATGTTTATAGAGCTTAGCGCAAGCTCCATTCTACTAAAAACTATTCTAAATCGTTTCTACACGCTGTCAGCTGTAATTAGAAAATTATTATAAGATACCGCTGATTTCCGTTTCAAGCGGACGCTTTCTACTACAATCACAAATAATGTAGCAACTAAGTACTAATTTAAGTTGAGCCTTACCATTAAACATGATGAACATTACTCATATTATTTCTTAAAAACCAGGAACACTGTGTTCACAACAGGATATAATTGTTAAAAAACATGATACCTATTGTGTCAGGTACCATGTTCTAATTTTATAAGTTATTATCTTTTTTTCTGTTTAGTAAAGTTATTTTTCTCTAGTTTGATATACGCTGCTGTTACATTTTCAAACTCTTCTTCGCTTTCCATCATGACAAAGTTATTATCATTCTCTACTCGGAAGAAGAAAATCCCAATTTCATCTTCTGAATCTTCTTTTATATCTTCTATAAAGCTAACTGCTACGTATTCGGTGTCATCTACACTTAAATAGCCTAAAACCTTCAGTTCCTGCTCTTGGTCATTTTCGTCTAACACCTTAAACGTACCGCCAACTTCCAGTTTACCTTCATTTTGTAACATTCCATTTACCTCCTAGCAAACCTTTTCTAGATGTGAATTAAAAAAAGAGGAAATCAGCCTCTCTTTTCCAATTCCCCTATTCTTCGTCCTCTATTGCTTCTTCAGCCTCAAGAAATGCTGCAGATACTTTTTCAAATTCTTCATCCGTTTCAATTTCCGCTAAGTCTTCTCCTTCAACCACTTGGAAAAAGAATACGTCCATGTCTTCGTCTGTTTCTTCTTGAGTATCCTCTGCAAATGCAACAGCTGCATATTCTTTATCTTCAATTGTTAATAGCCCGATTACTTCGATTTCTTGCTCGCGATCATCTTCATCTAATACCGTTAGGATTTCTCCCACTTCGATGCTACCCATTTTTTCTTCCATTCAAAATTCCTCCTAGTATTGTTACGTTATTTTTTCTAACCATTCACTTACCCGTTACCGCTTGCATTTACACAAAATTTATTTGATTTGTTTACCCATATAGTATTTCACGTACCTATGGTTTTATTCGTGGCTCCATGCATATTCAAATCATCTCACATTCGCTAGCCTTTAGCAAAATCCTATTTCTTTTCGAATTATATGCTAATGACACACGATATAATTCTACAAGAATGAACGTTTTCTTTAGCTCTAATATCTTCAACCTTGAATGATAACGAGCTAAGTTGGAAATAATTAAATAAACATTAAGGAAGAGGAATTTTGATGAAAACAGCAGATCTTCATTTAAAAGAACTTATTAAATCCTATGAATTTCTACCATCATCACTTGAAGAGAAAACAAAAATATTGAAAGAAATCTATAAAAATTGTGATGATATAGTTTTTCATCCTTTTTTCTCTAAACAATCTGCTTATCTTCTCATTTTTGTGAGTGGATTATGCGACGAAGAAAAGATCCACGAACATATTATTAGACCCATACAACATTCAAGCATAGCATCATCAGATTTAACGTTGACTATATCTCATGTAACAAATATAACAAATGCAAAGATTCTTTCTAATACACTAGAAATCATTCAAGAGATTGCAGATGGAAATACCATTCTCTTTAATGATATAGAAAATCAGGCAGTTACCTATCGTATTTCGAGTTATGAAAAAAGATCGATTGAAGAGCCTCAAGCAGAATCTGTTGTGATTGGGTCAAGAGAAGGATTTATTGAGTCTGTCAGTACAAACTTATCTCTTGTTAGAAGAAAAATAAAGACTCCTTCTCTAAAAATGAGTTCTATGGTAATCGGAACATATTCTCATACTTCTATTTATATATCTTATATCGAAGGTATTGCCAATTTACAGATTGTAGAAGATGTGAAGGAAAGGTTATCGAAGATTAATATTGATGCCGTTCTTTCTAATGCTTCTATTGAAGAAGCATTAGAAAATAATTGGTCCTCTCTGTTTCCACAAGTCCAATACAGCGAACGACCGGAAGTAGTAGCCGCAGCTCTTTTAGAGGGAAGAGTAGCTATTTTTATAGATGGTATTCCATTTGTTTTAATGGTTCCAGTTACTCTCTTTACTCTTTTGCAATCTCCTGAAGATTACACAGAAAGGTTTATCAACGGAACGCTAGGTAGGTGGCTCAGATATTTTTCTCTAATGGTTGCAGTACTCGCCCCATCTGCCTATATAGCGATTTTGACTTTTCATCAAGAAATGATCCCTACTACTCTTTTACTGCGAATAGCACAGAGTAGAGAGGAAATTCCTTTTCCTGCATTCTTAGAAGCTTTGCTCATGCAAGTAATATTTGAAGTACTTCGAGAGGCTGGGATTCGTTTACCAAAACAAATGGGTTCTACGGTCAGTATAGTAGGAACATTGGTCATTGGACAAGCAGCGATTCAAGCAGGACTTGTTTCAGCACCTATGGTTATGATTGTTGCTATTACTGGTATTTCCTCATTTTTGTTACCTCAGTATCCACTAAGTATAGTACTAAGATGGATTCCCTTTCCGATAATGTTTCTTTCTGGAATGCTGGGGCTAGTTGGTCTGATGTTAGGAGTTTTAATAGTTGCTAGTCATCTTTGTTCACTAAGATCATTCGGTCTATCTTATTTAGCACCCTTGACTCCAAATGATTCTTCTTTGTTAAAGGATGTTTTAATAAGAGTACCACTTAAATACATGAAAAAAAGACCGACCATCTATTCATCCATTAATCCTAATCGACGAAATGAAGGGAAATAAATGCTTAAAAAATATCATAGTTCTTTAAAAATATATATTTCACTTATATTAACTTCAATTATTCTCTCCGGTTGTTGGGACGTAATGGAAGTCAACGACCTAGCAATAGTAATTGCTACAGGTATTGATCAAATAGAGGATGAGCAAATAGAAGTTACCTTTTTGTTATATGTACCTAATCCTTCAGGCGGGGCGAGTGGGGAAGAAAGTGGCTCTAGTAAAAATTCCTATTCAGTTTCAATGACTGGAGATACATTTTCAGATGCAGTTATGAAGCTGGAATCAGAAGTTCCTAGAGAAATTTTTTGGGGACACTCAAATATTTTTATCTTTGGGAGTGAGCTTGCAAAAAATGAACTTGGTAAGCAGCTTGATTTTCTAG
Source organism: Psychrobacillus sp. INOP01 (assembly GCF_018140925.1). Taxonomy (NCBI): domain Bacteria; kingdom Bacillati; phylum Bacillota; class Bacilli; order Caryophanales; family Bacillaceae; genus Psychrobacillus; species Psychrobacillus sp. INOP01. Next base: position 1,430,555 of record NZ_CP073315.1, read on the forward strand.
TTAGAACTGCTGAACCAAGAGAACAATCCCAAATTTATATTAGCCAAGACAAAGCTAAAGTAGAAATAAATAAATTTGTCAATATAAATACCGCCGAATTGTTTAGTAAAATTCCAAAGTCTCGTTATTTAAAATCTATTACATTAAAAGATACAGAGGAAATGCTTGTAAATAATTCTCAAGCTGGCCTCATTCCTGTTAGCGATACTAACAGTATTAAAACTTCAGCAGATACAATCGACTCTTTTGCGGTCAAAGGGTCTGCTATTATCTATCAAGGAAAAATGATTTCAATTATTTCAGGGGAAAAAGATATTGGCAGTCAATGGTTGTTATTTCCGAAGACAAATATTCCTATTACCATTAATCCTGTTGAGAAAAATGGTAAAGTGACTGCACAAACAAGTAAAAAATCCATTAAAGTTACACCCCTTTTAGAAGAAGAAAAATGGAGAATAAAGCTTAAAGTAAATTCAGACTTAGTAATTCTACAAAATTCCACAAATCTCGACATATATAATACATCCGTTAAGAATCAATTAGAAAAAGAGTTTTCTAAGAAAATAAAAGGGGATATAGAAGATTTCTTAAATCATATACAAAAAGATTTAAGAGCTGATGTCCTTCAATTCTATGAAGCATTTCATCGTAGCTATCCTAAAGAAACGGATGATGTAAAAGAAAACTGGGAAGAACAATATGAAAATATAGAAGTATCAATTCAAGTGGAAGTAAATATTAAAAATCCAGGAGTTACAAATCTTAATATCGAGAAAAAATAGAGCAGGTGTTATGATTTTGAATGATAATGTATTGACACATAAACAATTATTTTGGTTATTTTTAAGTATGCAGGTAATAATGAATATGCTGCTTACACCCTCAGGATCAATTAAAATAGCCAAACAAGATGCTTGGTTGTCCGCTTTAGTAGCAATATTAATTTCCTTACTAACTTTGTGGATTTCTACTAAAGTGTGCACTAGATATCCAACTATGGATTTTCATGAAATTATAGAAACAATTGTAGGAAAATGGTTCGGTAGACTGTTATCCATACTTTTATTAATATCTTTTACTGTTATTTTAGCAGTCATGCTTAGACAATACGGAGAATTTGTATCGGGCACAATTTTACCAAAGACACCTATTAGTGTAATAATATTATGTATCTTAGCCACTGCCATTTACCCAACTTTTCATGGATTAGGGGTTATAGGTCGTCTAGCAGAGATATTTGGCCCCATTCTTTTGTTGGGAATTATATCTCCTATTCTACTCGGTATAGTAAATATGGATTTAAAACATCTACTACCTTTTTGGTACGACAGTGGCATTTTAGATATTTTAACCGGTTCCTTAGGACCTGCTGCTTTTCTGACGGATTGTGTATTAATTTTATGGATTTTTAATCTTAGTGAATTTCATCCAAAAAAAGAAAAATTTTTGATGTGGAGTATTCTTACAAGTGGTTTACTATATTTGCTAACTGTTACGTCGATCATTACTACATTCGGAGTTAAAATCGCTTCTACTCATCTATATCCATTTTTAATTTTAGAAAGGTACATTTCAATTTTCGGCATCATTGAAAATTTAGATGCAATTGTAATAACGGTTTGGATATTAAGCATCTTCTTGAAAATTTGTTTATATTTATTTGTAACTAGCTACGGTTTTTCAAGGTATACCTTAAAAAAGAATAGACAAAAAATGGTTTTTTATATAGCTGGTATAGCCTACCTTCTTTCTCTACTTCCAAGGAATGTTGTTGAAATCTCTGTCGAGTTTCCTCAAGTAGTTGCAATACCATTTATTTTACCTTTTTGGGTAGTTCTCCCCTTATTTCTCAGCCTAATAATTTTTATAAAAGATAAAATAAATAAGACCCAATAAATACTCTTTTATTATTCATTTTTTCTTTAATTATCCTAGCAGGGTTTACGCCAACCATTACATTGTTCTGGATATTACGATGGATACGGTAGCTATGGATTAATAACAGCTATGCCGCCTATTCAAACATTGCGACTGGATTCCCTCAACTTATTTCGGCATCCTGTAAAATCCAGTCTACCGCGCTTAATAAATCTGGAAAAACAGCATCCGCAAGAGGATCACTTTTGCCTAAGAAAACACCTTTTGTACCTGCTTTCTTTCCGGCAATAATATCTGTGTCGGTATCACCTACCATATAGGATTTAGACAAATCAATATTATATTTTTTACCAAGATCTGCGATTAATTTGCTGTTTGGCTTGCGACATGCACAACCAGATTTCGGCTTATGAGGACAATAGACTGCTTCATGAATGGTGGCACCTTCCTTTTTTAGTTGTGCAATCATATAGTCATGAATTTTTTGCAGTTGAGATTCCTTCATAAATCCCAATCCTACTCCTCCTTGATTGGTTACGACAAATATATAATCGAAGAAAGCATTCAATTTCTTAATGGCTTCGGGGACACCTTGTAAAAAGTAAAGTTCCTCTGGTTTGTTCACAAATTTAACCCGTTCTGATAGCACCTCATTTATAACGCCATCGCGATCTAAGAATACTGCATTCTTCATGTACAACACACCCTTGTTTAAGATTTACTTATTACTAATAAATTGTTCCCTGAAATGACTTTTTTATTTTATTTTACAGGCACCCAAAATAATTATAAGCCCCAGACTCAAATCCTAAACTCGGTAAATCATCGTAATAGAAGTCCCAGATATTCCATAATCTTTAAAACCTAACTGCTTATAGATATAAACCGCATGCGTGTTTTCAGGGTCTACACTTAAGGATAATGATTTATATCCATCCTCCTTAGCCTGCTGGATGATCTTTTTCATAAGCAATGTCCCTATTCCTAATCCTCTGGCTTCTTTAGTAACTGCTATTCCTAATTCAGGAGTTCTATTATCTACAAAGCCATATCCCTTATTTGATTCATCAAACAATCTATACCAAACGGCTCCTACAGCTCTGTTATTCTCATCAATTGCTATTAATGCTGTATCACCTTTTCTTCCCCATTCTTCATAGTACTTTTTTATAGAAGGGGAGTTTAATAGCTCCACTTTATTCTTTATATTCTCCGGAATATAAATAGATTCATAAAGCATATCCTTCAAGAATTCCAGTTCGTTTTTCTCTAAATTTCTAATACTCAACAAAGTAAAGTCACCTCATATATCAGCATATTGCTTACTTCTACTAATCTAGAATTATCCCTGCAAGTTCTTATTGTATTTCTACAACAAACGTATAAGATACTTCTCCATTTGACCATTCTGCAAGTATTTCATATACATCCTTTCCGGCACTTTCTGGTGCTTTGATTTGGTTATTATTTACTGACACTTCTTTTTGTCTTCCGTTTTCATCCCAAAGATAAGCAGTTATCGTTGGTTCATCTTCTATATTTATATGAATAGTGTCACTC